>NZ_JAUXVR010000012.1 GCF_030680395.1 Methylobacter sp. | reverse complement strand
GGCGGACAGGTGTTGATCGGCGGCGATTATCAGGGCAAGAACCCGAATGTCCATAATGCCAAGGCTACCTATATAGGCCGGGGCACGACCATCAAAGCCGATGCCAAAACCCATGGCGACGGCGGCAAGGTCATTGCATGGGCAGACAATACGACGCGAGCGTATGGCTCGATCAGCACCAAAGGCGGTACGCAATCCGGCAACGGCGGTTTTATCGAAACATCCGGACATCAATATCTCGATGTTGAGGGCATTCGTGTCAACGCTTCGGCTGCGAACGGCGCTATGGGTAACTGGCTGCTTGATCCTAACAACATTAAAATTATTCATGCCACCGGCACGTCGTCAGATGCGAACATCAGTGTAGCTAACCCATTTGCGCCATCGTTGGATACGACAAACTCCACAATATCCGATTACACAATTAATCAAGCTCTTAGCGGCTATGCCATTGTTTCTCTGACCACATCGAGTACAGGTACAGCAGGAACCGGCGATATTTTATTTGATGGGTCTAATGGCGCTATTGTTCTCAGCAAGAATTCAGCTGATGCGTTTTCGACCACACTAACTTTTAATGCTTTCAATAATATTAAGTTTCTCTCTTCCAGCAATACGACAATAGAAACCACCGCAACTACCGGTACAGGAAATCTAATCACGGTATTCAATCCAGGAACCGGAAAGGTAATAGTTGAGAGCGGAGCCACTCTGAGCTTGAATGGTCAAGGATCCAGTATTGAAGCGCAACTATCCGGTGGAAAGATCTGGGAAAATAGCGGAACCATTAATATGCTGGGCAAATCGGTTATCCGCCCTTATCTGTCCTCATTATCGACTTTCGACAACCTTACCGGAGGTGTATTAAACATCGGCACTACCGGCGATTGGTCATTCCTTAGCAATTCAGGCAACCAGGAAGGTATTGTCAATAATGCCGGCACCATTAATGTCAATCAAAGCACCTCATGGGAAGCCAAGTTCTCACAAGTTGCCGGAGGGATACTCAATCTGCACTCCGGCTTGTCCATGCAGCATCTTAATGTCGCTGCCGGCACTATCAATATTGACAGCGGTATAACGCTATGGATTCCGGAGAATCACTCAGGCTTAAACAAGTTTGACGGTACATCCATCAATGGACCGGGACGACTCCAGATTGGTTATGCGGTTTCAAGCTACTCACCTACTGTGAATTTCAATAATGTTAGCACCAGCGTCCTTACCCTATTAAGAGAAGAAAAAGGCTCATTGGCATTTTCCGGCACGAATACATTTGCCAATACTAAATTTTTCGCCAATGGAACCAGCAACACCGATTGGATAATACCCACTGCAACCTATACGGGCAATACAGAATGGTGGGCCAAGGGTAACATTACGCTGAACAATAATCTGAGCACTGCTGGCAATATGACATTGGGCGCCGGGTGGAACGCCAACATTGCCACGCCCGCGAGTACATCGACCGGCACTATCACCCATAGCGCCGCCTTAAGCGCCGCCAATGTTATTTTCAAGGCCGGTAAGATGGCGCTGGCTGGCGGCACAATCAATGGCAGCAGCTCTGTCAGTCTCTTAAGCACCAACGCCATTGACCTTGGCGCAGGCACCACCGACTTGTTGAGCACACTTGAACTCAGCAACGCCGAGTTAAATACCATCACGACCCCTATTTTGCGTATAGGCGACATCAGCAGCGGTGCAATTGACATTAAATCGGCACTGGCATTGGCGAATATTAGCACTGCACTAAACCTGACTTCCGGCGGCGCCATTACCCAGCAGGCTGGCGCAACAATCGCCGCCGTGCCTGGACTGAATTTATCGGGAACTTTAGTGACATTAACCGAAGCCAATTCCGCCGGGGTCATTTCCGGTTCGGCCTCAGCAGGTGATTTCCGGTACCGCTCTTCCAGCTTGCTGACCATTGCCACGGTGGATGGCGTCAGTGGTATTACAGCGCCTTCTGCCAATAATATCGCTTTGGAGTCTGGCGTGGGTATTAACCAGCAAACAGGGGCGAATCTTAGTAGCGGTGGCTTGGCGCTAAAAATCATTGGATCGGTGAATCTACTTAATAGCGGCAACAACATAGCTAAGCTCGCCGCTGATTTGACTTCAGGCACAGGTAATTTTGATCTTTTTTCAGGCAGCAACCTTGCCGTGACCAGTCTGCTATCGGCCGATGGCGTCACAACATTGAATGGCATTACTACCAATAACCAATCCATACGTCTTGTTTCCAACGCCTTAAGTATTGGTCGACCTATAAATGCCGGCACCTCCAGTGTGGATCTGACAATGGATACGCTGACATGGGATGCTGCAAATTATGGTAGCGTCGTCGGCGGTCAAGTAGATATCCGACCCTATACTGCGGGTCGTCCTATCACTGTCGGTGCAGCATGTATTGGCGGTACTGGAACTTGTCTAAGCATAACTGAGCTGTGGAAAGTGTCCTCCCCCGTTATTGGCATCGGTAACGATACTGCGGGAGCCATTTTTGTTAGCGGCATCACCTATAACGGCTCAGCCCTGACTGACAGGAACACAACAACCACCCGCATCGGCTTAATCAGTAACAGTGGTGTCACACAAAGCACTACCGCCATTAACGTACAGGATCTTGGCATTGAGGCAAACGGTACAGTGTTACTCAATGCGGTTAATAACATCACCAATCTTGCCGCCAAAACCTTAGGGCACAACTTTACCTTTGTTAATGGACAGGGTTTCACCGTCACACAAATGAGCGGAGGTACCACAAACTCCACCTACAATTTAAACGGCATTGACACCTGTTCAATATCGGGCGGCTGTAGCAATGTAGCATCGACTGGCGATATACATTTGACTGCCGGCGGTCTATTAACCATAGGCGCAGGAGGCATCAGAGCCGGTGATGATATGACATTGGTTGCAAGTGGCAATATTGTCCAAAATGGGGCGCTTTCTGTTGGGTTAAACGAGAACCTGATACTCGCTACCACAAGCGGTAATTACATTAACACTGTCGGTAGCGGCGCTCTCAATGTTTCCGGTACCGGCCGCTGGCTGGTATATTCAAACAGTCCAACCAGCAACACTTTGGGCGGGTTAACCCCATCATTCAAACATTATGGCTGCCAATACGCGACCGGTTGCACTGGCTACAGCATTCCCACCACCGGCAATGGATTGCTTTACAGCATTACGCCAGTGCTGCATGTTGCACCGTGGACGGCCAGTAGCACCTACGGAAGCCCTATCAGCCTGGCCGGACTAGGTTATACATTAACGGGTTATATTGACGGCGATACAGTTACCAGCGCTGATATTGCAGGCACAGCCATTTTCTCGACTGATGCTACGGCAAGCTCATCTACAGGCAGTTACAACATTATCTATAATGCCGGATTAGGCAATAATATGGGTTATTTTATTTCTGATGATACAGGGAATGTGGCCGAATACACCATTATGCCAAAGTCAACGATCGTTACTGAAGAGCTGAGCGACGCTTTGACGGATTCCACCAATGAAATTACTGTTACTGAAGAGCTGAGCAACACTTTGGTGGATTCCACAAATAAAACTACCGCAGGGGTGTTGGGGACAACGCTCCAATCAGGACAGCTATTAACCAATGAATTGGGTAGTAGCAATAACAGCACTGACGGATCTGCTGGTTCCTCAGTAGAAAAAGGCAAAAAACTTCAACAGTGCACGAAATGATAATTCATCCCCTTTCTCTACAACCACCATGTCTATTCAAATAACCCAACTCGTTAAAAGTTATGGTTTATGGCTGTGCTTATTAGTCGTTGCCCTGCCCGTTTATGCAGAGCCTCTAGTCGTCGGTCATATTAGCTTTGTGAAAGGCAGTAATGCCGCCCAGCAACCAGGGGAAGCGCCTCGAATTCTCGGCAAGGATACGGAAATTTTTCAGGGCGACAATATCCAGACTACCGAACGCAGTTTTGTGATTGTCGAATTTACCGACGGCGCCAAGATCACCGTGCGCCCTAACAGCAACTTCAGCATTGATCATTATGACAGCCAGTCTGCCCATAAAACGGCGCAGTTGGTGTTACATCAAGGCGGCGTTAACACCAGCACCGGTGATATTGCGCAGGGTAATCCGGAAAATTTTCAAATAAAAACACCTACATCCACGGTTAAACCAAAATCCGAAAAAGCAGAGTTTACCGTGCGCATTTGTGACAAGGATTGCGAAGAAAAAGGAAAAGAAGCAGCTGCCAATGCGGTAAGAACCGAGCAAAGCGTAGTGGCCCGTGTAGTTGACATTAAAGGTGTAGTGAGCGCGATAAACCGTGCCGACAAAAATGCAAAAGAGCGGCCCCTGTCACTGGGAAAACCCCTGTATAACTCCGACGCCATTTATAGCGAAAAGGATAGTTATGCGCTTCTGGTATTTCCTGATGGTGAAAAAGTCACTCTACAAGCTGACAGCGAACTGGATATCAAGCAATATAACTATCAGATTAAAGACAAAAAAGATCAGATCTTGTTGCGTTTAACCACCGGAGGGTTACGCGCATTAACCGGGAGTATCGGAAAAAACGCTCATGATGCTTTTGCCTTAGATACTCCGGTCGCCACTATCGGTATAAGAGGCACAGGCACAGACTCATATACAGACGGAACAAGTCTTGATCATTCCACTTGGCAAGGGCTATCCTTTTTGCATAATGAAGCGGGAGAATTTGATGTGCCGGAGGGAAATAGCAGTTCCACTTCCGGTCAAAATGGTATACCTCAGATATATCCGACACCGCCGAATGCCCCACAGCCCTCCGAACCCAGACCGGATACCAATAAATCCGATCCCAAGAAAGTGTTTGAAGAAAAGCCTCCCGCCAAAGGAGATACTCTTGTTAAGTCTACTAGCGGGAATACTGCTGTTGAGAATAACAAAGGTGAAAAAACCACGGTAAATGAAGGTGAAAGCAGTTCTGCAAACTCGAATGGTGACGTCGTAACATCCGATCAATCGAATGATGCAACACCCGAGAACAATCCGTCTAATAATGGAAGTTCATTCGATGATGCGGACAACTCACTTGAAGGTTGTACCATATAATGTAAATGTAGAGGCGTTGTACTTCAACGTCTCTACACGGGTAACGCTGAAAATGATTCAGCTACAACATAAAAAGTCATGAAAAAAATACAAAAAATGGATAAAAAAATTCATTGTTTTACTACCCGCCTAGTCAGATTAGTCTTAGTTACTGCCAGTTTATGCCTGATCCCGCAAGCGTTTTGCTTGGCCGCTGCGCCGCCGGAATTCAAGTTTAATGTTAAGCATTTTTCGGTTGAAGGTTTATCGCCACTTTCTCAAGCGTTTATTGACGACCATTTTAAACCGCTACAAAATCGACCGTACTCGCTCAAAGAGTTGCAGGAAGTCAGTAAGGCGCTTGAGCTGATTATTCGCGAACAGGGATATCCGTTTTATCGGGTTATAGTGCCACCGCAAACGCTGGCTACCGGCGATGTAAAGCTGCAAGTTATCTCCTTTACCTTGGGTGAAATTGAAGTAACCGGGAATAAATACTTTACCCGGAACAATATTATTGCCAGCTTGCCGGTTCTTAATAAGCCTGAGTCGCCCAATACGCAGGCATTGGCAGAAGCCATCAAAGTGGCCAACAAACACCCCTCGAAGCAGTTACAATTAACCTTTAAACCCAGTCAAACTCCCGATAAACTGGATGCTAATATTGTGGTATCCGAACACCGCCCTTACCAGGTGTCTTTAATTGCCAATAATTACGGCACCCCCACCTCCGGTGATTACCGGCTGACCGGCGCACTGCAGTACAGCAATTTGTGGGGATTAGATCATATCGTCAACGGCAGTTACTCTATCTCCCCTGATCACGCCAATACTGTCCAACAATACGGTGCCAGTTACAGCTTGCCTATCTATCAGCTCAAAGGCTGGCTGAGCGCTTATTACGCCAATTCCTCGGTTAATACGGGTACGGTGGCAACCGATTTAACAGTGACCGGATCGGGTGAAATGTATGGTATTCATTATCAGCAGTTTTTACCCAAATTGGGCAAATATGAGCATAGCCTGGATTTAGGCATTGATAATCGCTATTTCATCAATGATGTTCAATTTCAAAATATCCAGGTGGGCGCCAATGTCCGTAGTGCGCCGTTTAGTGTACTTTATAAAGGCGAGTATCCCTGGCAAAACACCCACACCGGCTATTATGTGCAGTGGGTGGGCAATACCGACTTCGGTGGACACAATACCCAGGCACATTATCAAGCGGCTCGCTTTAATGCCAAGCAAAATTGGGATTTGTTGCGTTTTGGCAGCAGTTTTTCGGTTAATGTTAAAGAATGGCTGATGCAAACCACCTTTACCGGTCAGCAAAGCCACAGTTCACTCATAGCCGGAGAGCAACTCGGTATTGGCGGCAGTTTTGATGTGAGAGGCTATGAACAACGCGAAACCGGGGCAGACAGTGGTCAGATTGTAAAGTTTGAAGTCACCACGCCCGCTTGGCAACAAGTTAATTTATTCGCATTTTATGATTATGGGCATGGTCGTTTGCAAAGTACAACGCCGGGGCAAATCAAAGACTGGCATCTGAGCGGTACGGGAGTTGGTGCGCGCTATCAATGGCGTGAGTATTTCATGGGTAATATTGCCTTTGCCACTGCGCTGGACACTGCTGAATCGGGAACGACCAAGGCGGGCAACAACCGTATTCACGCCAATATTGTATTTAAGTATTGAAGGTTTAGTCACACTTTCTACCAATTCTAAATTTAAGGGACTTATTTAGCAGTCAATATAATGTAATAAAATAATTAAAGTGCACTTTATGACCATGAAAACCTATCGGAAAAAACAGTCCGCGCACCGGCAGTCATTGTTTGGCGCAAGCTTGCCGCTGCGTCGCGCACTCAATCTGGCTATTTTAGCGATACTCTACCCTTCTTTTTCATACGCCAATCCGGACGGCGCGCAAATCATAAGCGGGCAAGTCAGCATTGATACCGCCACGCCGGGCGTGACCGTCGTCACCAACAGCCCCAATGCGATTATCAACTGGCAAAACTTCAGCATCGCTCAAAACGAACTCACCCGGTTCATTCAG
>NZ_JAUXVR010000033.1 GCF_030680395.1 Methylobacter sp. | reverse complement strand
TGGTGTTTCCGGCGCTCCGATTGCCGGAAACATCCGCCCTTGCTGACGCCGGGCGGACTTATTCCGGCCTACATCCAGGGCCGCCATTTCAGCTTTCATGCCTAAATGACGGTCTTGAACAGACTTGTGTATAACGACGAGAGCTGGAGCTTGGGAACTAGCACAACAAACACAATACGGGGCGCAGCGTGTCCGGCACTGCATCCTCAAGCTCTGCGCAGGATCAAGAGTATTAAGATATTCCCGCGCAGAACTTGAAAACCAGGAAATAAACGTAATGAGTGGCACCCACTCCGGCAGTTCGATCACTTTCATTGCCTATCCTTTCATCCCGTTCAGCGAATCCGCATCCAGGGTATGGAAACGGCGGAAGATTTGCAGCACCAACCCCAAGCCGACACCCACTTCAGCCGCAGCCAGCGTTAATATCAGCAGGAACATGATTTGCCCGTCCGCCTCTCCCCAACGTGATCCGGCGACAATAAAAGCCAGACCGGTAGCGTTGAGCATGACTTCCAGAGACATCAAAATCATAATCAGGTTACGCCGCACCAATACCCCGATTAAGCCCAGCACAAACAGCGCGGCAGACAATAACAGGCCCTGCTCCATAGGAATCCCGTTCATGATCGTTCCCCGGTTTTTGTGGTCTTGAGTATCGGTTTTGCCAAGTGATAAGCACCGACCAAACCGGCCAGCAATAACATCGAAGCCAGCTCCACAGCCAGCAGATAAGGTCCGTATAACGCTATCCCCACTTGCTTGGCATTCACTACATGGCCGGTTTCGGCGCTGCCGCCGGATATAACGATAACCAACATTTCGACGAACAGAATCAATGCCAACAGTGACGGCCCGATCCACATACCCGGCTGTAGCCAAATGCGTTCCTGTTCAATGGTCTTTTGTCCTTGATTGAGCATCATGATGACGAAAACAAACAAAACCATAATCGCCCCGGCGTAAATAATCACTTCCAGCACTGCGGCAAAATGCGCGCCCAACAGAAAAAACAAAACGCCAACGGCCAGCAGCGATAAAATCAGGTACAGCAATCCATGCACTGCATTGAGCCGGGTGATCATCATCACCGTAGCGAAAACAGCAACGGCGGAAGCGATATAAAACAAAGTCAACGTCATCATGTTCTCCTGATTAATAGTTCTGACACCGGAACGCTCATCTTTGTACACATCACGGAGTAGGCCGGAATAAGCCCGCCCTTGCTGTCGCCGGGCGGGCTTATTCCGGCCTACCTCTTAATGGCAGTGACGCTCCGGCGTGGGATCGATAAATCAAGGTAATAACGTTTTCACATCGACCGGCGGAGCCTCATTCTCAGCCTGCCCCTTGGCCTTGCCTTCAACCGTCATTCCGGCGACCCTGTAAAAGTTGTAATCGTGATATTTCCCGGTGCCATCAATTAGTAAATGCTGTTTTTCGTAAACCATGTTTTGCCGGTCGTATTCGCACATTTCAAAATCCGGCGTCAGTTGAATTGCATTGGTCGGACAGGCTTCCTCGCAAAATCCGCATAGAATGCAGCGGGAAAAATTGATGCGGAAAAATTCCGGATACCAGCGGCCGTCCTCGTCCTCGGCTTTCTGCAAAGCGATACAATCCACCGGGCAAGCGACCGCGCATAGATTGCAGGCAACGCAACGCTCTTCGCCGTCAGGGTCGCGAGTCAGCACGATGCGGCCGCGGTAACGGGGAAACAGCGCCGGTTTCTGTTCCGGGTATTCGACCGTATCCGGCTTGACGAAAGTATGTTTCAAAACTTCCCATAATGATCGCAATTGACTTAGCATCGATTTCTCCCCCTCCGATTCATAATTTATGAATTTTTACTCACCACGAAGACACGAACGACTGCAAGGACAGATATTTGCTCCTGCAATATCTGCATTCCCCACATCCATGTGGGTTATGCAGGAGGTAGAGCAACGCAGGAGCAGTTGCCGAGAACACGAAGGAAAACATAAACTTCGTGTTCTTCGTGTCTTCGTGGTTAATAACAGAACCTGACATCGTCTTAACCTTGCAATGACAAGACCACGCCGCCGGTCACCAGCAAGTTCAACAGCGCCGCCGGTAACAGCACTGTCCAGCCGAAAGCCATCAGTTGATCGTAGCGGGGCCGCGGCAACGAGCCTCGCAGCAGAATAAAGAACATGATGCCGACGGCGGTTTTCAGGCAAAACCATAGCAGCGGCGGCAGCCAGGGACCCAGCCAGCCGCCGAAAAAAAGCGTTACAATCATTGCCGAGCTGAGCGTAATGCCGAGATACTCGCCGACGAAAAACATGCCGAATTTCATCCCTGAATACTCGGTATGAAATCCGGCTATCAACTCTTGTTCGGCTTCCGGCAGATCAAGGGGAGTGCGGCGGCTTTCGGCAACGACCGCAATCAGGAAGATAATAAAGCCGAAAAACTGGGGAATAATAAACCAGCCGTCGCGCTGGGCTTCGACAATCTCCCGTAGGTTGAAAGTGCCGGACAGCATCACCACGCCCATGACGGAAATACCCATAAACACCTCGTAGCTGACTGTCTGCGCCGCCGCACGAATTCCCCCAAGCAGCGAATATTTGTTGTTGGACGCATAGCCTGCCAGCACGATGCTGTAGACAGACAGCGAAGACAGCGCCAGAAAGTAAAGCAGTCCGAAATTAAAATCGATAATGCCGACGCCCGGCGCAAAAGGAACGACGGCGAAACCGGTCAGCATGGTGATGAATACGATGGTAGGAGCCAGTATGAATACCGGTTTGTCGGCAAAAGGAGGAATCCAGTCCTCTTTGAAAAACATCTTGATCATGTCCGCCACGACCTGCATTAAACCGAATGGTCCGACCCGATTAGGACCCAGACGATCCTGCCAGACCGCCAACAGGCGTCTCTCCACCCAGATCAGCATCGCCGCAACGAAAATCACCGAGACCAGAATGCCGATAATGTCGGCTGCATCGCCCAGACCCGTATTCATAACTGCACCTGCCGATCCACTTTTTTTAAAGTGACCTGAGCCCCGCTTTTCATGGACTGGAATGCAGGCAGTCCCGCTGTTGTTGCCAATAAACCGGGCGGCAGCGTAGGCTCGATCCGCACCGGAACCTTCAGAACCGGGGTTCCTGCAAGACTGCTGATGTCCACTTGATCGCCGGTATCGACTCTCAGTGTTTCTGCATCCAACGGATTCAGCAAAATACAAAAATCCGGCAATCGCTCGAGCAGCGATGGCGAATGCAGGCTTAATTCCTCGCTGCCGAAAATGTGCGGCAATGGCGTGATTCGCCACCGGCCCGGCGTCGGCATGAACCCGGCTGGAATGTCGCTGAACCAAGGCAGAGCGCCTGATGCTTCAATCAACCGTATTCCGGCGTCGCCTCCACGCAGATGCCCGCCTGTTTCTTGCTGGAATTTGTTAATCGCCTGATTGGAGTTCCATCCCGGCGTCCAAATCACCGGCAATAAAGCCGGTGGGATTTGCTCCATATCGCCTTCCATCGAAAAAGCGAACGGCGTTTCCATATCATGCGGCTGGCCGGGCTCGCTGACATTGACATTGGCGTGCATCGCGGTACGGCCGCTGTAGCGGTGCGGTTGCCTGGGGATTTTGCCGCCTTTGACGGTGTAATCCGACCTCGGCGCAGCCTGGATAATATCGGCAAGCCCCGGAAATGCGCTTGCGCAAGCGGCGGTCAGCTGATCGTGATGCCGCCATTGGCAAGCTTCCATCACATTTGTCAGCCACTGCCAGCTGCCGCGCACCGACTCTGTTTCCGGGTAAACCGGAAAATAACGCTGAGCCCGCCCTTCGTTATTGACCAGGGTGCCTTCGGATTCGGCGAAAGTCGAGGTCGGCAGCACCAATTCGGCATGCTCCGTGGTTTTATTTTCCAGGCTATCAATAACCACGACATGATCGGCCAGTTGCAAAAACAAGTCCACGTTTCGGCTCGGCGCCCGGCGATAGAGATCGTTCTCAAGAATAATCACGCTGTCCGTCAAACCGTTGCCGATTCGTTCAAAGGCTTGCGATAAAGGTCTTCCGCCCATGATTGCCAAACCAAGGCTGTTACATTCCGGAACCGTAAAGGCCAGTTGTTTGTTTATCGACGGCAGCGCCTTGGCGACGTTGTAGGCCGCCTGAATGACGGCAAGGCTTGAACAACCGGTTCCCGATACGATCAACGGGCGTTTCGCCTGTCTCAAGCTGTCGGCAATGGTCGTTGCCAGCGCTTGTTCCCTATCGCTCAGAGCGGCAGGCGCGGGAGCCGACTCATCAAGACTGTGAGCGATCGCAAAGCCCAGACGGGCAATGTCTTCCGGACTGGCTCGATAAGTATTCGCGGCCGTATCATCCAGACGAGTGGCGCAAACGCTGGCAATGAACACCGGCGTTGAGACATGTTTATCCAAATTCCTCACCGCAGCATCCTGCCAGGGCAATATGTGCAGGGTATCAGCCAGGTCGAATGATGCATTACGCGCCGCCTGCCGTAACGAAAGCGCCAGCCTTGGGGCGCTGTGAGTCACATCTTCGCCGAGGATCAGCACCGCATCGGCTTGTTCGACTTCGCGCAGGGAGGGGGAATGGATGCCGCCGTCAAGCATCAGTTCGGCAATAGTATTCAGTAAGATATGTTCCGTATCCTCCAAACCGAGGAAGAAGTTTTCCTCGCCAACCAGCATGCGCAAAGCAAAATTGGCTTCCAGAGGCGCGCGCGGCGAACCGATGCCGATCGCCGGTTTGGCGGTTTTCAGCAGGTTGCGGAAATAACTTTCTGCGGTATCGACAGTGATGTCCGGATAGCCTTTGAGCTTCGGTTTTCGGATGCGTTCGGGACTGTTAACAAAACCGTAACCGAAGCGCCCTCTATCGCAGAGAAAATAACCGTTAACCTCACTGTTATAGCGATTGACCACTCGCCTGAGTTCACCGTAGCGTTCGCCGGGAGCGATGTTGCAGCCCAGGCCGCAATGAATGCAAACCGACGGCGCGCTTTGTAAATCCCACTTGCGCGCATAATGCGCGCTGAAAGTTTTGTCGGTGAAAACCCCGGTGGGACAGACTTCGACCAGATTACCGCTGAATTCGTTTTCCAGCGCGCCATCCTCAAAACGGCCGAAATAGACGTTGTTATGTATCCCGAAGACTTGAAGGTCTTTGCCTCCGGCATAATCGTCATAAAAACGCACGCAACGGTAGCAGGCGATGCAGCGGTTCATTTCGTGATTGATAAACGGGCCGAGATTCTGGTTATTATGGGTTCGTTTCAGGCCGCGGTAGCGACGAAAGATATGGCCGGTCATGACCGTCATATCCTGCAAATGGCATTCGCCGCCTTCTTCGCAGACCGGACAGTCATGGGGATGATTAGTCATCAGCAGCTCGATATTATCGCTGCGAAATTGCCGCGCCGGTTCGGCATTCAGGGAAATACGCAAGCCATCGGCTACCGGCGTCATGCAGGCCATGACCAAGCGCCCGCGCCGGTCTTCCGCATCTTTATATTGAATGATCGCGCATTGCCGACAGGCGCCCGCCGAGCCCAGCGCAGGGTGCCAGCAAAAATAAGGCAGGTCCAGGCCCAGCGATAAGCAGGCGGACAGCAGATTTTCGCCGTCCTGAACGTCATAAGATTGACCGTCGATTTCGATGCGGGCCATTACGCAGGCTCCATGATGGCGTGACTGCCGACGATATAGCGCTCAAAATCGTCGCGGAAATATTTAAGCGCGCTTTGCAATGGTTCCATAGCCCCGGGAGCCAACGCGCAAAAAGTATTTCCGGGGGCCAGCATGCGGGTTAATCCTGCCAAGGTATCCAGATCTTCGATGCGACCTTTTCCTGCAAGGATGTCTTTCAGTAAGGTTACCGTCCAGGGCAAACCGTCCCGGCACGGCGTACACCATCCGCAGGATTCCTGGGCAAAAAACTGTTCCAGATTCAGCACCATTTGCACCGGGCAGGTTTGGTCGTCAAGCACGATGATGGTTCCGGTACCCAGACGGCTACCGGCTTTGGCTACGGCTTCGTAATCCAGGACCACATCCAGGTGCTCTGGCAGTAAAAAATCGGTTGATGCGCCGCCGGGCAAAAAGCCGCGCAGTTTGTAACCGTCCCGCATCCCCCCGGCATATTTCTCAATAACCTCCCGAATGGGGATGCCCATCGGCAGCTCCCATAAACCGGGATACTTAACGCGGCCGCTGGCGCCGAATAATTTGGTTCCCTTGTCGACGCCGCGTCCCAAGCCCTGATACCACTCGACGCCATAATGTAAAATATGCGGTACGTTACATAAGGTTTCCACGTTATTGACAATAGTGGGCTTACCCCAAAGCCCGGTGACCAGTGGGAAAGGCGGTTTGGCTCTGGGCGTGGCCCGCTTCCCTTCCAGCGCATTAAGCAACGCCGTTTCCTCGCCGCAGATATAACGTCCTGCGCTGGTATGCAGAACGATTTCCATGCTGAAAGCTGAATTCAACACCTGTTCGCCCAGATAACCCTTAGACCTGGCTTCCAGCAACGCATAAGCGAGACGCCGCCTGGCAAGATGGTATTCTCCGCGCAGGAAGATATAGGCGGTATTGGCCTGAATCGCATAGGCCGCAATGATCATACCCTCGATTAACTGATGCGGGTCCTGCTCCATCAACATTCTGTCCTTAAACGTTCCCGGTTCCATTTCATCGGCATTGGCGATCAGATAGCGCGTTTGCGGCACATTGGCATCCATCGGGACCAAACTCCATTTGAGTCCGGCATTGAATCCCGATCCGCCGCGCCCCCGCAGCCCAGCATCCTTAACCCATTGCTGCACGTCTTTCGGTTGTAATCCCGTAATGGCCTTGCGCAGCCCCTGATAACCGCCGGTGCTCTCGTAATCGGCCAGCGTGGCAAAGGCTCGGTCCGGCCGGATATTTTTAGTCAGCGGCTTGTTCATTTTTTCCATAGCGCATTACCTTCCGAAAATCTCGTTAACAGCATTTTCTGTGAGGTCGAGCCTCAGTTCATCCCCGACCATCGCCACCGGCGCATGATCGCAAGCGCCCAGGCAAACAATCGGCAATATAGTGTATTCGCCGTCCGTGGACATTTCGCCCAACCCGACGTTCAAATGCCGACACAGGCGTTCCTGTATCTGATCGCTGCCCAGCATCCAGCAAGTAACGCTGTTGCAATAATGAATGACAGTTTTACCGACCGGTTGGCGGTAAATCAGGTTATAGAAAGTCGCCACCGCTTCCAATTGTGTCGGCGATATGTCCAACAGTTCGGCGACGGCAATCAGGCAGTCATCAGAAACCCAGCGCCGGTATTTCTGAACGATTTTCAGCGCCTCGATAGAAACCGCCGCTTTATCTTCATAATGGCTCGTCTCGGCGTTAATCTCCTTGATTTCAGCGGGGCTTAAGCCTTCAAAAACTTGCTTTTTCATTTCAGCGGTCCACGTCGGCCATTACAAAATCAATGCTGGCTAATATCGCAACCAGGTCGGCAATCATCATGCCGCGGCACATCATCGGTATCATTTGTAAATGCGCAAAGGAAGGCGTACGGATACGGGTCCGGTAGGACATGGTGCCGCCATCGCTGGTCAGGTAGTAGGCATTCAAGCCTTTGGTAGCCTCGACGGTTATGGACGATTCGCCGGAAGGAATCACCGGCCCCCAGCTTACATTCAGAAAATGCTGGATCAGGGTTTCTATGTCATGCAGCGTACGCTCTTTGGGCGGCGGCGTGGTCAACGGATGATAGGCCTTGTACGGCCCTTCCGGCATGTTTTCCAGGCATTGTTTGATGATGCGAAGGCTCTGGCGCATCTCCTCTACCCGCACGGTGCAACGATCGTAACAATCGCCGTGCTTGCCGGTGGGTATGTCGAATTCGTAATTCTCGTAGCCCGAGTAAGGCCGCGCTTTACGGTAATCCCATGCAAATCCGGTGGCTCGCAGGTTCGCGCCGGTCACGCTCCAATCGATAGCTTCCGCGGTGTTATAGGCGCCGATACCCTGAGTCCGGCGTTTGAGCGTGCTGTTTTGCAGCACCAGCTTGTCGTATTGACTCAGTCGGGCAGGCAAATAGTCGATAAACTCGCTTATGCGTTTATCCCATCCTTTCGGTAAATCCATTGCGACGCCACCGATCCGGAAATAACTGGAATGCATACGCGCGCCGCTAATCGATTCCAGAATATCGAACACCTTTTCGCGGTCGATAAACATATAAAAAATCGGCGACATCTGGCCCAAGTCCTGGGCGTAGGTGCCGTAAAACAACAGGTGACTGGCAAGACGGTAGAGTTCGCAGATCATCACACGGATGACCTTGGCGCGCTCCGGCACTTCGATTCCGGCCAGTTGCTCGACGCTAAGCACATAAGGCAGATTGTTCATCGAACCGCCCAAATAATCGACCCGGTCCGTGTAAGGAATATAGGTGTGCCAGGACTGCCGTTCGCCCATCTTTTCCGCGCCTCGATGGTGATAGCCGATGTCGGGCAGCGCATCGATAATCTCTTCGCCATCCAGTTGCAAGGCAATACGAAACACGCCATGGACGCTGGGATGGTTGGGACCCATATTCAGGAACATGAAATCACTGTCTTCGCTTTGTCGGCGCATGCCCCAATCTTCCGGCACGAAGCGCAAGGCGTCCTGCTCGATGTCCTGCTGCTCGTCGGAAAGACTAAAAGGTTCCATTTCGGTCGCACGGGCATAATGATCCTTGCGTAGCGGGTGTCCCTGCCAGGTCGGCGGCATGATAATGCGTTTGAGATGCGGGTGGCCTTCAAAGACGATGCCGAACATATCCCATACTTCGCGCTCGTACCAATTGGCCGAGGGCCACATATCGCTGATAGTCGGGAGTGACAAGTCGGCTTCGCTCAACGCAACTTTGAGACGAATGTCTTCGTTGCGGTCGAACGAAAGTAAATGATAAACGACGGTAAATGCGCTGTCAGGGAGGCCTTGCCGGTGAATGCGCTGACGCTCGTCGACGGCCGTCAGGTCGAACAATAAAGGATAGGGAGGCGTCGCCTGTGATTTTAAATAGCGGAGAATGGCATGCAGGTTTTGCCGGGAAATCCAAAGCGTGGTTATGCCGTCGCGGGTCGACTGGAGGCTAAAGTCGCTTGCGCCTGTTCGTTCCGTCAGTTCGCGCACGATCTGCGGCGCGTCAGCAGGAATAGCGGTTTTGTCAGCGTTACCGTCCAATGTATTCCTCTCATTCATAACAGACAAATCGGTTATAAAACTTAAAAAATCATCACCACGAAGACACGAAGAACACGAAGTTTTATTTCTTCGTGTCTCGGCAATTGCTCCTGCATTGCTAAACCACAAGGATGTGGTGAATGCAGAAAACGCATGGAGCAGTTTTCTGTCTACCTCCTGCATAACCCACAGGGATGTGGGGAATGCAGAGAAATGACGGGATCATTTCCTGTCCATACAGCAGTCATTCGTGGTGAATAATGAGAAGTTACCGTTTGAACTATAGCTCGTCCGGATTTCTCAACTGCTGCGCACGCATCCTTTCTTCCGTCAATAAATCGCGGTAACTGGGTTTGGGCGCTTTGGTCACCGCTTGATCGCCGACCACCCAGCTTAACGGCCGCCTTTCCTTACCTATCGCATCCTGCAACAGTATCAAGCCTTGCTGCAATGCCTCCGGCCGGGGCGGACAGCCCGGCACATAAACATCCACCGGTAAAAATTTATCCACACCTTGCACGACGCTGTAAATATCATACATGCCGCCGGAATTGGCGCAGGAACCCATGGATATGACCCAGCGCGGTTCCAGCAGTTGGTCATAGAGCCGCTTGACCACCGGCGCCATTTTTCGGAAAACCGTGCCGGAAATGACGATCAGATCCGCCTGACGCGGCGACCCCCGGATCACTTCAGAGCCGAACCGGGCAATGTCATGACGGCTGGTAAATGCGGTCGCCATTTCCACATAGCAGCAAGACAGGCCGAAGTTAAAAGGCCAGACGGAATTGGATTGCCCCCAAGCAACCATGTCCTCAAGCTTGGCAAACAAAAAATTGCGGCGTAACGCTTCTTCATACGTTTGCTGCCCGGGTTGTGGAGCCGGATCTGTCTCCGCTTCGGTTAGAGTCCAATGCATGGTTCCCCCTATGATCTGCTGTCGGATGAGTCAATGCGCTGCCTGCGGGTACGCCAATCCAGAGCGCCTATAGACCCTAGGTAAATCAATGCAGCGATTAATACGCCGATAAAGATCAGCGCTTCGATAAAACCCGGCCAGCCTGCTTCTTGCACCGCAACCGACCAGGCAAACAGGAACACGCTTTCCATGTCGAAAATAACAAAAAAGATAGCCAGCAAATAAAACTGAACGGAAAAACGAATATGAACATCACCCGCCGGAACAATACCCGATTCAAAAGGTTCGTCGGCAGCTTTGGCGTGATGTCTCTGTCCCAGCAGATACGCGCCGCCGAGCATGATGCCGGTGATAGCAACGACGGCTCCGAAATAGATTATCAATTGAAACAGATCGGTGGCGGGAATAGCTTCGGAATTTTGCATATCGGAGAGCCTTATTTTATCGATAAAAAAATTAAAGATATGAACTCTGCTGCGTAAGCGCTTTCAAACTGATTATTCATTTTCCTGCAAAATACTCAGCGACACTGGCAAAGGCCTTCCTGAATTATTACGGCAATATCCAATCCATGAGCCTAAAAAGCCAGTGGGAATGGAAGAATCATATACAGGTTAGAGAAGGCTAATCATTTGTACAATCCGTAGAAATGCCTATTAGGATTCTTGATTAGCAAGATGCTTCAGCTAGCACCGTCATACTGGCAGGGATGCCAGTATCCAGAGCCAGGGATGGTAACTTTCCAATACCGCTGTGGCATGATTTAGGCTTGATGCCAAGCCATAGTCTCACATCCATGTGACTGGATTCCGGCATCCCTGCCAGAATGACGAGCTTTTTGACGCTAGCTGAAGCATCTTGCTAATCAGGTTAGGATTTGGTTAAAAATAACTTCCCGAAATCACTGTCTCCTATCGTCAAGCCGCTCGTGTTGAGCCCTTCGATAAACTCAGGAGAGCCTTGTCGAAGCATGATCGGCTTGACGCGGTAGGCCGAAATTTTTCCGTTCGCCCTGACCCTTCGGCTGCGCTCAGGACTAAAGGCCTTGTCGAAGGGGGGCGGAAAAATTTTATCCGATCCATATCGGGAAGTTATTAATGACCGTATCCTAAGTTAAGCGTTGTAGGAGCGGGCCATGCCCGCGATAAAAGCGCTGCAACGCTGTAATCGCCGCCCAAATGGCGCGGGCGCGGCCCGCTCCTACGCCGTCATTGTCTTCTTAACTTAAGGCAGTGACGCGCTGCATGGGAACGTAGCGCGCTCGTCTTTATACACATCTCGACGTTATTTCATACCCGTCCCTTAGATGAAAGCATCCGTTGCTATGAGGTGTCTGTAAATATCACTATCGGGCCTTTGACAAATCATGTCGACCGCCAAAAGGCTCGTAGTTATGCGTATTGATAACACCATTTAATTGTGAAATTATAAAATCGATTATTCATTGATCCCGTTCTGCGTAAGGGTGCCACAAGCAGGATTCTACTTTGGCTTGTTGAGTTTTTCTTCCCGGATTCAACCGTGGTTGACACTTGAAAACCAAGCACTGCGCAATAAATACAGCCGTATTTCCGGGAGATAGGTTAGCCAACCGACGGAGGAGAACCAACAATGAAGCACCTGGTGTTAATAATTGCCCTTGCAGGGATCATGTTCCCTCTGAATGGTTGCGCCGTTTATGCTCGGCCATACGACAATGTCGGCATTTCTTATAGTTATGCTCCTTACGGCGGATACAGCTATGGGACTTACGGGATTTACGGCCAGTACGGATATAGCCCCCGCTATTACGGATATAGTCCGCGTTATTACAGATATAGTCCACGCTATTACGACAGAGGCTGGAGGGGCTATCGCCAGCCCGACTATGGCTGGCGGGGACGCAGTTGGCAAGGACAGGGCTGGCGAAACCCGGGCGCACAGGGGCGCGGCTGGCGTAGCCCTGGACCGGGGCGGCAAGGTGGCGGCTGGCGGGGGCGTGGTTGGCGCTGACACCGACATTATCCAGCTCCTTTTGGTCCTTCGGTCAATGAGAAAGACCATAATGCCCGGAAGACTATCAATTGTACTCATGATCCTTATTGCGCTGTTAACTGGCGAAAGCTCCATGGCTCGTGGCGGCGGCGAACACGGAGACGCTTTCAGGGAGTGTTCAGCGATCTGGCGGAATGTTGTTCCTTAACGGAGGTGTGCCAAATGTTACAGATTCTGACAATCCTAATTTCTGTTTTCCTGCTCGGCGCTTGCTCGACAATGCCGGGCGGGCCCAGTGTTTTAGTACTGCCGAGTGCCGATAAAAACTTTGATCAGTTCCATAATGATGACCTGACATGCAGGCAACTTACTCATAAACATATTGCAACATCGCAACAGGACACCGATTCCAATGAGGACGCTCAGCAAAGTTATGACATCGTCTATATCCAATGCATGTACAGCAAGGGGCATCAAGTTCCTGTACCGGGATTAATGTATGGCATGCAGGAAGAAGAATGGGATCAGCCCCCGCCTCCTGACATGCCTGCACCGCCTCGAGCAGCCAATCCGAAGCAGCGTTAAATCAGCGTAAATCCTGAGCCAGCAAACGGGCATTGCCGCCCAGCGCGGCAGTGTTTACTGTGACTGTCTGTTCGATGACGAAACGACGCAGATAATCAGGGCCTCCGGCTTTCGGGCCGGTGCCGGAAAGCCCCGTACCGCCGAAAGGCTGTACCCCGACCACAGCGCCGATCATATTCCGGTTGACATAGATATTGCCGACTTTTACGCCCTGCCGGATGCTATTAAAGGTGGAATCTATCCTGCTGTGTATGCCCAGCGTCAAGCCGTAGCCGGTCGCATTGACGGCGGCAATGACTTGATCAAGTTCCGATTGGCGGTAACGGATCAAGTGCAATACCGGCCCGAACACTTCCCGGGTCAGTTGCGATAACGACTGTAATTCGATCAGGCTGGGCGGGAAAAAACTGCCTTGCTCCAAACCTTCCGGCACCGGCACTTGATAAAGCAGCTGCGCCTGTTCCTGCATGGTTTCCAGATGCGCCGACAATGGCGCCAGTGCGGCATGGTCGATAATCGGGCCGATGTCGGTTTGATAAACGCCGGGGTTGCCGACATTGAGTTCCTGCATGGCGCCAATCAGCATGGCGATGGTTTTATCGGCAATTTCCTCCTGCACGATTAAAACCCGTAAAGCCGAGCAGCGCTGACCGACACTGTTAAAAGCCGAAACAACGGCATCCTGTACCAGTTGTTCAAGCAATGCCGAGCTGTCGGCGATCATCACATTCTGTCCGCCGGTTTCGGCGATCAACGGCACAATATCCTGACGATGTCGGGCTAATTGCAGGTTAATGGACTGCGCCGTCTCCGTGGAACCGGTAAAAACGACACCGGCAACGCGGCAATCAGGGAGTAAATGTTGTCCAAACAAACTGCCGCCCACCGGCAAAAACTGCAACACCGATTCGGGTATACCGGCCTGATGCAATAGCTGGATACAGCGCATCGCGGTTAATGCGGTCTGACTGGCCGGTTTGGCGATAACCGTATTACCGGCGACAAGAGCCGCCGCTATCTGGCCGATAAAAATGGCAATCGGGAAATTCCACGGACTGATACAGACATAAACGCCGCGACCGTAATGATAAAGCCAGTTTTCCTCGCCGGTAGGGCCGGGCAGCCTGATCGGTCCGCCGAACAAGTCCAACGCGGACTGGGCATAATAGCGGCAAAAATCGACTGCCTCCCTGACTTCCGCCAACGCGTCTTTAAGGGTGCGCCCGCCTTCCCGTACGCATAAAGAAACCAGCTCCAAACGATTTACTTCCAGCAGATCGGCAGCCTGTTTCAAATACCCGGCACGTGCTGCAACAGGGCAAAGCCGCCAGTCGGCGAATGCCTCGGATGCGCCGTTTAAGGCCTCGCCAATAGCCGCCGGTTCTGCAAAAGCGACTGAGCCGACCGTCAAGCGATTATCGTAAGGGTTAACAATAAGCCGCTCCTTACCGGAGCCTGGAATACCGTTTATTAACGGCGTTGCCGTCCAGTGTTTGTCCGCCAATGCATTGAGATCGTGCTGCAACGCTTCCAGTCGCTCAGGATCGGCTAAATTTAAACCGGATGAATTAAGCCGTTGTTCGCCGAATAAATCGCGGGGCAATACGATCAGAGGCTGATTGATGGATATTTTTACCGCCGCGACCGGATCGCTGATCAGTTCGTCAACGCTGATATCCGGACGGCTGATTTGATTGATGAAGGACGTGTTGGTGCCGTTTTCCAGCAAGCGCCTGACCAGATAAGGCAACAACTCATGATAAGCGCCGACCGGTGCATAAACTCGGCAAGGCGTCTGCCAGTTTTGAACTTCGATAACTTCCCGGTAAAGGCTCTCGCCCATGCCGTGCAACCGCTGGAATTCATAGCCCGGATGCCGCTGTCCGAGTTGATGAACAGCGGCGACCGTATGAGCGTTATGACTGGCGAACTGAGGATAAAAGACATCCGGTCTGGACAGAATAACCTGCACACAGGCCAGATAGGATAAATCGGTCGCCGACTTACGGGTAAATACCGGGTAATCGGCAAGGCCGTTTTCCTGCGCCCGTTTTATTTCGCTGTCCCAGTAAGCGCCTTTGACCAGACGCAACGGAATCTTCCGCCGTTGACCTTCGGCCAGTTGAGCCAGCCAGCGAATCACCGGCAGCGCTCTTTTTTGATAGGCCTGCACCGCTAAACCCAGCCCCGGCCAGCCGTCTAAATCGGAGTGAGTAAAAACGGCGGCAAAAATATCCAACGACATGTCCAGGCGTTCCGACTCTTCTGCATCGACAGTGATCGTAATGTTGGCGGTGCGGGCGGCCTGTGCAAGTGCCAGCAGTTTATCGCTCAGCTCTTTGACGGCACGAGCGTGCTGCAAGGGTTCGTAACGGGGACATAAGGCGGATAATTTAATCGACAGACCCGGATTAGCGTAAATATCGGCAGAAATCGCATGCCCGGCCAGCGTATTAATAGCCGAACGATAGGACTCGAAATAACGTTCTGCATCGGCCTGCGTCAGTGCCGCCTCTCCCAGCATATCGAAAGAATAGCGGTACACCGGGTCCTGTCCGCTACGCTGAACGGCTTCCTGTATAGACTTTGCGAATACAAACTGCAACGCCAGATGCTGCATGGCCTGCTTGACGGCAGCGCGTATTACCGGCGCGCCCATCCGCGACAACAGTTGTTCGAAACCCTGAGACTCATGCGGCGCTTCAAAGTCTCCGGCAAATAACAGGGCTCTTGTCGCTAAATTGACCAGCGGAGAATCGCTGTGTTGCAGATGACTTTGCCAGTCTACGCCGGCGAGCTTTTCCTGTAAAAACAGGTCTTGCGTGCGGCTATCGGGAATGCGCAGCAAGGCTTCGGCAATCCCCATTAGAACAAGGCCTTCATGAGAATTAAGCTGATATTCCTGCAGGAAGGCTTCAATCACGGATTGCTGATGTTTTTTTTCCCTGATTGCGGTAGCCAGTGTTTTGGCGCTCTCGCTTATCGCAGCCGGATCGTAACCGTTTAATGCGGATATATTCAACAACGGCGCGAATTGCAGTTGTTGCCCGCCTCTTCTTTCATTGAAAGGCCGGGGAGAAGGCTTTCTGAATAGCGCAAACCGCGCCCATACGCAATAGAGTAATTCGCTGATAAGGTGTTTTTCATCAGCCAGATAAGCCTGGTTAACTATTTTCCGTAATTCGGCTAAAGATTTTTGAGTCATAAAGGCTTACCCCATTGGTAAGAATCTCCGGTTTGTTAATAACGAATCGTTAAAACCGGAAATTGGATCAAAAAAATAGACCGATCAATCCATTTTATTGTTCCATAGCGACGGCGCAAGTCAATTTCTTTTGTAGTTGTTTTTCCGGATGATGTTAATCAGCTTTAAAAAACCCTATCTATAACATTGTAATTAATCAGAAAAATCACTCTATCCTGATAAGTAATTGTACATATTGATTGAAAAATTAAACCCTCTATTCTACATAACTTATATACAGCGCTAACGCTTAGGCTTAATAAACTACGAGGTTTTTACTTTGTCTTTTCTCGATGCATAAGCAAAAGACGATTCCGACCCTATAGATTTTCTAGTGGTAGAACATTCCAGAAATACCGAGGAACACATCAGTGTCAGGTTTCAGCATGACTGCATCAACAGTGTCATGCAAATAACCTTAAGCCCGCTGCAAATCCGGAGTTATAAAAGTGGCCGACCACTGGGGCATTAAGCCTCAAACATGGTTTTTGCTCCGGTTTTTCCATGACAGCGCACGGAACGAAAGCTGCTTTAAACCATTCTGGAAATGGCACAATTTTCACCTTTTTCCTATACCCGACAAATGCAGCCACTTATTGATTTTTTTGGCATTAACGATCTCATACCCCATGGTTATTGCTTGTCGTGGAGCCCGGTATTACTTTGGCTGCACGTTATCTCGGATCTGCTGATCACGCTGGCTTATTATTCCATCCCTCTGATTCTCGTCTATTTCATCCGGCAGCGTAAAGATTTTCCCTATCCGTTACTGGCTACCATGTTTGCCGGATTTATTATCGCTTGCGGCACCACGCATTTACTGTCGGCTGTCACGATATGGATACCTTTATATTGGCTGGACGGCTTGGTTAAAGCCCTTACAGCGATTGTTTCAGTCACCACCGCCGTACTGATGTTATGGGTTATTCCCGGCGCCTTGTCTTTACCCAGCGTTGCACAACTACAAGCCGAGATGCAAAAAAGAAAAACAATAGAAGATGCATTACGGGAAAGCGAATATCGCTGGAAGTTTGCGATTGAAGGTTCCGGCGACGGCGTATGGGACTGGGATATACAGACCAATGAAACCCTGTATTCGAGTCGCTGGAAAGAAATGCTGGGGTATGGCAAAAACGATATCCTGCCTAATATCGAGGACTGGATAAATCTTGTTTACCCCGACGATCAGCCGCATGTTACAGAAGCCGGACAAGCCTACCTGAATGGAAAAACGGCACTTTATCTCGTTGAATACCGCTTGCGCTGTAAAGACGGAAGCTACAAATGGATTCTAAGCCGAGGCATGGTGGTTAGCTGTAGCGAAGACGGCAAGCCTTTGCGCATGATCGGCACGCATAAAGATATTTCGGCGCGCAAACAAGCGGAACAGGTGCTGCAACAAAGTCGGAAGGAACTGCAAGAAGCGCAGCGCATCGCCCATATGGGCAGTTGGCAGCTGGACCTAAAGACTCACCATGTGGCTTGGTCGGAGCAACTTTACCGCATGTTGGGCCTGAATCCGGAACTGCCACCACCGGATTATACAGAGCACTTTCGGTTGTTCACCCCCGAGAGCTGGAAACTACTGAGCGCCGCTCTGCCCCACACGCAGGAAACCGGGATTCCCTATGAACTGGAACTTGAAATGATCAAAGCTGACGGGGCGCACGGATGGATGTTGGCACGCGGGGAGGTAATGCGGGACGACACCGGCGCCATTGTCGGACTCCATGGCGTGGCGCTGGATATCACCGAACGTAAACAGGCTGAGCAGGTATTTACTCAACTCAAAGCGATGATTGATATATCCATGGACGGATTCTGGATAGTTGATTTAATGGGTAATGTACTGCAAGTTAATGAGGCTTATGCAAAAATAAGCGGCTACTCAATTGATGAATTGATGAACATGCACATCAGTCAATTGGAAGCAATAGAAGGACCCGAGCAAGTAAAAGCGCATATTGCAAAAGTTGTTGCGCAAGGTTATGACCTGTTCGAGACCTGCCACCGTCATAAACACGGGCATATCATTGATATTGAAGTATCGATCGCCTTCCTGCCTGAATTCCAGCAATTTTGTGTATTTTGCCGCGACATCACCGAGCGCAAATTAATGGAAAATCAGCTAAAAGCCAGTGAGGCGAAACTCCGTTCGATAATTGAAGCATCCCCCGTGCCGATGGCCTTGCATGATGAACAGTCGAACATCACTTTCCTGAATCCGGCGTTCATGCAAACCTTCGGTTACAGCATAGATGACATCCCCACTATGTCAGACTGGCGGGCAAAAGCCTACCCTGATCCAGACTATCGTCACTGGGCCGAGACGACCTGGCAAACGTCACTGGAAAAAGCCAATCAGGAACAGAACGGCTTTCCGCCTTTAGAGTTGACTATTCGCTGCAAGAATAACAGCATTAAAACCGTGTTGGCGAGCGCTGCGGCGATTCACCACGATTTTGCGGGTGAGTGCTTGATGATACTGTACGATATTACCCGGCGTAAACAAATTGAGGCCAAGCTCAACGCCATTTTTGATGCGTCGGTGGAAGGCATTATTACTTATGACAAGACCAATATCATCGTATCCGTTAATAGTGCAATAGAAACTATTTTCGGCTATAAAACCGAGGAGCTGATTGGTTGCAGTATTTGCAAACTCATGCCGATTGGTTGCAGTGTTTGCGAACGCATGCCGTCATGTCTCAGCTTATCCCAAACAGTAAAATTATTTGACAATCAAATCCAGGAGATTGAAGGCATTCGTAAAAACGGTTCCGTAGTGCCTCTGGATCTGTCCGTAGCGGAGTATTCAATCGATAATGCATGTTATTTTACCAGCATTGTGCGCGATGTGAGCCTGCGCAAACATCGGGAACAGCAAGACAAGGCGCATCTGAACGAACTCGCCCATGTCACCCGCCTTGGGCTGATGGGTGAAATGGCTTCCGGCATTGCCCATGAAGTCAACCAGCCTCTGGCTGCGATTTCCAGCTATACCCAAGTCAGTTTAAACCTGATCAATACTGAAAGTCCTGATCTGGTGAAACTCACCGAGATTTTATACAAGACCCAGCAACAGGCTTTACGGGCGGGACGGATCATTCACCGCATGAGGGAATTTGTCAAATCCCATACCAAGCATCCTTCAGCCGTCGATATTAATGTATTGATTCATAACGCTGTCGACCTGTGTATGGCTGATCTTAAACAAAACAGCATAAAGCTGACAATTGCGCTGGAAAATAATCTGCCGCCTATTTATGTTGATCAGATACAAATTGAGCAGGTCATCATGAATTTGATCCGAAACAGCGTTGAGGCCTTGCAAGGCTTATCCCCGGAACGGCAACGCCAGTTAACCATCTATAGCCACCTGGTTCCCAATAATGTTCGGGTCAAGGTGAAAGACAATGGGCCGGGGCTTGATACAGGCCAACAACAAAAAATATTAACGCCTTTTTACACCACCAAGGCAAACGGTATGGGCATGGGACTATCCATCAGTCGTTCCATTATCGAAGCCCATGAAGGTACTTTGCATTTCAATAGCCGGCATGGAAAAGGCACCACTTTTTATTTCACCCTGCCCATGCAGAGAAAACCTGATAAGAGCCTGTAGGAGCAATTGCCGAGAACGTAGGAAACCCATCGTACTATTGAAACCGGAGCGCTTCGATAGGCTTGAGATTGGCGGCTTTGCGCGCGGGGTAAAAACCGAAGAACACGCCGACCGCAACGGCTACAGCAAACGCGAGCAATACCGAACTGAGCGTTACGACGACCAGCGCGTCATTAAACCGGCTGAAAAAATAAGCGCACGCGATGCCCGCCACCACGCCGATGAAGCTTCCGGCCAACGAGATCATCACCGCTTCAAAAAGAAATTGCAGCAAAATGTCACGTGTTCTTGCGCCAATCGCCATGCGGATGCCGATTTCGCGGGTTCTTTCGGTAACCGAAACCAGCATGATATTCATGATGCCGATACCGCCTACCAGCAGCGATACCGACGCGATGGCGCCGAGCATCGTCGACATCGCTTTAGTGGTGCCGGCAGCGGCTTGGGCTACTGCGGTGAGGTTGCGGACAGTAAAATCGTCTTCTTGTTCGGGACGAATCCTGTGCCGTGTCCTGAGCAATTCGTTCATATTGCGTTCGGCTCTGTCCATGACTTCGGCCGATTTGGCTTTGACCATGATGAAGCGAACCATACCGGGAAATTGATTGCCGAACAGTTGGCGCTGGGCCGTGGTAATAGGGATAAACACGGTGTCGTCCTGATCTCGTCCATCCAGGCTTTGACCTTTCGACGCCAGAACCCCTAATACTAAGAACGGGCTGTTTTTCACCCTGACCATTTTACCGACAGGATTTTCATTGCCGAATAGATTACGAGCCACGGTTTGTCCCATCAACAGCACCCGGGTCGCCGAGCGCACATCGCTGTCGCTGAACGCTTCACCGGAAATAACCTGCCATTCCCGGACCTCAAGAAAAGCGGGCGTGGTTCCCGATACTTGGGTGCTCCAGTTGTTCGAGGCGTAAATAAGTTGGGCAGTATTTGGGAAACCGGGCGCGACCGCGGCGATTTCAGGTAATTCACTGATGGCTTGGGCATCGGCCAAGGTCAGTGTCGGCACGGTGCCGGAACCCTGACGCAACCCGCCCGACGTCGTTGAACCCGACAGTACGATAAACAGGTTACTGCCCATCGAGGCGATGGATTCGTTGACCATCAATTGTGCGCCCTGGCCGATCGCCAGCATCATAATTACCGCACCGACGCCGAAAACCATACCCAACATGGTTAGCAAGGTGCGCAAGCGATTGGCGCGCATTGCCGCCCAGCCTTCCCCCAATAATGCGCCGATAATCATGAGCGCTGATCCGTTGCGATTTTGCCATCGACCATCCGGATCAACCGTTTGGCGTGGGCGGCAATATCGGCTTCATGGGTAACCAGGATGATCGTGATATTGTGCTCTTCATTTAAGGTCTGAAAGATTTTCATGATGTCCTCTCCGGTTTGCGTGTCGAGGTTGCCGGTCGGCTCGTCCGCCAGAATTAGCTTAGGTTCGTTAACCAATGCCCTGGCAATGGCGACGCGCTGTTGTTGTCCTCCCGACAATTGATTCGGCCTGCGCTCGCCTAATTCAGCCAAGCCGACTCGCTCCAGCATGATCAACGCTTTTTGATGTCGTTCTGCCCTGCTCTTGCCTGCATAAAGCAGCGGCAAACCGATATTGTCTAAAATCGAGCTTCTCGGCAATAAGTTGAATCCTTGAAAAACGAACCCGATCAAGCGGTTTCGCAATACAGCCAATTCGTTCGAATTTAAATCGGCGGTGTCTCTGCCTTCCAGATAATAGTGCCCTCCTGTAGCAGTATCGAGGCAGCCGAGTATATTCATCAGTGTCGATTTTCCTGAACCGGAATGGCCCATGATCGCGACGAACTCGCCGCTTTCGATGTCGAAATTAACATCCTTAAGCACCGGCATGTTTTCCAAATAATATTTGGACAGTCCACTGACACTGATTAAAGGCCGTTCCATCAAAATGCCCTGACCCGGAAGCCGCCTTGCCCCTGCCCCTTGTCATCGTCAGCCTTGCGCTCGCTCCGGTCTTCGAGAATCACCGAATCGCCTTCTTTTAACTCCCCGCCGGTTAATTCGGCATACTTGCCATCGGCGATGCCGGTCTGCACCGGTACCGCCACGGCTTTATTATTCTCCAGACGGTAAACGTTTTTACCGGGCTTGCCGGCCTCTCCGGCAGGTCGGAACTTGAATGCCGCCAATGGCAGTTTCAAGGTGTCGTTTCTTTCGTCAATGATGATGTTGACAAAGGCCGTCATGCCCGGCAACAGAATTTCTTCAGGATTATCCACACTAATCACCACATTATAGGTAACCACATTCTGCAGCACTTTGGAATCCAGCCTGATGCGGAAAACTTTTCCCTGAAAAGCCCGGTCAGGATAAGCGTCCACAGTAAAGTTTACTGTCTGGTTAACCCGAATGCCGCCGACATCGGCTTCGGCGACCGAGGTGTCGATCTGCATGCGTTGCAGATCCTGGGCGATGGTAAACAAGGTCGGTGTTTGAAAGCTTGCGGCGACGGTTTGTCCTATGTCGACATTGCGCGACACCACGATGCCGAAAACCGGGGATCTGATAATGGTATAGCCCTTGTTGGCTTTATCGCGTTTGAGCTGGCCGATGGCTGACGCAACCTGCGCCTTGGCGGCTGCCAGCGCCTGGACGGCTTGATCGAGATCCGATCTGGCAACGTAATCCTGCACATACAGCTCTTTAGATCTTGTTGCATTGGCTTGGGCAAGTTTGAGTGAGGCCTGTGCATTGGCAAGATTCGCCCGGCTCTGTTCTAGCTGGGCATCAATCAATGAGGGGTCGATTTCCGCCAGCACTTGGTCTTTGCGCACCCGGTCATTAAAATCGACATTGAGCTTGTTGATCACGCCTGAAATCTGCGTACCGACATTGACCAGCACTACCGGGTTTAACGTGCCATTGGCGGAGACCGTCTTGACGATGTTGCCTTTGGCTATTGTTTCCGTCCGGTAATTATGGACTTGTTCCGTTGCGCGCCAAAAATTGAATCCATAAATACCGGCAGAGATGGCGATCAGGCTGAAAAGGGCGATTAGCTTAATATGAGCCATAAAATTGTTACCTTGCCGGGATAGTGGAAAAATCCAAACGCCCCAATGCCTGGGCTAATTGGGCTTTTTGCGTCAGCCAGTTGTATTGGGCCTGAATCAACTGCAGTCTGGCATTGGCGTGACTGGATTGCGCATTCAAAAGATCGATAATATTACCGGCCCCGGCTTTGTAGCGCCCCATCGCCACCCTTTCGGATTGAGCGGCGCTGGCTACCAGATCTTCACTGCTTTTGAAACTTTCATGAGCGGTGTTTAAAAGCTGGTAGGCGCGCCAGACATCCAGACTCACCGACTGCTCAAGCTGATCGTAATTGGCGCGCTGCACTTCAAGCTGTTCTTGAGCGCTTCGGATTTGGTAAGTCACATTGAAGCCGGTGAACAACGGCACGCTGATCTGCATACCCATCGTCCAGCTTTGCGTATCGCTAGGCAAGCTGGTATGGCTGTAACCGTAATTGCTGATGACCGAAATGCTCGGCCAATGCCCTGCCTCGGCGGCTTTAACATTCGCTTCGGCCGCTTTGACGGTTGCTTCGGCAGCGGCCAAGTCGGGGCGCATAGTCTTGGCCTCTTCGATCAAACGATGCACCCTGGTGTCCTGTTCGGCATCCGGTTTGGGCAGGAACGGAGCAGCGATATTCAATCGATAGTCGGCTTCGAGTCCCAGCGCATTGGCCAAGCTTCCGACGGCAACTCTGGCATCGCCCTCGGTCTTTTGACGGTTAAGCCTGGCCTGGGCGAATGCTGTCTTTGCCTGTAGCGCATCGGCCAAAGCCGCCACGCCGACCTCATAGCGCTTTTGGGCCGCATTCAATGCTTCATTACCGGCATTCTCGGAAACCAGCGCCGCTTCAGCGGCGGCTTGAGTCGCAAAAACCTGATAATAGGCCTGAATCGCTGCAAACATCACCGTTTGCAACACCGCGTCATGTGTCCAGTTCGAAGCTTCCAGGGTTCTTTGAGCGCTTTCAAGCTGCGCTTCGCGCCCGCCGAAGTTATAAAGAAGATAATTCAGGCTGACAACCGGAGTGAAGCGATTGATGGGCTGCGAAGAAGAAGCGCTTCCGGCACTGCTGATGGTGGTTAGCTGCAAGTTGCTGCCGGCGGAATTCATACTCCGCGAGACCGAGGTATTCAAGGTCACAGTCGGTAAATAGGCGGCTTTGGCAATGCCGACCTGTGCCGCCTGGAAACGCGCATTGGCCCAGGCTTGACGGGTTTGCGGGTTGCTGCACAGCGCTTGGTCGACCACATCCACCAGCGTCCAGGCATGATCGGAGTTTTTATTCAGGCGACAGGGGTCTTCAAGCGCTAAATGTTTTTTTCCGGGGCTTTGACTCACTTGCCGAGTTGTGGAGAAAGGATCGTCCACTATTCCGTCCTGCCCCGAAGAGGCGGCAAATGGACAGGACAGCAAACAGCTTGCGAGCAAAATACGCACGCTCATGGTTGGCCGAACTTTGGATAGCGTGTGCAATGATGATCGTAAAGCATCGCACCCCAGGGTGTATCAGTCCTATATCGAATCATTTTATCTCCGGCGTAGCTTTGAAAAAGCATGGTGCGGTGAAATATTATAAATGACGGATCAATAGCTTATGATTCTATCAATGTCTGTACGCTGATGCATAGTACTCGCTGATGATCGACTCAGAGCCTGAGGTATCCCCACAAATTTCCCAAGCTCGTCGTTCCGGCAGGGATGCCGGAATCCAGTGCCATGGATGGTAACTTTGGTGACTTTCCAGGTGCTTAATAAAAGCGAGTGGTATTTTAAAGTTTCACATCCTTGTGACTGGATACTGGCATCCCTGCCAGCATGACGACTTTTCGGCTATGTTGTATATATTGAATGCGCAAAATATCAAAAACCTGTTGTTTTATAAACTTATTTTATGGGGATACCTCAGACTCAGAGCCGTTTCATTTTCAGAAAAGCTTTCGTGTCACCTCAAACAACAAGCAAATTTGACGACAACCAGCAAGATAGAGTAAAACAAAACTTTCCTCGTCATTACACTCCGACGAGGTGGCAACTTCCATTAAATCGGTCTGTTTTCGGTTTATTGACAATACTCGATCGACACTCGGCAATGAGCATCGAATCGACAGATACAACTTAAATTCATAAAGCGCGCTTCTATCCGCAGATCTGTTAAACGGCTACTGTTTTTGAAAGGAGTAAATAATGAAAACACACACGACGCTATCAGCCATACTACTAATGATTTGCAGCTTGTATAGCGGTGTCAATTGGGCGCGCCACGGTTATTCCAGTTTTGGATTTTCTTTCGGCGTGCCGCTTTATTCTTATCCTTATTACCGTGATCCTTTTTACCGCGATCCCTTCTATTACCCTTATTATTATCCGCCGACGGTGATCACCGTTCCGGTAACACCGCCAGTCTACATCCAGCAATCGCCTCCCGCTGCCCAACAATACCCATCCGGCTACTGGTATTACTGCAACAACCCCGAAGGCTATTATCCTTATATCAAAGAATGCCCAAGAGGTTGGCAACAAGTTGAGCCGATACCGTCCTCACCTCGTTAAGGAGTCCAAATATGTCACGTTTTTCTATACTCTTTTCGGCCACGGCCATGCTGGCAGCCAGCGCTTGCGTCAGTTTGCCTACAGGGCCCAGTGTCATGGTGCTGCCCGGTTCCGGCCTGTCTTTTGATCAGTTTCGTAACGACGATGCCGTCTGTCAGCAATACGCTTATTTTCAGATTGGCGGCACCACCGCTCAAAAAGAGTCTGTGCGTAGCGGCGCCACTAGCGCCGTAATCGGTACGGCTTTAGGTGCGGCAGCCGGAGCGGCAATCGGTGGAGGGGAAGGGGCCGCCATCGGCGCAGGCACCGGTTTGTTGGGCGGCAGCATAGTCGGCACAGGTGCCGCCGGCAGTTCCATGTATGGGACGCAAGAACGCTATGATGTGGCTTATATTCAATGCATGTATTCCAAAGGCCATCAGGTCCCGGTATCGGGACAATTCTCTGGCGAATCATTCCGTCAAGCTGAGCCGCCGTCCTCCAATATTCCGCCGCCACCGCCCGGCTCGCCGCCACCCGCTCCCAGAAAATAACAGCGCCATCGGAGCCGCATGAATTTCAACACCGAGCCAACTGCCGCATTTTGGCTTGGCATTATTGCTAAGGAAAACCGAAAGTCTCGCGGCGCAAGGCTGTCAGTTGATCGGTATCGGGCCCCGCCACATCCTGATCCAGAACGCAATAACTGCGGTATCAGCCTTGTCGAGATAACCGACCGGATTCGTCAATGACTTCCGGGGCGGCAAATCTGCCTTCGCTTGTCTTTAAAACAACAAGTGAAGGCATTATTAAGAACCGCATAAGCGCATATCAAACTTGTCCGGCCGGTTTATTTTTCCCATTAATGGCTTTTTTATCAGTTTTTCCTTGTACTTCATTACTTGGTTCCGAAGGCTTGTTCGCTTGCAAACCCTCGTCTTCCAGAGGCGGACGAGGATCTTTACCGGCCATTAAGTCTTCAATTTGTAACCGATCAATGGTTTCCCACTTCATCAGAGCATTGGCCATTTTGTGCAGGATGATGATATTTTCCTGCAAAATAGTTTCAGCGCGTTGATAGTTGCGGTCTATCACTGCGCGTATTTCTTCATCGATAAGGTGGGCGACATTGCCCGATACGGAACTGCCTTGAGTACCCGGATGCCCCATAAACGGCCGACCGCCTTCTTCGCCATAGACCAGTGGACCGAGCTTGTCGGATAACCCCCAGCGAGTAACCATGTTGCGAGCCAGTTCCGTGGCTCTTTCTATATCATTCGACGCGCCCGTAGTCACGCGGTCGCCGCCGTAAATCATCAGCTCCGCAATCCTGCCGCCGAACAAACTCGCTATCTGGCTTTCCAGCTTGCGTTTACTGGCGCTGTATTGATCCCGGTCAGGCAGGAACATGGTGATACCCAAGGCTCTGCCTCTGGGCATGATGCTGACTTTATAGACGGCGTCATGATCAGGGGACATCTGGCCGACGATACAATGCCCTGCTTCATGATAAGCGGTTAACAATTTATCCTCTTCAGTCATAACCATGGTATGCCGCTCTGCACCCATCAGAATTTTATCCTTGGCTTTTTCAAGGTCGCTCATGCTGACTTCTTGCTTATTGGAGCGGGCGGCAAAAAGCGCGGCTTCATTGATAATATTGGCAAGATCGGCACCTGAAAAACCGGGAGTTCCTCGAGCAAGGTATTTCAATTCGACATCGGCAGCCGCAGGCACTTTTCTGATATGCACGTTCAGTATTTGCTCGCGGCCGCGTACATCGGGCAAGCCGACGTTGACCTGACGGTCGAATCGTCCCGGCCTGAGTAAAGCTTTATCCAGCACATCAGCGCGGTTGGTGGCGGCGATCACGATAACGCCTTCATTACCGTTAAATCCGTCCATTTCCACCAGCAACTGATTGAGGGTTTGCTCCCGTTCATCATTGCCGCCGCCCATGCCTGGACCGCCCCGCTGGCGACCGACTGCATCGATCTCATCAATGAAGATAATGCAAGGTGCATGTTCTTTAGCCTGGGCAAACATGTCCCTGACTCTCGAGGCACCGACGCCGACAAACATTTCGACAAAATCGGAACCCGAAATGGTAAAAAACTTCACTCCCGCTTCACCGGCAATGGCTTTGGCAATCAGGGTTTTACCGGTTCCCGGCGGACCGACCATCAAAATGCCGCGCGGTATTTTTCCGCCCAATTTTTGAAATTTCTGCGGATCGGCCAAAAAATCAACCAGCTCGGCCACATCTTCTTTGGCTTCTTCACAACCGGCGACATCGTTAAAGGTAACGGTCATTTTGTCTTCTTCAAGCATTTTGGCCTTGCTCTTGCCAAAGCCGCCGCCACCCATGCCGCTTTGCGTTCTGCGCATGTAAATGACCAATACAACGATCATTAACAGCATCGGAAACCAGGAGATGAAGACTCTCATCAGAAAGCTCTCCTGCTCGGGAGGCACTGTTCTTATCTGGACGCCGGCGCTCAGAAGATCGTCAATTAAATGACCATCGCCGGGATTAAAGGTCTGATAGTTTTGCCCGTCTGAAGTTCGAACGCCAATCTGCTGACCGGACACTTCGACACGTTCAACCTGGCCATGCTTTACCTTACTGATAAAATCCGAATAAGCCAGGGTGTCCTGTACCGGAGGCGTTGATTTTACGCGGTCATAGATTAAATATGCTCCGCCAATCACCACGCAAAAAATCAGAACATTAAATAAATATTTCTTCATGTGTACTCTCCTGGTTACGCTTCTTAATAACGAGCGTTAATCATAAAAAACTCATTAATTGCTTACCATAGCTGAGTTTCATTTTATTGAGCGCCCTAACCTGAATCTGCCTAACCCGCTCTCTGGTTAAGTTAAGTTCTGCGCCAATTTCCTGTAAAGTCATTTCATTACCGGTATTGATACCAAAATGACAACAAATAACCTTTAATTCCCGTGGATCAAGGATTTTTATCGCTTTACCAATCCAGGTCTTGAGATCGGATTGCTCCATTTTTTTAAACGGGTTAGCAAAAACCTGCTGCTCTAAAAAATCAATCGGTGCTAACGATTCTTCATCGTCATCTAGGTTTTCCAGCGGCACTGCCGTTTGCGAGATGGATAAAATAGCATTAATTTGATCATCGGGTATTTTTGAATATTCAGTTAATTCTTTAATGGAAGGCTCCCTACCCGTTTTTGAACGCAACTCATTTTTGGCACGCAACACTTTATGAATATTGGCCACTTGCTCGCAAGGCACACGCACAACTCTTTCGCTACGAGACAGGGCCCGGGAAATGGCCTGTTTGATCCAATAAGCCGCATAAGTTGAAAATTGAAAACCCAAGTGATAATCGAATTTATCGATAGCTCTTAATAAGCCGGTTTGACCTTCCTGGACCAAATCGTCAAAGTCTAAAAAACCACACTTGTACTGGTTGGCTATAAATAAAACCAGGCCCGAATTTGCCTCCGCTAAGGCTTGTCTTGAACTTAACCAAAGATGTTCGGCAACAATCATATCGGTCACGTATTGCTGCATCTCGGTGCCGGACAAAAAGAGAAACTGCTCATCAAACTGATTGGCGCGCATGGCTTCAATTATATCAGGCAAATTCACCTTGCCGCGCCGACTTGATCTTTCCAGCCGTTTAACGACCCAATCGGAATGACTTTTAACATTTTGACTGGCTTTCCGGGTCGTGAAAACATACATAATGAATTCAGTCAGCGCCAACAGATCTTCAATCGAAAAAGGAAATGCTTGCAGTGCCTCAGTTAAATGCCGATTTTGATCGGCTTCAGCTTCACGATTAAAGCCTCTGCCTGAAAACGACAGGCTTGCCAGCAAATAATGGCTCTTGATTTTGGCTAAAGCAACCTTACGCGCTTCGAAAGCCTGCTCAGACTCGTAAGCCTCTACTTCATATCTATGAAGCAACCATAACGCAGTGGCCGGAAACTGCGACAGAATATTAATCAGCCTGAGTTTACCGGCTTCTAAATTATTTGCTATTTGAAAATTACAATGTTCAGTGCTTTCTTTCGCTTCATTAACGCTATTAACAATCGCCGTTTCCGGTTGTATTAAAGGTTTATTTAAATGCATCATAGTCCCCACCACTTGCCGACACTATTTTTTAAGCTTATTCGATGAAACTCCTGCTGTGGAAAATAGTGCGGTTAATAGAGTTTATTTGTTTACTATAATAATCCCCCTTTTATTGAAAATAAATCTTACTAAAATAAAGGTTTATTATGTGCCGCGTGCTTTGCTCGTACTGATGAGCGGTTAAAACGATATGACACTCACCGGTTACAGCAGCCGCACCGGTCATTGCCATGGCTAATGCTTGAATTCTTTATCAACCGGACTGCTTTCTTTATACTGTTTCGTTCAAGACTCAACTTCCGTTGCGGCAGATAAACGAGCTGAATTCTCAATTGCCGACAGCCCTCAATCCCATAATCGAGTGATTTTTGTGCCATGACTACTCTCTCGCCGCCTTTTGCGCAAGCACGTTCTATTTTTGAAAAGCTTTATGCCAATTTAGAGCGGGTGATGTTTGGACAACAGCGCACCTTGCATTGGCTATTGGCGGCGTTCAGCACCGGCGGACATGTTTTGTTGGAAGATGTTCCAGGGACAGGCAAAACCACTTTGGCTAAAGCCCTTGCGGTTTCCTGCGACGCGCAGTTTCAGCGCATTCAATTTACGCCAGATCTGCTGCCGTCCGACATCATAGGCATCTCGATTTTCGATCCGCAAAAACAAAGCTTCCGCTTTGAGGAAGGGCCGGTTTTTTGCCATATCCTGCTGGCGGATGAAATTAACCGCGCATCACCCAGAACCCAGTCGGCATTATTGGAAGCCATGGCGGAAAATCAGGTCAGTATCGAGCGGCAAGTCAGGCTGCTGCCCTCGCCTTTTTTTGTGGTCGCCACCCAAAACCCGATTGAATTTCATGGCACCTATCCGTTGCCGGAAGCGCAGTTGGATCGCTTTGCGATGAAATTCAGCCTGGGCTACGTTTCCAAGGCTCAGGAAGTGGCCATCTTAAACTCGCAAGGCAGGCAGCATCCTCTGGATACGTTAAAAGCCTGCATTACGCTGGATGAGATGCAATTTTTACAAGCTCAAGTCAAACAAGTGCGTATCAGCGAGGAACTCAAGCACTACATTGTCGCCATTGTCGCGGCCACCCGTAACAAAGCGGAAATCAAGCTGGGCGCAAGTCCCAGAGCCTCGCTAACGCTGATGAGAACAGCCCAGGCTTTGGCGTTGCTGGACGGTTTTGAGTTTGTCACGCCTGATGTGATTAAGGAACTTGCCGTACCGGTTATTTCGCATCGGCTTAACGTGGATTCGCAAAGCAGGTTTTCCGGCATTGAAGCGAGCACATTGATGCAGGAAATTGTCGACAGTCTCCCCATACCGGGCTAGACGATGCGGCAAGGATTTGTGCTCCGGCAATATCGCAAGGTTTATCGCTTCGATAATTGGATGCGGCGGCATTTTACCTTTACCGGGCATCTCGTCGTCGCATTTATGATCGCTGCTGCCGTGTTCGGCGTAAATACCAAGCAAAGCACCACTTATCAGTTGTTTGTATTTTTATTGGCGCTATTGGTTTTTGCCTTGTTGAACAGTACATTTAATCGACTTAAAGTGACATTAACCCGCCAGTTGCCGCGTTACGGCATGGTCGGCGAGCCGTTGCGCTACAGCGTAACGCTAGCTAATTTAACAAGCCGAACTTATGATCGTCTGGCGCTGTGCGAACAGCTGGCGGAAACCCTGCCCAACTCAGCGCAATTAAAAAAATTTTATCAACTGCATAAACAGCCGTGGTTTAAACAAGGCGTAAGTTTTCGACGCTGGCTGCGCTACTTGGCGTACCAGCGCGGCGGCGTGATTGCCGAGACCGCCTTGCCTGAGCTGGCGCAAACGCCGCTACAGGTAAAAATAAGCTTTATTCCCACCCGGCGCGGCACTATAACTTTTGCCGACAGCTATCTGGCCAAACCGGATTTACTGGGTTTGTTTCGACGTTTAATCGAGCTGAAAGCGCGTCAAAGCTGTCTGGTGCTACCCAAACATTATCCTGTCAAGCCGTTAGCACTGGCCGGAAAACGCAAATATCAGGCAGGTGGAGTGTCGTTGGCAAACTCAGTCGGCAATTCCAGCGAATTTATGTCATTGCGGGATTATCAACGCGGCGATCCGCTAAACAGCATCCACTGGAAAAGTTTTGCCAGGCACGGCAAGCTGATCGTTAAAGAATATCAGGATGAGTATTTTGTCCGGCGCGCGTTATTGCTGGATACCTTTGTCGGCGATGCAGCGGCCGAGCAATTTGAAGCGGCAGTGTCGGTTGCCGCCTCGATTGCGGTCAATGAGCGGCAAAATGAAGCCTTGCTGGATTTAATGTTTGTCGGCCTGCAAACTTATTGTTTTACCGCCGGGCGCGGTGTCGATCAGATACCGCATTTACAGGAAATCCTGGCGGCTGTGCAGTCCAGCGAGGAAGACTCGTTTGCGCGGTTACAGCTGGCTGTGTTGGCCAGAGTCGGATTGTGCAGCAGTTTGGTTTGCGTACTGATGCACTGGGATGAAGCCCGGCAGGACTTTATCAAACAATTGGCGGCTCACGACTTACCCGTTGCGGTATTTTTATTGCATGACGGTTCACTGAGCAGACAACAATGCGCCAACAAGCCGGAACATTTTTATCTGCTGGATTACCATCACCTGTCCGAACAGCTGGCCGGGTTATGAACAAAGATTTGCTGTTTTTAAGTTTCAGTTTGTTGTCATGGGGATGGTTATCGCAAACGTGGCTGGCGGCTTCCGGATTATTGTGTGCAATCGCTGTCGGCAAATACAGTTCGTGGCGTTGGCGGATAAGCTCACGCCAGTTCTACCGTTGCGGCGATTTATCGGCCCTGCTGGTGATACTGCTGTTGGTCGATGTGTATATTTTACAACCCACCGAACTCGCCATTTTCGTGTTGTTAAAATGGCTGCCGGTATTATTTGCCCCTGCGTTACTGGCACAGTTATTCAGCAGCGATCAAAAATTGCCTTTAGGCGCTTTATTTTATTCATTTCGCAAACAAAAGGCCGGGCAATCCGGAGAAACTGATTTTAAACCGCCTTATACAACGCTCTATAACAGGGAGTCTACAGTTGTCAGGCTACTAAGGGAGATTGATTTTGTACTGCCTTATGCAGGATTGACGGTATTAAGTGCCGGAGCCGCCAATGTACAAACGCCCGCTTACTTTATCATTGCCGCAACGCTGTTTACCGGCATTCTCTGGTCGGTCCGGCCAAAGCACAGCCCTGCGCCGGTCTGGTTGTTAGCCGTAGGTTTGGCTATTGTGATCAGCCATTTCGGCCATCATGGCTTAAGACAATTAGACGCATTAGTCGAAGAAAAAGTGGTTGGCTGGCTAGGTGATAGTCAAACCGATCCCTTTAAAGGGCAAACCTCTATCGGCGATGTCGGCAAATTAAAGTTATCCGACAAAATCGAATTCCGCCTAAAAGCTGATAAACCGTTATTGTTGCATCAAGCCAGTTATGATATTTATTTAGGACACCATTGGGCGGTTTCCACGCGCCTGCTGACATCTGAAAACCCGGCAACCCAAACCGGAAACAGCAAGCTGAAACAATTGGAAATTATGCAACCGCTTAATCGGCAAACCGTATTGGCCTTGCCGGACGGCACGATAAAAATAACGGGGCTCGATGACGCTAATCTGCAATACACCGAACTGGGTGCTGTAAAAGCAAGTCTGCCGCCAAGATTTGCCCGTTATCAGGTTTTTTATACCGACAAAAGAACCGGCGCTCCCGGCAAGTATGACCTGCAAATCCCCAAACAACATCTCGATTGGTTACAGCAACTTAGCAGCGAATTAAAACTTGCGGGGCAACGTCCCGAAGCCATCGCCGAACAAATCAAATCGTACTTCCGGACCAATTTTTTTTACAGCCTTTATTTGGGTACCCAAACGGATGCCGACTTGGCCTTAAGAAACTTTATGCTCAAGCGCAAGGCCGGTCATTGCGAATACTTTGCCGCAGCCACCGTGTTATTGCTCAGGCAAGCGGGAATACCCGCACGTTTGGCCAACGGCTATTCCGTCGATGAATACGACAGCCGACAAGACTTATATATCGTCCGCAGCCGTCATGCCCATGCCTGGGCAATTGCCTATATCGACGGCGTGTGGCAGGCCGTCGATTCCACGCCCTCGCAATGGCTGAGGATGGAAACAGAACATGCCGGCCTGTGGCGACCGCTTACCGATGGGTGGTCGAATTGCGTGTTTCAGCTTAGACAATGGCAACTTCAACAAACCCGGCAAAAAAACATCCAACTGGAATTGCTGGCCGCCTTGTTGCTGTCGATTTATTTGGCATGGCGTATTTACTCTGCAAAGCGAAAACTAAACCGTAACATGCGGCATACCAAAACAGCCGTATTTAAACTCGCTTATCAGGGACTCGATTCCGAGTTTTACCTGATCGAGCAATGCTTGCAAAATACCGCTCAGGCGCGACAACACAACGAAAGCATTCAGCAATGGGTCGGACGTTTGCAAATACCGGCATTACACCCGCTTTATAAGCTTCATTACCGGTTACGTTTTGACCCTATTGGGCTTTCCGGTGAACAGAGACAACTTTTACGGCAACAGGCAAGCGCATGGGCGGGCGATTTCGAGGGCGAAGCTGCCAAGCATTAACATTGCAAGGTAGGCATCGAGTATGATGGCGACTATTTTAAAACTTGGGCGGATTTAAATCTTGAATCAACAACAGCAACTTTTATGATCTCTGTACCTTTATTGATTACCGCTCCGCATCCCTGTAGCTATTTGGAAGATGAGCAAGCACAATCGGCATTTGTGAGTCCTTCATTTGAACTTAATACCGCTATTTATTCGCAACTGATTGCTCATGGTTTCAGACGTAGCGGCGACAACGTTTACCGTCCCCATTGTGCCCAGTGTTCGCAATGCGTGCCGGTGCGTTTGCCTATTGCGCAATTTAAACCCAGTCGCAACCAAAAGCGCTGTTTGCAAAAAAATCAAAAAACTACAGTAATAATCAAACCCGCGGTTTTCGAACAAGCCCATTACGATCTTTATCTGCGCTACCAAAACCAACGTCATGCCGAAGGCGACATGGCAAACTCCAGTCCCGATGACTACATCAGCTTTTTAGGCAGTTCATGGTGCAATACTCAATTTATAGAATTTTCCATTGCCGATGAACTTGCCGCGGTGGCGATTATAGACCGTCTTGATAATGCCCTCTCCGCCGTTTATACCTTCTTTGACCCCCAATTTTCCAGCCATAGCCTTGGCGTTTATGCGGTGCTATGGCAAATTCAATATGCACAAGAACAGGGTCTGGAGTGGCTGTATCTTGGATTTTGGATTGCCGACTGCCAAAAAATGAACTATAAAAACCAATACCAACCCCTGCAAGGCTTGATTAACCGACAGTGGGACTTTTTAAATATCGGCAACCCCGTGGACAATATCAATGGCTAAGTTAAAAAATGAATCTCAGCTGCTAAAAAAAGCGATGGAGGTGGGTGAAAATTATGCGAAAAATCGCGGCTATGCAAATTTTGCCTCGACCGATTCTGCAAAAGATAAAACTGAATGTCTTTATCGTCTGCTGGTCAATGATCAACTTATTCAGCCATTGGCGATTGATCAGGAGAACGGGGTGAATATGAAACATAAATTAGCGTTATGGATAGCGCGGCAATTACCGAAAGACCATCCTCTTTTGAAATAAACGAACCCTACACCAAAGGTAGATCTGATGAATAACAAAACAAAACTGCGCTGGGGTATTTTAGGTGCGGCGCGTATCAACGAGCGTCTAATGCCCGCCATCGTCGAAGCGTCCAATGCCGAGCTGGTTGCTATAGCCAGTCGCCGCCCCGGCGCCGCCGCGCAAACGCTGGCGCAGTACGCGCCGCAACAGCAACAGGTGCGCACTTACGACACTCTCGAAGCGTTACTTGATGATCCGGAAGTCGATGCGGTGTACTTGCCGCTTGCCAATCACGAACATGCCGAATGGACGCTACGCGCTGTCGAACATGGCAAACATGTGTTGTGCGAAAAGCCTATGGCGCTGACTGCGAACGACATAGAAGCCATTCAAGCCGCCGCACAACGGCATAAAGTCACCGTGATGGAAGGCTTCATGTACCGTTTCCACCCGCAACATACGAGAGTGCGGGAATTGATTGATTCCGGAATAATCGGCGAAATAAGGTCGGTGCGATCCAGCTATTCTTTCATGATGCGGCCTGCGCGCTTGTACCGTTTGGCGGAAAGCGTCGACAATGGCGGCGGTGCAATGTGGGATATCGGTTGTTATGCAATCCATTCGGCGCGAATGTTTTTCGACGAGCCTGCTGTCTCGGTAACCGCCATAGCCAAGTATGTCGAGAGCGGCGCGGATATTGCGACCAGCGGCATTATTGATTTTGGTGACGGGAAATACGCCCATTTCGATTTCAGCTTTGAACGCGCAAGGCGGTGTGAATATGAAATCATTGGTACCAAGGGCGGCATTAAATGCCACAACGTCTGGAGTATGCCCGGCGATGCGCCGGTGATTTCATGGTGGACAGAAGACAGTGAGCCAGTTGAAGAATGGCTACCTGCGGCCAATCACTTCCGGCTGGAAATCGAGCATTTCGGCGATTGCATATTAAACGGCAATGCCCCCGCGCTGTCGCTGGAAGACGCGAAAGCCAATTGCCAAATCATCGTTGCCGCCTTGCAATCAGCGGCTATTGGTCAACGAATCAACCTGGATTAGACCAATGCTTGAGCGCCATATCGATTTGGTTTTTCACTCGTCCGGAGAGCTTGCATTGCTCAACATATTTAACCGCTGGAAAAGTATTGCACGTGGCAATTGATAATTGCCATTAGTTTATTGTACCGAAGGCATTATTAAATATGCCTTCTAATATTTGCCGAAAGGGATTAGAAATGAAGTTAAAAATTGTATTTTTATTAGTCACAACGCTTATTTTACAAGGATGCGTATTAACAAAAATTGCCTCCGTACCCATGCGTTTAGGTGGAGCGGTTGTATCAATCGTGCCGGGAGTTGGCAATAGTGCTCATGATGCAATCGATGCAGCGGCTGATGGAGTGGATGATATTCCCATTTAAACGCTGAATGCTTTAGCTAAACCTTGTAATATCAGTGGGTTGCCGGAAAGCAGGCAACCCAGCCATGCGGACTTAAGCAAGACATCCCTATATTCAAGCAATGGTAATAATCTACGGTATCAAACCGGCACCAAGTCCGGGGTTCGCCAGCAGTATCCGACAGGAAAGCAAGCCTATATTTTGACTTTTGAAAGGATAATGGTGACTGAATATCGATGGAGGCAATGCCTCTGCATCCTTATAGGTCACTATGATATAACCGGTCTGATGATGCTTGGCCCAATCGTATAAATCGTCGATGTATGGCACGACGGTAATCGTCTGTTTAAGACGCCCCGCAAAATGATATTGGCCGTGATACTTACTGCCGTAAAAGGCAATATCCCGGCCTTCATCCATTAAAGCGGCAATTGTCCGGGCGGCGGGTTGGGTATCGTAGCGGTCGAATTTAACTTCAAAAAAGCCGCCGCAAAGCGTTATTAATGCGATAACCGAGGCCACACAAACATAGAGAACCGAATCTTGCGCCGTTTTTGCCCTGATTATCCCTAAAATCACCGCACTAATAACCAGCAGACTTCCCCATACAGGCGATATTAACGATAACTCGGCCCGCCAATGATAAGCGTCATTTAACCGGGGCAACAACATTAATACTGCACCCAGCAGTCCGAGAACCGCCATGACAACGCGGTGGGCCCGTTCCCAACACTCAGTTTCCTTTATTTCATCTACGGCCCGCGCCAATATCAAAGCCATGACAGGAACTAAAGGTAACAAATAATGGATACGCTTACCGCTGATCAGGGAAAACGCGATAAGAACCGGCATTGCCCAAGCCCAACAAAAACGGGTGCCCAAATCCTGATAGGTGAGTTTGCGTAATCCGATCCACAAAGGCTTCCAAAGCAGCCACGGTAACAGCAATAACGGCAAAATCTCTAAATACCACCACCATGGCAACCGATGCGCAAAAGACTCGACCAACCGCCCGCTGGTCTGTCCCAGAAAAATCGCTTTCCTGTAAGCCTCGCCGCCGGCAATTCCGGCCGGTATGGCCCAGCACAATGCGACGATGGCTCCGGTTAAAATGGCGGTAATCAACCCAAAATACCAATGCTTCCAGCGAAAATAAGCGGCTTTCAACCACCAGGGAGCCAGCAACGCGACAGGTAAAAGATGCAACAAGATCACCGGGCCTTTACTAAGAACGCCGCCGCCGATGGCTATTGCTAAAAGCGCCCAGTATTTTAAAGACAAACCCGAATTAACGAGTTTTAACAGGCTGTAAATGCCTAATAATGCAAAAAATGCCAGCATCATATCGAACATGGTCAATGTGCTGTAGATCGCCCAAGAAAACAATCCCAGTAACAACAGCGGTGTAAGCGCTTCAACCCGTTTGCGATCAGGCCATAAACTACCAGCCACTGCGCCGGATAAAAACAGGGTTGCCAAGGAAAATAGCGGCGAAATCAGACGTAGGGACCAGTCGTTAACACCCATCAGCCACCAACTTAACTGCATTAACCAGAACAATAATGGCGGTTTGTGACTGTAGGTTTCCCCATTTAAGTAGGGGACAAGGAAATCATTTCTGAGCCACATTTCCCACGCGACAGCGGCATATCGGGTTTCATCGACGGGAAATAATGGCCGGATATAAAGACTGACGGCAGTTAAAATCCCCCAAAGAAGGACAATCCAAAGTCTGGCAGACAGCGATTGATACATAACAATTACTCAATGCCTAATTTTTTACGCTCGTGAACCACAAAATACAGGTTCCGGAAATAAATAAACAGACCGGTCAGTTGCCCCACGATAAAAACCGGGTCTTGCCGATAAATCGCATAAGCCAAAAGGGTAACGCCGCCGCCGATGCTAAAATACCAAAAAGCGATAGGAAACACGCTTTTTTTCTCACGTTCGCTCTTAAGCCATTGCACTATAAATCGGGCCGAAAATAGCGCCTGCCCTACAAAACCTATAATGAGCCAAATAGTCTCTTTATCCACGTTCAACTTCGTTTGCCTCCGGCAGTTTTGCCCGTTTCTGTAACCACATCACGCCTAATAGGTCGACAATCCCTACCCAAAGCCGATCTAACGTTCCATATTTTGAATAGCCATGCGCTCTGACTCTGTGATTAACCGGTTCGGAAATCACCTGTCCACCCGCTCTTAGAATCAATGCCGGCAAAAAACGATGCATATGATCAAAATACGGCAAGCCCAAAAACTTATCTCTTAAAAACACCTTTAATCCGCAACCGGTATCCGGTGTATTATCGCCTAATAGCCGTGATCGAACGGCATTGGCTACTTTCGATGAAAAAAGCCTCCAGGCGGAATCATGGCGTTTATTTCTCCATCCGGCTATCATCCATAAATTGCCGCTGACTTTTCTTTGTTGTATCAATACTTCATATAATCGGGGGATGTCGGCCGGATCATTTTGTCCATCGCCATCCAGCGTTGCGACCCAAGGGTAGTTTGCTGCCTTTATTCCTGTATAAATAGCGGCGCTTTGTCCGCAGCTTTGCTGATGATGAATTACGCGTAGTATTTTGATATTTTGTTGCATCTGCTTTAAAACTGCCGCTGTATCGTCATTACTGCCGTCATCGACATAGATAATTTCATAGGCTTCAGCCTGACTCATAGCATTAACAATCTCTGTAGTTAAATCACTAATATTGTCAGCTTCATTATAAACAGGAACAACAATCGAAATATTCACAGCTCCTCCTCTTTTAAATACCCATAAAAAAGGGGCTGCATCCTTACGAATGCAGCCCCTTTGATTTTCGCATGAGTAACGTGAGTTACTGCATGGAAGTAGTCGATTAACGTTTTGAGTATTGTGGACGTTTTCTGGCTTTGTGTAAACCCACTTTTTTACGTTCTACAATTCGAGAATCGCGGGTAACAAAACCGGCTTTTCTAAGCGCTGGACGTAGGGTTTCGTCGTATACCATCAATGCACGCGTCAAACCGTGACGAATAGCGCCAGCCTGACCGGATGGACCGCCGCCTTTAACGATGACATTAATATCGAATTTGCCTTCCATATCAACACAACCTAATGGTTGACGAGAAACCATCTGGTCGGTTTTACGACCGAAATATTCTTCGATAGTTTTCTTGTTAATAGTGATTTTTCCGGTACCTGACGTTGCGTAAACACGTGCTATTGCACATTTACGACGACCTGTTCCGTAGTACTGAGCTGCTGCTACCATGATCTACCCGCTTATAATTCTAATACTTGTGGCTGTTGAGCCTGATGATCGTGTTCAGGACCTGCATAAACTTTCAATTTCTTGAACATTGCACGACCCAGTGGATTGTTAGGTAACATTCCTTTAACTGCTGTAGTAAGAATACGATCGGGGAAAGTTTTTCTCAATTTACCCAAGGTAACAGTCTTAAGATTACCGATGTAACCTGTATGGTGCTGATACAATTTATTCTTTTCTTTATTGCCGGTAACGCCTATTTTCTCTGCATTTACTACAATAATGTAATCACCGGTATCAACATGCGGTGTGTATTCTGGTTTATGTTTACCGCGAAGGCGTAGCGCAATTTCAGAAGCAAGACGACCTAGAGTCTTTCCTTCTGCATCGACCACGTACCAATCACGCTTAACTTCTGCTGGCTTTGCACTAAATGTTTTCATCGTTGCTTAGGCTTACTGTTAAAGGCTTAATATAAAAAACGAGATTTTACTAAGAATCATGGGATGTTTCAAGTTTATTTGTGATTCAGGTACAAGACGAAAGACGAAAGGCGAAAAAAACATATGCCTTGAACCTTTCGTCTTTTGCCTTTTGCCTGGCTTTATAATTTTATATTCAACGAATGTAATTTGCGATAAAGATGCGTCCGTTCCATGCCCACTGCGGCTGACAATTTTGCAACACTGCCGCCGGTTCTTTCAAAATGATATTCCAGATAAGCTTTCTCAAAATGATCCCTGGCCTCTTTTAACGGTAAATTAAAAAATTCAGGCACCGCGTGAGAAATAACGGCATCACCAATCACCGAACCCAGCGCAGCCTTCACCTCATCCATCTCTATATCTTCACCGGCACCCAGAATCATTAACCGTTGCACCAGATTTTTTAATTCCCGGACGTTGCCACGCCAGCTGTAATTACGTAAGAAATTTTGTGCCGCCATGGAAAACCTCCGAAAAGGCAATCTATCCTGACTGACAAAATAATCGACATAAAAACTCAGCAATGCCGGCACATCTTCACTGTGCTCCCGAAGCGGTTGAATATCGAGCGAGACTTCATTAAGCAGATAATACAAGTCCTGTCGGAAACGCCCGGCCTTGACCTCCTCATCCAAAGCAATGCGGGTTGACGCCACTACCCGGACATCGACACGAACTGCCTCGCCTCCGCCGACCCGCAGGAAAGAACTGGACTCCAGAGCACCAAGCAACCTTAACTGGGTTTCCTTATCCATGCCGCAAATCTCGCCTAAAAATAACGTTCCTTTATGCGCCCGCTCCAACAGGCCGGGATAAATCTTGCCCGCATCCTCTTTGCCGAAAAATTCCACCGCCGAATTTTCCGGCGATATGCTGCCTACCGCCACGTCCACAAAGGGGCCGTCCCGATGCGCACTGTTATTATGCAGATATCTGGCATACATCTCCTTACCGACACCCGCCTCACCGACAAACAGTACTCTGGCATCATGCTGAGCCAAGCGTTTTAATTGATCCTTAAGTCTCGCAACGGTAGCGCTCTTGCCAACCGGATCAATATCGACATGCAACTGCTGCTTAAGCCCCGCATTTTCTATTTGCAGACTGCTGGCTTCCAAAGCCCTTTCTACAATCAATAATAATTTTGCCAAGGACAACGGCTTTTCAAGAAAATCATAAGCCCCCAGCCGGGTTGCCTCAACAGCGGCTTCAACGGAACCGTGCCCTGACATCATAACCACTGGACAAAGCATGGCCTCTTCCGCAACCCATTCTTTCAACAAGGTAATGCCGTCAGTATCCGGCATCCAAATATCCAGCAGGATCAAATCGGGAGCTTTAGATTTTTTTAATTCTCTGGCTGCACCGGCATTCTCGGCCATAGCGACCTGATAGCCCTCATCTTCAAGAATTTCGCAGACCAGCCGGCGAATGTCCGGCTCATCATCTACAACCAATATACGCGGTGTTTGTGCATTCATATTTTTTACGGCATCTCAAAAATTACACGCCGGAAGCTGAATGATAAATCCCGCTCCCACTTTGCGGCTGGTGTCGACCCATATCGCACCGCCATGTTCTTCAATTATTTTTTTGACGATCGCCAATCCCAACCCCGTTCCCTTGGCCTTGGTGGTCACGTAGGGTTCAAAGATTTGTTCAATTTGCTCGTCTTTAATACCCGGCCCGTCATCATAAAGCGCTATTTCAATAAAATCAGTGTTATTTTTTTGCACCCGGCGCAGACTTATTTCGATTAAACCCTTGGCATTTATCGCTTCCAGCGCATTTTTTATCAGATTATGCAACACTTGCCTGATACTAACCGGATCGCCTTTAATCACCAACAGACCGGTATCGTAATCGGCTTTAAACTTGACTCCCGACTTTAATGCATAAAGCGCTAACACTTCCTGAACCAAACGGGGCAAATCAATATCCACCGTCTGCTTTTTGGAAGGCTTGGCATATTCAGAGAAATCATCCACCATTTCCTTCATCGCCTCAACCTGCTGCACAATGGTGGTGGTTGAGCGCTGCAACATATCCGCATCACCGGCAGTCAACTTGTCGGCCAGCTTGTGCTGCAAGCGTTCTGCCGATAACTGTATGGGCGTTAAAGGATTCTTGATTTCGTGAGCCAGACGCCTGGCTACTTCCCCCCACGCCGCATTTTTCTGCGCCTGAATCAAGTCGGTCACATCATCAAAAACCACCACCGCCCCGACTTGCCTGCCTTCCTGAGAAAACAGCGGCGTACCTCTGCACAGCAATTCCTGCCGACCGTTAGGACCTAAAAAAGCAATCCGCTGCTGCCATATATCGTCGGCTTGCTCCAATAAACGCTGAATGGATTTTAACGGTTCGGCCAGTTCCGCATAGTTCTGAACCAGTTCCAACAAAGTCTGCCCGACAAACTGATTAACATGAATATGGAAAATCCTGTAGGCCGCCTGATTTGCCGTACGTATTTTATATTCCGCATCGAAACTGATCACTCCCGCCGTTAAATTCGCCAGTATTGTTTCCAGATAAGCCCGTTGATTTTCCACCTCAATACCGGCCATTCTGGTTTCATCGCTGGCTCTGGCAATACGATGAGTCATCTCGTTGAAAGACTCGACCAGAAAGCCCAAGTCATCTTGGGCCATAACCGGCAATTCCTGATCATAGTGCCCGGAAGCGACTGCCTGCGTCCCTTTAACCAGCGCTTTTACCGGGGCGACAATATTACGGATGCTAATGAAGGCCACCCAGATAGCCGCCAGCAAACTCATCAACAAAACCAACGACAAAGCCAGCGAGAAACTCAACTTTAATGAATGCCTTAAAAAATGCATTTCCTGATAACGCACAAAGGCAAACTCCACCGAATCGGCCAAGTCGGCAATTCTTACCGGCACCGGATATAAAGCCTGCAAATACTCAGGCTCCTTGGCCTTAACGGTGACGATAGCCCGAATCATCAATTCATCTTCGCGCACCGGAGTCAAGGCGACGTACTCTGCATTCTGCCGCAACTGCAACCAGATATGCTCATCCGGCAAGCTCGGCAAAATATCGCCGGGATTAATACTGCTTGAGGCAATAATCCTGCCCTGCCGCGAGAACAAGGTCATCTCTGCCGCCCCGGAAAGTTCACGCAGATTTTCCATTTCCAGCGTGGCCAGCGTTTCCGACGATTCCACCAACTTCGCGGTCAATTGCTGCGTTTGTCGCAAATGCCAGCGCATCCGCTGGTCTAATGATGCCTGACTGAGCTCCAGGGCATCTTCCATCGCCCGGTCTATTTCCACATTAAACCAGCTATCGATACCCTGATGCAGAAACTGCATGGAAAAATAAAATACAATAGCGGCAGGCGCCAAAGCCAGCACCACAAACAGCGACACCATGCGCGTGGTTAACCTCGAACCGGCCTCGCGTTTTTTTAACTGCCGCGCCAAGGAATAAATATTAGCGCCGACCAATCCCAGCAACACTACCGATCCCAGCGCATTGACCAAAAGCAGCCATGAATACATCGCGCTCAACTCTGAAGATTCCTGCGTTGCCGAACTCATAAGCTGCAACAACAGCAGAATCAAGCCAAACAGAACCAATATGGACAAGCTGATAGGGGGCTTTATTTTGTCAAAGGCCATAATGTCCAATCACTGGATAAATACCATTGAGGATTAGTATAAGCAATCGGGCGTAGCGGCAAAGGCAGCGCGTCCCGATCGAGCGTTACTTTTATGCCGACAGCGTAGCGTTCTCCCCGCTCACTCTCTGACTTATCCAGCACGCGAAAATCACGTATCGTTGACATCAAACCCAGCGCCGCAGACAGCGTAGAAAAGTTATACAGTTCGCCGCTGCCCTCATTTCTGACCCGGTACATATTCAGCAACGCATGATACTGAATACGATAACGAATGTTGGCATTGACCAGCGTTTTATCCCAGAAATAATCGCGATGCCGGAAGGTCTTGATGTGTATATCCCAATACAAAGGCACACCGTTTTGCAACGCCTCCTTTGCCCTTGCACTGAGCTGATAATCTATATCCGCAGACAATACATAGTTATTGCCTTGCAAAGCGATCTCGGCACTTTTCACCTCAACGCCAAACGCATCAGCATAGCTTATAGCGGGCAGCAGCCAGACCAAAAAACAATACAGCAATGAATAACGGAGAGATGACTTATTGCTTACGGATGCATGCATAATAAAACCCGTCCATTGCCGATTCACCGGTAAAAATCTGGCGCCCGCATGCTCCGGCGACTCCCCAGCTTGCTGTTCCCAAGCTGGAACTTGGGAACAAGGGCAACTCGACCGCGTCGTCATGTTCGGCTAAGAAAACCTGAACCTGTTGCTCATTTTCCTGTTTTAAAATGGAACAGGTTGCATAGACCATCAGTCCGCCGGGCGCTAACAGCGGCCAGACGGCTTGCAGGATGGATTTTTGCAAGGCCTGCAACTGCAAAATGTCCTCGGCTCTGCGTAATAATTTAATATCAGGGTGACGACGAATAACGCCCAAGGCCGAGCACGGCGCATCCAGCAATATCCGGTCAAACGCCTTGCCGTCCCACCAGCCTGAAGGATTTGCAGCATCACCAACCACCAGCTTGGCTTGCAAATTTAAACGCTGCAAATTTTCGCTGACCCGCTGCATTCTCGACTCGTCTATATCGACGGCGACCAGCTCTTTCAGTTGCGGCTGAGTTTCAAGAATATGCGCAGTTTTTCCGCCCGGCGCGGCACAGACATCCAGCACCCGATGTCCCGGCCGGACATCCAGCAAGCCGGCCGCCAATTGCGCGGCGGTATCCTGAACCGATACCAGTCCGTCTGCAAAGCCGGGCAGCAAGTCTACCGGTACCGGTTTATCCAGCCTGATCGCCGACGGGCAAAAGCTGACGGTTTCAGCCGCTATGTCCTGCCCGGTTAATAATTGCAAATAGTGTTCGCGACTGGTTTTCGCCAGATTGACCCGCAACACCATCGGTGGCTGCCGGTTGTTTTCCAAGAAAATATTTAACGCCTGCTCAGGCCAATCCTGCTCAATTTGCTTAATCAGCCAATCGGGATGACTCAGGGCTGCGACCTGAAATTTATCGGCTTTGTGTTCAAGCCCTTCCTGCTCACGCAGATAGGTTCTGAGTACGGCATTGATCAGCGACTTGGCCCACGGTTTTTTACGCGTTGCCAAAACCGTTTCGGATACCGCCGCATGAGGCTTTACCCGCATGAATTTGAGCTGGTACAAGCCCACCAAAGCCAGCGCCTTAACGTCGGCATCTTTTAGCGGCTTATCCAGCAACTGGCTTAAAATATAATCCAGCCGGTGATATTGTCTGCAAACGCCATAGCATAGCGCCTGAATGAAAGCCCGGTCTTTAGCCGACTCTACGGCTAAAAATGCATTATCCAGGGCGGCGGTTAAAGACTGCCCGTCCTGCAAAACACGGGACAATACCCGTGCCGCGACTAATCGTGTATTCAACCGAGTTTTACCCCGTTAACATCGTGAGCGCTCAAAAAAGCCTGGACAGGCATGCGTTTTCCACCCGGCAGTTGCACCTCCAGCAGCCTTAAAAAGCCTAAGCCGGTCGCCACATCCATGAGTTTATCGGCACAGTGCACGACGCCGGACTCCAGTTGTAGCGACGCATCGTCATTTACTTCTACAGCCTGCCAGATACGCAACACATTGCCCTGATAAAGCGTTTGGGCGACCGGCCATGCATTTAGCCCTCTTACTTTTCGAGCCAGATCCACAGCGGGTTGCGTCCAGTCGATAACGGCTTCGCTTTTTTCCAGTTTTTCGGCATAGGTCACCAGCGCCTCATCCTGCCGTTCGGGATGAACGGTTCCGGCTTCTATTTGCGCCAGCACTTTGGCTAGGCCTATTGCACCCAACGTAGCCAATTTGTCATGCAAATCGACGGCCGTATCGGTCGGGCCAATCACGCATTCTTCCTTGTGCAACATATCGCCGGCATCCAGTTTGCGCACTATCTGCATAATGGTCACGCCGGTTTTTTCATCGCCCGCCATCAACGCACGCTGAATAGGAGCGGCACCTCGCCAGCGCGGCAATAGCGAAGCATGTACATTGATACAACCCAGTTTGGGCGCATCCAGAACGGCTTGCGTCAAAATCATGCCGTAAGCGACCACCACCATCAAATCGGCATTGAATGCGCTGATCTGTTGCAAGTCCTCACTGGTTTTCATGGTAAGCGGCTGAAAAACGGGGATTCCGGCAGTTAAGGCCAGTTCTTTGACAGGGCTTGGATGTAACTTGCGGCCCCTGCCCGCCGGTCGGTCGGGCTGGGTATAAACGGCGCAAATTTCGTGCTCCGAATCCAGCAACATCTGTAGACAAGGCACCGCAAATTCGGGGGTTCCGGCAAAAATAATCTTCATGCTCAGCTCATTTCCATCTTATGAATTTTTTCCAATTTTTTCTTAATCCGCTGCCGTTTTAATGGTGAAATATAATCAACAAACAATTTTCCGTCCAAATGATCCAGCTCGTGCTGGACACACACCGCCAGCAAATCCCTGGCGCTTAATTCAAAAGGCTCGCCTTCCCTGTCGAGCGCCTTTACTATGATATGCTCAGCCCTGGTTACTTTTTCAAAAAAACCGGGCACTGAAAGACAGCCTTCTTCAGACTCCCTAACGCCGTCTTTTTCAATGATCTCAGGATTAATTAAACACAATGGGGTGTCCTTTTCCTCACTGACATCAATAACGACTATCCGCTGATGCACATTAACCTGGGTAGCGGCCAATCCTACGCCATGCGATTCGTACATGGTTTCAAGCATATCGCCGACCAATTTTTTGATTTTATCATCGACCGTTTTTACGATTGCCGCCTTCTTACGCAACCGTTCATCCGGAAACTCGAGAATAGATAGAATACTCAACAAACTCTCCACTATAATAATTGAATACTGGAATTCTATCTGAATTCATCTAAACTTTGAATTCAGATAGTATAAAAAGACTCGACAGGAACCCAAAATGGCTTTTCGAATACTCACCGGATTGATAGTTTCTTTACTTCTCAGCTTAAGCGCGTGGGCTGATCAAATACAAATAAATCCGTCCCACCCTGATCAATATACTGTCGTCAAAGGCGATACTTTATGGGAAATATCCGGTAAATTTTTAACGCACCCGTGGCAATGGCCTGAACTATGGAGCCACAATACCCAAATTAAGAACCCTCATCTGATTTATCCCGGCGATACCATTTATTTTTCCATGGTAAACGGCAAACCGCAGCTTAGTCTTTCCAGAAGCGAGTTACCTCAAGCCCAAGCCAATTCTCCCTGTGTGCTTAAAGAAGAAGACTATAAACATGGACGCAAAGACTTTGCCGTTTCCGAAGATGGAAAGGTGCTGCCTTGCATCCGGGAATCCGACTTAAAACAGGCTATCAGATTAATCCCTACCGAAACCATAACAAGTTTCCTGTCATCACCCAAAGTGGTCGATGAAAACGAACTCAACAATGCACCTTATGTTGTTGGCTTTGCAGGGGAACATATCATTGTAGGCACTGGCGACCGTGTTTATGTGCGCTCGATAACCGAACCGAAAAACCTGCCTCATACAATTTACCGGCCGGGAAGCGCTTATATCAGCCCGGAAAATGGAGACATTCTGGGTTATGAGGCGCAATACATTGCCGATGCCTCATTGCAACAACCCGGCGACCCGGCAACCTTAGTCATAACCAAAGCCGATCGTGAAATTCGTACCGGCGACCGGATTATGCCCAACGCAGAAGAGGAGCTTGTCTTAAATTATTTTCCCCGCCCACCTGAACAAAGCATAAAAGGCAGCATTATCAGCGTGCTTGGCGGCGTCTCCCAAATCGGTCGATATAGCGTAGTTGTAATAGACAAAGGCACATCAGACGGCCTTTTAGTCGGACACGAACTGGATATCTATAAAAGCGGAGAAATTATCAGCGACGCTTACAGCCCAATTAAAAATGATGCCGTTAATCTTCCTGATGAGATTGCCGGCACCCTGATGGTTTTCCGTCCGTTTGAGCGCGTCAGCTATGCCCTGGTCATGAAAGCAACCCAGGCTCTTCATGTTTTAGACAAAGTTAAAACCCCCTGAACATTATCGCGCAACATCCCGACAACGACATAAAATACTGGCTTGCGTTATTACGCACGCCAGGGGTTGGTTGCAGAACTTTTCTTCGCTTGCTCGAAAGCCATACTCCGGCGCAGCTATTTGCAGAATCATCATCCGCATTGAGCGCCTTGGGCTTAAAAAGTGACATCGTTCATGCCATCAGAAACCCTGACTGGACGCTGATAGACTATGACCTGCACTGGCTGAATCAAGAAAATAACAGTGCTCTCACCCTCAATGATGCAAACTATCCCTCGCAATTAAAGGAAATCTCCGATCCTCCGCCACTTCTGTTTGTACGCGGCAACCCTGAACTGTTATCGTTGCCGCAAATCGCCATTGTGGGCAGTCGCAACCCCTCGACTTCTGGCTTGGAAATTGCCTTTAACTTTGCCAAGACCCTGAGCTATTGCGGCTTTGTGATTACCAGCGGACTGGCTTTAGGCATAGACGCTGCCAGCCATCAAGGCGCATTAAAGACCAAAGGCTATACCATTGCAGTAGCCGGAACCGGACTGGATCGTGTCTATCCCGCGCGGCATAAAGACTTGGCCACTGAAATCGTGAATACCGGCGCCATGATCTCGGAGTTTCCGCCCGGCACAACCGCCAAACCTAACCATTTTCCCAGACGCAACCGCATTATCAGCGGCCTTTGCCAAGGGCTGTTGGTGGTTGAAGCCGCCAAGCAAAGCGGCTCGCTGATCACGGCCCGAATGGCCCTCGAACAAAACCGTGAAGTTTTCGCCATTCCCGGCTCCATTTACAACCCGCTGGCCCGAGGCTGCAACGCGTTAATCCGTGAAGGCGCAAAACTTGTCGAAACAACCCAAGATATTCTTGAAGAACTAAATCAATATAATCAACAAGATGAGAATTTCGCCCTGCCAACAATGCAATCAACACTTGACCTGGAGCAACAAACATTATTGAATCTTGTCATGTTTAGCCCAACTTCCATCGATACTCTGGTTGAAAATGCCAACGAATCCGTCGAAGTTATTTCGTCAATGTTACTGATTCTGGAACTACAAGGTTACATAGAAGCATCCGCCGGCGGATGCTATACGAGAATAAAATAATCATAAACAACCAAGAGCCTATGAAAGAAAATATTTTTGATGTCCTGATGTACTTATTCGAAAACTATATGGAAGATGAAATTGAAATACTTCCGGACAGCGATATCGTCAGAACAGAACTACTTGAAGCGGGCTTTGAACAAATCGAAGTCAATAAAGCTTTCGACTGGCTGGAGTCGCTTAGCCTGCAACGGGCAATAAAAGCATCCGTATCGCCTACATTCCGTATTTTTTGCAGTCAGGAAAAAGCCAGACTGGATCTTGAATCCCGCAATCTGATTATGTTCCTTGAGCACAGCGCTATCCTGAGCTCAGCCAACCGGGAAATTGTCATCGACCGGGCTATGGCACTGGAAAATGAAGAATTATCAATGGAAAAGCTAAAATGGATTGTGCTGATGGTATTGCTCAGCCAGCCGGATGAGGAAATCGCTTTCTCCAGAATGGAAGATATTGTCTATGACCTTATTCCAACGTATTTGCATTGAAAACATAGGCGAAAGGCAAAAGACCAAAGGCAAAAAAGAACGTATACTTTCGCCTTCAGTCTTTCGCCCGTCGTCTTTAGCCTCTCGCCTTTAGCCCTTCGCCTTTCGCCCTTTTAAATAAATGAGTAAAAATCTCGTCATTGTAGAATCGCCTGCAAAAGCCAAAACCATAGAAAAATATTTGGGCAAGGACTTTCAAGTTTTAGCCTCTTATGGACACGTCCGCGACCTGATCCCAAAAGAAGGCGCAGTTGACCCGAACAACGACTTCGCCATGAAATACGAAGTTATCGATCGCAACCAAAAACATGTGCAAGCCATCAGCAAGGCTCTTAAGACTGCAGATACCTTATATCTGGCGACTGACCCTGATAGAGAAGGGGAAGCTATTTCCTGGCATTTGCTTGAGCTGCTGAAAGAAAAAAAACTACTGAAAGACAAGCCGGTACATCGGGTCGTGTTCCATGAGATTACCAAAAAAGCCGTCACCGAAGCCATTGCCAACCCGGAGCAAATAGCCATCAATTTGGTCAATGCCCAACAGGCGCGCCGCGCTTTGGATTATCTGGTCGGCTTTAACCTGTCGCCGCTATTATGGAAAAAAATCCGCCGCGGCCTGTCAGCAGGTCGTGTTCAAAGCCCCGCCTTGCGCATGATCGTCGAGCGCGAACTGGAAATCGAGGCTTTTAAAACCCGCGAATACTGGACAATCGATGCCGCATTGACGGCGCACGACCAAGCCTTTAAAGCCAAACTGACTCAATTTGAAGGCGAAAAAATCAGCCAGTTCAGCATTACCGATGAAGAGCTGGCGGAAAAAACCAGGCAAACCTTACTGGGTGCCGCTGACGGCCAATTAATGGTTGCCAAGCTGGAAAAGAAACAGCAAAAACGCAACCCGGCCCCGCCCTTCATCACCTCGACACTGCAACAGGAAGCCTCGCGCAAACTGGGTTTTACCACCAAACGCACCATGATAGTTGCCCAGCAACTCTATGAAGGTATCGATATAGGCGGCGAAACCGCCGGTTTGATTACCTACATGCGTACCGACTCGGTTAACCTGTCGGTTGATGCTGTCGAAGAAATCCGCGCCCTGATTGCCGAAAACTACGGTGCCGAAAATGTGCCTAAAGAACCAAGACTTTTTAAAACCAAGTCGAAAAACGCTCAGGAAGCGCACGAAGCCATACGCCCGACATCTCCCCGGCACTTACCCAGTCAGATAAAAAGCCACCTGAGCATCGAACAGTTCAAACTCTATGAGCTGATCTGGAAGCGCACCATCGCCTGCCAGATGATTCATGCCACGCTTAACATGGTTGCCGTCGACTTGACCTGCGGCGACGGCAAACACGTATTCCGGGCAACCGGCTCCACGATAGCCCATCCCGGATTCATGGCCGCCTATCTGGAAGGAAAAGACGACAGCAACGAGAGTGACGACAAGGAAAGCTTTCTGCCGCCGATGGAAGAAGGTCGCCCCGTCCAACTCAACGACATCAATGCCGGACAGCACTTTACCGAGCCGCCGCCACGCTACGGCGAGGCCAGTCTGGTAAAATCCCTTGAAGAACATGGTATCGGCCGACCATCGACCTATGCGTCGATTATTTCGACCTTGCAAAACCGCGAATACGTCACCCTGGACAGCAAACGCTTCTACCCGACCGATGTCGGCAGAATCGTCAACAAATTCCTGACCGAACATTTCACCAAATACGTCGATTACGATTTTACCGCCAACCTGGAAGATGAACTGGATGCGGTTTCACGGGGAGAAAAAGACTGGGTTCCATTGATGCACGACTTCTGGAAACCTTTCACCACTCTGATTCACGAAAAAGAGGAAAGCGTCCAGCGCAAAGATGTTACCCAGGAAGCCATTGATGAAAAATGTCCCGATTGCGGCAGTCCGCTGTCCATCCGTTTAGGCAGGAATGGCCGGTTTATCGGCTGCACCAACTATCCCGAGTGTTCCTATACCCGAAACCTGAACGATGACGCAGGCGCTACCGACGAACCCGAAGTTGTAGAAGGCCGAGTTTGCCCTAAATGCGAATCGCCTTTAGTGATCAAGACCGGTCGCTACGGCAAATTTATAGGTTGCAGCGGTTATCCCAAATGCAAGCATATCGAGCCGTTGGAAAAACCGATGGATACCGGCGTCGAGTGCCCGCAATGCAAACAAGGCAATATCCTCAAGCGCAAGTCGCGAAACAGCAAAATATTCTATTCCTGCTCTGAATACCCAAAATGCGATTACGCATTATGGAACGCACCGGTAAAAGAAAGCTGCCCGGAATGCGAGTGGCCTATTTTGACCGTCAAAGAAACCAAAAGACGCGGAGTGGAAAAGGTTTGCCCACAAAAAGAATGTAAGTATGCAACTCCGTATGAAGGCGATCCTGCGGATGTGCAGGGGCCAAAAGAACCTGGTACGCTGTAGGGGCGAATTCGTTCGCCTTCAGTTTGGGGTAATGGGTCAAAACCGCTATAAGGCTTGCGAGACGGGCACTATTGCAGACATGTCCGTCAATGGCAGCGGTATCCGCGATACAGCAAGGGTTCTCAAGACCAACAAAAACACAGTGATTAGCACGTTAAAAAAATCGAGCAGCATTGTCCAGGTCAATCCCAACTTTCAGGCCCTAAATCCGGCAGGAAATTTGGCGGTGAGACTGAAATTGGCTTGTGAAGAAGCTGAAATGGATGAGCAGTGGTCATTTGTCGGCAACAAGTCCAATCAACGTTGGCTCTGGCATGCCGTTGATCATGCCACGAACACGGTACCGGCTTATGTGTTTGGCAAACGCAAGGATGAGACGTTCAAGTAGTTGAAAGCATTGCTCGAACCCTTTGGCATTAGCCGTTATTACACCGATGATTGGGGCGCTGATGCGCGTCACATTGAAAGCGATAGACATCAGGTGGGTTAAGCGCAACACCTGACAGATTGAACGCAAAAATTTGAATTTCAGAACCTGGATTAAGCGACTCACACGAAAAACAATCTGCGTCTCGAAGTTGGAAACCCTGCATGATACCGGCCATCGGATTGCTGATTAACAAGGTCGAATTCGGTTTGGATGTTCATGCCTAATTACAGATTTAACCCACTATACCCTCAATCAATTACCTGATTAGCAAGATACCTCAGCTAGCGCCAAAAAGCTCGTCATTCTGGCAGGGATGCCGGAATCCAGTCACATGGATGTGAGACTATGGCTTGGCATCAAGCCTAAATCAGGCCACAGCGGTATCGGAAAGTTACCATCCCTGGCTCTGGATACTGGC
>NZ_JAUXVR010000032.1 GCF_030680395.1 Methylobacter sp. | reverse complement strand
TGGTGTTTCCGGCGCTCCGATTGCCGGAAACATCCGCCCTTGCTGACGCCGGGCGGACTTATTCCGGCCTACATCCAGGGCCGCCATTTCAGCTTTCATGCCTAAATGACGGTCTTGAACAGACTTGTGTATAACGACGAGCGCAGCGCGTGGGAACGAGAAAAATACTTTTAAAGCAGGCGAAAAACTCAAGGTAAAAAAACCTTGAACCTTTCGCCTTGAGCCTTTTGCCTGTTGTCTCAACGATCAACCCCAGCCTCAGCAAAGGTAGCCATCTCGTTCAAAAACACGACCGCCGATTGCACCAGCGGGTAGGCGAGGGCAATGCCGGAACCTTCACCCAAGCGCAATTCCAGATTCAGCAAGGGTTTTGCATTGAACTGATTTAATAAAGCCTGATGACCCTGTTCGCTGGAAACATGGCTGAATACGCAATAATCCAGCACGTGAGGATACAGTTTGTTGGCGACTAATAGCGCGGTGCCGGCAATAAAGCCGTCGACTAAAATAAGCATGCCCAGTTCGGCGGCTTTGAGATACGCGCCAACCATCATGGCGATTTCAAAGCCGCCGAACGTGGCCAGTACTTCTAAAGGCTCGGTCGCATCTTTATGCTTATTTAACGCTCTCTGCAATACGATTAACTTGTGTTGCAACTGCGCATCATTTAAACCGGTACCGCGGCCTACGCAGCGCACCAACGACAGACTGGTTAAACGGTGCATCAGCACCGCTGCCGATGAGGTATTGCCGATACCCATTTCGCCAAAGCCGATACAGTTACAGCCGCTTTCATACTGCCGCGAGACCTGATCTGCTCCAGCTTGCAGGGCGTTGTCTCGTTCTTCGGCGGTCATTGCAGGATCGGTTAAAAAGTTCCGGGTAGCTTTGCCGATCTTTGCATCAATCAGCTTGGGATGACTGTCTAAATCAGCGTTGACTCCCGCATCGACAATCAATAATTCTATATTGTGCTGCCGGGCAAAAACACTGATCGCCGCACCACCGGCCAAAAAGTTGGCGACCATTTGCGCGGTCACGGTTTGCGGATAAGCGCTGACTCCGGATTCGACAATGCCATGGTCTCCGGCAAAAATAAGGATGCACGGTTTGTTTAAACCAGGAGTCAGACTGTTTTGACACAATCCAACCTGTAAAGCCAGGGATTCCAATTGCCCCAAAGAACCTCGCGGCTTGGTTTTCTGGTCGATTTTAGCCTGTAAAGCGGTTTTAAGTGTTGATGCGAGCGGGGGGATGGCAAAATTTAGCGGCACGGTGCATTCCAAACGTTTTCAAATAATAAATCTTTAAGGTCTTTACGATCCGCCCATTGCTGTTGTTCCAACATCGGCTTGTCGTAAAATTTATCGACATGTCCGAGGCATAAAACCGCGAACGGCTGGCTGTCTTCGGGCATGTTTAACAGGGTTTTCAAGGCTTCCGGTTCAAACATCGACACCCAGCCGAGACCTATGCCTTCCGCTCTTGCCGCCAGCCACATGTTTTGTATCGCACAGGCCAATGATGCCAAGTCCATTTCCGGCAAGGTGCGACGGCCGAATATATACTGTTCCCGCTGCTCGCACAAGGCGGCAACCAGCACTTCCGGACATTCCAGTATGCCTTCCACTTTCAGCTTCATAAACTCGTCTTTGCGTTCATTTAAGGCCTCGGCGGTGCGGATGCGTTCCTGTTCGACCAATGCGTGTATGGCTTTGCGAAGCTCCGGGCAGCTGATGCGCATAAACCGCCACGGCTGCATAAAACCGACGCTGGGGGCGTGATGCGCGGCATTAAGCAGGCGCAGTAACAGCTCGGGATCGATGGGGTCGGGCAAAAAATGGCGCATATCGCGGCGCTCGTAAATAGCGCGATAGACGGCGGCGCATTCCGCGGCGGAGTAGCGATTTTGGGGCATATCAGATTATTGGATGTTCCTGTTGAACGCCGGATTGGCGGGGGCGTGATAAGTAGAACGCCCACAACACAATAGCAAGCTCAACAGCGAAGGACCAATGCAGTATGAAGTTTAGCCACCAAGGCTTATAGAGCGCCGGAACTGTAAAAAAAGCAAAGGCTTTATCAACGAATGGCGCGAACCACCATATATCGCCAACGACGCTATCAAGAAGCATATGAATCAAGCCGTTGACTGAGAAAATCATCGCGAGTCCCGCGCGAATCTTGACCCGCGCGGCATTGAACCAAATAAATGATAGCAGTAATAGGCTGGCCCATACTATAGGGAAGTGAGTGAAATAGGTGTGGTGGTGATGCTGTCGGTGATCAACGAGATGGAAATACACCATATCTAAGTCAGGCGCGATAGCTCCGAAAATTCCTGCCCACAAGAATGGTCGTAGTACGGCGTCTCGCGACTCAAAATAAGGAAATAACAGCTTTGATACGATATAGCCTGCGGGTAAATGACCAATGATCACGTCAGCTCCAACTAGACATTATACGGATGAACCGCCTCAAAACCATGCACTTTGGCTTTGGTGGTAAAGACCGGCGGCGTCCAAGCTACGACTGCCAAGGATGGCGGAAGTGTCGCAATCGGTAGGGAACCGATGCGACCCTGTTTTTGTCCGGCCAGGAATTCCGCCAGCCATAAGGCCTGATTGCGTATCGGTAAAATAAAGGCGTAAAGCTTTCCGTTCGGCAGTTCGGCCACATCGCCCAACGCGTATATGGATTCGTCGCTGGTCTGCAAATATTGGTTAACCTTGATGCCCCGGCCTATTTCGAGGCCTGCCAGCTCCGCCAACTCGGTGCGCGGTTTAAATCCGCAGGCCACTATCAGCCCGTCAAACTCGGCCGTCACCTCGGTTCTGACGCAAACCTTGTCTTCCTCTTTGATAAATTCCTGTACCGCCTGATTTAGCAGCACTTTAACGCCTGAATCCTGCAACACCTTAAGCAACAAAGCCGAATCCTCTGCCACCAGTTGACGCTCCATTAACCGGTCCATGGCATGAAACAGGGTGACGTTATCGCCCGCCGCCGCTAAATCGGACGCTACTTCGCAACCGATTAAACCGCCACCGACAATCGCCCAACTAGGCCGTTGGTTTTGATTTAAAAAATTTTGTCGAAATTGTCGCAAGGCTTTCAAATCGACCAGGCTGTTCAGGCAAAAAAACAGTTTGTCATACGGCCTGAATGGCGGCGGAATGAACGCGGAAGAACCTTGCGCAATGATCAGCTTATCGTATTGCAGCGTTTTTTCCTGACAGGAGCCGTTGATCGCAATGGATTTGTCTACACGGTTAATGGCCGTTACTTCGGCGCCGCAAAGCACATTGATATTATTTTCGCGCAGCTTGTCAAAGGGCTTCAGGATAATGGATTGCTCAATATCGGCCTTGGTAAAACCGCGGGACAGCAGCGGCCGGGAATAATAGCCGTCGTGCTCCCTGGTTACCAGCGTAATCTCGTCTTCATCGGCCGATAACGCGCGGTATTTTTCGGCAAAGCTGACTCCGGCTATGCCTGAGCCGATTATAACGATCTGCATACTATTCCCCGATAAGGATTGATTAGACCATTAAATCGTATTCGCTTTTTTCTACGCCGCACTCGGGGCAACGCCAATCATCGGGAATGTCTTCCCATAATGTACCCGGTGCAATACCGGTATCCAGGTCGCCTTCCGCTTCGTCATAAATATGGCCGCAAACGCCGCACTGGTATTTTTTGTAATCAGGCATGATTATTCCTTGTTTAATGTTAAAAGTACGCCTGACTTTAACAGGTCTGGTTTAATTTTCAATCCGAATCTACGGCTTTCCGTCGTTAGCTTTTAGTCTATATAACGCCGAAATATCTTCATCGCCGTAACCTTCCGCCATTAAGCGCTGATAATCGGCAATCGTCATGTCGATCAGCGTAGTCGATGCGCCGGATTGTTTGGCCATGCTTTGGCAGATTTTCAGGTCTTTAAGGTGCAGCGCAAGTTTAAAGCCCGGAGCGAAGGTGCCTTGGGTCATCGTGGAACCGCGATGCTGTAAAAACCAGTTGCCTGATGCGCCGCCGGAGATGACCTCGATCACCTTATCCATCGGTAAACCCTGAGCCTGTGCAAAAGCCAGCGCTTCAGTCACCGCCTGATTGATGCCTGCGCCCATGATTTGATTGACCGCCTTAGTGGCTTGGCCTGAGCCGGTTGCGCCCATGTGCATAATGCAGCGGGTCATGGTTTCCAGTACCGGACGGGCTTGTTCCAGTGCCGCTGAATTTCCTCCGACCATCATCGCCAGTGTTCCGTTTTTAGCGCCTTCCATGCCGCCGGATACCGGCGCATCGAGAAAAGCCACCTGTTTTTCGGCCAATATAGCGGCGGCTTGCTTAGCGGTATCGCTGCTGACTGTGGACATATCGACGACGATAGTGCCGGGCTTGATGGTAAGAGCTATCGCCTCAACCATTGCCAGCACATCCTGATCGGCGGAGACGCAAATCAGCACGATATCGACATTCGCGGCGAGGTCTTCCGGCTGAGCGAAGGCGGTGGCATTCAACTCCTCAGCCAGGCTTTGCGCCTTTGCCGTCGTGCGGTTATAAACGCCGGATAAGTATCCGGCCTTAGCGATATTTTTGGCCATGCCGATGCCCATCGCACCTAGGCCGATCATGCCTGTTTTCATGTTATTTTTCCGAGGTTGTTTAATACGATGCATACTCTATGGGGCTGAAAAAGGGTTTAGCAAGCGAACGCCGGAACGTTCGACATCGCGCACGTTGCGTGTGACTAAAATCAAGTCCTGTTCCAGTGCGGTAGCCGCCAGTAATCCATCGATAACCGGCAAGGGATCGGGAACGTTCAGGCGTCCCCAACGCTCTGCGATGGCTTGGGTGACAGGCAAAATGCGTCCTGCCATAAGTGTTTCCACCGCCAATAGTTTTTGTTCCAATCGTACGGACTGAACGGCATCTCGACGACGCAGGCGTTCTATGCCTAGCCGTATTTCACCGATCACCAGAACAGACAAAAAAAATTCGTCGCCGTCAGTCGCTGCATACCAGCGCTGTACATCCGCATTGCAACGGCCGCCCTTTTGTAATTCCGATAAAATATTGGTGTCAATCAAGTATCCCATTCTGGCAACTCCCGCCCAAATTCGCGTGGACGGGACAGGTCTTCGTCGGTCAATCCCTCTGTCATACCGGCCAACAAGGCTTTTAAGTCGCCCTCTGTCGTTGTGGCAGGTTCTTCATCCATTAACAGACGAACCCTCAGACGGACCCCATCCGGCACCGTGTCGGGAATTCGGATGGTGTGCCCATGGGCAATGGTTTCAAATTCGATGGCTTGCATAGTTTTTCTCCTATTTTTTAAAGGATGTGCCGATTCGGCGGCTATTTTTCTTCGCTTCCAATCTGAAGTTTGGAAGCAATGGATTCCCTAAAGCCGGGCGGGGGCATGTTGCCCCGTCCGAAACGTTTTGCGTTGGACGTGTAGCCACTTAGCTTAGACGTCACCGAAACGTTAGGAACGGGGTTGCAAACCCCGTCCCGCTTGGGTGTTTAATATTGGGAGTTTAACCTTAATCGCTGCTTTCCTGAAAAAGGGTTTAATTCCGTAGGGTGCGCATCGCGTACCATTTTTCAAGCATTATGCAAGCTCAATAAAGGGTACCACCGGGACTTGCTATTTTCGTCATGGACATTGACCACGCTGACGAGGTACGGTCAGTTCCAATTCAGGTAGCAGGCGATATTGATTTTCTTCAAAAAAGAAAACATGGTAAATGCCTGATGCAGGATCAAGATTCCATACATTGCAGCAATAATCACGGGGTATCACAGAGCTACGAGGTGTGTCCGGATAATCAGCCAAAACATCATCTTTGATTTGCGAACTTGAAATAAGCTGACCTGACCGGTAGCGCCGGTGCATAGCTAGCTGTGTTTTCTGAGGAATAGTCAGAATTTTCTTTCGCGGAGCTGGTAGAATCTTTTTAATTGGTTTTAGCCGGGTTTCGTGAAACTCTGTTTTTCCCTGATGGACAAGGGGATAATTCTTGGCGTCAGATTGACCGCTCTGCCAAGACCAAATCAGATAATCCAGCAATCGTGGATTCATCCCTGGATATTGCGGTAACAACTGTTGAGAAACAGCCTGTATCAGCCTGACAGCTTCTGCTTCAGAGACGGTTTTCCCCAAGGCATATTTAATAAATCGTCTAATCATAGTATCTGGCTTAACCATTTGCTCATCACCTGCCAGCATCAGAAAGTATCGGGAAGTGGCTTCGCCGATTCCATGTATCGCGGTTATGGCGCGGATGAAATTCTGTAGTTGAACAGGCTGATTCAGCCATTCATGTATATCCTGAAAGGTCTGAATCTGAATTTTTTCGAGTGTTTCCAGCAACTCCAGCAGAATTTCAGCTTTGAGACGGCCAGATGTTACGGAGCGATTCACAAAGACCTGCTCAATAAAATATGGGATTCCATTTTGCTTCATTTTCTGGATCAGGGCAGATACACCTTCCTGGCTTTCTTGTGGTGGTAGGCAGTCTCTCTGTGGGCGAAAGACAGCCAGATCATATTTGTCGCAGTAGCGTCGAATGACATTTTGAACTGATGGATATTTCGCCTGGGACGAGAAAACAGCATCAATGGCAGCCAGCGGCAGGCTTTGGTAATAGAATTCATTTCCCAGGACTTTGGTGCCTAATTGATCAGCCAGCTTTTGTATGACATTTTCGAGTAAATTCTGAGCATCATTCATCTGTATCTATTCCTCTGTTTTTATAAAGCTGAGCAGGTTTACCTCCCAATCTCCAGCTTGACACCGTCATGAAATAGTCCCTTCAAATCCACTCCGCCTTAATCCCGTTCCCCTCGCACCATTCCTCGGCCAGGCGCTTCAGCTCCTGCTGCTCGAATGCGTACCAGGCATCGCTTAAATCCGTGTGTTCGTGCAAAGTGTCCTTGAACTGACGGAACGGTTTGCGGCGATTAAGTGCGTCCCTGAGTTTGCCCGCCTCCTTGGTATCGCCGAGCTCGTCAACAAAGTCTTCCATGATTTGGAAGGATTCATGGGAGGCTAAGGGATCGATCAGGCGATAGCGCGGGTTGTGTTCCAGGTCTTCCGGCAGGTCGTCATCGTCGAGGCCTTCGGTGCTGAGCAGGATGTCGCCGGCTTCGGTATCCAGGAAAAAGCCTCCTTCTATCATGTCGAAGCGTGTGGTCAGGGCTTGGGTAATGTCGTCAAGATTGATTTTTAGGGAAGTCATTAGGGGCATCACCTTTTTTCGATGTGAGTTTTGTTAATTTCGATCAACAAGCAGTCCAAGGTTTTGGGCGTATCAAACCGACGGGGCGCTCAATATACTCCAAGACCGCTTTCGCTAACAGGCAGGAACGGGGCTCTCCAAAACGGATTGCAGCTTGGTCGATAACGATAAAAATCCTTTCCGGCAGGGTGATAGTCACGCGTTTGGCCTTGCCCAAACAGTGTTAACCGGTTCGTGTTATTTGGGGCATCCTTCCATTTTATAAATGGCGTAACCATGCTTGTCGATGTCGGCTCTGATGGCTGCCGGGGCTTCGACGCTGTGGTAGAAGTAACAGTTCTCCGGGGTAACGACTGCATCTTCCAGATTAATGTCGGTTAGCCATTGTTTGGCAAAGCTAAGCGCTTTTTGCTGATCTTCTTCATCCAATACCACATTAAAATGCAGTTTTTGACCTTTTGCGGTTTTTGCGTAAGTGTCGAATACATATGAGAGGGTCATCAGTTTTCTCCCTTGTTGTTAAACCGGATAGGGTTGAGCGGAGCACGCTCGCACAACGCGTAAAAGTAGAAAATCGTCTATTTAGCCAAATAAGTATAAGACGTCAACCCCGCAATCAGCTCCTGCTCGTAGTCCTGCCGCTGTTGCTTGCTAAGATCGCTGTTAGCCAGTTTTTCCCGGTAGGCGGTTTTCAGATCTTCGCTGTTGATGTGCACATAGTCCAGCAGATCATCGACATGTTCGCCTTCGTGCAGGTCGTAAAAATGGTAGCCCTGATCGTCGAGTTTTATGTTGATGGAATGGGTGTCGCCAAACAGGTTGTGCATGTCGCCCAATATTTCCTGGTACGCGCCGACCATAAAAAAGCCGATCAGGTACGGCTGCTTGCTGTCGATTTCATGCACCGGCAGGGTTTTTTCGATATTCTGGCCGTCGATATACTGGTCGATGCGGCCGTCGGAATCGCAGGTTAAATCCTGGATGACGGCGCGGCGCGTGGGTTGCTCGTCCAGCCGGTGGATCGGCATGATCGGGAAGATCTGGTCGATACCCCAGATGTCGGGCATGGACTGGAACAATGAGAAATTGCAAAACACTTTGTCGGCCAGTTTCTCGTTCAGCTCCTGTAATATCGCGGCCTCGCTTTGATTGTTGGGATTCAGCTTAAGTACCAGCTGCTTGCACAGCAGCGCATAGTTATTTTCCGCCTCGGCCAGCCCGGTAATGCTCAATTTATCCTGGGCAAACCGGGCTCGGGCTTCCGACAAATCGAACTGCGCATCGTGATAATGTTCGACCAGGTTGCCCGGTTCCGGCAAAGCTTGCAGCTCGGCGTGGTTGGTGTAGACCGATTCAATATCGGTCACGTTGGTGATCAATACCGCATGATGAGCGGTCAGCGCGCGGCCCGATTCGGTGATGATGTCCGGCTGCGGCACCTGCTTTTCGGCGCAAATATCGGCAAAACTGCGCACGATATTCTGGGCGTACTCATCCAGGCTGTAGTTGATTGACGATTCGCGCCGCGAATGGCTGCCGTCGTAATCCACGCCCAGCCCCCCGCCTGCATCGACGATTTTCACATTAGCGCCCAGACGATGCAGCTCAACGTAAAACTGCCCGGCCTCTTTCAGCGCTACTTTGATGTCGTGAATGTTGGCGATTTGAGAGCCCATGTGAAAATGCATCAGCTTCAAGGTATCCAGCAAACCGGTTTGCTTAAGGCGTTTGACCAGCAGCAGCAATTCATGGGCATGAAGACCGAATTTGGATTTTTCGCCGCCGCTGTTTTGCCATTTCCCCGCACTGATGCTGGACAGCCGGACCCTGACGCCCAATTGCGGCGTGATGTTAAGACGCGCCGCTTCCTCGATAATCAGTTCCAGCTCCAGCGGCTTTTCGATGACCAGGTACAGATTCAGCCCCATTTTCAGGCCGATCAGCGCCAAACGGATGTAAGCGCGGTCTTTGTAGCCGTTGCAGACTACCACGCCTTTATTGGACAGCGCCATGATTGCCAGCAATTCCGGCTTGCTGCCCGCTTCGAGGCCGATGTTGTCGGCCGCCAAAATGCCTTCAACCACCTTGCGTTGCTGATTGACCTTGATCGGATAAACCGGCGTGTAGCTGCCGTGATAATCATTATTGACGCAGGCTTTATGAAAAGCGTTGGACAGCTGGGTCACGCGGTCTTTTAAAATATCGGTAAAGCGCACCAGCACCGGCAAGGACAGCTTTTTGTCGTTTAGCGACTGGGCGATTTCGTACAAATCCAACACCACGTCCTTATCGGAACTGGGTTTTACAGAGACATGCCCGTCGGCGTTGATGGAAAAATAGCCTTGCCCCCAGCTGTTTATCGCATAGGTTTGTGCAGACTGTCCGGTAGTCCAGGTTTCGTTTTGACTTAAATTCAACTTTATTAACTCCGTTGTGCCGTGAGATGCCGAATTCTAATATAATGAGAAAATCTTAATGCGTTTATTTTTTCAAGGAATCCACACTATGAACCCATCCGAATGGTTTACCGAGCAACACTCAGGCGCCGGCTCGGCCTTTTCGTTAAAAATTAAACGAAAGCTGCACGAGGAGCAATCCGAGTTTCAACACCTTGAAATCTATGAAACCGAAACCTTCGGTAATTTGATGATAATCGACGGTTGCACGATGGTATCAACCCGCGATAACTTTTTTTACCATGAAATGATGAGCCATCCGGCCTTGTTTACTCACCCCGATCCAAAAAGAGTGTGGATTATCGGCGGCGGCGACTGCGGCACGTTGAGAGAGGTATTGAAGCACCCTTCGGTTGAACAAGCCGTGCAGATCGATATTGACGAGCGGGTAACGCGCCTGGCGGAAATTTATTTTCCGGAGTTATGTGAATCCAATAACGATCCCAGAGCCGACCTGAAATTTATCGACGGCATTAAATGGGTAAAGGATGCCGAGCCGAATTCGGTGGACATTATTATCGTTGACAGCACCGACCCGGTTGGCCCGGCTTTAGGCTTGTTCAGCGAAGAGTTTTACCGTGACTGCTTTGCCTGTCTGTCGGAAAACGGCATGGTCGTACAGCAAAGCGAGTCGGCGCTGTATCACATGAAACTGATCGGCGAGATGCGCGGCGCAATGAGCAATGCCGGTTTAAGTAACTTGCAGACCTTGTTCTTCCCGCAATGCCTGTATCCGTCCGGCTGGTGGAGCGCCACGATTGCCAGCAAAGGCGATCTGAGCAAGTTCAGGGAAGCGGATAGCGCGAGCAAGCCGTTCGACACGACTTATTATAATATTGACATACACAAAGCAGCTCTGGCCCAGCCTGAGTTTGTTAAAAGAGCGTTTAATTTATAGTTATTAATTAACCACGAAGGCACGAAGGACACGAAGTTTTTTTACTTTGCTTTTCTTTTCTCCGCGCTCTTCGTGTCTTCGTGGTGATGCTTTTATAGATTGCCCGACCAACCCTTTAATATGAGATTGCGATAATGTTTGATCCTAAATCCCTTGATGATATTGCCAACCGTTTGGCTGGCGCCATACCTCCGGGCTTGAATAGCCTGAAAGACGATCTTGAAAAAAGCTTCCAGGCTATTTTGCAGGGGGCATTAAGCAAGCTGGACTTGGTTACCCGTGAAGAGTTTGAAGTGCAAAAGCTGGTATTGGCAAAAACCCGCTCAAAACTCGAAGACCTGGAAAAGCGTGTCGCCGAGATGGAACAGCAACTGTTAAAGAAAGAAGACATGTAGGCTTTAGGATAAAGCAGTTATGTCCTCTTTAGCGGTTGTCTACAGTCGCGGCCGCTCCGGCATAGAAGCGCCCTTAGTCACCGTTGAAGTTCATATTTCCAACGGTCTTCCTGCGCTTAATATTGTCGGCTTGCCGGAAACGGCGGTTAAGGAAAGCAAGGATCGGGTTCGGGGTGCGATATTAAACTCCAAGTTTGAGTTTCCGATGCAGCGCATCACTATCAATCTGGCTCAGGCTGATTTACCCAAAGAAGGCGGACGCTTCGATTTGGCTATCGCGTTGGGCATCCTGGCCGCATCCGGACAGATTCCGCTTGCTCATCTTCATCACTACGAATGTGTCGGTGAGCTGTCGCTGGGCGGCGAACTGCGAGCTATCAACGGCGTTTTGCCGATCGCCATACAAGCCAGGAACAATCACCGAAAACTGATACTGCCCAAGGAAAATACCGCCGAAGCGGCGCTGGTCAAGGATATTGAAATCATTCCGGCCATGCATCTGCTGGAAGTTTGCGCCCATCTGACCGGACAACACCTGATACAGATCGAGTTTCAGCAGGAAGAGCAGGTCGTACCGGCAACCGATGTAGACTTTGCCGATGTGCACGGTCAATACCATGTCAAACGAGCTTTCGAGATTGCCGCAGCCGGTGCGCATAACCTGATTATGCTGGGCCCTCCCGGCACCGGTAAATCGATGATTGCATCGCGCCTGCCGACCATTCTGCCGCAGTTGACGGAGCAACAGGCGCAGGAAACCGCAGCGATTGCATCGATCAGCGATCAGGGATTGGATGTGGCGAACTGGCTGAAGCCCCCGTACCGCGCTCCACATCATACTGCTTCTGCGGCAGCCCTGGTCGGCGGCGGCTGTGACTTCTTCTAATTGTTGATACTAAGTTCTAATTAATGAGACCAACTATTTTCAAAAATAGTTCGCCTACTTTATTAACTATATGTTTAATAAAGAAAACTTCTTTTCCCATTTTTTCAAGCTGTCGGTCGCCAACGAAACCGGTAGCCTGAATGTATTGTAATCTAGGCTAATTTATCGCAATTTTTCTGCGGATTCTGGACTAGATAGAGTTGCCGTAGCGCGCTTTAGCCCATCAATAGGTTCGCAGAAATGCTGAATAGCTTTTAATTTAGATGGCAAAAAACGAGTCATTAAATGATGCCAATTAGTTGGCTCTTAGGTGTTTCCTTGCTCTTGGTTTAAAGCATTTTCCCAACACTAAAGTCCCATTTTTGGGATGTCGACATACCAATGTCGGTTTGCAACCTTTCGTGATATTGCTTACAAATTAAAGTTATCCGATAAATAATCATCCTTGCTAATTTGAATCCCATTTACTAAGCCTGATACATTCCATTTGGCATCACTCCATACAAATCCTCTTTCGGAATCATGGCATGATGAATTGCGTACACTGCTATATACGTTCCACTGGCTTGCCAATTAGCTCTTTTGTCACATTGTCAATATGACTGACAAATACTTTAAGGTAAGAAGCTCAAGATTGATTGACCAACCTAATTCTGGTCCAATATCTTGGTTAAACTCGATTAAACGTTGATCAAAAATAGTGCTTTTAGCGCTATTTTTTTGATGTTCAACAAAAACAAAAGCTATTACTCAACAGATTATAAAAGTAGTGGGTATTCCACGGCTGTAGCAATACGTCTGACGGACATTCTGAGCTGGTTTCATGGGCAAGCTTAACCTGTTCAGGGCAAGCACTACTTATTGACCTTGAATGATTCAACAAAATGACTATTTCCATTAACAATCCTGTTCGCGTTACTGATCTACCTGAAACCAATCAAGAATTCCTAGTCTGGTGGTATTGCGGGATAAAACGTAATCCATTAGCACCATCCGAACCCAAAGTCGTCGTGGCCTTTAAGACGGGGGCTATGAAGACTGAAACACGCTTTTTAGATATCGGCATTACGCATATTGGCCTACTTAGAATTGGGACTGTCTGGCAAAATCAACAACAAATTGATGAAAAGCCGTATGAAGAACAATTATTCCAAGTTGATTGTGATGATAATGGTTGGGAAATCGTCAATTCCTGGGCTCCTCTTGGTAATGGTAATAAAGCGTGGCTAATTCCACGTAACATTTATCCGCTGCCTGAACGGGAGTATTACGCGCAAACAAATGTCGTTAAATTTTCAGTTGGTGGAAATTCAAATGCGCTGGTCATTCCTTCCATGGAAATTTTTTCCAGACTGTACGGTAGTTCTGCGCACGTCAAAAAAACATTGATCAACTTTCCGATGAGCTCGGCTATAAATGAGCTGATTTATCCTGACATTGAGATACAGCTGCCTGATAAATGGCTGGTCACTGTGACCAAACATTGTTTGAATGAAGATGCCGTATACTTAGCGCATCTTAAACATGATGCCATCGCATATAAACGGACAGATCGAATCTGGCATTCGCTGAATGAAACTTTTGCAAATTCGCAAAATAAAATAGGATTTCCAGCTGTCCCGCCCTGGTTTTCTGGAAAAGCCGAAATTAAAGTAAAAGGTTTTTGGCTAGACACTACCAAGACTCGGTTTCTAGGATTACAAATTTTAGGTTATAGCGATCCTGCTGGGCCAGACATTTACTTAGACCGCGAAAACACTAATCTTTCTGAAATTAAAACCAAGGCTGGTGGCACTTCTGTATTATTTAAGAGAACAACGTCCGCCATAGAGAATATCCGGCTAACAAGTGAAGTCGAACCCGGTCGAAACCAAGAGGTGGTTCGTGTTCTCAACCCTGAACTTGAAGTCATCGGCGACCAAAGAGAAATCATCAGGGTTGTCCGTAAAAACAAGGAAGCTGGCGAGCTACGCGTTATAAAAACAGATGTTGAGGTAACTGGTCATTCAGGTGGTGACGAGTACAGTTCAAATTTATACATTCAAACCGTATCCATAGAGACGCCGCAAAAGATCATCCCTTCGACTTTTATGAATGTATGGACAGCGCTAAATAAATTGGTTGTTAACCAAGTTGTTGTTTCGGTTACAAGTGTAGATATTCATGGCAATGTGATTGGGTCAGAATTATCGCCAAACCTGATCGACTTACCTATCGATGGTTTAAAACGAAATACTAAAGAAGAGCGAGGAATTTATAATTGGGTTTTTTTAGATCAAAAAAATGACAGTTATAGGCCCAGACAGGTGCTTTTGACGCGTATAAAAACCAGCAAGGCTGAATGCTATTTGATGGAAATTGAAAGGAGAACTGGTCAATATGGAAAAAAAAGAGGTTCAGAATCCGATAGCTATAAAGGCTTAGTGGTTCAATTTGATGACAATCGGAGTATCGGCAGTTGGTTTGAAATCTTGCTGAAAGAGTTAGTATTAGCAAAAGGTGTTTTTGACAATGCATTGAAAAAACAAAGTAATTCAGCAAAAACTGTCACATTTAAACATGTCTCTGAAAATAAAGAGAATATGGAACATGCTGTTTTAAATGGGTTGAGGAATATTGGCCTGATTTAATTTCAACATTCGAGTGACATGCCATTAACATGTGGTGGCAAGCAGACTATCGAAACTGCTGAGTTACGCCGTATGCTTGAAAGAAGATAAGACGTTTAATGTGGAACTTATTGCTAAATGACGGTCAGAGTACGCATGCCTGACTGTAGACTTGTGAGGTCTGACGCCAGCAGAACAGATGGCTCTTTCACAAACCCACATTTAAAAATAAAGGTAACCCTTCACTTGGCCAGCTACCCATAAATATTACCAACCAAAACCATGCAAATCTTCCTAACCTCAGACATCCACACAGAAGTTGCCCACCGAAAATTTGATCCCTTCTTTGACTACGAATGTTTACGTTTTGATTACCCAAGATGCACTAGCACTTTTGGCAACCCAGAACGCTCTAGTGTCCTTGGCAGCCCAGGATGCTCTATCACCCCCGACAACCAAGAAAACTCAGAAAACCATAGCAGCCAAATTAGCCCCGCCTACCCCACTGATTCAGATGAACCTAATGCATCTAACCAAGCGGATGTCATAGTCCTAGCTGGTGACATCGGAGAATGGATCAATGGCCTCGAATGGGCACGCAATCGTTTCGAGCACCAAGAAATTATTTATGTCGCCGGCAATCATGAATATTACGACAGTGATCTAGCGATTCTTGATGAGTTACGAGCCAAAGCCAAAGAACTCGACATCCATTTTCTTGAAAATGATTCGGCTATCATCAATGGTGTAAGATTTCTAGGATGTACATTGTGGACGGACTTTGATCGTTATTCATCTGAAGAAGTAAATCGCGCTTGGCCGACGATGAATGATTATAAGTACATCTATTGCCGAGCATGGTGGTCAAATGAACAAAACAGAGAAGAAGCGTTACAGTTGATGCAACCTGACTCGATATTTGGATTCGATCCTGAATATTTTTCACCGACGGTTGCGTATATATTGCACAAGCGATCATTAGACTGGCTGCAACAGCAACTTGATCAACACTATAATGGTCAGACAGTGGTTGTGACACATCATGCACCGACAATGCGATCAACTGATAACACGGCTTACGGTTCAGACCTGACAAAATTTATAAAAAAGAATGCCGGCAAAATAACCTTATGGTGTCATGGCCATATTCATAAGACATTGGATTATGAAGTTGCTGGTGTAAGAATAGTTTGTAATGCACGGGGGTATCCTACGCCAATGGGGTTGTCGCCCTCTTTTGACGAAAAAAAGTTGATCTGCTTGTAAAGAAGAAAGGCAAGTTAGCCGCTTGGTCAAGATGATATTGAACGGACGATGGTTAAGACAAAAAACGAGTATTGGGTTTAATTTGAAATGAAATAAATCAAGGAATTTAACAGGATGAGATTAAAAGAAAAAGAGGTTGAAGTAGGCTATTTATATTTGGCCACGGCAAATCAATATCGTGCTGTACTCGCGATGAAAGGTGAATTTTTGATTTATGCTCCCAGTTTGGAAGGGACTGCACCCTCGAATCCGGTTTCGGTAACAATGCCGTTTGAAAATATGCCATTCAAGAAGTGCCAAATCGGTACCTTTGCCAAAAAGGATTATCAAGTGTTTGACTTCAATGGCACGGAAGCGATCAAACATAAATTGAATGAATTACAGCTAGCAGAAGCAATCGCACAGTGTAATGCTGAGTCAGCTATTGCTACCCTGTTAGCCGAATAAAGCACATCCATGTTGTCATCTTTCGACGCTAATGCCCCCCCATCAAAACATACTTCATCTATCAGCAATAAGAAGTAAATCAAGATTGGTTTTTTACTAACCCTTACTCATAATGAATGAGCCAGTCCAAGGAAGATGGATAGTTACATTCCTCTTGGATAGGCAACAATTAATACTCGGTAGTAGAAAACAATACCTGCTCCAGTCTAACTATAACTCGATGTTCAAGTTTTTATAGTTTGACTTTTAGAATCACAGATAAACCGAGGTATTCCCGCTATTGCGCATAAATGATAGGCAATAGCATGTATGCCTCTAATGCCCGATTTAACTAACTTCCATGAAGTCAAGAACTAAAAACTTGAAGATCGAGTATAAGTGACAATGAGCCCTACCAGTAGAATGCGAGCTATTATTTCTTCTGGTAGGGCAAAGTCATCAATACTAAGTAGTTATAGAACAGAATAGATTATTTCTGACAGCCAACAGTAACTATACTATCTGATCCTTTAATCAATTGTCCGCTAGCGGTTTTTCCTGTGAGGCTGGCTTTTGTGTCTCCGCATAATATCCCTGTATTACGGGTTCTGAAATACAGCAATAGGTCGACATCACCGTCCCTATCTACGTCTCTCATATCGCTAATCTTATCAATAGCCAATGCTCCTTCCGACCCAAACTTAACGGTTAAAGGATCGACTTCTTCAGCATTGAAGGAAGAAGTGGTCAAGATAGCTACTGGAACAACCTGCTCATTAGCTAGATTGATCCTATTTGGAAATACTTCTGGCCTAATATCCACTGTCACCTGTACCGATGTATTAGTTTGAGATTCACCAAAAAGCGTTAGCGCAAAAGGAGAGGCTAAATCTGAACCACTAGTAGCCAAAAAGTTATCAATCAATGCTCCTGTTGTACCATTGAATCGCAACACCCCATCAGGACCTACTATCACCACGAAAAGATTACTACCATCCGAGCTGAACGCAAAATGCGCGGGTAGTCCAAAGAAGTCAATAACGGAAGCAAACAAATCGATGAATTCGCCTGTAATCCCGTTGAATCGGAATACGCCGATTGGACCAACAAAAGGCCCGCCTGAAACGTAGAGATTGCCGTCCGGACCAAAATGTAAGTCAGCTGGAGATCCCAAGCCACCGCTGCCAGGGGAAACGAAAATATCCATAAATGCTCCCGTGATACCGTTGTACCGTAGCACAGACGCTTGCTCCGCACTTAACAGATAGAGATTGCCATCTGGTCCAAAAGTGAGATTCCTAATACCTAAAAGGCCATCGATACCTGCTGCGGCACCGGATGCAAAGACATCGATAAAGGTACCTGTTGTTCCATCATAACGCCGCACTTGATCGTCACCTCTGTCCGCGATGTATATATTGCCATCCGGCCCGAAAACAATCTCCCATGGCTCTATGAGTTCGTTGCCCGCCACAAAAACGTCAATAAACTCTCCCGTTGTTCCGTTATAACGCAGTACTTGATTGGTTCCACCGTTTGTAACATATAGGTTCCCGTCTGGACCGAAAGTCTGTCCCCGAGGATCATTTAGTGAAAATCCAGAAGTAAACACGTCAAGAAAAGCTCCCGTTGTCTGGTCATAGCGTAACATCCTACCATCTGTCCGGTTGGCGACCAGTAGGTCCGCACGTGCATGATCAACAGCGGTACTCATAATAACAATGAGCATAATAAACATCAGCTTTTTCATAGTTGCGTCCTCTTCAATTAAATATTGAATAACTCACTGTATAACCTAGCTACTCTCAATCGCATTAAGTAATCTCAAGTTGCTATAACGACTAATTATTAATGTTGAGCTTAGTTTTCCGTTGCTGTAACGACCATTGTTCATCCCTTATTACTGGATATCTATCCGTACCGTTACTGATAACCTAGAGCTTAAGTGAGATGTTAATGGTAAATATACCGCCAGAAGTCCACTGGATTTCGACCTGGAATGCAATTGATGAAAACTGAACTCATCGCTTTTGGCCGAAATTTGTCCTTCGCAAAAGATCGAGTTCGACTCTTTTGGGTCTTTGGATGTGTATTTTAAATTGAGCTAACGCTTCTACTAATCGGCGTTGTGACAGCGGTGTCTAGCGAATGCAATGGATGAGGTTTGGCTGCTTGTTACGCATTTATCTTTACCCATATAGTACAAGGATGGGCTAAACACCGTGCAGCCCATCAGTCGCGTGTATCTCGGGCTTATTCGATAAACACGCGTTTAGCTGATTTGGGTTAAGTATCTTGAATGAAATGAATGGCGAAATCCAGCCAAAAGCGGTCGGCCAATATATCAGGTCAATGACAGGTGAGAGCCAGAAAGCTGCCGTTCAACGTAGAGCTATCCGGGCACGGTACGGGAAGCTGAAAAACAAAACCGGATTATAACCGCGCGCCGGTTGAGCGTAATGTTAGACAGGTGACATGTTGGCTACATTGAATGAAGACCAATCATATTGCCTTCAGTGTCGTACACCAGCGAAATAAAGCCGTGTTCGCCGATAGACATTTTTTCTTTGAAAATACTGCCACCATTTTCGGTAGCACGGGCGGCTTCCACAGCACAGTCTTCACAGGCAAAATAAACTAACGTGCCACCACATCCAGAGGGAACACCTTCCATTTTCACCAACATTCCGCACGCGCCGTAAGTGGTTTTAGCAGCGTCCTTGTCCGCAGGAAAGCTCCACATTTCCATTATACGACGGATTGGAAAGAGTTGGTGCATGTTAGATGCTAAATAGGACCTCTAGCCTCTGGATGTCATTGAATACGTAGAATCGTCGATGGGAAAAATCAGCGCTGAAGGATGGAACATCGTGAACGCTGCTGCGCAACTCTAACGCCTACTATACATCTACAACTAGGCAACGTATAATGACATCGCGCTTGGTTGGCGCAAGTTGTACCCGGCCGGCTGATTTTTTGCTAAAGTCAGTCGGTCTTTTATGCGTTCTTGAAAGCGCCACCTTATCGAATAGCGACTCACCTTGCTCACCGCAGTACCGATTCGCACTGACCTCAGACAAAAACACTCAGGCTTTTTCATCGGGACATCATGGTATGGAGCTGAAGCGAGTGATGAAAGCGTCAGGCAGGCTACCGTCGAGCTAACACGCTATGACGCCGAGGAGCCTGCGGATGCCACGTTATGAAAGGCCACTTTCAGCTAAATTGCCTCGCCATTCATTTGGCGATTTTGATCACCGGTTTTTGGCCATATAGCACGGCATTCGCGAAAGCCTGTACCGCCCCTTAAACTACTTTCAAAACTATTCTTTGTCAGATTATTTAATACCAAAGAGTAGACAATCGTTTAGGATAAAAAGAAACTGTAACTCATCCATAGCAGGAAACGAGCTTTTTCAAAGAGCTGCAAATTGGTTACTTTTTCAAACATTAGCTCATAGAGGAACAATTAGTGGACTTAACAAAATTTCCTGATTATTACAAAAATTATAATTGGGACGGAAAACATAAATTATTTGGTTATCCAACAGACAAATATCCAAATTTTTCATGGATGGCTTCGCTTGAAACAAGGTTTATTTGGCTACGCAATAATTCAGAAAGTAGCAACACAGCATCACAATACCTGCTTAAGGAGTTAATTGAATGGGGTGGGAGTCAGAACGGGGTTTTACAAAAATTCAATGACGGTAGCGGAGAAATAAATCTCTGTGATTTAATTCAAGACGTTATCCGCAATTTAGAAAATCCAGAAGGTGCAATTACTGCGGCATTGGCATTTCCTGGCCTCGGATTAACGTACGCATCAAAGCTGTTACGCTTTATGAAACCAGAAAAATATGGGGCTTTGGATTTTAGAATTCGTGCCGCTCTATTAACGCAGAGTGTGCTACCACGAATTTATGACGGAAACTTAAACAGTATGGTCAGAGGTTATCTAAATTTCTTACAAATTCTTAATGATCTGAAAAGCCAACTAGAAGAGCAGGAAATCAAAAAGCCTGATTGTAGCTTATCAACTACCAATTTTTGGAGACCATCTGAAATTGAAATGGCACTTTTTCGTTGGGCTGAAGAGATTTGACAGTTATAACCAAGGCTGTTCGCTAGGTCATTAAATGTGTCGATCCGGTGCTACGCTTTTTGCAATTTGAGATGTGAGCTGAGAATGGCAGTTTTCTTGCTTTCAACAGCCATTGACCCAAAATTCTCGACCGACCGGAATTGGCCGTACACTGCCTTTTAGTAGCCAGCTTTAAGACGAATTAATACCCCCTTTCCCGCCCTGCTGAACCAAAAACCTATCCAACTGATTCGCAAACGCCTGGATATCGCGTGGATTTAATGCTGAAGGCCCGCCGGTATCAATTCCACTTGAGCGCAACGACTCCATAAAATCGCGCATATTTAACAGCTCTTTGATGTTGTTCTCTGTATAGCGTTCACCGCGTGGATTTATGGCATGACCGCCCTTGATGACCACTTCATAGGCCAGCGGAATATCGCCGGTAATCACTAAATCACCGATATTTAATCTTTTAACGATTTCATTATCGGCCACATCGAAGCCTAATTTTACCTGTAAAAACTTGATATAGCGCGACGGCGGGGTCGGTAGAAACTGGTTGGCCACTAAAGTGGTGGTGATTCCAGTGCGTTCCGCTACGCGATATAAAATGTCTTTGATCGCCTTCGGACAGGCGTCTGCATCAACCCATATTTGCATGTCTTTCTCAGTCAGTAAAAAATCATTAACCTGCTGGTTCTCGTCCCTATTCAGGCAGCAACTCAAGATAACGACGCATGTGCAATCAACACGCCCTGTATAATCGCCTGTATAAGATTGCAGCATTCTGTGCTGATTCCTTATCAGCTTTGGTTAAGCCGGGAAATTAAATAAGTCATTCGGCGTTGAGATCGCTGATTTTTGACCGCCATGGCTAACGCTTTAGGCTGGGCAATAACAACGACCAGTTGTTTGCCACGGGTGACCCCGGTATAGAGTAAATTCCGTTCCAACAGCAGGTAATGTTGCATCGCCAGCGGAATCACCACCGCCGAATACTCCGACCCTTGGGCTTTGTGAATGCTGGTCGCATAAGCCAACGCAATCTCATCCAGCTCATTAAACTCATAGTCCACAATCCGATCGTCAAACTGAATCTTGAGTAGGCTGTCTTCCAGGTCAATGCGGCGGATAACACCAATATCCCCGTTAAAGACATCCTTGTCATAATTGTTAATGCGTTGGATGACTTTATCGCCTGGCGCATAAGTGGAGCCATAGCGCGTAACCTTGGGTTCACTCTGCCCATTCAACCGGGCTTGTAGCTCGATATTCAGTGAACGAGCTCCCAAGCCGCCACGGTTCATCGGGGTCAGTATCTGTACGTCATTCACCGGATCTAGCTTAAACCGCTGAGGTATCCGCTCGATTACCACATGCATCAGCTTGGAAAAGATCTCTTCGGGTGTTTCCGCATAAATACAATAAAAGTCAGTTACTCCTTGAGCGTTGTCTACCTCTGGCAATTGGCCATGATTGATCCGGTGCGCATTGGTGATAATTTTTGAAGTGCTGGCCTGTCTGAAAATCTCCGTTAACCGCACTGTCGCAATGCGTTCCGAGTCAATAATATCGGCGAGCACGGCACCAGGGCCGACTGAGGGTAGCTGATCAACATCGCCGATAATCAATAAAGCCGCCGACGAGGGCACGGCTTTCAATAGCTGATTCATTAATACGACATCCATCATGGATGATTCATCAAGGACCAGGCAGTCTAAATCCAGTGGGTATTCTTCGTTGTGTTTAAAGGCAAAGACGGCAGGATCAAACTCCAGCAATCGATGCACGGTTTTTGCGTCAAGCCCCGTGGATTCTGTAAGACGCTTGGCAGCGCGTCCCGTGGGTGCACAGAGGCCGATATTCATGCGTTTGGCACTGAGGATTTTCAGGATGCTGTTAACCAGCGTCGTTTTGCCCACACCGGGCCCACCGGTGATGACTGTAACTTTATGCGTTAGCACCAACTCAACCGCAGTACGCTGAGAAGTCGATAACGTTAATCCGGTTTGACCTTCGACCCAAGGAATCGCCTTTTCAGCGTCAATCTGACCCCAGGGCGGCTCACCCTGATTAAGACGTAGCAGATGGGTTGCACAACCGACTTCAGCACGGTGCAGCGGTGTTAGAAAGAGGACCTCTTGTTCACCGTTAATTTCGGCGACCAAATTACCTTCAACCAATTCCGCCGTTATGGCTTCATCGATAATGGCGGCGGGTATTTCCAGTAACTTAACCGCCATTTCACAGAGAGCCTGCCGGATCGCTGCACAATGGCCTTCACTTGACCATTCTTGCAGAGCATGGCGAACACCGGCTTGCGCGCGAATCAGCGAGTCTGACGCAATACCTAATTTCTGTGCCAAGCTATCAGCGGTTTTGAAGCCGATGCCGTGAATATCCAGCGCTAAGCGATAGGGGTTCTCCCTGACTTTTTCGATAGATTCTTCGCCGTAGGTTTTGTAAATCCGTACCGAGCGCGACGTACCGACGCCATGTGATTGCAGGAAAACCATGATTTCACGAATGACCTTTTGCTCAGCCCAAGCACCGGTGACACGCTCCTGGCGTTTTTTGCCGATGCCCGGTAATTCCAGTAACCGTTCCGGGGCTTGTTCGATGACATCAAATACGAGCTCGCCAAAGGCAGCCACTAACTTTTTGGCAAAATGTGGCCCGATGCCTTTGACCATGCCTGAGCCCAAGTATTTCTCGATCCCCTCTAAAGTGGTAGGCAATATGATTGTTAATGAAACCGATTTAAACTGCTGGCCATGTTGACGATCATTAACCCAGAAGCCGAGGCATTCGATATATTCACCCGCTGTCACGCTCGAGGCAGAACCGATCACCGTTATCAGTTCCCTATGACCGCTTACTTTGACGCGAAGGACACAAAACCCGGTTGATTCACTATGAAAAGTTACCCGTTCTATGGAACCTTGTAGCTTTTCCAGTGGGTTATCAGCAGAATGCGGTTGATTAGGTTGAGAGTTCATGAGGCTCAAATCAAGTACACTGGGTTTTGCCGATATTTAACAAAGAAGCTCATCATATCAGTAACCTACCCTTTTGATGGATTTTAGTAAGTAGTTGCTTTTTAATGTCTATTATTCAAATATCAACAGAACCAAGGGCTGTAACCTGCTAAAATAAGCATTTTATGTCTAAGAGAGTTAAACGGTGGTCAAATCAGAGCTGATACGTGTGCTAAATGAGAAGTTACCTGAACTTCAGGCAAAAGATGTGGAGTTGGCGCTAAACTGTATTATTGGGCAGATGAGTGATGCATTGGCTGAGGGCGAACGCATTGAGATCAGGGGGTTTGGTAGTTTTAGTAGACGGCATCGGGCTCCCCGCATTGGGCGTAACCCTAAAACGGGTGAAGCCGTTAATTTACCCGCTAAAGCAGTGGTTCACTTCAAACCCGGCAATCAAATGAGGGCCAGAGTGGATGCTGCGCGTGACCAATGTCGGATCACGGCATAAAGGTCAGTACGCCTGGAAAGACTGATTCTCCTCTCGCAAATTGCCCTGCTAGCCGACGATAGCTATCATTCATTCAACAGCTTTGTAATTCACCCTACTGAATCCGATCCGCTAACTTGTTTCACACACTATATTAAACGCGGCGGCCTTTAATTCAGATGATGTTCTTGATACACAATGGGTATGTTTAAAATGAACAACACAGATAACAACCTATCCGATAAAACAACATCCTTACAGGAACTGCTGGCCTCACAACAAACAATATTGCTGTCGACCGCTTCAGGAAACAGTGTTCCTGATCTGAGTGTCGCTCCTTTTGTGCGCGACCAAGCGGGATGTTTTTATATCTTTATCAGCGAACTTGCAATGCATACGGCCAATTTGCTGAATAATCCGCAGGCCTCGGTGATGTTTATTCGCACGGAATCCGAGTCGAACAATCTTTTTGCGCGTGAACGTGCGGTGTTTAACTGTAAAGCCAGAAAAATAGAACGCAGTGAGCCCCTCTATACGATTCAATTAAAAGCACTTCAGGATAAGTTTGGCGAAGTCGTCAGTTTATTGCAGACGTTAACCGATTTTCACCTATTTTCTTTATGCCCGGAAAGTGGCCGGTATATCATGGGCTTTGGTCAGGCCTACATGATTAATATCAAAGAGGGTAAAGTTTCCCCACTTAATAAAAATAGCAGTTAAATGGCTGCCATAACTTTTCCGGCCCGGAAAGCAACTCATGGAAATTATCAGAATTTATTTTTGCGGGCTGTCCGCAGACCGGCCATTTCCGGCCGGTCGAGGTGTATTTTTGAATGGCTGGTTTAGATCACTTTTTTTAGTAGTTTGCCTCTTAATTCTGGAAGCAGAGCGGCAAGAAGCGGATAAAATGTTCTGTCTTGTTTAAATTTGAGGTCATGCTTCCAATTGTCTTTGAACTCTTGACGCTTGCTGTCCAATTTTGAATTGAAAACCGTATCAGTTCTTTCGTATTCACTGACAGCGTATAAGAAAACTACCCAATAATTTATGTGATGTTGCCATACATAATTTGTAAGCCATGCCCATTTCCCGTCTTGATTCAGGAAATGAACTTTACCATCGCGTACCGATAGTAAAGCCTTTACAAACTTCAAAAAACTCCAATCAAAATCATCCTGATCATACAATCCAATAGCCACTAATTTGGAAGCGCATTCCTTTCTAGATTCATAATCAGGGTCATGCTGTAAGACTATGTTCTCGAATGACTTTATAGGTTCTCGGATTTTGGCTTCTCGTTGTTCTTCAAGAGCTTGATCGTGTTGACCATCAAATGAAATAAAATAAGGTTTATGCGTTAACGGATCAAACTTTATATCATCAAATTTGACAGGCACTTCATCCCAAATTTCTTCAATGGCATTCGTTTTCGGATCAAAGTACGGCTTTTTAAAATGTCCTGTGAAAACAAGCCGTCCATCGTTTAACGATAGTTCTTTGGATCGCTCATTGATTGATAGTGCGTTTGACTTGTTGTTAAAAAATACGTCTTTTTCAGTTGCGCGGGAAGACTCAGGGTTCAAGTTATTGAATATCCAGAATATTGGCATTCCTTCGTTCAGATAAAATACTTCCCGACTAACAATAACATCCAGAAAAGTGGTAGAAAGTTGGATTTCAAACACTACCGATTTTCCATTAAAAAGTGCTGAAATATCCGGTTTTTTCCATTTTCGCGACCAACCACCTGTCCCTTTAATAACCTCTTCAACCTTAATTTCAGTAAAACGACCATCCTTTCTCAATTGTTCCGCTAGATAGTTCTTTAACTCAATATGAGTAAGACTTTCCTTTGCCCCGTTGTACTTCATACAACGAATTTCATCCTTCGTGTGTGTTGAATCTGTTTTTATAGGACAATCGCCAGAAGCGTGAAGATGTTTGAAGTAAAAGGTGTGTTTGGCATTATGTAACCGATGAGAACGAACAACTACCGGCTGGCCGCATGAATTACAAGCATATACTGGATTTTTGGCTTGTATTCGTTCTTCGACTATCCGTCGAAGTTTAAATATTAATTCTTCACCTTGGGAAAGCAAATCAAGTGCTGACTCTGCTTTTTCCGTATCAAGATTCAAAAGGTCAATGATTGTCCGTTTTAACTCTGCATGCTGCATAGAACTGATTCGCTAAAGAATTTATAGCGTGATAATCGTTAAAGTGCGTAAATAGGATGCATAAACGAAGTTGAAGCTAACACGCTACTCATCTCAGACCGTCTAATAATTGATTAGATAATTGCTGCATATCATCCGTGATTGATTCAGCATAGGCAATAGATTCATTAATATCCCTTCTAACTCTAACTGTATCCCTCACATATTGAATGATATGCAGTTGCTTTTTATCTTAACGATAGTCAGTTGTTCGATGCTAACTGGCCAGTCATAATTACATTAAAAGGCCGATTTAGGTCGAACTGAGACAGTCCGATAGGATATGCTGAACGCAGTGACGCGCATCACTCGCTGTGTAATGGCAATATTGTTGTTTCATATTTGTTATGTTTTGCTATTATTTAAAACGCTACCGGGGCTGATATTTGCCTCTCATCTTTGGCATCCTAGGTATTGGTTCCGTTAGCGTCCATTGAGTCGGCAGCATCCTATCAATCAGCTCACCTTATTGTGTTTACAGCTTTACAGCCTGTCGTTATGTGATGGATTGTCTATCGGGGCGAATTCGCCTTACCATTGATCCGCCGTACGGCCGTCATGCGGGGCTATCCTGCCCCGCACCCCGATGGGGTAAATGCAATCCCTGCCGGGGCGGGCTCTGCCGGAATGACGGACTGGTGTATCTATCAGGAAGCGAGTTGACGTTAAATCACCTTGACGCCGAAGGCTTCCATCAATCTGATCAGCTTGATCAACGGTAAACCGATCAACGCATTCGGATCGTCACCCTGGATTCGCTCAAACAAGGCAATGCCTAAACTTTCCGCTTTAAATCCGCCCGCGCAGTTAAAAGGCTCGTCAAGATCGACATAGTGCTCGATTTGCTCTGGCGATAGCCCTCTAAACGTGACGGCACAATGATCACAGTCGACTCGATGTTGCCCGTTACGACTATCGTAAACACAGACGCCGGTATAAAAGTGCACCGTTTTACCCGAGGCCGCCGCCAATTGCGCAATCGTGTTTTCGCGGGAGCCGGGTTTGGTGAGCGGTTTGTCTTCCAGCATCGCCACTTGGTCCGAGCCGATAATCAGATGTTGCGGAAATTTAAGCGCCAGCGCTGCGGCCTTTTGCCGCGATAAACGCATTGCGGTCTGCATCGGCGCTTCATCGGACAGCGGCGTCTCATCGATATCGGGGTTAGCCGTATCAAAAGTAAGACCGAGTTTTTTCAATAATTCGCGGCGGTACGGCGAACTCGATGCGAGGACCAATTGAATGGCAGTAGTCATGATGATAAGTGTCTAAAAATGATAGAAATCTGAACCCAATCTGACCTTTCAGAAATAAGCTTCAAGCTCGACTTACACTGGTTAAATACGGCCGATCGTCTTGGATCGGCCAGAAGCGGACTGTAAGCTCAGTTTTTCACAATTACATTCTGATAAAAATACAGTGTAGTTTGGCGTTAGATCAGCCATTAACATAATGTATCACTCAAACTCGAGGTTATAAGCATTAGTAAGTATAGAAAAGCCCAGTTAAAAAATGAATTAACGCAACAGAGCCTATAGGTATTTAGTCGAATTGTATTTCGGTTGAAATGTTGTATTTTTGAGCCGCAACCGAGATTAGATTAGTCATTTCATTCAACTTTTGAGGTTCAAATGGGTCAAGTTTTAGGATATGTTTTTCTGTTAATTGTTGCCTTTTATCTACTGACATATACCGTAGATCCTATTTTAATTGCGCTAATAATTATTGTATGCATTGTTACCTGGTTTTTTCTATATCCGAAAACGAGGCAAAAGTAAAAGGTATGAATGAGTTAACTTTGGGTTGTTAACCGGCGTTGAATATTTTTTTAGCGATAGACTCATTATAAAATATAAAAAACCATTTAATACAAATTCTTAGGTGAACTAGTTGAAAAATTGGATGCCGACTTTGTTCAAATCCTAATGACCGCTAGAGAGCAATTTCTGATATAGCTGCTGATCGAGAAGCGCGCTTGTCTGTCAAGTGACTTATGCCTGAAATTTGAAGCTTGTCCTAGCTTAAAGATCGCAGAAACAACCGCTTTTGCGAGCTTAGCGCCGTTAACCGGATTACTCAAAAAATTGCCAAGTTGATTGTCATCAATACTGTCAATCACAGGCATCACTTCATCAGACTCTAGAATCTCCCGCGTCACCAACACCGTTCCGCCCGTTTGGATGGAGAATTCATCAAAATCGACCAAATAACCGGCCAAGATTAAACCTCGATAAGCGGTCTTAGCCAATTGGTGATCTATGAGCTTGTACTGAACCTTACTAAACACATCCACGACCTTAAGAGTATCCGTGCCGTTCGTTTCTTCGACTTGATAAATCGCATAGTGGGCAAAACGCATACGTCGAAGCAATTCAAGTTCAAAATCGTCTGCCTCTTTATGAAATAAGCGCAGGAATTTCTCGGCCATATTGAAGCCATGGGGGCGATAGCCGTAAGTAGCGTAATCGGCAAATAAGTCCATTTCGTCTTCGTTATTGATCACCAACGCTTTTTGGTGCCATATCCCAAGATGGCGGCCACAAGTTTTGATATCCTCGCTAGTGAGCTTTTTGAAAATCTTGGCATTCAGTAAAACGCCTCGACGGCGAATCTCGAGGTAATCGGCGGAAGTAAAAGTAATATCGGTCATATGGGTGGGTAATGTGTATCGTCAAAGTAACTTTGATCTGGCTATGACGCTTCCTAAGAAGCTGTTTGGAAACTCCGAATACAGGCCAAAGAGGCCATGGCATAGAGATCTTTTATTTGATAAATTGAACTTTAATGCTATACGCCCCGCTGCTCGTGGCCTTGACATATAATTTCCAAACAGCTTCTAAGGCAAAATGTCGCTGAACTGATAGGGGCAGTTCGATTATGGATTTGTGTCAAATGCATGAAATTATCGAATAACATAACAAGCCGCAGTGCCATTGACAATGATAACTTACGAATGTCGGCTAAAGGTATCAATGCCGTCGTAGATTGCTTATCAAGGTGTGGGACTGCAAAGGGTCGGTTTTTTGCCTATTGATGGACTGACTGAATCCGGCCAGAAGCATTTATCGCCATTCTAAGATAAGATAACCAGGCCAAAATAACAACTTGTTATACTGATGAATGTCTCTGAAGACTAAATTTTATAAAGCAGAATGAGAATTGAAATGGATCTATTTGAAAGTGAGGAACTGAAGCTAAATATTGACAACACTAGCCAAGTAATATTGTCTGATGATGAAATAAATAAAAAATATCGTGATGGGGAAATAAGGATTGTGACAGAGCAAGCTAGATATCCTTTAAATGCCATTTCTGCGATGGTTCATAGCGATAGTTATAAATTGAATCCTGAATATCAACGCCGTCATCGCTGGACGAACAGGAAAAGATCATTGCTTATTGAGTCATTAATCATGAACGTGCCGATCCCACCTGTATTTTTATATGAATTCGATTATTCGTCTTATGAGGTTATGGATGGCTTGCAAAGATTAACGGCAATCGCTTCATTTTATGATGATGATTTTGCTTTGGAAGGTCTTGCTAAATGGCCAGAGCTAAACGGTAAAAAATACAGCACCTTGCCAAAGCTCGTCCAGCAAGGTATCGATCGTAGATATATATCTTCCATAATCCTTTTACATGAAACAGCAAAAAGTAAAGAAGAAGCCGAAAAACTAAAGCAGTTGGTCTTTGACAGAATTAACAGCGGTGGAGAAAATCTGACACCCCAAGAGAAAAGAAATGCCAATTACGATGGAAGATTAAATAGGTTATGTATTAATCTGTCAGCTGATGCTAATCTTTGCAATACTTGGGGAATTCCTGCCGACGAAGATAACGTAGACCCAGTTCATTCTAAACGTGCAGAAAATAAATTATTTAAAACGATGGGGGATGTTGAGCTTGTTTTGAGGTTTTTTGCCTATAGACAAAGAAAAAACCTGCAAAAAGGTTCCTTGGAATCATACTTGGATAACTACTTGGAAAAAGGAAATTATTTTTCTGAAGAATTACTTAAAAGATTAGAGCTACTTTTCATAGATACTATCAAGCTCGCGTACGAAATTTTCGGTGAAAAAGCGTTTTTTTTATATAGAAAACGTAAGACAGGATGGTCTTGGTATGAAAGACCAACTACCGCTGTTTACGACCCATTAATGGCAGTGTTAAGTACAAACTTATCTATTCGGAAAAGTCTATTAGAAAAGAAAGACGAAATTAATTCAGAAATAGAACAATTCTATAAAGAAAATTATGAATTTTTTGAAGGTAGAAATACTAACCCATCTGCACTCGAGCAGAGAGACGAGAAATTCTTAACGTTTATAAAAAGGTTTGCTTAGAATGCTCCAAAGCGTAAATGGATTTCTAGAGAGTATTGATTCTCTTTTGGCTCATATTGAATTTGAAAACGATCGAAATATGTTTTTTCAGTCAGGTTCAAAGAAGTATGTGGGGGATAGTGAACTTGAGGAAGAGTTCAGGTGGTTCGTAGAAAACAAAATTCGCCCTGCTTTGATTAATTCAAAGAGCTTTACTTACAAGAATGCAATTATCTCCCTGTATGGATATCTGGAAAACTACTTAGAAGAGATCGTTAAAGAATATATTGGCGCAATAGAAAAGCATTGTGATCAATTTACGAAGTTGCCTAGTGGTATCAAAAAAAATCATCTTAACTCTTCCATAGAATTGATAAATAAAGTTCAAAAAGTTAAAGCGTCAAGCCTTGAATATAAGAATAGAACTCTAAAAGAAATAGTTAGAAATATGTATACCTGCATGCATGATGGCAGCAATTTTTCTGTTAATTTAGATGCTTTCGCTCTTCACACAGCAAACTTTCGATATGACTCTATTCATGCCTTATTTCAAAAAATTGGTATAACTGGTATATCAAAAAAGTGTCTTGAAAAGGCTAATTTTGTCAGAGAATTAGCTTCAAAACACTCTATAGACTCTACAGTGGATAGAAAGGTGTTAACTTCATTATTAATTTCAGAGCTTGATGATCTTGCTCAAAGAAGGAATGAAATAGCACATGGAGTAGTACTTAATGATATTGAATCTTTAGATTTACTTCGATCGAGGATTCTATTGGTAAGATCTTATGGTAAAGCAATCAATGAGGTAGTTTCTGATTCTCTTAATCAATTTTTGTATTCTATATCTAAAAAAATATACCTAGGCAAACCAGCGAAACTATTCCAAAAAATTAATGTTTTTAGTTTTTTACCAAATATCGAATATGATTGTCTTGGGGAAAATGAAATACGTGTTGGTGATTTGATTTACGCTGAGAACCATAAAAGCAAAGAAAAGATTATTGTTGGCGATATAATATCAATCCGTAAAGGGGGGGATACCTCTCTTGATAACTTATCACTCCCACCAAGTGATCCTTATTCTATTGGTGTTAATTTTAAAATAACCAGCCACATGAGTAACAGAGATATATATGTTGCTAAACAATGACTAAGCGGCTGTCAGGCCGGTAAAGTTCAAAGCCATTCCGAATAGAGAGGCCCAGTGAAAGGTGTAAATCCATGAGGTCCTGTTCTGGGGTATTGGCAAGGGTCAATTTATCGCTATCCGATAAAATAACGAGCAGCTGTTCAACCGCTTCATCGACGGTAGAGGGTGTCGGCATTCGCAGAAAGCAAGATGTCCAATTATTAGCCAATTTAAGTAACATCCAAATAAAAGCAGAGAGTTAAAAGCGCAACCAATATGTTGATCACAAGCTTATCCACAGTTTTTGTGTATAAGTGAAACTACTTAGATTGTAGGCTCCTAAAGGCCAAACAAGAACTGAATTATAGAACAGTGATCCCCAAAGCATACCGGGAAGTCGCTATTTTTGCGAAAGATTTCATGGGCATCTGACTTTCTTAGCGCAAACAGCTTGCATCATTATGTTTGGGGTTATTAACCCAATCGCTGATTGGCGTGGCAACCATATTTGAGTAAGCTGAATTGTCAAGCAGATCGAATACCGCATGTTCATCGGCGGATTTATCCAGCCATTGCTGATAATCTGACTGTGGGACGATCACCGGCATGCGTTCATGGATGGGCTGCATAATCTCGACGGCTTCCGTGGTAATAATGCAACAGGAATACAGCAGGTGTTGATCATGCTGCCAGTGTTCCCAGATGCCGGCAAATGCAAACAAGTCATTGTCGTGTCGATGGATATGAAACGCTTGTTTACCCGAGCCCAACTTTTGCCACTCATAAAATCCGCTGGCCACGATCAGACAACGGCGCTTATGAAATGCCGCTCGAAATGAGGGTTTTTCTCGAATGGTTTCAGCGCGAGCATTAATCAGATGATGACTGTTTTTATCATCTTTTGACCAGGATGGTACAAGTCCCCAGAACAGGTTGACGGCTTTTAACGAGTTGTCATCCAACTGAACGATGTTGAGAATCTTTTGGGCCGGTGTAATGTTGAAGCTGGGTTGAAAGCGTGGCGGTCGCTGTAACCGAAAATGTTCGGCAACCGCCTCTGGGGTTGTCGTTAAATTAAAGCGACCACACATGTCATTCTTCTCGACTTTGCAGCCAAGCTAAAGCTTGCTGTTTATCGCCATACACAAAATGTCGCACTTTGGCGTGAACAAAATGGCTAACAATAGCCGGCAGGATCGTCAGAAATTTACTGTCGGTGACCGCCGCTATTTTGGCAATGTGTTGGTGGTGATTTTTAACGAATTTTAGGTGGGACAACAAAGCGGCAAAATCAGCCCAACCCGGAAAAGATTCTGTGAAGATCAACACGCCATGCAGCTCGCCTTCAGCTTCGATATAAGGATCTACGAGTTGAGCGAGCGATTCGAAATCCGATTGTTGTAGCGCTCCCTCGGGTGTGATGATCAGGATGCCCTGGTCTCGTAATAGTTCTGCGTGGATCATGAGATCTCCTGGATTGTTTGCCAAGCGTGACTTCAATTATAGGTGCAAAATTGTCGATACCAATAACGCCAATCGCTTACTTAACCGATGTGAGATAAGAAGGATCACCTCGCTTTGATAGCTCTTGTGGCTAATGTCGGTAGCTGCGCATTTGTCCGACTAAGACCCCCTGAATTTCGACTTGATCCGGGTGGTAGGTCATCGTCGTCATGCTGGCATTGGCTGGGATCAACAACACTTTCCCAGGCGACTGTTCGATGTATTTCAAGGTCGCTTCGGCTTTTTCGATTAGCGCCACCACGATCTCCCCGTTGCGGGCAACTCTGCACTGCTCGATGATCACCCAGTCGCCGTCGAATATTCCGGCCTCAACCATCGAATCGCCTTGAACCTGCAACACGTAGCAAGGCTTATCACTTTTCAGCAGTTCCGGCACAGCCATGTAATTGATGTTTTCCAAGGCCTCAATCGGCCTGCCGGCGGCAATCTTGCCAACAAACGGCAACGAATGCTCACAGGCGGTATAGTTTCTCTCAGCCTTGGCGGATAAACGAATGCCGCCTTGCTTGTTGCTGGCGAACGGCTCGACCAAGCCTGCCGCAATCAGCGCCATGATGTGCTTGTATAGTGAACCGCGCGACGCCACGCCCAACGCGTCGCACAGTTCATCCAGCGTGGGCGGATGGGCAAAGCTTTCGTAGTTGTCGCGCAGAAAAGTAAAGATTTCCCGTTGCCGCCTGGTTAATGAGTCCATATCGCTCCTTTCATTTATTTTTTGTCAGTTTACCGTAAACCGCCTAGAATGCCATAAAAAAGAGAACAGAAATAGAACAAGAATAATCCCCTTTTTTGGAGCGTATGATGGATCAATGGCTTACTCACAACTTCCCGATGGACTTCTGGCGGCTTGCTCCGCTACGGCGACAGGTGCTACTGCCGTTATTTACCGGCAAAGTCGCTGCCGGCTTTCCTTCACCGGCGGATGATTACATCGAGAAAACCCTGGACCTGAACGAGTTGCTGGTCAAGAAACCGGCCGCGACGTTCTTCGCTCGGGCGCAAGGCGAATCGATGCTCGGCGCCGGCATCCATCACAACGATATTCTGATCGTGGACCGCTCCATTGACCCAGTGCCGGGCCACATCGTCGTCTGTGCACTGAATGGCGAATTGACCGTCAAGAGCCTGGATCGCGATCATGGCCAATGGCAACTGAAAGCGGAAAATCCGGATTATCCTGATATTGCGATCTTCGAAGACCTGGAGCTGGTGATCTGGGGCGTCGTCACCAACGTCATCCATCCCCTGTGGCACAGCCACTGCTCGCCCTAGTCGATGGCAACAATTTTTACGTTTCGTGTGAGCGTGTATTCCGTCCCGATCTGATAGGCAAACCAGTGGCGGTGCTCAGTAACAATGACGGCTGTATCGTCGCTCGCAGTCAGGAAGTGAAAAATTTGGGGATAAAAATGGGTGTGCCCCTGTTCCAAATTCAGCACTTGGTCAGCCAGCATAACATCCAGCTGTTTTCATCCAATTACAGTCTTTATGCCGATATGTCGTCTCGGGTGATGTCGGTTCTGGAAGAGTTCGCCCCTAGCCTGGAAGTGTATTCCATTGACGAGGCTTTCCTGGACTTAACCGGCGTATGCCATCAAGACCCGGTGGCTTATGGTCAGCTGATTAGAAAAACCGTTTTCCGCTCAACCGGCATTCCGGTCTGCGTCGGCATGGGGCCGACCAAGACGCTCGCTAAACTGGCGAATTTCGCTGCCAAGCGTTGGCCGCAGACCGGCGGCGTATTGGATCTGTCAGACCCAATACGCCGGGAAAAACTGATGCGTCTTGTATCGGTCGGCGAAGTCTGGGGTATCGGTTCCCGCTATGCGGCGCGTTTAAACCAGTTAGGAATTGCCAGTGTCTGGGATTTGGCTTGCCAACCCACCCACAGCATCCAGGCGCAGTTCAATATCGTGGTCGCCCGCACGGTCATGGAATTGAACGGCATCCCGTGTCTGGAACTGGAAGAAAGTGCGCCCAACAAACAGCAGATTGTCTGCTCACGCAGTTTTAGCCGTCGATTGACCGACTACAGCGAGTTATCGCAAGCCTTGGCCGAGTATGGCAGCCGGACGGCGGAAAAGCTCAGGCATCAGCACTCCGTTGCCGGCCACATCAGCGTGTTTATTAGGACCAGCCCATTTAATCCGCATGAGCCGCACTACCAACGCTCAGCGGGGATGAGACTGCCTTCCGCCACCCAGGACAGCCGCGTAATCATCAGTGCCGCCAACCGCTTGCTCAAAGAGATTTTCAAGCCGGGCTACAACTACCAAAAATGCGGGGTGCAACTGAGCCACATCCAGCCGGAAAACCAGCCAGGTCAGTTCGATCTATTTGCGATAGGCCGTCATCAAACTGATGGCAAGCAGGTGATGGACGTTATGGATCGGATCAACCGTCGCTTCCCTAAGGCGATCTCATTGGCCGCCACGGGCTTTGATAAAGATTGGAAACCCAAGTCTGATCGGATTTCGCAGCGTTATACGACGGATTGGCGGGAGCTGGTTTGTGTGAAGTGTATATAGCGGCATTTTCTTAAGTACATAGCAGTGTTCTAGGTTGCTCACCCGTAACTCACTATCTTTCAAGAGCGGTGTCGGGTTAAGTCAAAGCTGCGAATTAGAAGCCGCCGATCAAGCCTGAACACAAGGAAATTTACATGAAGATTCCTGAGTTAAGTGCTTGCTTCCTGAATCACTTAGTTCCGCTAGTTTAAAGCTACGGAAAACTCTTATCTTAGTGACTTGATAACAAACTCGTGTCTATTGAGTCGTTGCAAGTGATAGTTATGCTCCGTGCCTATTGCAAATGACTCAAACTCCCCAATTTTGAATTCCTGACCTTTCTCGTACATTAGCCTCACAAGGTCGTGGTCTTTTCATCTCATCAAATGGTCGCGACGTAATTAAATCTTTCACATACCAATAAGTATAACTATCTAAATCGTTTGTGATTGTTATTTTATGGCTCGGCGAGAAGTCATGTTCTTGCTGTACAAAATTGGATGACGCTTCAAATGAAACCATTTTAATTTCTCTCTTGAATTCAGTGGACAACGAAATGCGCAGCAGCATTTTACTAGTCCACTGAAATTAATTGTTAGGTTATTGGTAGTTGTTCCAGTTGTCGACCAGCCACTGCCATACGTTTACATGGCTTCTGGTAGTGCCGGGGAGATGGTTTTTTATCAAGCGTTCGGCTTTCAACCCAGGTGCTTTTTGAACCCAATTGCTTGCAGCGGCAACCCGATTGATGAATGCAAGAACTTCATAGCCTTCGTTCCGACTTAGTAAAGTGCTATCAGGTTTTCCTGTGATTCTTGGATCATCAGATGGGATCGTAGTCCACGAGTAGCTAAACTGTAAATCTGATTTTGTCAGTAATGGCATATATATCTCCTAAATAAGCATAACGTAAAGGTAAGGGGCGCGCCGCTCACTGAGCCCAAACGAAGCCGCCGAACCTGATTAAAAAACAAAACTTCAAAACCGCCAACGGGCGACGCGTTCCTTTGACTAACTTGTTAGGCTGAACTAAGCTGATTGATTGCAAGCTTCCGCTTAGTAAGCTGTTCCAATTTCGCATTAAAATTCAGCTTATAGAAATTATTCGCATTTCTAGCTATCTCATTCGCAGAAATGAAAGCGAGACCAAGACTATAAATATCTCTACTACTTATGTACTCGTCATGATCTTCACGGCGCAAATGCTTATAACTTATAAACCTTTCTAGGTAGTCAGTTGAGTGAATGTTTCGCGAAAAATTTCTATACGCAACATTGTAATCATCTTGTTCTCCGCAAAATTTAGCTCTTTCCTCTATGTTCATACCTGTAAATCCATTTTTCTTAAGATTTTTTAATTCTTCAGGAGAATACTTTTGTGAAGCAGCTTGTTCTGCATTCAAAACATTCTTTTTCTCGTCTTCCGTCATCCCGCCAAAGTTTGAAGCTCTTGCCTGTTTTGCTTTTTCCAAAATCATGCTGTCTAGTATGCGTTCGTACCTCGCTTTTGGGTCGTTAAACTTCATCGTTAGGAAACAGCAAAAAGTGATACGCAATTCAAATAATATTCGTACTATTGCTTGCGCCTCTTCAGACAGATTATTTTCATAAAGCAAATTGATGGCATATAACGTTTTAGTTGCCTTGTGAATAAATCCACTAAAAATTATTAGGAACACATCCTGAGCATCTTTGGGTGTAAGTTCGACATCAATCTGTTGAAGCACTTGATGCAAGTCATGATTTAGCTCTTTCCATTTGTCGATTAGCTCTGTCATTAATATGAATTAAGGTTTGAGATGAGACCGGGCCGTAAGCGCTTAACAATTATATAGTTTCTGTATATCATCGCTTATCGGCACACTCTAAGCAATAAATTCAGCGGGTTCCTTTAAAACGCTAACTGTATATTGTTTCGTATCGGATGATATATGGCTTCTTCTTAACTTACCGACGGCTGGTTACCGGTAATAATCAGCCGATCAAACTACTGGGATAAAAAGGGCGATTTGGTCGAACTACGTTTCTCATTAATAAGCGAACTCGACCTTAAGTGCCTTTCGTTAAAAGCTAAAACTGGCTTTCACAGGGAGCACCATCATGATCACCATCCATTTTTGTACCTGGACAATTGTATAAATAAAATAACGCTTCATCATAAGAACTCATTTCCGAACAATACACCTTGCCTTGGCACTGAAACGCTTCAGCCAATCTTGGTGATTGGGCTATATCTGTTGCCTCTGCTATTTCTGACTTAGAGCTATTTGGATAGAATTTCTGATTGATTATTTTGCTATAGACTGCAAGCACAATCATTACGATCAGCATTATGGGAATAATCTTACTTCCTCTTTTTGCACGCGTTGATCGAGTGGTTCTGTGTACATACGCATTACGTATCTGATGATTTGCCCTTTCAGGTCTGGCTTTTCTGGCTATTGGGACCAAAGCCATTGCTTGAGGCATTCCTTCGATTTTGGCATTGATGACACGAGCTTTGCCATTATCATCAAAGCCAGTCTCATAGTGGATAATATCGCCGATAATCGGCGCCCGGCTCATACCCCTTAATCCCGAAATGTGAATAAAAATATCAGTGTTGTCATAATCAGGCTTTATGAAACCAAACCCTCTATCTTCATTCCAGCGAACCAATTTACCTTTTTTATTGTTTTCTATAGCCACTGCTTAGCCTGTATTACAAAATCGATGATATTTAATTTATGAGCGCTTAACTAAAGCTAGAGTATGGGTTGGGGGTGGCATAGGTCAAGTGTATAAACATAGTGTTGGCGTTGATTGAAATTGGCCAGACGTACCGACTGTGATTGACCGTTTCTGTCAGTCTTAACTGTCTGGACTAACGATAGTTTTCTACCTGCTGCGCTGGTCAATCAATGTTCGGCATAAGGCTTGAAAACAGTTAAATCTCAACCGACGTCAACAAAAGAGTGATTAACAGCTGGCAAACTTAGACGCTCTTTTATTGTAGAGCTGGCAAATTTTCCACGCCGTTTAACAAAATAAGATTGGGTTTAGTAATCTCTTTTACCGTAGCATTTAGGGAATGATGAGCAACCCCAAAATATACCCCCAACATTTGCCCCTTTCTTTGCTTTTCGTTTTACCATATGGCTACCACAATTTGGGCATGCTGGGCTTTGGCTTCTTTCGATTGTATTTTGTTTTGAATACGATGAAAAAGTTGTTTCTTCATCTTTACGCTTACGAATAAATGACAACAATGCGCCAATTGAGAATGCAAATGGAAAGATATATTGCCCATACAAAGCCAGTGCTCTTTTTAATTCGCCAGCAACAAAAGCTCCCATCTGTCCAGGAACTAAATGAGTCGGTGTTACTTCTGGAGCGGTAGCAATATTATGTAGGATCAAATAACTAATTATGGCTAGTAACACAGCTACCCACCAAGGCAGCATTGCTGCAATATCAATTAAATCCTCAAGAAAACTACTTCTCTTTCTTCTAGCCATAAAAATTTTTTGATGTGAATAATGAATATTTTTTATTCTAACACCCAGCATAAGCAATTGTTAGCGATACACTAATAACTAATATTTACCGACCATGCCCGCAAAGACTTTCACATGGTGCACCATCGTGATCTCCATCTAAACGCGTTAAACCACATTGAGTTAAATAGAACTTAGCTTCCTCGCAACTAGACATTTCTTTGCAGTAGCGTTTACTTCCACAGGAAGGGTTAGAAGCATTTATGGCCGTGTTTACCTCAGGCGCAGCTTGGTGCACAGCGCTAATTTTTTTACCGTGGCGATACTCCCATGGCGGTGTAGGGTTTGAATCAGACCATAGGCCCACTTTTGCCTCGCGAGCATCTTTTTCGACTTGTATTAAAGATTGATCATGCAAGTATTGTGTATATGCCCAAGCCATACCCCGCTTAATTTGCTCGCGATTGGCATCCATTCCTTCAACGATAATAGTTCCCACTGTTCGGCCATATTTATCGATAGTATCCTTATCAACCTTGATAGCCTTATTGAATACCATATCCGATAAGGACTGCTTGGACTTTTGTCCAAAAGCCTGGTCACTTTCAGGTGCATCAATTTGCGCCAGTCTTATCTTAATCTGCTGATTGCCTGCCATTAAAAGTGTGACAGTGTCACCATCATGAACACCAACAACGCGTCCCTCAAGAATCTCTCCTGCGTTTATTGTTAAGCTGAAAAGAGTTAGGATCAGGCAAATAGATATTTTATGCATAGTTTTTCTGCGCAAATAGTTTGATATTTAAATGTTGGTCATTTTCAGGGCCGAGAAGACGCACTGTTTTTTTGAGAACAGAAAAATCTTGCGCCAGCTCATCTTCGAGTTCGCCGGCAACAGGTAAAAAACGCCAATTTTCTCCCTGACCACCAAAGGTTTCATAAATTAAAAAACCGCCCGGAGCGAGCAGCTTTCCTAGTATGGATAAAAGGCCTTTTTGTACATAATGGACGACGACAATTAATTGAAATAAAGGGGTGTCAAAAGGTAAGCTAGCCCGCGCATCGATGCAAACACACAAGGCATTCTCGGAATCTTTCTTAATGGTTTGTAAGCCATCAAAAGCTAAATCACAGGAAACCACAGTGAATCCTTCTGAGGCAAGCCAATGGGTATGTCGGCCATAGCCGCATGCAAAATCCAACGCTAGTCCTTGTTTCGAAAAGCTTTTATAGTCCATACAGTTCAACACAAACGACGATGGCGTATCATCAAACGGTTGCTTATGATGGCTCAAGTATTGTCCTTAGATAACGTGGAGATGGTCACTGACTTTCCGTAAATTTGAAGAGAAAAAACCACCGCACTTTGAATTTTTCATGGAGCAGCCTTCACAAATATCAAGATAGTCATTCTTCCAATCACTTATAGAGCAAACTGAATATTGCCTTATTGACTCATCTATGAGGCATAGTGGCGTGTTGTATATAGATGTCCTTATGTGATGCCTAGTTAGCGTCTCAACCGCTTCCTTTAGCTCATTTTTATACGAATAAGGATCAATCCAAAGCCCATCGAGATTTGATTTCGCAAATCCCATGAGCTCAAGCCCCATCAGTGCGACATGGTCAACAAATAGCAGATTTCTGACGAGAAATTCAGCCAGTCTTGATAGACGATGGTAATTTTGCTGATGGATAACAACGCGAATTTCAACCGGCACCTTGCAACGCTTTAAATTTAAAATGCCACGGATTGTGTCATCAAACGCATCATCAGCCTGCACGATGAAATCATGTAGCTGTGAATAGTCCGCATATAAAGGGATGCCAATCATTACATCGGGGTGTTTAACTTTCGAAACTTGGACAGCCAAATCCAGATTTTTAAAGTTTCGCCCATTGGACAAGATATGCAACGCTGTGTTGGGAAGATGATTTTTAGCTGCCTGGATGAGACGAATGAAGTCATCGCCTACCAAGGTTGTCTCGCCACCGGTAATACCTATCTCGTGGGTATCCGGATGTATCAATGGTAAGGCGGCCAACATATCGTCAACCAAGTAATGATCATCAATATCTTTTGGTGGCTGTGAACACATAAGGCAAAATGAGTTACAACGCTCAGTCACCAAAAAAGAGTTGGTATTGGCTTCTTTTCGAAATAGAACATCTATTTTTGCGATGTCTGGGTAAAACTTAATCACATCATGATCTTTAATGTAACGCAGCTCAGGCGCTAATCTCAGGGTGTTCACAGGCGTCTGACAAGGCTCGTCGTGACCTAATAATACCAAACCAAAACCATCGGGTATGCAATCAGCCACTGGCATCATCAGAGCATGCTTAGCGCGCAAACCAAACGGTAATTCACAATTTGTGGTGACCTTGGCTATAAAAGGCTTTTGATGTTGAACAACAGAAAGCGGCTGGTTACCTTTTGAATGCAATTTGATCATGTGCGCACCCAGGTCAGTAGAATTTTTCTGGCTTCCGGATCATCTTCCAAAAGATGAATGATATGCTTAAAAATCTTCATGTTCTTATTGCAAAACCCGCTTAAAGCCTTGTGTCCGACGACATCGCCTTGGGTTGCATAATGGTATACAGGGTCAGTGCCGCAATAAGGTAAGAAACCGCAGTCATTGCACATCGGGATACTCTCCGACAAACTGCACTCTAAAGTATCGAGAAGCGTATCTGACAGCCAAATACCTTCGTAGTCGTCAGTATGGACGTTGCCTAAGCGGAACTTTTTATTGCCCATCTCTGCCAGCATACGCGCTTCATCGGATGCATAGACATCACCATCATAGTTGTAGACGATTGCCGAAATAGCGGCGCCAGTTGGGGATTGCAAATCAACGTACCCTTCACTAAACGGCGAGAGTAATTTGTTAATAATAAGCTGTGTGTATAGTTCGACAAATTGATATCCTTGTCGGTTTATCTCTAGGACATAATCTAAGCCTTCTTTATAAAACTCGAACCAGCGATCAACATCATACTTATGAGCTTGCTGATTCTTAATGGCAAACCCGTAAGGGCTTAGTGGTCTTAAAAAAATACAATCCAGATTATTTTCAAGATAGGTATCAATGATTGATTTGACATGTGGCAAACTTTTTTCGGTGGTTGTCATCAACGCACCAATTTTATTATGTCCTAAAAAGCTTTGGGCTTTCTTTATGCCATTGACTGTCAATTGATAGCCGTTCTTGCCGGGGCGTGGCCGGTTAGTGTTGTGCAAGTTTTCAGGGCCATCCAATGAGGTAGACAAATGAATATCGTGCGCTTGGCAGAACTCAAGCACCTCTTGGTTTAAAAGGCTCAAATTGGTCGTAATCACAAATTGTAAGTCTTTTTGATGCTTTTCATTGCGCCGATTTGCTTCGTTAACCACATATTGAATGAGGGCGAAGTTCAATAAAGGCTCACCGCCCTGAAATTCGATTTTTATTGCGGGTGATGGGCTTTTGAAAACCAAGTCTAATGCCTTATTCGCAGTCTCTTCAGACATATCAAAAGCATGCTTATCATCAGTTTGGCGTGAAACCTGGCAATACTGGCAGGTATAATCGCATCGCAATGAGATGACAAATATATGTAAGGCGGTGAATTGTGAAATCCGTTGAGCCTTGGTGCGATATTTTAATGCCAACAAATCCAACGCTACATTGGAATCATCATCAAACAAAAAATGTTTAGATTTTAAGTCATGATAAAAATCTGTATTAGCTGGGACTTGCTTGCGGATAAAGCTCTCAAGGTCTGGACGCGTCACTACCAAATATTCACCGACCTCATTACTTAACAAGTATCTGCCGTCATCCAGAGCTGCAAAACGCGAGGGCAATAATTGATACTGTCCGTTGGTAGCCTGATCAAATACCTCAAGCAGTTTGAATTTTTTGCCCAATAAAGCCATTACTGAATCAATCCTGTATTTGAAAATGCATTGGCCAGGATAAGAGTGCGGATATTGGCTGTTTCTTTAGCTAGCGTGTCCCGCAAATCCTGATCTAACACCTCGTTTTTTATTCTGGCGACCATATCATCGCTTGAATCAGTGTGAATTTTTACTGTTATTTCATTATCTTTTAGTTGAATGTCAAACGAACACTTATCAGCGAACCGGTACAATGCCCGTTTGACGGTATCAATCGAAAAGACGCTAGCATCAAAAATGATTACGTCTTCTTTCATAGTTTAATAACGTGATGATGCATGCGAAGCATGTGATGCGTGTGATGCATGTGAGCTATGGTATGCGAAGAGCCCATGTTCATTTGGTCTATCTAAAACAAAAGGTGATTGAGTGGTTAACTGTGAGAGCGTTTGGGGTTCTGGAATTTTATCAACAACAGTTGTAGGTAGGGCTGCTGTGGCGTCAGCTGCCAATGTCGTTGCCAATAAAGAAAGAGATGTTAAAAAAGTTTTTTTCATAAAAATAGACTCCTGAATAGCGATTCGAAATTGAATCAAAAGACACCATATATTATTAACTAGATAAGAGCAACATCAGTGTACTGGGATGGTGTGTAGCTGCCAGGACAAGTGGGCGGTACCTGCCAATCTTAATCAGAGTTAGGCTCTTAGTTTACCAACGACCAATCTCCTTTAATAAAGCAGAACAAATAGAGAACAACTGCTGTTTTTGGTATACTATCTTGAGCCCATCGCATCGGTGCCGATTGAAAAACCACTACAGCCACAGTATTACGGGGGCTAACTTTTCAAATTATTGGGAAACTTCAGAAAGAAATTCTGAGGGGAAGTAATAGAGTTATTTTTAGAAACGGTGACTTAATGTGCTGCAATTATTCATTGCGGCGGCGCAAACACGACCCATGCAGCAAACTCGCTAGGCTGTCCATTCGTGGTATTGCCGGTGCCGTTTATGAGAAAACAATTATCTGAGCCAGACAATTTCAATTGCGGTGTTTGGACGGAAAGCCTTTGCCTGCAACAGGCAACGCTTTGGCTAAGGGAATAGGAACAGTATTGGATTTATCTTCATTTTTGGTTCACAATAGCTGTTGATGAAACAGCATCTCTGGCTCATATTATAGCGGGCGCTTCTGATCTTATAACCACCTATTATGGCCAATAACAGTGATCAGTTTTGGTTTTTAAACTAAAATTTTGTAAAAAAAAGGCCTTCCGAAGAAGGCCCCATTCTTTGCATTGAAGCGCCCCTGCGGGTTAGGCTTACCAATGCTTCGTATATAATACTAGCAAATAACAATTAACGTGTCAAGTGATACAGAATGCGCCCAACTACCATAACAGTTTTCGAAGAAGTAATTTCTAAGCCTCGTTTAAACAGCTATAAACAATATTTTAGTGTTAGCACAGACGAAGCCATTGGGTTGTACATGTGGAACTGTGAATTGTCGGCTTGTTTCAGTGCACTCCTGTCATTCTTCGAGATTGCTTTACGCAATAATGCTCATTACACATTGTCTCAATTTCATGGTTCCTGCAACAGTTATCACTGGTACGATAAAATTCAATCTTCGTTAAAACCTAACGCTATCAAGATGATTAATGATGTTCGCTATAAAGGACCATCAAAAAAGCAGCGCCAACCCATACCTGGCCCTGATGAAATTGTATCGCGAGTATCCTTTGGGTTCTGGCCAAGTGTGCTAGGCGTAATCGACTTACGCTTTGCAAATCATATCCTTCCTAATATCTTTCCATTTCATCCGCTAAATATTAATCCCAAGGACTGGTGTATTGCTACTGAAAAAAGAAAAGCATTGGAATTTATTTATGAACTAAATGATTTCCGCAACCGTCTTGCACATCATGAGCCGCTATGGAAATTTGCCGCCATTAACTCTACCATTGTGGCGGTTCCTGCATCAAATAACCAGGCGGAAAGTTTGGCTCGTTTTAGTCGATTGCTTGCCTTATACGATGATGCAATGAGCGCACTGAATCAGGATTTCCACGCTGATATTTTGCAGTCAAGTTGGAGACAAAAGTTGAATTATTTGCTTTCTACTCGCGGTATTGCCAGATATAAAGCTCTTAAACACTGCCCTGATCGCCATTCTTTAACTCCAACTGAGTTTCGCCGCAAACTCAGCTTTATTTCGAAGGAAAATAGACCTGTTCGTGTAGAAAACACTAAAATGAAAGGCTTGTTTATTCCTGAATAAAAAAAGAGTCTTCATGTGATGCCTAGTTAGCGTCTCAACCGCTTACTTTAGCTCATTTTTATGCGTATAAGGATCAATCCAAAGTCCATCGAGATTTGATAACGCGAATTTCAACCAGCACCTTGCAACGCTTTAAATTTAAAATGCCACGGATTGTGTCATCAAACGCATCATCAGCCTACACAATGAAATCATGTAACAGTGAATAGTCTGCATACAAGGATGCAAGCATAATTTTGTGTAGCTACTTTAGAGTAAAATACTTATTTACCTCAAAATAGCACAATAAGAATAAATGCCAGCCACGCCGACAACAAACCTCTCCAGCTATAACCTCAGCTTCAGGGCTAGGTGGTTTGCATCCAATAGTCGATTCCATGCATTCAAATGTTCTGATGATCGCCTTGTGTTTATCGATGGGAACGGTCAGCAGCAAAAAATCGAATGTCTAGCTGTTGACCCGGATATAGCCGTTGAGTCCGGCTGGTTCTGGGATGTCCTTGTCATTCAGCAAGACGATGGGCAAATTCTCCGGTTGGGCGGTGTGAGCAAAGCGCTATCCAAGCCACTTCAGTCCAACCTCAATAGTCATATTCAACAGGCTATCCAGCGTTTTTATCAGCAGTTTAACCCCGCTTTAGCTCAGGCGGCTCAAGAAGCCAAGCTCCTATTCTCGGGTCATCATTACATACGCCATGTCATAGCTCATCAATGGCTAACGTCCCATCAATGGCTAACGTTAGGCCTTAAACGCAAAGATAGTCATCGTCATCTGAAATCAAGCGCCTTACAACAGTATCAACAGCTACTGCCCTTACTGGAACGGGGCTATCTTCACATCGATGATATAAATCAGGCCTTTATTCAGCAACAGGTCAGCCGATACCAGTCATTTTTTGACCAGGTTGAAACCAATCCTCTGACTGACCAGCAGCGTAAAGCGTGCGTCATAGATGAACAAAATAATTTAGTGCTTGCCGGCGCCGGCACTGGCAAAACCAGCACGATGATCGGCCGAGCCGGCTATCTGGTGAATGCCGGCCTCGCCAAACCGGATCAGATTTTAATGCTGGCCTATGCCCGTAAAGCCGCCGAAGAGATGGATGAGCGTATCAAAGATAAACTCGCCATCCAGAATTTGACGGTCAAAACGTTTCACAGCCTGGGTAAACATATCATCACTCAGGTTGAAGGTGAAGTACCTTTAATCAACAAAATGGCAGAAGATCCTGAGCTACGGACTCGATTTGTCGATGAGCAGATTCAGTTACTGCTTGAGGATGACCGCTATAAATCCCGTTTGGTGACTTACTTCGTCCGTTTTACCCATCCTTACAAAAGCCAATACGATTTTAAAAGCCTGGGCGCCTATAACGCTTATATTCTAGAGAATGACATTCGCACTTTACAAGGCGAGCGGGTCAAGAGTTATGAGGAATGTGAGATCGCCAATTTTCTGTATCGGCAAGGCGTCGCCTATCGCTATGAAGCCAATTATCAGGTCAACACCTCAGGACCGGATTACAAGGTGTATCAACCCGATTTTTATCTGCCTGACTACGGTATTTATATTGAACACTTTGCCGTCAATGAACATAACCAGACGCCACCGTTTATTGATCAGAGTAGCTACTTGGCAGGCATGGCCTGGAAAAGGGAGTTGCACCAAAAATATAAAACGCCATTGATTGAAACCTACAGCTACTTAAAGCAGCAGGGTCGGCTCACCGAGGCGTTAAGCGAAAAATTGTTGGCTGCCGGTGTAGCGTTCAAGCCCATGCCTGCCAACGAATTGCTGAACAATCTTAAACAGCTGGGCCGTGTCTCGGAATTCAGCAAATTGATGGCTGACATCCTGACCTTATTCAAATCCGCCTATCTCGATCTCAAGGATCTCGTCGAATTGGCCAAGAAACATGAAGACCATGAGCGCATGTTGGCTGCCGCCTATTTGTTCGAGCCGATCTACGAGACCTACCAGCAACGGCTACGCGATACGGCCAGCATCGATTTTGAAGATATGATTGGTCGTGCCATTGACTATGTAGAATCTGGTCGCTATCAATCGCCGTATCGGTATCTACTGGTGGATGAGTTTCAGGACATTTCAGCCAGTCGAGCACGTTTGCTTAAAGCCTTTATGGCCCAGCAACCAGAAAGTAGTTTGTTCTGCGTCGGTGATGACTGGCAATCGATTTATCGATTTTCAGGCAGCGATGTTTCGCTGACCAAAGATTTTGAAGCGCATTTTGGCGCCACGGCTATCAGCATTTTGGACAAGACTTTTCGCTTTAATAACAAAATTGGTGAAGTCGCCTCTCGCTTTGTCACGCAGAACTCCAGCCAAATCAAAAAGCAGATCAGTAGCCACCGAGCTATTGAGCATACCGCCGTATCGCTGATTAAAACTGGTCAGGACGCAATCGGCATTCATGCGGCTTTGTCAGCAATCAGTGCAAAGTCCCCCAAGGCGGCCAGTGTTTTGTTGCTGGCCCGCTTTCATTTTAAAAAGCCCAATATGGCTGCTTTAAAACGCCAGTATCCGCACTTTAAGATTCAATTCATGAGCGTCCATGCTTCTAAAGGTAAGGAAGCCGATTATGTGGTGGTCGTCGGCTTGGAGAAAGGCAAGCATGGTTTTCCGTCTGAAAAAGCAACTCATCCACTGCTGGAGTTATTATTACCGAAAGCCGAAGCTTATAACTATGCTGAAGAGCGCCGCTTGTTTTACGTTGCGTTGACCCGAGCTAGGCACCACGTTTATTTAGTTACCAATGGCAACAACCCATCGCCCTTTGTCAGGGAATTGATCGACAATCGCTACCCCATTCTAACTGACGAATTCCAAGGCGAGGGTTTTCAGGACAAGCTGGCAAACATTCCGTGCAGCCGCTGTCAGACTGGCTATATGGTGTCCAGGGATAGCCAATATGGCAGCTTTTTCGGTTGTAGCCAATATCCACTTTGCAATCATACGCAACAGGCTTGTCAGTGGTGTGGCGGCGGGCTACAAAATAAAGGTCGATTTCGAGTCTGCGAAAATCCGCGATGTGATTTTGTTGAACCCGTCTGCCCACAATGCAGCGGTACACTCAGCCTGCGCAAGGGACCTTATAGTCAGTTTTGGGGCTGCTCGAATTATCGTAAGGATGCGGAGTTTTCCTGTTCTTATACAGAAAAGTTTATTGATTTGCAGGCGGCTAGGCGGAGATGATTCAGGAAAGTCATGAGTTCAATTTTAGAGATTAACAGCTATACTTGGTTGACCGTTGCAAGGATTGATCATTATGACTGAAGAAAAGAGAGTTTCAACCACACAGTTGGCCAAGCTAGGTCTGTCTTATTAATTCCATAGAGTGAGTATGCGGGGGAATCAAACCAAAAATGCTGCGTTAACTACGACGCTCGCTTTTCACTACCAAGTCTTAATAGGGCTAGAGCAATGTTTTGCTATACGTGAAGGCCAATCAGTCTGGTTTGAGCGTGATGGCGATGTCAGCTTAATCGGTGAAACGATCGAAGATTCGACTCAGACCGAAGTCAAGAAATACAGCGATGCGCTGACAGATCACCACGAAAACTTTTGGAAGACCCTTAATAATTGGCTCGAGCCTGAATTTAAGCATGAAGACTATAGTTCGTTAGTTTTACATACTACCCAGGAATTTGGTGCTAAGTCGTCTCTGAAAAATTGGAATCAGGAAATTGTAGACGGACGATTGTCGATTATTAAAGCTATATACGCTACTCGAACACCCGAAGAGTTAACCGCAGAGAAGCCTAAACCCATTGTTCAGTACCAAAAAAACGTAATAGTCGCAGAAGAAGAAAAACTAAAAGCAGTGTTGGCTAAAGTGGTGTTGTTTACTCAAGCAGACGATGAAAAGTCGGTACGAGAGAAAATTCAGGGGCGGCTCATCGGCATACCTAAAGCGAACCAGCTGAGTTATTTACACGGTATTGTCGGTTTTGTTTATGAAAGCGCGGACAATAAGCAATGGGAAATTAGTAAGCGTTCCTTTTATGAAAAATGTGAAGAACTCACCTCTGTTTACTGCCGCAGGCAGTTTACATTGCCTATATTTTCGGGTCGGGAAGCAACTGAGGAAGAGTTAGCGCTACATGAAGAGAAGCTCTTTGTACAAAAAATACAATGCATTAAATATGAGGACGTTATCCCAGAAGCCGTGGGTAACTGGATTGAGTTACATAACTCCTTAAATGAAGAGCTTGATGGTGCACCGCAATTTCGCAATACAACCAATCAATATCAATCACAGTTGGTCAAGCAGTTCAAACACAAATACTCGAAGGAGAGGCGTAACTGTGTTGACCCAATTCGTAGCTCACAGAATTTATATGACGACGTAATTGGTGAAGTGCCCGCCGGTATAGAGGGTTACCAAAGTCCGCCGATTGAATACAAAAACGGCCTGATCCACGACGCCATGGACGACGAAGACCTAGATTTACAGTGGACGGTTGAACCATGACCAGTTTGGCCGATGCCCTTTATCAAGTAAAGTATAACCCCTTTAAATACGGCGAATATCTCGCCTCATTTTATGCACATTTAGTTGGCGTAGAGAATAACCTGTTGGTGGCGCAGTTGGTTATTCCTTTGTGCAGTTATCCGGTATTTTATTACAAGATTTCAAATGCTAAATTTGGCCCAAGAAGTAAGAGCACCATTTGGACAATTTTTGACGATCGAACCCAGTTATACGACTTACAAGAACGTCTTGATGGATTCAAAGAACTGACAGATCAAAGTCTTCAGTACTGCCTTATCAACGACTGGATTGAGATTGACGCACAAAAGCTGTCTATTTCTACACTGCCGACAAGTGAGACAGCATTATATATTCATAAAAGCGGGGCCAATTTAGGGAAGTTGTTTAGCCATCTTTCAGTTGTTGAAATTTATGCATTCTTAGGGGTAACTCCGCGATGAAATCTTATATACATGAGCTAGGAGTAATAGATAAAACAGGTAAGACCCATCCGGTAAAATTCAAACAAGGGTTGAATGTAGTTACAGGCAAGTCATCTACAGGTAAAAGTGCATTAATTGAAATATTCGACTATTGCTTTGGCAGTGGTGAATACACTGTGCCGAAAGGCATTATTACCGATAGTGCGGCTCTTTACTATGTCTATTTAAACGTGAACGATCAGGACTTTGTGTTTGGCCGTTTACCCGATGGCGAGAAGAAGGCTTTCTTTAAGCGTGAAGATGGATACCATCCAGACAAAATCAATCGCAGCTATTTTGTAGACAGCCATTTTATTGCGTTAGATAAATTTAAGAAGCACGTTAGAGGATTGTTTTTAGACATTGACGATGTAGATGTGTCCTTAGTGACCAGGGAACAAAGAAAGTTTAATGCTAAAGCACCAACGCCGTCGATACGCAGCTTTGCCTCTTTTATGCTGCAACATCAAAACCTGGTGGCCAATAAACATGCGCTTTTCTATCGCTTTGATGAGAAAGAGAAAAGAGATCAAGTGATTGAGCATACTAAGATTTTCTTGGGGTTGGTTGATCAGAAGTTCTTCCATTTATCACAAGAAAAAGAGCGTTTAACAGCTGAAGCCAAGCGCATTGATCGCGAACAGAATAGCAACAAACAACTTGCCGAGAAGCAAAAGCAAAGGATAGAGCCTGTACTCCGCCAGCTTTATGCGTCAATGGGATTGGACGAAGATTACGTTACCTTACAGGATATCCTAAATCATCCACAAGATGCGAAAGAACGGCTAGATAAAATCATCCGTCCCGAGAAAATATCTCCTTTATCGGATGCAATTACACAGCGCTATTTTCAGTTGCAGCAAGAATTGGCGGCCAAAACGACGAATTTACGTAGATTTCAGCGACAGGCAGCTTCAATAACGCGGCATATAACAGAAGAGGAAAAACTTGTCGCGAGTGGCGAAACTTTTCAACTGCATGAAACTATACAAATTGCAAAATCTGTCTGCCCTTTCTGCCGCGCTGAACATGAGCAACTACAACAAAGCGCTGAGCATCTAAAACAAGCTGTGTCGAAATTGGCGAACAATCTCAAACAAGCTAAGCCCATGCGAGCGAAATTCGAATCGTCGCTGTTAGATACCGAAAGGCAAATTGAGCAACTGTCAAATGAAGTGATCGCTATTACCTCGCAAATCTCAGAAATCGAAAAGTCCGAGAAAGTGCTACAAGAGAAGAAGAGCCTTTACGAGTCTATATTGGTTTACAAAGCAAAGCTGGACATGCTTATTGATGCCGTAACCTTTGTTAATGATGCCGAAGTTGACGAACGTTTAAAAGCCGCTCGTAAAGCGCTTAAAGAAATTGAGCTCGATCTAAAAAAATACAACTATAAAGATGAGCTTGCTAAGGCCGATCAAGCTGTTAATCACTATATGCAAGATATCGGTACGTACTTTGAGTTTGAAGATAGCTATAAGCCCATTAACTTGCACTTTTCTTTCGAAACCTTCGACTTGTACCACCTAAACTCAAAAGATGAAAAGATATTTCTACGCTCAATGGGTAGCGGGGCTAACTGGCTCTATAGCCATGTAACCCTATTTCTTGCACTACACAAGTACTTTGCCTCGCTCGGGAAAAAATGCGCGATTCCGTCAATATTATTCCTTGACCAACCAACGCAGGTATATTTTCCAAGTTTCAAATTCGACAAGTCAGAAACCTTCAATAAAGAAACCATACAGAAGCTGGAGAATCGTTCAGAAGGCGAAAGGCAAATTGACGATGATATGAAGGCCGTAGAGAACCTATTCAGCCGCTTATCTATTTATTCCTGCGAAGTAGAAAAAGAGGAAGGCTTCGCTCCACAGATTATTGTAACTGACCATGCTGATAACTTAACCCTTTCAGACGGAACAGATTTCGAAATGCTAGTAAATGGCAATAGATGGCGAAATAGAGGGCTGATTAACCCGGTCCCATAAAAAATGCTCTAACAAGCGCTTCTGCCGGACAAAATTTTCCGCAGAGAATAGCGTTTGGGGCTAATGAGTAATTTTCCAACAGAATGAGGAATGATTAGAGACAAGCGCATCGGAAGCTTGCTTGCTATATTAACCATTATTCAAGATGCTGCGAAAGCGAACCGTGAGGGTTTGGGGCAAAGTGTCGCTTGGGAAATTAGCGATTTTAGGACGGCAATCGCTCTGGGAAGCCTTAGAATTCTTCCTTAAAAACTTCGCTCAGATCTATGATAACGCACGTACATTTGGTGTATTTAGTTGGGAAAACAGCTTTAAATTTTTACTACTAATCAGCTGCTTTGTTGCATAAATCATAGTGAGGACAAAGCACTCAAGCCACTCCGAAAGTGTGTTGGTTTTCCTAGCGGTGCTTCTCAATCTTTATTGAATTCAAAATTTAGCGCACTTCTTTCGGTTGTATTTAACGCTGTAGTAATTTCCGTATATCTTTTCTGATCAATTATATTTCTACTAAAGATGTTATAAACAAAGGCAAATGTTGACACAAAAATTTGTAGTTGATTTAAATCTTCTCGGCTCTAGGAACCACTTATCTTCGAACAAAATAATGGTGTCAAACGCTCATGATGCTAAATCGCGATGTGCCTTTACCCGGCTAAAGTCCAACAATAGATGGCCTCGCGATGGGTTAAGCTTCGTCACTTTGCCCAACTTGCGTACTACCGTTCTATCTCTTATTCAAAGACATTATTGGTTTTAGTTTTCTGTTTCTTCATCTCCGTACCGCCGTCCATTTTTGAATGATCCATCATTCCTTTGCAATGTTCCATTTTCATGCATTGTTTCATGTCCATTCCGCCGTCCATGTTCGAGTGATCCATCATCCCCTTACAGTGTTCCATTTTCATGCATTGCTTCATGTCCATGCCGCCAGCCATGGGCATTTGTTCGGCGTTACCCAGAGCGCTAAACAAGGTTAAAGATAATAAGACAACGATTTTGTTTGTTTTGATCATAAATAATGGCCTTTAGTAATTTTATCCCAGTTCATTGAACAACTGAGGGAAGTCTCGACTTTATCTTTAAGCTAGTTTTTAAGCAAGCTTTTAGAATCTGTTGCTTTATGAGGAAAGCCAGGGGTAGCGCTAACCGGACGTCGCCTACGATAGATGACATGAAAAAGTGACTGTACTGTATTCGCAGCACCTCTTATAAAAAGTTAATGGGTAACTAATTGAGCAAGTACTTGCCGGATAAATTCATCGAACCGTTACACTACCTGTTGAAAAGCACAGGGATTTGGAAAGTCAATTCGCTTCTGAGGTTATAAGAATGATTTTTACCGGTTGGGTGCAAAACGATTAATTGTTCTGAAGATCATTTTCATCGATATGAAATTTATGCAGCATACGATGAGTAACTGGGGCAAGCACAATACCCATTATTGCAATGAACACCAATCCGCTGAAAAGTGCATAGCCGGCAGCAAACATTTTTGCTCCAGTGGTAGCAAGCGAACTCACTGGCCCCATTCCCCCAAGAATCATCGATGCTTCCAAAATCGAATCCACCCAATCAAAGTCAGCGATGAAATGATAACCTACGATGCCAATCATCAAAGCCGTAACAATCAAAACGCCTGCCATTAAAACAGATGCCACCATCCTTCTGAAAAAAACAGCTTTTGAAGCCAGCTTTTCATGTTTTCGTTCGAACATTTTTATTTCTTACTTAATGATACGTTGAACTCGGCTAGCTCAAGTTTATCAATATTAAGGGAGATTTCCAGTTTGTTTCGCCAATTGCGTATTCTGATTCATGTGAACACTGATTCTGGTCGAACTTGAACACCTAAACCCTAACGCATCGCTGGCAGCAAATGTTTACTCTCAGTGTTAAAATTGGGTCAAGGAATTCATTTTTTTTCGCACGGTATTCCTTACAAATTAATCCGGTGCTGATTGTGCATCAGCCGATCCAAAGTAGCCTCAGCAACTACCCATTACCAAGACTACTGACTTGGATGCCTAAAAATAGAATGTTATCGTCCAGCCAGCTTTTTTATTTCGTCGTGTAAATCCTTTGCTGCTTGATAACCCACAATCGATGACAGCTCATCTTCTAAGCAAGCTGTGCATTCCATACCACCCTTCGCTTGCTTGCTTTTGCAGCTACTGCAAGTTGAAAAAGTTGTCGGATAGACGGGGTAACTTTGAATTAACTGAGTTGCTAACTCGATTGCCTTTACTGCTTGTTTATTCATTAATGACCATCCCTGAATACTCATCAATCCGATTCGCATAACCGGCAATAATATCGACCATCCCATTTGTAAATTCATCATCATTCGAAGAATTAATCACCAGCCGTCCATTGGTTTTACTGATACAGAATGTCACCGCCGGCCTACCATTATGCTCAGTATGCCAAGCAGCTGAGTTTTTAAGAATCGCAGCAAGACGCGACCAAGCAGCACCTAGATGTAGATCAGCAACACTGTCAATATCAACGTCATCACGATTATCGACAGTTAAATTTTCACTCGCATGCGCGTCGCAACGCGTTGACCACCAGCCATCATTGTCATTAAGCAGGCCCGGAGCGCCACAGATTTCACAGATGTAATGGGATAACGTGCCAGCGGTCATCTCCACGCCCAGGCTGTAGGCATCGCAACCGCTGTGGTAGAAGCGCAAACCGCCAAATTTTTCTTTGACCTGAACCACGCAAATCTCAGGATTATGCTTTGTTAGTAATCCAGAAATGACATCAAGCAGTGTGTACCAGCCATCGCCACATCCAAAGCCCCAGCACATCAATGTGCTTTTTATATCTCCGTATCTACCACGATAGAGGCGTGGATAGCTTTGGCATAACTGTTTATCTAATTCTTTGTTCATAGGGTTTCCCTTATTCTTTATAAATGGCGCAACTAGTTAATAGATCCATTAAATTATTTTTCGCTAAGCCATCCATTAATGAACGACACAATATTGACTAGTTACATCAATGTCCTCTTTGACATTGTTGGCTTCTTTCCAGATTTCCCATGCATCATCGCCAGCAGAGCTACAACCGGGTTGTCCAATTAAGTAATAAGTCCGACCACTAATCGCCTGAATTTGCATATTATTTCGATCAAACGATTTAATAGCGGATGTGACCCGCTCAGAACCCATGCGCGGAATGTGGCCCACTAAATGACGAGTGCTTTCACTGAGATCATTGAAAAGCACTTCTTTAATCGACCATAAAATAATGACTTCTTCGGGGCCTTCTTGCGCTGGGGCAATGTTATGAACAGGTATGACAACGCTCACTTTTGTATTAATAGGTGGTAGCGGTTTAAAATCATCAGGTTCTATTTCATAAAGGCCGTTTTCTGTCGCTCCATTTTTTGAGCGTCTAATCGCTACTTTGCCACAGGCAGCAATCAATTCTTTCTGAATCAGTCGAGGCTCCAGTTCGCTTTCAATAATTTTATTAACAACCGCTTCAGACAACGTGTCATTGAACGTTGATCCCCACTTATGATTTTTCCGAACAGTCTGATAAATCGACCCGACTACCTTTTCCATTTGCTGTTTCGATGGCCGACTGATTTCAATAACCGTGAAACGTGACAGAATCGGTTCGGGGATTTTATAAGCATAATTGGCGGTTGCTATCCAATTGATATGCGAACAATCTGTTGCCACCTCTAACGCTTCGTCAACAAATGACGCAGCCGATTGTTTTTCAAGTAATTGATAGAGACTGCCCAAAGGGTCATACCGGTGGTCGCCCCCCACCTTATCTATTTCGTCCAGTACGATCAGTGGGTCAGCCCGACGCCCTCTAGCCAACGATTGAACCACCATGCCGGGTTTCCCATCAGCCCACCCCGACGACAATCCGCTCAAAACAAAACCGCCGGTGGTCGATGCTAAATTGATCAGTGAAAAATGCGTATTAACTATTTTTGCGAGCTCATAGCAAAAAGCAGACTTACCGACACCTGCCGGACCAATTAATAAAATCGGGCTCGCACAAAATGTTGCATGATCTGTCAGCCGTGCAAGTGCAAACTGCTCCCGATAAAAATCAATGGTTGAAGAAAAATTAGGGAATCGCAATTCAAGGTCATCAAGCTTTTCAAAGATATCATCCGATAAACCGGATAATGGCAAATAGCCAGCCGTATCCTCTAAAAAATCAAGGTAGCGCTGGTGATTACGATACAAATTGCTTCTCTGCCCGTGTTCTTTTTGCATCGCTTGCATTTTTATCACATTGAAAATTTCAACGACAATAGGTAGGCGATCAAAGTCAATTGCATTTTGTTGGATCGAATCATCATTGTCAGACTCTGCCGCTTTACGTTTAAGATAATGTCTGAGTTTGTTGTCTTTTTTTGAAAAATACATGGCTTTAATGTCGTAAAATTGTGCGGATTCGTGATGAATAGGGGGCGGCACTCTATGGCTAAATTTTGGGCTCCTTACGGCGCGTTACACGTGAGAAATCAGTGTAAGAAACCGTATTGATCCGTTACGTCAGCCTCTTCTTTTACACCATTGAATGATTTCCAATGTAGCCACACATATTCTGCTTCACTGTTGAAGCCGGGGCTGCCGCTTAAGTGATAGAGGCGGCCGCTTCGGGTCTTCACAGTCATGGATTTGCGGTCAAATTCTTGAATGGCCGACGAAACTCGTCCCGTGCCTTTCCTGGTGACATAGCCAACAAGGTGCCGTGATATATCGTTTTCTTGATCAAATTTCGCTTCTCGCACAGACCAAAAAATCATCGTTTCCTCGGGTTCCTGCTCAATTGACGCAACACCAAATATAGGCATAGTTTTTTGCTCCTTATTTAAACCTCAATAACAATGGGTGAATGGACCAACTGATAATACTGGTTACACAGCGATGCATTCACATACGTCGTACCGTTTTGCTTAAGCATGCCATAGCCTTCATGGATGTGGCCAAACACATGCACTTTAGGTTTGACGCGTTCCAGTGCATCTGACAAATCCTGGCAACCTACTCTTTCCCCGTTATAGATTTCATCTAAAATGCCGTATGGCGGCCCATGGGTAATCAAGACATCGATATTGTCAGGAATGTTGGCCCATACCTTGGCGAGCTCGGGACCTCTAGGCAGGTTGAATGCCCAGTTGCAAAAAAAGGGTTGCCAGGGCGAGCCCCAGAATTTTATGCCCTCAATTTCAATGCCTGAGTCCATCAAGTAAATCGCATTTTTTACCAGTAGTTTGGCTTCGCTAGGATCAACACGAGCAAACGGCCAATCGTGATTGCCCGCAATCAACAGCTTATGTTTGTGTGGCAAACCACTCAAAAAATCATCGAATTTTTTGAGTTCATCATGAGAGCCGTATCCACAGATATCGCCGGCAATAATCAGGACGTCGCCATCCGGAACTGGAAATGCATAATTCAGGCTATGCAGGTCGGACATGCAGACTAAGCGCAGGCTGTTGGTTGTCAGTTGTGATCCCTGTTTATGTTGAGCATTTATTTCATGTATTTTCATGACTTCTCTAAACACAAATTGATTTGGCTATATGATCCGGTGAACCGGCAGCCAGACTAAAGTTAAAAATAATGGCATTACTTGCCATTCCAATACTCATGGGTCACATCTTTTTCATCTCGTACGCCGTTGATATTTTTCCACTGGCCCCAAACATAGTCTGCATCGCCGTCTTGCCCTGGTCCGTCCGTTAATTGATATAAGCGCCCGGATTGTGTTTGGATTAACCGATTTTCTTTATCGAAAGATTGAATAGCTGATGTCGTGCGACCAGCGCTTTCTTGTCGTACGAAGCCAATCAAATGGCGAGTTGGAAATTCGTTGATCCCAAAAACTACTTCTTTAATCGACCACCTTGTAATCACTGTTACAGTCCCTTTTACCGGCTTCGGAATGCTATAAATCATCTTTCTCTCCTTATTTTTATATTAATTGTTGACCGGCAAGAGGGGTAACGCCGGTGAATGATATAAATTCTTGTATTCCTTTGTTGAGTCAAAATATGGATTGCCAGGAAACCAATAAATCTGTGTCATCCTAATAATGACTTGTAAGTAATTTTCGAGTGGCATTTCTAAGTTGTAATCACTCAGTAGGACAATCGCCTCTGGTCGATACTGGTGTACGATGGCTAATAATATTTGCTAAGCAACCGTGAGTGTCGCCACAGAATAAAATCTGATTCGCTTCACACTTTAAATTTTCTTCGGGCATGTCATGTCATGGGGAATAGCTGTAAAACCAGCCTCTCCAATTTTCAAAAATTCATAATGAAATATGTAGCTCAATTGCGATTGCGGAATATTGACAGGCCTGCTGTCTTCTTTAGACCCGTGTGTTTTGTTCCGATTATTAAATAGGCATTGAATAAAGTTATTGCCGATATCGTCAATTGAAATAATTTTTCTGAAAAAATTGTCAGATGCTTCACATACAGCATCGTGCATCAAAGAAAAACATTGAGATACTGAATTATTTCGTAATAGAGTTAAAAATATATTTTGTATTTCATCCGTGATTTCAATATTAATATCTCTTTCATTAGCTAGATATTCTAGATATTGTCTGCACTCCAAAATAGCAATTTCCAACCAAACTCTTTTGATATCGTATCGCCATTTAACTGGCCAAACAGCACTTGTGATTATTTCATTTATCTGTAATAGCGCTTCTTCAAAGTCTTCAATATTAACCTTCCATTTTGTATCGTTGAAATATAATTCTTTTACTTCACTATTTTCATCTATAAATGCATATTGACTGAGTGTAATTAAATTTCTGTCAATTAAGTGATTTACACCGATACCATCATTATGGGGTCTAATGTCAGGAAATATTGGTGGTACACTTGTAAATGGACCAATATAGGCCTCACTGGATATTACAACTGAAGATCGAATTAGTGTTATTAAATATAACGCGTCTCTCAAAGATAATTCATCAATTGTTTGCAAATGATGGTTAATATCCTTGGCTTTCAGGAATTGAGAAATAATAGTGCCATCGTTCATAATATAATACCTATACTAATAGTTATGCGTCTGTTAAATGCAATGAAACAAGTTGACAGTTACTTTGTTGTCATTGGTTTTTTGCTTATGGATACTCTAATTATCAAAATACTTGTTGATTTATTAGCAAGTACTTAAGAGTAATTTTTCTGCTCCCATATAAGAAGCTGTGGCGGAAACGATTTCTATTGTCTTGCCTGGCAGGCATCCGATTAATCGATCCGGTGTCTGCTGCTCGCGTTTAAAAATAACTTCATGAGCGCCAGCTGGCTCTTGCTTGCAACCGTTTAACTATCAGCAACCTTTCCGGCGTGTTGTTCATGCGGTTTATGGGCCTCTACCTATAAAGCGCAAGTGCTTTCAGCATTGCTCAGGCAGGCTGTATGGGCTTCATCGCCATGATCAAAAAATTGAGAACGACAGTATAAAATGAGTCCGGCAAAAACTCCACTTATTTCGAGTCATCTTAATTCGAGTCTCTTTATTTCGCGTGTCTTCTAACAGGTTATTTGACTATCCTGTCACAACAAATTAGTTAACCTAGGATCTACTGATGGATGAGTATTGCGTGCTTTTCGGTAAACGTTTAGCCGAAATTCGCAAGGAAAAAGGCATTGCACAAGATAAATTAGCGTTGAAATGTGACTTGGCCAGAAGCTTTGTTGGTGAGGTAGAACGAGGAAAGCGCAATCTATCCTTACGTAATATTTGTAAATTAGCGATCGGCTTGGGAGTTACAACAGCTGAGTTACTTGCATTAATCGATGACGAGATAAAGCCTGAGGACTAGGTTTTTATAAAAAATGCGGTATTTTTCACCGTAGATGCTTCGTTACACAAAATAAATTTATTATTATTTTTTTGGAAAATAGTAAATTATTCAAATATTTATTAAATAGTTCATTATGGGCCGAACTGAAAACACGCTCTGGTTATCTTTTTTGATAATCTCGGATGCCCGTAAGAACTGGCAATCGTAGCATAAGATTATTTTGTGCTCATTAATGACATGCAACATACTGATCATATAGGATTTATTGTGTTAATGAGGTCATATGTAAGCATGAAAGATACAGTAAATTTAAAATTTTATATTTTTATGTGAAAAGCTATAAATGTTTTCACATTAATCTAACATATAAAATAAGCGGCTAATGTCTTTATGAACAAATTGCCGCATAAATCTCTTTCCAATATTACTACACTAAACGTTTTTAAACTTCCTTCAACAAATCAACGGCAAGTCCCGGCATCACTGCTTGCTTGCTGACTCTTAAAATTGAGCTGCGACCCACTGAAATCCAGCCAGTTATCAGCAAACACATTCATAATGTGTTTGCAAAAGGGAATTCGATGAAAAAAGCAATGTGCAAAATTTGCACATTGATAGCGTTCGCCCGATCGCCTTGGGAAAAATGAACGAGTTGTTCGCCAGCACCGAAAGCGCCGGACAGCGTGCCGCCGTCATTCAAACCTTGCTCGGCACAACAGCCGCATCGACGAGTTATTACCATTCAGCGGCATGGATTAATCATAACGTCTACCACCTGACGATGTGGTGTGGATGAGTGCTTACATTATCTTTCTTTCAATGCGGCAGCAAATCAAGTCACGCATTCCAGGCATCTTAATTTGTTAAATCTAATGCTGAATAACTTTTTGTATTTACGTATCCCGCATTAAGACAATTATTCAGTAAAGGCTGGATAACCTGATCATCGCCCTTTTCTATGGCATGCAACAGTGGTATCCATCTAATTACAAGCTCGGCAACCAATAACGTTTCCCCGAAAGCTCAACATACTTTAATTTTTGGTCAGTCTCTTTAATCTCAATTTTTTCAGTCATCGATTTCAGTACGAGACCATGGAAATAGAGTAATTTGGCTTTCAATAGCTTCTGCTGATATACATCTGTTGCTACGGGATTACGCAGTAACTTGACCAACTTCCGCTCAGCCTCTTGTTTAGCATAGATTTTCGATTTGCTGGCTTGCTTAGGTAAAACCCAATTCACTTTGTGTCGGTTTTTTAGAAAACCAACAAAACCAGAAATGGCTGCTCGTTGACCTGGTTTCTTCTTGAGAAAAACATTTAAGTCACGCTGAATTGGTAGATCTCCATTATCTATCGTTTTGAGCAGATCAACCACGGGTGTCATTGCCAGACGAACTGATTTGATACTAGTTTTGTTACGTTCCAATAGATAGCCATAGTATTCGTCCAACCATTTTTTACTTTGATTGTCTGCGGACAGCTTATTCATTATTTTAACAATTCGACGACGTTCTGAATCTTTGAGCTTTTCATCTTCGGAAACAGATAGACTGAATTTTTCAATTAAAAAGCTGACTGGCTGCATCCAACGCCTCAAACCATCAGCACCATATTTAGCCAGTAAAATTGGATAACTGATCGAATCTTGAGTTAATAACTCAATTTCAATAAAAAACTTAAGGTACCGATTAAGCATTGAAACCGTTTTTTTTAGACCACTACGATTCTCAAGCCATGAACTAAATTCAAGATATAGCACGCCAGTTTCAGCATCTGCGAATTTTTTGCAATTTGTATAAATGGTCTTATCTCGTCGCTGCTTGAGTGAGCATGTTTCACATTGATTGCCATAACCAGCAGGCATCGGTTCATGGCATACCGAGCAAGGAATTTCACCCGATTCTGAGCATTTTTTACAAATTTTATGTCCATCAGGAGTTAGTGTTGTTTGCCGGTATCTACGACACACAGAACAGGTTTCAAAACTTTTTTGCCGACATTTGGAACACGCCTGCTCATCAAAGCCCAGATTTTTATCGCGTGACATATATTTCGACGGTTCACCGCAATAAGTACAATTTCTTATTCCTCGAAAATGAACGGCGCACGAGTTACACACGGGACCGAGATTAGTGAGTTTGCCAATACTGAAATCTGTCTTACCACAACGAATACAAGGTATACCGGTGTACTCACATTTTTTACAAACGGCTTGTTTATCTTTTCGATTTAATCTGGCGGTATTGGCACAAAGTGGACAGATGCTTGACTTAAATTCTCTGTAGTAGCAAGTCGTACAATAAGTTTCTCCTCGATATCGACGATGAATTTTATTCGTCAAACGTCCACATTGATCGCATTGATAGAGTGTGTCAGATGCCGTTTCCATAGTCAGGATCATCTTGCATCTTCTGTAAGAGTTGCTTCCACATGCGATTAACTTCCCAATGTGGCCTTGGCTTAGGTAAGTTTAATTGTATGTTTGTTTTACGAGTTGTTGCCTTCTTTTTTGCTCTTTGGTTATCAGGTAAACATCTGGCGATTGGCTCTAATGTCTCAGGAAATTTAATTTTGGCATTACTAAAACCTTGTTTAGTCACCGATGCTTCCGTTAACTTATGCAATAGTTCATCTTGGGTGAATGCCATTAATTTAAATATTGATTTTAGCAATGCAGACCTTGCCCTAACGTTCATTTGTTCAAAGGCGATGAGCTCAACATCGGCAATGATGTTCTGATCAAGCCGAAAATTAAGCGATTCAGACAAGCTTTGCAGTGCTGGGGGCGGTGAAATAAGGCAACGTCTAATAAAGCTTTCGTAGTATCTGGCTATTTCAAACCAACTGGAAACACTAACCGCCATGCCATGAACTACAGGTTGTTGTTGATGATTTAGAATATTATCAGACCATATTTGAAATAGCATCGCATCCGCATGGAAGACTGGCAAAACCATGACATCAAGCAATCTGAGGTTACAACTTACACATTTTGTGATTTCTCTATCTTCTGCAACCAGACGGTGTGGTTCTAATGGCGCATTACAATGTGGGCAGCTATCCCGTAATGATTGGCCATGCTTTGAACAGCCTACATGCCATGCAAAACGCCATTCTCGTCTGAAGTACGGTTTTTTATCTTCCTTCAGGCATTCAACACAATACTGGATACCGCCTTTCCTGAGCCGATTCCTAGTGCCCGTCGTCAATAGCCATGGCCACAACTCATTGGCAGTTGGTTCTCTGCCTAAAATAGTTGAAGCGATCGGTAGAAGGATGGACTGATTTAAATCATCTAAATCTTTGCCGCTGAACTTTGACAGCGTATGCATCCGGTCTTCACCAGGGTTTCGGTCTATATCATTTGTCCAGGCGCGCCATTTGCCCCAGATAACCCATGAGACGATCAATGGATCACAGCCATTAGCAAGTGCAGTTCGAATCAGCCAGGACGACAGTAATTCGTTTGGTTGTAGGATGATAGGTATGTCCCATTTATTCTTCAACGGAATAGGCTCCTAACGCCTTTGGTGGGTCTGACCCAGTTGTTTGACTGAATTATTTCTGAATCTATTTGTTCTTTACCTGATTTTATTGCTTCTTTCGCACACTCTCTCAAAAGCCTATGTACGTTACCAAGGTTGCCACCAGAGATGGAATGAATTAAAAGAGCTAGCTCGGCCTTATGAAGGTTTGAGGGTTTGCTTAGAGGTAAAAACCTTTCAAAGCTAGCTAGTAAAGACTGGAAGTTTCTATCCATCTTCCATACTGGTAGATTAATCACGTCAAACCGACTCGAATGTTGAGGGTCAGTATGTAACATTAACACGGCTTTTTCTGTACCGACACCTACAATCGGAATTCTTAATTGGTTACTTAATCCTTTTATTACATTCATGACTAGGGATTGCTGTCTGGCTGAACCAGTAAGCATTGAGTGAATTTCATCAATAATAAGCATTTTGACATGACACTCTTTCATCAAATGAATAAGTTGATCAGTTAATTTTTGAGCGCTAGACGACTCCCGGTAAGGCGTTAAAAATTGTTGCAAGATTGAGATTAAAAGTCTCTTTTCATTTGCTTCTGGTGGTGATTGGGCAAGAATGATAGGGCGAACTGATTTAGACTCTTCGTCAAGATATGCGATACCTTTTTGTTTTACAAAATGCTCTATTATCGTAGTTTTTCCATTATTTGACTCACCCGATATGAGTAGGTTTGGCATTCTTGACTTCTCTTGCTCAATAAGAAGCGATTCAAGAGTTTTTATAATTTCTACTGCCAATGGATAACCAATCCATCTGCGTTCACCCATGGCAAACATTCGTTCCTCATCAGTTTTATCCATAACTGATGCTATTTCTGGAATTAGGTGTGGATATTCAGTCATGCTTCAAGCCAAGTCATCAAAGGCTTTTATGTCTTCATCAGCGTCAATGAAATTGCTGTTTACCTCTAACGGTATAGAAGATTGTTCGATTAGGATTATCTGAGTGGGATTCGCTGGTGTGACTTTTTTTGCGTGAATTCTACTTCTTTGTTCTTTTAATCTAGCTGATTTTGTTTTTCCCTTGGCGTCTTCTGTTTGTTGACGTAAATCCGTCAGAGCGTCCATCAATTGAGGAATGTTAACAGATTTCATGCCTTCTTTCCGCGCTTTACTTTTAGCCTGTTTAAATTCCCAAGAACTCATTGATGGCAGAGAGCGATCAGAAAAGAAAATTTCGAAATATTTTTTTAAATCTGGCTCATAAAACCAAACACTACTTATGTCTCTAGGATCAATACGGAAAATAAATTTTCTTTTTTTGGACTTATCATCAGGTTTAGTTGAGTTAATCCATTTTATTAAAACATCATCAAAATAATAGAGCCCATCAATCTCTGCGCCATAATTTTGAATCGTTCTAGATTTATATGGTAAAAAATCCAGCAAAAGACTATGTTTATCTACAGGTCTCTCAGGTACTCCACGAGGTGGAGTTGTGGCATTTCCAAAAATACCAATTTCCCATTGTTTACTTGGTGTCAGGCCTAGGCTGCTATGTTCTCGCTTGTGGTAAATCTTGCATATTAAAGTAACTAGCCATTTTTCAAACTCAGAAAATGTCATAACGGCATTCTTTTCAGAATCGTATCCATCTCTTTTCTTAATATTAGAAAAAGTAGTGCCGGGTAGATCATGAATTTCTTGCAATAAGGTTCCAAGCAATCGTTCAATATGTCCACCGTATTGAGGTTGTTTGACTGGCCTGAATTCAAGTTTAATGTTATGAACCAGGCAGGACTTTTTAAAATTACCTGATCTGAAATCGGCTCCATTATCAGTATGGATCGTTTCAGGAAATCCCCATACATTCCACTCAGCATCGACATCATGAAGTTTAAGCCAGTCTTCCTTGGGCAAAATGGCATGGGCCACACACATGGCTACTGACGTTTCGCTAGGCGCATCAAATGATAAATAGTAACCAGTGACCATTCGGCTATATACGTCAATTGCTAATGTAATCCATGGCCTGCCGATAGGTTTCCTGTATAGGTCATCAACAAGAATGATATCTGCTGGCGTATGATCTATCTGAACTACAGCTAAGGGATGAGTCGCGTTTGGAAAACTACCCAGCACTGGCTTATATTTATTCTTTGCTTTTTCTCTAAAACCTCTGGCTCTCAGAACTGTTTTGTCACTCAATTTGGCAATTCTTGCGCGAATCGCATAATTACTGGGGGGAGTAATTTGTTTCTGGTGACATCGTCGCTCGACTTCAAGGATTACTTTTTTCTGAGTCGATCTTTGATTCTTTAAGAATATTTCATTTATAACTGACTCAATGATAGTTTCTGCGATTTGTGAGAGACGGTTTTTCCCTTTTTTATACCCGCGCTGCTGTGGAATAAGTGCAGTAAGAACGTCCATACCTTTGAATTTTTGAATCCAGCGATATAACGTGGCGACACCCACGCCTAATTCTTGAGCTCTCTCTCGAACAACTTTTTTGGGAACGCCACCTTCTACTAACAAAGGTTTAATGGCTTCATAACGCTCAGTAGCTATTTTCCAATCTTTACTTGCTATTTCATCAATATCTTGAGATGCAACAGCTTGTAAGTTTGATTCTATAGTGGAAATCAACTTCATTTTGGTAAATAGCAATGGATGAGTTCGGCCAGTTTCTACATCAACTCCAGTAGCACTTTCAAAACTCAGGATATCTTTGATTTGATAAACTTTATCATCTACAGATACATAAGCTCCAGGGGTTGGCTTAAGTCTTTGCCGATTCATGGCGATGCCAATAGAAGCCATTTCATCGGGGAGCAACTTGTTACTCATTGCATGATTCCTGGCTAGAAATCCATACCATCGTCTGTGGACTTAAAGGTTTGCCTAAGTCACAACCAAGATGTTTGAAAGCCAATAATTGCCAAATACACAATTGGTCTACCTTATCTTCTAGGTGGCTATTGGTAAGGCTATCGACCAAATCGGTTATGGATATTGGTCCGAGCAGTTTTAATGTGGAGCAGATTAACTGAGATTTTTCAGAAGACAGGATTCTACGTTTATAGCCATTAAGAAACTTGATGTTTTCCAAAAACTGATCGCGTATCCGGTTTTCATTATAGATTCGGAAATTCCAGTCTCGTAGTTTGGCGTACCGAAAGCCAGCTCTAAGTTTAGGCCTCAACTTTTCCCAGTGTTCTAGCAACGCTTCTTGTGGTTTAACTTCAACTAACATTGGCTTTCGAGAACCAGGCTGGTTCTCGAAGTAAACTAGAAAATCAGGTGTGTAGGTATATGTTCGACCGTTTAATCCAATAAACGGAATCTGAGCTGGCTGGGCTACGATTTTTGTGACGAAAGGATTATGCTCAGTCCTAATTAGAAAATCTCTTTCAAGAGTTGATTCAAAGGGGATAGAATCAATGCCTCGAAATGGGAAAATGCCAGATACGCTTCGTCTGGTTGGCTTGATTTTTCTAGTCTGAACGTACATCGTTAACCCAGTCTCAGCAATTAGCGCTCATTGTATAGTTAGTCTCAGCAATTAGCAACAAAATAGTCTCATTAATTACCAATATTTTAAGATAACTTATTGATTTGCTGTTAGCATGGTATCATTAATTAAAATAAGTCACAGCGGCAGTAACCCAAGACCCGGTGAAATATCGCTGGCGCATAATGGAACTCTATTTCTCGACGAGCTGCCGGAATTCGATCGCAAAGTTCTGGAAGTGCTAAGGGAGCCGCTGGAGACCGGGCACATCACCATTTCCCGCGCCGCAAGGCAAGTCGATTTCCCGGCGCGCTTTCAATTGATTGCTGCGATGAATCCATGCCCTTGCGGCTTTCTGGGCGATGCCTCGGGTCGTTGTCACTGCACTTCCGAGCAGGTCATGCGTTATCGTGCCCGAGTCTCCGGCCCGTTACTGGATCGTATCGACATGCACCTTGAAGTGCCCAGAATCTCGCATGAAGTGTTGCGTAAAGGCTCGCCGGATGGTGAAGAAAGCAGCGAGCAAATCAGGGCGCGCGTGGTCGCGGCTCGTAACTTGGCCGTAGCGCGTAGCGGCAAAGCCAATTCGGCGTTGACGGCAAAGGAAGTTAAACAACTGTGCATACTGTCCGAGCCAAGCCACCTGATTTTAGAACAGGCGATGGATAAATTCGGTCTGTCGCATCGGGCTTATCACCGGATTTTAAAATTGGCGCGCACCATTGCCGACCTTGCCCAATCGGAAAATATAGAAACAGTTCATTTAAGTGAAGCGATTAGTTATCGCAAGCTGGATCGTAAGGTTTAATGCGCTATGCTGTGTAGAATGTATATATTACGCGGGTTCCCAATCTCCAGATTGGGAACCCGGAAGGCGAAGCTCCAGCTTCCAAAACCGAACTCCCAAACTTGAGCTTGGGAACTAGCTGAACTTCATAACAGGAGTCCCGAACATGAGTTTCACTATTGAACAAATAGCCGAAGAGGCGCTTGCACTCCCTAGCGATGCTCGCGCATTGCTCGCTGACCGCTTGGTTGAGAGCCTTGACCCTTTGGAGGATGTTTATATCCGACAGCTTTGGGCGGCTGAAGCTCGCACTCGCCGTGATGATGTCAGGAGCGGTGCAGTTACTACCATCCCAGGACAGGATGCTTTGGAAAGTGTACGAAAATCTGTTGCAAAATGAGATTCGAGTTTCATCCAGAGGCGCTTTCCGAATATGAAGACGCCGCTCGATATTATGCAAGTTGTCAGCCTGGATTGGAGCTGCGCTTCATGGCAGCGGTCGAGCATGTCATCCAACAAATAGTTGAAGCGCCTGAACGTTGGCCGATAATTGAAGATGACATTCACCGATGTTTAACCCGTGTTTTTCCTTATGTCGTTCTTTACTCAATTGAAAAGGATTACGTGCTCATTCTTTCTATCATGCACTGCCACCGCAAACCGGGATATTGGCGCAATCGATCTGCAAATAATCAGTGACGTAAGTCACAAAAGCACCACGAAGGATACACAGAAAAATATAAAACTTCGTGTCCTCGGCAATTGCTCCTGCATCGCCTAAAGCGCCTACTGTTGGTGCTCTACCTCCTGCATAACCCACAGGGATGTGGGGAATGCAGATTTTGCAGGAGCAAAAATCTGTCCATGCAGTCGTTCGTGTCTTCATGGTGAATTTTTTTATAGGCATCAATGTCCAAACTAAACCCCCAACAACAAGCTGCTGTTAAAGCGATTGATCATCCCTTATTGGTGCTGGCCGGAGCGGGCAGCGGCAAGACGCGGGTGATTACCGAAAAAATCGCTTACCTGGTCAAGCAAGGCCTGCCTGCACGGCATATTGCGGCGGTGACCTTCACCAATAAAGCTGCGCGGGAAATGAAAAGCCGAGTGTCAAAACTGCTGGATGACAAGCAACAGCGCGGCCTGCGGGTATCAACCTTCCATTCCCTAGGACTGGATATATTGCGGGCGGAATCCAAGACGCTGGGCTATAAATCGGGCCTTACCCTGTTTGACGAGCAGGACAAGCACACATTGCTGCGCAACTTGATCAGCCACGGCGCAAAGGATTGCGATATTGACAATATTGATATTTACGCCCGGCAAATCGGCCAATGGAAAAACGCCTTTGTCACGCCGGAACAATCCATAACGATTGCAACAGCCACCGAATACCCGGCGGCCAATTTGTACATCGACTACACACGCAGCCTGAAAGCCTACAATGCGGTTGATTTCGACGACCTGATTCTGTTGCCGGTACTGCTGTTTCAACAACATCCGGCCATCCTGGAAAAATGGCAAAACAAGATCCGCTACTTACTGGTCGATGAATATCAGGATACCAATATCACCCAATATCAGCTGGTGCGCTTGATCGCCGGTAACCTGGGACGCTTTACCGTGGTCGGCGATGACGATCAGTCCATTTATGCCTGGCGTGGCGCGCAGCCGGAGAATCTGGCACAACTGCAAAAAGACTATGCACGTCTGCAAGTTATCAAGCTGGAGCAGAATTACCGCTCTACCGGGCGCATCCTCAAGGTCGCCAACCAACTGATCGCCAACAATCCCCATGCCTTTGAAAAACGCCTGTGGAGCGAGCTCGGTTACGGCGATCCGCTGCGGGTTTTAAGCCATAAAGACGAGCTGATTGAAGCCCAGCAGATCGTGTCCGAAATCATCCATCACAAATTCAAAACCGGCAGCAATTACCAGGATTATGCGATTTTATATCGCGGCAACCATCAGTCCCGCTTGTTCGAGAAAGGCTTGAGGGAAAACAACATCCCGTACTTCATCAGCGGCAGCACCTCGTTTTTCGCCTATTCGGAAATCAAGGACATCCTCGGCTACCTGCGTTTGTTTGTTAATCAGGACGACGACGCGGCGTTTTTGCGCGTAATCAACACCCCGAAACGGGAAATCGGCCCGACCACACTGGAAAAGCTCGGCGCCTATGCCAATGAGCGGCATATCAGTCTGTTCGCGGCCAGCACCGAGTTCGGCCTGAGCCAAAGACTGTCCGAAAAAGCCATGCACCGGCTGGAAAAATTCCGCGACTGGGTCATCGACACCGCAGACCGCATCGATCGGGGCGATACTTTCGCGGTCATCGAACAATTCATCGATCAAATCGGTTATTCGCAACATTTGCAGGAAGAAAGCAAAACCAAGGAATCCGCCGACCGCAAGTTGAAAAATGTCTACGAGCTGGTTGAATGGCTGAGACGCATCGCCGACGACGGCAGGGATGCCGGAGGTAGAGCAACGCATGGAGCAGTTGCCGACAAGGAAACCGACGGTCAAAAACCGCTGGCGGAAATCGTCGCCAAAATCATGCTGATGGACATCATGGAGCGCAACCAGGAAGACGAGGCCAGCGATCAGGTCAGCCTGATGACCCTGCACGCCGCCAAAGGACTGGAGTTTCCGCATGTGTTTTTGATTGGCATCGAAGAAAACATCCTGCCCCACCAAAACAGCATCGAAACCGACAACATAGAAGAAGAGCGCCGCCTGGCCTACGTCGGCATCACCCGCGCCCAGCGCACCTGTACGTTCAGCTACTGCACCCATCGTAAACGTTACGGTGAAGTCGCCGAGTGCGAGCCCAGCCGGTTTTTAAGCGAACTGCCTGCCGATGACCTGGAATGGGTCAACAAAAAACAGCTGGCCCCGGAAGTCATCAAAGAGCGCGGCAAGGCGAGTCTGGCGCACTTGAAAACAATGTTGTCGTAATTGTAGTGTCGATCGGTTAGAATACGCCCCACGCGCCCGTAGCTCAGCTGGATAGAGTACAGCCCTCCGAAGGCTGTGGTCAGAGGTTCGAATCCCCTCGGGCGCACCATTTACCTCATTCCAAGCCGCATTTTCTGTTCTGTACCACGCTTTAAAATCACTTAGTGTCCAATAAAGATGGCGCCCTTAGCCCTCTTTTGCTTTTGGGACTCATCAGACAGCTTCAATACGACTATTGAAATAGTCACGCAGCGTATCCAGCACATTTTTTCCGGGTAATGAATCAAATCTGTAGGTTGTTAAATTATTAGCCGCATGACCTGTTACCAAAAAATCGTATTAGGTTAAGTAGCGTTGAGCGTCGATATTCATGCCAAATTACAGGGTTTACTATCGCGCTTTATTTTTTACGTTCAACACTCTCGACTTCATTTTTGATGCGTAACAGCAGCGTCTCCAGATCTTTTTCCTTTTCGCTATACAAATAGGTTAGCGCTATCAGGCTCAGGCAATGTATGCCGATGGTTTGGGCAAGGGTCTGGAGTTTATCCAGAGTGGGACTTTTTTTACCTCTCTCCAATGAACTCAGATAAGTCCGGCTGGAAACATCGGAGAAGTCTTCTTGGGTCAAGTCACGCGATTTTCTGGCGTTTTTCAATGCCTTGGCAAATGCAACTCTCATTATTATCGATCCTTCTTGTTGTAAAGCGGCTGCATATCTAGCCAAAATGAACACTATAAGGCTACAATCTATAGTATTCATTTTCATTCCTGAATTACAGAATTATGGGCGGTTCATGCCGGAAATGCCCCTTAATCCGAAATCCAGAAGGCATGCCGGGTGTGGGGTTAATAACGCCGCAGACCCTATGTGGAGACGGCATAAAGTCGGTTCAGTATAATCAATCGTCGCTATAGTTTTTTGCCGGAACCACCCTTATAACTGTCATATTGGCCGACAAAGTGCCGTTTTCACGCGGGATTAAAACGTTTATTAATGCATACAAGACTTCAACATTTACCGTGGCTAGGTGTTTGGGCTTTGATTGTCGCCAAGTCGGCGTCGTCATTTGCGAAGAGCGACAGTTCCAGCGATACCGGGACCGTCGCTCTTAACGACATTCTGGTCGTCGGCCTGCGCGCGGCGCAAACGTCGGAGTCGGTAACCGGCAGCCAGTCAGCGCCAAGCACCAGTGCGGTGCTGCCCATTAACATCGACAGTACCGACATCGACTATCTGCCCAGTTTGAATCTGCGTTATCAGCTCCTAAAAAGCCTGTATCTGCGCGCTGGAGTCTCTAAAACCATAACCCGGCAGAATTTCGATCAGCTGTCGCCGTCGCTGCCCTTGATCCGCAACACCATCAACCCGTCGCTGAATCAGGGTAGCGCCGGTAATCCTGAATTGAAGCCGATTCGTTCCGACAATTTCGATCTGGCGGTGGAAAAATATTTCAACCCAACCACCTCGGTTTATGTCACCGGCTTTCTAAAACAGGTCGACGGCTTCGTGACTACCGTCAGCAATCCTGAAGTTCATGACGGCTTTACCTATCAGGTCAGCCGCCCCCAAAACGGTACTGACGCGACCATCAACGGCTTTGAGACCGGTTATCAGCAGTTCTACGATTTCCTGCCGAGCTGGTTGAGGGGGTTCGGTACGCAGGCCAATTACACCTATATCGACAGCGAAACGCCGAGCAGTATTTTGGGCCGGAACGTCCCGCTGCAAAACCTCTCCAAACACAGCTACAACCTGATCGGCATGTACGAGAAAGGCCCGTTTTCGGCCCGAGTCGCTTATAACTGGCGCGACACCTTCCTGAGCGGCGTTACCAATATCGTCGGGGTCGGCGCGTTGCCGGTTTACACCCGCGGCTACTGAAGGCATGAATCTGCTAAATACGTTGCGCAGCAGGTCCTATTACGGCGTGGAAACCCGGTCGCAGAGCGTTTGGGTCAACGATACTCAGGTTGGCGCGACGATGACTGCACGGTTCTGATGGCGGTCATGCCCATCAATTTAAGGATGGAGTGCAGGCTTTGCCTGCAAGTTATACGATGGGCAAGCAAAGCTTGCACTCCGCTACTGATTTTCGCACTGTACGGCGTAGCCCATGCCGATACTGGATTGGAACAATGGCGCAACAAAGCGGGCGAGACACGTATGCTGGCGGAAAATGACACGCAACGCGCCTACGCCGAAGCCGAGCGTTTGCAGGCCGATCTCCCCGCCGACGCTAGGCCTGCAGATCAGGCACGGCTGTTCAATTTGCTGGCGCGCATCGAAGTCTATCAGGCGCAAACTGAAAAAGCGGCTACGCATATCCAACAGGCAATGGAACTCGCCAAGCAACATAACGACTCGGTCGGCCAAGCCGAAGCCGACCTCAATACCGCCTTAAATGCGGTCAATCAGGCTCGCATCGACGATGCGATCGCCGCTACGATTCACAGTCTGTCGGTGCTGGACGGGGTGGATCGGCCGGATCTGCTCGGCGAAGCACTGTTAAGAATGGCAATGATGTACCGCCGCACCGATCAGCTCGACGAATCGATTACCATGTCGATGCAAGCGCTGGATATTGCCCGGCAAAGCAACAATCCGCTGGCGCTGGTCTACGCCTATCATGGCTTGGCAATTGCCTACGAACTGAGCGACCACCTGAATGAAGCGGGCGAATATTATCAGCGAATGCTGGAGCAAGCCCGGATCGCCGGTTCCAGGCTGATGGAAGCCTATGCGCTGATGGGGGTTGGCTATATCCAAAACAATCGCGGCGAATTGGAAAGCGCGGAGCGGTTGATTCGCGAGGCAGTTGCGGTTTTTCTCGCTATAGATGTCCCTTTCAGCGTCAATTTCAGCCAGTATGCTCTCGCCGATAACTTGCGCAAGCAGCAACGTTATGCCGAAACCTTGCCGATATTCGACGAAATGATCGGGCGTTATCAACGCTATTCCAACAAGATCGGCCTGTTGTGGACGCTGAACGCCCGCAGCAGGAGCCGGATGTCGCTGGGCGATAGTGACGGGGCGCACCGCGATGTCGAACAGGCTTATGCCTTGGCCAAGGAAATCGGCACCCCGCTCTACCTGACCGATAGCGCGAAACAGCTGGCGGAGATCGCCGCCGCCAACGGCGATCATCATCAAGCCTACCGGTTTATGCTCGAAGCAAGCGAGATGGCGGCCAAGATGGCAAAAGACACGGCCGCCATGCGGGTGTTGCAGCTGACGCGACGCTACCAAACCGAAAGCAAGCAGCGCGAGATCGATAAACTCAACCGCCATAACCAGCAACAGGCTGCGGAACTTAGGCATCATGCGCTCGAACAGCGCTGGTTATGGACCGTGCTTGGCGGCAGCGTCGTGATGTTGGTTGGCACCGGCTTTTTCCTGGTACGTTTGAAGCGTTCTCATCGGAGGCTGGCAGCGCTCAATACGCAGGTGCTGCAAGCCAAAAACAAGCTTCAAGCCACGCTGGATACGATTCCCGATTTTTTGTTCGAGTTGGGGCTGGATGGGCGCTACTACGATTATCATTCGCCGCATAGCGATTTGCTGGTCGCCCCCAGTGAAGACCTGCTCGGTAAAACAGTGCCGGAAGTCATGCCTGCCGATGCGGCGGAAATTTGCATGTCAGCCTTGCGTGAAGCGCATGAAAACGGCATGTCAACCGGCAAGCAGTTTGAATTGTCGCTGCCGAACGGCGCTTTCTGGTTTGAACTCTCCGTGGCCGGCAAGCCCGCCGTTCAAGGGGAAGAGCCGCGTTTCATCGTGCTTTCCCGCAACATTACCGAACGTAAGCAAATGGAAGACGCCTTGCTGATAAGCCGGCAGAATCTTACCGAGGCCCAGCGCATCGCGCATATCGGCAGTTGGGAGCTGGATATGGCGACCAATGTCCTTCGCTGGTCGGAGGAAATCTTCCGCATCTTCGAAATTGACCGGGAGCAGTTCGGCGCCTCCTATGAGGCCTTCGTTGAAATCATTCATCCCGATGACCGTGAAGCTGTCGACCGCGCCTATACCGAGTCGGTTGAAAATCGGGAACCTTACGAAATCGAGCACCGCCTGCTGATGGCGGACGGGCGGGTCAAGCATGTACTGGAGCGTTGCGAAACCAGCTATGCCGACGACGGCAAGCCCCTGTATTCGTTAGGTACCGTGCAGGACATCACCGAACGCAAGCGCGCCGAAGAAGCGTTGATCGCACGCGCGCGCGAGTTCCGCACCCTGGCGGAAAGCCTGCCGGATAATATTCTCCGTTATGACAAGGAAGGACGGCTCCTTTACGTCAACCCGGTGCTCGAAAAAACCTTGGAGGCCGATGCAGCGGAAATGCTCGGCACGACAGTCCGCGAATTGTTCCCCAACGGCGAATACGACGATTACGCACAGCTTTTGGATACCGTTCTTGCCTGCGGCGAGAGCGGCGAAATCGAGAAAATAGTGACGCCCTCGGATGGGCAGCTGCATATGATTCATAACATACGCATGATTGCCGAGTGCGATGAAAACGGCGAAGTAATCGGCGCACTGACTATCGGCCGCGACATCACCGAGCGCAAATTGTCGGAAGATGCACTAAAAGAGAGTGAAGAGAAATACCGAACCTTGATCCAGAAGATCCAGGCCGCAGTGGTTGTGCATGGCGCCGATACGCAAATTCTCACGTCCAACTCGGTGGCGCAGGAAATACTCGGGCTTTCGAAAGACCAACTGTACGGCAAAACTGCCGTTGATCCGACTTGGCGTTTTTTCCGAGAGGATGGCAGCACAGCACCGCTAGACGAGTACCCGGTCAACAAAGTGCTGGCATCGGGCAAGGCGCTCGTAAACTATGTTTTAGGCGTACATCGCCCCAATAATCAAAACGATGTGTGGGCGCTGGTCAATGCCGATCCAGTGTTCGACAAGGATGGCGAAATAACTCAAGTCATTGTCACTTTTATCGACATTACGCAACGCAAGCATACCGAAGAGGCGCTGGCCGTTCGCGAACGGGAATTCCGTACTCTGGCGGAAAACATTCCTGACCACATCATTCGCTACGACGCCGATGCCCGCAAGATTTATGTTAATTCCGGCGCGCTGCTCGGGCAAACGCCGGAACAAACACCGCCTGAAGTGTGTGCGATGCAGATCGACAAATTTTCGCAAAATATCAGGCGGGTGCTGGAAACCGGTGAACCGCAAGAGCTCGAAGTGCAGGTGCGGCATGCGGACGAAGGCACGCAAATCCACAACTTCCGGATCGTAGCCGAACGCGACGAGCAAGGCAGAATAGTCGGTGCGCTGGCGGTTGGGCGGGACATCACCAAACTCAAGCAGGCCGAGCATGACATTGCGGTGATGAGTCAAGCTCTGGATAAGGTGCATGAAGCGGCTTATCTGATGGATGACGGCGCGCATTTTCTTTACGTCAACGACGAATCCTGCCGGGCGCTCGGCTACAGTCGCGACGAGCTGTTGACGATGTCGGTCATGGATATCGGCCCAGGTTGGACGCTTGAAATGGTGTGGGCGATCTGGCAGCGACAGCGTGAGCAGGGGCTTGTGGAATCCTTCGAAGCCGAGCACCGCCGCAAGGACGGCGGCATATTCCCGGTCGAGATCAACGCCAGCCAGTTCGAATATGACGGCAAGACCTACAGCCTTGCACTGGTGCGCGACATCACCGAACGCAAGCGCGCCGAGGATGAAATTCGCGCGCTCAACATCGATTTGGAACAGCGGGTGCTGGAGCGTACCGAAGAGTTGCGGCTCCAGACGCGCTATCTGCGCACCCTGATCGACACGCTGCCGATGATGGCGTGGCTCAAAGACAAGGACAGCCGGTTTCTGGTCGTTAATCAGGCTATGGCATTAGCCTGCGCCCATAGTGTGAACGAGTTGGTCGGCAAGTCCGACCTGGATTGTTGGCCGCGCAAACATGCCGAGGCTTACCGTGCCGACGACGCGGAGGTGATGACTGCCGGGCAGTGCAAGACCGTGGAAGAACTTCTTGCCGATGCGCGCGATGGCGCCATCTGGGTAGAAACCTGCAAGGCGCCGGTTTTTGACGAGGACGGCAGCGTGTTGGGAACGGTAGGTACCGCCCGCGACATCAGCGATCGTAAAGCCATGGAGATGGCGCGGGAAGTGGCTCTGGTCGAGGCGGAACGGCTGGCGCGACTGCGTAGCGAATTTATGGCGAGGATGAGCCACGAACTGCGTACGCCATTGAACGGCATTATGGGTTACACCCAGATATTGCTGGGCGAAAACAGCCTGAACGAACGCCAGAGCGTGATGCTGAAGGTCATACAGCAAAGCGGCGAATATTTGCTGCAGCTGATCAACGATATTCTGGATTTTGCCAAGATTGAGGCGGGCAAGCAGGAGTTGAACTTGAGCGAGATCCAGTTGCCGCGCTTCCTGCGTAATATCGCCAGTATCATCACTGTCAAGGCGGAGCAGAAGGGTCTGGTTTTTGTTTGTGACATTGCAGAGGATGTACCCGCCGGGATACGCGCCGACGAGACGCGGCTAAGGCAGGTGCTGCTCAATCTGTTGTCTAACGCCGTTAAATACAGCGAACGAGGCCAAGTCAGCCTGAGGGTAACGGTATTGAAAAAGCCCTCTCCAGAGGGAGAGGGAGCGCATGTCGAATTTGGCCGTTTGCGCTTTGAAATACAGGATAGCGGTGTCGGTATTGATACCGGGCAACTGGAAACTATTTTCCAAGCTTTTGAGCAAGCGGGAGACAGGCAGCAACGCACCGGCGGCACCGGTCTGGGCTTGCCGATCAGCCGCGAGCTGGTCAGGCTGATGGACAGTGAAATTTTCGTCAGCAGTCGGGTTGGCGAGGGTAGCACCTTTTGGTTCGATCTTGACGCCCAGATTGTTGATGTCAATGGGGATATTATGCCGGTCGAACAACATATCACGGGGTATCTGGGGCCGCGTCAGCGGGTGCTGGTGGTGGACGATACCGAGGTAAACAGGGCGTTGCTGATTGATATGCTCAGCCGTTTGGGTTTTGAAACCGCCGAGGCAGCCAACGGCAGGGCGTGTCTGGATAGTGTCGAAACCCGGAAGCCGGATCTGATCCTGCTGGATATGGTCATGCCCGAGATGGACGGTCTGGAAACCGCGCGTCGTCTTCGACGAATGCCGGGGTTCGGGCAAACGCCGATTGTCGCCGTTTCGGCCAGCGCTTCCGCTTACGATGTTGCCGAAGCCCTGAAAGCCGGGATCAACGTCTTTTTGACCAAGCCTATCGAGATAAAAAGCTTGATGGCGCAACTCGCCGTTCTGCTAAAACTCGACTGGGTTTATGCGTTGCCTAAAACCGAACCATCACCGAAACATAAACCTGACGAATGGCTGGATGCGCCGCAGCTGGAGGAAATGAGGGTTTTGCGTCAACTGGCAGCGGAAGGCAGTATGCGGGATATTATCATCCAGGCCGATTATCTGGATGAACTTGATGCAAGCTATCGCCCGTTTGCCGAGCAGTTACGCAGTTTGGCCAAAGGCTACCAATCCAAAGCCGTTCTGGATTTGGTGGAGCGTTATATCGACAGGCGTCGTAACCATTCAGCTACAGATTGATATAGATGAACATTGATAAACTGAAATATGAAGAATTTACTCATTTTGTTATTACGAATGAGATAAAAGGCGAAAGGCGGGTGTGTTTTTTCTCATTCCCACGAGTTAGGGGGAATGCAGTCAGGGCGCGTTGCGCTGCGAGTCGCGATCAACGGGCTGAAACACCGGGCTATGTAGATACTCTCTTAAACCACAAGCCCAATTTTGCAAGACATCATAAAATTTTATGATTTTGCTTCAACAGGAAACGTGTAAAAACGAGTCCCGTCAAATTCTGTTTTAGCTTTCAGCATGCCATGGATGGCGTGT
>NZ_JAUXVR010000011.1 GCF_030680395.1 Methylobacter sp. | reverse complement strand
GCCGGCTTATGTCACCAATAAAGTAGGCGAAATGCTGGTTGTCTATGTGCCTACTTCGCCAAACCCCACTTCCGGATTTACCATTATTGTGCACCAATCAAAGGTCGTAAAATCGAACATGGATATTGAAGCCGTTACCAGTTTTATAGTCAGCGTCGGAGTGGATTTGACTCAAAAAGAGGATCTTGAAAAGCTTGAAAATTTGAACCATACCGGAATCCGTAAGTAACCTGGGTTCGGAATAAGCGATCAGGCTGACCTTGACCGGGACAAGAGTGGTTTGGCGTCTGACAGGCAACAAGCGGTCGCAAAAGAAGGCGCGCAGCGGTTGCAACCTCTCTGATGCGGCAAAAAACCGCACGACGGAAACTGCGTTTTTCAACCGGGAAGAATAGAGCTAACGGAAGGGTTTTACGCAGGAGAGCGGATTTATGTTGGATAGCGCACAGACCGGGTTCGATCCCGACTATAAGCTGTATTTTCAGTTATTTAAGGAAGATATCCATGAGTATTGCGATAAAACCTTTATCGACCTTGTGGCAAGGATATTGATTTTGCTGACATACAGAGAGTTTTAAATTATTTCGTGAGCATCTATTCGAGCACCCGATGGGGATATTGGGCTAATGCATCCTGATCCGCTGTAAGGAGGCAACATCCCAAGATCCAACTTTTGGGAACAGTTTTTAATTTAGCGTTTTTCCTCTTACTGGAGAATTACCATGTCAATTAACCCAATCTTACTCATTATTTTACTTGTTGTATTGCTCGGAACCCTTCCAACTTGGTCGTATAGTCGGGGGTGGGGTTATGGACCCAGCGGCGGGATCGGGCTATTGCTGATTATTTTATTGATTCTGGTTTTACTCTAGCTGCAAAGCGATGCATTGCAAAGTCGAAGGGAATGGCGTTTCCGGCCTATAAGACTGGCTGGGAACGGCGGGAATTAACACACGGCGTTAATTTATTTGTTGCTGCGCACCCGATCCCGGTCAAAAATTGGCTGGTGCAGAGCAAATTTACCAAAATTGAACCTAATCCGACCGGTTGAACTTTGTATGAGACAACGTAAATCAGGCTCGTATCAGACGGTATTGGCAATAATTGGAGTTCGCTGCCGATGAACTGATGGATTTTAGTCATACCACTTCATTAGCAGGCAGTCGGTTGTATTATTCATGGCCGTTTTTTCGATATGGCGCGATTTTTTGTCGCTGTATGGTTTAGATACAGCGCAATATACATAAAAACAATATTATCTAAGGCATAGCTATTTAAAATTCTTCCCATTCATCAGTGCTTGAAGTTACTGGTAGCGATCGCAGTTTCGACTTGGCTACTGCTACCGGTGGATTTTTACTTATGCTCGGTTGGGTTACTGTTGTTTCTTTTTGTATCGTTGCAGCATCAAAAGAACCCTTTGAATTACCATGCAATTTAAAATTGCCTACAATAAGCGATAAATACTGCGTTTTTTCTTCCAAGGATTCTGCCGCGGCTGCCGCCTGTTCCACCAGGGCGGCATTTTGTTGAGTTACATCGTCCATTTGGCCGATGGCTTGATTAACCTGTCCGATGCCGGACGTTTGTTCAACTGAAGCAGCGCGAATCTCAGACATGATGGCGGTAACACTGCAAATGGATTTAACGATTTCTTCCATGGTTTGACCGGCCTGAGCGACCAGTTTGGTTCCATCCTGAACTTTATCCACCGAATCGTGAATAAGCTCTTTAATTTCTCCAGCTGCCTTGGCGGCGCGTTGAGCAAGATTGCGTACTTCTACCGCAACAACAGCAAACCCCCGGCCTTGTTCACCGGCTCGGGCTGCTTCTACTGCGGCATTGAGGGCAAGAATATTAGTCTGGAAAGCAATATCATCAATGACCGAGATAATGTCGCCGATTTTGCGTGAAGACTGGTTAATATCATTCATCGTCAAATTAACCTGCCTCACTACGCTGACGCCTTGTGTTGCGATATCGGATGCATCGACAGCAAGCTGATTAGCATGTTCGGCCCCTTGAGTATTGGCCTGCACCGTGGAAGTCAATTCTTCCATGCTTGCCGCGGTTTGTTCCAAACTGGCGGCTTGCTCCTCAGTGCGCTGAGATAAATCATGATTACCGGCGGCGATTTCTTTGGTAGCGGCACTGATGGTATCGGTAGTCTCCTGAATTTCTCCTATCATGTTTTTCAGGCTATCTACCGTGCAATTCATCGCAACTTTCACTTTACCCAATGTTCCGGGGTAGTCTTTGTCGATAGTCTGAGTCAAATCGCCTTCAGACAGTGCATTGGAGACACGCAACACATCATTCAGGCTAGTCTCGATGACGATGGAAAGTTGATTGAATGACTCAGCAAGATTTTTGGTATAGCCCTGCTTATCAAGCATGTCCATTTTGAGGCTGAAATCACTGCGATTGGCAGACGCAGAGTCAACAATATCATGAATTTCGCTGATGATTTTAGTAAGAGAGTCAACAGTATGATTCACGCCATTTTTAGTTAGACCGAATATACCGGGATAGTCTTTAGTCATCTTCTGGCTTAAGTCACCGGCAGATAAAGCGCTGGTTACCCGCATCACATCGTTCAGGCCGACTTCAGTCGTTTCAGAAAACTGGTTGAGCAGTGTACAGATAGTTTTGCCAAAACCCTGTTTATCGGACAGATCTATTTTTATACTGAAATCTCCCTGAACAGCGGTGTCCACCATATTTTCGATTTCTTTCACCAAGCCGGACAAGCTGTCCTGCATGATCTTCATGGAACGTAACATGCCTTCGTTCTTACTTCTTTGATGCAGTTCAATCCTGGAGCTTAAATCGCCATTGGTGATGCGTTCAGCCAGAAAAGCTACGGTTGCCGATTCAATGCCCTCTATTCGCAGCTGAACAGCCAAAAGCACCAAAATTACCGACTCAAATACCACATAGGCCGCATGAAGCATCACAACGCCTAAATTTGCTCCATTACGAAATACCCACACATCCATATCCGCGGCTTGTAAAAAATTAAAAGCCAAATGATGAACGGCTATCAGCCCTGCTGCGAAAATAATCGGTCGCCAATCCCGGTAAGCCAATAAAAAGGCAAGAACCACAAACAGACCGAAATGCATCTCTATCAGTCCATGACTGACCTGAATTTGAATGGCTATCAGAATTACAAATGCGCTTGCCATCGCCAGTCTTGAAATCAGCATGCCCGGCATTGAGCGCCATATGAAAAAAGGTATGACGATGGCTGGAATGCCAACAGCCAGGCTAAGAATTATTCCGTCATAAATCACCCCGGCAGTTACGGTAGCCAAAAACAGAACGGCAACCGTAATCATCATGACACTATCAACCCGGATACGAATGGGCTTTAGCAAATCTTCTTGGTCGTTCATTACTTTTTCCTGAAATTAAATAACATGATTTGTACATTGATGAACGGACGACCCATTCATGATGAACCAACCCAGTGCAAGTGCACTATAAGCGAGCCAGACCACAAAAATAACATTCATCATGTAACTCTTGCGTTGATAACAAGCACTTTTTGCTGGAGCTGGTTCATTGTTTCGCTGATCAGATATCATCTCAACCTCTGGTAGGGTGACGGTAAAGGTTTGTTCGTAAATAAGCAATTTTTGTTTATAGGTTTATTCCCGTTCTTCGAGCTTGATGGGCAGGCGGACGTGGAATGTCGTGCCGAGCCCTGCGGTGGATTCAAAAAATAATTTACCACGATGTTTTTCAACCACAATGCTGTGCGACAGACTCAAGCCCTGACTGGTGCGGAGTTCTGAATTCAATCTGGCCTGTTCCTCCGTACGGGTCTGCTTACTCGCGATACGTTTGACCAAGGGCCGCAACGCTAACCACCACAACAGAGGCGCACTCAGGCAGGTCAGAAGCAGGGCGTCTAAAGCAGCGCCCTGTATTGGCGTCAACACAATAATCCACTGCTGTATCACATCAAGCAGTAGCATGACCAGTGCTTCTGAAATGCCAATAACGACAATAATGATAAATAGCGAAGAAATGAAGTTACGCTTCAGCATGCGCTCCGGTAACAATGAATTTGACATGCGGATTCGAACCCTTGGCGGCTACGGTTGAATAGCTGTTTAAATTTTACCTAACAGGATGTCAGAACAATCATAACTGTTGGAATAATGCCAACTCAGAAAGTTTCTTATACATCCCGACAACACAACGGCCTGAACATCAGTGCTATCAAACCAGAGCAAAAGCTCGGGGAGGACTATTTACTTGGTATCATTAGGTTTTAGCATTCACGTCAAAAAAGCCGCTAATGTTCAGGCCTTTTTCTTTTGCCGCTTCTTTAAGCGCTTCCACTTCCTCAGTCAAATCACCGAGTTTATTGACAATGGCATACCCGGATTGGGCGTCAGGCGCGGTTCCGGTTTCGGCAGGCGTGTTTTCAGCAGTTGGCGTGTGCTCCAATTGCTGGAGTCGGGCTTCGAGTTGGGCAATTGTTTGATCTTTTTTCTTCAGCAGTTCCGCGACAATCTGCCGGATATGTTCGTCAGAAACACTGGCAGCACCGGCCGCCGCATTTGCCACAGGCACGTGCAAGGTAAAAAGAAACAAGAAAAATAGAGAGTTCTTGGCCCAAAAAATGACGTGCGGATAAGTCATAATCAATTTGTTTTTGTTATTATAAATATGATTTTTAAAGCAATTCAGAGATCTTTAATGTGACAGTTAGCACCAACACCAAAATACTAATACTGTTAAAGTTATAGATGGCTGTCAGGCTTCACAAATTTTGATATAAAAATAACAAGTATCTTTGAATATATAAGTAAAATTCTACTTACATTTGACTTATAAGTACAATTACTTAGCATAAAAAGAAAAGCTTAACTGATAGCTACTTCACAATAAATTGATTTGCCATAAATGCTTTATCTTTATGCAATATGAAAAGCAACAACAAATGGGAATAGGTCTTTCATTAAAACAATGGAATTTTGTATTTCTTCAAAACATAAAACCTGTTCATGCATAATGAAAGAGCTACCTGCTTATCTTTTTTGAAGAAAGCCAAAGCCAGAAAATACAATTTCACCATTAAAGTCTCAACTTCTAACCTGTCAGAAGGAATCATCGCATGAAAATAATTTCCTGGAATGTTAACGGCGTTCGCGCTGTGCAAAGCAAGGGCTTTGCCGAAACGCTAGCACTACTCGACGCCGACTGCATTCTGCTGCAGGAAACCAAGGCCCAGGCCGATCAGATCGATAAGGCACTGGAAGGCATCGACGGTTACCGGATTTATTCCTGCTGTGCCGAACGCAAGGGTTATTCCGGCGTTACGATCTTATCCCGGAAAGAGCCGCTGCAAGTTATCAGTCATATCGGTATTGCCGAGCATGATCTTGAAGGCCGCGTGATCGTCGCCGAATTCGAACATTTTTACCTGCTCAATGTTTATGTGCCGAATTCTGGAGAGGCATTGGCCCGGCTGGATTACCGCCAAACTTGGGATCGTGAATTTCTGGCCTATTGCCGGCAGCTGCAAAGCAAGAAGCCGCTAATCGCTTGCGGCGATTTTAATGTCGCGCACAGGGAAATCGATATCGCGCGCCCGAAGCCGAACTACAATAAATCGTCCGGTTATACCCAGGTCGAAATCGACGGTTTCAGCCGTTTTCTCGACGCCGGACTGGTCGATACTTTCCGGCACTTTCATCCGGATACCGTTGCTTACAGTTGGTGGAGTTTCCGCGCCGGGGCCAGGGCAAAAAACGTCGGGTGGCGGATCGATTACGTGTTGGCCAGTGAAGCGATCGTCGATAAAGTCAAACAGGCCTTTATTCTGCCGGAGATTCTCGGGTCTGATCATTGTCCGGTCGGTATCGAGATTGATCTTTAAAGACATGCCTATACAAGAACAACTGATGCGGGCTCATCGAACAGCATTGTCGGATTGCAGCAAATGCCCGGAGATGATCGGACCGGTCGTGAGTGGGAGCCCGGTATTATCAAAGATTTTGCTGATCGGCCAAGCGCCCGGCGATAAAGAAGGCGGTTTCGGCAAACCGTTTGCCTGGACAGCCGGTAAGACGATGTTCAAATGGTTTGAGCGCATCGGGCTGGATGAGGAGACTTTTCGGCAGCGTGTTTACATGGCTGCGGTATGTCGCTGTTTTCCGGGTAAAAATCCAAAGGGCGGCGATCGTGTGCCGAGTTCGGTTGAAATTGATCATTGCGCAGGCTGGCTGCAAGCGGAAGTCGATTTGCTTAAGCCCGACCTGATCCTGCCGGTCGGCAAACTGGCGATCAGCCAATTGATGCCGGTCAAAAAACTCAACGATGTGATCGGCAAGCTTCATCCCGTTACTTTTCACGGCCATCGCACAGAAGCGATCCCGCTGCCGCATCCGTCCGGTGCATCGACCTGGCATCGGACAGAATCGGGTTTAGCGCTGCTGGAATCGGCATTAACAATCCTGCAAGACCATCCAGCCTGGCAACAAATTTGCCAGGCTGGTATGTCGGATAATTTGTAGGTTGGCGCTGAGGTACGAAGCCCAACAATTCAGCGGATCAAATGTTGGGCTTCCTTAGGTCAGCACCAACCTACGAAAACTTAAACTCTCAACAACGCCTTAGCCATTCTTTCAGAAAGTTGTTCTTCGACAAATTGCGGTTCGTTGGGCGGATACAGTTCTACTTCATCCAGTTCAAAATTATATTCTTTGCCCAATGCAATCAGCTCTCTGATTTTTTGAACGGCTAACAGTTTTTCCTTTAATTCGGGATCTGCTTTTGCTTGTTCAGAGAATGCTTTTATTTGTGCAATTGACATGGTGTTTACTCCTAAGGTTTAAAAATAGGCTTTGCATTACAAAGCGGGTGATGAAAAATCGAGTGTTCGCTACACGCTGTAAGGCGTGTTAATCCAGTCTTTAAGTACTGCGACATCACGTTCGGGTAAATAAGAAAAATCTCCGCTAATATCCTTAAAAACCGCCAAGCCGCTGTGCGGAGAAACCAGCTTGCCTTTAACCATATAAAAGAACCAGGCAAATGGATAACCCGCCTGCCGGTCGAAGCGGGTCAACAGGTTATGCAGCGAGGTGCCTTTTTTGCCGTTAATATCGTCCAGTTGCGGTACGTTTTTTTGCTGGGTATTGATAATTTCGACGTTGATTATTTGTTCCCCGAAGCGTCCGGTATGCCTGAAAGGCCGGACAATCCAGTCATCGCAAAGCGCGGCTTTTTGCTGGGCGCTACTTCGGTTCCAGTCATCCATAAAACGTTGCACCGGATGTTCTTTGACATGGTATTTATTGATTTCATCCATGAAAATCGACACGTCAGTTTTACGTCGATAAGAATAACGCGAGGTTCCAATGCAGAATGTTTCTATACATTCCGGGTCCAGTGGATCAATAAATTCTTCTAAATCTTCCGGCGGATTTTGCTCATTAACAAGTAACCGATCCGACATCTCATGGGTTTTATCAATGTCGATCTGGATGAATTGTTCCGCTTTGCTGCCGGTTTGAATAACAAAATACAGGGTGTTGCCGGTTTGCCGCGTGGCAATCAGCTTTTGCTCCCGTGCGTGATCAATCAGGGTTTGCAGGTTTTTGCCGCATTCGATATAGGTTCTTTCGGTCCATTCGATCAAATCATTGGCGATACGGTTGCCATCCATATCGACAATGCCGCCCAGGCGATACCATTCGGCACCAGTTCTGGCCAGGCGAATCGGATAGCCAGAGTTCAGCGATTGAAGCTTAGAGAGTATTAATTCATCATTTTGGTCGGGCAGGGTGTGCTTACAGATTTTTGCAAGCTGTTGCCCGTCAAGTTGAAAAGGTTGATCAGCCATACACTGTTTCCTATTTCTCTATCTCATTTGTTATATGGGCAATGCTTGTTAACCGTTCTTTTACTACCGCCCTGACATCAGGCTCGGGATCGTCAAGCAGACCGACCAATGCCTCGGGATCAACACGCTGGGCAGCGGTATAGCGCACCACCCAGTCGGCATCATTGAGCATGATCACGGCATCATCAGGGTTCATCCGTTCGGCGACAATGCGCCTGACTTCAGGCGCATTGTCATGAGCCATTAAACCCAGGCTGACTTCGGGCAAACGTTGAGCAACGATTTTTCGCACTTGCAGGTCTTCATCCCGGATAAAACGAAACAGGCGTCCTTCCGGCAGTCTTCCGGCTATCGTTAATCTGACGATATAGTCTTGATCGTCAGCCATCTTTTCCAGATCGGCGGGCGCGATACGATCGGCTACGGTCATGCGTACTTCTCTATCCGGATCATCGATTAACAGATGCAGCTGAGATACCGGTATTCGATACGCGATTGCCCGCCTGACCACTTCATCTTCATCATGAATCAGCTCGGTCAACGCCTTTTGCGGTGCATAACGGACCGCAATAGCGCGTCTTTCCCAAAAATTGTCGTGTAGATACTGTTCGGCATAACTTGGGTTGACGCGAAAAAAGCGGTCGATTTGCCTTCCGCTTTCAACGAATACACAGGTATCGCCGGGCATGCAGCGCCCCATCAGCAGGGTTTTGCCGCGAAAAGGACATAAACTGCAATCTGCAAAAGGAACGCTGACAGGGCTTTCACGACTGGACATGCGATAAGTTCCGTTTAGTCGGGGATGACTTCTGCAACGACGATGCCCGTTGCAACGTCATAATCATTGGTCAGGCACAGACAGTGTTCCCGGCCATCAACTAAATAAAGATTGAAGTCTTTATGCTCAATGACCGGCGTATTATTAGGCAGATCGTCATCCATACAGTAAGTAAAATGGATGGCTTGATATTGTTGTCTTAGCACTGAAACCGTGCTTTCATCGACACCCAATGCTTCGATTTCTGCCGCTATGGCGTTGACTTGATTTGTGGTAATCATCCCGTCGCTTCCCTTTCAAATCTAAACCGATCGCTTGCTTCAACACCCATGACTTTAGCCAGCCAGGGCGGCGGAGTTCCGGCAATAACGGTTTGTAGCTGGTCGATGATGTCGGCAATGGTTTCAATGCCGGGCAGTTTCATGGGATGTATGCCCAGTCTGACGATTTTTGCCGCCGCAGGGCCGCCTACCGAGGCGATATAAAGTACCTGGCAATCCTGAATCAGTTCAGCTCTGAACACGTTTTTATCATCCACTTCCAGGCCTTTAGGTATGTCAGGGTTACGGATGTCGATTAACCGGGCTTCATCGGCTGAAACCTGATAAATCAAAAATTGACTGCAAGAACCGAAATGACCGTCAACGTTAATGCCGTCATTACTGGCGCAGGCAATCCGAACCGAACCGGGCATGTCGCCATCAGCATAGGCTTGTTGTGTCAGCGCGGTAGGGTGAGTATCCAGACCGGATTTAAGAATGCTTAAAGCATGGGTCAATAAAGGCGCGTCAACATCTAAAAACTCACCCGCCAGCGCGGTTTTGAGTGTTTTCAGGTTAATGCCGATAATTTTTTCTTCAGTGATGGGAAGACCGATGCAATCGGTCAATACTGAAAGTAAGCGTTTGGCATCCGTATCGGGCAAAGCGCGAGCGGCCAGCCCAATACGTAAAGCCAGTTCTCGCGAGAGTGCAGCCTGGCTGTTCATCTGCTTATGCCTCAAGCGGCAGAATGCAGTTGTCGATAGGGCAAACTTTGACGCATTGAGGAATGTCAAAATCGCCTTCGCATTCAGTGCAGGTTTTTTTGTCGATTTTAAAGACGATAGAACCTTCTGTGATTGACATGGTCGGGCATACCGGTTCGCAGTCGCCGCATGAAATACAATCCGCTTCAACAATATATAAGGCCATGATTATTCTCCTGAATCTAAACGTTTTGCGCGCAAGGTAACGGGAAAATCCGGTTGTTCATTGATCGGTTCGAAATAATATTTTGAACCGTCGCTGAGCAGAACTTCACCGCCCCATTTATCGGGGCTATCGAATTCAACGGATTCCGCCACTTCTTCCAAATCTTTTTTGGGTACGTAGAAGACTAATTTGCCCTCTGCATTTTTTTTCAACATGACACTAGGCATTGAGTTCTCCGTTTACACGCATTGGATTGGGTGTAGAGACGCGATTTATCGCGTCTCTTCTTTAAGACAGACGCGATAAATCGCGTCTCTACCAAATTAACGAATCAAATCGTAGTTATAGTCAGTCGTACCCATGCCTTTGGTTTCTTTATCCAACTGTTCCAGAACGGCATTAACCAGGGTTGTCAGCATATAAATAGCGCCTTCGTAACCCAGTGTTGTCATTCTGTGCAGGTGATGCCGGTCAAAGATCGGGAAGCCAATGCGGATCAACGGCACTTCAAACTCTTCGCCTTTATAGAAGGTGTCGCGTTGAATGAACTTGCCATAAGAATTGCCGATCATGAAATCCGGTTTGTTGGTAAAGACCAATGAACGGAAATGCCATAAATCTTTGCCGGTATGGACGACGGTTTTTTGTCCATAAGGCGAATCTTTGAGCATTTTATCCATCGCTTTAGCCCAACGTTTGTTGGCATGGTTGCACAATACGTCGGTCGGTTCGGCACCCATTTCCAGCAGGAATTTGGTCATGCCCATCACGAAATCCGCATCGCCGTACAAGGAAAACTTCTTGCCGTGCATCCAGGTGTGCGAGTCGGTCATCATGTCCACCAAGCGACCGCGTTCCAGTTCCAACGAAGCAGGAATCGGTTTGCCGGTCAGTTCGGAGATTTTCATCAGGAATTCATCGGTCCATTCCAGGCCCATCGGAATATTGATGGCGGTAGCGGGTTGATGCATGATGGTTTGCACATACTTTTTGGTTTTTTCCAACTGCCAGGGTTGCAGCAACAAGGTGTCAATCGCATTAGGCGCGTCTTTCACTTCAGCCTGGGTAGTGCCGCCGGCATACAGTCGGAAGGTGCCGTCCGCCGGTGTATCCAATACTTCGGAAGGATCGCTCAATAACGAGTAATCAACGCCCATTTCCTTCATCATGCGGTGCATGACGCGGTAGTTGCCCAGATAGGTTTCGAAGCCTGGAACCAGGTTGATCTTGCCGTTTGAACCGACTTTCTTGTCGTCCATATGATTCAGCGTGAAATAGCGCAACATGCCTTCGAACATGTTATCCCAACCCGTAGTATGGCTACCGACAAAGCTTGGGGTATGCGCATAAGGTGTTGGAAATTCCTGTTCGATATGGCCGGCTTTTTTAGCGTTATTGATAAACGCATTTAAGTCGTCACCGATAACTTCAGCCATACAAGTGGTTGATACGGCAATGATGTCGGGCTTATACAACGCTTTGGCATTTTCCAAACCGGCCATCATGTTTTTCTGGCCGCCGAAAACCGCCGCATCTTCAGTCATGGAGTCTGAAACGCAGGCAACAGGCTCTTTGAAATGACGGTTGAAATAGGTACGGAAATAAGCGACGCAGCCTTGCGAACCATGAACATAAGGCATGGTCTTTTCAAAACCCAGCGCACAAAGTACCGCACCTAAGGGTTGACAGGCTTTAGCAGGGTTTACGGTTAACGCTTCACGGTTAAAATTGAGTTCCTGGTATTCCTTGGTGGTTGTCCACTGAAACACCTCATCAATTTTTTCCTGAGGATGACGCTCTTCATAAGCTTCACGTTTGTTGGCTAGGCTTTCCTTGTATTCATCGTTACGGAATAAAGGGTAGCTCGGTTGTATGTTTTCGACTTCTTGACTCATGATAATCTCCTACGCGCCACTAATCTGTGGACGACGGTTGAAGGAGTAGGAGCGGCTTTAGCCGCGATTATCGCGGCTAAAGCCGCTCCCACACAAAATTAAGCGCTTGCGGCGACCGCTACATCTGAACTTTCAGCTGTTTTCCAGGGCACTTTTACCTGTTTCCAGCAAGGGTTGTTCAGTGTCATGTCCATATCTCGGGCGAAGATGGCAAAGCCGTCATAACCGTGATAAGGACCGGAATAATCCCAGGAGTGCATTTGGCGGAACGGAATGCCCATTTTTTGGAAAATGTACTTTTCCTTGATGCCGGAGCCGATCAAGTCAGGTTGAACTCGCTTAACGAACTCTTCAAACTCATAGCCGGTCACGTCGTCATAAATCAACGTGGCATTGCCCATTTCCTTGATAGTACGGTCATAGTCATCGTTGTGACCGAATTCGTAACCGGTACCGACCACTTCCATGCCCAAATCTTCATACGCACCGATAACATGACGCGGACGCAAGCCACCGACATACAGCATCACGCGTTTGCCTTGCAGACGCGGTTTGTATTTGGCGATAACCGCATCGTATTCAGACTGGTATTTGGCGATAACTTTTTCGGCGCCTTCTTGAATCGTTTCATCGAATAACGCAGCAATCTTGCGTAACGATTCGGCAATTTTGGTCGGGCCGAAGAAGTTGTACTCAATCCAGGGGATTTTGTATTTTTCTTCCATGTGCCGCGCAATGTAGTTCATCGAGCGATAGCAATGGATCAAATTCAGTTTCACCTTAGGCGTTTTTTCCATTTCCGCAATGGTGCCGTCACCGGACCATTGGGCAACGACGCGCAAACCCATTTCTTCCAGTAAAGTACGCGAAGCCCAGGCATCGCCGCCGATGTTGTAGTCGCCGATCACCGCGACATCATAAGGCGTGGTGGGGAAGCTATCGTCGCCGTCGCGGTTTTCCAATACCCAGTCGCGAATCGCATCGTTAGCAATGTGGTGGCCCAGCGATTGAGAAACACCGCGAAAACCTTCGCAACGAACCGGCACCACAGGTTTGCCGATTTCTTTGTTGGCTTTTTTGGCGACCGCTTCAATATCATCCCCAATCAAACCGATCGGGCATTCCGATTGAATGCTGATACCTTTGTTTAATGGAAACAATTCTTCGATTTCGTTCATTATTTTCGCGAGCTTTTTGTCGCCGCCGAAAACAATGTCTTTTTCCTGAAAATCGGAAGTAAAGTTCATTGTGCCGAACGTATTGATACCGGTAGTACCGACATAATAGTTACGACGACCGGCGCGCGAATACTGTCCGCAACCGACCGGGCCGTGCGAGATATGAATCATATCTTTAATCGGGCCCCAAACCACCCCTTTGGAACCGGCATAAGCGCAACCGCGAATGGTCATTACGCCGGGTTGGGATTTACGGTTTGAGGTGATACATTTGTTCGATTTTTCCAGGGATTGATCGTTAACCGCCAAATGCTTGGCGCGATCTTTCCTTGCTTGTTCGGGATAGACTTCCAGCACTTCTTGAATAAGCGCTTCGGTCTCTTCTTTTGTTAGAGCAGCCATGAGTGTCTCCTACTTATGCCGTGGGTAATCCCCCAACAGACAGGTTTTAGGACGGGAATCCCGTAGAGACGCGATTTATCGCGTCTGATTTATCGCGTATCTACAGTCAGAGACGCGATAAATCGCGTCTCTACGGTTGGTCATTTATTAAGCGGTTGCTTCAGCGGCCGCAGTTACACCGATGATAGATTCGTCTTCTTGATCGATAATGCCGAATTCCATCATTAATTCTTCCAGTTCATCCATCGTGATAGGTGTCGGAATAACGAAGTTCTTGTTATCGCGAATTTTGATAGCTAAATCGCGGTACTCTTGCGCCTGCTTATGTCCTGGTTCGTATTCGATAACAGTCATACGACGAATTTCAGCACGTTGTACAACGTTGTCACGGGGTACAAAGTGAATCATGGTGGTGCCGATTTTTGCAGCCAAAGCCGAGATCAATTCATCTTCACGCGCAGTTTCGCGTGAGTTACAAATCAAGCCGGCCAAACGCACACTGCCTGAGTTAGCGTATTTCACAATACCCTTGGCAATGTTATTGGCGGCATACATCGCCATCATTTCGCCCGAGCAGACGATGTAAATTTCTTGCGCCTTGTTCTCACGGATTGGCATGGCAAAGCCACCACACACAACATCCCCAAGTACATCATAAAAAACGAAGTCAAGTTCATCATCATAAGCACCTTCTTCTTCAAGGAAGTTAATCGCCGTGATTACACCGCGACCCGCACAACCAACACCAGGCTCAGGACCGCCTGATTCAACGCATTTAATACCACGGTAACCCGCTTTCAGTACATCTTCAAGTTCTAAATCTTCAACACTACCCGCTTCAGCAGCCAAGCTCATAATAGTAGTTTGAGCTTTTGCATGAAGAATTAAACGGGTAGAGTCGGCTTTAGGATCGCAGCCAACTATCATTACACTGTTGCCTAATTCTGCTAACGCAGAAACCAGGTTTTGAGTTGTAGTAGACTTACCAATTCCACCTTTACCATATATTGCACATTGACGTAATGCCATGATCTTCTCCTCTTGTAGGACGTTGTTGTTAATGACATTAGGACTAAAGCAAGCGGTGTGCCAATTGCTAATATTGTATTTATGTTATTGAATCGTATTGATTATTTTTATTTAGGCAGGGAGCGGACAGCGTTGTATTTCAAACATTTTGTTATGTTCTGTAAGCTTAGTAACAGTATGGTTATTTAACCTTGTCCTAATATCCATAGGAATCCACGCAAGCTATATCGCCGTCATTCCGGCAGGGATGTGAGAGCATCCAACGACAAACTATTCAACAAATGGTTTTATCGTTTCCACGTAGTGCGTCACTGCCATTAAGTTAAGAAAAAATGTTAATCGAGTAGGGCGCGCCGTGCGTGCCAAAGGGATAGCAAGGTTACGCTGGTTCCCAAGCTCCAGCTTGGGAACCCAGACGACGAAGCTCCAGCTTCGCGAGACGGGAAGCTGGAGCTTCCCACACCGAATTCCCAAGCTGGAGCTTGGGAACTAGCACTCGCTAAAATCCATTAACTTAATGGCTGTGACGCCGGAGCGAGGGACGATGCCACCTATTGGAGTCTAAATCGAATATTCGTGCCTGCCTTAAAGTTCACCCTTCTATATAGAAGTGTTGATACTAATTTATGGAAGATTTTGTGTTTGTAGATAGCATAAACAACAGAAGAATTGTTACAAACACAACAAAATTCCAACCGCCTGTTTTCGGAGAGAATCATTTAATCATTTCATAATCATAATGTTACGCTGTTTATTATGAATCGGTAAAAACTGGATTAATTATTGCTTAAGTAAAAAGATACACCTACTTAAATAATGGAGTTTGCAATGTCTTCTACTGATTTTTCTGAAATACTTGATGGGTTGTACGAAAACAAGGTCGTACCTTATCTGGGGCCTGGCGCGCTTTTTGATGCAACCAATAAACTGACCGGAGCACCCATGCCTGCCGATAGTCATAGCCTGATTTTGGCGATGAATAACGGCAACCCGATGGCTCCCAAGCTTATGTATGAGTTTCCCAGAGCGGCGATGAACCAGGAGCTAAAAAGAGGCCGGAACTTTCTGGGCCAGTTTCTCACCAAGCTATACGGCGAAACCCAATATACGCGCGCGTCAGTGCATGATTGGCTGGCGGAATGGCGGCCTGCTTATGTTGTCGATATAAACAGGGACACCCAATTGCAAGATACCTATTCCGATGAAGAGCATACGCTGATTGTCGGTGTTGCAAGAATCACCGCCAGCCAGTTCCGCTTTAAAATATATCACTTCGATGGCAGCGATTATTTTGAAATCCCGCAGGAACAGGTCGACCACAGATTACCCATTTTGTTTAAACCTCTGGGTACGCCCAAGCCGGAAGCCAACTACATCGCTTCGGATGCCGATTATGTCGATTACATCACCGAGCTAATGGGAGGCTTCGCTATCCCCGATTTCCTTAAAGAGTACCGCAAGGGCAAACAATACCTGTTTATAGGCGTGCCGCTCAACAGGGATTCGGAACGCATGGTGATGAGCGACATCGTTTACGGCGCGGCAGAGAAAAAAGGTTGGGTTTTAAACAAAAATCCGACCGATAAAGAAATACGCTATTGTAAAAAAATAGGCTTGGAAATCCTGGATGTGGATGTTGAAGAACTACTGGCTACCGTACTTGTCTAATGACCCAGTCCGACGCATTCACTCATCATCGTCTGCTGCTTTACTACAAAGGCGACATCAGCGCCTTGATGCTGTTCGCCCAGCACAGCAACGGCAGCATCTGCTTTCCGGAGCCGCTGCCCGCGTTGTCCAGCGCACTGGAGCCTGAAGAGTTCATCACCGAAAAAGTCAGCACTCATCCGGCCATGCTGGTTAACAACATCAATCAGCTTTTACAACTGGACAACGACCTGTTGCGCATCGAACCTGAGTTTAGCGAGCAAGTCGACGCGCCCGGCGGCATTATCACCGTCCACATGGTGCGCTTCATGCTGCTCGATCCGCCGCACAAACTGATGCAAAGCCGGGATTGCCGGATGAGGACCCTACCGGAGCTGCGCGGCAGGCCGCCTGCGGAAATGGAGTTGTTGCGCCGCGCCTATGCCAAGGTAATGTAGGCCTGAGATGTTTGATTTTATGGACATGAGCTACGATGAACCCGGCGAGCCACTAGGGTCGGGGCCGTATATCCCGGATGCAGGGGAATGCATGCGTTGCGGCATCTGTATCGCTAGTTGCCCGACCTTTCGCATGTTCCAGATCGACGAAGAAACCCCACGCCGACGCATCCGCACCATTAGCAAGATACTGGTTGAGAATCAGCCGATCAGCGCGGAAGAACGGATGCATCTGGATAACTGCGTACAATGCCGGGCCTGCGAAACCGTTTGCCCAAGCCGGATGGCTTACGGGCAGTTGTTCGATCAGGCTCGGGTACAGTTAAGCCTAAAAGCCGTAGCTGAGCATTACAAAATCCCGTTCGCCCTGAGCTTGTCGAAGGGTGGGCGGGATTTTGGAATGCTCAACAAATGGATGGCAAAACTGGCGTTCAAGCTGATTGAAAACAAGCGCTGGCGGGCATGGTTAATGCCGTTGCCGGCTATTTACCTGAAATCGGGTCTGCAAAAACCGTTACGAAGCACCGGATTGTTGAAAAAACTGCATTTGGCGAATGCCGAAGCCTTGCTGGGTAAACCGGCATTGCGGGCATTGGCCGATTCTTATCCGATCAGTGTCACGAAACGCGGCCGTGTTGCGCTGTTCACCGGCTGTATTGCTGAACATTTCGACCGCGAGACCTTACTGGCGGCACTCAAGCTGCTGAATGCAATCGGTTACGAAGTGCTGGTGCCGCCGCAACAAGGTTGCTGCGGAGCGATACACCAACATAACGGCCAATCCGCGGCCGGATTGATCGACAACAACATCGCGGTATTCAACGCGCTGGAAGTCGATGCTGTCTTGCACACCGCCACCGGTTGCGGTGCGATGCTAAGCGAATATCAAAATGACGATGAAGCGGGGCAACTGTTCCGTCAACGCTTGGGCGACATCAATGAATTTTTGCTGGAACATTGGCCGGACGACCTGCAACTGGCGGCATCCGAGCTGAAAGTCGCAGTCCACGAGCCATGCAGCCAGCGCAACATCCTCAAAAACCAGCAAGCCGTTTATGCATTGCTGCAAAAAATTCCCGGGTTAACTGTTGCCGCATTGGCCGACAACAATATCTGTTGCGGCTCAGGCGGCAGCTACATGCTGACGCATCCCGATAATGCCGGGCAGTTACGGGCTTTAAAACAACAAGTCATCGCTGCTTCGTCGGCGGATGTGGTGGTTAGCGGTAATTTTGGTTGTGCAGTTTATCTCAATGCCGATGGGGGCGGGGTAGAGCATCCTTTATTGCTGCTGGCTCGGCAGTTGCCAGTCATGTAGGATGTGGTAAAGGCGATAGCCGAACCCCCTCACAACCAATCATCTACGCAATGGTTTTCGCGTTGCTCTACTCATCTTACCGCGCTGTTTCTGATCTGCCGACATAAAAAGCGCCAAAATTGTCAATAAGCCTTACACTTCTTAAAATGTCGCTCCAAAAGGGCCGAGTAGCAATATCCCACCCCGTGACGCCAAATAATAATGCAGTCTCGTAGCTTCCGTATTGACTAGTGCGTGATAACAAAATAATAGGATTGATTGACATGCAAGATCGCATAGAAACATTGCGGCACAACTTATACCAGGTTATTTATCAGGCTAACACGCCTACGGGACGCTGGTTCGACATCATTCTGATCATTGCTATTCTGGCCAGTGTTTTGACGATCGTGCTGGACAGCGTTGCGGACATCAGTCAGCAATACGGGGAGCAGCTGTTTAAAGCGGAATGGTTTTTTACTGTGTTTTTCACGGTCGAGTATATTCTCCGAATCTTCTGCATGCACCGACCCTTCAAATACATCATCAGTTTTTACGGTATTATCGACTTGTTGGCAATAGTCCCTACCTATATCAGCTTTTTCATTCCCGGCTTTCATGCTCTGCTGGTCATTCGCATTCTGAGAGTTTTGCGGATATTCCGTATCCTGAAGCTAGTGCAATTTATCAATCAATCCAATTTGCTTGTTAATGCCTTGATGGCCAGCCGGTTCAAGATCACCATCTTCCTGTTTACCATTTCCACCTTGCTGGTTGTTTTCGGCTCGACCATGTATTTGATCGAAGGTCCGGAAAATGGCTTCACCAACATACCGGTAAGCATCTATTGGTCAGTGGTAACCTTGACCACGGTGGGCTTTGGCGACATCACGCCAAAAACCGATCTGGGGCGAGCCGTCTCGGCAATAGTTATGGTGACCGGCTACGCCATCATCGCCGTACCCACCGGCATATTCACCGCCGAACTATCCCAGGAAATGAGGAAACAAAGCGCGCGCGCCGATAAGCGGATTTGTACGAGGTGCCGGAAAAGCGAACATGAGCCGGACGCAAACTACTGCCGCATCTGCGGCGAAGAACTGTCCTATCCGGTCGAAGATAAAAAAGAGATAGCATCCCTTTAAGGGTTGTTATCTCCGGCTAATCAGCTTCCAACCGCCAGAATCACCGCACCAGCCTTGAACACCGCAGTGGCCGGTTTGCCTTTGCTCAAGCCCAAGGCTTCGACGCTGTCGTTGGTCACGGTCGCGGCAACCTGCTCGCCGCCTTTTAACTCGATATCGACTTCGGCGTTGACCGCGCCGGGTTTGACCTGGGTTACCGTGCCTTGCAGCTGGTTGCGCGCCGAAAGCCGATAGCCGCCGAAATCGGTGACGATGATGATTTGCGGGGCTTTGATCAGGGCGATAACTTCAATGCCGGTTTTGATCGCCAGCTTTTCGACGGATTCCTTGGTAATGGAGGCGACGATGGTTTCGCCGCCCTTTAGGCCGACATGAACTTCGGCATTAACCGCGCCGATAAGCACTTCATTGACGGTACCTACAAACTGATTACGAGCACTTACTTTCATGATGAATCTCCGGGGTGTTGATTAATTTAATAGTGATGTACCCTTGATCTGCGCGTAAACCGCCATGCCGATCTGCAAATCCAGCAACAACGCCGATTTGCGGGTGATGTGCGCCAGCAGCGCCTGATCGCCGACTTGCAACCGCACCACGCTTTGACCATCTCGGCCGTCGGCGATGCCGGTGATGGTCGCGGGCAGCACATTGAGTATGCTGGTGGCGGTTGGCGCTTCAAGGGCGATGCTGACATCGCGGGCGTAAATCTGTACCCGTAACGGTGTGCCGATCTCGGCGTCGACCGCCGGTAGGCTAAGTGAGCCACCGGCAAAGGCGACGCGGGTCAGATGATAGTCGGCTTCATGTTCGGCGACGGTCGCCTGCCAAACCGTGGCGGCTTCCCGGTCTTGCGCCAGCGGCACGTCGAGACGGCTTTGCGTTTCCGAAAGCGGTCCTGAAGCCAGCGCCCGGCCGTCTTCCATGATCACCAGCGTGTCGGCCAATTGCGCGACTTCCTGTTGGGAATGGGTGACATACAGCACAGGAATGTCCAGTTGCTGATGCAGGCGGCTTAAAAACGGCAGGATTTCCTGCTTGCGTTTGAAGTCCAGCGACGCCAGCGGCTCGTCCATCAACAATATTTCAGGATTGAGCGCCAATGCGCGGGCAATGGCGACCCGTTGTCGTTCGCCGCCGGACAAGCGTTCCGGCATGCGCTCCATTAACTGACCGATGCCCAATAGTTCAATGGTGTGCTCCAGTTTGACCGTGCCTGAATTTTGCTTAATCCGCTTCAAGCCGTAATGCAGGTTATCCCGCACCGTTAAATGCGGAAACAGGTTGGCATCCTGAAACACATAGCCTAGTGAGCGTTTATGGGTGGGCAAGAACAGGCCGCGTTCGCTGTCTTGCCAAATACTGCCGTTGATTGCCAGCTTACCCTGAGGCGCGTGTTGCAGTCCGGCGATGCAGCGCAGCAGCGTGGTTTTGCCGGAGCCTGAATGGCCGAATAACACGGTAATGCCGGTGCCGGGCAGCTTTAAGTCGACGTCCAGTTTAAAGTCGCCGTAATCGAGTTGGAAGCGGGCTTGAATTGTGGTCATGTTTATCACTTAAGGGGATGGGCGACGGGGTGCGTTTTTAGCACGGTGTACAGCACCAGCAATACGCTAAATGAGAACAGCAGCAGCACCCCGGCCAGCCAGTGAGCTTCCGCATATTCCAGCGCTTCGACATGGTTGTAGATTTGCACCGACACGACGCGGGTTTTGTCCGGAATATTGCCGCCGACCATCAGCACTACGCCGAATTCGCCGACGGTGTGGGCGAAACCTAAAATAGCAGCAGTCAGGAAGCCGGGTTTCGCTAGCGGCACGACGACGCTGAAAAAAGTATCCAGAGGGCCTGCGCGCAAGGTTGCCGCCGCTTCCAAAGGCTGTTCGCCGATGGCGTTGAATGAGGCTTGCAACGGCTGCACGACAAACGGCAACGAATACAGCACCGACGCCACTATCAATCCCGGAAAGGTGAATGGCAAGGTGCCCAATCCCAGCCAAGTTGTGAATTTGCCGATGGTTCCGGCCGGGCCCATCAGCACCAGTAGATAAAAGCCCAATACCGTCGGCGGCAGCACCAGCGGCAATGCTACGACGGCATTGATGACGCCTTTCCATGCGGAGTGCGTTCGGGCCAGCCACCAAGCCAATGGGGTGCCGAACAGCAGCATCAGCAAGGTGGCGGTACTGGCCACTTTGAAGGTTAAGATCAGCGTGTCGAGATCGGCGGGGCTTAACATAAGTATTTTCCTATTATTGAGGCAAACCAAAACCGTATTTTTCGATAATCGCCGATACTGTGGGCGATTTAAGAAAATCCACTAGGGCAAGCGCCGCCGGGTTTTCGACGCCGGTTTTCAGCAACACGGCCATTTGCCGGAATGGACTATGCAGATTATCCGGTACGATCCAGCCCGAACCGCTACCGATTTTTCCGCTATTAACATCAATGACTTGCGCCAGTCCCACAAAACCCAGCTCGGCATTGCCGGTGCTAATAAACTGAAAGGTTTGCGAGATGTTTTCGCCCATTACGAACAAGGGACGCAGCTTGTCTAATACGCCCAGACTTTTCATTACGTCCTCTGCCACCACACCGTAGGGCGCATGGCTGGGATCGGCCAAGGCAATGTGTTTGAAAGTGCCGGTTTTCAAAATTTCTCCCTGAGCGTCAACATAGCCGGGTGTAGCCGACCACAACACCAGTCTGCCGATAGCGTAAACAAAATGGCTGTCGATAACCGCGAAACCGGATTTTTCCAGTTCCAGCGGGTATTTTTCGCTGGCCGACAAATAGACTTCAAACGGCGCGCCGCTTTGAATTTGCGCGAAAGCCTTGCCGGAGGAACCGAACGACAGCTTGGCGTTATGGCCGGTGGTTTTTTCAAAAGCGGCGGCGATTTCGGTCATCGGTTTAGTGAAATCCGAGGCGACGGCGACCAGCGTAGTTGCGGCCCAGGTAGAAGGTGCAAGCAAAATCAGCCATGCGGCGAGGATAGAGCAAAAAAGGTGCTGATATAACATAAAATTCTCCAATAATTTAAATGATGAGAATTATTTCGATTTTATAAATCCTGTAAGCCAGGTTGCCTGAAACGTTATTCGAGCTAGGTACACCAGACCTTCCAGGTTTTAAAAACCTGGAAGGTCTTACTCGCATCGTCCTGAGCATAATCCAATGTGCCGGTAATTTATTGCCCTGCTGTCAAACGCGGCTAACTTATCAGGTTCGTCGGTTTATCAATCCGTCAAAAACGCAACAGGCTTTGTACATAGACATAATTGACGTCATCCTTATTAGTTGGCGCATTGGTGGTTTCCTTGGCGAAAGTATCTTTGAACAGATGCGCCCAGCCGGTTTCGAAATTCAGGCTGCTGTTGAAATCCCAGCGAGCTGTCAGTTCGAGTTGCTGGCCGATAAAGTTATCGGTTCTACCCGTGGTATCGCGCAGATTGGCTGAGGTCCAACTATCCTTATCCTCCGCCAGCCAGTAGAGCCGGTGACTGAGGCCAAGCTGCACATCGCTTCGCGGCTCGGCGGTTAAGCGCAAGCCCGGCGTATTGATATTGCTGCGGGCAAAGGCGCCGTAAATGCCGGTCGGACCGAACTCGAAGCGCCTTGCTCCGAACAGGGTATCGAAACGCTGATCTTTTCTGTCGTTGGGGTCGTGATCGCCGCTGGCGTAATCGTATTCCAGCGCCAAACGCGGCGACCAGGGCATAGCAAAGGTGTAACCGACGTCCAGGTGTTGATACCAGGCGGAATGGTCTAAATCCGTGCTATTGTTGGCGGCGGTCGATGAACGCACCGTGCCGAATTGGCCGATGGTTTCGGTTTGAAAGTCGAATGCGCCTTTGGCCGGTTTCATATAAAATCGCATGCCGGGCGTGAAATAGCGCCGGTTGGCAGTCTGGCTGCGTTTGCGGTCGCCTTCGTCTAGATGGTACAAATATAATTCGGCGTTAATGCCCTTGGCGATGTCGTATTTTTCCAGGATTCCGCCGGAAAACCAGGTTTGGTATTCCGGTTCATCGAAACTGTGGAAGCCATCAAGAAGTTGCGCCGAATTATTCGGATAGCGGCCGACCGGTTTGGTCACAAAAGCATTGAATTGCCAGTTGTTATAATCGAGCAAACGTAGCCGCATGCCGTCGAAACTATTGATGGTGTTGCGCATCGCGTTTCTGGCAATCAACCGGCGACTACCGATATTAAGCGATTGACGACCGACGATGACTTCCGCTCCCAGACCGCTGTAGGCTACGTTCTGATCGGCCCAGGCCAGATAACCTTGGATAAAGTCAGCCTCGTCTACGTGGGTGTTATTGATCCCGGAACCGCTATCGGCGCCGAACTGCCGTGCATCCAGAAACTCGGCTCCAGCGCGTAGATGATTGAAGCGCGCCTCCAGGAATACGTCGGTTTGCAACGGAATTTGTTGGTCGCGGCCTTTGCCGCCGGCCTTGAAACTGCCGTCCATGGTTTCGTAGCGGGTGCGCTGTTCCACCGACAGAGACAGCCATTTCGGCAGGTTCAGTGTATCGTGCAGATTCCAGACCGGTTTTTCGTATTTGTCCGATCCCAGTAAGGCATCCTGCATTTGGCTGGAAAAGACGGTAAACGGCGGTTTGCTGTATTTTTTCTTTTCAACCGCCTGAACAGTACCGCAGCCGCCTATATAAAAGCCACCGGCGACAATTAAGCTGAGTGTATGACTGACAGCAACATTGGCAAGAGGTTTTCTTTGCATCATCAATGGCCTATAATTGTATTTATGAAATTTACATCTCCGTCAATTCGTCGATGCGGGCAGAACTTATCCGGAAAGATTGGAATAAGGCACGGCTTTAGTTTAATTCGTTATGTACAAAAGTAAATAACGATTATGGAAACAGGCTGTTTCTTCATATAAAATAATGTCTGTCCTAACAAGATCCAATCTTCCTGCAAAGCAGGTTATTCATCCCTCGTTGATTTATGTCCCAAACCATTACTAGCGACAACGCCGCGCCGACCTGGATCAAGGGTGAATTGCGGCTGGCCGACATGCTGGATAGCCGCATGATCGGCTTGCTAAGGGCGATAGATCAAAGCGGCTCAATCAATCAGGCCGCCAAGCAGGTGGGTTTGAGTTATAAAGGCGCTTGGCAGATCATCGAAAGAGCCAATAATGGGGCCCCGAAAACATTAGTCAGCACCGCCACGGGCGGCAGCAAAGGCGGCGGCACCTGTTTAACCGAAGCAGGACGCTCTTTACTGGCGCTGTTTACCCGCCTGGAACAACAGCATCAACAGTTTCTTGATCAACTCAACCGCAGTCTCGCCGATGATCCCGATACGGTTTTGCTGTTGCAGCGTCTGGTAGTTAAAACCAGCGCCCGTAATCAGATTTTTGGCAGTATTACCGCGATTCAAGCCGGTGCGGTGAATGCCGAAGTTATCGTGAAATTGAAAGGGGGCGAACAGGTTATTACCTCCGTAACCTTGACGTCGCTCCGCGACCTTGGCTTACAGGTCGGTGCCGATGCGGTATTGTTGATCAACAGTGCCGACATAACGCTAACAATCGATTCCGATCCCAATCGGTTTACGGCTCGCAACCGTCTGTCCTGTAGCGTGATTCGCGTCCAACAGGATGAGGTGAATGCGGAGGTGATCGTTTTGCTACCCGGCGGCGAAACGCTGGTCGCCATGATTACGCAGCAAAGCGCACAAAGTTTGGCTTTGATGCCCGGTATGGCTGTATGGGCGATATTTAAAAGCAACGTACCGGTTGTGGGCGTCATGCCGATACTTTGACAGCTGCAAATTTGTCTTCAACAACCGGCATTCTCAAGTCTGCGAGGAATTGCATTTATTTTATGAATTCAAGGGGTTTTGATTTTTTATTCTCCGTCCAGTGTAACCGTTCAAGCGGATGGATATCATGACGGTTGATTTTGTACTGCGAAGCTGGAACGCTTGGGCACCCGGAATGAGCTGTCACGAAGATTGGCGAAAGTGGCATGACCATCAGACTTTTGCCCAACAGGAAAAAGCGGCCCTACCGGCTGCGGTGCCCAAGGTGCTGCAACGTAGATTAAGCCCATTAGCCAGGGCGGTTTTTAATGCCGCGAACGGTTGTATTGACAGCGATAAGTCATTGCCCATTGTTTTTAGCTCCGCCCATGGCGAAGTGAATAAGTCATTGGAGATGCTCAAAAGCATGCAAAAAGGTGACGAAGTTTCGCCGACAGCCTTTAGTTTGTCAGTTCATAACGCCATAGCGGGATTGTTTTCCATCGCCTATGCCAATCATCAGGAAATTACCGTGGTTGCGCCGGGCCAGGACGGTATTGCTCCGGCGTTTATTGAAGCGCTGGGGCTTTTGCAGGAACACCATAACGAAGTACTGATAGTGATGTATGATGAACCGCTATCGGATTTTTACCCGTCGTTACCGTTTGCGCTTAATGCGCCTGCCATTTGTGCATTGGCTTTAAAAGTTTCTTTAACTGGCAGTGGCTTGCCGTTGCAATTTAACAGATCACCCGCGCATCGCGACGATGGCGAGCAGGCTTTGCAGATACTCTCTTTCATAAAATTTCTTGTTGCCGACGATGAAACGTTGGTGCTGGGCAATCATAGACATAGCTGGGAATGGCACAAAAAATAGCGACAAAATTAGGCTATGGCTGGCGTCTTCTGGCAACAGGATTGAGCTTTTTAAGCTTTGGCGTCGGCGGCTTATTGCTGTGGGCATTCGTGTTTCCGGTGTTGTCGCTGTTGCCCGGCAATCGGCGTCAAAAGATCGGTCGTGGACAAAAAACGGTGAGTTACAGCTTTTATGTCTTCATCGGCTTGATGCACAGGCTTGGGGTGATGACTTACGAAATCGTGGGTCTGGACAAGCTTAACCGCCCAGGGCAGTTGATCATCGCCAATCATCCAACGCTGGTCGACATTGTTTTTTTGATCAGCCAAATCAAACAGGTCAGTTGTATTGTCAAAGCCAAGCTATGGCATAACCCGTTCATGCGCGGCCCCATACTCAATGCGGGATATATCAGCAACGGCGATCCCGAGCACATGATAGCCGAGTGCGTTGCCTGGTTGCGCTCGGGCGGATCGATGATTATTTTTCCTGAAGGAACCCGGTCAATACCGGGCAAGCCGTATCATTTTCAACGCGGCGCGGCAGCCATTGCCTTGCAGGCGAATGCTATTGTGACGCCAGTGACACTGACCTGTTATCCCAGCACCTTAACCAAAACCGAGCGGTGGTATGAAATCCCCGAGCGCCGCTTTCACCTGACTATGCGCGTCGGCGACGATATTGCGCTGGATGAGTTTGCCGAAATCAGTCCAGGATCGATAGGCGTACGCCGCTTTACACAATATTTGCAAGATTATTTCACTCAAGAGAGAGCTTTATAAGCACGATGGAAAATGAATTAAAACAACTCATTATTGATACGCTGGATCTGGAAGACATCAGCGTGGCGGATATAGACAGTCAGGCACCGTTGTTTAATGACGGTTTGGGGCTGGATTCCATCGATGCCCTGGAATTGGGCTTGGCGATTCGCAAAAAATACAACGTAAAGATTGATGCTGAAAAAGAGGACGTGGTGAAGATTTTCTCCTCGGTTTCAACGTTGGCTGAATACATTGAAGCCGCGCGCGGTTGAGGCGATTATGATAAAAGAGCGCGAAGAAATTTTAACGGCCATCAAGGAGATTATGGTCGAGATGTTTGAGATGGACGAGCAGGCGATTACTTTGGAAGCGCGGCTGTACGACGACCTGGATTTCGACAGTATCGATGCGGTGGACATGATAGTCAGGCTTAAAGAAATGACCGGTAAATCGATCAAAGCCGAAGATTTCAAAACCGCCCGCACCATTGGCGATGTGGTCGAGGCGGTTTATAAGATGCTTAATGACTGATATGCGGTTGTTTGTAAGTGGTGTGATGGGTTTATCGACGCTGTTATACCCGCTGGCGGTTTTTTTCGGCAGAGACTATTTTGAGCCCTGGAAAATAGCCGGCCTATTGATTGGGTTGCTGCTGGTCAGACTGGCGGCCAGTTATTCCATTAAACACTGGAGTACCCCGCTATTGATTGCAGGTATCGGCTATTGCCTGTTTGCGATGTGGAGCAACCAATTAGGCACTTTGCTGTTTTACCCGATTCTGGTTAATGGTTTGATGCTGCTTATTTTCGGCTGGAGCCTGTTTTTTCCACCCAGCTTGATTGAACGTCTGGCCCGTTTACAGCATCCTGATTTACCGCCGGAAGGCGTCATTTATACCCGCCGTGTGACTCAAGTCTGGTGCGGCTTTTTTATCGTTAATGGCACTCTGGCATGGGTAACGGCCTTTTGGTGCAGCCTGGAAGTCTGGAGTTTATACAATGGCCTGATCGCTTATGTGCTGATGGGCGTTTTATTCGCCGCCGAATATCTGATCAGGATGAGAACCCAGAAGCATGTCAGATAAGCTGTTGCCGTTGTCCCATTGTTTGGCTGCCCAAAGGCCGGTCGATACGCCAATTGCCTATCATGCCGGGCAGTATTATTCGGCAGGGCAATTTGCAGACACGGTTAAATTTTGGGCCGATAAACTGCAAGCGCAACCGTTTCAGCACTACGCTTTGTATACTGAAGACGCTTATCCGTTTGCCGTGCTGTTGTTTGCGTTGCTGCATGCCGGTAAACAAGTCTGGATACCCGGCAATAATTGCCCCGGCACCGCTGAGCAATTAGCACCAGACTGCCAGTTGCTGGGCGATTGGAAAAACGGCGAGTGTTTCGATGACTGTTTGCAGGCATCGGAGTGTTCCAGCCGGTCTTTATCGCCGTTAAATCCTTTGCACACGCAACTGGTTATTTTTACCTCCGGTTCTACGGGGCAGGCCAAGCCGATAGCCAAATGCCTTAACCAGTTCCAGCTTGAAATCGCCACGCTCGAAAAACACTGGGGCGAGCAACTGGGTGATGCGGCGGCGTTGGCGACGGTCAGTCATCAGCATATCTATGGCTTGCTGTTTCGCGTGCTTTGGCCGTTGTCGGCAGGACGGTGTTTTCATAGTCAGGCTTATCTCAATCCTGAAACGCTGGTTAATGCCATTCAACACGGATCGGCTTACTGGGTTGCCAGTCCCGCGCATTTAAAGCGCTTGGATCAGCAGTCGCCTTGGGACGGTATTGCCGGGTTAAAGGCGGTTTTTAGTTCCGGCGGCGCGTTGCCGGAGAACGCGGCACAACAGATATTGACCGATGGCGGACAGGCGGTGATTGAAATCTACGGCAGCTCCGAGACCGGCGGTATCGCTTGGAGGCGACAATCTATAACGGCCGCTTGGACGTTATTTTCCGGCATGAGGTTAAGCTGTATTGATGATAAGTGGTTGCTGCATTCGCCTTATTTGGAAATTCTCCCTAGCCCCGATTTTTCTAAGGGGGGGATTCAACTGGACGACCAAATCACCCGGCTGGACGATGGCCGGTTTATGCTGCATGGACGTTCGGATCGCATCGTCAAAATCGAAGAAAAACGTCTGTCATTGGTTGAGCTGGAGCAGCACTTGATAAGCGAGCCGTGGATAGATGATGCTCACGCACTGGTGATAGCCAAAGGCAGGGATGTCGTCGCGGCGGTCATTGTGTTAAGCCAACAGGGAGTGACGCAATTGAAAATCCAAGGCAGAAACCGGCTAATCAGGCAATTGCGCAAAACTCTTGGGCAATGGTTTGAGGCAGTGGTGTTACCCAGAAAGTGGTTGTTTGTAAACGCTATGCCGCTAACGACTCAGGGCAAAATCAGGCAGCCGCTGTTAAAAAGCCTGTTGGATTTTGATAGCCGGAAATTGCCTCAAGTGCTGAGTCTGGATGTCGCTTCCGACAGTGCCCGGCTGGGTCTTAGAGTGCCCGAAGATTTGCTGTATTTCCCCGACCATTTTGCCGATTACCCGGTTTTGCCGGGCGTAGTGCAACTGGCTTGGGTGGAACATTTCGGCAAACTGTTTTTTATTATCGATAAGCCGTTTTCACAGATGGAAGTTGTTAAATTTACCCGGATTATACAGCCCGACGATGAATTAACGCTGACTCTCGACTGGAAAGCAGCAATGGGAAAACTGTATTTTAATTTCAGCTCAGAGCGCGGCGCACATAGTTCAGGGCGCATGATTTACGGGAGCAAGGTATGAAAACCTGCATCATAATTCCCGTTTACAACCACGAAGCCGCGATTTCCCATGTGCTTGCCAAATTAAAAAGCTTCGACATTCCGACTTTTCTGGTTAATGACGGCAGTTCGGCGCTTTGCACCCAAATTCTGACAGACTGCGTCAAACAGGAGTCCGATTGGCTCACGTTAATCCATCGTTCGGAAAATGGCGGCAAAGGCGCTGCCGTGCTGGATGGTTTTAAGGTAGTAAAGGCTATGGGATTTAGCCACGCGATTCAGATCGATGCCGATGGGCAGCACGACGTTAACGACATTCCTGTGTTTCTTGAGGCGGGCAGACAACATCCTGAAACGCTGATTCTGGGTCAACCGCAGTTTGATAAAACAGCGCCGAAAAGCCGGGTTTACGGTCGGAATATTGCCAATATGTGGGTATGGATCAACACCTTATCCTTTGCGATTGCGGACAGCATGTGCGGTTTCCGCTGGTATCCCTTGAACGCGGTGACGGAATTATCCGATGACACAGACATAGCGAAAGGCATGGATTTTGACATCGATATCCTGGTGCGCCTGTACTGGCAGGGCGTGGAGGTGATCAATATACCGACTGCGGTGCAATATCCTTACGACGGCGTGTCGCATTTCAAGTTGTGGCGGGATAACCTCATGATTTCGAAAACCCATGCCAAGCTGTTTTTTGGGATGTTGCCGCGCATCCCGCAATTGCTGAGCAGGCATCGATAATGAAAAAATCTTCGCATTGGTCGGAAGTGGGCGAATGGAGCATGATTTGGGGCATGCGTTTCTTGCTGCGCGTTTACCTGCTGCTTGGGCGAACCGTGTTGCAGTGGTTCTTATATCCGGTCGTGAGTTATTACTGGCTGGTGAACAAGCCGGGCAGGGAGGCCAGTCAGGCTTATCTCAAGCGCGTTGCGAAGCTTTTGCCTGCATCACACTTAAACGGAAATCTTCGGGACAGCTATCGGCACTTCATCAGCTTCGCCAATGCCATTATCGACAAACTGGCGGCCTGGTCGGGTGCATTGTCGTGTGCAGACGTCAGCTACAGAGGACGCGACGAATTGCTGGCTCAAGTCAAGGCGGATAGGGGGGCAATCCTGTTAGGTTCGCATTTGGGCAATCTTGAAGTTTGCCGCGTGATTGCTGATCTGGATGATGCGCCTCGCATTAACGTATTGGTACACACCAAACATGCAGAAAAATTCAATCGCTTGCTAAAGCAAACCAATGAGAACAGCGGCTTGAACCTGATCCAGGTGACCGACATTAGCGCCGCCACCGCAATGATGCTGAGCGATAAAATCGATAACGGTGAGTTGGTCATTATTACCGCCGACAGAACCTCGGTCAGTCGGAATCCGCGCGTTAGCCGGGCCAGGTTTCTGGGCGCGGACGCGTTGTTTCCGCAGGGCCCGTTTATTTTGGCCTCATTGCTTAAATGTCCGGTTTACACCTTGTTTTGCTTGAAACAACAGGGCAGGCAGGTGATCCATTTTGAGCATTTCAGCGATAGCTTAACGCTCCCCAGAAAAAGCCGGGAACAAGCCATACAGCAAACAATTCAGCGATATGCCCAGCGCCTGGAGCATTATTGCTTAATGGAACCGTTACAGTGGTTTAATTTTTTCGATTTTTGGCACTTGGTTGATAAAGAAAGCGATGAACAGTAAAAATACCGTGGTTTTTGATGGTCAACCGTTGACCATTGAGGCCATTTGCCAAATTGCCAACCAGCAAGCGCAGGTGAAGTTAGGCAGACAGCCGAAATTTATTGAGCGCATCAACAAAGGCGCACGCTTTATCGATACCTTGTTAAAGGAAGAGGGCTTTGTTTACGGCGTAACGACCGGTTACGGCGAGTCCTGCACGGTCTCGATTCCGCTCCATCTGGTCGAGCAACTGCCCAGACAGCTATATACTTTCCACGGTTGCGGATTGGGCGATCATTTTGATGCCCGGCAAACACGGGCCATATTGGCGGCGCGCCTGACCAGCTTGGCTCGCGGTTATTCGGGCGTCCGCTACCGGTTATTGCAACAGCTGGCTGAATTATTAAAACAGGACATTTTGCCGATGATCCCGCAGGAAGGCTCGGTCGGCGCCAGCGGCGATTTAACCCCGTTATCTTATGTTGCAGCCGTTCTGGCCGGTGAGAGGGACGTGTTTTATCAAGGTGAGCGTCAAGCCACGCAAACGGTTTTTGCCGGGCTTAATATTGAAGCGCTAACCTTAAAGCCCAAAGAAGGTCTGGCGATTATGAACGGTACGGCGGCCATGACCGGCATCGCCTGTTTGGCCTATCAACGCGCCGAGTATTTATCCCGCTTGATCACGCGCATTACCAGCCTGGCGTCGGTCGCCTTAAACGGTAATGCCTACCACTTTGACGAGCAGCTGTTTTCGGTCAAGCCGCATCCCGGACAAAACCGCGTCGCCGAGCGGATACGTTCGGATTTGCAGTTGCGGCACAGTGCGCCGCGCCACGATACCCGCTTGCAGGATCGCTATTCCCTGCGTTGCGCGCCGCATATCATCGGCGTGCTGGAAGATTCATTGCCCTGGCTGCGGCAGTTTATTGAAAATGAATTAAACAGCGCCAACGACAATCCCATTATTGATGCCGAAGGCGAACACGTCCTGCATGGCGGTCATTTTTATGGAGGACACATTGCCTTTGCGATGGACTCTCTTAAAACCGCTGTAGCTAATCTGGCCGATTTAATGGATCGGCAAATGGCACAGTTGATGGACCCCAAATTCAATCAGGGTTTGCCTGCCAACCTTTCCGGCGCTACCGGCGAACAAGCCTTGCTGAGCCACGGCTTCAAGGCCTTGCAAATAGCCGTATCGGCCTGGACCGCAGAAGCCCTTAAACTGACCATGCCCGCCAGCGTGTTTTCCCGCTCCACCGAATGTCACAATCAGGACAAAGTCAGTATGGGCACCATCGCCGCCCGGGATTGCATCCGCATATTGGAATTAACCGAACAGGTTGCCGTGGCTGTATTGCTTGCCGTTGTTCAGGGCGTTGAGCTGCGGGGTAATGTGGAGGCGTTAAGTCCGGCTTTGCAAAACACCGTCAGGCAACTGCGCGAACATAGCCCGTTTTTGAGTGCCGACCGGGCGTTGGAGCAAGAGCTGCGGTTATGTCTGGAGTTGAGTCGCAAGCAGCATTGGGATTTATATGAATAAAGGCATTCATCAAGCAACTTCTCGTTCCCACGCGCCGCGTGGGAATGCAGTTCAGGGCGCGTTGCGCCGCGTGGCTCGGAGAATATAATGATTCACCAAACCTCAATCGACCTGCAAATCCCTTTCCATGATGTTGATATGATGGAGGTGGTTTGGCATGGGCATTACGCCAAGTATTTTGAAATTGCCCGTTGTGCGCTGCTGGATAAAATCGATTACAACTACCCGAAAATGCGCGATTCCGGCTATGCGTGGCCGGTCATTGATTTAAGCATCCGTTATGCGCAACCGGCAATGTTCGGGCAGATCATTACGGTAACAGCGAAAATCGTCGAATGGGAAAACCGCCTGAAAATAAACTACCTGATCACCGATAAAAGCTCAGGCTTAAGGCTGACCAAAGGCCATAGCGTTCAGGTGGCTGTAAAGTTGGCAACGCGGGAAATGTGCTTTGTATCGCCCGCTGTGTTGTTTGAAAAGCTCGGATTGGAGGCTTCTTGATTTTACTCAAAGCGCTGTTGCTGTATGTATTGGCGTTCGGCCAAGGTGTTACTGTGTTGGATGAAATCGCCGCACGATTGGCAAAAACACCCATACTGTGCGGTTTGCAGAGCTAAGAAAAATCAGGTATATGATCTATCAAGTTAAATACAAAGATGAAAAGCTATTTTTAGGAGGCGTGCCATGCAAACCACAGTTACCATTGATGACCAGCAGTTAAAAAGCTTGATGCTTTACACCCATTCCAATACTGAATCCGAAGCTATTTATAAAGCTATTCAAACCTATTTGCAGCAGGCAAAGCGACAGCAGGATTTATTAGCCTTGCGCGGGCAAGTTGATATTGAGGATAACTGGCAGGCATTGCGCGAATTGGAAATCAATAAATGAGTAATGGCTTGGTTTTAATTGATACTTGCGCCTGGATTGATTTTTTACGTTACCAGGAAGGTGAACTCGGAAATCAAGTTGCTGTTTTAATAGAAAATAATCAAGCAGCTATCACAGGCGTGATTATTGCCGAGTTGCTGCAAGGCGTTAAAACTGAAAAACAGCAACAACAAATTAATCTTCTGATAAATTCTGTAATCTCGTTCCCTACGCAGGAACTTGATTGGGTAAATACCGGATTGTTATTGCAAGAGCTTAGAAGTCGAGGGATTACCTTGCCTTTAACCGATGCGTTAATCGCTGTTATCGCTCAACGTTATCAAGTAAAAGTATTGACGATTGATAAACATTTCCAGCATTTAGCGGTTGAGTTGTATGTTTAGCACTTCTTTGTTCCAGAACTGCATTGGATTACGCTGCCGCTATATCCCGGCTATTTTCTTAAAATCGTTATTACTGTTTTTTTTGTTGCCAGGTCAAAGTTACGCTGACGATGTATTAGCTCAAATCGCCGCACGCTTGGCAAAAACACCGATCACCCAGGGCGACTTTCACCAGCAAAAACACCTGAAGGTACTACACAAGCCTTTAATTTCCACGGGCACGTTTACCTACGACCAAAGCAAGGGTGTTATCTGGAAAACTCTGACGCCGGTTGCTTCGTTACTGCTGGTCAATGAGTCGCGGCTGTTGACAGGGCAGGGCGAGCAAGCGGTGCCCGCGGCTTTCGGCAAGGTTTTTAAGGCCATGTTGGGCGGTGACTTGGCGGCATTAACCGATGGCTTTGCCATCACCGGAAGCGATCAAAAAACGCCCTGGCAGTTGGAGTTAACCCCTAAAGATGAGATGCTGAAACTTATCATCAGTACGATGCTGTTGTCGGGCGACACCGAGCTGCGCTGGTTGGAAATACGAGAAACCGGCGGCAATGTCACCCGCATTAACTTCGATAACATCACACACCCTGTACAGTTAACCGATGAACAAGAAGCCGATTTTGAACGTTTATCACCCTAAGTTGACGGCAGGGCTTTGGCTGGCCGGAATGCTGGTCATCTGTGTTCTCGGCAGTCAGGTTTTGACTAAAGACTGGCTGGAAACAAGTTTTTTAGCGTTATTGCCAACCAGCGAACAGCAGCCGGAAATCGCCAAAGCCACCCTGCAACATAATCAGCTGCTTAACCGGAAAGTGATCTGGCTGGCCGGTGCTGCGACGTCTCAAGAAGCCATCAATCATGCACAAAAGCTTAAACAGCAACTGGAACAAAGCAAGCTGTTTAACAAGGTGGTGCTGGAGTTTCCGCAGCAGCACTATATCAAGCAGTATCAACAACTGTTTCCTTATCGTTATCAGCTGTTGGATACGCAAACCCAAGCAATCTTGGCGGCTAACCCTGAGGAGTTAATCAGGCAGAACCTGGAGATACTGAACAGCCCCATCGGGCAGATGCAGGCGGCCGATCTGGAACGCGATCCGTCGTTGCTATTTGGCCGTTATTTCAATGCGCAAAATCCGATCAAGTTGAATCTGGAGCAGGGCATCGTCGTATTGTCGGATCAGCATCGGTTTTGGGCGTTGTTATTGACCGATTTGCAGGATGAAAGGTTGCAGCTGGATAAGCTGGAAACCCTGTCGAGCCTGGTTGACAGCGCAACCGAGCAAGTCAAAACGGCCGGCGGCGAATTGCTGGTTTCCGGCATGGCATTGTTTACCGCGCATGGCGCTGAGTCGGCCAAACAGGAAATTTCCACGGTCGGCATAGGCTCGAGCCTCGGCATTATCGTGTTGCTGTGGGCGACTTTTCGCAGCGTCAGGCCTTTGTTGTTATCGAGCCTCGCAATAGGCAGCGGCCTGCTCGCCGCGCTGGTTGCCTGCGTGCTGTTTTTCGGCAAGATACATATTCTTACCCTGGTTTTCGGAGCCAGCTTGATCGGCGTCGCCGATGACTATGCGCAGCATTTTTTGTGCGACAGTTTCGGCGAGAAGGACTGGAATCCCCGAAAAGGCCTAAAGTTTATTCTGCCGGGGCTTTCTTTAGGGCTGTTAAGCAATCTGCTAAGTTATGCGGGCTTGGGCTTTTCGCCGTTTCCGGGGTTGCAGGAAGTGGCGTTATTTTCGGCGATGGGTTTGCTGGTCGCCTGGCTGACGGTGGTAATGCTGTTTCCGTTACTGTTAACCGGGTTCACATTCGACCATGAGCCTGGAATATTTAAACTGACAACCTATTGGGAACAACACTGGCCGCTGTGGATTTTCAAACGTCGGCGCCGGCTGGGATTGATGTTGACAATTTTTGTAGCGGGCGGTCTGTGGATGCTGACGCCGCAGGATGATGTGCGCTTGCTGCAATCGCCACCGGCCGGATTGCTCCGTACCGCCGATAAAATCCGGCAGTTATTTCCGATGAGTCCCGATAACCAGTTTTTTCTGGTGTCGGGGCAAGATCAAGCCGACTGGCATCAAAATGAACAAAGGCTGCTTAAACGTCTGGAGTCGTTAAAACAGAAAAAAGCGCTGACTGCTTATGAAGGCTTGAGCAACTATTGGCCTGATACGAATCGGCAGCAACAAAATTACCGCTTGCTAAAGCATAAGCTGTACGACTCGGGCTTACTTGAGCGCTACATGACTGATCTCGGCTTTGACGAGACGGCTGTGAAAGCCGAACTCAAGCAGTTTGCCGCAGCCGGGCGCAACACGCTGGCTTTGCCGGAATGGCTGGCGACTACCGATGAAACCAAGCAGCAGTTGTGGCTGGGCTGTGATTCAGGTCGCTGTCAAAGCACGGTTGCGTTAATCGGCATCAGCGATTCCGGCGCATTAATGGCGTTACAGGATTTGCCGGGCGTTGTCTGGGTGGATCAGGTCGAGTCTGTATCGTCATTGTTTGCACGGTATAGGATCAGGGCCAGCGGCTTGTTGCTGGTTGCTTTTTGTCTGGCTTCGGTTGGCTTGGGTTTCAAGTTCGGTTGGCGCAATGCAGTAACCATCATGTCGGTGCCGGTTGTCGCGCTGGCGGTTTCGTTAGCCATGTCGGGTTGGTTCGACCAGTTGTTCAGCCTGTTCAACCTGTTTGCGTCGTTGCTGGTGCTGGGCATCGGCGTCGATTACGGGCTGTTCTTTTTCATGGCCGGCGACAGGCGAGCCAGCACTTCGCTGGGAGTCACACTTTCGGCATTAACGACCTTGCTGGCGTTCGGCTTATTGGCGACAAGTTCCACCGAGATCGTGCATGCCTTTGGGTTTACCGTCACTGCCGGTATTGTAACCGCGCTGTTGTGCGCGCCATTGATTGGGCTTAAGGAATATAAAAAATAACATGACGAACAATAATAAAGGCGAAATTATCATCATCGGCGCCGGGCCTTCCGGCAGTATCGCCGGTGCGTTGCTGCAAAATCAGGGCTTTAAAGTGACCATTCTGGAACGGCAGCTGTTTCCGCGATTCAGTATCGGCGAAAGCCTGTTGCCGCAATGCATGGAATTCATTAAACAGGCCGGGATGATGGACGCGTTGGTTAACGCCGGGTTTCAGTATAAAAACGGCGCCTCTTTCGCCTACCGGGACCTGAGAACCGAATTTTCCTTTGAAGACAAATTCAGTCCCGGCATGGGCACTACGTTTCAGGTGCAGCGCGGCCGATTTGACAAGCTGCTTGCCGATGAAGCGGTGCGCATGGGCGTTGACATACAATGGCAAATGGAAGTGATGGCGGCCGATTTTTCAGCAGACCGGCCGGAGCTGACGGTGCGCAATAGTCTGGGAGAGGTCATGACTTACCGTGCCGATTTTGTACTCGATGCCAGCGGTTTCGGGCGTATTTTGCCAAAGTTGCTGGATTTGGAATCGCCATCCGGTTTTCCGGTCAGGCAAGCCTTGTTCGGACACATTGAGGACCGAATCGGGGACGGCCAATTCGACAGAAACAAAATCCGCATCACGGTGCATCCCGAACATAAGGATGTCTGGTATTGGCTAATCCCGTTCAGCAACGGGCGCAGCAGCGTTGGCGTGGTTGCAGAGCCTGAATTTCTTCAAGGCTGGGACAATAATGATCAAGCCTTGAAGGACATCATTAATCAGGACCCCAGCTTGACCTATTTGCTTGAAAACGCAGTGTTCGATGAAAAAATCAATACTATCGTCGGTTATTCCGCCAATGTGAAAAGCCTGTACGGCAAAGGCTATGCCTTGTTAGGCAATGCCGGCGAGTTCCTGGACCCGGTGTTTTCATCCGGCGTTACCATTGCGATGAAATCGGCCGGTTTGGCTGCGGATGTTTTGGTCAGACAATTTAACAATGAAGCCGTGGACTGGCAGCGGGAATACGCCGAGCCTTTGCAGCGCGGCGTCAATACCTTCCGGGTGTTTGTTGACGCGTGGTATGACGGCCGCTTTCAGGATGTCATTTTTCACTCAGGACAACAACCCGAAGTTAAGGCAATGATCAGTTCAATACTGGCCGGTTATGCCTGGGATGAAAATAATCCTTATGTCAAAAATGCCCGTCCTAGGTTGGATACTTTGGTTGAGTTATGCCGATAAGGCTGTTGTCGCTCGTTCCTATGCGTTACATCACTGCCGTTAGGTTAAGAGTTGTAGGAGCGGGCCATGCCCGCGATGAAAGAGCTTCAAGTCAATATTGTTCCTCAAATGTCCCGGGCGCGGCCCGCTCCTACGGGGTCGTTGATTGCGTGAGAATGCAGGAGTGCCGGAAACGCCAGGATGTAGGCCGGAATAAGCCCGCCCGGCGACAGCAAGGGTGGAGCGTTTCCGGCAATCGGAGTGCCGGAAACGCCAGTTCTTGCTATCGCTCGAACCGGCTTATTCCGGCCTACGTCGATATGTGTATAACGACGAGCGCGGCGCGTGGGAACGAGAGGTATGATGGTGTTGCGCAGGCATTTGTGTATAACGATGAGCGCGGCATGTGGGAACGAGGTGAAGTCGTAGCGTCGCGAGACGGGAAGCTGGAGCTTCCCTCACTGAGTTCCCAAGCTGGAGCTTGGGAACTAGCACACTCTTATATTAACAATGCATGTTCGAAGTCGGATACTTTGGTTGAGTTATGCCGATAAGGGTTTTCAGCGCTATGCTTTTGTTATGGCTATCCGGCTGTGCGCTGATGCAGCCCAAACAAGTTACCGTTAAACCTGAGCTGATGCCTATCGCAGCGCCTTTAGGCCCGGCCCGACGGATAGTGCAACAAATAAACGCAGTGTGGGGCGATCGGCAGGAATCCCTGTTGGCTGTTCTGGAACTGGATGCCCGGCATATCGCGATGGCCGGACTCAGCAATGACGGCTTGAGCCTGTTCCATTTGACTTACGACGGCAATACTGTGGTGTCGGATAAAAGCCCGTTATTGCCGGAGTCGGTCCATCCGGAGTTTATTATTTCCGATCTGCAACTGGTTTATTGGCCGATTGCCGAGCTGCAAAAAAAACTCCCGGCCGAATGGCGATTGGAAGAAGCGGGTAATAAACGTTTTTTAACTGTCAGTGGTAAAAAACAAGTTGAAGTTAATTATTTATCCCCCGATCCGGTTTGGCCTAAAGCCGTCGAACTGGTCAATTTTCAGTACAATTACCGCCTGTACATTAAAACAATAAGTTATGACCTTATATCTGAATGATCTAGGCCTGTTGTGTGCGGTCGGCAATAGCAAAACCGAGGTATTGCAGCGCCTGCTGGCCGGTGACCGGTCGGGACTGGTAGCAAGCGACAAGTTTGGGACCGGTTGCATTGTCGGCGCTGTTAGTTCCGATCTGCCGGAGATTGCCGAACGTTACAGCCTTTATAACTGCCGCAATAATAGACTGTTGTTGGCGGCATTAAGTCAGATCGAACCGACCGTGAGTGACATGATGGCCCGATTCGGCGCAGATCGTATCGGCATTGTGCTGGGCACCAGCACTTCGGGGGTACGCAATACCGAGCTTGCGTTGGATTATTGGGCGGATCACGGCATATTGCCGGATCAATTTCATTACAAGCAGCAGCAAATGGGCGCAGGGGCGGATTTTTTGGCGGATTTTCTGGGCGTGCAAGGCCCGGCTTATACAATTTCTACGGCCTGTTCTTCCAGCGGCAAGGCGTTTGCGTCGGCGCGGCGGTTAATCAGACTGGGCTTTTGCGATGCGGTTATAGTGGGTGGAGCCGACAGTTTATGCGGCTTGACCGTTAACGGCTTTGCGGCGCTGGAATCCATCAGTACCGGGCGGTGCAAGCCGTTCGGCGTACACCGTGACGGCATCAATATCGGCGAAGCGGTCAGCCTTTTTGTGTTGAGCAAAGAACCCGGTCCGGTAATATTGCAAGGCATAGGCGCAACCAGCGATGCCTATCATTTTGCCGCACCGGACCCGAACGCGACCGATGTGATTAAAGCCATGCAAAATGCCTTGGATGATGCGGGTAAATTACCGGCACAGATTGATTACCTGAACCTGCACGGCACGGCCACGGTATTGAACGATGCGATGGAAAGCACAGCCGTTAACGCGTTATTCGGTTCAACAGTGGCGGCGAGTTCCAGCAAGGGTATGACCGGGCATACTCTGGGCGCTGCCGCCGCATTGGAATTGGCTTTTTGTTGGTTGTTGCTGACTAATGATGATGAACAAGGAGCATTGATTCCCAATATTAACGAGGATGAGCCTGATGTTGAATTGCCAGCCTTAAATCTGGTCAAAAAGGGCGGAACGTTGGGGCGCAGAATCAATACCTGTCAAAGCAATTCGTTCGCGTTTGGCGGCAATAACTTGTCTATTGTGTTGGAGCGGGCATGAATGATGTTGCCGGCCTGATTCCGCATACCGGCGTCATGGTGTTGCTGGATCGCATTATCGATTGTGACGATCAGAGCTTGACGGCTGAACTTGTGGTGCGCGGCGACGGCTTGTTCGGTGATGATGAAACCGTTCCAGCTTGGGCCGGTATTGAATATATGGCGCAAGCGATAGCCGCGTATGTCGGCGTGAAGGCAAGGCAGGCCAATGAGCCGATACGACTGGGCTTTCTGCTCGGAACCCGGCGTTATAGCAGTAATGTTGCCGTATTTAAGGTCGGCGCAACGATAACGGTACGGGTGAATAAAATCATGCAGGATGACGGCTTGGGGGTTTTTGAGTGTCGAATTCTGGGGGAGGGCGTGGATGTTGCAGCCAATCTCAACGTTTATCAACCTCCGTTGAACAACACATGAGACAGTATATTTCGTCTGTCGAAAACGTTGCGGGTTAGACCTTCCAGGTTTTTAAAATCTGGAAGATCTGGATAGTGGCCTGTTTTCCGCCTAACGCCAGGTAAAGGACTGCCGGAATTAAAGATGAACGCAACGCGTGGGAACGCGCGATGAAGTATTGAAACAACACATGAGCACAATATGAATAAAACTGTTTTAGTGACCGGCTCCAGTCGGGGCATTGGTAAAGCGATTGCATTATATCTGGCTAAACAGGGCTTCGATCTGGTCATCCATTGCCGCAGCCGGCGAACGCAGGCCGAGGAAGTCGCTGCCGAAATCGAGCAGCTGGGCCGTTTGGCCCGGATTTTACAATTCGACATTGCCGACCGCGCGCAATGCAGCGAACAAATCAATCAAGATATTGAAAACCACGGCGCTTATTACGGGGTGGTGTGCAATGCCGGTATTACTGCCGATAATGCCTTTCCATCGCTGACCGGCGAACAGTGGGACAGTGTGATTCACAGCAATCTCGACGGCTTTTACAATGTCTTGCAGCCGGTGGTGATGCCGATGGTCAGACGGCGCAAGCCTGGGCGTATCGTCACTTTATCTTCGGTTTCCGGCTTGATGGGTAACCGCGGTCAAGTCAATTACAGTGCGGCAAAAGCCGGTATTATCGGCGCGACCAAGGCACTGGCTTTGGAGTTGGCAAAACGCGACATCACCGTCAATTGCGTGGCTCCGGGCCTTATCGATACGGAAATGGTCAGCGAATTACCGCTGGAGGAAATCAAAAAAATGATTCCGGCGCGCAGAGTCGGCAGCCCTAAAGAAGTGGCGGCTGTCGTGGCTTTTTTAATGTCCGAGGATGCCGCCTACGTTACCCGGCAGGTTATTTCAGTCAATGGTGGCTTATGTTAAAGCGCGTGGTAGTGACCGGCATGGCCGGGATTTCACCGATAGGCAACGATTGGCAGCAAGTTGCCGAACGCCTTAAAAACAAGTCTACCGGCATTCAAACAATGCAGGACTGGGACAAGTACCAAGGCTTGAATACCCGCTTGGGCGCGCCCGCCGATTTCACCCGGCCTGAACATTATTCGCGCAAACAGGTTCGCTGCATGGGGCGCATTGCCTTAATGGCGACTTATGCAACGGAGTTGGCATTGAGCGACGCCGGTTTGCTGCATGACGATTGCCTTAAAAGTGGGCAGATGGGGGTCGCCTACGGCAGTTCGTCGGGCAGTCCTGACGCCATCGCCGAGTTCGGCAATATGCTGATTAATCATGCTACCGGCGGCTTGAATGCTACCTCGTACATCAGGATGATGAGCCATACCGCACCGGTCAATATCAGTCTTTTTTTTGGCATAAACGGCAGGGTTTACACAACCTCAAGTGCTTGTACCTCAGGCAGTCAGGGCATAGGCTATGGTTATGAGGCAATAAAATTCGGTCAGCAAAAACTGATGGTGGCGGGCGGTGCTGAAGAACTATCGGCCATCCAGTCCGCCGTCTTCGATACCTTATTTGCAACCAGCCTTCGTAATGAGACGCCGGATAAAAGTCCCCGGCCGTTTGATCGTGACCGGGATGGTTTGGTCATCGGCGAAGGTGCAGGCACCTTGATACTGGAAGAGCTGGAACATGCCTTGGCGCGCGGCGCTCATATTCATGCCGAATTGGTAGGTTTCGGCACCAATTCGGACGGTCTGCATGTCACCCAGCCTAACAGCGACTGCATGCAGATTGCGATGCGTCTGGCCTTGCAGGATGCCGGGCTGGAAGCATCCGCCATCGGTTACATCAGCGCGCATGGCACGGCAACAAGTCACGGCGATGTGGCCGAAAGCCATGCAACCGCGGCGGTATTCGGCGATAAAACGCCGATCAGTGCGCTGAAAAGCTTTACCGGCCATACTCTCGGCGCTTGCGGCGCGCTGGAGGCTTGGGTGACGGTCAATATGATGAATGAAGGCTGGTTTCATGCCACTGCCAATCTTGACAATATTGACCCTGAATGCGCCAAGCTGGACTATATTAAAGAGGATATCCGCAAGCTCGATTGCGACTATGTGATGAGTAACAATTTTGCTTTCGGGGGTATCAATACCTCATTGATTTTTAAGCGCTGGGATAGCTGATATCCCACTCAACCTGGAGCACTACAATGATAAGAAAAATGTGTTTAGCCTTGGCTTTACTGATTTTGGTCGCAGGCTGTACCACCACAGGTACGTTCAAAGTGCCGCCCGGCACTGATCTGTATGTCTACAAAAGGCCGCAGCCGGTAGACATCAAGGCCGATGGCAAGGTAACCACCAAGCCGTTTTTCTGGACTGCGGCGGGTGTGCCGCCGGAAGGAGGCATTCCTTATCGTTTAGAAAAAGGCGGTCAGGTTGTTAAAGAAGGTAGATTGAGGACAAAATTTCGACCCGTTTCAATATTCTGGCCACCTGCCGCGCTTATTTACTGGCCCATGGGATTTAATCCTGACATCACTTACGATTTGGTAAATGATAAACAGGAATAAGGACGCTGGCAGATCTCCAATCAGTCAGGGTGAGCAAAAAGCTTACTCTCTGGCTGTCACAACGTTTTTTTGATATTTATTGGTGCATAAACCGGTAAAAAATCAATACTCTTTTACAGCTCAAGGTTATCCACATTTTCTGTGGATAACTCTGTGGGTAAACTGAAAACAAACGCCCTAACTATTCACTTCTTAAGCTTTTTTGTTAAATCGGTCAGATTGTAGTCAGTGTATGAATACGTGTAATCATGCGTTTAACTATCAATAGGTTAGCTTAAGTAAACCTGTTTTTATTAATGCTTTTTTATGTGTTGAGTGAGGTTTGGTGCTCAGCTTGCTGAAACAAACAGGTATTGAATACGCTTGTGGAAAAGGCTATGTTGTAAAATTGTTGTCAAGCTTTATTTATTGAAATATAAAGGGACTTAACCATTCAGCCAACCGGGGGAATTTATGGCCCGGAAAAAGTGCTTGACCATTGATTTAAATAAATATTTTTATAAAGCGGGGTCTATTCAATAACAGAAACAGGCGAGGTTGTAACAAGAGTCGCGATGAGGCCTTAAGAAAACCTGCAAAATGCAAGACAGTGATGTTCTTAAGTGGAAGCGGGAATGCTGCTATTGTCCGGAATTGGGGGCGACCGATAAGCAGGTCGCCCAGATAGCTCGGCTATATTCACGCGCCTTGCTGCTGTCTATCTTTGCGGAGGGTATAAATCCATAAAATCAGCCCGTTGGACGGAATGATTTAGACAATCAGCTTGTGACCATTACCTGTTGCCGCGGTGCGGCTAAGGCAGTTGAATAATCAGGGGATAGTGGAGCTTGAGCTGCTAATATTTTAATGGCGTCTGCCATTTTTACCGGCAGTCGTATCTTCAAATTTAACTTTTAAAGGTTTTCCGCAATATAGATTGCCGTCCAGCGCGGCTATCGCGGCTCTTGCTTCGTGGCCTTCCATTCCGATAAAGCCGAAGCCCCGGCATTTTCCGCTAAAGATATCGGAAACGAGCTGAATGGAGCGGACTTTGCCGTATTCAGAAAATAAAGCCTGTACAGTTTCTTCAGTGGCTTCGCTAGGTAAGTTTCCTACAAAAATTCGTTTCAAAAGACATGTCCTAAATTAGGGGGTGAGTTGATTGGCCGGATGATCCGGTTATGCCACAACCCCGCGAATTATCGAAGGCGGGGTTGGGTGTTGGACAGTAAGGCGGGTTTTAAGCTGCGCTTACTTGTGATGCTTGTGGGCCTTTAGGGCCTGATTCTACATCGTACTTAACTGCTTGGCCTTCAGCCAATGTGCGGTAACCGCCGTCGCTTGCGATTGCAGAAAAGTGTACAAACACGTCTGCGCTACCATCGCTAGGCGAAATAAAACCAAAACCTTTGGACTCGTTAAACCACTTAACAGTACCTGTTGCCATATAAATTACCTATATAAATCAATGAAAATGTTTGATTGCAAATCATGCCGGGCAATTTTAAGGAGAAAAGCGAATGGAATTTCTGAAAAGTGCTGAATAACATGAAAAACTTAAGTAGAAGCCCCGCGTTTGTGCGAAGTGCTGTCTACTAAGCGTTGCATTATAGAGGCTAATTCCCAGTATAGCCATTGATAATTTAAGGGTAGTGTTTCCCATAGGGATAAAGGCCCTGAACTTAACAGGGACATTTATTGATTGCTAAACAGTTAATCGCGGTTCCTACGGTTGAAATTATCGCGATGATTGTGGTCGTCCTCGTTATGTCGGCGATTATTTCCGGAGTTAAAACGATGATCATCGCCTCTGTCATGTCGGTGCCCGGATTCCGGGCGATTATTGCTCCAGCGGGGTTTAACACTGTGTTGTTCGCGACGGTGAGGATGTGAAAAATAGGCATTACCTTGCCGATAGCCATTATCATAGTGATCCGGTCTTTCGCCATAATAGTTTCTGTGCATAATGGTATATCCGCTGCTATAAGCGGTGTTACCGGGATAATACGAATATTGCTGTGGATGATGGGCACAGGCGCTGGACAGCAGCGCAAAACCGATGAGCAGCATTTTTTTAGCGATCGAATTCATTTTTATAGCCCCTGATAGTTAACCCGAGCTAAAGAATACCTGTAGATCGCTGAATGCCGAATGAATCGACACTGTTGTGTTTACCGCTAAATACAGCCGGTAATCACGCTGACATAACTAAAAGGAACATCATGGAACACCAAGTAGTTGACGCACGCATCACCCCTGAAGGCCGTCTGGATGTATTGTCCAAGGCCGAAGTAACCAAACTGCTTGATACCAGTCAAGGCGGGTTGTACCTGTTATTTCGCAACTGCTCGCTTGCCGTATTAAATTGCGGCAGTACGATAGATGACGGCAAAGAGCTGCTGGAACGCTATCCCGATTTTGAGATACACGTAGTCCAGGAGCAGCGGGGTATTAAGCTGGACGTAAAGGCCGCCCCCGCGCATGCCTTTGTTGACGGTAAGATGATTAAAGGCATCAATGAGCATTTGTTTGCGGTGTTGCGTGACATTATCTACGTCAGTGACGAGATCAACAGTAATCCGATGTTTGACCTGAACACCTCGGAGGGCATCAGCAGTGCCGTATTTCATATCTTGCGCAACGCCAAAATTCTGCGCCCGATGACTACTCCAAACCTGGTGGTGTGCTGGGGCGGACATTCAATCAGCCGCAAGGAATACGATTACAGCAAGACAGTCGGTCACGAGATGGGGCTGCGCGGTCTCGATATTTGCACAGGCTGCGGACCGGGGGCGATGAAAGGCCCGATGAAAGGGGCGGCCATCGGTCATGCCAAGCAACGGATAAAAGACGGCCAGTATTTAGGAATAACCGAACCCGGCATTATTGCGGCCGAATCGCCTAATCCTATCGTCAATGATCTGGTGATCCTGCCGGATATTGAAAAACGCCTGGAAGCCTTTGTGCGTACCGGGCACGGCATTGTGGTGTTCCCCGGCGGCGTCGGTACGGCGGAGGAAATACTGTATATACTGGGTATCCTGTTACATCCTGAAAATAAAGACATGCCGTTTCCGCTGATATTTTCCGGTCCGGACAGTTCAGAAGATTATTTCAATGAAATAGATCGGTTCATTGCCGGCACCTTGGGCAAATCCGCGCAACAGCGTTACAAAATTATTATTGATAATCCCGTGCAAGTCGCTCGGGAAATGCAGGCAGGCATCCAGAAGGTACGCCAGTTTCGTAAAGAAACAGGCGATGCCTATTATTTCAATTGGCTGCTTAAGGTCGACCATGTGTTTCAACAGCCGTTTATACCCACCCATGACAACATGAGAAGCTTGGCCTTGCATAAAAATCAGGAAAGTCACCAGCTCGCCGCCAACCTGCGTCGCGCGTTTTCCGGTATCGTAGCGGGTAACGTAAAAGACGAGGGTATACGCGCCATTGAGCAATACGGGCATTTTGAAATTCACGGTGATGAAAACATCATGGCATTAATGGATTCCTTGTTGGCCTCGTTTGTTGCGCAACAGCGCATGAAATTACCGGGCAAGAAATATTTGCCGTGTTATAAAATTATTAAATGATGAGGCTTTACGCTCTCGTTCCCACGCGCTGCGTGGGAATGCAGTTAAGGTGCGTTGCGCCGCGAGTTATGGTCAATATATAAAATGCACATCGTACAAATACGGGACGCAGCGCGTCCGGCACTGCGTTCCCACGCAGCGCGTGGGAACGAGAGTAAACGTGACGCCGGAGCGTCATCAGCATCATGAAAGTCATCCTGACCGAAAAGCCCTCAGTCGCCCGCGATATAGCCAAATGCCTGAACATAACCAACAAACGCGACGGTTATTTTGAGGGTAACGGCTATCAAATTACCTGGGCGTTCGGCCATCTGGTCGAGTTAAAGGAACCGGATGAATATGACAAATCATGGAAGCGCTGGTCTTTGGAATCGCTGCCCATCATTCCCGAACAATTCGGCCTAAAAGCCAGGGGCGATGCCTCGGCGCAAAAACAGCTAAACACCATCAAACACTTATTCAAGGCAGCCGACGAAATCATCTGCGCGACCGATGCGGGAAGGGAAGGGGAGTTGATTTTCAGGTACATCTTGTCCTGGACCGGATGCGTGCAAAAACCGTTTAAACGCTTGTGGATCAGCTCCTTAACCGACGATGCGATACGCAAAGGCTTTGCCGGGTTGCAGGAGGGGCATGCTTACGACGGCCTTTATCGCGCGGCCAAATGCCGTAGCGAATCGGACTGGATCGTCGGCTTAAATGCTACGCGGCTGTATACTCTCAAGTTCGGTCAGCAAGGCGGCTTATGGACGATAGGCAGGGTGCAAACGCCGGTGCTGGCGTTGATCGTACAAAAAGATTCTGACATCAGCAGTTTTATACCCAAGGATTTCTGGGAATTGCATACCCTGTACCGGGATACCGATTTTCAATATGTCGGCGGGCGCTTCGACCACAAAGCGGACGCGGAGACCCTGTTAAGCCAAATCTCGGGCCGGGACTTTCGGATTACCGAGGTCAAGGGCAAGAAGGAAACGCTCAGCCCGCCGTTATTGTACGATCTGACCGATCTGCAAAAAGACATGAGCATTCGCTACGGCCTGACTGCCGATCAAACCTTAAGTTGCGCTCAGCAGTTATACGAGAAAAAACACGTCACCTATCCGCGTACCGACAGCCGTTGCTTAACCAACGACATGAAGCCGGGCATGAAGCCCTTGTTGACAAAATTACGCGCTAAATTTGAGCAGCAGATTGAGCCGCTCAATCTCGATAAACTGACGTTGAGCAGCCGCATATTCAATGACGCTAAAGTAACCGACCACCATGCCATTATTCCCACGACCGCCTTGCCGGGTTCACTGTCGGGTCATGAAGCCAAAGTTTATGAAGCGATAGTCCAGCGGTTTATTGCGGCGTTTTATCCGCCTTGCATCAAACAAATTACCACCGTTTTGGGCGATGTTTGTCCCCCACTCCCATTGGGAGAGGGCCTGCTAAAAGGGCAATCTCCCACAGTAAAATTCAAAACCACCGGTACGATTATCGAATCGCCCGGCTGGCAGGCATTGTACAAAAACGATGCACCAAGCCCGTCCGATAAGACCCTGAAAATACTGCCCAACTTTGTGCAAGGCGAAACCGGTCCGCAGCAGCCGTCGATAAATCAGGGCAAAACCACGCCGCCCAAGCCTTATAACGAAGCGAGTTTGCTGAGCATCATGGAATCGGCCGGTAAGACCTGCGACGACGAACAACTCAAAGAAGCCTTAAAAGAAAAAGGCCTTGGCACTCCGGCAACCCGGGCTTCGATTATCGAGGTGTTAATCAAGCGCAACTATATCCAGCGGCAAAAGAAGAATCTGCTCAGCACCGAATCGGGGCGGCATTTGATTTCGATCATCGCCGATGATCGGCTAAAGTCAGCGGCCATGACCGGCGAATGGGAAGCCAAACTCAAAAAAATAGAACACAACGCTTACGACCCTGACCGGTTCATGGCCGAAATCATCCAATTTACCCAAAAAATAAAAGATCAATCGGACAAGCCGCTTTATGACCAAAACCGTTTGGGCGATTGCCCGTTGTGCGGGCACCCCGTTATCGAAGGCAGAAAAGGTTACGGTTGCAGTGATTGGAAAGCCGGCTGTCAGTTTGTGCTATGGAAACAACTGTATGGCGTACCGGTCACTCGGGATATGGTCTGCCAATTGTTACAAAACACCCGGACCCTGCACAGTTACGCGATCAAGCTGAACGATGACGTATTTAACGCCCAGCTGACCCTCAATAAACAGGGTGAAACAGGTTATGTCAAAGCCGAATCGGGGCCGCGGTCAGTCGTAAAAGAAGCCATTGCCGATTGCCCTTTATGCAACGGAAAAATCATTGAAACTGTAAAAGCTTACAGCTGTAGCGAATGGCGCAACGGCTGTAAAATGACGATCTGGAAAACCGTCGCACATAAAAAAATTACCGTAGCGATGGCTAAAAAACTACTTGGCAAGGGCGAGACGGGGCTACTGAAAGGCTTTAAGTCCGGCAAAGGTACGGAGTTTGAAGCCAATCTGAAACTGGTCGACGGTAAAGTTGAAATGGATTTTGGCGGGCGTGAATAGAAATAAGTTTACGGGTTCAATGAAACTAATTGCATCTTGAGTTTCCTGTTTTTTAAACGGCTTCAGAAAGGGCAGTGTAATATATTGCCTACGCATACCAACAATACATCGTTTCTTTTTTCTTTATCGGAAGGAAGTGAACCAAAAAACCGAGTTTTGACAGGTAAAAACTGCAAGCAGTCAGACACTCATAAAAATTTTAGGAATACTGCATGGATAAATCAACTGCCGCTCACGGCCCATTCTCTCCAGACATCACGACCGATCCCGCTTACTTCAGCGTGGACAGGTTACTGCCGATCGTAGGTATCGGAGCCTCGGCCGGCGGGCTTGAAGCGCTCGAAAATTTTTTCAGCCATGTGCCTGATGACATGGGTGTGGCTTTTGTCGTCATTCAGCATCTCGACCCCAACCACAAAGGCATGATGCCCGAGTTGTTGCAACGCACGACGGCGATGACGGTATTAGAAGCCCGAAATCGCATGAAAATAAAACCGGATTGCATTTATATAAATCCTCCAAATAAAGAATTGTCCATCCTGCGCGGCACGCTTTATCTGCTCGACCCGGTTGCACCGCGGGGATTACGCCTCCCTATCGATGCTTTTTTCTGCAGCCTTGCCGAAGACCGACGCGATCAAAGCATCGGCATCCTGCTTTCGGGCATGGGCTCTGATGGCGTGCTGGGTTTGCGCGCCATCAAGGAAAAATCCGGTCTGGTACTGGTACAGGATCCTGGCGACGCCAAATACGACAGTATGCCGCGTAGCGTTATTGATGCGGGATTAGCCGATATTATAGATACAGCGGCAGAGTTGCCTGCCCATATCATCAATTATCTCCAGCATGCCAACAGGGATGCGTTTGCCGGTTCAGGGCAGCTATTGGAAGATAGCTCGTTGAGCGCTCTGGAAAAAATTGCTGTGCTGCTGCGCGTCAGGACCGGCAATGACTTTTCGCTATACAAAAAAAGTACGATATATCGCCGTATCGAGCGACGTATGGAGCTGCACCAGCTCGATCATATCGGCACTTATGTCCGTTATCTGCGCGAAAATCCGCAGGAGCAGGATTTATTGTTCAAGGAATTGCTGATCGGTGTTACCGGTTTTTTTCGCAATCCGGTGGTATGGGACACGCTAAAGGCCGACGCCATGCCTGCGTTGATAGCAAACCACCCGGACGGCAAGATCATAAGAGTATGGGTGCCCGCCTGCTCTACCGGCGAGGAAGCTTATACGCTGGCAATTATGTTCATTGAAGCGATTGAACAGGCCAAGCCTGACGCGCACTTTTCGCTGCAGATTTTTGCTACCGATCTCGATGCCGATGCGATAGCTCATGCACGCCAGGGATTTTACACGGCCAATAGCGTTGCCGGTGTTTCACCGGAACGCCTGGCCCGTTACTTTAATGCCGAAAACAACGGCTACCGGGTAAAAAATGAAATCTGCGAAATGATCATTTTTGCGCAGCAGAATATCATCACTGATCCGCCGTTTACCCGGTTGGATATAATCAGTTGCCGCAACCTGCTCATCTATTTTTCCGTTGATTTACAGGGAAAATTGCTGCCGCTGTTTCACTATGCGCTAAATCCGCATGGCTTGCTGCTGCTGGGTTCTGCCGAAAGTACCGGTAATTTCGGCTATCTGTTTACGCCGGTGAAGGCTAAGGTGCGGCTGTACCGGCGTATTGACAACCCTTTACCGAAACCTGAAGTGGACTTTCCAAATAAACATCTTATCGCTGTGCCTGCCATCAGACAGACAGTTGATGACGGCAGTCTGCCGGTCAATCTGCAACAACTGATGGATCAATTATTGCTTGCGCATTACGCCCCGGCAGCCGTGCTGGTTAACGCCGAGGGCGACATCCTTTATTTTAGCGGTCACACCGGTAAGTATCTGGAGCCTTCTGCCGGTAAAGCCAATCTAAACATCCATGCGATGGCGCGAGAGGGTCTGCATCAGGCACTAACGGGTTCAATCAGGCTGGCATTGCAGCAATTAACGGCGGTACACCTGGAAGGCTTGCAGATAACAGGCGAAAGCGGTACCCATACTGTCAATGTGATTGTACAAGCTATCGACCAAGTGCCGGCATTGCGCGGCAAGGTCATCATCGTGTTTACCGATGTCGCGACAGCGCGTACCCGCAAACGCAGCACCAAACTCGCGCCGCCCGAAGCACTGCAACAGGCTCAGCTGGAAATACAGGTATTGCGCGATGAAGTACAGTTCTTGCAGGAAGAGCTCAAAGCCAGCCATGAAGAGAACCAGCTTACAAATCAGGAAATGCTCATTTCCAAGGAAGAAATGCAGTCAGTGCACGAGGAAATGCTGACTGTGAATGCGGAGCTGCAAGCCAAGCTGGATGCGTTGCAGTGGGTCAACAACGACATGCAGAACCTGCTTAACAGTACCGAAATTGCTACGGTATTTCTCAACAACAGATTGCATTTGCGGCGTTTTACCGCCCATACCACGCAGATATTCAGGCTGTTGCCGCAAGACGAAGGACGGCCGTTAACCGACATTGTGACCGACCTGGACTATCCTCTGCTACAGCAGGATGCAATAGATGTACTGCGTACGCTGGTGGTTTCGGATAAGCAAATCCAGACTCATGACGGACGCTGGTTTGATGTGCGCATCATGCCTTACCGCACCATGGATAATGTAATAGACGGCGTGGTGATCACCTTTGTTGACATCAGCCTCGCCAAAAATCTTGAGCTGGCACTTAATGAGCACGCGATTGTGGCGATTACCGACCGGAAAGGCGAGATCACCTATGTGAATGACAAGTTCTGCACCATCTCCAAGTATTCGCGCAAAGAACTGCTCGGGCAGGATCATCGTATTATCAATTCGGGGTATCACTCCAAAGAATTCATGCACAACCTGTGGCAGACCATTGCCCACGGGCATATCTGGAAGGGAGAAATTCGCAATCGTGCCAAGGATGGCTCTCTTTATTGGGTAGATACCACTATCGTTCCTTTTTTAAACGCGAAAGGCAAACCGTATCAATATGTCGCTATCCGCACGGTCATTACTCATCATAAGAAGGGAGTCGATCCTGTACGGCAGGAAAATTCGGACGCAGATAATAACGTCAATTCCGAAATTTATTTGTAGCCGTGCGTAAAGATTTCTCATTCCCACGCGCTGCGTGGGAATGAGAAAAAGAGAGGGCAATCCAATTGAAAATGTCATGTCATCAGAGAGCGTTTTATTTTTACTTCCGGGTGTTAAAAATTTCTTAGCGTGAGTGACATCAGTTTATAATACCCTTAAAAAATACAGGATATTTACGATGTACAGAGAGAATGTGTGACAAAAAGAATTAAACAATTTACCTATGCCGACAACCTGCGCCGACGCGCCAATCGACAACTTGCCCAACGGCAATCAATCGTATCCGACATTGAAATGGATGCAAAAAAACTGCTGCATGAATTACAGGTTCACCAGATCGAACTGGAAATGCAAAATGAGGAACTGCTGATAGCACAGACTGAAGTTGAAGCGAGCCTGGAACGTTACACCGAACTCTACGACATGGCGCCGGTCGGCTATCTTACGCTGGATTGCTTCGGCACTATCCGGCAGCTCAATCTCAAGGCCGCCAGGCAGTTGGGAATATTTCGTTCGCAGTTAAAACAGCAGCGCTTTTCAAGTTTTATCAGCACTGATTCCTTGCCCGTTTTCAACGACTTCCTGTCCGGCATACTTGCCGGCACAGCTTCTCAAAGCTGTGAACTGACCCTGCTTCCTGTCGACAAAAGCCCAACGCTGATTGTACAGTTTGAAGCCATTGCCAATGATGACGACCAGACCTGTCGCGTGATACTTGTCGATATTACCGAGCGTAAAGGTAATGAAGATAAACTGAAACTCGCGAATCTGGTTTATCAGGCGATCGGCGAGGCCATCATGGTGGCCGATTCAGATAACCGGATTGTCACCGTCAATCCGGCCTTCACAGAACTGACCGGTTACTCATTGCAGGAGGCCGTCGGTCAACCCACAACGCTGCTCAAGTCAGGACACCAAAACGAAGCGTTCTACCAGATCATGTGGCATGCGCTGGAAACAACAGGGCATTGGCAAGGTGAAATATGGAACCGGCGCAAGAGCGGCGAAACCTACCTTGAATGGTTGACGATTAACACCGTTTACGACGACCAAAACAAGGTGCGGCACCGGGTCGCGACGTTCTCGGATATCACCGACCAGAAACATGCGGAACAAACCATCTGGCAGCAGGCTAACTTCGACTCATTGACCGGCCTGCCTAACCGCCACATGTTTTACGAGCGGCTGGCGCAGGAAATGAAGAAATCCCGGCGGGTGGGCCTGCCGCTGGCATTGCTGTTTCTCGATCTCGATCATTTCAAGGATGTTAACGATACGCTGGGCCATTGCAAAGGCGACCTGCTGCTCAAGGAAATGGCGCAACGCCTGCTTAATTGCGTACGCAATACCGATACCGTCGCACGTCTGGGCGGCGATGAATTCACTATTATTCTGGCTGAATTGCAAGAGCAAGACAGTATTGAGCGCCTTGCCCAGGACATCCTGTGTCAGCTGACCAAACCGTTCGAGCTAGCGGGCGAAATTGCTTATGTGTCGGTCAGTATCGGTATCACCTTATATCCTGAAGATACCGATGACATCGACGTGCTGATAAAAAATGCCGATCAGGCCATGTATGCGGCAAAGGATCAGGGCCGCAACTGCCGCCACTACTTTACCATCTCAATGCAGGAGGCCGCGTTGACCCGAATGCGGCTGATCAATGACCTGCGTAATGCACTGGTTGAACGCCAGTTCTGGCTGGCTTACCAGCCGATTGTGGAATTGAGCACCGGTTTCATTCACAAAGCCGAGGCGCTGATTCGCTGGCAGCATCCGACCCGCGGTTTGATCAGTCCGGCTGATTTTATCCCGGTCGCCGAAGTAACCGGCATGATCATCGACATTGGCGAGTGGGTGTTTCGCGAAGCGGCGCAACAGGCCGCGCAATGGCGTACAAAGCACCATGACGAGTTCCAGGTCAGCATTAATAAATCGCCTGTGCAATTTCAAAAAGAGGGCAATGGACATCTGGCCTGGTTCGAGCATTTACGGGAACTCGGCCTGCCCGGGCAAAGCATAGTTATAGAAATTACCGAAGGACTGCTGATGGATGCCGGGGCTTTAATTACCGGCCAACTGCTGGCTTTTCGGGATGCCGGTATTCAGGTATCGCTGGATGACTTCGGTACAGGCTATTCTTCATTATCTTATCTGAAGAAATTCGATATCGACTATCTCAAGATTGACCAGTCGTTCACCCGCAACCTCGGTCCCAATGGCAATGACCTGGCGCTGTGCGAAGCGATCATCGTGATGGCGCATAAACTGGGCATCAAGGTTATCGCAGAAGGCATAGAAACACAGGAGCAGTGCGATTTACTGATTGCCGCCGGTTGCGATTACGGACAAGGTTATCTGTTTTCGAGACCGGTGGCCGCTGATGAATTCGAGAAGCTGTTGATTACAGGCTAAACGTTGCCTTGCCTCGTTCCCACGCAGCGTATCACGGCCATTAAGTTAAGCGCAGTGACGTCGTAGGAGCGGGCCATGCCCGCGATGAAGGCGCTACAATTCTGCAATCGCTGCCCAAATGTCGCGGGCGCGGCCCGCTCCTACAACACTTAGCTAATGGCCGTGATACTACGCTGCGTGGGAACGGGAATTACCCCATGACCACCAACACCTGATGGTTCTGTCCATCGTTTAGCAGCAAGATACCGTCGCCCTCTGCTTGCGCTACTCCGTCCAACTCAAGCAATACGATGCCCTTCGATACCCCACTGGGGTTCTTGACGGTAATTTCATAGCAAATTTCTTCATGTTGATAAGTTAAGCTGTAACTGCGCCACTCACGCGGAATACAAGGATTAAAGTGCATTTTTCCTGCGTGGATACTCAGTCCCAGCATCCATTCCAGACCCGCACGATAAAACCATCCCGCAGCGCCAGTGTACCAGGTCCAGCCTCCGCGCCGCACATGCGGCGGTACGGCATAAATATCGGCAGATATTACATACGGCTCGACTTTGTAAGCATAGACTCCGGTCCGGTTCGTGGTGCGATTAACCGGATTCAACATATGCAGGAGTTCTTCCGCCTGATCGCCGTCCCCCAGGATCGCGTAGGCGATAACGCACCAGATCGCCGCATGGGTATATTGTCCGCCATTTTCCCGTACGCCCGGCAAGTAGCCTTTGATATAGCCCGGGTCCAGCGGTGTTTTATCGAAAGGTGGCGTAAACAACAACACCAGGTCATCGCCGTATTGGATCAGATATTCCCGAACCGAATTCATCGCCAGTCGCGCCCGCTCGGGGTCGGCGGCACCTGAAATGACGCCCCAACTTTGGGCCAGCGAGTCGATGCGGCACTCGGTGTTGGAAGCGGAGCCCAGCGGTGTGCCGTCATCGAAATAGGCGCGGCGATACCAGGACACATCCCAGCCTTCAGCTTCCACAGCGATTTTTAATGCGGCAGCGTGTTCGCGCCAACGTAAGGCTCGCTCAGTGTCGCCGCGCGCTTGTGCCAGACCGGCAAATTCCGACAACGTGGCAATCAGGAACCAGGCGAGCCAAACGCTCTCTCCCTTGCCTTGATGCCCAACCCGGTTCATGCCGTCGTTCCAGTCGCCGCAACCCATCAGCGGCAGACCGTGTATTCCGACTTTTAAACTCAAATCGAGCGTTCGCGCGCAGTGCTCAAACAGACTGGCTTGTTGCCCGGATTGAGTCGGTTCGAAATAGTTATCTTCCTGTTCCGGCGTGAGTATCGGCCCTTCCAAGAATGGCAGCAAAGTGTCGAGTACAGCATTGTCGCCGCTGACCTTGACATAGTGGGACACCACATACGGCAGCCAGATAAGGTCGTCCGAGAAATGGGTGCGGACGCCGCGATTGGAAGGAGGATGCCACCAATGCTGCACATCGCCCTCGACAAATTGATGAGCCGCCGCGCGGATCAAATGAGCGCGGACAAGATCGGGCCGTGCTACCGCTAGCGCCATGCTGTCTTGTAATTGATCGCGGAAACCGAAAGCTCCGCCTGCCTGATAAAATGCGGCGCGCGCCCACATTCGGCAGCTCAGGGTTTGATACAGCAGCCATCCGTTCAACATCAAGTCCAGCGCTCTATCCGGCGTTTTTACCTGAGTTTTTCCGAGTGTCTTGGCCCATGATTGTTTCACGGCGGCGAAGGTAAGCTGTATATCCGCTGCCCGATAACGCTTGACCAGCTCGCCTGCATGGTCGCGGTCGCTGCCTTGTCCCAACAGGAAAACAAGCTCGATGCTTTCATCGACGGCAAGTTCTATCTGCGTCGTCATTGCCGCGCACGGATCAAGACCTGCGCCAACGCGGTTTTTAAGCGCTTTGGATTGAAGCAAGGCTATCGGTGCATTCAGGCTGCCGTTACGCCCGATAAATTCCGTCCTATTGCATGTCCATGCCGTTTGCAGGCCGGAAAAATCGACAAAAGCAATGCGCTGACCAAAATCCACGTCCAGGCCGTTATAGGCAAACAGGGCGCCGGTCGCCTGATCCAGCTCGGTAACAATATAAGGCGAGGTGACGGTGCGGGAGGCGCCGAGCACCCATTCGACATAGGCGGCAACTGCTAATTTACGGCGGCGACCGGAATTGTTTTTTAATGTTAAAGATGAAATTTTGACCGGGTCGTCCGAACTTACGAATTGCAGCAGCTCGCTGTGAATACCGTGAGAAACATGCTCGAAACGGCTGTAGCCCTGACCGTGGCGAATGATATAGGCGGCATTGTCAACGCGAATCGGTAGCGCAGTCGGACTCCACAAAGCGCCGGTTTCGAGGTCCTGCAAATAAAATATTTCGCCGGGAGGATCGCCGACCGGATCGTTCGACCAAGGCGTCAACTGGTTCAAGCGGCTGTTAAGGCTCCAGGTATAACCACTGCCCAGCTCCGATACGGTAAAACCGAATTCGGCATTGGCGATCACGTTAATCCAGGGTGCAGGCGTACATTGACCCTTGTCCAGCACGATCACATATTCGCGCCCGTGGTCGGCGAATCCGCCCAGCCCGTTGAAATATTCGAGCCCGGCAGGGATGATTGAGAGCTCTTTTCCTCCGACAGTAGGTGCAGGCAAGGCTTTAGGCTGGATAAACTTGGGTATAGGCTTGGGATGCCGCATCAATTGTTCAGCCAAGGTACCGCGGCTACTCAAAAGCACCACACGCGCCGAAGTTTGCAATAACACACGTTCCTCTTCGCTGAGCTGATCGGCGCGCAGCACAAACACTTCCCCCTGTTCGCCGTACTCATGAAGCGTTGAAAACGCTTTATTTTCGCGAACCATGTTGTCCATTAAGGTCTGTAGTTCATTGGCATAGGTAATTTCTTTTTCATTCAAGATCACCAAATCGACCGACAGGCGCTTCATGCGCCAGTATTCATGGGCGCGTAATAACTGATCGGCAATCCCCCTGTCTTCCGTTGATGTTACCCGCAGCAAGACGATGGGACGATCGCCGGAAATACTAAACCGCCATAAGCCGGTCACGTTTAACCGGTTCAGGTACATAAGTCTGGCATCCGCCCGTAGCGAAGGATCGGCATACAGCAAGCGATTAGCCAGGGCTTGAAATAATTGGGCTTCATCGGACTTGATGCGCAGATGACGCAATTGGATGTGCGCATGCGTCCAGGCAAGATCGGAAACCCGGTCGAAAGTCGCGGCGTTGTGATACTTGTCGGCTAAATCTTCAACGGCCTGTCGCGACGGGGCAACCAGGGTGGTAAATGTGACATGAACAGTCGAGCCCGGTTCGACGCTGACCCGCGTGCGCAGGCTGAATATCGGATCAAGTACCGCGCCGACTGTGTTGCTAAGCGGGCGCCCATCCATCACTGCGGTGGGCGCATGCAGCGTTTGTCCCCGACCTATAAATCGCACCCGGTCGGTTTCATACTGAAGCCCGGTACAGATGTTGCTGCATGCCAGCACATGAGCCGCCCAAATCCGAGGCTCATCGTCTGCCCGAGGCCGTCGCTGCGCGATTAACGCACACGCCTGCGGCAGGTATTCGGTCTGTATAAACAAATTTGAAAACGCCGGGTGTGCAATGTCGGCCATCGGGGACGCCAGCACAATTTCCGAGTATGAAGTCAGCTCAATTTCCAGGCTATACGCCCCGTTATTGATTAAACTCAAGTGCCTGATTTCTGCGTTATCCTCCGGCGATACAATGATTTCCAAGTGGCTGGTTATGGGACCGTCTTCGCGGGAGATGCGCACCCGGTCTTCAAGAAAAGCCACTTCGTACCGATCCGGGACCGCCGCAGTCGGCTGGTACCCGGCAGACCATATTTTGCCGCTCGCCACGTCCCGTAAATAGATATAACTGCCCCAGCAATCGCGCGTCACATCTTCACGCCAGCGAGTGACCGCCAGCTTTTCGCAAACACTGTAACCCGATCCGGCGGCAGTGATCATCACGCCGTAACGACCGTTGGACAGCAAATGCGCGGAGGGCACGATAGACATCGGTGAAAGTACGCGGCGTATCGGCGGCTGTATTATTTCCTTCACTTCAGCCTCGGCCTGGGTAAAGTGGGGAATACCTTTGTCAAAGCCGCGCGGAACCCGCTCTTGCAGCAGCAACTCAGCGCCCTGGATCATCGGTACGCGATGGAAACGGCGGCGCATCACTTCATTGAGCACCACATTAGTCAAAGCCACCAATGACATGCCTTGATGATGAGCCATATAGCAGCGTACAAACGCCACCTTCTGGTTTTCCGCGAGCCGCGACGGTGTGAAATCGAGCGCTTCGAAAAAGCCGTAACGACCCAACGCGCCAATCTTTTCCAGATGCTCGAAATTTTCCACCGCAGCATGGGTGTGGTACATAGCCGCCAGCGCAGTGGCGTAGGGAGCAATGACCAGATCGTAGGCGAGCCCGCGCTTCATGCCCAAACCGGGTACGCCAAAAGCGGAATATTGGTAAGTGAACCAACGGTCGCGGCCGTTAAACGCCGATTCGGAAACGCCCCACGGTACACTGCGTTGTGCCCCGTATTCGATCTGACTCTGTACCACCAGACGGCAGGTTTGATCCAGCAGGCTGTAGCGCGGCGTATAGGTCACTAATGACGGCATCAGGTATTCAAACATCGAGCCGGACCAGGACAATAACACGGTGCCGTTGGTAGTGCGCGTCATCCGGCGACCCAAATGAAACCAGTGAATACTCGGTACTTCGCGCTTGGCGATAGCAATCAAGCTGGTCAGGCGAGCTTCCGAGGCGAGCAGGTCGTAATAGCTGTCATCGATAACGCCTTTTTCAACGCGATACCCGAGCGAAAACAAGTGCCGGCTAGGGTCATAGAGAAAACGAAAGTCCATCTCGACGAACAATTGTTCTGCACGTTCGGCCAACGCATTTATCCGCTGAGTCAACACTTTCCAGTGTTGGGCTTCCGGTTGCCGACTCTCGTCAAGAGGAAGTTCGAAATGTATCGACGAGCCGAAATTTTCCATATCACGCTGATGAGATCTAATATCGTTATGCAGTAACGTAGCCCATGCCAGCACTTCGCTGTTATCTATCATTTCGCCGCGCTCGGCGGCATAAGCGCGCGCCAGATCCAACAGGTTATCGGTACAAGGTCTTATCAACCGCCACAAGCGTATGCATTCCTCGGGAGTGGCAGGCGTGCATGCCAAAAAACCGCCAAGTTTATCTATTTTCTTTTGCAGTTCTTCCAGTGTCACCACCTGCGTGCGCTGGTTATCGTTGATTTTGGCAAGCGCGGCTACCAGCAGTCTGTGGCTGTCGGCAATGCCGTTTAACACGGTGGAAAACGCATACGGTTGCTGCGTCAGATCCCTACATCCCTGAATAACGACCAACAGATGCGCGGCCAAATTGCCGCTATCCACGGTCGATACATATTTGGGTTCCAGCGCCAGCAAAGTACGCGTGTCGTACCAGTTATAAAAATGTCCATGCAGTCTCGGCATCTTGTTCAGCGTATTTAAAGTGGCCTCCAACCGGTCAACAGTATCCATAAGGCCGATCCAGCCAAGATCGTGGGCGGCAAGCGCCGACAATAAATAGAGACCGAAATTGGTCGGCGAACTGCGATGAGCAATATCGGGCTCCGGGTCTTCCTGAAAATTATCAGGAGGCAGATAATTTTCCCGTTCCGTGACAAAGGTGGTAAAAAATCGCCAAGTGCGCCTAGCAACCTGTCGTAACTGCAAAACATCCTCGGGAAATAATGATTCAGTCGGGTCTTGTCTTGGCGGCAAGCTCAGGATATGGGCAATGACCGGCGACAGTAACCACAACAGCAGGAACGGCGCGGCAATTTCAAGCGATGCGGGATTGAACAGCAGCACGATCGAACCGGCGCAAAGCACCACGATCATCACGCTGCCCAATGGCCTGATCAGGTCTTTCACGGTGTGTCCCGCAGCTGTCTTTGCTTGCAGCGCCGTGACCCACTTGAGCAATTTCCGTCGGGTGATATACAGCCGCACCAAAGTGCTTACGATCGCATCGGTCATCAGCAACGCCTGTTGCACCAGCAGTGTCAGCGTAACCAGGCTATTGTTCAAACTCATGAATACATTTTCTGCGGTGACGCGCAATTGATTACGCAACGAAATATTGGTGCGAATCCTCATTCCGCCGATCACGGTCTGGAAAACAGGGAAAGCCAACGCTACCAAGACCATCCCCATCAGTATCAACTGCGGTGCCCCCGGAATCGCCCAGGCTGCCAACAGGGTAAAAAAAGCGCCAGGCGCGGACAGCGTTCGACGTAAATTATCGAGCATTTTCCAGCGCCCGATTAGCGGCATGCCTTTGCCGGGCGGACCGAAAATCCACGGCAACAGCTGCCAGTCGCCACGCGCCCAGCGGTGCGCGCGGGACGCGGCAACTTCCGTGTGGGAGGGGAATTCTTCAAACAACTCAATGTCGCTGACAAACGCGCACCGGGCGAACACGCTCTCGAATAAGTCATGGCTGAGCAAGGCGTTTTCAGGAACTCGTCCTGCCAACGCGGCCTCAAACGAATCGACTTCATACAAGCCCTTGCCGCTGTATGTGCCAAGCCCGAACAGGTCCTGATACACTTCGGACACCGAGGTCGAATAGGCGTCTACGCCGCAGGCGCCGGAGAAAATCCGGTGAAACAATGAATGCTCGCGCCTTTGCGGCAGGGTGGGGGTGACTCTGGGCTGGAGAATACTGTAGCCGCTGGTAACACGGCGCGTGACCGGATCCAGAACAGGCCAATTGAGCGGATGGGCAGCGGTGCCCACCAAATGTTGCACTGCGCCGATAGGCAGTTTGGTGTCGGAATCCAGGGTAATCACATAACGAACGCCCGGCGGAGCAAACGCCGGCTGCCCGTGAATCGGCAGAAATGAAGTGTCGACCGCTCCGCGCAGCAGCCGGTTAAACTCATGCAACTTGCCGCGCTTGCGCTCCCATCCCATCCATTGGTTCTCACTCGGGTTCCAGCAACGTTTGCGGTGATACAGAAAAAAGCGCTGTTCTCCGTACTTGGCATTAAGCGCGTCTATTCCGCTAATGGCGACGCTTAATAATAAATCATCTTCAGGCAGTGTTTCCCGGTCGGCATCAACCCAATCGGACAACAGCGCAAAATAAACCTCGTCGACCGGATTGGACAAGTATTGAACCTCCAGCTCATCGATTTGCCTTTTTACGTTGTGTTCGTTGATAAACATGGTCGGCACCACGACAAAGGTGCGTAATGAATCGGAGATGCCGTCCTTCAGTTCAAGTCTGGGTAAATGGCGCGGCGGCACGACCGAAATGATAAAGCGGTTGACCAGCGCCGTAGCAATATCCGAAGCCGGAAATAATGCAAATAGCGTAATCAGCGCAATCTGCAAGCTGCCTAGCCCGGCCACGATAGCGGCGTTCACAGGCAGCGCCAGCAAAAGCAGCGTGCCTACCCCGATACTGGTCAGATAAGCAAACGCGGCATGGGCAACATAAACACGCAACAGCTTTTGGCTGAAGGTGGATTGAAAGCCGACTTCCTGTTCGAACTCGCTCCGGCCGGCACCGATCAAGTAGTAGCCCGGCTCCTGTTGTTGCGGGTTGGTATCCGGTTTTTCAGCGACACGATCAATCTTGTCGATGACTTTATGGGCGATTTCGACTTCGGAATAAGGCGAACGTTTGGCAAGATCCTCAATCGCATGACGGTAGCGGTCGCGGGTGAGAAAATCCATTGCCGTGTAAGTCGGGTGAATGCGCAGATATTTATCCACCAGACTCGAATCTTCGACAAATTGCGGCCAGTCGAACGCCGATATGGCGCGCATACTGGTAATGAGATTGCGTACGGTCAGATTGGCCGCAATTTGGGCGGCGTGTTCACGGTGTACCATGTCATCCAGGGTAACATCTTGTTCGGCCAGCCATTCATTAAGAAAATCGAGTGCAGGCGCAGGGCCGGGATGCGGCTCGTGTAAACGTTGCACAAGCTGAACCGCAAAAGCCTGGCGGAAAAGCGGGTCGGGTAACGCGGCAGTCTGGTCCGAAAGATCCAGCTTGTCGGCTTGATCGATAAACTCGTCAGCGAGTCGTCGGCCGACTTGCGAACGCATGACTTTTAACGCCAGTCGGCGCAGGTTTTCGATCATCACGATACGCAAGATGATCGGTATTGCCCAAAGCTCGCCAATACTGAGCGGCTGAATTTCCTGGTAGGCACGCATGAAAAGAGCGAGCTGTTCCGGAGAAAAACGGCTATCGGTATGAGCGACCAGCGCCCAGGCAATGCCGTAAACGCGCGGATAGCCGGCAAGAAAGCCGTTGATTAACTTGGGTAGTTGCTGGTAAAACTTTTCCGGCAGATAGATGTTGATGTCATTGACCTGCTCTTCAATCACATGAAAATTGTCGAGCATCCATTCCGCGGCCGGGGTAATGGCTCGTTGCTCCCGTGCCGCCTTGCCTATAGCTTTGTAAGCCTCAAACAACAGCCTGGAATTCTCGCGCACCCGCGGCATCAGTTTGAGTCCCTCCGGCATAATGCGGGCTTTTTGCTCTTTCGCCAGACTGACGGCATGCTGCTCCAGTCGCTCGTTGCTAAATAACTCAAATCGGATGGGTTCTTCTTCACCGCCGGGATCGGCAAGCCTGATGTTGCGTCTGTGCTCCCGTAATTTCATTATCATCTGTATTCCCCCGTTTGGGCTGCCGTTCGGTCAAACAAATATTTACAGGTCATTTCGACATCCCGCTTTTACTAAAGACAATTGGGTTGTATATGACACAGCGGGTAATTTACTCAGCCTCCCGTAAAGTAAATTAGGTTCGCACCGAGGATATTGCTTTCTCAACATCAATAGAGTAGAGAAACCAATGCCTTGAATCAATAAGTAGTATTACCAAGCGGGCGTAGTTCGACAGGCGCGGGTTTACGAGGATGCGGAAGCATTCGGGATTTAAAAGGGTTGCCGTCGCCGCCGGACCGATTGCATCGCAAACAGACATGAGGAAAAGATGACAGTCAATCGTCCACTCTGTGTTGGAATAGTATTGTCCGGCTTTTACCGGGTGCAGCAGGCAATGCAGTCAACAAGCGTCGGCAATCTCAAGATCGCCTTGGCAGCTGCAAGGGTGAAAATCGTAATTTCAAAAAACAGAAAGAAGGATGCAAATGTTCTCTGATATGACTACACAACTACCCGTCTCAACCAATGTCGTCTGGCATCACGCCACCATTAGCCGCGCTCAGCGTGAGGCCCAGAACGGCCATCGCGGCGCAATCTTGTGGTTCACCGGATTATCCGGGTCCGGCAAATCCACGCTGGCTCATGCTGTCGAGGAAATGCTGCATTTTCGCGGGTGTCGTACGTTTGTGCTGGATGGCGATAATGTCCGTCACGGTTTGTGCGGCGACTTGGGTTTTTCGGCTAAAGACCGCCAGGAAAACATTCGTCGTATCGGTGAAATGGCCAAGATTTTTATGGAAGCGGGTGTCATTGTGCTGACCGCCTTCATCTCGCCCTATCGTGCAGACCGTGAACGTGTGCGCGGCCTGATAGAGCATGACAGCTTCATCGAAATCTATTGCGATACGCCTATAGAAATTTGCGAATCGCGCGACGTAAAAGGCCTCTATAAAAAAGCCAGGGCCGGGCAATTAAAGGAGTTTACAGGCGTCACCTCGCCTTACGAAGTGCCCGAAAACTGTGAGCTCACCGTATCTACCGGCACAACAGATCTGGATGTCTGTGTACAACAGGTCATCGATAAAATGATACGGAGCGGCATTATCCAGCACTGATTTATTTCGTGCTTTTCGTGGATAAATTGCTGTTTTCAGGATGAATGCCAATCGTACCGATAAACCTGAAAGCGTCAGTTGAGCATTTTAAAATCCCGTTTGCCCTGAGCCGGTTGAAGGGGATGTGAAATGCTTGTCAAATGATTGATGCTCTTAGCCATTGTTTTCCAATGCCAGATGCATCATGGCTGGACCTTATTTCGAAAACAGTTATGAGGGAAAAATCACAATCAATCGTCTACTCAGTGTTGGAGTCATTTCATCCCGGTTCGGCGATGCCATGAGTTTGTTCAGGTGTTTGCCGGAACAACCCCTTTTCGCTGTCGCTCAAATGCGCTTATTCCTGCCGACAGGGCGGCTTGTCCTCAGCCTTTCGGCTGGGTAATAGCGCGAGGTGGCATTTTCTGGCGACGTTTGCCGGAAAACAGGACTGCAATTCAAAAAACAATCTCATTCGAAGATAGATATAAATGATGGAGCAGATATGTTAAATAAACCGCATAGCCTTGACAGCGCCGATGACGATGCGCTGACCGACCACGTCGCATCACTGGCTGAATTATTGCAGTTGCGTGCGGAACGACAAACGCACCGCACCGCCTATACGTTTCTTGAAAACGGCGAACAGCCAACCAAGTCGCTGACTTACGGCGAGCTGGATTTACAAGCCAGACAGCTGGCCGCGCAGCTACAGGCGCTGGGCATGCAGGGCGAGCGCGCTATTTTGCTGTATCCGCCGGGATTGAACTACATCGTGGCGTTCTTCGCCTGCCTTTACGGAGGTTTGGTTGCGGTACCGGCGTATCCGCCGAGCAATGGCCGACACATGCCGCGGTTGCAGGCGATTATCGATGACAGCCAGGCGACGGTAATACTCAGCACTCAGAGTATCGCCGATGCGGTGCGCCAATTTATAGGCGGCAGTGCCGGTTTGTTAGACAAAAACTGGTTGATTACCGACAATCCAGTCGCGGCTAATGCAAGCGCTTGGCAACCGCCGACATTGCACGATCATGATCCGGCTTTTTTGCAATACACCTCGGGTTCCACCGGTAACCCCAAGGGCGTGATCATCAGCCACGGCAATCTGATGGCGAATCAGCAACTGATCAAGCGGCGCTTCGGCCACAATACCGATTCGACAGTGGTCGGCTGGTTACCGCTCTACCATGACATGGGCCTGATCGGCAATGTCATGCAGCCTTTGTATTGCGGGGCCGGCGCCATTTTAATGTCGCCGCTGGCGTTCATGGAAAAACCTGTTCGCTGGCTGCAAGCGATCAGCGATTTTCGCGCCCATACCAGCGGCGGTCCGAACTTTGCGTTCGAGTTGTGCGTTCGAAAAATCACCGCTGAAGAAAAAGCGGGGCTGGATCTTGACAGCTGGCGCCTGGCTTTCAACGGCGCAGAACCGGTTAATCCCGATACTATGGACCGTTTTGCCGCCGCATTCGCGGGATGCGGATTCAGTCGTAAAGCTTTTTATCCCTGTTACGGCTTGGCGGAAGCCACGTTGCTGGTTACCGGCGGCAATAAAAATATCGAGCCAGCGGTGGCGGCTTTTTACAAGGCCGGTCTGGAACAAGGCAAGGTGCGCCCGGCCATGGACGGCGACGACTCAATCCGATATCTGGTCGGCTCGGGCGGCATCGATGTTGACGCCGCGCAACGGATTCGCATCGTCGATCCCGAAACCGGTGAACCGTGTAGAGCCGATCAAATCGGCGAGATCCAGCTCGGCGGCCCCAGCATCAGTTCAGGCTATTGGCAAAATTCGGCAGCCACCGAGCAGGCCTTTATCAGCGATGCGAACGCTCAAAACCGCTGGCTGCGCACCGGCGATTTGGGCTTTATTGAAAGCAGCGAATTGTTCGTTTCAGGACGGCTAAAAGATCTGATCATCATCCGCGGCCGCAACTATTATCCCCACGATTTGGAATACGCAATCGAAGCGGCGACCGATGCAATAAACCCCGGCTGTGCGGCCGCTTTTGCGGTAACCGGAGACGACGGCGAAAAGCTGGTGGTGTTGGCCGAACTGAAACGCAACAGCTTAAGGCAGCCTGATTACCAAGCCGAGTTTGCCGCGATACGGACCCGGCTGGTCGAAGAATGCGGCATACAGGCAAACACCGTCATGCTGTTGAAACCGGGTTCGATCTTGAAAACCAGCAGCGGTAAAATCAGGCGTTCGGCTTGTCGGCAGGCCTTTGAGCAGCAGCAACTTAAGGCTGTTGCCGTCGATGCGCTGAGCGGCGAAAGCGGTGTAGCTGCCGCCAGTTGCCCCGCCGCTATATCCCCAACGCAAACTTATACGGCTGGGCATTCGACCCGCTTGGAGCGGGCTTTATTGCGGCAAGCTTTACTGTCGGTTGCCGATGCCGAAGGTGCGGGTTTACTGGCGCAGGCGCTGGCTGAAAAAGTGGCGGCTTTGTCCGGTTTGGCGATCGAAGCTTTCGATCTAGCGCAATCGCTGCCGAGTCTGGGACTGGATTCGCTGAAAGCGGTGGAGCTGAAATACTTTATCGACGAGTTGCTGACTATCGATTTGCCGGTGGTGCAGTTGCTTGGCGATCACTCTTTGGCGGCATGCGCGGAACAGGCATTGAAGCTGGCGAAAGCCGATCAAGCGCAAATTGCCCCGGTAGCGGCAATCAATGGCGGCAGCGAGCAGCCGCTATCGCTCGGTCAACAGGCGCTGTGGACCGTAAACCAGATAGAAAAAGACAGCTCGCTGTATAACATGCCGGTTGCGATGCATATCCGCGGCAAGCTCGATAAAAGGGCATTACGCGGCGCATTAAATGCACTGTTCGAACGCCATGCGCAATTACGCAGCGGCTTTCGGCTTAAGCAACAGATTCGGGTCGTATGCATCCCGATGGCGGAGGTTCAGCCTTCTTGGGTTAGCGCGACTTGCGACAACGAGCAGCAACGCCGGGAAAATATAGCTGTTTTCGTGCGCAAACCGTTCGATTTGGAGCATGGGCCGTTACTGAGAGCCGCCTTGTTCAGCGGTGGCGACGACGATCATGTGCTGGTATTTTGCGCGCATCATGTCGTCGTCGATTTTTGCTCGTTGGTTATTCTGTTGGAAGAGTTCAAGTCGCTTTATTGCGGACATGACCGGAAGCTGCCGGTGCCTGCGGCGAGTTATGCCGATTATGTCGCCTGGCAGTCCGCTTATCTGGCCGATCAGCGTGCAGAGCAGGACTGGCACTACTGGCAACGGCAGTTGTCCGGCGAGCTGCCGAAACTGGCTTTGCCTGTCGAGCGGCAAATGGCCGGTTCGCCGTCATGCCTAGGCCGGGCGGAAACGCTGAATATCGCGACGGATACCCTGCAAAAACTTAAACGACTGGCCGTCGAGCAGCACACGACCCTGTATACGCTGTTGCTGACTGTGTTCAAAACCCTGCTTTATCGCTACAGCGGCCAAGAGGATATCATCGTCGGTTCGCCGACGCTGGGCAGGCCGAAGCGGGAGTTTGCCGGTACTGTCGGTTATTTCGTCAATCCGGTGGCGCTACGTTCACACCCGGCCGCCGAGCTGCGCTTTAGCGATTATCTGGCCGAGGTTAACGCTACCGTGCTCGATGCATTGGCGCATCAGCATTATCCGTTTTCGCTGCTGGTCGAAAAATTGCAGCCTGAACGAGAACAAGGGCCGTCTGCGTTTTACAGTGTCTGGTTCGGGTTGCAGAGCGGCGCAGACCCTGCTTCTGCGGCTCCGGAGCTGGCGTTGGGTATGCCGGGCATTGCGCTGGATTGGCTGGGTCTTCCGGCCGAAAGCTATGCGCTGGAGGATGTCGCCGTGCAATTCGATATCACCTTGCTGATGGCGGAGACCCGGCAGGGTTTGGCTGCCTCGTTCCAGTACCGTAGCGACCTGCTGTCCAGAGACACTTTATTAGGGTTTATCGGTCATTATCAATGCCTGCTGCACGGCATAGTCGCCGATCCCGACAGTCGCTTGTCGGAACTGCCGCTGCTGAGCGAACCTGAGCGCCAACAGTTGGCTGAATGGAATTCAACCGCTGTAGATTATCCGAGCCGCAGTACGGTACACGGTGTTTTCGAGGCTGTTGCCCTGCAACAACCGCAAGCCGTCGCAGTGGTTTACCAGGAACGGCGTCTTGGCTATGCCGAGCTCAATGCACAGGCCAACCGTTTGGCACATTGTCTACTGGCGCAAGGCGCGAGTCCGGAAAGTCGCGTTGCCCTGTGCATTCAGCGTAGCCCGGAAATGGTGGTTGGGATATTGGCGATCCTTAAAACCGGTGCGGTTTATGTGCCGGTCGATCCTGATTATCCAAAGGATCGTCAGGCGTATTTGCTGCAGGATGCCGGTTGCAGATTGCTGTTGACCAGCACCGCGTTGCTGCCTGGCCTCGACTGCGGCGAAATGGCGACGATGTGCGTGGACGATGGTGACAGTTATGCCAATTGCAGCAGCGATAATCCGGAAATACCGCTGCATGAAGACCATGCGGCGTATGTCATTTACACCTCGGGATCGACCGGCAAGCCGAAAGGCGTGGTGGTCAGTCATGGCAACCTGATGCACTCGACCTGGGCCAGAGGCGCTTATTACCGGGAGCCGGTCGGCTGCTATCTGCTGCTGTCGTCGTTCGCGTTCGACAGTTCCGTGGCGGGGCTGTTCTGGACGCTGGGGCAGGGCGGTTGTCTGTGTTTGCCGGAGGATGACGTCGCCAAAGATCCGGCGGCATTGGGCGCA
>NZ_JAUXVR010000013.1 GCF_030680395.1 Methylobacter sp. | reverse complement strand
CTGGATGTAGGCCGGAATGAGTCCGCCCGGCGTCAGCAAGGGCGGATGTTTCCGGCAATCGGAGCGCCGGAAACACCAGTCCTGCGCTTAACGCGCGGACAGGCTTATTCCGGCCTACGTCGAGATGTGTATAACGACGAGCGCGGCGCGTGGGAACGAGAGAGTCACGCCCAATAACGGCCGCTTGGCTCATAGCCGTTCATGGCCGAATTTTAAAATCACCGGCGTCCCCTGATTATGAATGATGATCTGCTTGCGTCCTTCATCTGCCTTAACCGGGGCATCGGCTTTTTCCGCTTCGGCCGGGTTGGTTACGGTTTCGATACGCACTTCCGGTATCCAGCTTGGCTTAAGGCTTGAAGACGGCTGGTTTTGCGTTTTATCCGGCCAGTTAAGTTCGCTCAACAGATTGAAACAGACAGTGCTGATGTGATCGACCAATTGCGCCGCGCTGGTCGAACTCCCAGCGGCAAAATCTATATATAAATAGGTCGTTTGTGTCGGCTGTTCGATAGAAGTCAGTTCGCAGCCGATCGGCAGCACCTCGCTTTTTTGAAAATCGAGCGCTCTTGGATCGGAATTTCCGGAAGAAAATGAAAATCCGGGCGGCGTTTCACTGTGTTCAATCAAGCCGATTTCGGCGGTTAAGGTATGGCTGAAAACTTGATTGTCTTTAGCCCCTGTCGGATAGCCCCAGCCGGCCAAATTTTTGCTAATTCGGTTAGCCACGTCTTGTTGAGCCAATGTCGATTTCAACGACGGTTGCCTGATCGTACCGATTTTAAATTCAATTTGTTTAATCGATGCGGTGTCGAGTTGAGTCGGCTTTTTTTCCAGGCCCGGTGCGCAGGCGGTTAATAGCCCGGCCATTGCGACAGCTTTGAAAAACAGGCTCCTGACAGGGTCTTGTATTAGCTTATTCATGCGAATCCGGATGGTGTGAGACAGGTTCCGCAACTGTAGGCGAGTTGCCGGTTTCTGCCTATACGTCATTTGACTGATGAGTCAGATGACGCATTGTGCAAATTTCCCCCGAGCAAAATAATGATTCCCAGCCAACTTTCTGGCTGCATCCGGATAACCCGGCTGCACTATCAAATCACGTTTTAAATTCTGGGGAACCTGACATGAGTGATTCTACAAAAACAACGGCCGGACTACGAAGCAAGCCGCTTCTTTCGGCACTGAGCCTGTTAACGCTGGCGGTCGGGTATGCCCCGACCACGCAAGCCGGGGCAACATTTAAAATTGACGATACCAAATGGGTCAGCATCGGCGCAGGTTTGCGCACCAGCTTTCAAGCGGCCGAAAGCGGAGCCGGCGCCAGCGCCAACAAATGGAGCAACGACTTTAACCTGGACAACATCCGTTTGTACGTCAATGGGCAAATTCATAAATATTTGAAGGTCGAGTTCAATACCGACTGCCAAACCTGTAGCAACGGCGGCGAAGTGCGAGTGCTGGATGCAATCGGCAAGATTGAGTACGCCCCGATGGTTAACCTCTGGGTAGGCCGCATGCTGGTTCCGGCCGAACGCCGGGAAATGAACGGTCCGTTTTACAGCGCGATCTACAATATTTTTAGCTCAGGCACGCCGTTTGAGCCTGCCGATTACAATTTAACGATTAAATCGGACGGTACTTCAGCCGGTTCTTTCGGCCGTGATGACGGTGCGACCTTTTGGGGCGCGGCGTTTGACGGTCGCTTGCAATATGCGGTCGGTTTTTTCCGCGGCTTAAGAGGCGGCGCCAATGTCGACGACAATATTCTGTACAGCCAACGTTTCGCCTACAACTTCTGGGAGGTCGAGAAGAACCCCGGCTATTACACCTCAGGCACTTACTACGGCAAAGGCGGTGACATTCTGACCGTCGCCGTGTCCAACCAGTATCAGGAAGATGGCGCGGGCACCGCTGCAGATCACGGTAACTTCCGGGGAACCGCAGTCGATGTGCTGATGGAAAAAGTGCTGCCCAATAACAGCGTGGTTACGTTAAACGGCGAATACAAAAACTACGGTATTTCAGACGGTTACAGTCAGGCTTCGCGCGATGCAGGCGGCGGTTTTTCGATGTTTGAAGGCAATGCCTATGACGTCAGCGGCATGTACTTGTTTCCGCAAAAAGTCGGTATCGGCCAATTTCAGCCTTATCTGCGTTACGTGAATGTGATGCCCGGCGGCAGTTCCGACCGTAATTCCTATGAAGGCGGTGTGAACTATGTGATCGACGGCCATAACGCGCGCGTGTCTTTGAGTTGGGAATACGGCGATCTTATGACTAAAGGCCTGAATTACACCTCAACTGCCGCAGGCGAAAAAACCAACGCCGTTAAAGTCGGCTTTCAGTGGCAGATATAAATCTATTTAGCCGCTGGAAAATCGAACACAGATGTCACGGATTTTGGCTGATGGATGAAAAGGCAAAAGATGAAGGGCGAAAGGCTAAAGGCCCAAAATTTTAGCCCTTAGCCCTTAGCCCTTAGCCCTTAGCCTTTAGGCCACCTTTCTTTAACTATTTGAGATTTATTAATATGAAAAAATTATCTTCAAAACTGCGCTTACTCGGCATTGCCGGCGCGATAGCGACGTTGACCTTTACGGCCGGTACAGCAAACGCCGAAGACACCATCAAAGTGGGCGTGCTGCACTCATTGTCCGGCACCATGGCGATCAGTGAAACCACGCTGAAAGATACCATGCTGATGCTGATTGACGAGCAGAACAAAAAAGGCGGTTTGCTCGGCAAAAAACTTGAAGCGGTGGTCGTCGATCCGGCTTCCAACTGGCCATTGTTTGCGGAAAAAGCCCGCGAATTGCTGACCAAAGATAAAGCCGCCGCCATCTTCGGCTGCTGGACTTCCGTATCGCGAAAATCCGTGTTGCCGGTCATAGAAGAGCTTAACGGCCTGCTTTTTTACCCAGTGCAGTATGAAGGCGAAGAGTCGTCCAAAAATGTCTTTTATACCGGTGCAGCGCCGAACCAGCAGGCGATTCCGGCTGTTGACTATTTGATGAACGATTTAAAGGCAAAACGTTGGGTACTGGCAGGCACCGACTACGTTTATCCGCGCACCACCAACAAGATTCTTGAAGCCTACCTTCTTTCCAAAGGCGTAGCCAAAAAGGACATTATGGTTAACTACACGCCTTTCGGACATTCCGATTGGCAAAGTATTGTTGCCGACATCAAGAAATTCGGCTCGGCGGGTAAGAAAACGGCGGTTGTTTCGACCATTAACGGCGACGCCAACATCCCGTTCTACAAGGAACTGGGCAACCAGGGCATTTCCGCAGAAAAGATTCCTGTCATCGCGTTTTCGGTAGGCGAAGAAGAGTTGTCGGGCATGGACACCAAACCCTTGGTGGGTCATCTGGCTGCATGGAACTATTTCATGAGCATCGATACCACCAAAAATGCCGCTTTTATCAGCCAATGGCATGACTTTATCAAAAATCCGAAACGCGTCACCAACGATCCGATGGAAGCGCACTACATCGGTTTCAACATGTGGGTCAAAGCGGTCGAAAAAGCCGGTACCACCGATTCTGATGCGGTACAAAAAGCGATCATCGGCGTCGAGTTTCCAAACCTGACCGGCGGCACCTCAAAAATGTTGCCTAACCATCACATCAGCAAACCGGTGTTAATCGGCGAAATTCAGGACGACGGCCAATTGCAGACTGTTTGGCAAACCAACAAACTGGTTGACGGCGATGCCTGGTCCGACTTCTTGCCTGAAAGCAAACCGATTATCGCCGACTGGACAGCGCCTATCAGCTGCGGCAATTACAACACCAAAACCAAGAAGTGCTCCGGGCAGAATTTTTGAGCGGTAACTAACATATTTTCTAACACTGTGGGAGCGGCTTCAGCCGCGATTATCGCGGCTGAAGCCGCTCCCACGTTTACACCCGCCCAATCAGTGCCATCCGTTTTCCATTTATTAAACTACGGAGTTGTTATGAAACCGAATTCTTTCCGATGGTGTTGCCAAGTAATTCTGGGATTTATCCTGATGTCGCCAACCTTGAGTATCGGTCAGGAAAATACCGCTGAGGATGCTTTCTCAGCGGCTTTATCCAATCTTAAAGCCGGGTCCATGCAAGAGCGCGGACAGGCTATCGAACAACTGGCCGCCGTGCAAAAGCCGCAGGCCACTACGGTATTACAAGCCCTGCTCGATGGGCGGTTATTTACTCTTAAAACCGATGGACAACTGGTCATCGGCGAAGAAATCGAGACCGGCTACAAACTGACCGACGCCAAAAGCGCGGAAAGCCTCGGCATAGTGGAACGCTCCGCTACGCAAAAAATCACCGTTAATAACAGCCTACGCACCTCGTTACGGAAAATAATCGGCCGCTTGCAATTGAATGACGACGATTCCGCCGTAAGACTTGCCGCTGTTAGTGCGATGGGCAAGTCTGTGGACGATCAGAGTTTGGCAATGTTGCGCGGCCATCTGCCAATGGAACAGGACGAAAGCGTACAAAAAGCGATCAAGCTTATTTTGGGACAGGAACAATTAAATAGCGCAGACAAAACCGTGCGTTTGGCGGCGATAGACTTATTAAAGGAACAAGCCAGCCAGAATGTGGTTAACCGCTTAAATGAACTGGTCGAAAAAGATGCCGACGGCCATTATCTGGAAGCGGACAGCGATGTGCGCAATCAAGCCGAAGCCGCGCTGTCAAAAATCAATTCCCAACTGCAAATGTATGCCGGTATCGAAACCCTGTTTTTCGGTTTAAGTCTCGGCGCGGTGCTGGTGTTGGCCGCAATTGGCCTGGCGATTACCTTCGGCGTGATGGGCGTGATCAACATGGCGCATGGCGAGCTGATGATGCTCGGCGCTTATACCACCTACGTCACGCAGCAACTGATGCCCAACCATTTGGGGCTGTCGCTGGCGATTGCGGTACCGGCCGCTTTCATCATTTCGGCATTGACCGGGATTGTGATTGAGCGCGGCATTATCCGGTTTTTATACGGCCGCCCGCTGGAAACGCTGTTGGCGACTTTCGGCGTCAGCCTGTTTTTGCAACAGACCGTACGGTCGATATTTTCGCCGCTAAACCGCAGCGTCGCGACGCCGGAATGGATGAGCGGCACCTTGCAAATCAACGACTTTTTGTCGCTGACCTGGAACCGCTTGTACATACTGGTGTTCTGCCTGATGGTGTTCGTATTGTTGCTGCAAATCCTCAAGCGCACCCGCCTGGGCCTGGAAGTGCGCGCTGTTGCGCAGAACCGCAACATGGCTAAAGCCATGGGCATTCCGACCGGCCGGGTCGATGCCTTGACCTTCGGGCTGGGCTCGGGCATCGCCGGAGTGGCCGGGGTTGCGTTAAGCCAGATCACCAATGTCGGCCCGAATTTGGGACAGGCCTATATTGTCGATTCGTTTATGGTCGTCGTTTTCGGCGGCGTCGGTAATTTATGGGGCACGCTGGTGGCGGGATTTTCGTTGGGCATTGCCAATAAATTGCTCGAACCTTACGCGGGCGCGGTTTTGGCGAAAATACTGGTGCTGGTATTTATCATTTTATTCATTCAAAAACGCCCGCGCGGGTTATTTCCGCAACAGGGCCGCGCGGTGGAGGGCTAAGCGATGCTGTTCAAAAATGATAAAGCCACAGTTTGGGTGCTGGCTGTTTTGGCCGCAATCAGCCTGATTGTTCCGCTGTGCAACCTGATTTTTGCACCGGGTTCGCCGCTGTATTTCTCCGCTTATACGGTGTCGCTATTGGGAAAATATACGACTTTCGCGTTGCTGGGCATGTCGCTGGATTTGGTTTGGGGTTATTGCGGCATTCTGGCTTTGGGTCATGGCGCTTTTTTTGCGCTGGGCGGCTATATGATGGGCATGTATTTAATGCGCCAGATCGGTAATCGCGGCGTTTACGGCGATCCGCTGCTGCCCGATTTTATGGTGTTTCTCGATTGGAAAGAACTGCCCTGGTATTGGCACGGTTTCGACCAGTTCTGGTTTGCCGCGATCATGATTGTGTTGGTTCCCGGTGCCCTGGCTTTTTTATTCGGCTGGTTGGCGTTCCGCTCGCGGGTGACCGGCGTTTATCTGTCGATTATTACCCAGGCGCTGACTTATGCGCTGTTATTGGCTTTTTTCAGGAATGAAATGGGCTTTGGCGGCAACAACGGCTTAACCGATTTCAAGGAAATTCTTGGCTTTAATATTCAATCCGATGCAGTCCGCGCCTGTTTGTTGATGGCCTCAGGCATGATCCTGATTCTTGCTTTCCTAGCGAGTCGTTGGGTGGTCAACAGCAAACTCGGGCGGGTGGTAAGAGCGATTCGCGACCAGGAAATGCGGGTGCGTTTTCTGGGTTATCGCGTTGAGATGTTCAAACTATGGATTTTTGTGTTTGCGGCGATGCTGGCCGGGATTGCCGGGGCTTTGTATGTGCCGCAAGTGGGCATTATCAATCCCAGCGAATTCTCGCCGCTGAACTCATTGGAAATCGTCATCTGGGTCGCTATCGGCGGCCGCGGCACGCTGTACGGCGCAATCGTCGGCGCGGTGCTGGTCAATTACACCAAGACCCTGCTGACCGGATGGGCGCCGGAAATCTGGCTGTTTTTCCTCGGCGCTACTTTTATTCTGGTGACAGTGTTATTGCCTGATGGCTTACTCGGATTCTGGCAACGCCGCTTGCAGGAGCAAAAATAATGAACGGCTTAGCGCTTAAACCAGGACAGGTAGATACCAGTCACGGCCCGATTCTTTATCTTGAAGATGTCAGCGTCAGTTTCGACGGCTTCAAAGCCTTGAATAAGCTGTCTCTATATATAGACGCAGGCGAATTGCGCTGTTTGATCGGCCCGAACGGCGCCGGTAAAACCACGCTGATGGATGTGATTACCGGCAAAACCCGCCCCGATACCGGCTCGGTGTTTTTCGGGCAAACCATCGACCTGCTGCAAATGGACGAACCGGCCATTGCCCAGGCGGGCATTTGCCGCAAATTCCAAAAGCCCAGCGTCTTTGAAATGCTCAGCGTATTCGAAAATCTGGAACTGGCTTTAGCGACCGATAAAGGCGCATGGGCGACTTTATTTGCGAAGTTGAACGGAACCCAGCGCGACCGCATTGAGCAAGTGCTGGAAACGATAGGGCTGGTTGAACTCAGGTCGCAACCTGCGGGCATCCTGTCGCACGGGCAAAAACAATGGCTGGAAATCGGCATGTTACTGATGCAGGAGCCCAAAGTCATGCTGGTCGATGAGCCGATAGCGGGCATGACCCATCAGGAAGTGGAACGCACGGCAGAACTGCTGTTATCGTTGCAGGGCGAGCGCTCCATCGTTGTCGTCGAGCATGATATGGAATTTGTGCGCTCGATTGCCAAGCATGTGACGGTGCTGCATGAAGGCTCGGTGCTGACAGAAGGCACGATGGACGAGGTACAGAACGATCCTCGCGTGATACAGGTTTATTTGGGGGACTGATGCTGAAAATTAGCGGATTGAATCAATATTACGGCGGCAGTCATACCTTATGGGATCTGAATCTGGATATTCCGGCCGGTTCCTGCCTGTGTTTAATGGGCCGCAACGGTGTCGGCAAAACTACCTTGCTTAAATGCATCATGGGATTGATCGATGTGCGCGACGGCGCTATCGACTACAACGGCGAGGCGCTAACCCTTGCCAAACCGGAACACCGCGCCGAGTTGGGTATCGGTTTTGTGCCGCAGGGCCGGGAGATTTTTCCGCTGCTGACGGTCGAGGAAAACCTGAAAATCGGCCTGCGTGCGGTGCGTAAACAAGGCATTAAAAAAGTCCCGGAACATATCTATGAACTTTTTCCGGTGCTGAAACAAATGCTCAAACGGCGCGGCGGCGATTTATCCGGCGGCCAGCAGCAGCAACTGGCTATCGGCAGAGCCTTGGTGCTTAATCCCAAACTGCTTATTCTGGACGAGCCGACCGAAGGCATACAGCCGAATATCGTCAGCGAAATCGGCGACGTGATTATCCGCCTGAACCGTGCCAAAGGCATCACGACGCCCTTGCTAAAACAAGGCGACGAAGCGAAGGATGAAGTGCGCGAAGGGATAATCAAGATCAAAAACGAATTGGGCGTAACTGTGTTGCTGGTGGAACAAAAACTGCCGTTTGCGCGTAAAGTCGCGGACCGGTTTTATATTATGGATAGAGGCCGCGGCGTGGCTGTCGGGGCGATGAATGAATTGAGCGATGACATGGTTAAGCGGTATTTGACGGTTTGATGGATATGATGTCGGCGTTTATTTGGGCTTGTGGAGCACAGTGACTGCAAATACACCTACAAATGGCTGGCTGGCGGAACTAGAACTGGGATTCGCCCACCAACACGGCAAAACGCTACTGGCGCACCGTCGCCATCAAGGTCCATTAACTGTACAACGGCCTTTTTACCCGGAAGGCGACGTGTGCCATGTGTATATCCTGCATCCGCCGGGCGGTATTGTCGGCGGAGACCGGTTAAACCTTTGCATCAATGCCGAACAAAACATTCACGCCCTGATTACCACTCCGGCTGCCGGAAAGTTTTATCGCAGCAACGGCGAACTGGCCGTTCAAACGGTGTCGATAAAAGTGGAGGAAGGCGCAGCAGTGGAATGGCTGCCGCAGGAAACCATTATTTATCAGGGCGCACAGCTAAAATCGACGGTCAATGTCGAATTGGCGGCAGGCGCGCGTTTTATCGGTTGGGAAATTCTGTCTTTAGGACGGCCTGCCTGCGGCGAGAGTTTCGATGTCGGTTTAGCGGATATGAGCTGGCAGGTTTATTGCCGGGGGCAGCCTTTGTTTTTGGAACGCCTGCATCTGGATGCGAAGGCTTTTGCGGCCGGTTGGGGATTGCAGGGTTTATCGGCTTGCGGAACCTTGTTTGCCAGCCCTGCCAATGCTGAAAGTTTGGCCGCAGTCCAACAATTAATCGGCGATAGCAAAGGCCGCGGCGTGACGCTTATTGATGACCTGCTGGTCTGTAGAGCTATTGATAGCCGAAGCGACCGGCTGCGCGGTTTTTTCGAACAGGTTTGGGCGGTTGTGCGGCCCGATTCAGTACAACGCAAAGCTTGTGCGCCGCGAATTTGGGCGACTTGAGTTTTATTCAGCACGAACGACTGCATGGATGCAGGAGGTAGAGCAACGCAAGGAGCGGTTGCCGAGACACGAAGGACACGAAGAAAAAATTTAATAACTTATGCTGGCTCCCAAGGATGTAGGCCGGAATAAGCCGGTTCGAGCGATAGCAAGAACTGGCGTTTCCGGCACTCCGATTGCCGGAAACGCTCCACCCTTGCTGTCGCCGGGCGGGCTTATTCCGGCCTACTACGTCGAGTTGTGTATAACTCCAGCTTGGGAGAACTTTCAAACTTCGTGTTCTTCGTGCCTCGGCAACCGCTCCTTGCGTTGCTCTACCTCCTGCATCCATGCAGTCGTTCGTGGTGAATAAATAAATCCGATGCAGGAAATAATCTGAATAAAAATTGGACTAAAACAATGCAATTAACACCACGCGAAAAAGACAAACTGTTGATATTTACCGCAGGCCTGCTGGCCGAACGCCGCAAAGCCAGAGGCCTGAAGCTTAATTACCCGGAAGCCGTGGCTTTTATCAGCGCCGCGATTATGGAAGGCGCGCGCGACGGCCGCACCGTTGCCGAATTGATGGAATTCGGTCGCACCCTGCTATACCGCGACGATGTGATGGAAGGCGTGGCGGAAATGCTGCCCGATGTGCAGGTTGAAGCGACCTTTCCGGACGGCACTAAACTGGTTACGGTACATAACCCGATCGAATAACAAAGTAGGAGCACAGTCATGATACCCGGAGAAATCATCCCCGCCGATGGCGGCATCGAACTGAACGCAGGCCGCGCGACGATTAGCGTGGTGGTTGCGAACAGCGGCGACCGGCCTATTCAAGTCGGCTCGCATTATCATTTTTTTGAAACCAATCCGGCTTTGCAGTTCGATCGGGCGGCGACGCGCGGATTCAGGCCCGATATTCCGGCCGGTACCGCGGTGCGTTTCGAGCCCGGCCAGCAACGCGAAATTCAGTTGGTGGCGTTTGCCGGATTACGCCGGATTTACGGTTTCCGCCAGGACGTGATGGGTGCATTGGAGAAAAATCTATGAGCAGAATCAGTAGGCAAGCTTATGCCGATATGTTCGGGCCGACCACCGGCGACCGGGTGCGATTGGGCGACAGCGGCTTGTTTCTTGAAGTCGAAGCCGACCGCACGGTATACGGCGACGAGGTCAAATTCGGCGGCGGCAAAGTCATCCGCGACGGCATGGGCCAAAGCCAGGTCGATTCCACGGTGGCGATGGATTTGGTCATCACCAACGCGTTAATTGTCGACCACTGGGGCATTATCAAAGCCGATGTCGGCATCAAAAACGGCCGTATTGCGGGCATCGGCAAGGCCGGAAATCCCGATACGCAACAGGGCGTCGATATCGTCATCGGCCCCGGCACCGAAATTATCGCCGGGGAAGGACAAATCCTGACCGCCGGCGGTATCGACGCGCATATTCATTTTATCTGTCCGCAGCAAATCGATGAAGCGCTGATGTCCGGCGTAACCACGATGATCGGCGGCGGCACCGGGCCTGCAACCGGCACCAATGCGACGACCTGCACGCCGGGGCCGTGGAATATCCATAGCATGCTGCAATCGCTGGACGGGTTTCCGATGAATTTCGGCTTGCTCGGCAAGGGCAACGCCAGTCTGCCGGTTGCGTTGGAAGAACAGGTTCGCGCCGGAGCGATGGGCTTGAAACTGCATGAAGACTGGGGCACGACACCGGCGGCTATCGATTGCTGTCTGTCCGTGGCCGACCGCTTTGATGTGCAGGTCGCCATTCATACCGATACCTTGAACGAATCCGGTTTTGTTGAAGACACCTTTGCCGCGTTCAAGGGCCGCACTATCCACACTTATCATACCGAAGGCGCGGGCGGCGGCCATGCACCGGATATTATCAGGGCTTGCGGCGAGGCTAACGTGCTGCCGTCTTCAACCAATCCGACCCGGCCTTATACGATCAATACCGTGGACGAACATCTGGACATGCTGATGGTGTGCCATCACCTTGACCCGAGTATTGCCGAAGACGTGGCTTTTGCGGAATCGCGGATTCGCCGGGAAACCATCGCCGCCGAAGATATTCTGCATGACTTGGGCGCATTTTCGATGATTTCTTCGGACTCACAGGCGATGGGCCGGGTCGGCGAAGTGATTATCCGTACCTGGCAGACCGCGCATAAAATGAAAGCGCAGCGCGGCAGCTTGGCCGAGGATTCGCCGCGCAACGACAATTTCCGCATCAAGCGTTATATCGCCAAGTATACGATTAATCCGGCGATCAGCCACGGTATCGCGCATGAAGTAGGCTCCGTCGAAATCGGCAAACTGGCCGACTTGGTGTTGTGGAATCCGGCCTTTTTTGCGGTCAAACCCAGCCTGATTCTTAAAGGCGGCTTTATCGCCGCCGCGCCGATGGGCGATCCCAATGCCTCGATTCCAACGCCGCAACCGGTGCATTACCGGCCGATGTTCGGCTCGTTCGGAAGAACCGCGTCGGCGACTTCGATGTTCTTTTTGCCCAAAGTTGCGGTCGAGTCCGATGTTGCAACAACTTTAGGACTTAACAAAAGGATAGGCACAGTGGCGGGAACCCGAACTATCGGCAAGAAAGATTTGATCCATAACCACTACCAACCGTATATCGAAGTCGATCCGCAAACTTATTCGGTCCGGGCCGACGGCCTGCTGCTGACTTGCGAACCGGCCGATGTGCTGCCTTTTGCCCAACGTTATTTTTTGTTTTGATTATGCTGAAACTCACTGAACTGGCTCCGCTGGAGACCGCTACTGACGACGTGGTCACACTGCCGTATGAATCGCGCCAGAAAAGCCGCTTGCTGCTTAAAACCGATGGCGGTACCAAGATCGGGCTGTTTTTGCCGCGCGGCCAGGTGTTGCGCAAAGGCTCGGTGCTGACCGGCCCCGATCATTACCGGGTGCTGGTCGACGCGGCCCCCGAGTCGTTATCGGTGGTGCGCACCGATGACGCGCTGCACTTTGCCAAGGCTTGCTATCATCTGGGCAACCGCCATGTCGCGTTGCAGATTTTGCCGGGCGAGCTTCGCTTCCTGACCGATCATGTGTTGGATCATATGCTGGAAGGACTGGGCTTGACGGTTACGCATGAAGTTTTGCCTTTTGAACCGGAGCAAGGTGCGTATCGCGGCCATGGTCACTGATCTGGCTTTATTGCGTTTGCTGCAACTGGTCAGCCCCGGCCTGCCGATAGGCATGTACTGTTATTCGCAAGGTTTGGAACGTGCGGTCGACGACGGCTGGATAAGCAATGCAAGCGATGCCGACGAATGGCTTAACGGCTTGATGGCCATTTGTTTGACCCGCATCGATTTGCCGATTCTGGCGCGGCTTTACGACGCTTGGGAATGCGGCAATGTCGAAAGCGTTGAATATTGGAGCAGAACCCTGATTGCCTGCCGGGAGACTTCCGAGTTAAGAGCCGAAGATCGACACACCGGCCAAGCGTTGGCGCGATTGCTGGATTCATTAGCCATAGCCGACATGCAGCCTTGGATACGCAAGCCTGAAACCACACTGGCCACGATATTCGCTTTTGCCGCAGTCAATTGGGGCGTTCCCAAACGCGAAACCGTCATCGGTTATTTGTGGAGCTGGTTGGAAAACCAGGTGTTATGCGCGGTCAAGCTGGTGCCCTTAGGACAAGTGGCGGGACAGCGATTATTGACGGAGTTGGCCGGTAAAATCCCGGCTTTAGTCAACGAGGCGCTCAATATTACCGATGAGGACATCGGGGGCAGCGCGTTCGGCCTGGCTTTAGCCAGTAGCCGACATGAAATGCAGTATTCCAGATTATTTCGTTCTTGAGGAGTTGTATGAGTGCTAAACAAATATTAAGAGTAGGCATCGGCGGCCCTGTCGGTTCCGGCAAAACGGCTTTGGTGGACGCGCTATGCAAGCAGATGCGCGATAACTTTGAAATCGGCGTGGTGACCAATGATATTTATACCAAGGAAGATCAGCAGTTTTTGATCCGTAGCCAGGCACTGCCGGAAGAACGCATCTTAGGCGTGGAAACCGGCGGTTGTCCGCATACCGCCATTCGGGAAGATGCGTCGATGAATCTGGCGGCGGTGGATGAGTTAAGCCAGCGCTTTGCTTATCTCGACTTTATCATGATCGAAAGCGGCGGCGATAATCTCAGCGCAACCTTCAGCCCGGAACTGGCCGATCTGACTATTTACGTGATCGACGTATCGGCCGGCGACAAAATCCCGCGCAAAGGCGGACCTGGAATTACCCGTTCGGATTTGCTGGTCATCAACAAGATCGATTTGGCCCCTTATGTGGGCGCATCGCTGGAGGTCATGGATCACGATGCCCGTAAAATGCGCGGGGAGCGACCGTTTGTGTTTACCAATTTGAAGACCCAAGAAGGTCTTAAAGCGGTTGAAGATTTCATTATTCAAGCGGGAATGCTGGACTAGACGTGTCGAACGTGTGCCATACTGCGGACTGTCGTTAGGTGAGAAACATACCGACAGGCAGACCTTCCAGGTTTTAAAAACTTGGAAGGTCTAACTTGCAGCGTTCTGAACAGGTGGGACGGCAACATGTCCCGTCCGGCTTGGTTCGAAAGCCGCTGAAACTTTAATGTCACATTATTGTCATCCACCTGTCATATAAATTTAATTGTAATGTCGCATAATCAGCCGAAATTTAACAAAACGATAAGGTATTTTTATGATTATCAAGTGGATGACGACCAAGGCGCGGCAGTTTTTACCGTTACAGGATGCCGGATTCGACGAGCTTAACGTCAGCTTTGACTTTGCATTAAGCCCTGAAATTATGAATTGGTTGTTTGCGCAAAATGACGACTGCACGGATGCAGGAGGTAGAGCAACGCATGGAGCAGTTGCCGACGACTGCACGGATGCAGGAGGTAGAGCAATGCATGGAGCAATTGCCGAGACCGGTCGACAGGCTGAAGACGCCAACGCGACCGCTATAACACAATTTGCATTAGATGAGTATGAGCTGGCGTTAGCCTGATGTAAATCGGATTACGGCGGTATGGATAAAAGAGGGTAGCGCAGGAGCAGTTATCGATGATCGCATGTATAAATATATCCCCTAAAGCACCTACTTTGAGCGTCCCTTAATATCTGCATTCCCACTTCCATGTGGGTTGTGTAGTCGCTATTGCTTCACAATTAAACTGTTATTAACCGACTTGACGCCTTTAACCGTTCTTGCCAGTTCTACCGCTCTGGCGGCGGCGGGAGCGGAATCTACAAACCCGCTTAGCTGAACGATACCCTTAAAAGTTTCAACATTGATTTGTAACAGTTTAAGGCTGGAATCGCCCAATATGGAAGTCTTAACCTTGGTAGTCAGGACAGAATCATCCAGATATTCTCCAGTGCTTTCATGTGTAGTGCCTCCAGCACAACCGGCAATCAACATTGTCAATAAAAACCCTATTATCAACTTGAATTTACTCATAGTGTTTAACCTTTATAGTTTAATTAGGCGTACGTTTAAAAAAATGATTATTCTTTAGTGTTAGATTCAGATATCAGACCCACAGCTACGCAACTATGTGCATCGCCCCGGTGATAGCTCTGCCCGATCTGCCCATGCTGAAACAACTCCACTTATAAATAATACAATAATATCGGGTAGATGTATTCCATACACTCAATGCTGATGACTGTGCGGTTTTGACGGGGCGAAAAGCAACTTAAAGGCCGACCGGTTTTCTTTCTGTTTAAAGTCTTCAAATTTTGATGCGAAGTCTCTGCGCGCACGGCATCTATGAGCATCAAGATCCTGAACCAATACACCCATGGCTAAAAAGGTATTGGCGTGAGTGTTAAGCGCCATCATTTCTTCGCTGAACAACTTTAGATTGTCCTCTTGAACGGCATAATCCTGAAAATCGCCCAAAACTTCCTGTAGTCCTTTCAGGTTTTTAATCAGGCACTTTATTTGAGGCTCAGGATAAAGGCTTTGAAAAAATTCCATTAAATAACGCAGCTTTTTACAGGATTTTCTTAAGTCATGTAATGCGTCGCTCGGTGATAAGTCGGTAATTGCTCCACCTTCTTCCAACACGCGGGTAAAAACTTTCCATATTCTCCGGTCTGCCAGCTCTTTAATGGTCAGTTTGGCATTTTGCTCAAGCGGTTTTTTGTACGAAGGCTCTTTAAGATACTGTTCCCATTCAGCCAGGGTGGACAAATACTTGGTGGATTGCAGTTTTTTTGCCAGCTCCTTCTGGACTTTTTTCTGCTTGGCGAGCAAAAAATCATATAAGGGATTGATATCCTCCCTGATTGAAGCGGGCAGGCTGCTTTTATAACTCTCGAAATTCAGCAGATAAACATCCAGATCCCGTGTTGGCCCGGTGATCTGTCCCAGCCAGGAGAAAAAATCCGCATAGTATGCGCTGCTGTTAGCGGGCAGTATGCCTTTAATCTGGCTGAGCCCCGCGCGGGTTCTTCTGACCGCAACCCTAAAGTCGTGCAAAAATTCGCTGTCGGTATTGGCAATCGTGCCCTGCTCGTTGACCTTAATGGCTTTTAGCAGGTGACTGTAAATGTATTTGCCGGCAATATCGGCGCGCATGTCGGGGTCCAGATTGATATTCAGTTTTGATGAATAATCTTTAGGCTTGCGCCCTTGGGATTGCAGAGCGGTTAGCAGAACGGATTTATCCGTGGCTGTTAAGCCCAGTGTCGCGGTCAATATTTCAACCATATGTTCCGCAGCCTTGCCGTAGCCTTTTACCGGTTGCAGAAAAACACGGTTATTGAATTGACTGTACTCTTCGATTATCAGCCGGAGTATGGTTTTTTCATCTTTGTTAATGATGTTTAGATGATAGATTTCATAATCCAGTGTGCAAACGGGCAAGAGCGCGCGCATCTCCAACAGCGGTGCCAGAATGTCGCGTACTATGCCGGGCTCGAATTCTTTGCTGAATAAAGGAACTTTCTTAAGCTCTGATTCGGCAATAACCAAACCGTTTTTAATTGATCTTAATGTTAAGGATGAAGCCGATTTTGTTTGGTTAATCTCGCAAGTGATGTTGTTTGAGTACAAACGCCAGTCAAAGCTGTCGTAATAGGTTTTGCAGGAAGACTGCCTTAAAGCCGGCTGTATGGCAGCCTCGTGGCTTAATTTTCCGATAAAGCTTTCAGCCGTTAAATTCGTAGGAAATTCAAATTGTAAGGACATATTCATTAGAGTGTGAGTTCAGAAGTAATCTGATAATAAGCCCTCAAGCATAACAGCTTAGTATTAATATTTAATGACACTTGGATATGAATTGACCGGCAGGAAATAGGTCATTGCAATCCGCTATTTTGTGCTGAAAACCAAGCATAGCAAAAAAAACTGCATTGTAATATCCTTGTCATATTCTATTTACATAATAGTGCCACTTTAAATTATTTTGAGAGTTCATGATGAAACTATCTTTTAAAACTAAATCGTTAGTGACTGCGATGGGTTTTGGTATCACTGCATTAGTCAGTGGCGTTGCGGGTGCCGTACAAACTGTAGATCCAGGTGTTCCCGAGTATCAAAAAGCCAGTGGCATTTCCGGTAACTTGTCCAGTGTCGGTTCCGATACCCTGGCCAACCTGATGACATTATGGGCTGAAGAATTCAACCGCGCTTATCCGAACGTAAATATTCAAATTCAGGCGGCGGGGTCTTCTACAGCACCTCCTGCGCTGACTGAAGGCACATCGAATCTGGGCCCTATGAGCCGCGAAATGAAGGATGACGAACTTGAAGCCTTCGAAGACAAATACGGCTACAAACCAACCGCTATTCCGGTCGCTGTTGATGCGTTGGCGGTTCTTGTCAACAAGGACAACCCGGTCAAGGGCTTAACCATGGAACAAGTGGATGCGATTTTCTCTTCAACCAATAAATGCGGCGGCGAAAAAAGCATTGAAACATGGGGTGACGCCGGTGTTGCCGCTTGGGGAGCAAAAAGCATCCAGTTATACGGGCGTAACTCGGTTTCCGGTACTTACGGTTATTTTAAAGAACACGCTTTATGCAAGGGCGACTTCAAAAACAACGTAAACGAACAACCCGGTTCAGCTTCCGTAGTCCAATCAGTCACTTCATCAGCTAACGGCATTGGTTACTCCGGCATGGGTTATACAACATCGGGCGTTAAGATGGTGCCTTTGGCAAAGAAAGGCAGCAAGACTTTTGTTGAAGCAACGCCTGAAAACGCAGTCAACGGTACTTATCCTTTGACGCGCTATTTGTATATATATGTTAACAAGAAGCCAAACCAAGCGCTGGCGCCGTTAGATAATGAGTTTATCAAAATGGTGTTGTCCAAGACCGGTCAGCAAGTGGTTATAAAAGACGGCTACATCCCTCTGCCTGCAAAAGTTGTTGATAAAGTACTGGCTACACTTAAATAAGATTAGGATTGGATTAGTGTTACGCAAGGATGCGTAAACAGGGATGTTGGGTTTAATGCGTTGTTGTTATCTTCCCCCTCAGAAAGTAAAGGCGCATCGGACAAAAATACGGCTGAGATTTGCTTTGTGAATCTTGGCCGTTTTTTTTGTTTTTTTGTTATATCATAGTTACATTTAATTTCTAGTATCTTCAGCATGTCAGAATTAAACACATCCATAAAATCCCCCCCTTCCATAAGAATCAGTTCCGGTGAGTATCATCAGCGCTGGCGACTCATAAAAGATGCATTGGCACGCTATGGCGTAGTGGCCGGCGGCCTGGGCGTGATCGTCGCCATCGTGCTGATTTTCTTTTATTTGCTGTATGTGGTTTATCCCCTGTTTATATCGGCCACTGCAAAATCTGTCAGTGAATACGCGGTACCGGAGCAGGCGCTGGGCAACACATTACTGCTGGAGATGGAAGAACAAAATGAGCTGGCCGCCCGGTTTACCGACAGTGGGCAAGTGGTATTTTTTGAGGCGGCTACCGGTAAAACCCTATTGACACAGGCCGTGGCAATACCTGAGGGCTCGCATATCAGCAGCTTTGCTCAGGGCAGTCCTATCAATGAGGGCGCAGTCATTTACGGTTTATCCGATGGCCGGGCAATCATTGCAAAACATCAATATAAAGTAACCTATCCAAATAATGTGCGGGTTATTACGCCATCGCTTAAATATCCATTAGGCGAACAACCTTTGGTGCTGGATGATTCCGGCGCAGCTTTGGAGAAAATCGCGGTTAAATTGGGCGAGGATGCAACGACGATAGTTGTAAAAACAGCGGACACGCCACAGGACTCCGGTAAAATTCGCTTAATCAATTTCCAGAAAGAACAATCGTTATTTGCCGACGAGGCTGCCTTAACGCGCACTGATTCAGTTCTGGAACAATCGGCGGCAGGTATTGCCGATATCTTAATCGACAAGGAGGAGTCCAATCTGTACCTGATAAGCAATGACGGACAGTTGGGCTTTTTCGATATTAGCGACAAGAGCAGCCCGTCTCTCAGACAGCAACAGAATGTGGTGGACGCAGGGCAAAAAATCACCAGCGTGGCTTTTTTAAACGGCGACCTTTCGCTGATGATAGGCGATTCCAGCGGCCTGGTTTCACAGTGGAGTATGGTAAAAGACAGCTCGAATCGCCCGGCCATGCAAAAAATCAGGTCGTTTAAAGTGTCGGATAAAGCGGTCGTTGCGATCAATTCAGAACAGCGACGTAAAGGCTTTATGACCACCGATGCCGACGGGATTGTAGGCATTTATCATTCAACCGCTGAAAGAGAAATGATTAAAGAACGGGTAAGCGATGCCTTGCCAACGGCAGCGGTTTTGTCGCCGAGAGCCAATGCCTTGTTGATGCAGTCGGCAGACGGCAAAATGCATTTCTGGCATATCGATAACGAGCACCCCGAGGTTTCGATCAAATCGCTGTGGCAGAAAGTCTGGTATGAGAGCTATCCGAAGCCCGATTACATTTGGCAGTCTTCTTCGGCAAATAATGATTTTGAGCCTAAATACAGTTTGACGCCGTTGGTTTTCGGCACCCTGAAGGCGGCGTTTTACGCCATGCTGGTGGCCATGCCTCTGGCGCTGATGGGGGCGATTTACACCGCTTATTTTATGGCTCCGCGTATGCGGCAGTACGTGAAACCCTCCATTGAAATCATGGGCGCATTGCCGACGGTTATTTTGGGATTTCTTGCCGGTCTTTGGCTGGCCCCATTTATGGAAGAGCATCTGGCCGGACTGTTTGCAATGCTGATGATTGTTCCTGTCGGTGTCATGCTGTTTGCCTTTGCCTGGCAATTTGTCCCTAAAACCATTGCTCATAATCTTTCGGAAGGCTGGGACGCAGCTATATTGATCCCGGTCATTTTACTGAGCGGCTGGTTTGCTTTTAAAGTGAGCGTGCCTTTGGAAACGTTTTTGTTTCACGGCACCTTGCGTGACTGGTTTAAGGCTGAATGGGGCATTGGCTATGATCAGCGCAATGCCTTGGTGGTCGGTGTGGCGATGGGCTTTGCAGTTATCCCGACCATTTTTTCGATCGCCGAAGACGCCATTTTCAGTGTACCGAAACATTTGACGGTGGGTTCTCTGGCGCTGGGAGCGACGCCCTGGCAAACCATGATCAGAGTTGTATTATTAACCGCGAGCCCGGGAATCTTTTCCGCAGTGATGATCGGGTTCGGTCGGGCTGTCGGGGAAACTATGATTGTGCTGATGGCCACAGGAAATACGCCGGTGATGGATATAAGTGTTTTTCAGGGCTTGCGTACCCTGGCTGCCAATATCGCTGTGGAAATGCCGGAATCGGAAGTAGACAGTACGCATTACCGGGTGTTGTTTTTAGCGGCTCTGGTGCTGTTTATGTTTACCTTTGTTTTTAATACGCTGGCCGAAGTCATTCGTCAGCGCCTACGTGAAAAATATAGCTCATTATGATCAGATTATGGTTTAAAAGCGGTACTCCCTGGGTATGGCTCAACGCGGCGGCGGTCAGCACCTGCCTTATTATGGTGATCGGCGTGCTGGGCTTGATTATCGTTCGCGGCGTAGGGCACTTCTGGCCTACCAACGTGGTACAGTTCAGCTATCAGGAACCGGACGGGGAAATCCGGACAATTATCGGCGAGCATGTCGATACCAGTATTACACCGGCCGCGATGGCCAAATCAACAGGCTATATCATGGCCGATGATGAAGATACCTTGGTGCAATACCTGATTAAAACCGGCAACCGGGATATTACCGGCACCGATTTTCGCTGGATATTGGAACGCAATGTTAGACAGCAACAGTCTCCTGCCGAGCTGATGGTGGTGGAGCGCAGGGAATGGGGTAATTTTTACGGTCGACTGGTTGCGATCAAGGAAAACGGCAAGATTATCGCTGAAGGTGCTGAGGCTTGGCCTGCTGTTCAGACTAAAATAGATGAAGCTTTAGCCGTTTTTAAAAAAATAGCCCATCTGGAAAAAAAGGAAGTCGGCGCTATCAACTACAGTCTGGAACAATTACGGCTTGAACAAAAGAAGCTGCAACTGGAAGGTCTCTGGGATATCGCGGCAGAACAACGGTTGGCCGCTGAAAAGACCGAACTGGAAGTTGACTATAAAAAGTATCAAGCGCAGTTAAGCGAACTGTATCAACAAATAAGACGGGATAGTCTGGTCGCAAAAACCGAAAGCGGCAGTGAGATTGAAATTCCCTTGAATAAAGTCGTTAAAATTTTCCAACCGAACACCATGAACGTGTTCGATAAAATCGTACATTACGGCGCTAAGGTGGTTGAATTTTTAACCGATGAACCGCGTGAAGCCAATACTGAGGGGGGGATTTTTCCGGCTATTTTCGGCACAGTCATGATGGTGCTGATGATGTCGGTTATCGTGACCCCGTTTGGTGTTATTGCGGCGGTCTATCTGCGGGAATACGCAAAACAGGGATTTATCACCCGATTGATCAGGATTTCAGTCAACAATTTGGCGGGTGTACCCTCCATTGTATACGGCGTATTCGGCTTGGGCTTTTTTGTCTATATCCTGGGCGGCAACATCGATCAACTGTTTTTCCCGGAAGCCGCCCCTGCGCCGGTTTACGGTACGCCGGGGTTATTGTGGGCTTCAATCACGCTGGCTTTACTGACCTTGCCGGTCGTTATTGTTTCAACGGAAGAAGGCTTGGCCCGCATTCCCAGATCTATACGCGAAGGCAGTCTGGCGTTGGGCGCTACCAAACTGGAGACCCTGTGGCTGACAGTATTGCCGATGGCAAGCCCTGCGATGATGACCGGATTGATTCTGGCTGTGGCGCGTGCGGCGGGCGAAGTGGCTCCGTTAATGCTGGTGGGCGTGGTTAAACTGGCGCCCACCTTGCCGTTGGACGGCAATTATCCGTTTTTGCATTTAGACAGAAAGTTTATGCATTTAGGGTTTCATATCTATGATGTCGGTTTTCAAAGCCCGAATGTTGAGGCGGCGAGGCCTTTGGTTTATGCGACATCATTATTGTTGGTACTGGTCATTGTTGGGCTGAATTTGTCAGCCATTTTAATCAGAAACCATCTGCGAGAAAAATACCGGGCATTGGAAGGTTAAAGAAATGACAGCACAACAAGTACGTACACATAGCATTGATGTAAGTTCAATTTTACGCGGCCAAAAAGGAGCAGGCGAACCCAACGAAACCTGTATCAAAGTAGAAAATTTAAATCTTTTCTACGGGGAAAAGCAGGCATTACATGGCGTTAATATGGAAATGCCCAAGAAAAAGGTAACCGCCTATATCGGCCCCAGCGGCTGCGGCAAATCAACACTGCTGCGTTGCATTAACCGGATGAATGACCTGGTTGATAACGTGACCATCGAAGGCAGTATCCTGCTGGACAATGAAAATATCTACGATAAGGCCGTTAATGTAGCCGCTTTACGCAGACGCGTCGGCATGGTGTTTCAAAAGCCTAACCCTTTCCCCAAGTCTATCTTCGAAAACGTCACTTATGGTCTTAGAATTCAGGGTATTAATGATAAGCGGGTATTGGAAGAAACGGTCGAAAATGCACTGCGCGGCGCAGCGCTGTGGGATGAAGTTAAAGACCGCTTGAACGATAACGCTTTGGGCTTGTCGGGCGGACAGCAGCAGCGTCTGGTGATTGCCCGAGCGATTGCGATAGAGCCTGAAGTACTGCTGCTGGATGAACCTGCATCGGCATTGGACCCTATTTCAACATTAAAAATTGAAGAGCTGATCAATGAGCTCAAAGAAAAATACACTATAGTGATCGTAACGCACAACATGCAGCAGGCTGCGCGAGTTTCCGACTTCACTGCCTTTATGTATATGGGTGAATTGATAGAGATCGGTACCACCAGCGAGTTGTTTACCAATCCCCGAAAAAAACAGACCGAAGATTACATTACTGGTCGATACGGCTAACCGGATCAAGCAAAGGAGCAAGCAATGGACAACAGTAAAATAGGGCAACATATATCAGGCCAGTTTAATAAAGAACTGGAGGATGTGCGTAACAAAGTTTTAACCATGGGCGGACTGGTTGAACAGCAGATCGAGCTGGCTGTAACGGCTTTCTCGACCGGTGACGTGGAAATGGCCGAGCTGGTCATCAAACAGGATAATCAGGTCGATGCGTTGGAAATGGCTATCGATCAGGAATGCATGCAGATTTTAGCGCTAAGGCAGCCTGCGGCATTCGATTTGAGATTATTGATCACGGTCATCAAGGTTATCAACGAACTTGAACGCGTCGGCGACATGGCCGAACGTATCGCCGAGATGGCAATACAATTGTCCAGTGCTGACAACAAACATGACCAATATTATGAATTGGAGCACATGGCGGAATTGGTTCAGGAAATGCTGCATGGCGCTCTGGACGTATTTGCGCGAATGAATGTAGAGGACGTAACTTCGATTACCGGCCTGGATGAAAATGTCGACCGCGAATACGCCAGTATTATCCGGCAGCTGATTACCCGAATGATGGAAGACCCGAGAAATATTACCCGGATGTTGGATGTACTCTGGATTGCCCGCTCCCTGGAAAGAATCGGCGATCACGCCTGTAATATTTGCGAGCATTTGATTTATATGGTCAAAGGCGAAGATGTGCGGCATTTGACCCAGGAAGAACTGGAAAGGAAGATGAAGGGATAAGAAGGGAGGTAGGCCGGAAACGCCAGTTCGAGCGGGAGCGAGAACTGGCGTTTCCTACATGGATGTAGGTAAGGGGCGTGAGCACGACTGCATGGATGCAGGAGGTAGAGCAACGCAGGAGCAGTTGCCGAGGAGCGGAAGCTTTTCCTACGCACGTCAATTTAAAACCACGAAGACGCGAAGTTTTGCATTTCATCGTTACCACGCTGGAGCGCTCAACGTTTACACCAGTTTGTCCCAGAATCATCATTCCGGCAGGAATTGCCGGAATCCAGAACACAGGGATGTGAAAAATAGATCAAAACTTTATGGTTGTTAGGGGGTATCTATTTCAGCCCTTGAATTTATCAACCAACCCAGTAACTCTCTCGATTTTTTGCCGGACTGTCGCGGTAAATACAGCCTCCCCGGCAACCAGTTTGATGGTTTTCTTGGCTCGGGTAATTGCGGTATACAGCAATTCTTTGGTTAACACGGGATTGATGGCTTCGGGCAGGACGATTAACACTTCCTCGAATTCCGACCCCTGGCTTTTATGGATGGTCATCGCAAAAACGGTTTCGCAATGCGGCACGCGCGCAGGCAGGTATTTTTTGACGCTGCCGTCGGCGCGTTGGAAAAACACCATCAACTTCCCTGCAGAAAAACTATCCTGCATGCAAATGCCAATATCGCCGTTATAAAGATGCAGCGCCGGGTTATTTTGCGTGACCATGACCGGCCGGCCCGGATACCATAAACCGGACAAATCGATGCGCTTTTGCTCGGCCAGTTTTTGTTCAACCCGATAATTGATGTCGGCAACGCTGTTTTTTCCCTGCCGATTGGAACACAACACCTGAAAGCGGCTGAACGCCTGAAAAATCCGCTCAAATTCGGCGTCTGCTTTAGCCAATTGCAAGTAATCCGCTTGCTGGGCGGCTACATAATCGATTAACTCTGCATCGAAACATTGCACTGCACCGTCTGCTCCGTCGGATAAAATTTGCCAGGCGAGTTCAGCCTGCTGAAGATTGACTGCCTCGGCCAGTTCTTTTATAGCGCCGCCGAAACGGTGCGATTTCTTTAACGTGTAGACATTGTTTTGCAAGGTCTCGGCCATCGCTAAATCGGCTAACACCGCGCCGGATTCCACCGAAGCCAGCTGATCCTTATCGCCCAGCAAAATCAAGCGTGCGCCGGGTTTTAAGGCGTCAAGCAACTTGCTCATCAAGGCCAGATCGACCATGGATGCTTCGTCTACCACGACCAGATCGTAAACCAGCGGTTTATCGGCATGATGCCGGAAATACGGGGAAGGCGGCATTGCGCCCAGCAGGCGATGCAAGGTGGTTACTGTTTCCGGGATGCTGTTTTTTATCGCCTCCGCACACGGCAGCTTCGCTTTGCTGAATCCGATCGATTCCTGAAGACGCATGGCGGCCTTGCCGGTCGGCGCAGCCAATGCAATATGCAGCGGTTGTTCCGTCAATTCCTGTAACAGCGCCAGGATTTTGACGACGGTAAAGGTTTTTCCGGTTCCCGGCCCGCCGGTGATGATGCTGAATGACTGTTTGGCCGCCATTTTTGCCGCTTCACGCTGATCGTCGATTTCAGTGATCGCATCGGCAAAATAACGGTCCAGCATGGCATCGAGTTTTTCAATCGGATGCTCGGCCTGACTCATTGCCTTGATCTGCATCGCCAGCCGGTTTTCATAATTCCAGTAACGGTGCAAATACAGACGGTTCTGTTCGATAACCAGGGGTAAGGGATTGGCCTGGTTTTCAGGGTTCATTTCTACCAGTCCTGAAGCGAATAACAATACTCGCGCATTGTCGTCTATTTGTATGCAACTGTGCCCCTGGTTTTGCTCGTAAGACACTGTCATCACGATAGTTTCGAAAGCCTGTTTTTGCAGGGGATCGAAATCGGTGCGCTGACAAAGAAAGCGGGCAAAGGCAATATCCAGGCGGCTAAATGGTCTTTGTTCGATCTCTGTATCCTCTCCCACTGGTGAGAGCTTTACTCCGCTAAAGTCAACTGTATTATCACTCACTATCCACCCCAAACAACGCCGCCAGTGCTTCAACCCGTTCCAAGTCGGGCCGGTCCTCGTAAACGCCGCTCATAGGCTGATCCGGCCGCATGCCGCGCACGAACAAATAACGCACGCCGCCAAAATGGGTTTCATAGTCATAATCCGGCAAGCGCGTTTGTAAATAACGATGCAACACTACCGTGTAAATCCAGTATTGCAAACCGTAATTATGTTCGCGCATGGCATGGGTTAAGCTGTCGGGGCTGTAATCTTGGAGGCCGTTGGTTTTATAATCCATTACATAATAGCGCCTCGTCCTCGAACTTCCAAATACACAGATAAGGTCGATAAATCCGGTCAGATAACCGCACATCTGCTTGGCGGTCAATGGCTGAAAGGCCGGTATGTCCCGTAAAATATGATTGATTTGAGCGGCGTCCATCGTGTGCATGGCTAAATAAAACGGCATTTCCTTTAGGCATTGCTGTTCCGTCAGGTTCATCAGGCAAAAATCGACATTGGTTACGGACAGCGGTGTTGCAACCACGGCTTGCAGCAGCTCATCAAGCAGTTCCGGCCGTTCCAGTTTTAAGCCGTAGCGCTGGCAAGCCTTGTCCCGCTGCGTGGTAATATCCTTGCGCTGGGCCAAGTCGATGAACGCATTGTTTTCCAACAGATCGTGTACGACATTACCGGTATGCGCACCTTTGGGCAATTCAACCGCTGCGCTGCCGGGCTCCGGCTTGGCAATGAGCGCTTGCTCTCCCGCCTTGTCTTCCGGCAGCTCCGGCGCATCGTGCATGCTTAATGCCGACAAGGCCGTATAGCTGCTCATTTGCCAGTGGGTATATAACGATCTTTTGCGTTTTTTTGCCTGCAATGGAGTCTGTGCAACTGTTTTTTGATAACTGCCGTTTAACTCACCCGGCACATCCAGCAGCCGGTAAGCGAATGCCTGCTCGGCTTGGTTCTGAAATGCTTGCAGTCTTGCCTGTTGCTTGCAAAAATCAGCCGCCGCAAATTCAAGCAGCCAAGCCATTGATGAATCATTTGCCGCATCCTGCGAACGCACATCGGCCCAAGCAATATAACAGCGGTATTTGGCGCGGGTAACGGCGACGTAAAACACCCGTAAATCCTCGGCCAGCTCTTCGTTTAATGCCATTTCGCGGTATCGTTCAAAATCCCTTGAGCCCAAATCGACTATTGACCGGCCATTTTCATGACATCTAATCAACGATCGTTCGCTGTTTAAACGATCGCTACGTTGCCAAAGATAAGGGCAAAATACAATTGAATATTCCAGCCCCTTAGAGCGATGCATAGTGACAATTTTGACCGCATCCTCGTCGCTTTCGAGACGCAACTGCTGATCTTCCACGCTGCTCGCTTTGGCAATCGCGCTACGCAGCCAGTCCAGGGTTTTATTAATGCCCAGATGCTCATCAACGGCAGCCTGCTGTACCAGCTCGATAAGATGATACAGGTTGGTAAGCTGCCTTTCCGCCATCAGTGTTTTAGACACACCAGCCCTGATTTTTTCTTGGCGGAGCAGATGTTGTATCATCGCCATTAAGCCGGTTTTCTGCCAGTTCTGAAAATAATCGAGAAACCGTGACATCCAGGCATCAAGCTCGATTTCGTTATTGATAAGCTGATAGAGCGTTTGTCCATCCAAATCAAACCAGTCCAACGTCAGGGCTTGTTTGATTAATCCGCTATCACTGGGGTTAGCCACGGCCCGCAACAGACTATATAAATCGGCCGCTTCCTCCGAAGCAAAAACCGACTCCGTACTGTTTAATACGGAAGGCACCCCTACTAATCGCAATGCCGCCTGATAGTCTCTGGCCTGGGTATTGGTTCTTACCAGAATGGCAATGTCTTTCGGGTGCAGGGTTCGACTCATCGGTTGCAAGGTGTAGTCGCCAGTCAGTAATTCGACGACTTCATTGACCACGGCGAGCCTGATTTCTTCGGCCGCCTTGCCCGCCGTCCAGTAGCCTGATTTGTTGTCGCTTTCCGGTAACTGCCACAGCACCATCGGCTCAACGGCCTGTCCTTCATGATGCAATTCTCCGTTATCTGCCGACAAGGCCGGCTTTACGTTGATAAACTCCAGACCATTCAGCAAAAATGCCCGGTCTCGCTGAAACAACGCATTCACCGCACCAACCAACTTTGGATGCGAACGCCAATTTTTGCCTAAGGTAAATTGGTGCTCGGCCTGTTTTTGCGCATCCAGATATGAATAAATATCCGCGCCGCGAAACTTATAGATTGCCTGTTTGGGATCGCCGATTAAATATAAATACTGGTTAGGGGTGGCAAATAATGAGGAAAAAATAAACCATTGGCTGTCATCGGTGTCCTGAAATTCATCAATCAAGGCGGCTTCAAAACGCTGTTGCAATTCAGCTTTCAGCAGTTCGCCTTTTTCGCTTTGCAATGCCTCAGCCAAACGACTGATTAAATCATCGAACGACAACACATTAAGTTGCTGCAAGCGTTTATCCAGCTCCTCGCGCAAACTGTCCAACAGGTTTTTGCGAAATGCCAAGGCAATTTGTGAAAACGCCAAAGCCAGCGCATCGAAAACGGAGGTATTTATAGTTAATTCAGCTAGATATTCAGCCTTACGCTGCTCACCGGTCTGGGTTTTATTGGCTCTGAACTTACCGCCATGCAGAGCTTCCATCAAACCATTTCCGGTTAATAACTCAAATGCTTCAGCATCGGGAATGCGTGTGGTAGTGCCATGTAGCCATGCACTTAGCGAGTCATAGTGATAATCAAAGACACCGGTATAACCGGCCTTGAATTTTTCGTCGGCGAAACAATTACGTAAAGCGTTTGCATAGACTCCAACTGACTCTTTTGCCAAGTCCACTTGCCGCTGTAATTCTTTTAATGCGGCATCCAAACTCTCACAAACGGGATAAGTTTTGGTTTCCAAACTGTTACCGGGGAATGCGGCAACGCTGGCAAGCAACGCATCTGGGGTTTTAAAGCTTCCCGTTAATACCTCCACTTCCCACGCCGAACGTTGGTAAATCTGCTTGCGCCAGAAATCATCCGCACAGGCATGTTTAATATCCGCTAAATCGCCGGTTAATTCGGCATCGAATAATTGTCCGCTTTCCAGCGCATGTTCCCTTAAGACGCGCTGACAGAAACCATGAATGGTAAAAATTCCGGCCTGATCTATATCCAGTAGCGCCATTTGAAGACGTTGTTTAACCAGCTCCGGTTCTATCTCCAGATGAATGAGCCAGTCGACAATATTGCTGTCGATATTTTCAGTATGTCCGTCCAAAGCTCGCCTTGCCTCGGCCAACCTGGAGCGCACACGGTCTTTAAGCTCTTCTGTTGCCGCTTTGGTAAAAGTGACCACCAGCAATTTTTCAATTGCGATACCCTGCTCGACCACAAAACGCAGCACTAGCATCGCTATGGCATAGGTTTTCCCTGTTCCGGCGCTGGCTTCAATCAGGTTTACGCCTTTTAGCAATCCGGTTTGAACCGGATCAAAATTGTTAATTTTCATACGTAAAATCGGTGTTTTCTGTCCCCAAACCCAACAACGCCTTGTTCACTAAACTTAAGTTGGATGCTATTTGTATGTTCAATAGAAAGACTCCAGCCAGTGGAGTTGATTACACTACATCAACTATTAGATAAGGGAAAATATTTTAAAGTTATTCGCCGCATGGCCTGTTGCAAAGCGCCCAGTTTATTGCTCATGCGGAGACGCCTGAAAGCGATGAGCCCCGTGCGTCTGCGCGTGATTTTCCCCAAACTGCGGTCAAAAAAAAACCCAAGCGTTTGGGCTTGGGTTTTTAATTTAAGCGCTTGGCAATTCCCTACTTTCGCATGGCAAACTGCCACACTATCATCGGCGCTAAACGGTTTCACTTCCGAGTTCGGGATGGGATCGGGTGGTTCACGTTCGCTATGGTCACCAAGCAAACTGGTGTGGTCGATTGTGGTGCCGCCGCTGTGGGCTTTGGCTGTTTCAACCGACCGTCTTCACTCGGCACGAAGGCCGAATGTTGGAAATCTGTAACAACTGTGTTTTGTCTTGTGTTCTTGTTTGGCTTGCGATTATTCAAGCTGTGACTAAGGCTTACTTAGTTTTACAACACTTACTCAAACTGATTGGGTGTTATATGGTCAAGCCTCACGGGCAATTAGTACACGTTAGCTACGCCCATTACTGGACTTCCACACCGTGCCTATCAACGTCGTAGTCTCCGACGGCCCTTCAGGGGACTTTAAGTCCCAGTGAGATCTCATCTTGGGAGGGGCTTCCCGCTTAGATGCTTTCAGCGGTTATCCTGTCCGAACATAGCTACCCGGCAATGCCACTGGCGTGACAACCGGAACACCAGAGGTTCGTCCACTCCGGTCCTCTCGTACTAGGAGCAGCTTCCCTCAAATCTCAAACGCCCACGGCAGATAGGGACCGAACTGTCTCACGACGTTCTGAACCCAGCTCGCGTACCACTTTAAATGGCGAACAGCCATACCCTTGGGACCTGCTTCAGCCCCAGGATGTGATGAGCCGACATCGAGGTGCCAAACACCGCCGTCG
>NZ_JAUXVR010000024.1 GCF_030680395.1 Methylobacter sp. | reverse complement strand
GATGCTTCAGCTAGCGCCAAAAAACTCGTCATTCTGGCAGGGATGCCGGAATCCAGTCACATGGATGTGAGACTATGGCTTGGCATCAAGCCTAAATCATGCCACAGCGGTATCGGAAAGTTACCATCCCTGGCTCTGGATACTGGCATCCCTGCCAGTATGACGGCGCTAGCTGAAACATATTGCTAATCAGGAAAATCATTGACCTTTCTTCCCTCCATAAACAACATTACATATTTCGAGATGTATACACAATGCGTAAGAACACCTATAAAGCACTAGCTTAATAAGTCGGCGGCTTTGCCATTGCAAAGCTTAAAGCAGCGCATAAAAGTTATCGGCCTCTCAATGACAGGCAATGGACGCTAAATTGTGTGTCCATCAACAAATAAGCGTCCCGGTACAAGATGAGGCGTAACATGAACTTGGACCAAAGTCCCATGGGTCGGGCAACAGCTTTTTCGTTGCCCGACATTTTGATGTATATGAATGTCCTGCATAAACAGCTTACCCGACCTATATGGCTCAGTTGATGCGTATGGGCTATGGTATGGTCACCGTCCCTACCCTGGCATCAATCTCAAAATCCATTTTGATGCGCTGTGCAACCAATTCGGCTTCTTTTTGGTCTTTGAAGGGGCCTGCGATCACTTGATAAGAGCCGTCTTTTTCAATTTTTCGTGCCGGGATTGGCGGACCTTGGTGATTGAGCATCGCCGCCAATTGTTGCGCCGCCACCTTGTTGTCGAAATCGGCGACTAAAATCGCCCAGTCACTATTACTCAACTCGGAGACCACCGGCTGTCCGTAGAAATGCCCGGGATGTTGCAATTCCGGCGCCTTCGCGACGAGTTCCGGCAACTCCGGACTGTCCACCAAGATCGGGGTGGGGATGCCGTCGGCACGTTGCAGGATGCGGCCGACTTTTTCCCAATCCACGGTTGCGCCTTTTTCGGCGGCGGTTTGGCGCAGTTGTTTCAACAGCGACTTTTGCTGCGGCTTCTTCTGCCCCGCCCATTTTTGCAGCGGCTCATGAGCTTCCAGATAAAGTATATCCCCGTCCCACGCCGTCATATAAGACTGGTGTACGATCCGCACCGGCGTCCCGACCGAAGTTTTTTTGAACAGCACTTCGATGTCTTCGGGGTAAAGCCGCACACAACCGTGGCTGACCTGCATGCCGACGCCGTAAGGCTTATTGGTGCCGTGGATCAGGTAGCTGCTAAAGCCTAGCAGTAACGCATACTCGCCGAGCGGGTTGTCGGGACCCGGGGGCACCGCTTTGGGCAACGGATCGCCTTTTGCTGCGTGTTCGCGCCGGATGGATTCCGGGACGGTCCATGTCGGCTTGAGTTTTTTTGCGATGATAGCGGTTTGCCCTAACGGGGTATTCCAGCCTTCACGGCCAACGCCGACCGGGTAGGTAAACACCGTGTCCGGCTGTTTCGGGGGGTAATAATACATCCGCATGTTCGCCAGATTGAGCACGATGCCTTTACGCAACGTATCGGGCAGGATGAACTGCAACGGCAACAACACGCGCGTACCCGCTTTCAGCGTCCAGGGACTGATATTGGGGTTGGCAATGGTGATATCGTTATAGCCCTGTCCGAAATGACGGGCGATGTCGGACAGGGTGTCGTCGTCGTGCGCACTGATCGCGGCAAGACCGCCTACGATGCTGCGGTCTTTGGCGATGGGGAACTTGCGGGTGGCGATGCCGGCAAGTTTAAGTTTCAGTTTCAGTTGCCGCTCGCCTACCGTATCCGGCGGGAGGGCTATGGTAGGCTGGGGGAAGCCTATTCCAGACGGCGGCAATTCTAAAACGTTTATAATAGCAGGCTCAAACTGGCAACCGCTGAGCAAGCCGACGGCCAACAGCACGAAAAGCAAGGCTATTCGCGTATGCGGCAGGCCGGTCGATATATTTTTCAATGACTTCATAGGCGTAAGCAGTAATGGCAGGTACAGGACGCGATGTAGCTTGAACATTAGAAAAAGTATAACTTTAAAACAGGCGGAAAGTCCGCTGATTTTGATCGCGACGAATAAATTCAGCGGAGCCGAGCTTTCTTTTACGCTCGACCGGGTTGCTCTTGTTTAAAAATGATTGTTTGGTTTGTTGCTGATGGTAGCCGTCCCGGAAACCTTGGGCGATTGGCGCCTAAGGTCGAGTCCGGCCTTTCGCGAATGCCGCAGTTCGGCCATAAACAGCCTGTCGTGACTGGCCGCTTTATGACGATGAATATGGCAGAATAAAGTACGGTAAAGCGTGGGCGAAAACCTTTACTTTCGGAGGATAGGCGAAAGTCCGGATGCCTATATATGATAAAAATAAAACCTTATAAACAGGTTCAATATAATGCGATATTAAATCCAATATTTCAAACTATTTGGTATTAATATTACCAGGAGACATTTTCTGAAACAATCCTTTTATGACCTAAATTATTCTGATTTAGAAACAGTTATAAATCAGAATAATTTAAATAACTCAGCAGCGGCAGTTCTTTTTAATTGGCATTATAAGAAAAAAGAAAATACTCAATGCCATGATAAAATTGCCAAAAGTTCATTGGCCTTTTTTCAAAATAATTTCGACTTTTCTCTACCCGAAATCGATACGGTCCATGAGTCAAAAGATCGAACAGTAAAATTTCTTTTTAAGCTTAAAGACAATCATAAAATCGAAACCGTCCTTATTCCGTTTCATAATAAATATTCTATTTGTCTTTCATCGCAGGTTGGCTGTGCAATGAATTGTTCTTTTTGTTTTACCGGAAAACAAGGACTTAAAAGAAATTTGACTACAAGTGAAATTGTTGGACAGTTTCTACAGGCTTGGCGTTGGTTAGCGGAAAACAGGCCTGGAGAAGAGAGAATTTTAAATATTGTTTTTATGGGACAAGGCGAACCTTTACATAATTTTGATGCCGTTAAAAAAGCATGCGAAATATTTTTATCACAACACGGAACTTCAATTGGTGTTCAAAAAATTACTATTTCAACGGCTGGTTATATTCCCGGGCTTAAAAGATGGAGCCTGGAAATTCCCGGAGTGAATCTTGCGTTATCTCTTCATTCACCCTTTGAAGAAAAGAGAAATGAACTTATTCCCATTAATAAAAAATATCCGCTAGATGAGGTATTGGCAACTATTGACAAGATACCTTTAAATAAAAAGCAATTTATTACTTATGAATATATTCTGATAAAAGATTTTAATGATTCTCCAGATGATGCTAAAAAATTGGGAACGATACTGGCTGGTAAAAGTGCTTATATAAACTTAATTCCTTTTAACTCATTCCCGGGATCACATTACAAGCGTCCGGATTTGGATAAAATTGAAAAGTTTAAAGAAGTTTTAGATACTTTTAAAATTCCGACTTTAATAAGAAGTGCTAAAGGCGATGATGTATTAGCAGCATGTGGTCAACTCAATTCTAAAAATTAAATAGCTATCGTCAGTCAAAAATTTAAAGTGGAAGCTTAATCCTCGCATGCCCGCCACAAAACCAGAAAACACGAAACAGCTTGCGAGCGAAGATCGAGTTGGGCGCAATATTGGAAGTATCTCTTCTTTAATAAACGCACTATGGTTGTCGCGCAGTTCTGTAGCCAATGTTCCACATCTTTATGATTAATTGGATTATTGCTGCAAGAGATAGTCCAATAAATGTAGATGCAACGATCTGGCTGGCCCAATGGCCGCCTAATACTATACGCGCACTGCCGCCAGCAAAAATAAGGAAGAGGGCAAACGCTGAAGCGGTTACAGCCCGAATATTGCGATTTGGAGTTAAACAAACAGCCACGCCAAATAGAGCCCCGTAAACTAATCCGAAGGTAGAAGGAAGCCCTGATGACATACTGGGAGTTGCCACTGCGACCAAATCTGCTGTCGGTCTTGGAGCAATAAGCAGTCCCCGTAACAGTGCGTCAAGCATTTGCGCCAAAATAAGAGCTGGTGCTGGAATGATGGCAGAACGCCACCCCCCGTGAACAAATGCCAAGAGAATAGCCGCAACAAGCGTACCCCACAATACAGGAATCTTTGCGGTGTTGGTTAAAAGCTGTGCCCAGGGCGGTGCGTTGCCGAATATTGATTGCAAAGTACGCGTAACCTGCACGTCTCCAGGAAGCGGTCCCTGAGCAATTAGACACACACACACAAGTAAGCTGCCTATAGTGACGTAGATAAAAATCCGCATCAAAATTTATTCCTCCATCGTTGCTTTCAGCGTCCAAAGTTTGAGGGCAGCGGCGAAGCAAAAGTGTAAATTTTGCGGAGTCCGCTGGAACGAAATGTTAAATACACTAAAGCACACCTGAAATCAAACCTAGAGAAACTATGATAAGCAGAACTGATACTACCAACTGTATCGAGCGAATTGTGATTTTTTTGAGCAACTTTGATCCGAAATATGCGCCTATAAATGCTGACAGGGATGCCGCTATAACAAGCGACCATCCGCTGGTCCCCAAGCTCCAGCTTGGGAACCAGCGGAACCACAAGGCTCAGTCAGTCATCAGGAATCTTCACCGTATGCGTCCGATTCGCGTTCTTCAGTACGGTAACGGGAACATGTCTGCCTGTCCGTCTTCTTTGGTTCTAATGCAGGCGTACCCATCTTACCAAGGGCGGTGATATTTCTTTCAATGAGTTGCTTATTGAAGAAATCAACAAATTGCTCACTGAATCTATTATTCGAGTTAGAACGGTGACCACGACCAGGAATGATATTTTTTAAATCACCAAGTAACCTGATTTTGTGCTTATCACCTTTTCCGAAGTACCAATATGTTTCTCCAATCAGAACATTTTCTCCATTCTTAATATCTCTGTTAAAGTCATACTCCCCCTCATGACCAGACCACGAAACAAGTGAGTCTGAAAAATCTATCGGATCTGTCCAAATGCAGTCCCCTTGATCGTTTTCATTTTCCGGAATTTTGCCTTTGAGATTTTGATGGTTGTTAAGATTTGTTCCCGCCAATTTACCTAATTTGCATCCCTCGATATAACCCGCCCACGACACAACTTCATCCACCACCATGCAATAAATAATACGTGACTCATCTTCTTTGCCACAACCCAAGCCGACAATCACATCCCCTTTTTTTGCAACTCGCCGAATCGCTGGTTTACAAATTGCCAGAGTACATAATCCATGAAAAGGATTAGGCGCACTTCCACCATCATGTGCGACCTTGTAGGTAAAAAGCCGTTCTGTGCCTACAAATTTTTTAAGCTCAATCATACATATTCCTTTTTTTAATGTTTTCATTTCGTGACGGCGTTGATTTGTCAAACATGCTAAATGATTGCCTCCTATTTCCAATTGCTGTTGATAAGCTTAACTTGCTTGGATTCGAGCCATTTAAGAAACTGCTCAGGCTGAGTGAACCAAGGAGGACAAACGCTCCTCTGAATAAAACCGTCTTTGACGCCAATGTCGCCCCATTCATCAAGAATCTCTTTCTTTACGCGATATGAGCCATTCCGAAATTCGCCAATTGGAATGGCATTGCTGAATCTGCCGGACAACAATGGGTTTCCAAAAACCACCCAATGATCATCGTTCGTATTTTTGACACGAGTATGCGCGTTCATATACAAGTCTTTTACAGGCACATCTTTTACTTTTAATACTTTGTCAACAACCATAATTCCATATAGAGCATATATGAGATTGTGATCGCATTTTGTTATTGGTTTGAAGCTGGCAAAGAAGGCCAAGAAATCACCTTTCTGAACATCCCCAACTCTGAGACCTCGTCCGGTCGCCTGATCACCATAAGTAGAGAAATCAAAGTCTGGATCTAAATGACATCCCTTATTTATTTGATTCTGAGGGAACTCAATTTCTACATCGTTTTTCTGACACCAAGATTCAAAAGCTGGCAAAAGATCATCGTATGATGTTCGCATCCCAGATTTGAATTCATCTTTCCCTTGCGGAATTGGCAAGTACATGTAGTCATCCGTAATCGGGTTGATCGGAGCATTATACCCACCGAAGGTTTGATCTATGCCTACCCTCATCAGTAAACCCTTTCTGTCGTTCATATTTCATCTCTTGCTATAAATGGAAGTGGCGAATTGTTGCTGAATGGTGAAGCCATGATTCTTACCCTCAACTGTTGTTACTGCCTGATTGCAATTTTTATACGCATTGCCGAAACTAATGGAGTTAAATAAAAATTAGAAAAGAAATCCGAAAGCATGAAGTACAGAGAATTAGGAAGAGTCCACACTGGTTCCCCGTGTTCCCCTTTCATTCTATACTAATCAATCACCCAGCCAGCCGCAATTAACTCATCGACAGTGGCGTAGACATACTCAGCATCTGTTACTTTGTTTTGAATTATCAATTTCCGATCCAACCAATTTTGTAAACCTATTTTTCCGAAGTTACCATTGATGTTTTTCATATGCACAAAATCATCACGGGGAACAAAGCCTAAGTCTAATACATCGCGGGTTTCTTCTATCAGTTGGTCTGACCAAGTATTGTTCATGTTTACCTCTCATAGGTTGAGTCATTTTAAATGTTTAAAAATATCCCGTTTTATCGTTATGCCTTAAGGAAAAAGACAATGGTAGATTTTCATTAACTTGAAATTTATGGATGGATAACAAATTCGCACAAGACATAACGAGAGCTGACAACTCGCTCCGTTGGCAACCCCAATTTCCCGTGATAACTTAATAAGCTTTAACGCGTTTTAACCTTTCCAATTTTTAAAATATTTTTTGATATGTAATTTAATGCAAAGAAAAAAACACTGCTGAAGGGGATAGTGACTAAGCTGCAATTCTAAATGTGCATGGTTACGGAGGTGGGTTTGAGTAGACTTATACTAAATTTATAAATGTTAGCAATGATAATGGTGAGAGTCCGTTTGATGGTCGGTAGTGCCAGTTGATTCGCTAGAATGGCTGTCTGCTTTTGTTGGCTATGCTGCCATTATGCTGCCATTCGGAAATCTGGATTCAATGACTCTTTTGGGTCGTAACCGGATGTTCACCAAGGGTCTTCGGTGATCCGGTTGGCTATATGTGTAGCTCTGCTTCTGGGGCTGTCTTGTCCATTGGAACTCCAATTGCAGTTTTTTGAACTCTTGTTACCGGAGCCGGCACCGGAACCGGAACCAGTTTAGACCACGTGATTGGGAATATTCGATTCCACCCCTAAGCACAATGGATTCTAAGGACTCTGATCAGATCGGGGACTTTTTTATTTGTACTCTCTGGTCCTACTGTCTTCTTTGGGCTACATCCTGTCTGTTATTGCTAATAACTCCAGCATCAAGTTTCTTATTCATGCAGCGGGTTATATCAGGAGCAAATTGGCTTTCCAAGTCCCATTGCTTTTCAACAGGCAGTGTAACGGTTAGATGTATTTGTCCGGCAAAGACTTGCTCAAGAATTTGCCCGTTCACTTTTTTCAATGCGTAATCAAAAGACTGAAATCTTTCATAATCAAGCGTGAAATGAAGTGTTGTCACTTCGATGTAAGGTTGTAATGTCGATGTTTCAATCACCTGTTTCGCCAGTTGACCATAAGCTCTGGTAAGTCCACCGGCACCCAACTTCACTCCGCCAAAATAACGGATCACTACAATGAGTGCATTAATGATATTTTTACCTTCAAGGTGTTGAAAAATCGGCTTTCCGGCTGTACCTGTAGGCTCGCCTGCATCATGAAACCGATAAATAATGCCTTCATTGGTTTTGATACGGTAGGCAAAGGCAATATGATTTGCGTGTGGATGTTCGGCTTGTAACGTTTTTAATTGATGCAAAACAACCTGATCGCTGGTGCAGGGAAAAATTACACTGATAAACCGTGATTTTTTTATGCTGTCTTCGAATGTGTAGGATTCCGTAACATAAAACATTTTTGATTCTTTCAATTAAGTTTTGATCTGCTATTCGATAATAACTGTCTCTCATCATACCAGCCGCATGCAGCTTTTCAATTACACTGATCTATAAGCATTAGAATTGTTTGAATTTAATTAGGAGGATATGATGCAGCTCCCTACAGATTCTCTGCGGAAGTGGTTAATGAAACCGGACATGAGCACTTACTGACGTAGAATTATTCCTTGCACCCATATTAGTAAATAACAATATGTTTTTAAAAGATTTTTATAGTATTCACGATGGCAGTGTCAGTGTTGTCGCCGAACAAGCCAGTATGTTTGCCAAAGAAGTGGCACATGATTTCAACCCTTTACACGATGTTGACGCCAAACGCTTTTGCGTACCAGGCGATTTGTTGTTTTCAATGGCATTGGAGAAATATGGCCTTAGCCAAAATATGCACTTTATCTTTTCCGGCATGGTCGGACATGACGTATTGTTAAACTTTCCGGACACCGATGCCGAACTGATTGATGTAAACGACAATCAGGGCAAAACCTATTTGCAGGTCGAACGTTCAGGAGACATTAGTCGTGATTCAGCATTGATTGAAAGCTTTATTCGCGATTATGTGGCTTTTTCAGGGCAAAACTTTCCCTATGTACTGGTGCCGTTATTAGCCCAGGAAAATGTTATGTTTAACATCAACCGGCCACTGGTCATTTACGAAAGCATGACCCTGTCATTTGATCATCTTGATTTTCAGCGGGCGTCCGTGGAAATGCTGGAACCGAAGATAGAAGTCAACGGCAAACGCGCTTCAGCTTTTTTACACTTTCAGATCAAGGCGGACGGAGATGTGGTCGGCACAGGCTTTAAAAAACTAGCGATCAGTGTGCCGAGTGATTATGAAGCTGAGCCTATGCAGACATTTGTCGATGAATATCTAGCCAGGAAAAACGACTATCTAGGTAACTTGGCGGTTATATGATTGATACACCACAGCTCGTTCAAACAGACGAACAACTCACCGCAGTCATCCATCTCACCGTTCCCCGTGCTGAAATCAGCCATGTCATGGGACCGGCTATTGCTGAAATAATGTCCACCATTGCCGCCCAGGGAGCCACCATTACCGGACCGTGCTTTTCTTACCACCAGAAAAGACCAACCGACATTTTTGATTTCGAGGTGGGTTTCCCCGTTAGTCAGCCCATCACTGCTGCCGGTCGCGTTAAGATGAGCAGATTGCCCGCCGTAAAAGTCGTCCGGACTATCTATCAAGGTAGTTATGAAGGGCTTGGTGCCGCCTGGGGTGAGTTTTGCAAATGGATTGAAACCGAGGGGCTTAATGTGCAAGAAAGCCTATGGGAGCGCTACCTAACAGACCCTGAGTCCAACCCAGATCCGGATACATGGCGCACTGAACTCAATCGTCCGTTGAGTGAGTAAAGGCTCCGGCAGATACTCAATTGGAATGAAATCAATCAAGGAATTTAACAAGATGAGATTAAAAGAAAAAGAGGTTGAAGTAGGCTGTTTATATTTGACCTCTGTCAATCAATATCGTGCTGTACTCGCGATGAAAGGTGAATTTTTGATTTATGCGCCCAGTTTGGAGGGGACTGCACCATTAAATCTGAATTCGATAAAAATGCCGTTTGAAAATATGCCATTCAAGAAGTGCCAAATCAGTACCTTTGCCAAAAAGGATTATCAAGTATTTGACTTCAACGGCACTGAAGCTATCAAACAAAAATTGAATGAATTACAGCTAGCAGAAGCAATAGCTCAGTGTAATGCCAAGCCTGCTATTGCTACACTGTTAGCAGAATAAAGCCGTTACAACAGAAAAATTTATAACGCGATGCTGAGGTTACGCTTCAAAAAACGGTCACTAAAAATAGCTTCTTCCACATACAAAAACCTGACGGACGCTTGTCGGCCACTTTGAGCCATTCACCAATCAACAATTAACGACAGCTATGTGGACTTGACCCTCAGTTTTTGGAGTCGGTGGTTTGGCGGGATGGCATCGACTACCCCACGGCCACATTTTGCCCCCAATGCTTATTATTGCACGGCAAATTGACGGGCCTTCGCCATCAACTGATCCGCCGTGACTGGGCGGAAAACGCCCATGGGATAGCCAGCCGCCTCCAGAGCGCGCGCCACCCAGCCATTGCAGGTGTTGTAAAGGTGAAATTTTCCTCGAGCAGGATAAAAACGGCTACCCAGACCGTACCCTGGCCCGATTGGCCTTGCTTTCGCTTCTCCGTTTCTGGCAAAGCTTTGGTGGATATAGTCCACAAGTCTGGCGAAGCCGTCTGGCGCAAGCTCAAGCCGGATGACTTCATAGCCGGCAAACCGGTCTGCGACGGAACCTTTGACGCCGACCACATGAAGTACGCTGGCAGTGGGCCAGAAAGCGGCTTTCAGGGTCAGCCAAAGGCCGGGATCATCCGCCTGATAATAATCCCAGTCGCCCCAGCCCAGTTCCAGATAGTCGGCATCGGGAAAATCGCTACTTTCCGGCCAAAGTCCTGGGGGGATGTCAGCCCTCCTGACAACCAAGCCGGCGTGCTTGCCGTGGTTGATCAAATAGATTGAGACGAGAGACTCATTCCCAGCGGAAAAAGAAGGCGCTTTCGAGGGTCCGGTACAGGCGGAGCATAGCAGCAAGCCAATCAGAAGCGCCGCGAACGGGTTCATCGCACCAGAAAATCCACGACAGACTGTAAGCGCCGTCGGCGGATTGCCGGATCGAGGTCCATCAACGGATGGGCAAACTCGGGAGATTTCAGCACCCGACCACCCCGCTGTTCCAGGATGTGGGACAGCTCCTCGATGTCTCCCGGCGGCACCACCCGATCTTTCAAGCCGATGATGAGCATGAGTTTGGCGCCGTCTTGCGGCAGGTTGCGCACCGGGTCGTAGTCTTCGGGACAGCCCAGACCGGAAATCCGGCTAGGGGGCGAGTCCAATACCAGCGCGTCATAGTCCCCGCTTGAGCCAATGGCATTGGTCAGGATAACGCCGCCCATGGACATGCCATAGAGATAGCGTCGGCCATAGCCGTGGGCATTAAGGGCGGCGACGATCTCCCGATAATCGGACACGATGGCCTTGAGCCGACTCTTGCCCCCGGAAAGTCCGTAGCCGCGGTAGTCGTACACGTAGACATCGAGCCCATAATCCCGGAAGAAGGTCAACACGCCCATGATCTGGTCGGCCAGCATGGCATTTCCCTGAGCCACCAGCAGATAACCATGGGGATGGTCGGCGCGAAGCTTATAGCCTCCCAGTTCGCGGCCATCGCGGGTGGTAAACGACAGCCGTTCGATGTTTGGTATCGACCGGATGCGGCTTGCATCAGGCGCTCCGGCGGCCTGTCGGAATTGCCAGAACGCCAACGGTTCGCGCACGATACCGCAGACGCTGTCTTCCAGATCGGATGCCGGGTTATTCGCATGGGCCATAGCGCAAGCCTCGATAGAAAGAATGATCATCACCTGTGCAAACCGGCGAAGGGCTGAAAGGCCGGCAATAACAGTACGATTCATGGTGGGATGTAATTTTCGCTTCTGTGACCTCGCCCTTGAAATCTCAATGTACATGGCCATTCTCCAACAAGAAAGCGGTGCCGCATGAGTGTTGCCCAAGCCGTGCTAATCGGGTCAGACGGACGCATAGCCAACACGCCGCTTTTTTGCCAGGCTTCCCGCGTGCCGTCATCCGCCTTCGGAGAATCAAAGGATAAACCAAACTTTTTGACGCGCCAAACACTATTCGCGCTCAGAATCCAAGTGCTTCAAGGATGATGGGATCAGGCCCTGCCATCTTGCATACGGCACTGTAATGAGATCAATGTGGAGCGCGGTGATACTACAATCTGATGTTACGCACTGCCCACGAAAAGTACGAAAGGCACGAAAAATATCAGCTATGGGTTTCTCGTTAACGGCGTCATACCCGGCATTCATTCGCAGACTCCCAAATCCGTTATACACCCGTGTCTGTGAGAGACCGTCGTTCCGGCAGGGATGCCGGAACCCAGGCACAGGGAGGTGAAACTTTGCGTTACTCAAGTACCTGTAGAGCCGCGAAGTTACCGTCCATGGCGCTGGATACCGGCATCCCTGCCGGTATGACGATTCTTGAACAGACTTGTATATAACGATGAGGGACAGCTTGGGACTGGGCACTTTGCTGATGGCATCCTTGGAACCGGTTTTTTCGTGCTTTTCGTGTCGCCTCGGCAACTGCTCCTGCGTCCATGCAGTCGTAGAGGCGCCTGCTTTTGGCTTTCGTGGACAACGCTTCTTTATCATCTGCCTGCGTAACATCAGCTACAGTTTCATTTTTCAGCTCTCCGGGCCGCGCCAGGTTATCTTTTTTCTTTATTTTGGCTGAGTATACAACTGAGAAGTAGGTGAATTTGGAGCGGGGTAAAGGATACAACCGGCTAAGTGCAGTCATTGACAGATCGATATTTTTAGCGTTTTTTTTACAATTTAAACACGTAACAAGGCCTTAGAATACCAAAGCAACTGATTTTTTAGTGTTTATACGAATTGTGTATTTTGTCTGAAGTGTTATGGTTTTTTAACGGTTGAAGTGGAATGGCGCTTTTAAACTATAGATGGCCCTCAGCAGCCAATTGCGGACATTCGGTTTACATCTATGTTATCCGCAAACTATTTTTATGCACATTGAAGTGTTAACGCCGCTCGTCGCGCCTACTGATAAGGAGGCACGACCTACCTTAGCCCAATAGACTGTCTCCACGCTTCCGGCTTAATGGCAGCTGTAGCTTCCTAATCGATTGAACAAAGGAGAATCATAATGAACATTCTGATGGTACTGACGTCTCATGACACGCTTGGGAATACAGGGAGGAAGACGGGGTTCTGGCTGGAAGAATTCTGCGCCCCTTACTACACCTTCATTGATGCGGGTGCTAGCGTTACGCTCGCTTCCCCCAAAGGCGGTGAACCGCCGCTCGATCCCAAGAGCGACACACCTGAAGGGCAGACCGACCTTACAAGCCGGTTTAAGAACGATCCTAAAACGCAGGCCGTATTAGCCAACACGAAGAAATTGTCCGACGTGAAGGCGCAAGATTACGACGCGATCTTTTATCCGGGCGGTCACGGTCCGATGTGGGACTTGGCTGAAGATCCAATTTCGAATACCTTGATCGAAACCTTTTACAACGCAGGCAAACCCGTCGCGGCGGTCTGTCATGGTCCTGCCGTATTGCATCACGCAATGTTTAACGGCGAACCGATTGTGAAGGGGAAACGCGTCACAGGCTTTACAAACACTGAAGAAGAGGCCGTTCACCTCACTGAGATAGTGCCGTTTCTGGTCGAGGACGAACTCAGGCGTCTAGGCGGCCACTTCGAAAAGGCCGCCGACTGGCAGAATTTCGCGATTGCCGATGGCCACCTGATCACCGGGCAGAACCCGGCGTCTTCAACAGCGGCGGCCCAGGAACTCATCAAGCTGCTGGCGTCGACTCCGGTAGGCATAAGTTGACCTGTCGGCTTTCCGCAAAGGCAAAGCTGTAGAGAATTAGCCTCTAGGCAATCCGCCGCAATTGCGACAGGCTGTTATCGTTGTTGCGCATTAATCTGACAGTTTCAAAACATTCGTTTAGATTGAACCTGACATTGATCGTCTCAGTTCGGCCAACTGCTCCCCTTCGGGAAGCGTACGTATACGGCAGGTTTGGGTAGTAAAGCGGTCATTCAGAGACAGCCAGCGATCGGCAACCGCCTACCCATCCCGGACATTCAGATGTGTATATTCCAAACAACATTAATGTAAAGCCTAGCGAATATAGGCCACGAAAAAAGACCAAAAAAAGACATAGTCTCATGGCCGTGCTCCAATTGGGCGTAATATACGACACTGTATATTACACCGGCTTCAATTATTTGGGCTCGGCTCATCCCATTCATTGCACAACTCAATTTTTTTGAATCGTGACAATCGGCGATTGGACCTTCTCCTTCTCAAACAGTGGCCTAGCTATTATAGTCCAGGAGTCGCTTCCGGCCGGAGCTTGTCCGGTCGGCGCGCGTTGGAGCCGCACTCGAGTCCTGCCATTTCCAATGAGCCCCCGTGGAGGTGCAGAATACGCCGTACCTCCTGAATTGTGTGTGGGTCCGATTGCGTCGAGTGGGGCGACCGAACCACCAGCTCGGAGGCGGCTCCGTACAAGTGGGCGCTCCGATACTGCACCACATCGTCATCACCCTCCTCGACGACCGGAAACGAATCCTTCACAGCGATGATGGAATGATAGGGAACGCCGTCCGCAACCGTAATGCCGGCCAGGCCTTCCAAGAAGGGATCGCCGGCAGTCAAATTGTCCGCCGCCGTCGGGAGCTGTCCTCTCGCCTTCAGAGTTCTGCCGTAGAAGAAGTCTCCTCCCTTCGTGAGAGCGTCGATCGACTGTGACGTCACATCGGCGGGGAGCGGGACGATACCCCAGAGCATTCTGTTGAGCCACTCGCCGCTCAGGAAGCTTCCCCGGTGCGGGGTCGCGATGAAGACGAGTCGCCGCACGAACGGCACCGGCTTCACGAACAACACCCGGCGCAGCAGGGTGCGGAACTGCTCGGAGCCCGGGATACGGTCAGGGGGAACGCGGACCACCGTATTCCAGAGCCTGTCGCCCGTGTCGACGGCCGTCAGCTTCGTAATCAGCCCGCCCTGACTATGTCCGACCACCACCATCTCGCGCAGGCAATGATCCCGACCTTTCGGGTCCATTCGCTCCACTGCATCCATAAGTTTGTCGCGCAGCACCATGGCGGAGTATGGGATGGGGTTTCCGGTGTCGTAGTAGAAGTACAAGAACTGGTAGTGCTGGCGTATCCATGGGGCTGCCCGCAGGTCGTTAGCCATATCGGCCCAGCGTGCCGGGCTTGACGCCGTGCCGTGCACGAAAACCACCGGAATCTTACCAGGGAGGTAGGGTTCGAGCGACACCAGGGAGGGAAGAGGGATGCCCGCTACACTTATCCCGAAGAAGCCCCTCAGCTCCTGCTTCCACATGGGCGACCCGGCGAGCTGGACGGCGATCGGGGTCGTCTCATCGATCTCGAGTTGAACCTCGCGATCTTCCATCGTGACAGTCTCTGTCTCGCTCGCCTTGTAGAGATCGAGCGAGCCCCGCAATCGTCCTGTGGAGATCCCGTGGTGCACGTCCTGGAGACTGAGTACGGCCGTCGTGGCGACCTGGACAGCGGGTGCGATCAGACTGTGTTGAACGTCCACATCCTTCCGGGGAATCGCTCGGGCCGAGAGCGCCGCGCCCAGCCCCGGAATCCGGTGCCGGTTGCGCATGCCACGAACTTCCAGTTCGGCCGTTGGCGTAAGGTCGACGAGCTGGTGATCGCCCCAGTACAGTTGCGCTGGGTCGGTCGTCACCTCGATATCGCCGAACGGCAGGGAATACCTGCCCGGAGTAAGTACGATCGTACCGTCGTCGAATGACGCAAATGCGGTCGCGATGGCGCGATTGTAAATATCCGCCGCCAACCGTGTCCGGGGATCGAGCGGGCCGGGTGAATCTTCGGTCCGTTTCGGGAAGAGAAACGCGTAAGCATAGACGGCTGCAGCAAGATGGTACGGTCGCTTTTCTGTGTCCTGCGCGTGCAGAAATGAGAACTCCGCGAGTGCGAAGAGCTCATTTTTACCACCGCGTCCCTTCGTTACGATCTCGCGTAGTTCGGCGAGCGCCACCTCAGGCTGATCGTCGAAGCGGTCGAGCAGTCCCCATTCGTTTACCGTGTTGCGGCTCCACTCGCTCGCCTGTTCACTTGAAAGCGCATTCTGCGTCATGGACCGGTATGTCTCAGGGCTTCCTACGCGCACCACCTGGATGGGAGGCGCGCAAGCGGCAAGGCCCATCAGCGTAAGTATCCAAACCATCCCACTTCTCCCTATCGCTGGAGAAGTGCTAGCGATGGAAATCGTTAGGGTGCGGTTTGTTTTCGTGCACTTTTTCCCTTGATTTATTGTTTGTTTCATGAGGGTTACTTTATATTGTTCATCCACCAATTACTAATAATCCAGGGTGCTTTGAAGCAGCCCTGACGCATAAACCTATCGGCAAGAAAATAAATCTATCCAGTATATAGCGTTACTCCAGGAAAAATTTCATTGCGGGAGTATATGATTCACGCTACTGACGCCGGCGAAGACGACACGAAAAATAATTACCTTTTGGCATGATTGACACAACGACGAGGCGCAACTGTCCAAAGCCGTGTAGGGGGCGCATCGCGCACCATTTCCGAATGCTGAAAAACAGAGCACTTCTCTAAAGCATCTCAACGAGTAATCCATTTCAAACATCAATATTTCCAGCACCGTTGAACATCGAAAAGGGCCGCGATGCGCCTCTTACCCGGCTTAATCTGAAGCCGTAAATCCGTATTTCTGGTTCGATGAGGGATTGGCATCGCCAAACAAAAGGGGCGGAAACCCATAGGCTTGATCTAACGCTACCGTGCCATATCTCTGCTCTACCGATTGTTACTATTTGCGACAGACAGCTATCGGCAAAAGCAGTTGTAGGGATTACAGCTTATTCGAATAAACTTGATCGATAAAATCATTGTTTGACAATGTCGAATAGCAAGATGAGAATCCAACAAAAAGGTTGGAGATGCAAAACTATGCTTGATGATGAAGAACTAAATCGTCTGCAATTGACTACTCTTCAGTACTATCTGCACGAAATCAACCCAGACAACGGCCTCATCCGCGATAAGACTGATAAAACCGCACCTGCTAGTATCGCAGCGGACGGGCTAGCTTTGGCATCACTTCCGGTATTAGTTGAGCGAGGGGTCATCTCAAGGGAGTTTGCTCCCGCGTTCGCCCTAAGGAGGCTGCGCTTTTTTCGCGACGCGCCGCACGGGCCAGAGCCTGATGCCACCGGATACAAGGGCTTTTATTACCATTTTCTCGACATGAAAAGTGGTCGTCGGGTATGGAACTGCGAATTGTCCACGATTGACTCAGCCTTCCTCTTTGCCGGCATGTTGACATGTGCCGATTATTTTGACCAAGAGAACGAAGAAGAGGATGAGCTGCGGCGTCTAGTCGATGAACTTTTTGGGAAAGCCGATTGGCAGTGGGCGTTAAATGGTGGTTCAGCAATCTCTCATGGTTGGCGGCCGGAAAGTGGCTTTATTCCGCATCACTGGAAGGGTTACGATGAGGCTCTGCTTCTGTATATTCTTGGACTCGGCTCAAAGACGTTTCCACTTCCTGCAGAGAGTTATGCCGCATACTGCTCAACTTATCAGTGGAGGAAGATCTATGGACGTGAAATTCTTTATTCCGGGCCGCTTTTCACACATCAGCTCTCTCATCTATGGATAGATTTACACGGAATTCGCGACAAGTTTATGCGAGACCATAACACGGACTATTTTCAGAATAGCCGGCAAGCAACATACCTGCAACAGGAATACGCAATTCAAAATCCACATGGATTCGCTGGCTATGGGGAGCATTGCTGGGGATTCACTGCTTGCGATGGTCCGGGTTGGATGACGAGGAAGATAAACGGTGTGGATAGACAGTTCTATGATTATATTGCGCGTGGAACGCCCGACGGGCCAGATGACGGTACCGTTGCGCCATGGGTCGCCATTGCTTCACTTCCCTTTGCCCCGGAAATAGTTATACCTACCATGAATCATATGGCGCAGCTTAATATCGGTGTGGATAATCGCTACGGGTATTATCCTTCGTTCAACCAGACCTATGAGGTAGCGGATAGCCCCACAGGATGGTGGATTACCCCTTACCATTTTGCTATAGACCAAGGACCTGTAATTTTGATGATCGAAAATTACAGAACCGGTTTAATTTGGGATATCATGCGCCGCTCCCACTACATTGTGTCTGGCTTAAAGCGAGCTGGGTTTAAGGGTGGCTGGTTGGATGGCCTGACGTAATGAGTCTCTATAACCTATTTTTTTCATCGCTTCGGCTCGGCCCTGTTGGCTACACGGTTTAGATCGAAAATGGGCGCATACCATGTTTTATGGAAATAGTAGTACGTCCCTATTGAATTAAAATGAATCTTGCAGAACCTCGCTGGTCGGCTTAGAGTCGGGTGTTGACGATCAATGGCGGTTGCTGAATGACTGCTTTAAGGTTGACCAACCGTTCACTGGCGACTAAGTATTCTTGATCGATTTTCGCCAGTGTACCATTTTTGAATGTTTCCGTTCACCCTTCGACAAGCTCAGGGCGAACGGAAACATTTCACCTAATCTATATTGGGAAGTTATTACAGACCATATCCTTAGCTCTCACGACTCAGTCGGCGCAGGTCCTGTCTGCAGCTGACACTGAACTCTTTTAGTGGGTCTGCACGCCCTGCAGCCGTCATTCTTTGCAGTTCTTCCATGGACAGATTGGGTCGAAAATACTGTTCCACGATGCCCTTGATCGTTTGGTCCGCGGCATCAACGACCGAATCCGACGAAGTAAGCCTGATACGGTTCAGAAGCGCATACGCATTCATCAGTGTTTCAGGATTATCAAGTGTGTGATTGAAGGCATCAATCGCCAACTTCGAGCATTCATTGATGAACTCGGTATACACCAGTTCGCGCCGTCGAATTTCCGCATTCACCGATTCCTGCCGGCTTTGGGCTCTTTGTGTAAACCATGCGGTCGCAATGCTGGACGCCCCCCCGACCAGAGACCCGAGAACTGCGGCGAGCGCGCTGATGATTGACTGATTCATTGCAGGTACTTCTTCTTATGGACATGAAAAATCAACTGTTTTCTCCTCGAGATCAACGCTCCTGCCTGTTCAGCAGTGCGATACTCAGGCCCAGGATCACCGCAATGGCGAAGGCGAGCGGCAGCAAGGTGGGACTGAGATCGGCGAAACCCAGAGCCTTGGAAAAGGTACCACGGCAAATGGTCAGGAAATACGTACCGGGAAAGATGTCCCCGGTGAAGTGGGCTCCGCCCTCCAGGGAGGCTACCGGATCGATCATCCCGGAAAAGCGTGCGGACGGGATGTAACTGACGAGGAAGCTGGCATAGATGGCGGCGATCTGGGTGCGGGTGAAAACCGAGACCAACATCCCAAGGCCTGTGCAGGTGCCCACGTAGAGCAGCGCGGCCAAGGTCAGGAACAGGAAGTCGCCCTTGTGTGGCACACCGAAAACGAACACCGCCATGGCAGAGACGAGGAAGAAGTTGATCATGCCGATGGCGATATAGGGCAGTTGCTTGCCGAGGATAAACTCCGTCTTGCTCACCGGTGTGGTGTACAGATTGAGAATGGAGCCCAGCTCCTTTTCGCGCACCACGCTAAGCGCGCTGAGCATGGACAGGATCATCATCAGCAGCATCGGGATCACGGCCGGCACGATGGCCGGCAGGCTTTTGACGTCGGGGTTGTAGCGGTAGCGCGTTTCGATATTGATCAGCCCGGCAGGCACACCGCTCGTCGCACGACGTCGCGCTTGCTCCAGCAGCCAGCCCTGGTGCATGGCCGCCACATAGCCGCGCAAAGTCTCGGCGCGGAAAGGCATGGCACCGTCGATCCAGGTACCGATTTTGACCGCATTGCCGCGTTCGACATCGCGCCCGAAGTTGGGCGGCATTTCCAGCGCCAGGCTCAGTTCGCCGCTGCGCATGCGGCGATCGAGGTCGTCGTAGTCAGTGATCGGCGACTGCTCGATGAAGTAGCGCGAAGCACCGCCGACCTCAAGGGCGTAGTTCTGACTAAGCAGGGTCTGGTCGCGGTCGAGCACGGCAAAGCGCAGATTCTCGATGTCCAAATTGATGCCGTAACTGAAGGTGACCATCAGAAACAGCGTGCCGAGCAGGGCGATTGACCCGCGAATGGGATCGCGGCGCAGTTCCAGCGTTTCGCGCAGGGTGTAGCTGAACAGGCGCCGTAGGCTGAAGCGGTCGCCGGGCTGGGCGGAATGGCCGCGCGCCGGGACCGACGCCTGGAAGGGCGTGCCGGCGGCCTGGGTTGGGCCTGTGCCCGTCGGCTCGTCGTCCAGGCCGCTCGCTTCCTTGAGATAATCCATGAAGGCTTCTTCCAGCGTGGCACAGCCGCTTCTCTCGACCAGCGCGGCGGGGCTGTCGCTGGCGAGCACCTTGCCCGCATGCATCAGCGAGATACGGTCGCAACGCTCGGCCTCGTTCATGAAGTGGGTGGTAATGAAGATGGTGACCCGGTCGCGGCGAGCGAGGTCAATGATCAGCTCCCAGAAACCGTCCCGCGCCACCGGATCAACGCCGGAAGTCGGCTCGTCGAGAATCAGGAGGTCCGGCCTGGCATCGCCGAAGCTTTTCCACCAGGTTTTGAGGGTCTCCGGATCGATCGGTTTCAGACCGGCGGCGGGTTCCCTTCCGGCCTGCCAGCGGTTCGAGACGACGGGCACGGGCTCTCGATAATCGGGACCCACCATGCAGCCGGATAAACTAGCCAGAAATAATATCCAACAAGATTTACTCATCGCATGTCCATGCCCTTTGAGAAATAAAGAAACCGCGGCGTCGATCAGGAACTACCTTTATTTTCTAATGTAATTTGCGCACATTAGAAAATAAATATTTTTGCAACCTGATTAGCTATAAGCTTCAGCCAGTTGAAACAAATTGACCTCCAAATCAATTCAGGAACAGCTCTGCTTATACTTACAATTGATTTTCCTTATTTTTAACAGAATAACAATAAGTACAAATACCAATGCAATAAATCTTAAGTTTGTGGCGTAGCCTTTAGGGCGTAACAATTACCGGAAGCAGATGAAGCTTGTTGGTAATCAGGTAAGCATTTGTACTAATTACGAACTGATGTTGCGCACTGCCCACGAAAAGTACGAAAGGCACGAAAAATATCAGCTATGGGTTTCTCGCTAACGGCGTCATACCCGGCATTCATTCGCAGACTCCCAAATCCGTTATACACCCGTGTCTGTGAGAGACCGTCGTTCTGGCAGGGATGCCGAAACCCAGGCACAGGGAGGTGACTTTGCGTTACTTCAAGTACCTGTAGAGCCGCGAAGTTACCGTCCATGGCGCTGGATCAGGCAACTGCTAAGTTACATGGATGTAATGAATGCAGAAAATGCAGGAGCATTTTTCTGCCCTGCGTTGCTCTACCTCCTGCATAACCCACAGGGATGTGGGGAATGCAGATTTTGCAGGAGCAAAAATCTGTCCATGCAGTCGACCGGCATCCCTGCCGGTATGACGATTCTTGAACAGACTTGTATATAACGATGAGGGACAACTTGGGGCTGGGCACTTTGCTGATGGCATCCTTGGAACCGGTTTTTTCGTGCTTTTCGTGTCGCCTCGGCAACTGCTCCTGCGTCGCCTAAAGCGCCTACTGTTGGTGCTCTACCTCCTGCGTCCATGCAGTCGTAGAGGCGCCTGCTTTTGGCTTTCGTGGACAACGCTTATTTATCATCTGCCTGCGTAACATTAGTTACGAACTATCTGAAATCATTTGCGCATCATCAAAGTTCATTTTCTGGCCTGAATTAGTCCTCAGTTAACGATTTTCGTCGAATAAATCGGAAATATCGCACTTAAAGTATTGTTGAATAATTTCGGCCAATTCGTTTCTGGCATATTCTTCATGTTGTGCAAATCGCTGATGCAAGGGCTCGACGATACCAAGGAAAATATCCAACAACTCCGGATCGAAATGCTTACCTGCCTCTCGCTGGAGGTAATCTATCGATTCTTGGTAGCTGAACGCCAATTTGTAAGGGCGCGCCGACGTTAAGGCATCGAAGACATCAACGATGGCAAAAATACGTGCAGCAGGAGGAATTTCCTGCGCTTTCAGACTTGAATAGTAACCGCTGCCGTCGAATTTTTCATGGTGATTACCGACGACATCACCGGCATCGCGTAGCCATTGGCAATGGCTGATGATATCCAGTCCATGGCGGACGTGGGTCTTCATGACTTCGAATTCGTCGGCATCCAGCTTTCCGGGTTTTAGCAATATATGATCCCGGATTGCGATTTTGCCGATGTCATGCAAAAAGGCGCCCTTGATCAGCCTGCGAATACTACCGGCCTTTAGCCCCGCAGCCTCGGCGAGCCTTACGGCATAGATAGTCACCCTAAAATTATGCGCATCGGTGTCACTGTCGCGTTTGGCGATCGCACTGCCAAAAGCTTGTAAGGTTTCCAGATTCGCATCCAGCAGATGTATCGACAATCGTCCAAGGTGATCGAACAACCGGCTTACCACCGGATAATGCAATGCTGTCACTAGCAGTACAAGCAATACCGAAGCTGCGACCGAATGGATAATATCGCGCCAGAATGCCGCGACAGCCTCTGGAGCAATCGTATAGAGGCCTCGTAATGTCGCCTTGATTTGACTTTCCGGATCGGTGATGTTCAAGCCAATCGCATACACAGGGTTGCCGTCAGGCCCCACCAATAGCGTCAAGGCAACCTTGTTTCCGGTAGCGGCCGCTTTCCGGTCATGCTCCTGAATCAAAGTTTGAAGCTCGGGATAGTCCAAATCGGCCATACGCCCGATTTCCAAGCCTTCGGCATGGCGAATCGATAACCAAACAAAATGCCCAAATGCACTATCCGAAGACACTTTCTCCAAATCGTCTACCGCTTGCTGCACCAGGGTTTCCCAAGGGCGATGACTGATTGCCGCGATATCTAGTATCCGTAGTCTCAATAACTCGACGGAGAGATTGGTGCGCTCAGCGATGACTGTCTCAAACTTATTGCGCTCCAAAAAGAATGTGCCGGCGCCTGCCAGAATAGACACCACAGCCGACAAGGCTATCAACCGGACTATCAATATCTTCCGTAAGGAACGAATTCGTGCTTGCATCGATACCTTCTCCTAAAAGATGTAGTGGTTACGCAGCATGCGATTTAGTGTTATTGCCTAAGTTAAGATCAACCTCTACTTATCGTACATCAACTTCCAATGCGATGTATCGGGACGATTACCATCCCCCGCCCAAGACCTTGTATAAGGTCACATACGTCGTCGCCCAGGCCAGCCTGCTTTAATGAGCTACTTCAAAAGTAGCCTGAAATGAACGTTGGCAAAGGGACAGAAAACAGACGCACGGAGTACAGAGGGGCGAATGGCCGCAAGGGGTCGATAGCAGCTATTCGTAGTTATCATAATTTTTCACTATCAGCATCCCAAACCCCGATATGTTTCATTATGCATGACAAAGACACGGATTCCGTAAGCCACTAGAATTAAAAACAGTTTACTGAGCAACGTTAAACTTCTCTCCAATTGCGACACCCCTCACTCGGAAATTTCTCTCGTCGAGTTTGGATTGCCTCGCTGATAGGCAATCGACTATGTGCTTAGACTTCATTGCGCCCCTTAACAAGTAAGCGTCCTGGTACAAGATGAGACTCCAACATGAGCCTTGGACTAAGGTCCAATAGCGCGACCTGCTTACGCAGGAATAGTATGTTCTCCAGCTAATGCGCCATTCCGGCAAACAGCGATATTAACTCTTTGCTTTTTGGGTGTTGATCATAGGGAGCTTTCGTAATGAATCAAATTAATAATCTCGCCCGCCACACCCGTCTTCTCGAAATTGTCGGCGACACCATTCGGGTTCGCGCCAAAGGCCGGGCTTTCGGCGAAATGGCCGTTGTTGAAAACACCGATGGCGAGAGTTCCCTGGCGAAAGTTGTCGATCTGGACCGCGATATTGTCAGTCTTCAGGTATTTTCCGGCGGCAAGGGCCTGTCCACCGGCGCTACGGTGAATTTTCTCGGACGCAGTCTGGACGTCGTTTATTCACCCAACATTCTGGGCAGGATATTCCGTGGCTCCGGCGATCCGATTGATGGCGGGCCGGAACTCGCTGTCGATCCTCGCATTCCGGTGGGGGGGCCGACCGTTAATCCGGTGATGCGTGTGATGCCGACGCACATGATCGAAACCAAGGTTCCGATGATCGATCTGTTCAATTGTCTGGTCGAAAGCCAAAAAATACCGATTTTCTCGGTTGCGGGCGAGCCGTATAACGAATTGCTCGCCCGCATCGGCTTTCAGGCCAATGCCGATGTGTTGGTGTTTGGCGGCATGGGTTTGATTTTCGACGATTACCACTTCTTCCGCACCTCGTTCGAAGCCCATGGCGTGTTTCACCGGACGGTGATGTATGTCAATCAAGCTTCGGACCCGTTGGTCGAGCGCTTGATAATACCGGATATGGCTTTGGCTGTGGCCGAAAAAATGGCGGTCGAGGAAAACAAGCGGGTGCTGGTGTTGTTGACCGACATGACCGCTTACGCCGATGCGATGAAAGAGCTCGGTGTCGCTCAGGAACGGATTCCAGCCGTGCGTGGCTATATGGGCGATTTGTACACACAGTTCGCGCAACGCTATGAAAAAGCCTGCGGCTTCAAGGGCGCAGGTTCTGTCACTATTCTGACCGCGACCACCATGCCGGGGGATGATGTCACCCATCCGGTTCCCGACAATACCGGCTATATCACCGAAGGACAGTTTTATCTGCACGACGGCTTTATCGACCCGTTCGGTTCCTTGTCGCGTCTGAAGCAGCACGTCATCGGCAAGGCCACGCGCGAGGATCACAGCCAGATCATGAACACGATGATCCGCTTTTATTCCGGCTCGGTCGAAGCGCAAAAGAAGCAGGAGATGGCTTTCGAATTGTCGCCTTTCGACCACAAGCTGTTGAAGTTCGGTAAGTTGTTCAAGGGGCGATTCATGGATATCAAGGTTTCCATCCCGGTCATCGAAGCGCTGGATTTATGCTGGCAGACCTTGGCGGAGTGTTTCAGTAAAGACGAGTTGCTGATGAAAAAAAATCTGGTCGACAAATATTTTCCGCAACAATCTAACCAAGCAGCGCAGGGGTAACACGCCATGGCCAAGCTGAAACTCAGCAAGCAATCGCTGCATCACCAACAGGAACAGTTGAAGCTCTATAAGCGTCTGTTGCCGTCGCTCGACCTGAAACGCCGGCAATTGACGATGGAAGCGCAGAAGGCGCAGGAAGAACACGCGGTCGCCGTGGCGCAGATCGACGCTTTGGAAACACGCATCGGCGAGGAATTGCCGATGCTCGCCGATGAAGGTCTGCATTTGCGCGATTTGGTGGTCGTCAAAGGCTATAAGCTGGGTGAACAGAATATCGTCGGCGTCAGGCTGCCGGTACTGGAATCGCTTGATTGCCAAGTCGCCGACTATTCACCGTTGGCGACGCCTGCCTGGCTCGACATGCTGGTGCAGCGTTTGAAAGACGCCAAAACCTGCCGGCTGCGCGCCGAGATTGCCGCCCAGCGCCTGGATATTTTGCGCCTGCAATTACGGCGGGTGACGCAACGGGTCAATTTGTTCGACAAAGTCCTGATTCCGACCGCGCACCGCAACATCCAGCGCATCCGTATTTATCTCGGCGAAACCGAACGCGCCGCGGTGGTGACGTCAAAACTCGCCAAATCGAAACAATTGCAACAGCGGAACGCGCTCGCGGAGGCTTCGGAATGAGCATCGTCCAATTAGATAAGGTCACTTTTGTAGGCATGACTGAGGACCGGGAACGCTTGTTGCAGGACTTGCAGGAATCAGGCTGCCTGCATATCGAACCGTTCGCGGCGGAGAGCGAAAACCAGAATGCCGCAGGACCCGGCGCAGGTGCGCGGGAAGCGCTGCAATTCTTGCGCGACTATCCGCAGCGGAGGCGGCAAAGCAGGGACACCAAGCGTTTCGATGCGTTAGCCGTCGAACGGCAGGTGCTCGATGTGCGGCAGCACTTGCAAGCGCTGTCCGACGAGCGCGATTTTCTGATCAAGCGCATTCAGGACATGCGGCCATGGGGCGATTTTGAATTTTCGCCCTTGTCCGAAATGGGCGGCCTACGCCTATGGTTCTATGCCATACCGCACCGCGATAGGGTTTTAATCAGGGATTTGCCGCTGTCCCATGAGATCGTCAAGAAAGACAGCCGCTATTACTACGTGGTGGTTATTTCCGAAAACGAGCCGGAAAGCATGCCGGTCAACCGCACCCATATCGGTAGCCAGCCGCGTCATCAATTGGAGGCGCATCTTGAAGAAGTGGAGTTGGCTATCGAAGATCTGCAAGCGGAACGCGCCTATTTGACCCGCTGGTACAGCCTGCTGCGCGACAATGTCGCCACCTTGGAAGATAAGGCTGCATTGGACGCCGCGCAAAACCAGAGTTACACCCGAACTGGCATGTTCGCGCTGCGCGGCTGGGTTCCGCACACACGGCTTGCGGAACTTGAAAGCTATACGCGCCAGCATGGGGTGCATATCGATGCCCGGGATGTGCAGCCTGACGACAACCCGCCAACCTTTTTGGACAACCCGCCCTGGCTTGCTGCCGGTGAAGACCTGGTCAATTTCTACATGACGCCGGGTTATCGGACCTGGGATCCCTCGCAGATCGTTTTTATCTCCTTTGCGCTGTTTTTCGCAATGATCCTGGCCGATGCCGGTTATGCGTTGTTGCTGGGAGCTGTGTTGTTGTCCTTTTGGCGCAAAATGGGCGCATCGCCGGGCGGAAGGCGATTCCGGCCCTTGTGCCTGGCGATCGTTGTTTTTTCCCTGCTTTACGGCATGCTGATCGGCAGCTATTTCGGAGTGACTCCCCCCGAGGGCTCGCTGCTGGCTTCATTGCATTTATTGGACATGAGCGACACCAATCTGATGATGGCGATTTCGGTGTTCATCGGCTGCATCCACGTCATTTTGGGAGCGGCGCTGGATGCGGCCAGGCATAAGAACCGCGTCGAAGGCTTGGAGTCGGTCGGCTGGGCCAGCATTGTCGCTGGCGGACTGGCGTTTTTGCTGTCAACGGCCTTCGCGCCAAGCGTGTTAAAGCCGCTGTCGGTGGTTCTTGCCGGCGTCGGCGTCCTGCTGGTGTTGTTGTTCGCGGCGCCTTTCGAAAAACCGTTGTCCCGCATGTTGAAGGGCCTGCTCGGCTTGACCAAGCTGTCCGGGGCTTTCGGCGACGTGCTCAGCTATCTTCGTCTGTTTGCGCTGGGGCTAGCCAGCGGCTCATTGGCTGCTGAATTTAATAATATGGCTATGGGAATCCATGACGCGATGCCGGGGGTTGGCATTTTCTTCGCCTTTCTGGTGCTGTTATTGGGGCATGCGGTCAATCTCCTGTTGGGCTTGGCGAGTGCGCTCATTCACGGCTTACGCCTTAACGTGATCGAATTTTTTAATTGGGGATTGAAGGAAGAAGGATCGTTGTTCAAGCCCTTCCGTCGCAGAGGGCTGTAGGAGCGGGCCATGCCCGCGATGAAGAGGCTGAAACTCTGCATTCGCTGAACAAATATCGCGGACGCGGCCCGTTCCTACAGCGTCATTGCGATTAGGAGAGATCGCCATCCGCCTTAACTTAACGGTACCTGCGTAGCGGCATGCATGCCCCGCAACAGAATATTACAAAAACTTTAATAACGCCTGGAGGTTTACTATGGATGCTTTTATCGTGTCGCTTGGTTGGTTGGGGATGTTCGCGCCGTTGGCTTTGGGAGCTGTCGGCAGTATGGTCGGCTGCGCTCGCGCCGGTATGGCGGCTTGCGGCGCTCTGCTGGATGTCGAAAGCGGATACGGCCGTTACATCGGCGTTGCCGCGATGCCTTCTTCACAAACCATCTACGGCATCGTTGTCACCATGGCGCTACGCCGAGAGATAACGATCGAAAACTCACCGGGCATTTTCGGCTTGGGCATTCTGACCGGACTGGCGTTGATGCTTAGCGCCTTCTCCCAGGGCGATGCCTGCGCTTCGGCGATCAATGCTTCGAAAAGCAAACTGGAAATTTTCGGTATTTCCCTGGCACCGGCGGCGTTGGTCGAAGGTTTTGCGGTGTTCTCATTCGTATTTGCGCTGGTGCTTTCCGCCGGCATTCCCAAATAAGCTGACGGAGCCGAATCATGACCGAGCTAATTAACACTGAGTCCAGCGTACAAGCGCTGATCGACAGAATCCGCGACCAGGGCGTGCAAAGCGCCAATCTGGAAGCCGCGCGCATTCTTGCGGAAGCGGAAGCGAAAGCCTCGCAATTAGTGGCCGACGCGCAAAAACAGGTCGAGCAATTGCGCGCTAAAGCCACGGCGGATATCAAAGCCGAGCAGGCCGCAGCACAGGAAGCCTTAAAGATTTCTGCCCGCGACACCGTATTGCGGTTGAAGAACGGCGTCTCTGCCGCATTCGAGACCTTTGTCCGCCGTTTGGTCACCACGGCGACGCAGGATCGGGAGTTGATGAAAAACCTGGTGTTAGTATTGGCCGGACACAGCGCGGAAGAATTTATCAAAGACAAACAAATTCAAATTCTGCTGTCCGAAGCCCTATTGACCGGAAAGCCCGATCCAAAGCTGCGCGATCTGGGTAAACAGACCATCTTGAGCCTTTCCAGCGATATGTTGCGCGAGGGTGTTGAATTGATCCCATCCAGCGTCACCGAAGGCGGCGCGAAGGTGCGCTTGGTCGGCGAGCAACTGGAAATCGATTTGTCCGACAAGGCGATATCCAAAATGCTTGCCGCACACTTACTGCCACGTTTCCAGGCCATTTTGACGGGTGCGGAATAAAGGATGTCCCCAGCCATGACGAATTACTATACGGTCGTAGCCAGTTTTCCGCACCTGCCCTATTTCGCGGATGCCGAGCGGCTTCCCCTAAGCCGTTTGCGCCTGGAACAGCGTTTGCGCATGCTGGAGACGGATCAAAGCCGGCAAATCTTCCAGGCTGAATTTCTGGCCGGTTGGCGGCTGTCTGCCGGCAAATTGTGCGGCGGCAATATCGCCGCACAATATAAGACTGGGCTGCAACGCATAAGCGAACCGGTGTTACGGGAGTTCGTGGAATACCGACTGGATATACAAACCGTTGTTGCCGCACTGCGCATCAGGCAAGCCGGACGTGATCCGGAGCAATACACTGGAGGCTGGGGCGTCGGCCATTGGGTCAAGCATATCGAAGCGCATTGGGATGCAGCCGATTTTCGCCTGGGCACGGTTTATCCCTGGGTGAACGAAGCCGACAGCTATCTGGCGGCTGCCGATGCGATGGCGTTGGACCGCCTGCTGATGGATACCGTATGGCGGAAGCTGTCCCGTTTGGGTGATATGCGTCCTTTCGGTTTCGAAGCGATCACCGCCTTTGTATTCAAATGGGATATTTTGCAGGCTTGGCTACAACGCGATGCAAGCGCCGCGAAACAACGCTTCCAAGTATTGATCGAGGAGATAAAACATGTCCAATGAAAATACCGGCGCCGTCTATGCGACCGTGGTAGGCGTCAAGGAAAGTCTGGTCCTGATCGAGTTTGACGAAGCCTCCGAAGTGATGAAAAACGAAGTCGGCTACGTCTGCGTCGGCGAAGAACGGCTGAAGGCCGAAATCCTTCGGGTGCGGGGACGCACCGCAGACATGCAGGTGTTCGAGGATACCCGCGGCGTGCGGGTTGGCGACCGGGTGGAGCTGTCCGGTGAAATGCTTTCAGCAACCTTGGGCCCCGGGCTGCTGGGCCAGGTTTTCGACGGCTTGCTTAACCCTTTGCACGGCCTGGCGCAAAAATACGGTTTTTTTCTGCCGCGCGGCATCATAATGCCGCCGCTTGATCCCGATAAAAAATGGCAGTTTACGCCGGATGCGGAGATAGGCGATTCCTTGCCTCCCGGCGGCGTGCTAGGATCGGTGCCCGAAGGCCCGTTCAAACACAAGATCATGGTTCCTTTCAATGAAGCGGAACCTGTCCAGTTGACCTGGATTCGAGGCGGCAGTTTTTCCATTAACGAGGTTGTGGCGCGCTACAAGACGTCGAACGGTGAAGAAAAGGAATTGACCATGGCGTGCCGCTGGCCGATCCGGCGTCCGATTCCAGAGAACCTGCTGCGCAGGCGTTTTATTGAGCGGCAGTTCCCATCGAAACCGCTGACCACCGCCACCCGCATCATCGACACTTTTTTCCCGATTGCCCAAGGCGGCACGGGCTGCATCCCAGGGCCGTTCGGCGCCGGCAAGACGGTTTTGCAGAGCCTGATCGCGCGCTACTCCAGCGTCGACATCGTGATCATTGTCGCTTGCGGCGAACGCGCCGGGGAAGTCGTCGAAACCATCCACGAATACCCGGAAACGGCCGATCCCCGCACCGGCGGCACGTTAATGGATCGCACCATCATTATCTGCAACACCTCCTCAATGCCGGTCGCGGCCCGCGAAGCATCAATCTACACCGGTATCACGCTGGGGGAATATTTCCGCCAAATGGGCTACGACGTGTTGCTGATTGCCGACTCGACGTCGCGCTGGGCGCAGGCGATGCGCGAAACGTCGGGCAGGATGGAGGAAATCCCCGGCGAAGAAGCATTCCCGGCCTATCTCGATTCCGCGATCAAGAATCTTTACGAGCGCGCCGGCGTAATCCGTTGCGCCGACGGCTCCACCGGCACGCTGACCTTGATTGGCACGGTGTCTCCGGCGGGAGGCAATTTCGAGGAACCGGTCACCCAGTCCACGCTCGGCACCGTCAAGACCTTCCTCGGCTTGTCCGCCGATCGCGCCTACAAACGCTTTTATCCGGCCATCGATCCGCTGCTGTCGTGGTCCCGCTACCTGGATCAATTGGCGCCCTGGTTTACCAAAGAACTCAATGCACAGTGGGTTAATGATGTTAAAAACATGATGACCCTGCTGGAGCGCGGCGACGGCATTTATCAAATCATGCAGGTCACCGGCGAAGAAGGCATTACCCTGGAAGATTTCATCGAATGGCAAAAATCGATGCTGCTGGACATGGTTTATTTGCAGCAGGATGCTTTTGACGAAGTCGATGCCTGCATGCCCCGCGAGCGCCAGCTGGCCAGTTTCAAGGTGTTAAAAAAGCTGGTTGTGGCGGAATTCAAGTTTCAAGACAAAAACGAAGCCCGGGATTTTTTTACCAAGCTGACCGGCCTCTATAAAAACTGGAATTACAGCCGTCCCGATTCGCCGGATTACGAACGCTACGGCAAAGACATCGAACAACTTGCCGATCAATATTTACCGGGCCATAACGCCTAATAGACCCCAAAGCTGCTGCAAGGAGCATTGCCATGATTAGAAAAGACGTTATTGATTTGTTCAAGGTTAAGCCGGATACAAAAATCCGGCTCAAGGATTACCATACCGGCTGGGAGCAAACCGATGAATTCAAATCCGCAGGTAAGAAGTTCGTTAAGGAAAGAGCAAACGAGGTTTTGCAAACCAGCATTGAAGAGCTGTCCGAATGCCAGCAATTGCTTTACGCCGATGACCGCTACGCCTTGTTGATCGTGTTGCAGGCCATGGATGCGGCGGGAAAGGACGGCACCATCAGGCACGTCATGTCGGGCGTCAATCCTCAGGGCTGCCAGGTTTTCAGCTTCAAAAAGCCGTCGGCCGAAGAACTGGACCATAACTTCCTCTGGCGTTATATGAAATCCCTGCCCGAGCGCGGCCGCATCGGCATTTTCAACCGTTCCTACTACGAAGACGTGCTGGTGGTCAAAGTCCACAAAGACATGCTGGAACAACAAAAACTTCCGGACGGCAAGCACGGCAAGGCGTTTTGGCAGGATCGCTATGACGACATCAACGCCTTCGAGCGTCATCTGGTGCGCAACGGCACGGTCGTGTTGAAGTTTTTTCTGCACGTCTCCAAGGAAGAACAGAAACAGCGATTCATGGACAGGCTGGAACGAGCCGAAAAAAACTGGAAATTTTCACTTGCCGATCTTAACGAGCGCGGCTACTGGGACGATTATGTCGACGCCTACGAAAAAGCCATCAGCGCAACCAGCACCAAATGGGCGCCCTGGTATATTGTGCCGGCCGACGACAAATGGGCGACTCGAGCCGTGGTCGCCGACATTGTCACCACGACATTGCGCGATCTCGACCTTGAGTTTCCCGAGATGGATGATGAGCAACGCGTGTTGTTGGAACAAGCCCGAAAAACCTTAGAAGAGGAATAATTACCATGGTGGAATTCAAACTCTCCCCTTTTCGCACGACTCGTATTGTGCAGTCGCTGATCCAGGAACTGTTGGATGCCGTGTCGATGGCGATTTTAGCTTATCAGGAAGGGATGATTGCCTATCTTAAAGAAGGCTGGGCTGTGACGACCGAAGACAAACAGCAACAGCTCGCTGCTTTCGAATCCACTGGCGACAGCCTGCGCTCAAATATCGGCTTAACGCTGTACACTGAGATGTTGTTGCCCGACACCTCGGCCGATATCCTCAGTCTGCTATCGGATTTGGATCATATGCTCGACCGCATGAGAAGACATTTCACGCTGTTGGGCATTGGAAAACCGGAATTTCCAGCCAACTCTAGCGAAGTGATGATCGATTTTACCAGCCATGCCTGCAGTGCAATGGAACATACCGTAGCCGTAGCGCGGAGTTTCAAGCGCTTCATATGTCGAAAGCAAGCCCTAAGCGGTTTATTGCCCGCTTGGAGAAGTCCTTGTAATGATTTTTACATGTTCAGGACTTCCGGCCTCAGAGAAGCCGAAAGACTAAAAGTGTTACCTTTTGAACTATTCAGTTGTTGATGAAAATTTCCTAATAATGAAGTGTATTTAACAAATGATCATTTAACCCAACACGAAGAGGTTTTTTGTGTTCTTCGTTTATTTCGTTTGTATGGAGAAAATAAGATGATAAACATCTCAGTTGAGAACAAAAAGGCATACTGCTTATCGGTGATTGCCGTAATGGGAGCGCTGCTGACCGGTTGTGCAACAGAAACACCAAAAGCTCCACCTATGAGTGATAAGACCGTTGCGTATGTAGACTATGTCAGAGCAGAAATGAGACAGGATAAGGTGGTCTTAATCAATCAGGTTATGGAATTGGATCAGAACGATCCGAATTATAATGCTTTCTGGCACGAATATTACCCGTATGAGTCGGAATTGAAAAAGCTTAATAACGAAAGGCTGGCGTTAATTCGCGATTACCAGTTCAACTTGAACACGATGACTGACGATACCGCAAACAGTCTTGCTAAACGTGCTTTTGCAATACGTAAAAAGAAGCTGGAATTGCTCGAAGATTATTACGGTAAAATAAAAAAAGCCACTTCGCCAATAATTGCTACAAAATTTTTGCAAGTAGAATACGAGATCGGCCTTTTACTTGATCTCGAAATTGCATCCGATTTACCGCTGCTGAGAAAGAATCAATAAGTGTAATCACTCTGACTTTATCTGTACTGATCCAGAAATGTGTGAGAGTTATCTATTGGATAGATAATTTTTATCAAACCCTAGGGAAGTAATCCTCACAAGGAACTAATAGGTAATAGTAAGACGTTATGTTTGAATCGGGAATTCGCTTTACGATAGCTTGTTTTGGGCAAGGATGCTCAAAACAAACGACATGAATTTAACGCGACTGCCGTTGTATCGGGCACTGCCCCGTTTGTCTCTAACTCCCCCTTGAGGGGGCTTTCTTGCTTAATACTGGATTATTTGAGTTTCACTTATGAACAATGAAAAGAATCCGTTACCCGATAAGACCTTGGAAAAGCTTATCTCGCGCAAATTGCTCGACTTATTCATCCGCCTCGGATTGCTCGTTTTTTTGGTAGTTTATTGCTATCAAATATTCAAGCCTTTTATCGGCTTGATGTTATGGTCGCTGATATTGGCTGTGGCCTTGTATCCCCTGCATACCTTGATCGTCCGCAAGATGGGTGGCAGGGATGGTTATGCCGCAACGGCCTTGGTGCTGGTGATAGTGTTGAGCGTATTCATCCCCACTACCTTATTGGCATTTTCCTTCGCGGACTCATCCACGGACTTGGTGAAACAAGTCCAAAGCGGGACATTGCAAGTGCCTGCGCCCAGTGAATCTGTCGCCGGATGGCCGGTGGTGGGGAAAAAAGTATATGCGTTATGGTCGGCTGCGCATACCGATCTTGGCGGCGTAGTAGCGAAATACGAACCCAAAATCAGCGTAGTCACCAAACAAATTCTGGGCTATGCCGCCAGCGCCGGCAAGGCCATTTTGATGTTTTTGGCGGCCTTAGTGCTTTCCGGGGTATGGATGGCCTATGGCTCATCTGGCTATGCGGCGGCAAAGGCCATTGCCAAACGGATGGCCGGACCCGAGGAAGGGGAAGTATTGGTCGCGCTTGCGACCGCGACTATCCGTGCCGTGGCGCAGGGCGTCATCGGCATTGCCTGCGTTCAAGCCCTTTTACTGGGGGCTGGGTTTATCTTGGCGGGCATTCCCGCCGCCGGTATTTGGGCCTTGTTGGTATTGTTGTTGGGCATCGTTCAAATCCCTGCCATCTTTATTGCACTGCCGACCATCATTTATGTGTTTTACACTAACGATTCCACTACGGTAGCGGTGATGTTTGCTGTTTATACCCTGGTTGCCGGGATGGCGGACAATATCCTCAAACCCTTGGTGTTAGGCCGAGGCGTGGATGCACCAATGCCGGTGATTCTTCTGGGCGCGTTAGGCGGCATGGCTACCGGTGGGATTATCGGTTTGTTTCTGGGTTCGGTGATGTTGGCTTTGGGATACCAATTGTTTATGGCTTGGGTATATCGTAAAAGTGAAGAAGAAAATATCAAAGAAGTGCTAGTAGTCAGTCATGTTGAACCAAAGCGATAGAATAAAGTTTTAATCATTTGAAAGGGCTGGCTGGTTACAAAAATTACCCTTAAAAATCCGACAACATTGAATTAATGACAAATCCAATTTATACCGTAACCAGCCCTCAAAATTAGAAACATCAATGAAAAACCACAGGCTTCATAAAATATCGCTTCCTTTTCAAATGAACTGGTCACGTTTTAAAATTGATTAAACAGCAATACCTACCTGTAAAGCATCAAACCAGTCTAAAAACCGTTTGACATCATCACCCTTAAACATCCGCCCATGCTGTGGAGCCAAAATATCAATATCAAGATTTCTTACCCGCTCAATCCATACTCTTTTTGCCTGATTTGACGGCATCCATCGTTGATGCCAATAACGCATTTTTTCAACATGCGCAGCGAAATTATCGACAAACACAGGAGAATCAGGCCCTTCGATAGCAGCCCCAACATCACCTGACATCAAAATCTTGGCTTGCGGATCATAGACATGAAAATTGCCGGATGAATGCAAATAATGGGCTGGAATAATCTGCAATTCCACAGACTCTAATTTAATTGTTCCGCCATTATCTGGAATAGGAACATATTCTATTGATTCACAGCTGTAATGCCGTAAGAAACCTTCCCAAATAGCCGGAGCATGGAGCTTGGCATTTGTTAAGGCCTGATCCCATAAGCCCAATGATGAGATCACGTCAGGATCTTGATGCGAAGCGAACAGATCCGTTATTTGATCCACAGGAGCATGATGCAACACAGCCGCCATCATCGGGGCAAACAACTCGGCACCGCCTGGATCCAAAAGCAGACAGCGGTTTGCCGTGCGTACTACATATTGGTTGGTATCGACTATATTACCGGGCTTGCCTTCATCCCTTCCAAACATAATCCATTGGTGCGATCCTTCATATATCTTGGTCATTTTCATAAAAAACAAGCCTTCTGTGTTAGCAGCTATTCAGCTATTGCGATAAATGGATAATGCGATTCTGCACCGCTGCACATTATCATGAATGGTATGTGCAGCTTTATCTACACTTTCAGCAACTGCTTGCAGGCTCTGTAAATATTCACCCGCCTGTGATGCTTCAATTCTTGAGTTTGCGGCAATAACCCGCGCGGCACGCGCATGATGCATCACGGCCTCAAGTTGACCTAGCAGTTGCGACACATCCCGTTTAAACTGTCTCTGGCAATCTTGCATGGAAAGCCTTGCATGATCTACCGGCTCCTGCATAGATTTGGCATAAACGGCCCCTTCAGCCATTTTTGCTGCCAACTCGAATTTATTATAAGCAGCCGTTTTTTGGAATTCATCGACAGTCAATCGATATAACACCAACGCATATATATTGATATTAGTAACCAGTTCAATTGTTTCTTTAGCCAATTCATTAATAAAGTCAGTAATCGGCTGAAATCCTTTTGCTTTATCTCCAGCCCTAAATGCAATAGCCTTGGCATTGGCCGCCGCTAATGATATTTCCTTAGCTACCACCATAACTGCACTTAACTCCGAGGTAATTGAAGCGACTGCAATAAATTGTGATTTAGTCTGATTAGTCATATTTAATTACACAACATGAAAAGTAATATTTTTAAAATTCTGCATCTGGCACAATACATTACCTATCCTGCAATGGTAAGTTCTTATGAAATAAATTCATATAAGATAGCGCTGCCAACTACATCCGAAAAAGGCTGATAAGTTATTAGAGAGCCTTACCACTACTGCCAGCTTTAACCAAGCTTAACACTTTATGCGAAACTTCTTCTAACGATACCACATAGTCAGTACACCCCAACTTGAATGCAGCGCCCGGCATACCCCAGACCACACTGGATTGCTCATCCTGAATAACTGTTTTAGCACCCGCATCATGCATTTCTTTCATGCCCATTGCTCCGTCAGCACCCATGCCTGTTAATAGTATACCAATGGCATTAGCACCTGCACATTGGGCGACTGAACGAAACAGTACATCAACTGCCGGTTTATGACGATTGACAGGCAATCCATCGCTCAAATGAATAATATATTTATTCCCTTCTCTAATCACCAGCATGTGCCTGTCTCCAGGTGAAAGATAAATATTACCCGGTTCAACGATTTGGCCATGTTTGGGAATACAAGCTGACATTTCCGTTGCAAGCCCGATATGCCGAACAAATGATTCACTAAATGCAGCGGGTAAATGTTGCGTTATTAAAATAGGCGGGGTATCTGCTGGAAATCCTTTAACCACAGCTTTAATCGCTTCTGTTCCACCTGTTGAGGCACCCAAAGCAATTATTTTATTGGTGGAGTTAATATGTGTTTTTATAGGTGCCGCTTTCAGAATCACATCGACTGAATGTTTTTCTGAAATCTCGGGAACAGTTGTTACAGAGTGTTTGGGTTTGACCACTCTACTGTAATCATTTCCTACTTTTGCTTGCGCCGCAACGATGACCTTGGAAATAATTTCCTCGGCATACTCATTCAGAGTATTAACAACATCGACTTTGGGTTTAGCAATAAAATCTACAGCACCTAGTGCCAGAGCATTTAAAGTAGCCTCTGCACCATGTTCAGTAAGCGTGGAAATCATCACAACCGGAGTTGGCCTTAAGCGCATCAAGTTGCTTAAGAAAGTTATCCCGTCCATGTGCGGCATTTCAATATCCAGCGTTAATACATCCGGATTTAATTGTTTAATCATTTCCCTAGCAATAAGAGGATCTGCTGCGGTACCGACTACCTCAATGTCAGGTGACGAACTTAAAACTTCAGTCAGTATTTTTCTGATTAATGCTGAATCGTCAATAACCAATACGCGTATCTTACCCATAAATTCACTCTAAAAGAAGCCCATCGTCACCGTCAATAGGTGTATTTTTAATATTGATTGTTACCACTTTAATTTAAGCGATGACATCATTACTGAAATTTATGAAGTTTTTCATTCTGATAATCACACATTTTTTCATGTAATATCCAGTACTACTCCAAATCTTCCGATTTTAAACTCATCATTCAAGCCTTCTAATATTAGCCTGTGACGCTACTTTTACCTTGGCAATTATGTCTTCGGCATAGTCATTCAGTGTATTTTCTACATCCATTGTCGGCTTAGCTATAAAGTCTACCGCTCCCAACTCCAGAGCAGTTAAGGTAACTTCAGCGTTACTTTCTGTGAGTGCTGAAATCATCACAACAGGCATTGGTCTCAATCGCATCAAATTGCGTAAAAAAGTTATTCCATCCATACGCGGCATTTCAATGTCCAGCGTCAATACATCGGGATTTAATTCTTTGATCATCTCTCTGGCAATAAGAGGGTCTTCTGCAGTGCCAACTACCTCGATATCTGAAGAGGAATTTAAAATTTCAGTTAGTACCTTTCGGATTAACAATGAATCATCAATAATCAATACGCGTATTTTGTTGTTCATTGTATCTTCTTAAAAAAGCTCAACATCACCTTCAACAGGTGCATTTTTAATATTGTTAAAGTACTGTCGCTCTCTTCTTACAATTGTATCATTATGCAAATGCTCGATTTTTTTCATTCCGACTTTCCCAGTCTTAGGAAAATAAATTATTTTTCTGGGATAAATATCGCCTAAATCCTGAGATAATAAGGACAATCCTTCTGTATCAATATATTCCAGGATAAAGTCAATATTTTTAAGGCCAACATCAGTCAAGGTTGGAATGATTTTACCGCCGCCAAATACTTTAACTTCCAGATTTTTCCTTTTGCCGCCATTTATCAAAATAGTATTAATTAAATGTTCCATGGCATAATTTCCGTATCGGGTTGCATTGCCGACAACCGCTTCATTACCTTGCCTCAGCTTGTCGGCTGTGGTTTCCGGCAACATAAAATGATTCATTCCACCTAAGCCTGACACCTTGTCCCTAATACATGCCGATATACAAGACCCTAATACGGTTGTAATCAATTCATCATCTTGAGTTACATAGTATTCACCCGGCAAAATCTTTGCGGCAATTACACCACGCTCTTTATCGATATACCTGTTAATGTGATCAAAACCGTCGATGGAGGGTAGACCAATATCATTGCTAGTACTCATTAGTATTTATGAATTTTTCCTGTAACTGGTACACGCAACCAACTCAAATTCATTTGAAAGCTGGTTTAATGATTCTGAATGTCCTATAAATAACCATGACTTGCTGGACAGCATTTGAGCATATCTTTGAGCAAGCAATGTCTTCGTTTCACGATCAAAATAAATAAGAACATTACGACAGAAAATAAAGTCAAAATGGCATTTCATCGGCCAGTCTTGCATCAAATTTAACTTTTTAAACTGAATAATTTGTTGTAACTGAGGTCTTACTTTTACTTGACCGGATTGCGATGATTTACCTCGCATAAACCACCGCTTCAGCATATCTTCTGATAAGTCACTGACACGATCTTCCGTGTAAATACCATCCGATGCTGTTTTCAAAACATTAGTATCCAAATCAGTTGCTAATATTTTGATATCCCAATCAACAGGTACATTTTCCAACAAGGTAATCGCTAGAGAGTAAGGCTCTTCACCAGTAGAGCAACCAGCGGACCACACTCTAACTTGCCGGGAGGTTTTATTCCGCATCAAAACTTCTGGAATAACAACATCACGGACATAATCAAAATGATGCATTTCTCTAAAAAAGGCCGTTAAATTAGTTGTTATAGCATTAATAAATTCAGTAAATTCGTGATCCGGATAATCCTTAAGGTACTGGCAATACGCCTTAAAATCCGTTAATCCAAGTTTCCTCACCCGCTTGGACAGTCTGGAATAAAACATATCAAATCTTTCATCAGGAACCTGAATACCTGAATGTTCATTGGACAGTTTTCTTAAAAAGTTAAAGTCATCCGCAGTGAATTTAAATTCGCGAACCTTCTCAACAATGGCCATTTTTAAACTGCTTCCCGTCAGTTACGCGTCATGAACGTCGAGTACGTCCAATAAACCCAGCAGTTGGGCAGACTCAACAAATCGTGGGGATGGATAAATAATGGTTACTTTCTTTTGCAGCTTAACTGCATCTTTTTTCAACGAAACAAGTAGTTGTAAAGTGGCTGTATCTATTGATGATACATCAGATGCATTTATTTCGATTTCATCATGCATGGCCAATAAATTCTTCAGCCTTTCGTGTAACTTGACGACATTCTGAATAGTCAACGTAGCGTCTAAATCAATTAATGAATCTTCCACTTCCTCTGGTACCGAATCATCGGCATCTGCTTCCTGCGGTACTATGCCGTTTGCATCCATGGAGTAGTCATCAGCCATTTCTTCTATGAAAGCACTAACGTTTTCATCATCGACTTTATCTATTACTAATTCATCCTCTTTAGTTATATTTAAAATCGCATTTTCATCAGTATTCCCTATCAAATCATCCGTAACCAAATGATCTTCATTTTTATCGGTATCGACCTCCATCCATGCTAGAGGATCGTATCCGATTAAATTATTTTCTTCACTTGTTGCCATACATCACCTTGCTTTCAAGAAAATCATGAGCAAGGCTACGAAAATCCCTTGCCGAACGACTTTTCGGACTATATTCTAAAATTGTTTTACCAAAGCTGGGGCATTCTGCAAGCAATGCTGTTTCTCTAACGACTGTTGCTAATATTTGCTCAGGAAAATGCGTAAGTAGAACATTTAATACCTGGCTCGATATTCTTCTATTGGGTGAATATCGCGACATCACCAATAATGTTTTATATTTACGCTGCAAAGCTTTCTCAAACCTCTTAATAGTACCCATTAGATGAGATAATCCTTGCAAGGCAAGAAAATCACTGGCCATAGGAATTAAAATTTCGTCAGCTGCAATTAATGCGTTCGCAACCAGTAATCCGGAAGAAGGTGGACAATCAATAAAAATAAAGTCCTGATCTGTAAGATTTCCATGCAAGGCATTTTTTAATAAAACACCGCGAGGTGAATTATTGCCGGTTAACTGCTCAATATCCTTAAGTTTTGATCCTGATGTAATTAATTGCAGATTATCCCTGACGGAAATAAGCTGCTGATGAACTTCTTTCTTTTTCAGCATAGCTTCATCAATACCGCCAATATCCTGCGCTGTAATACCTAAAGAAACGGCTAAATGGCCTTGTGGATCAAGATCGATAGCGGTAACTTTTGAGCCCAATTCTGCAATCGCATGGCATAAATTCGCAGTAGTAGTCGTCTTGCCAACACCGCCTTTCTGATTAATTATTGCAACAATTCTCACCTGTCACACCAAACTTTCAATACCCTCAACCTCATCGGGATTGAGCAATTTATCAACGTCCAGCAGCATAATCATTTTTTTCTTATACACATGCATACCTCGCATGTAGCGCGTATCAATTTTTGAACCGAAGTTTGGGGCTTTTTTGATGTCTTCCAAATTAATATCCAGCACATCAGAAACTGCATCAGCCACTATGCCCATTACAAATTGGTTTGCACCATGTTCAACACAGAGCACAATAACAACCGTTTTTGGAGAATAATCGAAATGCTCTAGAGAAAATCGTTCCCGTAAATCTATGATGGGCACGACAGATCCGCGTAAATTCAACACGCCTTTAACAAAAGCAGGTGTATTCGGTATCACGCGAACAGCTTCCCAACCACGAATCTCTTGTACTTTCAAAATTTCAACGCCATACGCTTCGCCTGCAAGTTGAAAGGTGAGAAATTGCTCTACCCGACTATTATTTGACTGCACATCTGTTGTCATTGTTATAGTTTCCTGTCGGTTATATAGTTTGCAGCTTTAAGCATCATTAAAACTCTTCCCATTCGTCGCTACTATCGATTTTAGGCTTACTTGGAGATAAAACAGAAACTACAGGTTTTTTTGCTGTTACTCTTATTGGCGCTACAGGCGCCTTACTATGAGCAACTGATCTAGTCGTTGCCGAAGTATTCTTTGAATTGACTCTAAAGAAACTAAGCAACTGGGTCATGTTGGTAGACTGCTCACTCATGGCAATGCTACCGGCAGCGGCCTGTTCTGCCAAAGCCGCATTTTGCTGAGTAATATCGTCCATTTGAGAAACCGCTTGATTGACTTGCTCGATACCCGCCGATTGCTCCGAACTGGCACTGGCAATATGCGCAACGATGTCGCCAACTTTTGCAACACTATCGACAATTTCAGTTAATGCTGCGCCTGTTTCATTAACGAATGCCGTTCCGGCACGAACTTTTTGCACACTGTTTTGGATTAGTTCATTACTTTGCTGTGCGGCAGTTGCACTTCGTTGAGCTAAATTACGAACCTCTGTTGCAACAACTGAGAACCCACGCCCCTGCTCTCCTGCTCTCGCAGCCTCTACAGATGCGTTTAATGCCAATAGATTAGTTTGAAAGGCAATTTCATCAATTACGCCAATAATTTCAGCGATTTTATTACTGCTTTCATTAATTTCCTGCATTGCAAGAATAGCAGACTTAACTACACCGCCGCCTTTTTGAGCTAATTGACTTGCCGAATTAACAACTTCAGTCGCTTGAACTGTATTCTGCGCATTATTTTTTACGGTACTGGCTAACTCCTCCATACTGGCGGCCGTTTCTTCCAGGCTGGCCGCTTGTTGCTCGGCTCGATGTGAAAGGTTGTTATTACCACTGGCCATCTCTTGTGATGAACTATCTATAAAATCAGCGGCATCCCTGATTTGAATAATAAATTCGCTGAGTTTTGCTAAGGTAGTGTTAATATTATTCTTACATTCAGCGTAAACACCTTGGTATTCATTGGTAATAGCGGTAGTTAAATCGCCTTCAGCCATGTTCTCCATGACCCTGTTAACATCGCCAAATACGCTTTCAATTACATCCGTTAATTCATTGATACCGGCAGATAGCGCTTTAGTGAATCCCTGTTGGTCAGTTAATTTTATACGCGCACTCAAGTCACCGGCTTTAACGCCCTGCACCAATTGATCGATTTCTTGCTCAATTAAAACTTCATGGGTTCTATCCTGCCATTCAGCAACATAACCAATACGTTCGCCCTCGCTACTAACAGGGCTAACGATAATACTCAGATGCCGACCGCCAATGACCAGTTGCGATCTAAGTGATTCTTGTGATTTCTCCAATATCCCACTTTTAATAGTAGCGTGATATAACTCAACATTGGAACCCATCAATTTATCGGAGGAAAAACCAGGTAATTGTTTACGAATATCGCTTTCTGCGGTCTTGAACATCTTCTGAACGCTATCGTTCATGTAAATAATTTCAAAGTTCTTATTCGCTACCATGACAGGAGATTGAACGTTGTCCAGAGCCTGAGTAATCCGTTTCGATTCTGCTAGACCTTGCTTGAAATCAGCCAAGTCCACACCCAGCTTCACTTCCATACAATACAAACCACGCAGGAAATCACCCAGCTGATCTTCTCGTTTCAGGTTCACCTTATTTCCGAAACTACCACTGCTAAGCCGGTAGCAAATAGTAATGGCAGTTTCCAGCGTGTCGGTTATTACCTTGGTCATATTGATACTGAGGGCCGATGCCGTTATGGCTAACAAGGCAACACCCGCTAACAAAACATACTCTTGCGTCAAGAACAATCGATACATCAGAAAAAAGATAGGGGTCAAGAAAGCGATCACCACAAAAGCATTCTTTTTCGCTATTGCAATTTCGCTAATTGATTTAGATATCGTCCCTAAACCGGTTGACTTTAACTTTACTTCACCAGCGCTAATTTTCTTGTACAACTGTTCCGCTGCCGGAATTGCATCGCGCTTTGGAGGATGTCGAACGGAAAGGTATTCATAGACTTTTCCGTTTTTAAACAACGGCATGGCATTTGCCTCGACCCAGTAATGATCGCCGTTTTTACACCTATTCTTCACCAGTCCCTGCCAGGGTCTAAGTTGTTTTAAGGTTATCCATAAGTCCTCATAAGCCTCCGCTGGCATGTCTGGATGACGGACGATATTATGTTCCTGTCCCATCAACTCATCACGGGTAAACCCACTTGTTTCAACAAATGCATCATTGACGTAGGTAATACGTCCCATCAAGTCGGTTCTTGAAACTAAAATGGTACCCTTTTTAAGAATAACTTCATTATTAGTTACCGGCATATTAATCTTCACGCTACCTTACCTCTCAAACCATGCAAAATACATTTACCCACATGGGGCACTTGAAAATCATTAACTTTCATCCTGATCAAGCTCTTCCAGTTTCAGTAATTTGTCCACATCAAGCAGCATTACCATGCGTTCATTAACCGATACCAGTCCATTAATAAATTCGTTACTTACTTTAGTTCCAAAATCCGGAGCACTTTGAATTTCAGTCTTATCTACACTAATTACATCGGAGACCGAGTCAACAACAACACCCATTATGCGTGTCTTGTTGCTATCTCCGGTTTGCAACACGACAACTACTGTTAACGGCGTATATTCGGCTTTACTCAAATTGAACCTTTCTCTCAAATCGAGGATCGGCACAATAGAGCCGCGCAAATTGACAACACCTTTCTCATAGCAAGGAACATTAGGTATTCTGGAAACAGGCTCCCAACTCCGTATTTCCTGTACTCGAAGAATGTCAACACCATATTCTTCTTTACCTAAGGCAAAACTCAGATATTGCACAGCGTTATCCAAGTTTCTACTATAGTGATATTGATCGATATCTTTATTTTCAGCTTCTTGTGCCATATCTGCTTTTATGTAGTGTGCTTTTATCTATGTATTAGCGGATTGAAAATCGCACCAAACCCGGAACATCTAGAATCAGCGCAACAGAGCCATCACCCAAAATAGTTGCACCTGAAACGCCTTCCACCCGTCGGTAATTTGCTTCCAATGATTTAATAACAACCTGTTGTTGGCCCAATAACTCATCTACGAGTAAACAACACAACTCACCCTGTCCCTCAACGACCACAAGAACACCCTCTTTCGACTTGGTCGGATTGCCCGAATGAACATTGAAAATTCCGCGCATTCTAATTACAGGTAAATATTCATTGCGTAGGCGGAAAGTCTCCCCTTTACCTGCAACCTTGTTTAGCATTCTTTCTGTAATATTAATTGATTCAATAATAGAAACTAGCGGCACAATGTAGGTCTCATCACCCACGGCAACAGACTGACCATCAAGAATTGCCAACGTTAACGGCAAATGGATTGCTATGGTCGTTCCTTTACCCAGTTCCGAAATAATTTCTATATTGCCGCCTAACGACAGAATATTCCTTCTCACAACATCCATACCTACACCGCGACCGGAAATATCAGTGAGTTGTTCAGCCGTAGAAAAACCAGGCATAAAGATGAGTTCAAATATCTGTTTTTCAGTAAGAAGGTTATTTTCTTCAACCAATCCTTTTTCTATGGCTTTTGATAGTAATTTATCTTTATCTAATCCACGCCCATCGTCAATAATTTCTATGACAATGTGGCCGCCACGGTGATATGCTTTTAATTCGATGGTTCCTGTTTCCGGCTTGCCTGCTGCGACTCTGTCCGCGGGCATTTCTATACCATGATCCAGACTATTCCTAATTAAATGAACCAATGGATCATTGATCAACTCAACGACGGCTTTATCAACTTCGGTATTTTCTCCGACCAGTTTCAGAACAATTTTTTTATCTAATTTACTGCTAATATCATGTACTAAGCGTGGAAATCGGCTAAAAACGAAGCTAATAGGAAGCATCCGGATATTCATGACGCTTTGTTGTAAGTCTCGAGTATGCCGTTCTAGCTGAGCAAGTCCTCTTTTAAGTTGACCAACTTTATCCATGCTAAAGTTCTCACCAACTAAACCCAACATAGATTGTGTGATCACAACTTCGCCAACCATATTGATTAGAGTATCAATTTTGTCAGTATCTACCCTAATTGAACTGGCCTTTGCCGTAGTTTTTGCTACTTCATTGTCAGAATCTTGAGAATCGGATTTTTTAATTTCCGTAACCGGCTTAGGTTTGATCTCAGCGGATTTTGGAGCGTGATTATCAGGTATGATTACTGCGGCGGGTTCAGGATCGATTTTTCTTACAACGGGGGGGGATTTTACGGCTTTAGCAAGAGGCTGAATTTCCATTTCACAGTCGCCTTCAACCCAATTAAATATTTCCCTGATTTCATCGCCGGAAATATCCCCGACAACTTTTAAATCCCAAGAAATATTGCATTCCTCTGGATCTAACTCATAAAAGCCAGGAACGTCCTGAATATTAACAGTAGTTGTTAATTCACCTAGCTCATTTAATTCTCGAAATAATCTTACCGGATCGTTGCCGGTTTTAAGCAAATCCAAATAGGGGCAAAAAGCTATTTTCCAGCCCTGCTCTGCTAATCCAACGGACTCTTCTTCATCAATATCAGAAGCATCATTAACAGAAACCTCTTCATCCACCAGTTCCTGCTCAACTGGAAATACTGACTCTTCTGGCATCGAACCACCATTAAGCACAACTTCCAAAGCTGCTTTATGCTTTCCTACACTGGCATTATTAATGTCTTGTTCATTCTGTATCGCAGTCAACATCTCTCTGAGACAATCAACAGATCCAAGCAAAACGTCTACTGCAGGCTGAGTTACCTTTCTACGCCCATCTCGCATTTCATCAAGCAGGGTTTCCATAATATGGGTGTATTCAGCAACAACGGTAAAACCAAAAGTTCCACTGCCGCCTTTTATCGAATGGGCTCCCCTGAAAATGGTATTGATTATTTCTGAATCAATATCCCCCATATCGAGCGTTAACAATCCTGACTCCATTGCTTCCAGTCCTTCGAAACATTCTTCAAAAAAGACTTGATGGAATTGTGACATATCAATAGACATAGACTTACCTGTGTGCGCCTAAATTCATTTAAACAAGATTAACCCGAAAACTTTCTTTATTGATCCTTGTTTGGATAAACACCTAAACCATTCATCTAAACCTTCAGAATAAAGCTGCGTGGGACTGAAATATATCAACAGGCATAGACTTCGCTACGCGCAATTAACATACTTAGGCACGATAGCATTAACTAGCCCAAAACTTTTAGTAATGTTTTTAATAATTGATCAGGATTGAAAGGTTTAACCATCCACCCTGTTGCGCCAGCAGCTTTACCTTCTTGCTTTTTTTCGATTCCTGACTCTGTCGTCAGCATCAGCATGGGAATAAATTTATAATCTGGAAGCGCTCGCAAATCTCTAATTAAAGTGATTCCATCTTTATTTGGCATGTTGACATCAGTTACTACGCAATCGAACTTCCTAGCTTGCGCTTTTTCTAAAGCATCAACTCCATCCACTGCTTCTTCGACATCGTATCCAGCAGCTCTTAAAGTAAATGAAACCATTTTTCTCATTGAAGCTGAATCGTCAACTGCAAGAATACTTGCCATTGTTTTCTCCATTAATCTCTAATTTTCAAAGCAAAACTCCGTACGAACATACAGCGTCCTACATTTAACTGACTAAGTATAGCCTAATTATTTTTCTGTATCGCACTTCTAATCTAGAAACCTATTTCTTCATTTTCATTGTAGCAAACAAAAAAACACCCCACTAGAGAAAACCCCTAGCAGGGTATATTTGGTGCCGATGGCCGGATTTGAACCGGCACAACTTTCGTCACCACCCCCTCAAGATGGCGTGTCTACCAATTTCACCACATCGGCTAAAACATGATTGCAAAGATACTATTTAATACACACTATTTTAATTATTTTTTTATAAAGTGCATTTACTTGTGTCATAAACAATACGTATTACTTTTTTTCAACTGCCTGTTCAGTTCCGGAAACCGCCGGAGCAGCAACAGGCACTTCTTCAGATTTCGGATCAGTCACTGAAGAAGCGCTACCCGCTCCTTTTGCACCGCCCACATCAGGGATACCAAGCGTATCCTGTTCAACCTTGGGGGTGTTCATTAAGTCGTAAGCTGCACCCTGCTTACCATTTAACACTGCAAGCCCCAAGCTGGTCATAAAAAACAAAGTTGCCAGAATTGCTGTGGCTCGAGACAAGAAAGATGCCGCACCTTGAGCTCCAAAAACAGACCCTGAAGATCCTGTGCCAAAAGCAGCACCAGCATCAGCCCCTTTGCCTTGTTGCATTAATACCAATCCAACAACCCCTAAACCCAACAGCACATGAACAACAATAATTACCTGATACATAATAAAGTTTAAATTACTCTAAATTGAATGATAAATCTTTAAAAAGGATTCCGCATCCAACGAAGCCCCACCAATTAAACCGCCGTCAATATCCGGCATGGCAAACAAGCCTTTTGCATTATCCGGCTTGGCACTACCGCCGTATAAAATTTGTATTTTATCAGCAATAGCCTGATCTTTAGCAGCAATGTACTGCCTTATGTACCGGTGAACTTCCTGAGCCTGCTCATCAGTCGCTGTTTTTCCTGTCCCTATAGCCCAAACCGGCTCATAGGCAATCACAGCTGCACCAAAAGCTGCTATGCCCGCCAAATTAATTACGGCATCAAGCTGTGCATTGATCACCACAAAGGTCTGGTCTTGTTCGCGTTGCTCCAGCGTTTCACCTACACACAGAATAGGAATAATATTTTGTTCCTGCGCCTGACAAAAACGCGCGGCAACCGATTCATCAGTATCGCCGTAATAACTGCGTCTTTCAGAATGCCCGACAAGAGCATACTCACAATTGAATTCGCTTAGCATCGCTGCCGAAATCTCTCCGGTATAAGCGCCTGAAGACTTATCTGCAACGTTTTGCGCGCCTAATGCCAATGCGGTATCCTTAACTAATTCGCTTACTTTAGGTAAATACAAATAAGGTACACATACCACGATATCCGCAATGTTTTCCCCTAACCCTGCAATGATGCCCTTTACAAGCAACTCGGCACTGGCGAGAGTTCCATTCATCTTCCAATTTCCTACAACTAGAGACCGACGCATCACTACTCCTCACATAGAATCAAACCATCTATAATATATATTAATAGCGCCTAATTCAAGCCCCCATTACTTTCTTAACATCATCAGCTATTTGATGAGCGTAATTTTTAACCAAATCTTCCTGTTGACCCTCTACCATTACACGAATTAATGGCTCTGTTCCCGAAGCTCTAAGCAATACCCGACCATTATCACCCAACTTTTTCTCGATAGCTTTCACCGTTTTTTGTATAGCCTCATCCTCATCGGGATCTATTTTCTTATCAACTTTGACGTTTACCAGAACTTGCGGATATTTTTGCATCCCGGATTTCAATTCATGTAAATTTTTACCGCTATCTTGCATTTCCGCCATGATCTGCAAAGCGGCAATAATACCATCACCGGTTGTTGTCCTATCCAGACAAATAATATGCCCGGAATTTTCGCCGCCTAAAATCCCTTTGTGCTCTGTCAGCATTTCCATAACATATCGGTCACCCACATTAGCCCTAAGCAGCTTGAGCCCCAACTTCTTCAAGCCATGCTCCATACCCAGATTTGTCATTAAAGTACCTACGACTGGGCCGGACATCAACCCTGCAGCTAATCTTGCTTTGGCAATAATATAAATAAGCTCGTCGCCATCAACGATTTCACCTTTATGATCGACCATTACCAATCGGTCGCCATCGCCGTCCAAAGCAATACCTAAATCAGCACGATAAGATAAAACCGTTGCAGCTAATTTTTCCGGCTTGGTTGCACCACATTCATCATTAATATTAAGGCCGTCCGGCTCCGCTCCAATCGTAACTACTTCAGCACCTACCTCGCTAAATACATGCGGCGCGATATGGTAGGTCGCGCCATGAGCACAATCGATTATGATCCTCATGCCGCTAAAATCAAGTCGAGTCGGCACGCTGGCCTTGCAAAATTCAATATAGCGACCGGGAGCATCAACCAACCTTTTCGCCTTACCCAATTTTGACGACTCTACCGTTGTCATCGGCGAGTCAATATACTCTTCTATTTTTTGTTCTATTTCATCCGGTAACTTCGTCCCCTGTACCGAGAAAAACTTAACGCCATTATCATAATACGGATTATGAGAGGCGCTAATGACAATACCTGCCTGCGCCCTTAAGGTACGGGTTAAATAGGCTATACCCGGCGTTGGCATAGGCCCTAACAAGCGAGTACCGACACCTGCAGCAGTCAACCCGGCCTCCAATGCAGACTCAAACATATAGCCCGAAATGCGTGTGTCTTTACCGACCAAGACAAAACCATGCCCCTCATTCGCAAACACTCGCCCGGCAGCCCAACCCAGCTTCAAGAAAAAATCTGCCGTTATTGGATGCTCACCGACCTTTCCCCTAATGCCATCAGTTCCAAAATATTTTTTTGTCATAGTTCTAAAACCTAAAAGTAGGTAAAAGGCTAAAGATAACAGCTTACTGTTTCCACCAGACCTTTATAAATTACATACAAAAAAGGAGAGACATATTATGCCTCTCCTTTAGTGTTAATTCAGGGAATCCTCAGTTTTGCTCTGCAGCAGTCCCGCCAATTGATTTCTCATTCTTTATATCGTCCTTGCTCTTAACATCATCAGTTATGACATCACCATGAGAAGAAGGAGGCTTATCATCCCATCCTTGAGGGGTTCTTACCGGTTTGCGAGCCATCAAATCCTCAATCTGATATTTATCGATAGTCTCATACTTCATCAACGCTTCCGCCATAGCATGAAGGATATCTATGTTCTCTTTCAAAATTGTTTCGGCACGCTCATAATTCCGATCAATAAAAGAGCGAATCTCTTCATCAATGGTATGAGAAGTCTCTTCAGCAACTGTTTTATGCTGAGTCACTGAACGCCCCAGAAAGACCTCGCCTTCTTCTTCACTGTATGATAATGGCCCAAGACGTTGAGAAAAACCCCATTTAGTCACCATATTTCTGGCCAACTCAGTAGCACGCTCAATATCATTGGATGCGCCGGTACTCACTTGTTCCCGACCAAAAACCACTTCCTCGGCAATACGTCCGCCGTACAAACTGGAAATCATACTGTCCAGTTTTTGTTTGCTGGCGCTGTATTGATCTCGCTCAGGCAAAAACATGGTAATACCCAGCGCACGACCTCTAGGCATAATACTAACTTTGTAGACAGGATCATGTTCAGGGACCAGCTTACCGACAATTGCATGCCCTGCTTCATGATAAGCAGTCATTTTCTTTTCTTTCTCATTCATGACCATAGAGGTTCTTTCAACGCCCATGATCAATTTATCCTTGGCTTTTTCAAGATCCGACATATTAACCACGCGCTTATTCATTCTTGCGGCGAATAAAGCGGCTTCATTAATCAAATTAGCCAAATCGGCTCCGGAAAAACCCGGTGTACCTTGCGCTATATACTTAACCTCAACATCATCGGCAATCGGCACTTTTTTAATATGCACAGCAAGAATCTGCTCACGCCCCCTGACATCCGGCAGACCTACCGTTACCTGACGATCAAACCGACCTGGACGCAATAAAGCCTTATCCAATACATCGGGGCGGTTTGTTGCAGCGATAACGATAATACCTTCGTTACCCTCAAAGCCATCCATTTCAACCAGTAACTGATTTAATGTCTGCTCACGCTCATCATTACCGCCGCCCAAACCGGCGCCACGTTGACGACCCACTGCATCAATTTCATCGATAAAAATAATGCAAGGCGCGTGTTTTTTAGCTTGTTCAAACATGTCACGGACACGGGATGCGCCTACACCGACAAACATTTCAACAAAATCCGAACCGGAAATAGTGAAGAACGGCACTTTGGCCTCACCGGCAATAGCCCTGGCCAACAAGGTTTTTCCTGTTCCCGGAGGACCAATCATCAACGCGCCGCGAGGAATTTTACCGCCTAATTTCTGATACTTTGCCGGATCTTTAAGAAAATCGACCATTTCGACAACTTCTTCTTTAGCTTCATCACAGCCAGCCACGTCAGCGAAAGTCACTTTAATCTGGTCTTCTTCAAGCATACGGGCTTTGCTTTTACCAAAATTCATTGCACCGCGACCGCCACCGGCACCGCCCTGCATTTGCCGCATAAAGAAGACCCACACTGCAATAAGCAATAACATCGGCCCAAAAGAAACCAGCAACTGCATTAACATAGAAGGCTGCTCGGGTGGAACGGCCTTGATTTCAACGCCATTTGCCAGCAAATCATCGACTAAATGGGGATCTGAGGGGGCGTAGGTTTTAAATATCTGACCACCTTGCATTTTGCCTTTGATGATATTATCTTCAATCATCACTTGCTGAACCTGACCCGCTTTTACCGACTCGATAAATTGCGAATAAGACATCGACGAATCAGCCCTATCATTTTGCGGACCAAAATTATTAAAGACGGACATCAATACCACTGCAATGACGACCCATAGGATTATATTTTTCATCATATCATTCAATTTACACACCCTGGGCCTGAACGGCTCTCGATTTAAAAACTGATTAATTATATCAGGAGTTAACTTTCCTGACTGTCGTTATTTATCTGGATCACCCGTATATAAAAATACGATTTCATCATACGCGGCACACCTCGTTCTCCTAATATTAGGGTCACATAAGATTATTTAAAGCCTTTAGCTAAAATATAAACCTCATTACTTCGCGGTCTTGACGCTTTTGGCTTTCTGATAACCACTTTTGCAAAAGATTTCTGAACTTCCTTATGAAAATCCTCAAAACCCGCCCCGTGAAATAGTTTAACCAGAAAAACCCCGTCTTTTGCCAACACAGTCTTGGCCGTCTCCAATGCCAACTCTCCCAAATAAATTGATCGAGGCTGGTCTACACCCTTATTGCCGCTCATATTAGGCGCCATATCCGACATCACCAGATTGATCGGAGCCCCGTCAAGAACAGCATACAATTGATCCAGAACGGCTTGTTCACGAAAATCGCCCTGAATAAAATCGACACCCTCCAGTGGATCCATCGCTAAAATATCCAAAGCAATAATCTTGTCTTTTTTCCCGACAATCTGCCGTGCAAACTGAGACCATCCCCCGGGAGCCGCGCCCAAATCAATAATATTCATCCCCGGCTTAATAAGCTGATCTTTATCCTGAATTTCTTTCAATTTAAAAACCGCACGCGAACGATAACCCTGAGCTTGCGCCATTTTGACGTATTCGTCCTCAAAATGTTCCTGCATCCAACGACTACTGCTTTTACTTCGTCCCATAACTGTATTTTAGTGTAAAATTTAGGATTTTGATTTAGGAATTAAAGAGTGAACTCTGCAGACAAGAAAAAACTCCGGGCTCAAGCGCACAGCTTAAAGCCTGTCATTATGATTGGCCAATCAGGACTTACAGCCGCCGTGCTGGCAGAGATTGAATTGGCACTTAACAGCCACGAACTGATTAAAGTGCGAATACGCGCTGAAAGGGACGATCGTAAGCTGATCAGCGAGAAAATCTGCGCTGATACCGGAGCAGAGCTCATTCAGAGTATTGGGCAAATTGCAGTTATTTACAGATTAAACCCTGACAAATAAACAAGGCCAAAGATACAAGGCGAAAGGCAAAAGGGAATAACACGCCTCCTTTAGCCTTTAGCCTTTAACTTAAATATATTCAATCGAAATAATTTCATAATCGACATTGCCGCCCGGTGCTTTAACCGTAACAACATCTTCAACTTCTTTGCCGATCAAAGCCCTGGCAATCGGCGAGCCGATTGAAATACGACCTTCCTTGATATTGGCCTCATCTTCGCCAACAATCTGATACGTCACCTTTCTCTCGGATTCAATATCTTCTATTTCCACTGTCGCGCCAAACACCACCTTCCCATTGGCATCCACCTTGGTAATGTCAATAATTTGCGCATTAGAAAGTTTACCTTCAATTTCAGAAATACGTCCTTCGGCAAAGCTTTGTTGCTCTTTCGCAGCATGATATTCGGCGTTTTCTTTCAAATCACCATGCGCTCTAGCCGTAGCAATCGATGCAACGATACGCGGACGCACAACCGACTTTAATTCTTCCAGTTCGGCACGTAATTTTTCCGCACCTTTGACGGTGAGAGGTACTTTATTCATTTTAAAACTCCAATAATTATTTTTTAGGCTAAAGGCTAAGGGCAAACAGCGAAAGTCGCCGCTCTTTTAGCCTTTAGTCTTTTGCCTTTCGCCTCAAACCAGACTCTTATGCAGATCCTGTAAGCAATTCACATCGCCTGCATCCAATTCACCCAGCGCGTAACAGGCCGCTCTTGCTCCGGCCATTGTCGTGTAATAAGTTACGCGGTGCTGCAGGGCTTCTCTGCGCATGGTAAATGAATCCGAAATTGCTTTTTTGCCTTCCGTCGTATTAATAATCAGCTGAATCTGATCGTTTTTAATCATATCAACCGTGTTCGGGCGACCTTCGTTAACCTTATAAACCACTTCACAAGGAATGCCGGCGTCTTTAAGAAACTTTGCCGTGCCACCGGTAGCAACAATTTCATATTTCTTATCGACCAGCATTCTGGCAACATCAGGCGCTTTTGCTTTATCCGCATCGCGAATACTGATCAGCACTTTGCCGCTGTGATTCAAGTTGACACCGGCAGCACGCTGAGATTTAGCAAAAGCTTCACCGAAGGTTTTGCCCACCCCCATCACTTCACCGGTTGATTTCATTTCAGGCCCCAATAAAGGATCAACGCCTGGAAACTTAACAAACGGAAACACCGCTTCCTTAACCGAATAATAATCAGGAATGCGCTCTTTGGTAATGCCTTGTTGCGCCAAAGTTTGCCCGACCATGCAACGCGCCGCAATTTTAGCCAGCGCATAACCGGTCGCCTTGGATACAAAAGGTGCAGTACGCGAAGCCCGTGGATTAACTTCAAGCACGTAAATATCCTCGCCCTGAATAGCAAACTGGGTATTCATCAAACCCACAACGCCCAACGCTTCGGCCATTTTGGTCACTTGCTCACGCAATTTATCCTGAAGCTCCGGCGCTAATTCATACGGGGGCAGCGAACACGCCGAGTCTCCCGAATGCACACCCGCCTGTTCGATATGCTCCATTAAACCACCAATCAACACTTGCTCCCCGTCATAAATGGCATCAACATCCATTTCGACGGCATCGTCAAGAAAACGATCCAGCAATACCGGCGAATCATTAGAAACACTGACTGCTTCTTTCATATAACGCTGCAAACCCTCTTCATTGAAGACGATTTCCATAGCCCGACCGCCTAAAACATAAGAAGGCCGAACCACTAAAGGATAACCCAATTCTTTTGCCGCATTAATCGCCTGTTCGACAGAACGGGCTGTCGCATTGGGCGGCTGCTTTAAATTCAGTCTTTCCAGCAGCTTCTGGAAACGCTCACGGTCTTCAGCTAAATCGATCGAGTCCGGCGATGTACCGATAATGGGTACGCCCGCCGCTTCCAATGCACGCGCCAGTTTCAACGGCGTTTGGCCGCCATATTGCACAATCACGCCTTTAGGTTGTTCAATATGGACAATTTCCAGCACATCTTCCAGCGTTAACGACTCAAAATACAACCGGTCCGAAGTATCGAAATCGGTAGAAACCGTTTCAGGATTGCAATTGATCATGATGGTTTCATAGCCGTCTTCGCGCAATGCCAAGGCCGCATGAACACAGCAATAATCGAACTCGATACCTTGTCCGATACGGTTAGGTCCGCCGCCGAGAATAATGATTTTCTCCCTGTCGGAAACCCGCGCTTCGCATTCCTGTTCGTAAGTCGAATACAAATAAGCCGTGTCGGACGAAAACTCGGCGGCACAGGAATCTATGCGTTTATAAACCGGGCGAATATTCTGCTTGTGCCGCACATTGCGCACTTCAGACTCGGACGTATCCAGCAATTTGGCCAGACGTATATCGGAAAAGCCCTTGCGTTTTAATTTATACAGCTCGCCTTCTTTCAAGGTCGATAAGGTTTTAGTCGACAATGATTTTTCAGTAATGACTAAATCCTCAACCTGCGCCAAAAACCACGGATCGATTTTACTGGCCTCATGCACATCGTCCAGACTCATGCCGCTACGGAACGCATCGGCAACATAAAGTAAACGGTCCGGCCCCGGATGGCGCATTTCGCGCTGCATCTTTTCGCGAGCATCTTCCCGATTCAAATCGATAATCTCATCAAGACCGCTGATGCCGATTTCCAATCCGCGCAACGCTTTTTGCAGTGATTCCTGAAAAGTCCGGCCGATAGCCATCACTTCACCGACAGACTTCATCTGTGTGGTCAAACGGTCATCCGCTTGCGGGAATTTTTCAAAGGTAAACCGCGGAATCTTGGTGACGACATAATCAATCGTCGGCTCAAACGATGCCGGTGTTGCGCCGCCGGTAATCTCGTTTTTCAATTCATCCAGCGTATAGCCTACCGCCAGTTTTGCCGCCACTTTAGCAATCGGAAAACCGGTTGCCTTGGACGCCAATGCAGACGAACGCGATACGCGCGGATTCATCTCGATAACGATCATCCGGCCGTCTTTCGGATTAATTGCAACCTGTACGTTGGAACCGCCGGTATCGACGCCAATCTCGCGCAATACCGCCAGAGAGACGTTACGCAGGATCTGATACTCCTTGTCGGTCAACGTTTGCGCGGGGGCTACGGTGATTGAATCGCCGGTATGCACGCCCATCGGGTCGAAGTTTTCAATAGAACAGACAATGATGCAATTATCTTTTGAATCTCGCACCACTTCCATTTCGTATTCTTTCCAACCCAGCACCGATTCTTCAATCAATAACTCATTGGTTGGCGATAAATACAGGCCGCGCTCGCAGATTTCAACAAACTCTTCCTTGTTGTAAGCGATACCGCCACCGCTGCCGCCCATCGTAAATGAAGGACGGATAACGGTCGGATAACCCACTTCCTGCTGCGCCGCCAGCGCCTCTTCCATAGAATGCGCAGTTTTTGATTTGGCTACTTCATAACCGATTTTTCGCATTGCCTGGTTGAACAGCTCACGGTCTTCGGCTTTGTTAATCGCTTCTTTGGTAGCCCCGATCATCTCGACGCCGTATTTTTCCAAAACACCATGCGCATCAAGATCCAGCGCGCAATTCAACGCAGTTTGTCCGCCCATGGTCGGCAATATGGCATCGGGGCGCTCTTTAGCGATGATTTTTTCTACGGTTTGCCAGTCGATAGGCTCGATATAGGTCGCATCCGCCATATCCGGGTCGGTCATAATCGTTGCCGGATTGGAATTTACCAGGATAACGCGATAACCCTCTTCCCGAAGCGCTTTACAGGCTTGAGTTCCGGAATAATCAAACTCGCAGGCTTGACCAATAACAATGGGACCCGCCCCCAGTAATAAAATCGATTTTATGTCGGTTCTTTTTGGCATGTTGTATGCGTTACCATTATATATTGCTGTTAGTTATGTAGGCTGGATAGCGTAACCCAAGGTTGTTGCGGGTTACGCTACGCTGCTCTTGCATCCATGTAGGGCGAATGAATTCGCCCTACAATGCTTGTTCCATCATCTCGATGAAATCATCGAATAAAGCCTCCACATCATGAGGACCGGGACTTGCTTCAGGGTGGCCCTGAAAACTCATTGCAGGACAATCCGTCCGCTTGATGCCCTGCAAGCTGCCGTCGAATAATGAACGATAAGTCGCTACGACATTGTCAGGCAGACTGGCTTCATTGGCCGCAAACCCGTGATTCTGACTGCTGATCATAACCCGGCCCGTGGCTATTTCCTGAACCGGATGATTGGCGCCATGATGGCCGAATTTCATTTTTTCGGTTGTCGCGCCGCTGGCTAAAGCCAATAACTGATGTCCCAAGCAAATACCGAATACCGGGATTTTCTTTTCCAGAATGGTTTTGATGGCCTCAATGGCATAAGTACACGGCTCAGGATCGCCGGGGCCATTGGACAGGAAAACGCCGTCAGGATTCATCGCCAACACCGTTTCAGCCGGTGTCGTTGCAGGAACAACGGTGACGCGGCAACCGCGATTAGCCAGTAACCTGAGAATGTTGCGTTTAACGCCAAAATCATAAGCCACAACGTGCTTGGTCAGATTTTCGGCTTGCGTATGTCCATGCTGCAAATGCCAGATATTTTCAGTCCATTCATAAGGCCGATCAACAGTGACTTCCTTAGCCAGATCCATCCCTTTTAACCCTGGAAAGCCTTCAATCGCTTTTTTTGCAACATCCACATCAACCGATTCACCCGCCATAATACAACCGCGTTGCGCGCCTTTGTCACGCAAAATCCGGGTTAATTGCCTGGTATCAATATCGGCAATAGCGACGACGTTATTATCAAGCAAATATTGCTGCAAGGTTTTTTTGCTGCGCCAGTTGCTGGCCAACAACGGCAAATCCCGGATCACCAGTCCGCTGGCAAAAACATCAGCAGACTCGTCATCTTCGTCAGTCGTTCCGACATTACCAATGTGAGGATAGGTTAAAGTCACAATTTGTCGGGCATAAGAAGGATCGCTGAGAATTTCCTGATACCCGGTCATAGCCGTATTAAAAACAACCTCACCCACGGAACACCCATCTGCACCTATGGCTACACCGTTAAAAACCGTTCCATCTTCCAAAACCAATAAAGCAGACCTAGTCAAACACGTCACCTCAAATGTGCAAAACGGGATGAACCCTTACGGACTCATCCCGTTGTAAAAAAACAAAACTGGGGTAATTTTACGAGATTATGCGGTTTGGGTCATTAACAATTTTTTAAACTCAAGGACATCTTGTCCATTATAAAGTCTATTTTGCACATGAAGTAAGATAGATTAGATTGACGCTGCCAACCCAACTACAACTAAACTACAGAAGACAAGGACGATATTTTTTGCTCGACACCGATAATAGCCCGATTCAAAATACCCAGATTTTTTTCTTCGATGATTTGCATACCCATCACATAGAAAATGGGCATCCATAGCGGATTAATCAGGATTCCACCCAGCGCACTTTTCCACGTTCTCTTCAGGTTTTTTAAAGGATTAAACGACTCCGCCAAAGAATGCATCGGATACTCGGCAAAAACAGCGGCAATCGGATGCAGGATGATTTTGTCATTCCCCTCAAGCTGAGCCATCGATTCCAGGAGTTTTCGTTCCATGTTGCGGTAATTCATCCGTGCAAAGCCCGACGAAGTGGCAAAAGTAAGCGCCACCAGAGGCAGTAGAATGTTCGGTGGCGCTACAGGTGCAAAAGTGGAAGACAACATAACAATGCAAAGCCCCAACATCAGGGCATCTTCTCCACGTTCCACATCACGATCGATACCCTTGATAATGGCGGAAACAGCGTTGCCAAGCTGGCCTTTTAAATAATCTTTTTTTTGTGCCATGGTTATTCTCCTTATGGATAATGCTTTGAAAGCACACCTTATGAAAAATGTCACATACGCGAACCCGGTTCACTGGATTGAGATATAAAATCCAGAAAAAGTCGCGTGTTCTTTACGCCGGAATTACCGGCCCACGCCTTTTGGTTAATTATTATTCTCCGTTACGGCTAGTGTAATTTAGCTTTTATTTAACAGCAAATATGAATATTCATTGGTTGATGCATACTCAGCCAGCCTCTTCTTTCTTACAGGGTGTAATAACTTAAGTCCTCGCAGAGAAGTTACAGCAGCTATTGAGCAATATCGATACACTGCTTTAAGTCAGGCACTCATTAAAGGTAAGACTGTTCCATTAGCCCTAAGGACAAAAAACAAAACATGGCGATTTAAAGCCCACACCTCGCTTTAATAAAGCTCACGAATATAAATAAACCTACTATTACCCTTGTAGATACCAAAGGTAACGCGAGCGGTGGGGTTGTCATCGAACAAATTGCCATCACTGCCCTGATCCACACCATCCCAGTTGAACCGCATCCAGACAGGTACCGTCGCCGTAATATCCAGTGCGCCGGTATTACCAATGCCGGGAGCTCTAAAATTTAAATTAAAATCCCCGGCTAACGGTGGCTGAGTGAATCTATTGGCAATCGTACCAGCCACTGCACAGCCCAAACCACTACTGCCAGCAGACCCAGTATCCCAAACACATAATTCTGCCGGTACTAGCCCATCAGCTGCAATGGGATCGGGCAGTAAAAGTAGAGTAATGCCGGTTGTGCATTGGTCATCAGTGTTCTTTACCCAGCTATCGCCATTCCAATATTCAGCCGTTAACGGCATAGCCAAATCTACTAACTCAGAACCATAGGCATTTTGCAGACCGATACGCCCGAAACGCATATGTAACGCGCTTGCGGAAAGTTTCTTGTACGTAAAGCTACTGCCGCCAACAGTACCGGGGGTCATGTTGGCATCTTTGACCTTGGGCGATGTCGTTACATCGCTATCATTCACCGTGAGACCAATATCGAGGGATTCGTAAGAGCCCCATGTAGCATCGGCTGTCGCAGCCGTGGGGCGGGCAAACGTACCGATTGCACTCGTCAGAGTGTAGATACCGGAAGCCCAGCTGCCATTATTGGAAAAAGTAAGGCGTGAAGATAGATCCGTCCCATTATCGTCATTCTCGGCACCGAAACTGATAGTGCCATGTGCATAAGCTCCAGCGTAATTCTGTGTCACGCCATTAGCCGCATTTTCGGCTTCAACCACATTGGCAGTAGACAGCGAGAAAGTCTGTCCCATATAGGTAAAGGTACCTGCCGTACAGACATTGGCTACAGTTGCAGACACCGTAAAATGATCGGGTACGAAACGACCGAATGCTCCTGCAGCAGATGATCCGAACTGGCATGAATACCTGCTATTAGACAACGTATTACTAAAAGCCGAAGTACATTCTCCTTTGACTGAGTCCACCTGGGCAAAGGTATCGTCATAAACTGCATACTGGGCAAGGCTGAAATTTCCCACCTCCGAATAGGTTAGACCGCTTGCCGTGGCAACACCGCTAGTAGCCGATGAAAATGTGGTGGAGCCAAGACTCCCTACATGAGCCAGCGTTGTCGTGACCATTCCCGAATCAAGGTTCAGCTTGGGTGTGCCTGTGTAATTGGTGGTAATGATTGAACTGTATAGAGCTGTCGCGGACAGCGTAAAAGGGTCTGCTCCTGCTCGAAAAACGGGATCTCCGCTGCTACCGGTCTGCGTAGCGTTGTTACTTGTTACGGTAAAAGTCTGAGGGCGGATCGCAAAATTATCCGACGAGCATGAATAAAAGGGACCGGCAGTAGTGACGCGTACCCGAACATTAGGAGCGGCATTGTTGTGGGTAAAGCTAAATGTCTTGCGCTGATTTCCACTAAAGTTAGGAACGCCGCCAGTCAATGCGGGACTTAAAGTTACTGGCGATAGCACGCCGGCCGGGCTAGTGCATGTGCCGCTGCTCATATCCACCAGTTCTATAGCCGTCAATGTCTGACTAGCACCACTCCTGGATAACACATCCAGGCTGAAAGCCGTGTTCGCCAGTTTGGTGTAAATCGGTGTATTCACGGCAGCCCCCACCTCAATCACATCAAATGTGCAAGCAGCGAAGGTCAAAATGCACGTCTGTGTCGTGCCGTTATAACACTCAGTCACATCATTTGCCGTTGGCGAAGTTGCAGTCGCACCCAAAGTATCCGAGCGAGAGGTATTATCGGTGAGTGTCACGGTAGTTTGACCGCCGCTGAAGGTAATCGGCGATGCAGGTGTCCAAGAGCCACCCGTGGTGCTCAGGGTGGCCGTCACACTGCTCATATAAAGTGCATTACAGTCCGCATCAGCACAAGCTTTAACTGTTACCGTCGCAGCATTGGAGGTACAGGCCGTTCCTCCATGCTCGATTTTAATATGGTGAAGAACTGGGCTGGCTAGTCCTTGAACAGTACAAACTTTCAATGCATCAATTTCGTGTATGTTGGTTGAACCTCCCGTAGAACCGGTAAAAGACAGATTCCAATAAGAGGGCACCGCATTCTGGCTATATCCTGGATCTTTGACATCAAAAGCCGTACAACCGCTTGTTACCCCCGGAGAACAGCCTATCAGCGTCGTATAGGCCGTGCCTCCACCGGAAGTATCGCGCTCCACTGACGCCCAAGCGTGAACACCGTCTGTATGATCGACAATGATGCGGTAACGGTGGGGAGGATTAGCCGTATTGTTGCCGTCAAGTACCGGACTCAGCGTACCTGTTCCCTGCAGGAAACGATAACCGGACATGCCTGAACCGGAACCACGCACGGCTACTGATTGCGGTATTGCTGCCGCATAACCGCCAAAGCGACCTTCGATATTGGTCGAAAAGTTGCCGTATTCATCAAACGCAATCCCGAGCCAGCCACCACTGAATCCAGGACAACCGCCTGTCGTCGTGCAATCGGATCCGGGATTGCTTTTTTGAGCATAGCCGAGAGATCCCCCGAAGGCGCCAGCCTGGGGCGCCACGGAGGCATCAGAGAGAACCACAGCAATACCATCGCCACCGGTACCCCCATAAGAGAAGAGATTAAACTCTACAGTAACCTTGTTACCCGATGCCGGGAATAGCCTTTGCAACGTTGCCCAAGTGGCCGCGCTGCTTGATGCATTGGTAAGCCGCAGCCTGTTGCCGTAAATAACCGGATTACCGAAAGTCCCTGTTTTGTATCCTACTGACCAATTAGTTCCAGCGGAAGAACTATCGGCACCGGTAAACTCGTCGCTATAACAGTTATTGGTGGAAAGTTCGCCTACGGCAAATTCACCAAAACCGGTAATACCGGTAGCCTGAGTGGAGTAGGCGTCCTTGGTGCCGACCGTCTTTGTCGACCAAGTACCTGAGGTCTTCAAAACAACGATAAAACTGCTGGTGTCGGCTCCCGAATCCACTTCGGTAGCCGTGCATGAACCGGAATTGGCGCAAAACTGGAAGGTTGCCGAATAACTGGTATGGGTTAGTGTCCCCGCCGTCAGCGTCCAGTAGTGGTTTGCGCTTTTTGTAGCGTCGAGGCCGGAAGCGGCTGCCGTTGTATCGGGATGATCGGATGCATCAACGCGCCCGGAAAGCGTTCCGGCACCAGTGACTGCTATAGCCATAGTAACCGGAGAGTAACCAATGCTGTCGCCGACATGATAAATGCAGGTACTGTTTCCCGCCGGAAACGTCAGCTTCAGGTTACCAATCACGTAACCACTGGTACGTGTGAGACTGCCGCTTCCACTGCTCGCTGTGCAGTTTCCTGCCAAAGTTAACGTATTCGTGCCTGTGGTTAGCTTGTTTGTATCAAGCGCCAATATGCCACTCAGCGTAGTGGTCACCGAACTGCCGCCGAGGCTGATGCCGTTGCTGTTATTAATCGTCAGATTATTGAGAGTCGTAACACTGCCAGGCACCGTTACCCCCGTAGAACTGCCTCCAAAGATGAGATTCGAAGACGTTGTCGTCGCCAGACTGTTCGCAGTACCCGCAATCGCCGGGCCATTGAGCGTTAGCGTATTTGCCCCGACAGCCAATGTTCCGCTGCTTAGTGTTAGCGTATTAGAGACAGTAACGCCATTATTCAGCGTGAGACCTGCGGCATTGTTTAACGTCAGGTTGTTGAAGCTGGTAGCGCCGGTCAGCGACTGCGCCGAGCTACCCGAAAACACCCAAGTACCGGTACTGGCGGTAAACGTGCCGCTGTTACTGAAATTGCCCGTCAGCGTAGTCGTGGCGCTGCCCGCGGAATAGCTGCCGGTATTGGTAAAGCTGCTTCCGAAAGTAACAGCGCCGCTGCCGCCGAAATAGGTACCGGCATTGCTCATCGCGCCGCTAAGGGTAATGGTATTGCTGCCGGTATTGGTCAAGGTGCCGCCAGAATTGATGGTCAGCGTAGTCAGCGTAGGCGTGTTGACATTCAGCGTTACGTTATGAGTACTGGCGATGGTGACAGTGTCGCTGGCCAGTGGAATACCGTTTCGGCATTGCGTCCAGGTTGATGACGCATTCCAGTTGCCGGTAGCTTGACTGGTACAATTTACAGGAACCTCCCTGACCCGCAAAATCACCGATGCGCCTGTGGGACTATTAGTATTCGCAGATCCACTGGACCCAGTCATAGTAAAGACGGGGGCAGCCGAGGCAGTCCCGGCGGTTACAGAATGTTCCGAGACGATGAGCGCCATATCATCCCCGGTATTACTGTTTGAATCGTTTCTCTCGGCAGTGGTTCCGAAAGTAGCGCCCGTGGCGGAAACAGATTCAGTCCAATTTGTGACTCTATTTCCATTCAACGAGGTACCTACAATCAGCACGTCACCGAAAGTAATCCCCGGATTGGCTGCACCGGTCACAGACCACGTGGTTCCAGCAGAATTATCACTCCCGTTTGTGGCAGCATAATTCCAAGTCGTGCCAGCAGTTTTTGTATAACGAAACATCCGTGCCATGGAAGTATTGGCTGAGGTAACCGTTACCGCGAGATTGCCAGATTCGGTACCGAGAGCTTCTTTGACAAAAATGGTGCTGTAGACCTGTCCGCTGTCGCCGCCGGCCGAGCCAAGTCCGCCAGACCCTTGCCCATTGGCAACCAATGTCCAGCCGGACGGTGTTGCCGGACCATTGGTGGGATACTTGTTGCCAACAATCATTACAAGCAAATTACCTGCGGCAATACTGGCTGGATACGGAACTGAAAGTGATGTCGTTCCTGTAGCCGCGCTGCCACTAGAACCATAGGCAACCGCTGCGTTTGCTACATGTTGAGAGCATAAAAAAATTGCCGCTATAAAAAGAATGGCCAAAAGTTTATTTTCAGCTAACGGCGATAAGGCTCGAACACCGTAGGCTGGGTTGTCGCTTTTCTTAGTCCAATATTTTTGACCGCAATAAATTGGCTTACAAAAAGCCGTAATCCAACCTACCCATCTTTGCAGCAAACAAAACAAACTAAAACAGACTCTATTTTTCCAAACCATCATGCCATGCATTTTTTATTCTCTTGGTTGTTCTGTCTTTTCGGAGCGCACCTGTTTTATTGATGATGTCTATTTTTTGATCGGCGACACACAGATCAATGCCCCTACTCTTTAACGTGCCATCCGTGCATGACCCGAACAGCCATATGGCGGCTCGCTCGCCAAATACTGCGTTTGCGGTTTCTTTGATGACGAGTGCGTCAGAGGTGCAATTCTCATGGATTGTTATTATGCGTAAACATATCGCCTTGAGGCTGCAAGACGATTTTAATTCATCATCGGTTATTTTTCTAATTTATCCAAACCCGCGCCCTACCCGGCTATACGGTTGATTAAAATGACTTGATGCGACATGTGACGCTCAATATTGAAGAGCCATAGTGATGGGCATGAGGCTGTATAGGTCAACAGGATGCCATGGTATAACCATAATCACGACCAGTTCGACACCGTAAAGCCCTTGCTCCGTTTAATTACGCGACACTGATTCCAATAATTTTTGCGCTGCTTTGGATTGCGGTCGCATGCGCAGCAGTATTTTGGCTTGTTCGATGGATTGGGCATATTCGCCGACAAAGTCCAGGCAATGCACATATTCCATTTGAACGTCATATGAATGCGGTCGCAGGCTTTTGGCTTGATTGATCCAGGTCATGATGTCCTGATGTGAGGCCGGTTGTTTAAACAGGGTTCCATGTTCGCGGTACAGGGCGATTTTAGTTAGCAAATTTCTGGTCCCATACGGGTTCACTTCAATCCCTCGATCAAAAGCGGCAACACTTTTTTCCAGCCACTCGAGCTTCGCCAGGGCAACGCCCTGTTCCTTCCAGATCAGCCCCTCTTGCCTGTAGTAATCGGCGTTGCGCGGTTGCAAAGTCCGCGCAACGGCATACCCATATAAGCCATGTTGCGCGTCATCGTGTTGCAATCGAGCTAAACCATAGCCGGCGGAAACGTCAGCAAAAGCCGGCAAGCCCAGCCATACCATCAGGCCAACCGCCGGCATATTGTTGATAAAACCGGGGCTCAGACCTAAAAAACCCTGTTCCGGCATTTTTGGCAGCAACCACTGCCTTGCGCCCATGTTGATAATACACCGATTGATAACGCCCAAATAGGCGCCAAAAACAGCCTGAAGAACCGTGATATAGAAAGGAAAATCCACCAGCGCGTGGACCAGCATGGAGGTGATGGCGGCCGCAGACAGGATCAGCGGCAAACGCTGCTCGACCATGGCCTGCCGCCGCAATTTAATCAACTGCCCATACACGACGGCAATCAGCAACAAAAACAGACCCAAGCCCGGCAAACCGGTCTCAAGCGCGAATTGCAGGTAGTCGTTATGAACAAAGAGCAGGGTGCTATCGAGAAATGGAGACACTTTATGAGCCTCGAAATAATAGCGAAAGTTATGGTAACCGATCCCCAACCACGGATGCTCAGCCAATCCGGCCCAAGCGGCCTGGTATATTTCCCAGCGGAATGAGGAATCGCCGTGGCTGAGCGTAGCAGCAACATTATCCAGACTCCAATCGGCCAGCCCCAGCCAAGCGTAAAATTTGAAGAAACCAAAAACGGCGATAAACCCCACCGCTATTTTACGGTAGCGTTGCAACTGGGCGATGACCGAGGCTTGTCCGACAAAGCTCACTAAGAACAAAATGCCTGCCAGCAAACCTAAATAACCGCCACGGCTTTGCGTTGCCAGCAGTGCCGCAAAAAGCAACAGCACCAGCATATACACGCTGCGTCCGCCGCAACCTAGCAGATAAAAGCCCAGGATCGGCAACAAACCAAGGTTGAGCACCGTCGCCAGAGTATTAGGCGTTACAAACAGCGCCACGGAACGCGCGCTTTTTTCATCAAGAAAACCCCAGCCGGCCAGCCATTGCACCAGCGCCCACACCGCAATCAGGGCGATAAACGCACAGAATATCTTAAAGCCCGTTTGCGCCAACCAGTCGGCATAGCGTGAGGCGGCCAGAAAAGCCAGCAACAGCGTTGCAGGAAAATAAATGCCATCGGCATGGTAAACCGGGTTGAGATACAGCGTATTGACCAGCAACAGGCCGCAAAAACCGGCTAATGCGAGACTGATCCAGGACAGCGCAAACTGCCGTTGTTGCAAGCTAAGCAATGCTATCAGCAAACATAAGCCCTGCCACCAGTAAACGTAATCGCCACCTCTTGATGGCGTCAACAAACAAAAGCTTAATGCGCAAACGACAAAAAAGGGCGCAAGCGCCCCCTTGGTGATTGAGACAAAGAACTTGAGCCAGGACATCATCAGAAAATTTATGGTTGAAAACTGTAGAGTGGGAGCGCCAATCCCGGCGCGAAAGTACAGCAGCTGAGGTCAATCGTTCCTACAAGAATCTACAACGTGTGTATAACAATGGACGTGACGCGCGGGAACGAGAAAAACGTTGTGTGCAGATTAAAAATACAGCCGCTTGGCTCAGGCATCGTGTAAACGTTCGGAACGGGGGCAAACCCCGTTCCACACCAATCGACTGGTAAGCAATTTTATTGGAGGGTGCTTATGACGCCACATGTCGTATCATCACCAGGATGAAGCTCTAAACACGCCAATCTGTTGGCATTATGTGTTTTTATTGCGCCAGCATCCATAGAAGCCACGGCGGTTGTCGCATCGGCACCCAAATTAATGAACTTCGGCAAAGCCGTGGCGGCCAGTATCCCGAGAATTACGATCACCATCACCAATTCTATTAGGGTAAAACCGGACTGTTGGCCTTTAAGTTGGCCGTTGAATTGCTTATTCATTATTGACTCCTGGAAAAGCCGCAGTTTTTGCGGCAAAAAAATAATGGGATTGTACTTCGTAAGAAATAGCGACTAAATATTAAGCTTCTAAAAAATCAACGCAGCTGTCTGGATCTCCGCACCCTCCTCATATCGCACCTGATTACCAGATCGCCTCTTAGTAAAATCAATCCAATGAACCTAAAACTTAATCTACATTGTATTAAGTCTAGCATTTTTTCCTGGCTTGCTAAAGCTCCATTATAAGATTCTCGCTCATCCTACCGGAGCACGCTACTTAAGCCGGATTAGGTTGCTGTTCGGTCCGATTCGTTTTGCACCGGTTAAATGCAGTTGCTTAGCTCGGCATGGTATAAACGTTTGGACGGGGCAAACTCCGATTCGCGTTAAGTCAGACTTGGAAACCCGCATAAAGCTATCTGATTTTGAGATATCCCCACGAGTTTCCCAAGCTCGTCGTTCCGGCAGGGATGCCGGAATCCAGTGCCATGCCTGTCCTGAGCGTAGTCGAAGGGGATGGTAACTTGGGTGACTTTCCAGGCGCTTAATAAAAGCGAGTGGTATTTTAAAGTTTCACATCCTTGTGACTGGAGTCCGGCATCCCTGCCGGCATGACGACTTTTCAACTATGTTGTATATATTGAATGCGCAAAATATCAAAAACCGGTTGTTTTATAAACTTATTTTATGGGGATACCTCAGTATCTGATTCAAATCTCCACCGATACCCGCAGTTTGCGCTCAACAAAACCAATACTGCCCACTGCTGCGCCGCTTTGACTCGCGACCGATTCCAGCGTAAACAGTTTTTTCGTCGCCGAACCTTCGTCATAAGAGAACGGAGTGCAAGTCACACTCACAGTAAACCCCTCAACGCTTAGGGTTCCAGCCGAACAGTCTTCAGAGTCGACAACGCCGGCCACCCCCCACTCCAGCCCCGCACGCGCCGCCCAATAAGCGCGTGAGCCTTGTATATCCTGCGCCGAGGTCAGATGTTGCCCATTGGAAACTGTCACCATAAAAGCGCCCAGCGCAGCCAGCACCACCAGCAGGAAAATGGCGGCGATCAGGGCAAACCCTTGCTGAGGCTGTCGCGCGCGCATCATGGCGAGTTGTCGACATGCGCTTCGTGATACAGCGACACGCTCTCACCGCTGTCATCGGTCAATGTGATCGTCATCCGCACCAATCCGTTGCGTTGCATGTCGAAATTGTTATAGGCGAAAGTACAGCTAGTTACATGTTGCGCCAGCAATGCGCCTCCGATCGTAGAACAAGAATCTGTATAGGCGTAGTTGCTGGTGCGATAAAGCTCGCCGCCACTGCATACGAAAGAAACAATTTTCTCGTTAGCCGGAATGACGTGAAACCGGTGGCTGCTGGAGGCAAGCGGGAATTGCTTAGATGCGGTAAAGGTGATTTTGGCCTCGCCGGGCAGATCGCCATCCCCCACACTGGCCACTGTGGCCGTATTCTCTGCGTTGTAAGCATTCGCACCGGTCATGCCCAGGTTATAGACCGCGATCATATCACCCGCCGCAATTTTCTGGTCGGCAGGCAGAGCGATGTTCAGGCCGAACATATCGAAGCTGGTATCAAGCGCAGTAAAGTCCAGAAAATCTCCGTTGCCCGAGGCACGATACCGTCCGCCGGTCTTGGTAGGAATGAATTCGATGCAATTATTGTCAGGGTTACGAATGCTGTTGGGCAAAGCTTTGTGAATGTCTCTCGCCATGCGGCGTATGGCGGTATCCGCCTCGTCGGTAAGCGCTGCCCGACGGACGCTGTTGAAATAGGCATCCACCGGCTGCTTGATGAAGGTCGCGATGACGGGCGCCAGGATGCCGGTAATCACGATCACCATGAGCAGTTCGATCAGGGTAAAGCCTTGCATACGATTCTGAATGCGCATCATAAGTAGCCTGCCCGGTAGCCGACCATGCTGATGCTTTCATCGCCGCTGGTCACCTGGACGGTGACTTTTTTCATGGTGACGCCGCTCAGCGCCGCCTCAGGAGCCACCGTAATCAGGATCCCGTAACCGGCCAATTCCGTCGGCAGGCCAAACGCAGTTTGGGTCAGGCCGTTGTAGTCATCGACATCGTCATAAGTGCTCCGTCCCGATTCCACCACGTTCGGCAGGCCGTCAGGATCTGCATACGCCATCAGCAGAATTTCTTCCATAACGGAATCCGCCAGCGCAGCCGCCTGTTTACGCACCATGGGGTCGGCGCTATGCTGCACAGTAAGATCCATTACCGAAAGAATTCCGAGCATGCCTATGGTCATTATCACGATGAACATGAGTAACTCGATCAGCGTGAAACCCCGTTGCCGTGAGCTATTCATGTACATAGCCTGTATCCGCCTCAACGCTAACGGTTTGAGAGTGTCCATATACCTCGACGCTTGGCTGATCCAGAGCATTAATTAGTTGCCCCAGGGCATTAATTGGCTGACCCAAGGCATTAAAATTGAAGTCAGTCGGCACAGCTGCATAATTGACATCCGGTTTGGCTGTGACTTTGTAAGGCGTCGTTCCGTTGTGACCTACAAGATCGGTGTTGCAGTCTAAAGAAGGAGGTTCAGCGGAGGCGATGGTCAGGGTCGCGCTGTCAGAGTCAAATGCCACGCAAACTATACGGCGTTGTGCGATGGCGGTCTTTTGCCCGTAGCGCAACAGGGCGAGCGTTTCGTCATGGAAACCGCGAGCATAGTAATCCTGGGAATCAAATATCTTCGGCGAGACGAATATCGCCAGAATACTGAGCACCACTATGACCATCACCAACTCGATCAGGGTAAAACCATTGTCTCGGAAGCCGGGACAATCCGCACGCAGCTTTCCGCTGACAGGTACCTGCGCAGGGCAAACGCAAAGTCCTTTAAAAAAGCGGCTCATAACGGTCTGCCTCGCGCAACCCGGCATCCTCCCGCTCAGGAAATGCCAACGACCCTTGCTGTAGCCGTTTTGCTGTTCTTGCCGGTTATGGTGCAATTGCCCGTTGCTCCGTTAGCAATTGGCGCAGCAGCCACCGTATAATCAGTCGGCATTTCGTCCCCCTGCATCAAGCTTTCCGCATCACTACAGTTAGCAACTGCTTGACCTTTGCTGGCGTTTGCCTTGCGATCCGAGTAATTGATGGCTGAAGCTGAAGACATTGCGCTCGCCACCGCATCCACAGCAGCCTGAGCGGCATCATCGCCAAAGTCGATGAACTTGGGTAATGCCGTAGCCGACAAAATACCGAGAATAACAATCACCATGACCAACTCGATCAATGTAAAACCAGCTTGTTGTTTCATATTCATATTTCTTAGAGACTGGGAAGGAATTCGTTTTTAGAACCTAAGATGTGCTTAGCAACGTGCAGCCCATCAATCGCGAACGCTGGGTTTGATAACTAACACCCGGTCGTGGTAATAATGCTGATAATAGGCGCGGCATTAGCGACAGGTTCGGTATAGGTAAATGAGCAAGCGCTGGAAGAACTTCCGCCGCGTACTTGAAAAGTGGCTACCGATCCTGACGTGGTGTAATCATAACCCTCTGCCTGCAATTCGGTCTGGTTTGGATTAAATACGGTGGTCAGGCCTGCGGCGGTCAGTATACCCGTTGTGCCGATTGAGGTAGCTGCGGGATAACCATTAACCAGGTTAATAATGCCCGCTTCGCTGCACAGGGTGCCGGCACCCGTAGAGTTATTATTGCCCGTGCCGCCCCCAGCAGGACACGCTGCCGTATCCGCTCTGCCATTGCGCGCAAACAAGGTGGCATGAACCATCGCCGAACTTGCTGCAACACTGCCGCGCGCCGCATTAAGTTTGGCAATACGGGCATCAAGCTGCAAATTGGTCAAACGCGGTAATGCTACTGCCGCCAAAATGGCCAGGATTACGATGACGACGATCAATTCAATCAGGGTGAAGCCTTTTGATTTATTCATGTTTTTTAGTTGCGTTCACAAGGTTTGATGTTATTAAAAATTCTACTCTTAACTGAACGAGTGATACGGTTTCAATTTTATCACTGGTTTGAGTTTCCGCTAAGCGGTGATATTAAGATTTCTAATATTAGCCCTACTCAAGCACCAGGTCTATTCCGCCCATCGCTCCCAATGAAGCTCGATTACGTTTGGCAGTGCCGGTTAATCGGTAGCGTACTTGGTGACCATCTTTAAAAACGTAAACCAGGCGCTTGGCTTTAGTATCAAAATACCAGATGGACTCAGCCTCTGAAGGCGTTTGTGCATACTCGCCGCTATAATTTTTCGGCTGTTCATTCACCAATCGTAACGGATTGGCGTTATCTAGCTCGCTAACGGCAATCGATTGCCCGGTCGCATTACGGTGAGCCCACAACTCGCGCAGCTCCCAACGTATATTAGCCACGTCGGTTTCCATCATTGACGCTTCAACTTGGCTTTGTGCGCGGTCAATATTAGACAGCACAACGAAGACCAGTATGGCGATAATGCCATTGGAGATGGCAAAATTGAACAGGTTTGCGACTGCAAAATGAAAAATATTCAGCTTCATGATTAGCTTTTATGCATAGATGCTTTACCAAGATCCCAAATTGGCAGAAAAATACCCAAGGCCAGGACAAGCACAAGTATGCCGAGAAATGCGATCATAATCGGTTCGATTTTGGCACCCAAGTTTTTGATTTCGTACTCAACATCGCGCTGATACATATCGGCAATTTCTTCCATCAAGTCATCTAGTGCGCCCGATTCTTCGCCAACAGCAATCATCTGTAGTACCAAAGGGTTAAAAACACCGGTATTGGTTGCTGTGCGCAGAATAGATTCGCCGCGCTCAACACCGGTGCGCATTTGTTCCACTTTTTGCGCAATAAAATCGTTATCGACGGTTTGCGCCACCAGCGTTAATGCACTCATGATCGGTACGCCGCTTTTACTGGACAGGGCAAAGCTCCTGGCAAAGCGCGCCAACGTTGCTTTATGGATAATCGGGCCGGCAAGAGGACTTTTTAATTTGAAGCTGTCCCATTGATACCTGCCTTTATCCGATACGACATATGAGCGAAACATTAATACGATCCCAGCAAAACCGGCCAGCAAATAAGGCCACGAAGTCACCATAAAATTAGAAAAACTCAATAGTATGCGCGTCATTAAGGGTAGCTCTGCCCCCAAGCCTTGAAATACTTTAGCAAATGCCGGAATAACAAATATGTTAAGAACGACAACCGCCACGGTCATTGCAATCATGACAAATGTGGGATAGCGTAAAGCCGCTTTGATCTGCTCACGCATGAATTTTTCAAATTCAAGATGTTCAAACAAACGTATAAATACTTTATCCAGCATACCGGTGGTTTCGCCGACGCGGATCATACTGACATAAAAACCGTCAAACACTTTCGGATGCAGGTTGAGCGCGGCGGATAGCTCGCGACCGCTATCAAGACTTGAGCGAATGTCGGAGATGACTTTAACCAATGCCTTGTTTTTGGTCGAGGACAGCAACCCACTCAGAGCGCCCATGATAGGAATGCCGGCTTTGAGCAGCGTGTACATCTGCCGACTGAACATCATGATATCAATCGGCTCTATACGCTCTTCAAACAGATTGATGGACAGGTTGATCTCGGCGGAGGGCGCTGAGCCGGGTAAAATTTCGACCGGCGTAATATCGATACTAAGCAGGTGTTTTGCCAGCGCGTTACGGTCAAAGCTCTCCAATACGCCTTTTACCAGCTCGCCCTTATTGTTACGGCCTTTGTATGAGAAAAATGGCATGGAAGCAGGTTAAAGGTTAAAGGTTAAAGGTTAAAGGCTAAAGGCTAAAGGCTAAAGGCTAAAGGCTAAAGGCTAAGATATTAAACCACGGCAGACACGAAAAAAGTACAGGGAAAGCAAAGGTAACTTTCGCCTTTAGCCCTTCGTCTTTCGCCTTCTTTAATCATTCTTCAAACTGATTGCTGATGCGCATGGCTTCTGCAACTGTAGTGCGTTTGGCAACAACCATTGCCACTGCACTACTGCGCAAGGTTTTTCCTGCCATCTGCTGGCGTGCGTGTTTAATAAAAATATTGGTGTCATGACTATTGGCGGCATCGGTAAGTTTGGTGTTCATTTCCAGCAACTCGTAAATACCTACCCGGCCTTGATAGCCGGTGCCATTACATTGGGTACAGCCTCTGCCCCGGACAAAGTCATGCTGATCCAAGGTATCGCCCAATTCAAGTTTGAGCCATGTTTGTTCGAAAGGTTCCGGTATGGCGGACTGAATACAGCTCGTGCAGACTACTCGCACCAGACGCTGGGCAATGACGGCCAGCAAGGACATGGCGACCATAAAGCGGGGCACCCCCATATCAATCAGGCGAATTGGGGAACTGGCAGCGTCGTTAGTATGCAGTGTTGATAACACTAAATGGCCGGTCATAGCGGCTCGCAAGCCAATCTGGGCGGTTTCATGGTCACGCATCTCGCCCACCAGGATGATATCAGGATCCTGACGCAGGGCGGAGCGCAATACTCTTGCAAAATCGAGATCGATCTTTTCGTTGATCTGCACCTGGTTAATACCAGGCAAACGGTATTCAACCGGATCTTCAACCGTGATGATTTTGTTAGCGGTAGAGTTGAGTTCGCTGAGGGCTGCATAAAGAGTGGTAGTTTTACCGCTACCGGTTGGCCCGGTAACCAGTATCATGCCATCCGGGCGATGCAGCAGCTTGCGAAAACGCGCCAGCATCTCGGGCGGCATGCCCAGTTTTTCCAGCGAAAACCCGTCGGCATTTTGAATCAGTAAACGCATGACCACGGATTCGCCGTAAATAGTCGGCATGGTCGATATACGCACATCTACCGCCTGTTGCTGCACTTTAATCTGAAAACGACCATCCTGTGGCAAACGTTTTTCGGAGATATCCAGGCCGGACATGAGTTTAAGCCGCAATACCAGCGCTGTGGCAATTTTTAGATCGGCTTCGGTTAGCTGATGCAGTACGCCGTCAACGCGAAACCGGATATACAGTTTATGTTCCTGCGGCTCTATATGAATGTCGGAAACCCGCACTTTTACAGCATCTTCGAATACTGATTTGAGCAGTTTTACAACGGGCGCATCGGCTGCATCGGCCGAGGTCAACAGCAAATTGAGATCGATATTGTCGTCTTCCGACATATCGCTACGCAATTGCTCGGCCAGATTATCGATTTCATCGGTGCGGCGATAGGACTGGTCTATCGCAATCAACAAATCTGATTCTCTGACAACCACAGGGCGAATGGTTTTTTTCAGAATACGCGTTAATTCATCCAGCCCCATTAAGTCGGTAGGGTCCGCCATAGCCAACAGGACATCAAATTCATTATATTCCAGCAGCAAGACACGAAAACGTCGCGCTAATGCCTCAGATAATCGTTTGATGATTTCAGGTTTACGGGGATATTGGGAAATATCCAAAAACGGAATTTTTAATTGCTGTGACAGGAAATTAAGCAGCTCTGTTTCATTAACAAAGTTTAAATTGATCAGGGTGCGACCCAGCTGTCTCCCGGTTTTCTTTTGTTCGGCCAGTGCCGATGTGAGTTGTTCCTGGGTGATAATCTGGTTTTGTACCAGCAGATCGCCGATACGAATTTTTTTGGTAATATCCATGAGATAGTTGGTCAGTTGTAGTCGGCTATAAATTTTTTCGGCGTCTAATGAGCTGCAACTCGGCACTGCTGCAATATCCGCATTGCCTACACGGATGTAGGTAAGGAGCGGAAGCTTCGCCTAAAGCGCCTACTTTTGGCGATTGCCTGTTTACTCTAAAAACCATTCATCCGGTATCATTGCACAGAGTTTACCGCTCGCTTTACGGTATTAGCCGTTTAAATTTAGCACAGCCCAAAATAAATACCGATAACTTTCAGATCGGAACGCGAAAGACCAGTGCCGCAGGGTGAGCTAAACACCAACAGTAGGCGCTTTAGGCGACGTGCACCCCCCAATCGCAAAGGATGCGTTTCACTGCGTTTAACACATCCTGCAATAAAAAAAGCCCCGGCTGTTTCAAAAACAACCGGGGCTTTTATTTCACTTAAAGCGACGAGGCTTTAAGACAGCAAAATTACATCATGCCGCCCATGCCACCCATACCGCCCATGCCGCCCATATCATGACCGCCATGACCGCCCTTATCTTCGCTAGGCGCATCGGCAATCATCACTTCGGTAGTCAGCATCAAGCCGGCAACAGAAGCTGCGTTTTGCAGTGCAGTACGGGTTACTTTCGCAGGGTCTAAAATACCCATTTCGATCATGTCGCCGTATTGACCGGTTGCCGCATTGTAACCGAAGTTACCTGTGCCTTTTTGCACTTCGTTGAAAACAACTGAAGGCTCATCACCGGCATTAGAAACAATTTGACGTAAAGGCTCTTCCATTGCGCGACGCAGAATGTTGATACCGACTGTTTGATCGTGGTTAATGCCTTCCAAGTTATCAAGAGCGGAAATAGCGCGAACCAAAGCTGAACCGCCACCGGCAACAACGCCTTCTTCAACCGCTGCACGTGTTGAATGCAATGCATCTTCAACGCGGGCTTTCTTTTCTTTCATTTCGATTTCAGTTGCCGCACCGACTTTAATAACCGCAACGCCGCCCGCTAATTTAGCCAGACGCTCTTGCAGCTTTTCTTTGTCATAGTCGGAAGTTGCATCGTCGGCTTGTGCGCGAATTTGTGCAACACGCGCTTTGATTTGTTCTTCAGAACCCGCACCATCAATAATAGTGGTGTTTTCTTTAGTGATTTGTACTTTTTTGGCTGTACCCAGTTGCGATAATTCAGCTTTTTCCAGGCTCAAACCAACTTCTTCGGAAATAACCACGCCGCCAGTTAATACAGCGATGTCTTCCAACATGGCTTTACGACGATCGCCGAAACCAGGCGCTTTAACAGCTGCAACTTTAACGATGCCGCGAATGGTGTTAACAACCAGAGTTGCCAACGCTTCGCCTTCTACATCTTCTGCAACGATCAATAAAGGACGACCGGCTTTAGCAACACCTTCCAATGTTGGCAGCATATCGCGGATATTGGAGATTTTTTTGTCGTAAATCAGAATCAATGGATCGTCTAATTCGACGCTCATGTTTTCTTGTTTATTGATGAAGTAAGGTGACAAGTAGCCGCGGTCAAACTGCATACCTTCAACGACATCCAGTGAGTTGTCTAAGCCTGTGCCTTCTTCAACAGTGATAACGCCTTCTTTACCGACTTTTTCCATCGCTTCTGCAATGATTTTGCCGACAGACTCATCAGAGTTTGCAGAGATGGTGCCTACTTGAGCAATCGCTTTATTATCGGTGCAAGGGGTTGCGGAGGCAACGATGGCTTCAACGGCTTTAATGACGGCTAAGTCAATACCGCGTTTTAAATCCATAGGATTCATGCCCGCTGCAACGGCTTTTAAGCCTTCGTTAACAATGGATTGCGCCAACACAGTTGCAGTAGTGGTACCGTCACCGGCTACATCGGAAGTGTGTGAAGCCACTTCTTTAACCATCTGTGCGCCCATATTTTCGAATTTGTCTTTTAATTCGATTTCTTTAGCAACCGATACACCGTCTTTAGTGATGGTTGGAGCGCCGAAGCTTTTGTCCAAAATCGCGTTACGGCCTTTAGGACCCAAAGTCACTTTCACTGCGTTTGCTAAAATATTTACGCCGCGCGCCATACGAATACGAGCATCATCACCGAATAATACGTCTTTTGCTGCCATTTTTATTCCTTTCTATTTTGATATGAATATGATTAATGTGTTCAGGTTTAACCTAAAACGCCCATGATGTCTTCTTCACGCATAACGATGAGGTCGTCGCCGTCAACTTTAACTTCGTTGCCGGAGTATTTGCCAAACAATACTTTATCGCCGACTTTAACTTCCAGAGCGCGTACTGTGCCATTGTCCAGTTGTTTGCCGGTACCTACTGCCAAAATCACGCCTTGGCTTGGTTTTTCGGCTGCTGAACCTGGCAGTAAAATACCGCCGGCAGTTGTAGTTTCTTCTTCCACACGTTTGACTATCACTCTGTCGTGTAACGGACGTATTTTCATCAATATCTCCTAACATTAAAATTAAAGGGTAAACTTTGTTATTAGCACTCGCTAGTAATGAGTGCTAATGATAATGAGCTTTTGCAGTGTGTCAAGTTCTTTGGCATTATCTTGCGTCACAATACAGCAACAACATGACTTATGAATGACAACCAACTATTACGCTATAGTCGCCAAATCATGCTTCCCCAGATTGATATTGAGGGACAACAAAAACTTCTCGCTGCCAGCGTACTGATTGTCGGCGCAGGAGGGCTCGGTTCCCCCGCTGCTATGTATCTTGCGGCGGCTGGTGTCGGCAATATCGTTATTTATGATAATGACGTTGTAGACTTATCCAATTTGCAAAGGCAGATTACTCATCACACGCCTGATATTGGGACTGATAAAGTAATTTCAACCCGCCAAACGCTTAATCAACTAAATCCCGATGTCAAGATCAGGGCTGTCAAACAACGGCTGGAGGGTGAACAACTTGAATTAGAGGTGACAAGAGCGGACGTGGTTTTGGACTGTAGTGATAATTTCTCAACGCGTTTTGCGATCAATAAGGCCTGCGTCAAACAGCAAACGCCCCTGGTTTCCGGTGCGGCGATTCGCTTTGAAGGCCAAGTGACCGTTTTTACGCCCGGCAAAAATCACAGCCCGTGCTACAACTGCCTGTATAACAGCGACGGCGAAGAATTACAAAATTGCGCTACAAACGGGGTCATAGCACCTATTACCGGCGTAGTCGGCAGTATTCAGGCACTGGAAGCAATGAAACTACTAATGAATATCGGAGAAACTTTAACCGGTCGGTTATTGCTGCTGGATGGCTTAACGATGGAATGGAATACGATGAAGCTGCGAAAAAACCTTAACTGCCCGACCTGCGGCAATTTATAGACTTGCTGGTATGAGAAATTTCCAGGCGAATAAAATCACCTGGAAAGCTCATTAATAAACATATTATTATTTTTTGGCAAACAATCCTTGGACATATTTAATTGCTTTTTCTGCAAAATCGTTCACCGCAGACGGACTATCACCATGCGGCTCAATTTCACCGAAAGGTTTGCCACTTTCTTTCGTAAATCTATAAATAAAATATCCTAATGGTGCGAACGCAAACGCAGCAATAAGTATCATAATAAAAAATAACTCAGTAACTCCACCCATGACCCCTCCTCATATTTTCATATGTGTATTATTATTTTTAAGGTGAAATAAGATAATACTCTCTTCCTGGCAAAAAAACATCTTTCACAACCTATCTAAACATCTTGTAATTTAACCGGTTATCACCGATTTTCCTGTTTCAGCCTTGCCGCTAAACAGCGCAAGAACCGTATAAAAAACAAAGATTGTCGGTTTCGGCAATGTCAAAAGTTGCGTAAAAAAATAGTTCATCGTATACTTCAATTCAGCTTACTTGATCAAGCTAGCATAATAATTTAAACACTTCTGGAGGTTCACAATGAAATGGGAAACACCAAGCTACACAGACCTGCGTTTCGGTTTTGAAGTAACAATGTACATCTACAATCGTTAATTCGATTTGGATCAAAAAGGGGCTCTTGATGAGCCCCTTTTTTTTGCCTGATATTCTTTATTCCCGTATCATTTAATATTCATTCTTTATTTAAGCTACCTTTCAAACTATGAAGATCAGAGTTCTCGGTTCAGGTGCAGGCGGCGGTTTTCCTCAATGGAACTGCAACTGCCATAATTGTCACCGCTTGCGGCACAAGGAAATGAACGGCAAAGCCCGTACCCAGTCATCCATTGCGGTAAGTACCGACAACCTTAACTGGCTGCTGTTTAATACCTCTCCTGACATTCGTGCGCAACTGGAAGCTTTTCCCGCTATCCAACCTAAAGAAGGCGTTCGTGACACCGGCATTAAAGCCATCATGCTGATCGACAGCCAGATTGACCATACCACCGGACTGCTGATGCTCAGGGAAGGCAAACCGCTGGACGTTTACTGCACGGAAATGGTCAAGCAAGACCTGACCACAGGCTTTCCCTTATTTAACATGCTGGAAGATTACTGTACCGTTAATCATCACCCGATTCCTTTCGACGGCAGCAGTTTTACCATTCCCGGCATAGATGACTTGCGCTTTTATACCCAAGCTTTAAAAAGCAAGGCGCCGCCCTATTCTCCGCACCGACATGATCCGCATGACGGCGACAATATCGGCGTCATCATCGAACAAATTTCTACCGGCAAAAAGGTGTTTTATTCCCCCGGTCTGGGTGAAATAGAACCGCATGTCATGGCGGCCATGCAAGCCGTTGACTGCTTATTGGTAGACGGCACTTTCTGGACCGATGATGAAATGTGTACGCAGAACATCAGCCATAAAAAAGCCCGAGAAATAGGCCATTTGCCTCAATCCGGCGAAGGCGGCATGATAGAAGTCTTGAACGGGGTTGCAAAAGCCCGCAAAATATTGATCCACATCAACAACACCAACCCGATCTTAGACGACGATTCCGAACAACGTAAAATACTTAATGCCGCCTGCATTGAAGTCTCCTACGACGGTTTGGAAATCGACTTATAAAGGATGCAACATGAGCAGCGATAATAAAGCCTGGACCAAAGAACAATTTGAAGCCGAACTACGCGGCATGGAAAGCCATTACCATATTCATCATCCTTACCATACTCTGATGAACGAAGGTAAACTCACCAAAGCGCAATTGCAGGGCTGGGTCGCCAACCGTTTTTATTATCAGGTCTGCATTCCGATTAAAGACGCTAATATTCTGGCCAATTGTCCGGATCGCGAAACCCGCGCAAAATGGATACAGCGTATTATGGATCATGACGGACACCCCGGCGATCCGGGCGGCATTGAGGCATGGATACAGCTAGGCATGGCCGTCGGCTTGACGCGCGAAGACATTACCTCGTTAAAATATGTTCTGCCGGGCGTGCGTTTTTCTGTCGATGCTTATGTTAATTTTGCCCGCCGGGCGGAATGGCACGAAGCGGCAAGCTCTTCGTTAACCGAACTGTTTGCTCCTAAAATTCATCAGCAACGTCTGGATAACTGGCCCGAACATTACCCTTGGGTAGAACAGGAAGGTTATATCTATTTCCGGAAACGTCTGACTGAAGCACGACGCGATGTCGAGCACGGCTTGGCGATCACGCTGGATTGGTATAAAACCCGCGAACAGCAAGAGCGCATGATTCAAATCCTGCAATTTAAACTGGACGTGTTATGGACAATGGCGGATGCGATGTATATGGCTTATGTTCACGAAATGCCGCCTTATTTTAATATTAAAAAATGAGCATTAATCCAAAGCAAACCATCAAATTTTCCTCCATGCACCGTTTGCAGTGGGAAGAAGTACAACAGAAAGATGTTATTCTCTATCCTGAAGGCATGGTAGAACTTAACCAAAGCTCTGCGGAAATTCTGAAGATGTGTGACGGCACGCGCAACCTTGCCCAAATCGTCACTGACCTGGAACAAAAATTTGCAACGACAGGTCTCGCAAATGACATTACCGCTTTCTTAGAGGTCGCTTTAAAAAATGGCTGGATCCAACAAAACTAATATGACTCCTCCTCGCTGGTTACTGGCAGAACTTACCTATTCCTGCCCGTTACAATGCCCTTATTGTTCTAACCCGATTGATTATGCGAAATATCAATCCGAACTGGACACCGAAGACTGGAAGCGCGTACTCACCCAAGCCCGCAAAATGGGCGCCGTGCAACTGGGCTTTTCCGGCGGGGAACCGTTAACCCGCAAGGATCTGCCTGAACTGGTTAAACATGCCAGAGATCTAGGTTACTACTCCAACCTGATCACCTCTGGGTATGGACTGACTGAAGAAAAAATCATTCAACTCAAGGAAGCGGGACTGGATCATATTCAGGTCAGTATTCAAGCCAGCAGTCAGGAACTGAACGACCATATCGCCGGCACTGCATCATTCCAGCACAAAAAAGAAGTCGCGCATCTGGTCAAAAAACACGGCTACCCGATGGTGCTGTGCGTGGTCATACATCGAGAAAACATTCACCAGATGCCGCAAATCCTGGAAATGGCGGAGGAACTAGGTGCTGATTATCTGGAACTGGCAAATACCCAATATTACGGCTGGGCACATGCCAACCGCGATTTATTGCTACCGACTAAGGAACAGTTTGAACAGGCAGAACAAATCGCGCAGGCTTTTAAAGAAAAAGTCGCCGGTAAAATGAAGATCTATTATGTGGTGCCGGATTTTTATGAAGATCGGCCCAAAGCCTGCATGAACGGCTGGGGTACAACATTCTTGACCATCGCACCGGACGGCGTAGCCCTGCCGTGCCATTCCGCCCGCGAATTGCCGGGACTGGATTGCCCCAATGTGAAAGAATACAGCGTCGAACAAATCTGGAACGAATCGAAAGCCTTCAATTTTTTCCGTGGTTTTGAATGGATGAAAGAACCGTGCAGCAGCTGCGATGAAAAAGAAAAAGATTTCGGCGGCTGCCGTTGCCAAGCTTATTTATTAAGCGGCGACATGTATGCTGCCGACCCGGTGTGCAGCAAATCACCTAATCATCATGTTATTCAGGAAGCGATAGACTCAGCAAAGGCGAGCGCCCTAGCTGACAATGAAAAACCGCTCATTTTCCGTAACAGCAAAAATTCGCGACTGTTGTCATAAGTCGCTGCCCGGTAAAAAATAACATCTTGCATATTCGGATTTTCATCACGAGGACACGAAATTTATGTTTTTTCTTCGCGTCTTTGTGGTGGAAAAATTTATCCTTTTAAGCGTCTAACCCTTCCCAAGGCGTGTACAAGCCGTCGACATTAACCCCGAACATATCCAAAACCCGGCCAACGGTTTCATCGACCATTGCCGCCAGCGAATCCGACTTGCTGTAAAAAGCGGGCATCGGCGGAAACATAATGCCGCCCATTTCCGTCACGCTCGCCATATTCCGAATATGTACCAGGTTCAACGGCGTTTCGCGGGGCATAACCACCAAGCGCCGACGCTCTTTTAACACCACGTCAGCCGACCGTGAAATCAGGTTATCGCCAAAACCATGCGCAACCGCCGCCAAAGTTTTCATTGAACACGGGGCGATAATCATTCCTTCCGTTTTAAACCCACCACTGGAAATACTGGCGGCAATATCATTGATGCCATGAGTGACATCGGCCAACTCGATCAGCTCGCCCCGCTTCATATCCATTTCATGCTTTAAATTCACCACACCGGCCGAAGAAATAACTAAATGCGTTTCCCATTGTTCCTGCGCCTGTAAAATTTGCAGCATCCTTACTCCATAAACCGCACCGGTTGCACCGGTCATGGCTATGATTAATCGTTTTTTTTGATTCATTTTTTATATGACTCAGTTAGAGGATCACCCTTTGTGGACATTGTTGCTTTACCCACTTATCGGCAGGTCACTACTGTTCAGTAGACTGGCTCTCAAAGAGCGATCAACCCGTTAGCTCTACTCATCACTTCCTCTGACATCAAATTCAATCTTCCATCGACCACTATCTTTTTGGGAAACCGCTTGCAGTTCCAGCGTGCCTACTTCGGTTACGGCCGCGCATAAATGCACAGGTATGACTTCGCCCGGTTTGCGACCTTCTTCCGACAAGGTAATCTCAATCTCATCCAATTCGTCGAGCTCTTCGTTAGTCCAATAATCCAGACGAGTTCCGACTTTATCCTCACGCCGGGTATTGGAGGCGAAAAAGCGAAACCGTACCGGCTCCCCGATCACCAAACCGAACTCATCATCCGGCAATTCCTGTTGGGTACCTTCTTCCATACCGAACGGGGCAATGCACAAGGCCTGAATTTCCGGCGTCATACCAGGTACTGCGGGCATAGCACTTTCTATGCCGACATAATAAGAGGCTGCCGTGCCGCCTTTAATGCGCACACCCTTGCCTTTGCGAACATAGCCATAGTAAGCAGCGCCACGGGCGACCGCCAGGTCAAGATCCGCACCGGCCAATAATCTGGCTTCGGGGGCCTGCTCTGCACTTAACCATGAATTTAATACATCCATTAAACGCTCAGCCAAGGCTCCTGCTTTTAACACGCCGCCGTTAAACAACACAGCAGTGGGATGCAAGAAACTCGCATGTTCCGGTAGATTGATGTCTTTAAGCTCGTCCGTAGCACCTTGTTGTTTGCCCAGGAACGCCGCCAGATGACGAGTAATGGCGGCATCCTGGGCATAAGGCAAACCGGCTGTTCTTAAACCGGTACGGAGACGACTTACCGGTCTTTCACTGACTGCCACTTGAGGCAGGAAGCCTTCGACCAATACCCGATTGACTTCTTCACGGGTTAATTCGGTGCGTAATGTCCCGCCGATTAAAGAAGAACCGCGGCTTGCAACCACCAGCGGGACATTGTCAACTTCGAGGTTATTGAAGATTTTCTCCTTGGCATCGCGGCAACTATGAGTCAAGGCCTGGATCTGCCAAGGCTCCAAGCGTTTTCCGTCTTTCTCAAGCTTTGCTTTAACGGTATAAGCCAAGGCCAAATCCATATTGTCGCCGCCCAGCAGGATATGGTCGCCAACCGCTACTCGGGTAAGTTCCAGATTACCGTTTTGTTCAGTGACTGCTATCAATGATAAGTCGGTGGTTCCACCGCCGATGTCTATCACCAGAATAATGTCGCCCACCTCTGCATGTTTGCGCCAGTCTCCGTGGCTTTTCTCTATCCAACTGTATAACGCGGCTTGCGGTTCTTCCAGAAGAATTGCCTGACCGAGGCCCACGGCGCGCGCCGCTTCAACCGTCAACTCTCGTGCAGCAGGATCGAATGAGGCCGGCACGGTAATAACCACATCTTGCTGATCCAGCGGCGCATTTGGATGCAGGCTCTGCCAGGCATCACGCAGATGTTGCAGATAAGCAGTAGTTGCTTGGAATGGCGAGATGCGTTTAACTTCATCAGGAGCTTCGGCAGGCAAAATAGGCGCTTTGCAATCCACCCCTGCATGACATAACCAACTTTTAGCGCTGGACACCAAACGTATCGGAGTCTTGCTGCCCAGATTACGGGCGATTTCGCCGACCAGATAATCCGGTTTTGCAACCCAAGGTAACGAGATCGAGTCTTCTGCAAGTTCTGCTTCGTGAGCCAAATATAAAAATGACGGCAACTGATACTTTTCCTCAACTGAACCGGGAGATGTCAGTTGCGGTACAGCCATAACTTGAGGTGAGAACTCTTCATCATCGATATTCTCAAGATCAGCATAAGACAAAACGCAATGCGTCGTCCCCAAATCAATACCGACAGCAAACCGTATTCCGTTTTGCGGATATTCAGCTGTCATTAGTTGGTCCGGGGAGCTTTCTGTGTCTGTCACAGCTGTTCCCTCTGCAACATTTTCCGGTTGTATCTGATCGGACAAATCACTCATAGCTCAACCTCTGCCGGCGCAACAATAGCGGCGTTATGCCCTAAGGTCAATTTAGGCAGCTTGATACCGGTAACTTGCCAGCCCTTATGAACCAGTGTGCCGGTAAAAGGAGCAGCACCAACGATATTGCCGGTTAAGCGTATAGTAGCGGCGTCAAAACCTTCCGGCAGAGTGACTTTACTGCCTTCCTGCTCGTTGCGGACGACGGCTAAAGTAAAGTGCTCATTAATTGCCTTATTACATCCTTCATGGACGACGCGGGCAGCAACACCAATATCGGCATCGCTGAAAGCTGCAATATCTTCTTTGATAAAATCGATAAAGCGCGCTTCTGCTTGCAGCAAACCCAGTAATTGCAAAGCAGAATCCGGGGTTGCCTCCTTTAATACAACAGGTTCCGGTGCGGGTGCATGAACAAGCTTTTCAACTTCGACGATTTTCTCGACAATTTTTACTATCGGTTCAGGCGCTGGTGCAGTTTGCTGAACAGCCGATCTTTTTTTGCAACGAAGTTGACTGATCAACATCGACAGCAATAATACGATTAAAATCAGCGATAGCAAGGCGACAGTGCCTGTCAAATAAACATGCCATAAATCGAATGTAGTAGGTTTCAAGGATAAATCGATTGCATAAGTATTCATTACATAAGGCTCTTTTAGTTGTTATTGTTGACCTGATTTGCGGGCCGCTTCACCAAACATCATACCTTGCAGAACGTTACGGGTAGTTTGCATGCGCATTTGTTTCAAATGACGATCAGCAATGGTACCCGGCACTTTTTCAGCCAGATAAACTTCGCGCATTTCGGATAAAACCGATTCACATTGTTTCATAATCGCATCAGTTGCCCGACGACTTTCCTGCTCCTGATAAGCGGGTTTTTGCATTTCATCCGAAACACACTTTTTATATTGATATTTAGCATCCTGAATTTTCTTAATTGTGGCATCAGACAGAGTAGTGTTATGCCATTCATTTTTAGCATCATCAGCAAAAGCTGTTGCTGCCGACAATAAAACAGTTAAGAAAAGAATTTTTTTCATGATGTTTCCCGGAAGTGTTAATGGATTTTTATCACTTGATTTTACGCGAACTGGTTAAAAATAAATAACATTTGTCAAAAGCATAAAAAATACATGACATTCAGACTCTATAGTTAGAGAAATTAATAATGCGCCCAATTTTTTAACTTTCAAGGGTATGAATATTTATAACATGGATTTTACGCACCTTGCACCTCAACAACTTGATAGCTCAGCATGTTATATTCGGCAACATGCTTCAGAATGAAATTTAGCATTATTAATACTGGTCTTTTCTGATAAAACGAAAAAGCTAAAACAAAACACCTTATTGAGCCACTCTTTAATTATTTGATGCTGTTTAATACATCTAAAAACGATGAGCCCCGTGCGTCTGCGCGTGATTTTCCCCAAATTGCGGTCAAAAAAAAACCCAAGCGTTTGGGCTTGGGTTTTTAATTTAAGCGCTTGGCAATTCCCTACTTTCGCATGGCAAACTGCCACACTATCATCGGCGC
>NZ_JAUXVR010000008.1 GCF_030680395.1 Methylobacter sp. | reverse complement strand
CGTTGAAATGTTTATCGAGCATTTTGCCGATGCCCATGCCGCCGCCCCAGCCGTCGCTTGCATCCCGGTCGCCGCCGGTTCTGACAAACGAAGCGAACGGCGCGATGTACCAACGATCATCATCGAAGCGACGGTCATCATGGGATTGACGGTCATCATCGAAGCGATCGGCAGCCTGTGCCAACGGTATGAAGCCCACGATGGTTAATGAGGCAATGGTTAATATTTTTTTTCTCAGCATAATACTTTCCTTATTGTATGTTTATTTTGACTTTTCATGAGCTGTTCTTTCAAATTGCTCTCGTTATCTTATTTCTCTTGACACAATCTTGAACGGCGATTACGTTAATATCATCCCTATAGAAAACGCTCCTTATAATAACAGTTTGTTGTTAAAAAATCTCAAAAGTAGCTTAACCGCAACAATAGTAGCTCGTCTGTGCGGTACCGCACATAACTACCTTGCAAACAAAAATACTTATGTGTTTTTTTAAAGTGAGTAACAACTCATCACATATTATGTTTAGCCCATGCTCAGACGCGTTTCACTGCTTGCTGCTTACCCAAAATATGCAGCTCTTGGATATTTCAAGAATGAATGTCATTTTACTGGAGTAGTTGCGTTAAGCCGTACACGACTTTAAATTTGATGCCGGATGTTTCAAGTCCTTCATACTTCACCTATTTAAAGACTCTGCGTAACTATGCGTTATTTTAGAATACTGCGAATTTAAACGCCGATTGGACAAACAAGGAGCTAAGTTTAAGCAAGGCAAAGGCCGCTACTTATATATTGAGCTGGACAAACGCTATAACCATTCTGTCTTTCCGTCCCACAACCTGTAGGATACATGCACCGCTGGTTAACGCCATCAAGGATGATGGGTAACCCTATGTAGAGTTACCTATCCGACAAACCGGAAACATAACATCAGTAAAATAACCACATTCCCTCAACAGCACTTTTCACTGTTTGCGCCCTTATTTGCCGCCGGTTTCCTGTAAATTGCTTTCTGACCACTTTGGCTGCTCCGTTTTTATGCGCCCATGCGATAAACACGATACCAACCGGTTTCTCCGGTGTTCCGCCATCCGGCCCGGCTATGCCGGTCACAGCAACTGCAACATCGGCATCGCTATACGCTAAGGCACCCGCTGCCATTTCCGTTGCGATCTCGGCACTCACCGCACCGTATTTTTCCAGTGTCTGCGGACTGACAGCCAACATTTGCACTTTTGCGGTATTACTGTAAGTGACAAAGCCTCGATCAAACCAAACTGAACTACCCGGTACTTCGGTAATCGTTTGGGCAATCCAACCACCGGTGCAGGATTCAGCTGTGGCTATTGTTTTGCCCTTCTCTTTCAATAAGCGACCCAGTTGCTCAGCCAGTTTAAATAATTCAGACTCCATGATGTGACCTCGTGCGACTTCGGATAAAATAGGCTCATGAGTATAAAACAAAAAACAACCGACCAGCACACACCAATGATGCAGCAATTTTTACGCATCAAATCCGAACACCCCGATACCTTGTTGTTCTACCGCATGGGGGACTTTTACGAACTATTTTTCGATGACGCCAAAAAGGCCTCGCAACTGCTGGATATAACCTTAACCAGCCGGGGACAATCGGGAGGCCTGCCGATCCCTATGGCGGGCATTCCTTATCACGCGGCTGAGGGTTATCTTGCCAAACTGTTAAAGCACGGCGAATCAATCGCAATATGCGAACAAATCGGCGATCCGGCAACGTCAAAAGGCCCGGTCGAACGTAAGGTGGTGCGCATTGTGACACCCGGCACTGTCACCGACGAAGCGTTGTTGGAAGACCGCAAAGATAATCTGTTAGTTGCAGTGTGCTCTTTCTCGAATTCCAACTCAACTACGCAACACGGCATCGCCAGCCTGGATTTAACCAGCGGCCGTTTTGTGTTGCAACAGGTTGAATCCATCGATCAATTACTAAGCGAAATCGGCCGACTTAACCCTGCCGAACTGCTGTTTAGCGAGGACTGGCCGCTGCCTGCAAGCTTAAAACAACGTAGCGGCATGTGCAGAAAGCCGCCTTGGCATTTTGAAGCCCAAAGCGCCAAACAGCTGGTATTAAAGCAATTCAATACGCTTGATTTGAAAGGTTACGGTTGTGAGAACATGCCCGCCGCGATTGCTGCTGCGGGCGGTTTACTGCAATATGTTAAAGACACCCAACAAAGCGCGCTGCCGCATATTCAAGGCATCCGTACCGAGAGCACTGATGACAGTATTTTGCTGGATGCCTCCAGCCGCCGTAATCTTGAACTGGATTTCCACCCCTCAGGGCAACTGCAATACACGCTGTTCGGGGTACTGGATAAAACTACAACGGCGATGGGAAGCCGCTGTTTGAGACGTTGGATCAACCGGCCGTTACGCGATCACGACGTCCTAAACAACCGCTATGCCTGTATCGATACCCTGCTTAATGTACTTTTATATCGGGATATTCAGACGCATCTGCGGCAAGTCGGCGATATTGAGCGGATCAGCTCCCGTATCGCATTAAAATCGGCGCGTCCCCGAGATTTGCTGGTGTTGCGCAATACCTTGGCAATTCTGCCCACGCTGCAACATGCGCTTTCCGGCTGCGACAACACTCAGCTTGCGCAGTTATGCGAGCAGATCGGTGAACAGCCCGAGATATTAAAACTATTGCAATCTGCCATCATCGACAATCCGCCGGTGCTGATCCGCGACGGTGGAGTGATTGCGCCCGGCTATCATCCGGAACTGGACGAGTTGCGCAACTTGAGCCAGAACGCAGACCAGTTCCTGATTGACATGGAAAATCGCGAAAAAGCGGCGACCGGCATCAGTACGCTGAAAGTCAACTACAACCGTGTGCATGGCTACTATATCGAGATTTCCCACCTGCACTCGGAAAAAGCCCCCACACATTACACCCGCAAGCAAACCTTAAAAGGCGCCGAGCGTTATATTACCGAGGAGTTGAAATCGTTTGAAGACAAGGTGCTCAGCGCCAAGGAAAAATCGCTGTCTTTTGAAAAAGCCTTGTACGAGGAATTGCTGAATCTTATCGGCGCATCGTTAATCCCGTTGCAACAATGCGCGGCCGCACTGGCTGAGCTGGATGTATTGGTCAACTTTGCCGAACGCGCCGAAACCTTGAATTTATCGCAACCGACGCTGGTCGATCAACCCGGTATAACCATTGAAGCCGGTCGGCATCTGGTCGTTGAGCAGGTTTCGGATATTCCTTTTGTGCCTAATGACTTATCGTTTTCCAATCAACGAAAAATGCTGGTCATTACCGGCCCGAACATGGGCGGTAAATCGACCTACATGCGTCAGGCGGCGCTGATCGTGTTAATCGCCCATATCGGCTGTTATGTCCCTGCCAAGTCTCTGGCCTGCGGTCCTGTCGACAAGATTTTTACCCGTATCGGCGCGTCTGACGATCTGTCCAGCGGCAGGTCTACTTTTATGGTGGAGATGTCGGAAACCGCCAACATCCTGCATAACGCCACCTCAAAAAGCCTGATCTTGATGGACGAGATCGGTCGCGGTACCAGCACCTTTGACGGGTTGTCTTTAGCTTGGGCTTGCGCCGATCATTTGGCTAAAGAAACTCAAGCGTTTACGCTGTTTGCGACGCATTATTTTGAGTTAACCACGCTGCCCGATGAACACAAAACCATCCATAACGTGCATTTGGATGCGATGGAGCATGGCGACAAGATCATTTTTTTGCATGCGGTCAAAGATGGCCCGGCCAGTCAAAGCTATGGCTTGCAAGTGGCGTCATTAGCGGGTGTGCCTCGTTCGGTAATTGATAAAGCCAAAACGAAATTACGGCACCTCGAAGACCATGCCTATATTGAACAACAGACGGAAACCGGGGTTAATCAGCTGGATTTGTTTTCATCTAAAGAATGTCATCCTGTGGTGGGTTTGCTGGAAGACATGAACCCGGATGAACTTAGCCCGAGACAGGCGTTGGAGTTGCTTTATCGACTAAAAGGGATGGTGTAGCGCTATCAGGGTATTACAAGAGCGGCTGAAGAAGCCGCCCTCTCATTTCAAATAATCTGCTTATTTTTGACCTTTTTCGTCTGCGAGTGCTTCTACCAACTGCTTTGCCGGCAGATAACCGGGAAAGATATTGCCTTTCTCGGTAACAATCATCGGTGTCCCTTTCACTTCAAAATCCTCAGCCAACTGCATGTGCTCATCAATCGGATTATTACAGGTTTTAGCCGGTGGTGTATCGCCTTTTTTTGCTGCTGTTAAAGCCGCTTTGCGATCATCGGCACACCAGACCGATACCGCTTTGTGGTATGAGTCGGAACCTTTGCCGGCCCTTGGGAAAAACAAATACTGGATAGTAATGCCTTCGGCCATGTATTGATCGATTTCCGAATGCAGTTTACGGCAATAACCGCAGTCAATATCGGTAAAGATGCTAACCGTATATTTGCTTTCTTTGGGTTTGAATACGATCATTTTATCCAGACCGAGTTTGTCAATGGCCTGCTTGCGAACACCGCTCAATTTTTCTTCGGTTAAATCTATGCGCGCAGCAACATCGACCAAGTGACCTTGAACTAGATACTTACCATCATCGGAAACATAAAAGATATTGCCGCCCACTGTAACCTCATAAAGACCACTAATTTCAGAAGGTTTAACCGACCCTACTTTTACCGACGGCATGGATTTAGCCAGCGCTTGCCTGATAGCATTTTCATCTGCATGTGCGACCGATAAAGTCAGGCCGAGTAATGATAATGCGGCCATCTTAATAACTTTTTTCATAATATTCCTAAGTTGTAGGGCAATCCCTTGTGGTTGCCCTTAATTCAAGTTATTCGGATAAAAGGGCAACCGCAAGGGATTGCCCCTATACCTTATTTAAAGCAAGCGCTCAACATCCAAAAACATAGCCAATGCCATCAATGACACAAGCAATGCAATACCGATTTGTTGAAAGAAAATTTGCGCCCTCTCCGAAACAGGACGGCCTTTAATGCCTTCCAAGGCAAAGAACAGCAAGTGTCCGCCATCCAGTACCGGTATCGGCAATAAATTTAATACGCCTAAACTGACGCTGATCAAGGCCAAATATTTTATAAAGGGTACCAAGCCCATCGTGGCAGACTGTCCCGCATACTGGGCAATGCTGATAGGACCGCTTAAGTTATCTACGGAAGCCTTGCCAACCAGCATTTTTCCCATCATTTTCAAGCTGGTAATGGAATAATAATAGGTGGTTTCGAAGGCAACAGGTATCGCTGCCAGCGGCGACAAGGAATATTCAACGCTCACCGACTTCATCAGTTCTTCCGGTATATAAACTGAAGCGCCGACTTTACCCTCGGTATTTTTTCCGACAAGCACACTTTTAGGTGTAATGGTTGTAGGTAAACGTACACCGTCGCGCTCAATCTCCAGCTTTATTGCAACATCGGGGTGACTTTTTACATAATTCACCCATTGCATCCAGTCGTTCATGATTGTGCCATCAGCGCTCACAATCAGGTCGCCTTGCTTTAAACCGGAAGCGAGAGCGGCGCTATCGGGAAGCACTTTACCTATGATGGGCTGCAATTTTGGAGACCAAGGTTTAAAACCTAATCGTTGATACAATACATCAGGGGTTTCACTGTCTTTATCAGTGAGCTTAAGCGTCCTGATAGCTTGCTGATCGTCAAAGCTTTTTACCGTAACCTTTATGTTCTGCTCCCCATCAAGCGCTGAGGACACTAACACGCTCATTGCCTCAGTCCAGGTGGGTGTAGCCTTGTCGTTAACCGAGATAATCTCCTCGCCTTCGACAAAACCTGCGGCAGCGGCTAATGTGCCTTGCTCTACCGAGCCGAGTATCGGTTTTATGCCTGTCTCGCCAATAACCAGCACACTCCAAAACAAAGCAACAGCGAGTATCAGATTAAATAGGGGGCCTGCAGCGACTATTGCCGTTCTGGCAAATAAAGATTGGCGATTAAAGGCGTACGGCAAGTCTGCCTTCTTAACGTCGCCTTCCCGCTCATCGACCATCTTGACATAACCACCCAGTGGAATTGCCGATACCACATACTCTGTCGCATCTGGATTTTTCTGGTACGACCATAAAACCTTGCCAAAACCGACTGAAAACCTGAGTACTTTTACCCCGGCTTTACGCGCGACCCAGAAGTGTCCGAATTCATGAAATGAAACCAGGACACTTATAGCGACTATGAAATAAAACAGCGTATGCAGAAAATCCATCAATTATTAAGCTCTCCAATAATCTGTGTAGACATTAACCTGGCCTGTTGATCCGTATCTAAAATAATTTCCAGGGTATCGGCGGCCTTGGCCTCGAATTTTTTCATGCAGCGTTCGATAATAACCGGAATATCGGTAAATCTAACATGTTCATTTAAAAATGCTTCTACTGCAATTTCATTGGCCGCATTTAAAACAGTCGGCATGATGCCGCCTGCGTCAATAGCCTCATAGGCCAAACGCAGACAGGGAAACCGTTCCAGATTAGGCTCATGGAAATCCATACGCCCGACATTAAAAATATTCAGTGGTTCAACGCCCGAGTCAAAGCGCTCCGGCCAAGCCATCGAATAGGCGATAGGTATACGCATATCGGGATTGCCCATTTGCGCCAAAACCGTTCCATCCACATAATCCACCATCGAATGGATAACGCTTTGCGGATGAATGACCACTTGTATCTGATCTGGGGTCATATCAAATAAAATACAAGCCTCGATCATCTCAAGACCCTTATTCATCATCGTTGCCGAATCCACGGAAATTTTTCTGCCCATATCCCAGTTAGGATGAGCGACCGCTTGATCCGGCGTTACATTGATCAATTGATCAACAGGCATTTCCCGAAAAGGACCGCCCGAAGCCGTCAATAAAATACGTCTCGCTTGTTTCGCCGGCATACCGGTTTTGTAACCGGCAGGCATGCACTGAAATATCGCATTATGCTCGCTATCAATAGGCAGCAATTGCGCTCCCGACTCAGTAACGGCCTGCATAAAAATCGAACCCGACATCACCAGGGCTTCTTTATTGGCCAGCAAGATGGTTTTACCCGCTTTTGCCGCAGCAAGACTCGGTAATAAACCCGCCGCACCGACGATGGCCGCCATGACCGAATCGACGTTGTCCAGCGTTGCAACATGCTCCAGCGCCTTGGCGCCGGACAACACTTTTATATCTGCAATTGTCGAATTTTTAAGTTTTTCTTCAAAGGCTTGAGCCTTTTTCTCATCCACTACGACAACAACTTCAGGATGGTGTTCCAGACATTGTTCATAGAGAGTATCAATATTGGTATTGGCCGTTAACGCAATAACTTTATATTGACTGGAATGTCTGGCGACTACATCTAAAGTACTGACGCCAATCGAGCCTGTCGCTCCGAGTATGCAAATGCCTTTCATGACATAAGCCCAATCACTGCTATACCGGCATAAAAAAATGGAACTCCAGCAATCAGACTATCAATTCTATCCAGAATACCGCCGTGACCGGGCAGTATTGAACCGGTATCTTTGACGCCACGCTGACGTTTGACCACACTGAAAAACAAATCACCATAAATAGAAATCAACACCGTCAGCACAGATAACAGTATAAAATCGGTTATCCTCATCCAGACAAAACCATCACGATAGCCATAATAGCCAATAAAAGCAGCAGCCCAAACGGCACCGGCTATTAAAGCACCGTACATACCTTGAACCGTTTTGCCTGGGCTGATTTCGGGCGACAACTTGGTTTTACCGAATTTCTTGCCGGCAAAATAAGCTGCAATATCCGCTGTCCAGATTAAAACCAGAAAATACAAGGTCATTTCCGAACCATAAAAAGCTCTTAATCTGCTCAAAAATAGCCACGTTGCAAATAAAACAAGCCAGCCTATTAATGCCTTATAACGGCTTCTCATTTCCAACTTTAAAACCCCTGCAGGGGTGTTTCTGATTAATATCATGACCAATATCCAAAACAGCACCGGCGCTATAACCAGCCATTCCAGAGCACCTGAATAATCCCGCACATCAGGCCAATCCAATACTTGCGCAGCCAGTTCCAGAAATTGCGTCCAAAAATGCAGCCATAACATAGGCAGAATCAACGCAACTAAAAATAATCCGCGTTTAAACGGCGAATTAATGCCGATAAGATTAGTCCATTCCCATGCCGCTAAAAGTGTGATTAGTCCTATGAGCAATGAAAAATACTCCGACGGCAGCTGGAAAACAGCAAGTACAACCAGAGGAACCAGAATTAATGCAGTAATAATTCGCTGTAGTAACATTTTTATAATTATTAGATGAAGTTGGAAGTAAGTGTTAGTTTTCAGTAAAAAAACAGCAGGTTATTTTAAAGTAATCGATTTATCAAGCAGTTGCTCCCCGGTATGACCAAAGCGTCTTTGCCGGCTCTTAAAACTGTCGATAGCTTCTTCAAGTGAGTTCTGGTCGAAATCCGGCCATAGCGTCGCAGTAAAGTACAGCTCCGTGTAAGCCTGCTGCCATAATAAAAAATTACTAACGCGCTGCTCGCCGCCTGTTCTGATAAACAAGTCGGGCTCGGGCAGGTCTGCGGTTGATAAATACTGATTGATCAGCTGCTCATTGATATCCTGATTTTTTAATTCTCCGGACGCTATTTTTTCTGCCACCGCCCGGAACGCCTGACACAGGTCCCAGCGCCCGCCATAATTGGCTGCGATAACCAGCGTCAAGGCATCATTGTCTTTGGTTTGCGCCTCGCCTTCGGCCATTTTGGTCTGCAACTTGTCAGAGAATGCCGTTCTGTCGCCAATAAATCGCAAGCGGATATTATTCCGATCAAGTTTGTTGATTTCCCGTTGCAAAGTCGCCATAAACAACCCCATCAATAATGACACCTCTTCATCCGGGCGACGCCAGTTTTCACTGCTGAACGCGAATAAGGTCAAGACCTCAACCTCGTGTTTGGCGCAGTACTCTACAATTTTCCGAACCGCTTTAACCCCGGCCTGATGACCAATAGCTCGCGGCATAAACCTCTTCTGCGCCCAACGACCATTACCATCCATGATAATGGCGATATGGCGCGGATTGTTATTTATACCCTTGAGGGTACTTGTTGATTCCAAACTATTACAGTCATCCGTAGGCATTTGTTTAAATCCCAATTACATTGACAGTAAATCGGCTTCTTTTGCTTCCAGCAATTTTTCAACGTCTTTTACATACTGATCGGTCAATTTTTGAATTTTTTCTTCAGCTGCGCGAGCCTCGTCTTCAGAAATCATTTTTTCCTTTAAAGCCTCTTTTATTGCTGAATTTGCATCACGGCGAATATTTCTGATCGCAACACGACCATTTTCCGCTTCATTCTTGACGACTTTAACCAGGGAACGACGACGCTCTTCGGTCAATGGCGGCAATGGAATACGAATAACCATCCCGTTGGTAGCAGGGTTCAATCCCAGATCCGACTTCATAATTGCTTTTTCAATAGCCTGGACCATGCCCTTTTCCCACGGTGTAATCGTCAAAGTTCGCGCGTCTTCGACGGCAATATTGGCAACCTGGGATAATGAGGACTCGGTACCGTAATATGAAACGTTAATTTGATCCAATAAGCTGGGATGAGCCCTGCCCGTTCTTATTTTTGAGAATTCATGTTTTAAAGCTTCAATACTTTTGCCCATGCGGGTTGAAGCGTCCTGTTGAATATCATTAATCATTATTTGTTCCTCGTTCAATAAGAGATCCTATCTCTTCGCCCATCATCAGTTTCATTACCGCGCCTTTCTCGAAAATATTCATCACCCGCATTGGTACATTATTATCCCGGCATAATACCAGCGCAGTGGTGTCCATCACATTCAGACGCTGATCCAGCGCTTCATCATAAGTTAATCGCGGATAGAATTTAGCATTTTTGTCTTTTTGGGGATCGGCAGAATAAACGCCTTTGACTTTAGTAGCCTTAATCATCAACTCGGCATTAATTTCAATCGCCCGAAGACTGGCGGCCGAATCGGTAGTGAAAAAAGGATTTCCGGTTCCTGCTGCAAAAATAACAACCCGGCCTTTTTCCAAATGCCTGATCGCTCGACGGCGAATATAATCTTCACAGACCTGATTGATTTTCAGTGCAGACATCACCCTGACCGGCTGACCGTGTGCTTCCAAAGCATCCTGCATGGCCAGGGCATTTATTACAGTAGCCAGCATCCCCATCTGGTCGCTGGTTACTCGATCCAATCCTTCTGAAGCTTTCTCAGCTCCACGCAATATATTACCGCCGCCAATAACCAAACCAACTTGAAGACCAACATCACATAACTCTTTAATTTCAGTTGCAAGACGTTTAACAATATCTGCATCAATACTACCACCGGTTTCACTCATTAAAGCTTCACCGCTTAACTTAAGCAAAATTCTCTGGCAAATCAATTTAGTCATTTTAATTTATCGGGGGCTAATATTTATTATTGTGGGCGCGAGTTTATTCGCGTCTATAAAGGCAGCGCGAATAAATTCGCGCCCACGGCCGAGGAGTGCGTTAATTGCCTCTAACTTGTGCCATAACTTCTTCGGCAAAGTTTTCTTCTTTCTTCTCAATTCCCTCACCCACTTCCAGGCGAGCAAAACGAATAACGTTGTTACCTTTTGACGCAAGTAGTTTAGCGACAGTAACTTTATCGTCCTTAATAAAAGGCTGACCCAACAAAGTAATTTCCGCCAGAAATTTACTAATCCGACCTACAACCATTTTCTCAATAATTTCCGCCGGTTTTCCGCTTTCTGCTGCTTGAGCCGAGAAAATCTCTTTCTCTTTTTCAATCAGTTCTGCAGGCACTTGTTCATCAGAAACACAAGTCGGTTTACTCGCTGCGATATGCATTGCAATGTCTTTGCCTAACTCAGCATCTGCCTTCGCCAATTCGACGATCACACCGATTTTTTTACCGTGCAAATAGCAAGCAGTACCGCCCATTGCAGTCTGGTATTTTTGAAACCGCCTGACGGTAATATTTTCGCCCAACTTGGCGATCAGTCCACGACGAACTTCATCCACAATCGTGCCGTCAGCCAGTTTCATTGCCAGCAGTTGTTCATCTGTTTCAATATCGGAATTCAACAAAGCTTCTGTGACATTATTGACGAAATTTACGAAATCATCCGCTTTGGCAACAAAATCAGTCTCACAGTTAACATCAACAATCGCCACAGCTTTTCCGTCATCACTAACTTTAGCGCCGATGATGCCTTCAGCAGCAATGCGGTCGGATTTTTTATCGGCCTTGGCTAGACCGGATTTGCGCATATTTTCAATGGCTAACTCCATGTCGCCATTGGCTTCAACTAATGCTTTTTTGCACTCCATCATACCGGAGGCAGTTCTTTCACGCAGTTCCTTAACCATTGCTGCACTAATAGTAATACTCATTCTTTATCTTTCCTCATTATTCATAACTGTAAAAACGCCCCCGTGAGGAGGCGTTTTTGCCTAACTTTAAGTACTCATTTCACAGGAAACGCCTGTAAAAAATTAAGATCGTACTTATTCTGCCGCCTCTTCAACAAAATCATCAGCTTTTGCTGACAATCCCAAACCCGCTGATTTAGCTTCCATTACTGCCGCAGAAACACTTTCGCAATAAAGTTTAACTGCACGAATTGAGTCATCATTACCAGGAATAATGTAATCAATTTTTTCCGGTGAATTATTGGAATCAACAATACCAACAACCGGAATACCTAATTTTTTAGCTTCACTGATTGCATTCTTTTCATAACCGACATCCAGTATGAAAATCACATCGGGAACGCCTTTCATGTCTTTAATTCCACCCAGACTGCGCTCCAGTTTTTCAAGTTCGCGTTCCATACCTAACGCTTCTTTCTTGGCAAAACGTTGATAAAGCGTACCGTCAGCTTTCATCGCTTCTAATTCTTTAAGACGATTAATTGACTTCTTGATGGTTTTGAAATTTGTCAGCATGCCACCTAACCAGCGATGGTTGACATAAGGCATGCCACAGCGTGCGGCTTCTTCAGCAACTACTTTTCGCGCTGCTTTCTTGGTACCAACAAACAGGACTGTGCCTTTGTTTGCTGTCATCTGACCCAGATAATTCATTGCGTCATTAAACATTGGAAGCGTTTTTTCCAAATCAATAATATGGATTTTGTTACGTGAACCGAACAGGTACGTAGCCATTTTCGGGTTCCAATAACGAGTTTGATGTCCAAAGTGAACACCCGCTTCAAGCATTTGACGCATAGATACTGCTGCCATTAATTTCTCCTAAGATAAAAATTCGGAACATCTGTTCCGAGTTGGGTTACGCCTCCACCTATCCCGCCTGGAAACCAGTAACAATCATTTTATTTAAAGAATGGTTGCACCGGCACCCTTCCAAACGTGACGATAGGCGTGAGTATTAGTTCAAAAACGAACTTCCCTTTATACCATAATTACTTTTTCACAACAAGCCGATCTCTGTTAAAATGATTTTATTACACAGGCGCAAAGCAGAAACCACAAGACTAAAAAACTTATCGTTTGCGCCTAATGTTCCTTATCCTTTATAGCTTTGCACCTGATTTTTATGAGCATAATTATTAAAACCGAAAGTGAAATCGAAAAAATGCGGATTGCCGGAAAACTGGCAGCCGAAGTTTTAGAAATAATTGAACCCTATGTTGTTCCCGGAGTTACCACCGACGAACTCAATCAGATTTGCCACGACTATATTGTTGATGTACAAAAAGCCATCCCTGCGCCGCTTAATTATCACGGCTTTCCAAAATCCATTTGCACTTCGATTAACCAGCAGATCTGCCACGGCATTCCCAGCGATAAAAAACTTAAATCAGGCGATATTGTCAATATCGACATTACCGTCATCAAAGACGACTACCACGGCGATACCAGCAAAATGTTTTGCGTCGGCGAAGTCAGTCCGCACGCAAAACGCCTGGTTAAAATAACTCAGGAAGCCATGTTTTTGGGTATTAACCAAGTAAGGCCGGGGGCTACATTAGGCGATATTGGCCACGCCATACAAAAACACGCAGAATCCAATCGTTATTCGGTAGTCCGGGAGTTTTGCGGCCACGGCATCGGCAAAAAATTCCATGAAGAACCGCAAGTATTGCATTACGGTAAAGCCGGCGAAGGCGAGGTCCTCGAAGCAGGCATGATATTAACTATTGAACCCATGATTAATCTCGGCAAACGACACATGAAAGTGTTGGCCGACGGCTGGACCGCAGTAACCAAAGACCGGAGCTTGTCCGCGCAATGGGAACACACCATTTTGGTAACCCAAAGCGGCTATGAAATCCTGACTTTGCGCCAAGAAGAAATGTGACCGCCTTGAACAAAAACATTAATACCGCGATTTTTGCCGAAAAAGACAGCCTGCAACAATTTAAACAACTGTTAAAACAAAAAGACACTGAGCTGCGACAAAAATTCAATCCTCACAAATCAGTTTCCAACTTACTTAAAGAAAAATCCGATTTTATCGATGAAATCTTAAGCTGCTGCTGGCAACATTTCCTTGGCGAACACGCCAGCCAGCTGATGTTATGCGCCGTTGGCGGTTACGGCAGAAGAGAATTATTCCCTTACTCCGATATCGATATTGTCGTTTTGCTGGATTCTGACGACACTTCGCCTTACCAGGAAACACTGGCAAACTTCTTCACCTTCCTCTGGGATATCGGCTTAAAACCGGGGCAAAGCGTACGCACCATCAAACAATGCGTCGAAGCGGCAATCAGCGATCAAACGATCATAACCAGTCTTATGGAAAACCGGTTGATTACCGGCAACACCACCTTGCATAAAACACTTAATCAACAAATCACGCCGGATAAAATTTGGCCGTCGGATCAATTTTTTGCCGCCAAAATGGAAGAGCAGCGACAGCGTTATGCCAAATTTCATGACACTGCCTACAATCTCGAACCCAACATCAAAGAAGGCCCCGGCGGTTTACGCGACCGACAGGTCATCGCATGGGTGTTCAAACGTCATTACAATTCCTCAACACTCAAGGAACTGATTAAATACGGCTTCTTGCCCGAGTCTGAATATTTGGAACTGGTTGCCGCACTTGAAGTGCTATGGCGAATTCGTTACGCATTGCATCTTTTAACCAATCGATGCGAAGACCGACTTATTTTTGATTATCAACGCGATCTTGCCCGGCAATTCGGTTTCAGCACCGAACATCAGGAATACAATCAGGATGTCGAACAATTCATGCAGTTTTATTTTAAAACGGTACTTGGACTTGAGCGCCTCAATGAAATGCTGTTGCAATTATTTAATGAGCGCTTCGTTTCCGGAGAAATTACTTACAAACCAATCCCGCTTAACGACAAATTTGTTGCCATCAACGGCTATCTTGAAGCCATTGATGACACACTTTTTGAACGACACCCGCTTGCCTTGCTGGAACTCTTTTTAGTTCTGGAACAGAATTCATCGATCAAAGGCGTCAGGGCAACAACCATACGCTTGGTTCGTAAAAGCCTGTATTTAATCGACGACGTATTTCGCAAGAACAAAGATGCCAACCGCCTGTTTATAGAAGCATTCCGCCAACCGCGAGGCATTACCGATCAATTAAGACGCATGAATCGCTACGGGGTTTTAGCCGCTTATATCCCTTGCTTTGCCAATATTGTCGCCCGCATGCAGTATGATTTGTTTCACATTTACACCGTGGACGAACACACGCTTTTTGTCATCCGGAACTTACGCCGCTTTGCCTTAGAAAAACATTTTGATGAACTGCCTTTCTGCAATGATATTTTTCTGCTGATTTCAAAGCCGGAAATATTGTATCTTGCCGGTCTATTTCATGACATAGCTAAAGGCAGGAGCGGCGACCATTCCACAATTGGCGAAGAAATCGCCAGGGAATTCTGCGTTCAGCACGATCTTTCCCCGCATGACACCAACCTGATCTGCTGGCTAGTCCGCAATCATCTGGTCATGTCGATGACTGCACAACGAAAAGACATCAGTGATCCGGATGTCATTCATCAATTTGCCCAGACCGTTGGCAGTATTGAATACCTGAACCACCTATACCTGCTAACCGTGGCCGATATTCGCGCCACTAATCCAGAGCTTTGGAACGCATGGAAAGACGCTCTGCTCAAAGAGCTTTATTCAGTGACCTATAGCGCCTTGCACAGAGGCTTGCAAAATCCAGTAGCATTGGCGGATCGCCTGCTCGAAAACAAAAAAGAAGCAAAAGACGAACTGCTAAAACTAGGCATATCCGAGCCGGTTATTCTCAGATCCTGGCAGCATGCCAGTGATGATTATTTTTTAAGATATTCAGCTGATGAAATAGCCTGGCATACCATTGCCATTGCCTCATCCAGAGAAGATGACCTGCCCCTGGTTCTGCTACGCCCTCAAACTCAACGCGGCAGCGCGGAAGTTTTTGTTTACACAAAAAATGAAGAGGCTATTTTTTCGCTGAGCACCGCCACTCTCGACCAACTGGGACTTACCATTCTTGACGCCCGGATCATGACCACGACCGACGACTATATTCTTAATAGCTTTCTGGTTCTTGAGCAATCGGGAAAACCCATCAATGAATTGTTCAGAGAAGTTCATATTTGCACTGCCCTTCGCAATAACCTGCGTCTTCGCGAAGTAAAAAAACACAAAAATATTCATCGCCAATCAAGACAAGCCAAACATTTCCCTATCCCTACCAGTATTCAATTTCATGCGGACCCTTTAAACAGGCATACGATTATTGAGCTTATCACCACAGATCATGCCGGACTTTTATCAAAAATAGGGCGCGCATTTGTACAAAAAGGCATTCATCTGCACAGCGCAAAAATAACCACCATAGGCAGCAGGGCTGAAGACATGTTTTATATCACCGACAACCAGTCGCAACCCATCACAGACCCTGCCAGACAGGAACAAATACGCGAAGAAATTTTAAAGATGCTGGCGCTATAGGTTAATGCAAGACGTTCTCCCCCGGACGCAACGGACAGCCGTAATACTTATAGAGCAAGCTAAAGCTCCGCACAATCAATATTCATCCGTTATTTAGTCAGATACCAACCTTTTCTCAATAAACCGAATAAGCCATTTATGGTTGTTATTTTCAATATCAGCATAGCGCAGCCCAATTTTACATTGATCGCTGGACATACGCCGAGAAAAAACCACATGACACCGCGCTACTATTTTGAATAACTGACCATTCCCATCAGACAGATTCAAGTCAACAAACACCGATACCGGCTTACCGTCGCGAACAAAACTCCCTCCCGGAGTAATCATGTTCCGTTGCTTGATATTACATTCGACACCTAGCCCATCGCTGGATACATCTACCGCAATCACCTTAATGCGCACACCGTCCTCGGTAGTGACAATAGCAGAAACTTGCACTGGAATCCTTTGATAAAGCCTTCTTTCCATAACCGTTCACACTCACTATCAAAATCACTTAAAAACTCAAGTTTAAAAAATTAATTATCCCAATGCAACCGATGCGCGGCTAATCGCTTGTCAAATACCAAGAATATTGCCGGAAACGCACAACCCCCAACATAACATCCTTTTAATTAAATAATCGACTCACCTCGTGCAAGTTTGGGTAAGTTCCCGTCCAGCCCCATGGCACTCCGCATCACTTTATTTTTGGCAGGCAAAATTCGTTCAGCCAAGCCCAACCCCAAGTTGCGTAAAAACTTGACCGGTAGAACCTGATTACTGAACACCCGATAAAAAATATCCATTACCGTCATCATTTTAAGATTTTCATTACGACGCATTTTTTCATAGCGCCTTAAAACCGCCAAATCACCCGGATCAAGACCTTGCTTGCTTGCATCAATCAGCACCTCGGCCAATGCCGCAGCATCCAGTAAACCGATATTAACCCCTTGTCCTGCCAGCGGATTAATCATGTGTGCAGCATCACCAACCAAGACCACGCCCGGTTTAACATAGCTTTGCGCATGCTGCCGCTTCAACGGAAAGCTTGCCGTACCCAAAATAGCATTAACCTTACCCAGGCAATCAGGAAAAGTTGCCGTCAATTCCCGCAACAAATCCTCGCTAGACAAGGTTTTCAAGCGAGCCACTTCATCCGGCAAGTTATACCAGACGATGGAGCCATAATGCCCGGTTAACGGCAAAAACGCCTGCGGCCCGCTGGGCACAAAGCGCTGCCAGGTTATATCCTGCTGTCCGTAATCCGTATCAATATAAATCACCAGTGCATGTTGATTGTAATCCCAGCTGGTTACTCCCAACCCCACTGTTTGTCTGACTCTGGATTGACCGCCATCTGCGGCAACCAACACTTTTGCCGATAAAATCCTGCCATCACCCAGCTCCACTTCAGGTGATTTGCCCGCAGAATAGTTGATTTTATTAATGGTAGCTGGACACATCAGCTCGACATTGGCAAAACCTTGCAAGCGTTCCAATAACGCCAACTGGGTCACCCTGTTTTCAACGATAAAACCCAATTCAGGATAGTTAATATCGTCACTGCAAAACTCAGTATCTCCCGCCGTTTCCCAAACCCGCATCCTGCGAAACGGACAAAGCCTGCGATTAACAACGCCACTCCATGCACCCACCGTTTCAAGTATATTTTTTGATGCAATACTGAGCGCGGAAACCCTTAAATCATGGGGCTGCTCAGGAGCAAAATCCTGTGGCGGCGCACTCTCTATTACCGCCACGCTCAATGAACTCCCACCGAGGCTACAAGCAACAGCAGCCCCGACCATGCCTCCACCTACAACTACAACATCAAAATTTTCTTTCATAATTAACCAATAATATGATATGAATTCACTTAAATAATTTTAATGCCTCTTAAAGAACCGAGTCTGCCTACAAAACAGAAGAATATAGTCAACGAGAACAATCAGTCATTAAAACAGAGCAGAAAGATACCACATCCATTTAAGGAATAACCAAAATACCTCTATTAATCATGCAACAAAAGACCAACGCCCAATCTATATCAGCGAACAACATACCGATTGATTGCTGGTGCGGACGGCAAAAGACTACGTGACAGAATTACCTGTCATCCGTATAATTAACTAGTTTTGCCGTGCCGCGGCCTTTGATGTCTCCATCAGAGCGGGTGCGGAACGAGGGTTATGTAAGTTAGAGGATAACAGCCCTTTTGTAATATTTTTTAGAGGTGACAATGAGTCAAAGCACGCTACCGCCCAGACAGGGTTTATATGATCCACGCAATGAACATGATGCATGCGGCGTGGGTTTTATCGTTCATATAAAGGGTCAAAAAAGCCATGAAATCGTACGTCAAGGCTTGGAATTACTTAAAAACCTGACCCATCGTGGCGCGGTTGGCGCCGATATATATGCGGGCGATGGTGCGGGAATTCTGATTCAAATGCCCGATACTTTTTTGCGCGCAGAGTGCGACAAGATAAGCATCACCCTTCCGAAAGCAGGCGATTATGCCGCAGGCATGGTGTTTTTGCCGCGCGATGCTGCCAATCGAGCCACTTGCGAAAATCTGTTAACCGAAATAATTGCGCGGGAAAAAGCCGTATTATTAGGCTGGCGCGATGTACCTGTCGACAATCATACCTTGGGTGAGTCGGTAAAACTGGTTGAACCGTTCATACGGCAGATTTTTATTGGACGTGACCAAGATTGCGTCGATCAAGATGCTTTCGAGCGCAAACTGTTTGTGATTCGCAAGCAAGTTGAAAACGCCGTCCGCGATTTGAAGCTGGATCATGGCCACTCTTTTTATATCCCATCCTTATCGTCACGCACTATCGTTTACAAAGGTATGTTGCTGGCCGATCAGGTCGGAGCGTTTTATGCGGACTTAAGCGATGAACGCATGGTCAGTGCTTTAGCGTTAGTGCATCAACGTTTTTCCACCAACACTTTCCCGACTTGGGATCTGGCACATCCTTTCCGCCTGATCGCCCATAACGGCGAAATCAACACCTTGCGCGGCAATGTTAACGGCATGGCGGCACGTCGTCATTCCATCGCGTCCAAAGTTTTGGGCGACGATATGCACAAACTGTGGCCGTTGATCGACGAAGCGCAATCGGATTCGGCGTGTTTCGACAATGCACTGGAACTATTGGTTGCCGGCGGCTATTCACTGGCCCACGCCATGATGTTGCTGATCCCTGAAGCTTGGGCCGGCAATGTCTTAATGGACGAAAAACTGCGTGCGTTTTATGAATATAATGCCGCCCTGATGGAACCGTGGGACGGCCCTGCGGCCATTGCCTTTACCGATGGACGTCAAATAGGCGCAACCCTGGATCGCAACGGCTTACGCCCTGCGCGTTATCTGGTGACCGATGACGATTTCGTCATCATGGCATCGGAAATGGGCGTATTGGAAGTTCCCCAGCATAAGATTATCAAAAAATGGCGGCTGCAGCCGGGCAAAATGCTGCTGATTGATACCGAAGAAGGCCGCATTATTGATGATGCGGAGTTGAAAGCCAATTTGTCGGCGTGCCACCCTTATTCCGAGTGGCTAAGCAAAACTCAAATTCTGCTATCCGAACTGCCAGCCGAAATTTCTGCAATGGCACCGGATGCGCACACTCTTTTGGACAGACAACAAGCGTTCGGTTATACCCGCGAAGACATTGAATTCATCCTGAAACCGATTGCGCAAACCGGACAGGAACCGATCAGTTCGATGGGCATCGATACGGCGTTGGCAGTGTTATCGCAACGTTCGCGCATGCTGTACGATTATTTCAAGCAAGGCTTTGCCCAAGTTACCAACCCGGCGATCGACCCTATTCGCGAAGAATTGGTCATGTCGCTGGTTTCACTGATCGGCCCACGCCCCAACTTATTGGGTCTGGACGAAGGCGGAACTCATATGCGCCTGGAAGTGGAACAGCCTATTTTGACCAATCAGGATTTGGAAAAAATTCGCCGTATCGAAACGCGTACCGGCGGTGTATTCAAAACTAAAACCCTGACGCTGTGCTATCCCTCTGATTTGGGCGCAAGCGGCATGGAAACGGCGCTTGATAAACTTTGTCTTGCTGCAAAACAGGCGGTTGAAGAAGGTAACAATATCCTGGCGTTGTCCGACCGTGACCTAGATATTGCGCATATTGCAATACCTGCCTTGCTCGCAACTTCCGCCGTGCATCACTACCTGACCCGCGAAGGTCTGCGCACTAAAGTGGGTCTGGTTGTCGAAACCGGGGAAGCGCGCGAAGTTCATCATTTTGCGCTGTTGGCCGCCTACGGTGCGGAAGCAGTTAACCCTTATCTGGCTTTCGACACCCTGTCGGGGCTATGCGAAGATATCGCTGACCTCAGCGAATATGAAGCGCACAAACGTTATATCAAAGCGATCTCCAAAGGCCTGCTTAAAGTCATGTCCAAAATGGGCATTTCGACTTATCAGTCTTATTGCGGCGCGCAAATTTTTAATGCCATCGGTTTGGCTGAACCGTTCCTGGATCGTTATTTCACCGGCACAACCAGCACTGTCGAAGGCGTCGGTTTAGCGGAAATCAGCGAAGAAACCAGTCGTCGTCATCGAATTGCTTTCGGCAATGCGCCGTTATACCGGGACGCCCTGGATATTGGAGGGGAATACGCGTACCGTCTGCGCGGCGAAGCACATACCTGGACGCCCGCCACCATCAGCACCTTGCAACACGCAACGCGCAGCAACAGCTATGAAAAATATGCTGAATTTTGCCGCTTGATCGATGAACAAAACGAAGCCTTGCTGACCTTGCGCGGCTTGATGTCGTTCAAGGAAGATGCAACGCCTGTGCCGTTGGACGAAGTGGAGTCCGCAGCGGACATCGTCAAGCGTTTTGCAACCGGAGCGATGTCGTTCGGTTCAATTTCCTACGAAGCCCATACCAATCTGGCTATTGCGATGAACCGCATCGGCGGCAAATCCAACACCGGCGAAGGCGGAGAACTTCCGGAACGCTTCAAGACCTTGCCCAACGGCGACTCCATGCGTTCGGCGATTAAGCAAGTCGCTTCCGGCCGCTTTGGCGTGACCACCGAATATCTGGTCAATGCCGACGACATTCAGATAAAAGTCAGCCAGGGCGCAAAACCCGGCGAAGGCGGACAACTGCCCGGACATAAAGTCGACGCGGTTATTGCACGAGTGCGCCATTCAACTCGAGGCGTTGGTTTAATATCGCCGCCGCCGCACCATGACATTTATTCGATTGAAGATTTGGCGCAGTTGATCCATGACTTGAAAAACGTCAATCCAGAAGCACGGATCAGCGTCAAACTGGTATCGGAACACGGTGTCGGTACTGTTGCAGCGGGCGTTTCCAAAGCCCACGCCGATCATGTGACCATTTCCGGCTATGACGGCGGCACCGGCGCAAGCCCGATGACTTCGATCAAACACGCTGGGTTACCGTGGGAAATCGGCCTGGCCGAAACCCATCAAACATTGGTATTGAACAAACTACGCGGTCGTATTGCCGTACAAGTCGATGGCGGTCTGCGCACCGGACGCGACGTGATCATCGGCGCATTATTAGGCGCGGATGAATTCGGCTTCGCCACTGCGCCATTGATCGTGTCGGGTTGTTTGATGATGCGCAAATGCCATCTGAACACCTGCCCGGTCGGCGTCGCGACGCAAGACCCTGAACTGCGCAAGCGTTTTACAGGCCAGCCTGAACATGTGGTTAATTATTTCTTCATGGTCGCGGAAGATGTGCGTCAGTGGATGGCAAAACTGGGATTCCGTAGCTTCAATGAAATGATCGGACGCTCGGACAAGCTGGACATGCAGCGCTCACTGAACCATTGGAAAACCGAAGGACTGGACTTTAGCCGGGTTTTCTATAAACCTGAAATTGACGGTGCTACCGCTGTTTATAACACTGAACGCCAGGATCACGGCTTGGATCAGGCACTGGATCATACCTTGATTGCAGCCGCTCAACCTGCGCTGCAAAACGGACAACCGGTAATCATTAATACGCCGATCCGCAATATTAACCGCACTTTTGGTGCAATGTTGTCAGGCGAAGTCGCCAAGCGTTATGGTCATAAAGGTTTGCCTGAAGATACCATTGCTATTAATGTCAAAGGTACCGCCGGTCAAAGTTTCGGCGCGTTTTTGGCGCAAGGCATCAGCATCGAACTTGAAGGCGAAGGCAATGATTATGTAGGCAAAGGCATGAGCGGCGGCCGTATCGCCATTTATCAGCCTAAAGACTGCCCCATTAATCCAGCTGAAAATATTATCGTCGGCAACACTGTGTTATATGGTGCCGTCAGCGGCGAATGTTATTTCAGCGGCGTTGCCGGTGAACGTTTTGCAGTGCGTAATTCGGGCGCTGTCGCGGTTGTCGAAGGCGTAGGCGACCATGGCTGCGAATATATGACCGGCGGCGTTGTGATCGTACTCGGACAAACCGGTCGCAATTTTGCGGCGGGTATGTCCGGCGGTGTGGCTTATGTGCTTGATGAAGACCGCAGCTTTGAAAAGCGTTGCAATTTGGCGATGGTGGAACTCGAACCGATCCCCGAAGAAGACGACACGCTGGAAGCCATTGCACACCAAGGCGGCGACATGGAAACACACGGACGCGTTCACATTATGTCCGATATGACCCGTTATGATGCGCAACGCTTAAAGCACTTCATTGAAAACCATAAGCGTTATACCAACAGCGCCAGAGCCCAGCATATTTTAGATAACTGGCAGGATTATTTGCCGCGTTTTGTTAAAGTCATGCCGGTCGATTACCGCGAAGCGCTCAAACAAATTCAGGCTGAACAAGCATCCGCGACCGTATAATCGTTGCGACACTATTTAAGTAGAAGGTATTAAAAATGGGTAAACCAACCGGGTTTATGGAACTACCACGCACTGAGCGGCATTACGCATCGCCGAGTGATCGTATCCAACATTATCGCGAATTTACGCTATCTCCCAGCGAAGCCGAAGTGGCTGAGCAGGGGTCACGATGCATGGATTGCGGCATCCCTTTTTGCCATCAAGGCTGCCCTGTTAACAATATTATCCCGGACTGGAATGACGGCGTTTATCGGGGAGATTGGCAACAGGCGTTAGAAATCTTGCACAGCACCAATAATTTTCCTGAATTTACCGGACGCATCTGCCCTGCGCCCTGCGAAGCGGCTTGCACACTCAATTTGCAAGATCAGCCCGTAACCATTAAATCGATAGAATGCGCAATTATCGACAAAGGCTGGGCGATGGGCTGGGTAAAACCGCAAATCCCAACGCAACGCACCGGCAAGCGTGTAGCCGTAATTGGTTCAGGGCCTTCAGGATTAGCCTGCGCTCAACAGTTGGCACGCGCCGGGCATGAAGTCGTGGTTTATGAAAAGAATGACCGTATCGGCGGCTTGTTACGCTACGGTATTCCCGATTTCAAGATGGAAAAAGTACACATCGACCGACGCATTGCTCAAATGCAGGCGGAGGGCGTCAGATTCAGACCCAACAGCCATATCGGTACAGATATCCCTGCGCAAAAAATACTCGCTGAGTACGATGCCGTGGTTTTAGCGGTAGGCTCTGAAAAACCGCGCGACCTGGAAGTCGAAGGACGCAATGATTATCAAGGCGTTTATTATGCGATGGACTTTTTGCGCCAGCAAAACAAGCGCAATGCAGGCGATGCTATAGCCGAAGATGTAGCCATTACCGCGACCGACAAGCATGTTGTAGTGATCGGCGGCGGAGATACCGGTTCCGATTGCATAGGCACATCAATTCGCCAGGGCGCAGCCTCCGTGGTGCAACTTGAAATTATGCCGCAACCGCCTGAAAAAGAAAATAAATCGCTGACTTGGCCGCTGTGGCCCAACAAGTTGCGCACCACGTCTTCACATGATGAAGGCATCAAAAAACGTTACTGGAGTGTTAACACCCAAAGCGTTACCGGTAAAGACGGCAAAATAACCCATCTGAACGCGGTCGAAGTGGAGTGGAAGCAAGAAGGCGGACAGTGGAAAATGAGCGAGAAGCCTGACAGTGCTTTCACGCTGGAAGCGGACATCGTATTTTTAGCCATGGGCTTTGTTCACCCGGTACACGAAGGCTTGTTAAAGGAGCTGGGCGTTGAACTGGAGCGCAATAATATCAAAGCCAACGATAAGCAGTATCGCACCTCGGTGGATAAAGTATTTGCGGCCGGCGACGGGCGACGAGGACAATCGCTGGTAGTCTGGGCAATACGCGAAGGCAGGCAAGCCGCCAGAGCGGTGGACGAGTTCCTGATGGGGACATCGGAACTGCCGAGGTAATATTGTAAGAGGCAACTAAAATCCGATACTGTTGGCTTAATCGCTTAAGTCAACAGTATTATGCCTACAGTCGACCAAACATCAGATGCTAAAGTGCTTTAGATTTTGCTATCCCACACCGCTTACACCGATAAACAGTAATCAACTTCCCCTGTTTCACATCAAACTGCTTTTCGTTTAAAACTTCCCATTTATGAAAACCGCTACGGCATAGGGTATTGCCTTTATGCAGTTGCGATGGTTTAGGCCGTTTAAATTGGACTATGTCACCCATGATTTCCTTCCAGTCTTATACAAGCCGCCACAAAAATCTGTAGCATTTCATCACTTCCTATACGCATGACTTAAAGCATAAATCCACGAAGAAAAGCCGAGACAAAACCTCGTGTTTTTTAAAATACAAAATATGTAACTGCCAAGCTATATCATTTTTTGACGATTGTATTCCACGCCGTAAGCCAGGTCTGTGGCTGATATGAGTCGGCTTTCCTGTCAAGAAATCCGGCCAACACCAATCTCAGAGTATTATCAATAACACCGAAGAAATGGGTGTAGCCCAACTGCGGGGTAATATTACGAATTTCGCCTACTTTAATACCGGCTTCAATAATCCTGATGATTTTTATGATCGCCGCAGTTTCATGTAGCGGCTTTGCCTCCGGCAAAAACTCGTTGACGTTCAAAATCAACAGAAACCGCATTACATCCGGCGCCTCATCTGTTAGCTTGAATAACAAATCGACTATGCCACGTAATTGTTCGGATGGTTTTTCATTCTTGCACCTTATTTCATCAATGGAGATGCTCAAGCTGTTGAGAATATTTGCATACAACTGCGATGCAATCATTTGTTTGGTTTTAAAGTGCTGATAGATTATGCCGGTATTTTTTATTCCGACCCCATCCTTAATATCGATTAATGATGTATTGAAATAACCTTTTTCTACAAACAGTTTTAAGGCTGCCAGCAATATCTCATCCTGCACTTCAGATTTTATCTGAATATTTTCTATTTCCTGATCCATGTTCTTCTTTCACAGCTGATTCAATGCGCTGTATTATTTGTGTGTGAGTGAAAATTCAAATGGTCTACACGTTGTAGACTCACAAGTATAAAACTTATTTTGCGGTCAATACCGCCAGTGCCGCGCTTAAATAATTGATCATCGACCATAATGTCAATATGGCCGCGATGTACAACAAACCGTAACCGCAATAATTTATGGGTATGCCCAGTAGATCTTCGCGATATAACAACATGCCGATCGCCAGCATTTGTGCCGTAGTTTTCCATTTACCTAATTGGGATACTTTAACCTGGGCCCGCTGACCGATCTCTGCCATCCACTCCCTAAGCGAGGCAATGGTTATTTCCCTGCCGATAATGATTGCCGCAGGAATAGCCAAATAAGGACTGGCCTGCTGCTGAACAATCAGAACCAAAACCATGGCCACCATCAGTTTATCCGCCACAGGATCCAGAAAAGCCCCGAAAGGCGTTTCCAAACTCATTTTCCTGGCAAGATAGCCGTCCAGCCAGTCTGTAATCCCCGCAACTAAAAAAATCAGCATGCAAGCAACATTGGAATAGGCCCAAGGCAGATAAAAAACCGCAGTTATTAATGGAATTAACGCGATTCTTAACAGCGTGAGATTTGTCGGTAAGTTAAATTCAATTATCATCTTGATGATGAAATAGTTCGTAAATCCGTTGTGCCAAATGACGGCTTATGCCATCCACACTGCAAAGTGCATCCACACCAGCCTGTGAAATACCTTGCAGCCCCCCAAATTGTTTCAATAAAATCTGTCGCCGTTTAGGCCCCAATCCCGGAATAGCTTCCATAGCCGATTGTCTTTTGGCCTTGCCCCGGCGCTGCCTGTGTCCTGTTATCGCAAACCGGTGCGCTTCATCGCGAATATGCTGAATCAACAACAAACCGCTGGCTCCAGGGCTTATATCTATCGGCTGCTCCTGATCCACCAGTATCAGCTTTTCCATGCCGGGCTTTCTATCCGGTCCTTTGGAAACGCCGACTATCATAACATTGTTTATGTCTAATTCCGCCAATGCCTTTTGCGCTTCATGCACCTGACCTTTGCCTCCGTCTATGAGTAATATATCCGGTGCCGTATGTTCGCCCTGTTTCAGCCGTTTAAAACGTCTGAATACCGCCTGATGAATGGCCGCATAATCATCACCGCCGGTTATGCCTTCGATATTAAACCGCCGATACGCCGATTTTACCGGACCTTCCCGGTCAAAAACCACACAGGACGCAACGGTCTGATCGCCCTGAGTATGGCTAATATCAAAGCATTCCAGGCGTTTTGGCAGTTCCTTGCAGCCCAATTCTTCCTGCAAACTGAGAAACCGGGCATAAATCCCCTGTTTATCCGATAACTTACTCAGCAGTGAGTTTTCGGCATTAGTACAGGTCATTTGCAACCACTTTAAACGCTCGCCCCTGACATTGTGAGAAATAGCCACCGAATGCTTTGCCTGAACCGCCAGCACTTCCTTTAACAAATCAGCTTCTTCCGGTTGATGACTGACAATCAATTCATGAGGCACTTGTTTATCCAGATAATATTGCGGAATAAACGCCTGAACGATAGCCGCCGGATCGTGTTCATCAGCTATCTTGGGGAAAAACACCTTGTTGCCCAAATGCTGCCCGTTGCGGATAAAAAACACCTGTACGCAGGCCACACCGGCCTTGGTCGCGCAGGCGAGAATATCGACATCGCCTCGTTCGCCGAGCACAAAATGTTTTTCCAGTACCGAACGCAATTTTACGATTTGATCCCTGAAACCGGCTGCCTGCTCATATTCAAGCTTAGCCGACGCTTCCTCCATATTAATAATCAACTGATCAATCAGCAGACCGCCCTTGCCTTCTAAAAACAGCACCGTGTTGTCAACATCCTTCGCATAAGCGGCTTTATTTATTAAGCCGACACACGGCGCAGTACAACGCTCTATCTGGTGTTGCAAGCAAGGGCGAGAACGGTTGTTATAAATGGAATCATCACACTGCCTGATTGGGAAAATCCGTTGCAATAACTTCAGACTTTCTTTGATTGCGCCAATGCCTGGATAAGGGCCAAAATATTTTCCCTTTTTCTTCTTTGCGCCACGGTGCAGGGTGATCTGGGGGAAATCGTGATCAGTAGACAGAAAAATATAGGGATAGGATCTATCATCCCTTAAACAGATATTGTATTGGGGTTTATGACGCTTGATCTGCTGACATTCCAGCAATAAAGCCTCACCTTCAGTGTGCGTCACCGTAACTTCAATGGCCGCAATCTTAGTCACCATCCTGTGTTGCTTAGTCGAAGCGGTCTGCTTTTTAAAGTAACTGGAAACGCGATTTTTAAGATTCTTGGCCTTGCCAATATAAATAATCTCGCCCTGGTCATTAAGCATCTTGTAAATGCCGGGGCGCGTAGTCAGGTTTTTTAAAAACGCTTTTATGTCAAAACTGTTTTCTGGTAACTCAAGGCTCACACTTTATCCTGATAGCATACGGTACAGCAAGATAGATCCATTTTATGCAAAGATTATTCCTTATACCATTGAAAATTAATTGTAATCCATGATTGAATATTTATTAAAGGAAAATCATCTTCCAAGGCAAGCTTTTTAATGATGTAAGGGATTGCTTACCTTCCTGTATGTTAAATTCAAATCTTAAATAATTTGGCATGAACAAAACCATCCTATATACCCATATTTTCATTTAATCTATCGGAGACTATCTGAATGAAAGAAATAAAGATAACCCCCCTTACAGTTCAGCAATATGCAGAAATCTCCGATGATATTTACGACGAAGTTGAAAGAGTTGAACACGCAGGAATACTTGCCGCCAAGTGCAGCCAACACCCTGAATATGGGGATATCATCCTTATTTCATCTAATCAGGGCGATTGCTTAATGGTTCACTTTTAACCTGCATCTGTAAGATGTTTATCCTGGGTCTAAGAAGCTGTTTGGAATTATCAGGCAAGGCCGCGAGCAACAAGGTTTATCGCTTCAAAATTCAATTTAACAAATTGACAACCTCAATACCTTGGCTTCTTTGACCTGCATTCGGAGCTTACAAACAGCTTCTTAGAAATTTTCATCACCACGACACGGAAAAATAAAACCTTGCGGTGCATTTATAAAAGCTGCTTAACACCTTACATCAAGCTATATCCGCCAGATTCCCCTTGGTTTCCAGCCACACTTTCCTGTCTTGCGATCGTTTTTTAGCCAACAATAAATCAAGCTGACCGTTGGTATCGTCATCTTCGGCTACCGTTAGCTGTACCAGTCTGCGGGTGTCCGGATTCATGGTGGTTTCCCGAAGCTGGCTTGGGTTCATCTCGCCCAGACCTTTAAAGCGTTGCACATTGATCTGGCCTTTAAGCTTTTCGGCGGCAATACGATCCAGCACACCTTGGCGTTCGGCCTCATCCAGCGCGTAAAACACCCGTTTGCCGACATCGATCCGGTACAAGGGCGGCATCGCGACAAAGACATGACCGGCAACCACCAACGCATTGAAATGCTGATAAAACAAGGCGCAGATCAGCGTGGCGATATGATTGCCGTCAGAATCGGCATCAGCCAGAATACACACCTTGCCGTAACGCAGGTTCTGCAAATCGGAAGAACCCGGCTCTATGCCCAGAGCAACGGCAATATCATGGACTTCCTGTGACGCCATCACCTGATTGGACTCAACTTCCCAGGTATTCAAAATTTTTCCGCGCAACGGCATAATCGCCTGAAAATCACGTTCCCGCGCCTGTTTGGCCGAACCACCGGCCGAATCCCCTTCGACCAGGAACAATTCAGTCCGGGCTATATCTTGCGCAGAACAGTCGGCCAACTTGCCCGGTAATGCCGGGCCTGAGGTGATTTTTTTACGGATGATTTTCTTATTGGATCGCAGCCGCTTTTGCGCACTGGAAATAATGATTTCGGCAATTTTCTCGCCTTCGGCAGGATTCTGGTTTAACCACAAACTAAAGCTGTCTTTAGCCACGCCGGACACAAAGGCCACGCATTCTCGGGAACTGAGCCGTTCCTTGGTTTGCCCTGAAAACTGCGGATCTTCCAATTTGACCGACAGCACAAAATGACAGTTTTCCCAGACATCTTCCGGAGCAACTTTAACGCCGCGCGGCAAGATGTTCCTGATGTCGCAAAACTCGCGCATCGCTTCGGTCAATCCTGCCCGCAAACCATTGACGTGGGTTCCGCCTTGCGCAGTCGGCACCAGATTCACGTAACTTTCGGCCAGCACTTCCGCCGGATTTTCAATCGCCCAGACGATGCCCCATTCAACGGCTTCATGATTAGCTGCCATATTGCCCATAAACGGTTGCTCAGGGCAATAGTCAATATCGCCGATGCGGTCGAGCAAATATTCCTTGAGGCCGTTCTGATAACACCAGAAATACTCTTCGTCGGTTTGATCGACTTTCAGGGAAATCTTCAATCCCGGGCACAAAACCGCCTTGGCGCGCAACACGTGCTTAAGTTTTAAAACCGATATTTTATTGGAATCGAAATATTTTTCATTCGGCCAGAACCGGATAGCCGTTCCGATATTATTCTTGCCGACCGTGCCGGTCTCCATCAATTCAGTCTGTTTTTCACCATCGGCATAATCCATCCGGTAAACCTTGCCATTCCTTTTGACTTCCACTTCCAGCTTTACCGACAAGGCATTAACGACAGAGACGCCGACACCATGCAAACCGCCGGAAAACTGGTAATTTTTATTGGAAAACTTTCCGCCCGCATGCAGTTGGGTCAAAATCACTTCAACACCGGGGATGCCTTGCTCGGGATGTATATCGACCGGCATCCCCCGACCATTATCGCTGACCAGCACCGAGCCGTCTTTATACAAGACCACGTCAATTGTCGTAGCATGACCGGCCATTGCTTCATCAACGCTGTTATCAACAACCTCCTGTACCAAATGATTAGGTCGGGTAGTGTCCGTGTACATGCCGGGACGCTTTCGGACCGGCTCCAATCCACTTAAAACTTCTATTGCCGCCGCGTTATATTCGTTACTCATACTTCCTGATCACTCACAATTCAATTTCATATATAATACAAAGGCGCAAGGTTAAAGGTACAAGGCGAAAAAACCTTGCACTTGTCTTTAACCTTGCACCTTCGTTTATACATCGTATCATTAAAAATATTTTTATCTCATGCCGAAAAAGAAAACCACGACTTTATTTGAAGATTCTCTCGCAGAACTTGAGCAGCTGGTTACCCAGCTTGAACAAGGCGATATTTCACTCGAAGAATCGTTAAAGTCATTTGAACGCGGGGTTAACCTGACCCGAACCTGTCAAAAAGCCCTGCAAGAGGCCGAGCAAAAAGTTCAAATTCTAATTGAAAAAAACGGCACTCAAACCCTGGAGCCATTTACCGATGAGTAATGCGTTAAAAGACTATCTTGATTTTTGTCAAAACCGTGTAGAAAGAGCTTTAGATGCTCGCCTGCCCAGCGAGAACATACTGCCGCAAAAACTGCATCGGGCGATGCGCTACAGCGTGCTGGACGGCGGCAAGCGTATGCGCCCGATGCTGACTTACTGCACCGGAAAAACGCTGGGCATAGCTCCTGAAGCATTGGATGGCCCGGCTTGTGCTGTCGAATTCATACACGTTTATTCTTTGATTCATGACGATCTTCCTGCGATGGACGATGACGATCTCAGACGCGGCAAAGCTACCTGTCATGTCGCTTTTGATGAAGCGACCGCAATTTTAACCGGCGATGCGCTGCAGGCTTTGGCTTTTGAGATACTGGCCAATGATCCCAGCATCACCGCAACCGCTGAAGGCCGTTTGAAAATGATCATTGCGTTAACCAAAGCCAGCGGCTCTCAAGGCATGGTTGGCGGTCAGGCTATCGATCTGGAATCAGTCGGAACCAGCTTGACACTGCCCGAACTTGAAAACATGCATATCCATAAAACCGGCGCATTGATCCGAGCCAGCGTCAATATGGCAACGCTGGCAAAAGCAGATATAGATCTCAATGTTGCCAAGAAACTGGATAATTATGCCAAGTGCATAGGCCTATCGTTTCAGGTTAAGGATGACATTCTCGACGAAGAAAGCGATACCGCAACACTGGGTAAAACCCAAGGCAAAGATCAGGATAACAACAAACCCACCTATCCTGCCCTGTTGGGTATGGCCGGAGCCAAACAAAAAGCTCAGGAACTGCATGAGCAAGCGTTGGACAACTTGAGTATTTTCGGCAACGAAGCCGACTTATTGCGGGATTTATCGCTTTATATTATTCAACGGAATCATTAATCCCATTTTGTCAGATTACATGATCAATTTTTCCAAGATCGTCATCCCGACAGGGAAGCGGGCATGACGATCTTGCGCATAATATGGCAAAGCAGAATTAGCTTCTATGCTTGACTCCTATGAGCATGAAGCAAACCAGTAACAGACATAACATGCCGCTCAATTCGACTCGCTACATCGGCGCTTCGTAGCTCGCAGATCAGCTCTACGTTATGTGTAAACAACATCATCCATCACGAGAGCAAATGACCAATTTCAAAGATAAAGCCAACCTAATATGGGAAGTGGCGAACCTGTTACGTGGCGATTACAGACAGTCCGATTACGGCAAGGTGATTTTGCCGATGACGGTCTTGCGCCGACTGGATTGCGTATTAGCACCGAACAAACAAAAGGTACTGGATACCCTGCCTAAAGTTGAAAAACTCTCCGATAGCGCCAAAGATCTCACCTTAAACAAAATAGCCGGGGCAAATTTTCACAATCGCAGCCCGTTCGATTTTGCCAAGCTGCTGGCCGACCCCAGCCACATTGCCGCCAACCTGCGTAACCACATCAACGGCTATTCGGCTTCTGCCCGTGAGATTATCGAGTATTTTAATTTCGACGATCAGATCGAACGCATGGACGATCCTAAGGCGGACATCCTGTTTCAAGTGGTGAAAAAATTTGCCGAAATTGATCTGGCTGACATGGACACCATGCACATGGGCTATGTGTTTGAAGACCTGATCCGGCGTTTTGCCGAGCAATCCAACGAGACAGCCGGGGAGCACTTCACGCCCAGAGAAGTAATCAAGCTGATGGTCAATGTATTGTTCAATGCCGACCATCAGTCACTGACTCAAGCCGGTATTGTCAAAACCCTGTACGACCCGGCCTGCGGCACCGGCGGCATGCTCTCTGTCGGTGAACACCACCTGACAGACTTTAACCCCAATGCCAAGCTGGAAGTGTTCGGACAGGAGATCAACCCCGAATCCTACGCTATTTGTAAATCCGACATGCTGATCAAGGGGCAGAACCCCGCCAACATCAAATTCGGCAACACCTTTACCGTGGACGGGCTTCGGGATGAAAAGTTCGATTACATGCTCTCCAATCCGCCCTTTGGAGTGGACTGGAAAAAAGCCCAGAAAATCATCACAGACGAACACGCCAACTTAGGCTACGCCGGACGCTTCGGCGCTGGCTTGCCGCGCATCAATGACGGCTCTTTACTGTTTTTGCAGCACATGATCGCCAAAATGAAGCCGCGCGAAAACGGCGGCAGCCGCATCGGTATTGTCTTCAACGGCTCGCCGCTGTTTACCGGACAAGCAGGCAACGGCGAAAGCAACATCCGCCAATGGATCATCGAAAACGACTGGCTGGAAGCCATTATCGCCCTGCCCGACCAGCTGTTTTACAATACCGGCATTTCCACCTACATCTGGATACTCAACAACCACAAAAGCGCCGAGCGCAAAGGCAAAATCCAGCTGATCAATGCCACCGGCAACAAAGATGAAGAGCTGATGAAAACCGGCAAGCGTGACTACAACCGTTTCTGGGAAAAGATGCCGCGCTCCCTGGGCAACAAGCGCAAGCAAATCCCCGAAAACGGCGAAAGCAAAGGCATCGGCTTTATCACCAAACTCTACGGCGATTTTGAAGAAAGCGAATTCGTCAAAATCCTGCCCAACGAATTTTTCGGCTACTGGCGCGTCACCGTAGAGCAGCCGGACAAAGATGACAACGGCAACATCATCAAGGGCCGCGATGGCAAGCCTAAAGCCGATAGCAGCCTGCGCGATTATGAAAACATCCCATTTTTACAGAAAGCCCATGATGGCAAGCTGATCCCGCAAAGCATTGAGGAATATTTTGAGCGAGAGGTGAAACCCCACCTGCCCGAGGCCTGGGTTGACGAAAGCAAAACCAAAACCGGCTTCGAGATCAACTTCACCAAATACTTTTACGAGTTCAAACCCCTGCGTTCACTGGCCGAGATCAAAGCCGACATTCTGGCGCTGGAAGCGAGTAGTTTGGAGTTGGAAAAGAAGGTGCTGGATTGATGGAACGCTACGAATCATATAAAGGCAGTGGGGTTGAGTGGATTGGAGAGATTCCTAAGGAGTGGGCGGTTAAGAAGCTGAAGTATATTTTGTCGATAAGCAACGGTGAAGGCATTAAATCAGAAGAGATAAAAGATTTTGGCGATTATCCAGTTTATGGCGGAAATGGTTTAGTTGGCTATACGACAGAATTTAACAATGATGATGATGTTTTTGTAATTGGTAGAGTTGGTGCGAAATGCGGAAATATTAGATTTATTTCAGGAAAAAAGTGGATTAGTGATAACGCTCTGCTCGCGTATGCTTCTGGCAATAGCAAGTATATTGAGTTTTTTATGACCGCCTTAGATCTGAATAAATTAGCAAACAAAAATGCTCAACCATTGATTACATCTTCAATGATTAAAGAGCAGTATATTTTTTTACCTCCCCAAGATGAACAAGCCGCCATCGCCAACTACCTTGACCGCAAGACGGCGGAAATAGACGCCCTGATTGCCCAAAAACAAAGATTAATCGAGCTGTATCAAGAAGAAAAAACCGCCATAATCAATCAAGCCGTGACCCAAGGTGTTGCCCCCAACGTCACATTCAAAGATACCGGTATCAACTGGCTTGGCGAAATACCTGAGGGTTGGGAGATTAAGAAGTTGAAGTATGAGACTTATAAAATTGGTGATGGTATCCATACCACGCCAAATTATATAAGTGGAACAGGAATATTTTTTATTAATGGGATGAATCTATCTGGTCGAAAAATCTCTATTACAGAGAATACTCTATCAGTTCCAATTGGGGAATATGAGAAATACAAAATTGATCTAAACGTTGGCTCTATTCTTATCTCGTTGAATGGAACTATAGGGAATTTGGCAATTTACAACGGAGAGAAGGTTATTTTTGGCAAAAGCGCTGCTTACATAGAAATAAAAGAAAAAATTTACAATCTTTTTTTGTACTACGCGTTGCAAACTCAATATGTCTTAAATTATTTTGAAGACTCCTTCAGTGGAACAACGATCAAGAATCTTTCTCTCCACACTCTAAGAAATACCCCCTTACCTTTACCGTCAATTTGCGACCAGCAATCTATTGTACAGCTCATAGAAACCGAAATTGCCCGCGTCGATGCTAAAATCGCCAAAACCCAACACATTATCGAGCTGCAAAAAGAGTATCGCACCGCGCTGATTTCCGAAGTGGTCACCGGCAAAATCAAGGTATCGCATCTGTTAGACAAGGAGATGGCTTTATGACTTTATGTGTTGCCTGGCTACGCGAAATCAATAAAGAGCAAGAGCTAATCTTTGCAACCGACAGCTGCCTGTCCGGTGGCGAGCGTTGGCATTCCGGCGTTAAGTTATTTGAACTGCCGAGGAAAGATTGCCTAATATGTTTTGCCGGTGAAACCAATCGTACTTATCCGCTGATTTTAAATTTGATCACCTCCATTAAGTTTGACGAACACTTGTCTAACTCGCACACGGATATTACTGAGGTTCTGGATTATTTAACGCGGCTATTTACTTCGCTTTGCCACTCAATCACCGATTACGGCACACAAGAATTCAGGAATGTGCTGGGCGATTTTCAGTTTCTATTTGGCGGCTGGTCGTGGAAAACCAATCAATTCAAACTCTGGAAGCTCGAATACAACCACGAAGCCGGTGCTTTCGTTCATGACGAAACTAATGGCGATGATATGCTTTATTGCTTTATTGGCGATGAGCTGGAGAAATCCCAGGAACTGCTAGTCGATCAGATTAGCAAATCCGGCAAAACGTTATCCCGTCGCTTTGATATGGAACCGTTTAAGGTATTGATCGAGATGATTCCTGATACCTCCTATTCCGGTATTGATGGCGCGGTGCAACTCGCAAAAATTCATCCGCCCGGTGCAACCGAATTTTTAGGCGTGTATTGGCCCTCTGTCAGTGGCAAGAAAACTTTTTTGGGCAAGGATGTCAGCACGGAGAATAATCCGGCAGTGAAATTCGTTGACCCGGACACCGGCGAGATATTGGAAGATACCCTACCTGAAATGCTCTCACCTATCGACAAAGATGTGTACGGGGATCATACGGATTTTTTGCTCAAGTGCTACCCGGAAGGGCAGCTGAAGACAGGGCTTAGTAAACGGGACAGATCTCTGCTCAAAGCGATTATCGATCAAATTGCTTACAGCCAGTTTATGGAGCGTCAACAACAAAATACCGAGGAGGAGCAAGCTGAATGAGTAATCCAACTCCACACAACGCCTCCCAATTCATCATTTATCAAACCGAAGGCGGCCAAACCAAAATTGAGGTACGGCTGGAAGACGAAACGGTTTGGCTTACGCAACAATTAATGGCTGATCTTTTTCAGACCAGTAAACAGAATATTAGCCACCACATTAATCGTATTTACGAAGAAGAAGAGTTAGCACCGGAAGCAACTGTCAAAAATTATTTGACAGTTCGCCAAGAAGGCAAACGACAGGTGAATCGGCCTCTTGATTATTACAATCTGGATATGATTATTTCTGTGGGCTATCGAGTAAAAAGCCATGTCGCAACCAAATTTCGTATATGGGCGACGCAACGCTTGCAGGAATACATCATCAAAGGCTTTGTGCTGGATGATGAACGTCTAAAGAACCCGGATCAGCCGTTTGATTATTTTGATGAGCTGCTTAAACGCATTCAGGATATTCGTACCGCTGAAAAGCGTTTTTACCAAAAGATCACCGATATTTACGCGACCAGCGTGGATTATGACCCCACTCTGGATGCCAGTATTACTTTCTTTAAAGCGGTACAAAACAAGTTGCATTGGGCGATTACCGGACAGACGGCAGCCGAAATTATTAAAGCGCGAGCCAATGCCGAGTCACTAAATATGGGGCTAACCAATTTTCGCGGCGAAAAAGTTCGCAAGCAAGATGTGGTGATTGCCAAAAACTATCTGGACGAAAACGAACTGTCGGCACTGAATAATCTGGTAGAACAATATCTTGTGTTTGCCGAAGGCCAGGCAATGCGTCGTATCCCAATGACTATGCAGGATTGGATCAAAAAGTTGGATGGTTTTTTAGGGCTGAATGATCGCGAAATCTTAACCCATGCAGGAAAAGTCTCTCAGCAACTTGCCAAACAGATCGCCGAACAGGAATATGACAAGTTTCATCAATTGCGGATACAGCATTCAGACCAGCAGGATGGCGCTTTTGAAAAGATCATAAAGCAGCTACCAAAAAGCAAACATACGGACAGTAAGGATTCAAAGTGAACATCACATCAGAAAACACCTTCGAGACGGCGATTATTGAATCCTTGCTACAAACAGGCGGCTATACCGAAGGCAATGCCAGCGACTATAGCCCTGAACTAGGCATGTTCAAAGCCGAAGTCTTGCATTTTTTACGCGACAGCCAGTCCAAGCAATGGGACAAACTTGCCGCCATTCATGGTGACGATGTAGAAAATCGACTTATCCAACGATTATATAAAGAGATGGACTTACGTGGTGCACTGGACGTGATTCGCAACGGCATTGTGGATTACGGCGTGCGCTTTAAGATGGCATTTTTTAAGCCGGAATCGGGCTTGAACCCGGATACCCTTGCGTTGTATGGGCAAAACCGGCTCAAGGTGATTCGCCAAGTTTATTACAGTAAGAAGAACACCAATTCAGTGGATTTAGTTTTGTCGCTGAACGGCTTGCCGGTGGCGACGCTGGAGCTGAAAAACCGCTTTACCGGACAAAACACGGCTCATGCCAAAAAGCAGTATGCCGCCACCCGCGACAACAAAGAGCTGTTGTTTGCATTTAAAAAACGCGCCTTGGTGCATTTTGCCGTGGATGATGAAGAGGTCTACATGACCACCCGCATCGACGGCGGCAAGACTTATTGGCTGCCCTTCAACAAAGGCTATAACTTTGGCGCTGGCAATTCGCCAAACCCCGCAGGCTATCGCAGCGATTACCTGTGGCGGGAAACGCTGGTAAAAGACAGCTGGCTGGAAATCATCGGGCGCTTTCTTCATCTGCAAGTGGAAGAATTCGACTTTGAAGGCCGCACCCACAAGAAAGAAAAGTTGATTTTCCCTCGTTTTCATCAGTTGGATGTCGTGCGCAAGATTACTGCCGATGCGCAAAACCACGGTGCCGGGCATAACTATCTGGTGCAACATTCGGCAGGGTCAGGCAAAAGCAACTCCATTGCCTGGCTCGCTTATCGTTTGTCCGGTCTGCACGATGCACAAGATCAGCGCATCTTTGATAGTGTGATTGTGGTAACAGACCGGCGGGTGCTGGACTCGCAATTGCAAAACACCATTTATCAGTTTGAACATAAATCAGGCGTGGTTCAGCGCATTGATAAAGATTCGCAGCAATTGGCGAATGCCATCGGCGGCGGCGCCCATATCATTATTACCACCTTGCAGAAATTTGCCTTTGTGATCGACAAAGTGGGTGAGCTGCCTAACCGCAAATATGCGGTGATTATTGATGAAGCCCATAGCTCGCAAGGCGGTGAAGCTAGCAAAAAGATGAAGGCGGTGCTGGCCAGTGGGGATATGCCGGGAAACAGCGACGATGCGTCTCCGGAAGTCAATGAGCCTTACCCCGAATACGACAATGATGACGGTGAAGTGGTTGATGCGCAGGAGCTGGTGAACCAATATGTGGAACGTTCTGCCGCAGCTCGTGGCCGGCAATCCAACTTATCTTTCTTCGCTTTTACGGCTACGCCGAAATATAAAACCTTGGCGGTATTCGGCTATCAAGATGCTGAGGGCAAACCGCAGCCGTTTCACCTTTATTCGATGCGCCAAGCAATTGAGGAAGGTTTTATTCTGGATGTGTTGCAGAACTACACCACTTATCAGCTTTACTTCAAACTGTCCAAAGCCATTGAAGACGACCCGAAAATCAATAAGAAAAAAGCGGCACAAGCAATTGGGCGCTTTGTCTCTTTGCATCCGCATAATCTGGCACAAAAGACTGAAATCATTATTGAGCATTTCCGCCAAGTGGTGGCTAGCAAGATTGGCGGTAGGGCCAAAGCAATGCTGGTGACCGGATCAAGATTGCATGCCAAACGCTATTTTGAGGAATTCAATCGCTATATCAAAGAAAAAGGCTATGAACGGAATATTAAAATTCTGGTGGCATTTTCCGGCAAGGTCGTAGATGACAACTTCCCGGACGGGGTGACGGAGCCGCAATTGACCGGTTTTGGCGAAAAACAATTGCCTCAGGTTTTTGCTGAGGATGACTATAAAATTCTGATCGTCGCCGACAAGTACCAGACCGGGTTTGACCAACCTCTACTGCACACCCTCTATGTAGATAAGGCGTTATCCGGCGTTAAGGCTGTGCAAACTCTTTCGCGTCTGAACCGCACCGCACCCGGCAAGGAAGACACTTTTGTGCTGGATTTTGTCAATGACAGGCAAACCATTCTCGATTCATTCCAGCCTTATTACGAAATCACCACCGTTGGCGAAGAACCTGATCCCAACCATTTGTATGACTTGAAAGCCAATCTGGATGAACGGCAGATCTATTTGGGATCGGAAATCGATGTGCTGGCTAAAATCTATTTCAATCCGACCACGCAAATGACCGCTAGGACGCAAGCGCAGCTATACAGTTTTATTGATCCTGCGGTTGACCGTTACAAGGCCATAGAAACAGACGATGAAAAAGAAGAATTCAAGAAAAGCCTGTGTACATGGACAAACCTGTATGCCTTCCTTGCCCAAATTATGCCCTTCCGCGAACCTGAATTTGAAAAGTTTTACGCTTACGCCAAACTACTGCTGACCAAGCTGCCCAAGCGCGACTTCGCCGAGAGCATGAAGTTAACGGATGAAGTGGCGATGGAATATTACCGCCTGCAAAAAATCAAAGATGGCTCCATTGATTTAATCACCGGTGAAGAAGGTGAGCTGAATGGATTGACTGAGGCGGGAATCAAACGCGCCAAGGAAGAGAAAGCGGTTTTATCGGAAATCATAGACGTATTAAACGACCGCTTCGGCACCGAGTTTGAGGAAGCGGACCGGCTTTTCTTTGCGCAGATCGAAGCCGAGTTGATAGGTGATACCTCCCTTCAGATTCAGGCCAAAGTTAACAAACTGGACACCTTTAAATACCCCTTTGAAGCGATGTTTATTGACAAGCTGATTGAGCGGATGGATCAGAATCAGGAGATATTTGAAAAGATACTCGAAAATCAGTCGTTCGGTAGTTTGGTCAAAGAATTGATGATGAAGAAAGTGTATGCAAGGTTGAATGAAGAAGCGTAACAACGCACATAATCCTGTCCGCCCTTTAAAAACAACATTTTCCGATAAGAAATCACGGAAAGTTATTGCCGGTTTATTACCATACCTCTCCAAAAGTGATACATAGCGAGACCCTAACACAATGCCGTATAAAGACATTTTGTAATCGGCACCTTTTATGCTGAATATTTAATGAGTTTAAATTTAGCTATTCTTGGGAGAACGGCCATGGCAACGCAAAACACAGCTACAACAGATTCATCCTGGACAATATTTATCGAGATCTTAAGCGATGAGTTCACCGCGAAAACCGGCTTTGGAGTATATGCCCATATCACGCCAACGGATGTCGATCAGGCTTACCAACAATATCAACTACGCAATGCGCCCATGCGACTATTCGTCCGTGAATATGTTCGACACTATGTTTAGTCAGCCGCAGACTATTTGCGTTCAGCAAATTTTGTCCAGCGCAATCGGTTGGCGTTGGCGACTACGGTTACAGAAGACATTGCCATAGCCGCACCGGCAATCATCGGGTTTAACAAAATACCGAATAGCGGATACAACAAACCCGCCGCAACCGGAATGCTGATCGTGTTATAGAAAAACGCACCGAACAGGTTTTGTTTGATATTGATGACCGTCGCTTTCGATAATTCAATGGCTTCAGGCACTTTGAGCAAGGAGCCTTGCAAAATAACCACATCGGCGCTTTCAATAGCGACATCGGTGCCGGTGCCGATCGCAAAACCGACATCCGCCTGAGCTAATGCGGGCGCATCATTGATACCGTCGCCGACCATGCCGACGATTTCACCCGCTTGTTGCAGCTCTTTAACGACCGCGGCTTTATCCTGAGGCAACACCTGTGCCCGCACTTCGGAAATACCCGCCTGTTCGGCAATGGCATGAGCGGTTATTTGATTGTCCCCGGTTACCATGATGATGCGCACACCCTGATTTTTTAATAGCTGCACAGCGTATGCTGAATCCTTTTTAATCGGATCGGAAACAGCGATAATCCCGATAATTTTATTGTCTACGGCAAGCAGCATCGGCGTTTGGCCTAAAGCCGACAGCTCCTCCAACCGACTATTAAACCGTGTAAAGCTAACGCCTTGCTCATCCATCAGCGCCTTGTTGCCGAACAACACGCGCTGTTCATTAATTGTCGCCGTCACCCCGTGGCCTGCAACGGCTGAAAATTGTTTAACTTTTTCCAATTTGATTTGGCGCTGTTCCGCTGCCGACAAAATAGCCGCCGCCAGCGGGTGTTCCGAGCCTGATTCTATACTCGCCGCCAGTTGCAGCACCTGTTCTTCGCTGGTATCGCCGATGGCTTCAACGATCGAAACAGTAGGCTTGCCTTCGGTAACCGTGCCGGTTTTATCAAGTATTAAGCAGGTTAATTTACCCGCTGTTTGCAAGGCTTCACCCTTACGAATCAAAATCCCTGATTGAGCGGCTCTGCCTACCGCGACCATCACCGAAATAGGGGTCGCCAAACCCAAGGCGCAGGGACAAGCGATCACCAGAACGGTCATTGAGGTAACAAAGGCGTAACCCAATGAAGGGTCTGGTCCAAAAGCATACCAAAGCAAAAAAGTCAGCACGGAAATCACGACCACAGCCGGTACAAAAACGCTGGAAATTTTATCGGCCAAGCGAGCGATTTCAGGCTTGCTGCTTTGCGCTTGTCGGACGCTTTTAATAATCTGCGCCAGTGCGGTATCGCGACCAATGCGGGTTGCGGTAAATAGAAAACTGCCGGTCTGGTTCATGGTTCCGGCAACCACTTCCGCACCCACGGTTTTTTCTACCGGCAATGATTCACCGGTCAGCATCGACTCATCAACCGTGGAATGTCCTTCCAGCAATACGCCGTCAACGGCGATTTTCTCGCCGGGCCTGACTCTTAAAGTTTCTCCCAAACCGACTTGCTCGATAGCAATATCCATTTCATCACCGTTTCTGATCACACGCGCTGTACGCGGCTGCAAACCGATCAGTTGACGAATGGCGCTGGAGGTTTTACCCCTGGCCAGTGTTTCCAATCCGGAGCCCAGATTAATAAAGGCCAGAATCATCACGGCGGCTTCAAAGTAAGCGTGTTTCGCCAAGGACGGCAAGGTTCCGTAATAATCGATAACAATGCAGGAATACAGCCACGCCGACCCCGTGCCCAGGGCAATCAAGGTATCCATGTTAGCTTGACCCAGCATTAACGACTTGTACGCACCACTGTAAAAATGCCAGCCTGAATAGATCAGTATGCCTAGAGTAATGAGAGCGATTTCCGGCCACACCCATAGACCTGTCGGTGAACCGATTTCCGGCAACCAGCCAAAATGTTCGGCTACCATTAGCGACGTGCCGAAGGCTGCCGCCACCGCCGCTTTTTTCATCAGCTGACGGTAGCGTTGCAACTCTTGCTCTTCCTGTTCTGAGGGATCTTCAAAACCCTCCATCACCGCCGCATCATAACCAGCTGCTTTAACGGCCTGCTTTAACAATTCAGGGTCGGCCTGGCCTTTAACCACGGCGGAATGGTCGGCAAAGTTGACGCTAACCGAAGTTACGCCCTCTACCGCTGCCAAGGCGCCCTCAACGGCGCTGACGCAGCCTGCGCAACGCATACCTAAAACGGATAGCCGCAATTCGTCGGAAGTCTTTGTATTCATAAAATCCCCTTATCCATTACGATGTCTCTACGGTAAAGCCCGCATCGATAATAGCGTTAGTAATAACTTCCAGACTGGTTTTTCCAGCATCGAATTCAACCTCGACTTCCTTGTTTTTGCTTGAGGCATTAACCGACAAAACACCATCGATAGCTTTCAGTTTACTTGTTACATTAGCTTCACAACCGCCGCACTTCATGCCGGTAACGGTTAACGATACAGATTCAGTCATTTCAGTCTCCTTAATGTGGGTAGAGAAGCTGCATGCAACGTCGCTGCAGTAATGCCTTTATATCATACTCGACTGATAGCCGGTAATCATGGTATAAATCCGAGCATATATGGGGTTGTACTACAGTTTTTGTACCCTTTGGGTAAACCCGCTCTACAAGTATTTAAATTTAACACCTTAAGTAATTCAAATGGCAGACATTATAATCGGGCGGCAACAGATTTTTGACCAAAAGCTGAATATTTACGCCTATGAGCTCCTTTTTAGAGGCAATGATTTTGACCTGAATCATAAGGATGGCGCTACCCAAGCAACCAACCAGGTCATTACCGATACTATTCTAGAACTTGGGCTCAACACTATAGTAGGCCCTCACAAAGCCTTCATTAACTTTACGACGCAAAACATTCTGGATAAAACACCTTTACACCTTCCTAAAGACCGGATTGTTATTGAGGTGCTCGAAAATGTTGAAATTGACTCAAGAGTCGTCGCCAACTTAAAAGAACTGTCAACGCTAGGCTACATCATTGCTCTGGATGATTTTGTCTTTTCCGAGGAATGGACGCCACTGGTGGAATTTGCCGACATTATCAAGCTGGATATTCTGGAAATGGGCGAGTCTAAAACACGAGAGCTGATTAATCGACTCAAGCCCTATAACGTGCAATTGCTCGCAGAAAAGGTGGAAACATACGCTGAGTATCAATACCTTGTCGAATTGGGCTGCGATTATTTTCAGGGTTTCTTTTTCAACAAACCCAATATAGTTTCCGGCAAGCGCGTCAGTGTCAATCAATCAGCTGCCATTCAATTATTAAACACAGTTAACAACCCGGATGTTGAATTTGAAGACTTGTCCAAGATAATATCTCTGGATGTCGGGCTCAGCTATAAACTGCTGCACTATATCAATAGTGCATTTTTTGCTCTGCCCAATAAAGTCTCATCCATTAACCATGCTATTTCCTATCTGGGGCTAAAGGAAATAAAACGCTGGATCAATATATTGACGCTGGCATCCTTATCCAACAAGCCGGAAGCAGTCATGCAAAACGCATTGATCCGCGGCAAAATGTGTGAGGAGTTAGCCGGCCTGAGCGGCAATAAATCAGACAATTTTTTTCTGATCGGCATCTTATCCAATCTGGATAGCTTGCTGGACATGCCCTTGGAGGAAGCAATCAGCCAACTGCCGTTGGCCGATGATATCGTTTCAGCTATATTGCACAAAAAAGGATTGGGCGGTGAAGCGCTTAAGTGTGTTATCAGCTACGAGCATTGGGATATTTCATCAATAGCATTTAAGGATATTGATCAAACCATTATTGGCGATGCTTATATTCACAGTATAAACTGGGCAAAAGACATTATGAACAATATAAAATAACGATGCCGTTAAATACAATCACCAACCAAACTATCGCTCTGGCCGGCATTGCCCAGGCAGCGGCGCTGGTTCAACAACTGGCAACGACCGGCAGCGCCGATTCGTCCGCCCTTGAGGCCAGCATTGCCAGCCTTTTTGTTAGCGACGAGCATGGCGTAGAAAATGTTTACGGCGGATTATCAGGTCTTAAACTGGGGCTTGAGCGACTTAACGATCAAATGACCGGGCTTAAAATCGCCAATCCTGAACAGGCGCGCTATGCCGCCTCGCTGGTTTTCCTGGAGAATCAAGTATCCAAGCAACCGGCCATGCTTAAAACTATTTTCAGCGGAATTGAGCGAGCCCAGACACAATCAGAGCATTTTGGCCTGATGCATGAGAATGTACTGGCGAATCTCGGCGATATTTATCACACTACCGTCAGCACCCTGCAACCGAGAATCATGGTCAATGGCGAGCAGGAATATTTATCCAGACCCGACATTGTCAACAAAATACGCGCCTGCCTGCTGGCCGGGATACGTTCCGCCATTCTTTGGCAACAGTGCGGCGGCGCCCGCTGGAAGTTTCTGTTGTACCGAAAAAAAATCCAGGCTGAATTACAAATCCTGCTGCAACGCCTTTAGCTTTAGCCTTGGCATGACTATCCTTATCGAAGCCGAGCATCTGACCCGTTATTACGGCAAACATTGCGCTGTTAACGATGTCAGTTTTAACTTAGCCAAAGGCGAAGTACTCGGTTTCTTGGGCGCCAACGGCACCGGTAAAACGACCACCATGCAAATGCTGTGCGGTAATCTCGCGCCCAGCGCCGGGCAAATTAAAATCAACGGTTTCGATCTGCTGGATCAACCTAAAGCCGCCAAACTCAATCTAGGCTACTTGCCCGATACGCCGCCGCTTTACAAAGACTTAACCGTACAGGAATTCCTGCTTTATTGCGCCCAACTGCACGGCATCGACAAAAAATCCGTCACTCCTGCCATTAAGCGGACCAAAGAGCGGTGCGGCTTAACCGATGTTTCCGACCGACTGATCGCCAACCTGTCCAAGGGCTTTCAGCAGCGTGTCGGCATTGCTCAAGCTATCTTGCATAATCCGGAAGTCATCGTGCTTGATGAGCCGACGGTCGGCCTTGATCCCATTCAAATCAGGGAAATACGCGCATTAATCAGGGAATTGGGTCAGGATCACGGTGTCATTCTGTCCACCCATATACTCACTGAAGTGCAGGAATCCTGCACACACGTACAAATCATTGATCAGGGACAACTGATCCTGAATGAAACCATAGCCGGACTCAACCGGCAAATGGATACCGGCACCCTGCAAATCGCCACCCGGCTAGCGCCTGACATTAACAGCCTGCTGACCATCCCCGGCATCAGCTCTATCGAAAGCATCACTGAAAACCGGATCATAATCCACCACAGTGTAACCGCCAATCCAGCCGAACAAATTGCAGCGCTTATCATTGCCGCCGGATGGGGACTACAGGAACTGACGCCGGTAAAAAGATCGATGGAAGATATTTTTATCAGCTTAACCAAAGAACATCGCGAGTTATGAGCATAATTTTAACCATTGCCTCCCGCGAATTCAGAAGCCTGTTTTTATCGCCGATGGCTTGGACGATATTAGCCATCCTGCAATTCATCCTGGCGTTCTTGTTTTTAACCCAAGTTGAAGCATTCACTGAACTCCAGCCCAAACTGGCTGCAATTGAAGGCGCACCCGGTTTGACCGATATCATCGTGCCGCCTTTATTCGGTAACGCAGGTATTATTCTTTTACTGGTCACACCGTTATTAACCATGCGTCTGATCTGCGAGGAACGCCGCAACAAAACCTTGTCCCTTCTCCTTTCCGCGCCGGTTTCCAATATCGACATTATTCTCGGCAAGTATTTAGGCATACTCGGCCTGATGCTGCTGATCATTGCGCTGATCACCCTGATGCCGCTATCCTTGCTATCCGGTGCCGAGCTGGATTTAGGTAAATTATTCGCCAATATTTTAGGCTTAATGCTGCTGGTTACCGCTTTTAGCGCGACCGGCCTGTTTATGTCCTGCATCGCCGGTCACCCCACTATTGCCGCGATGGGTACTTTCGGTATTTTACTGCTGTTGTGGATTTTAGACTGGTCGGTGGGCATGAACGATCAACGTAGTGAGCTGTTTGAATACCTGTCGATCCTCAGACATTTCCAGAATATCCAAAGCGGTCTGATCAGCACAGTCGATGTCAGTTATTTTTTGCTGTTTATCACGACCTTTATCGCACTCAGCATACGTAGCCTGGATAACGACCGCTTGCAAAAATGAAAATATCGCCGCATAAACATCAGCAAATCCGCTTAAAAAACGGACTCATTACCTTGGCTCTGTTGTGCCTGCTCGGCGCACTGGCTTGGTTAAGCACACGCTACAGCGCAGAAACCGACATAACCAAAAACAGCAGCAACAGCCTGTCTCAGGCATCGCAAAAACTGCTGAAATCGCTGCCCGATAAAATACAGCTCATCGCTTATATAAAAAAAGACCCGTCGCTAAGAAGCCAAGTTGCACAATTGGTTGACCGCTATAAACGGCATAAAGCCGACCTGACCCTCACCTTCATAGATCCCGATTCGCAGCCGGACAAAACCCGCGAACTGAATATAGAAGCGGCAGGCGCCATTATTGTCGAATATCAGGGTCGCACAGAAAAGCTGAACTTTATCGACGAATCATCCCTGACCAATGCACTGTTGCAACTGGCTAACGCCGATGAACGCTGGGTCACTTTCCTGACCGGCCACGGCGAACGCACACCGGACGGCATTGCCAATTTCGACTTAGGCCAATTCGGCAAGGAACTGGATCGCCGTAAAATCAAGGCTCAAACCATCAACCTGGCGACTATCCCGGCCATTCCCGATAACTCCGCATTATTGGTGATTACCGCCCCTGCCGTACCTTTGATGGCAGGCGAAATTGAATTGATCAAACGCTATATCCAACAAGGCGGCAACCTGCTGTTACTGACCGATCCGGGTAACCGCCACCTGGATGCATTGCAGCGGCTCACAGGTTTACGCCAACTGCCGGGAACCTTGGTCGACAGCAGTTCCAAGCTCTACGGCATTAATGACCCCAGCTTCGTGCTCGCCAGCGACTACTTGCCCCATCCGATCACCCAAGGTTTTCAGACCATAACCGTTTATCCGGTTGCCTCCGCGCTGGAAATTAGCGAAGAAACAGATTTTCAGCCCGTAGTTCTACTCAAAAGTGCAATAAAGTCATGGACAGAAACCGGCCCCATAGCCGGAAAAATTCTTTTCGATGCCGACGGCAACGAAAAACAAGGTCCGCTTGCCTTTGCTTATGCCCTAACCCGCGATCTGAATAAAAACCCTTCGACAAGCTCAGGACAGGTTCAAGGCAAAACGTTCGAGCAACGCATCGTCGTTGTCGGCGATGGCGACTTTCTGTCCAACGCCTATCTCGGCAATGTCGGCAACCTGGATATGGGGTTAAGAATAGTCAACTGGCTGATTCATGATGACCGGTTTATCGATATCCCTGCCAAAATTGCAACCGATAAAAGCCTGCAATTAAGCCAGATCAGTGTCGCCGTTATCGGCTTCGGTTTTTTGGTTGCCATACCGTTGTTGTTAATGGCTACCGGCTTTTATATCTGGCGCAAACGCAAGCAGCGTTAAACCAAGTCCGGTTTTTACCTTTACTGGCACAACCGGCTGTATGTAAGTCCGGCAATCACAGCACGTTCAACGACAACTTTCGGCAAAACCGGCCATCGATCTTTACGAGTCGCTTGCACATTCAAAACCGTGAACAAGCTATGAGAAATCAAAGCCGCCTATTTTTCGGGCTAGTACCCATAGGCTTTCATACGTATTGTGTATTTAGTTCAAAATATTAAACTTTTGATCAGTAGTTGTACCGAGATTGGCAATTTCTGACAGCAGAACAATCAATTGATATTATCCTGAGGCTGTTTTTTAGAAGCTGAAATCCGCGATTCGACCGAACGTGGTGCAAGAGAATCTCCAAGGGATTTTGGCCTGTCGCTCCCCTGAGATGCGGATGTTCGATGATCTTCCGCTGATGCACTCAAGAAGAACCGGCGCGTATAGGAAGACGTGGAACGTATTCTTTGCTTGGCCTCAACATTCAAGGGTATTCAATATTGAAAAAATGGGTGTTGCCGCAGTTGATCAAGTAGTGTTCGCGACTGTCCTGATGCGTTGCACTGGAACCGGGCCGAACGGAGAGAAAGTAGAACAGCCGTTCAGACTGGCAACGGGTCTACGCAAGATCGACCGGTCAGTGAGCAGTCCCATCCCTGCGACGTAACCCAACGGTTGCATTCGGCACAGCATTGTGTTCTCAATTATCCTCTGAAATAGGAGATTTTCATGCTTAAGATTTTTTTGACCCTTGTCATTACTCTGGGAGTGGCGGGCTGCGCATCGACCCGCCCGGTTCTTTATCCCAACGAGCATTTCAACACCGTCGGGTCAGCGACCGCGGAACGTGATATTGCCAGATGCATGGATCTCGCAGAGTCTGCCGGTGCCGATTCCGACAGCAGCGACGCAGGACAGGCGGCGGCCAGAACCGCTGGAGGCGCTGCCGTTGGCGCTGCATCCGGTGCCGTAGGAGGCGCGGTGGTGGGCGCAGTGGGCTCAGGATCGGCGGTCGGAGCAGCCTCTGGCGCGACCGCCGGACTACTACACTGGATATTCAGCAAGCCGGAACACAGTCCCGCCTTTGAGAATTTCGTAAACAGATGTCTTCAGGAACGCGGGTATCAGACCGTTGGCTGGGACTAAATGTTTATCCCCATACGCGATGACTCATGCGCTTCCTCGCCTTTTATCGGATTGAAAAAGGCGTAAAACCATATATCAGCTAACCTTTTTCTTTTCCGCTCATTGTCGATTGCACTTATGAGTTGAGTCCAAGATTACAATACTCTTCTGAACTCGAGATAAGCAGTTATAGGGTGCTGGAATGAGGCTGCTGTTTTTCAGGCGGGACGGATTTTTCCAGCTGACGGCGAAACTCGTCCAATTGCCGTATCAATTCTTCGCTGAAAGATTTGATTTGTTTCTCAAACAAAGGGATTTGCAATTCCAGCTCTCTGTTAAGAGTTTCACCTATCGCTCGCAAACTTTTAAAAATATCTCCAAAAGGCAGGTTTAAAAGATTATTGAGCGTTTGTAGATAATCGACTTTCCATACATCGTCTTCTTTTAATAAAACGGTATTAAAAGACAGGACCTTGTTATTTTCAGGTTTTTTTAACGTCATGACCGTTGATACAGTTGCATTGGAACCGTCGATTAAAACCGCCCCGGTTTTTAATGTCGCATCTTCCAGATTTTGCTGTTTAGTCACAAGATATTGAGTCTCCTGAGTAGCGTATTTTCTGGCAGAGTCAACATTGCCTTCTGCCATCGTTTCCCAAAATGCGCGCGTAACCTGTTCGGGAGTCGATACGGCCTGACAGCCGCTCAGCAAGAGCAATAGACTTAAAAGTCCAGCCAATCCAGCCGGGCTTTTCCCGGTGCGATCACAGGAAAAACCCTTTAATGACACTTTAATTGTTGCCACCGAAAACTCCAGGAATTTACAGAAAAGCCGGGGGAAAGTTATTTGAAATATACGGCAGCCAGTCCTGTAAACCTGAATAAACCTGCTTGAGCGACAGTTAAAGCAGGCGTTTCCGGAAAACTTTGCGGCTGTCGAGTAAGCCGGTAATATCCTTTGATTCATTTTTGACGATGCCTTACGTGATGTTTAATTTCGATTTAGTCAAGTAGATAGATCATGTCGCCCAAGTGTTAAGTCACAGCTTCACGCAAGGAAACAAATTCTTCGGCAGCAGTAGGGTGTACGCCGATAGTAGAGTCAAAGACCGCCTTGGTCGCACCGGCTCGAATGGCAATTGCCATGCCCTGGATAATTTCAGGAGCGTCAGGCCCGATCATGTGTATACCGACAACCCGGTCAGAACTGCGAACCACGATCATCTTGATCAGGCTTTTTTCATCCATGCCTGACAGGGTGTTTTTCATCGGCGTGAAACGGGTTTTGTAAACGTCGATATCCGGATATCTTTCGCGCGCCTGTGCTTCGGTCAAACCTACAGTACCAATGTTGGGCTGACAAAAAACAGCAGTGGGAATATTGTCATAATCTACCGCTCTCGATTGGTCGCCATATAACTTATTCACTAAAGCCGTAGCCTCTGCCAAAGCGACCGGAGTCAGGTTGACCCGGTTAGTCACATCGCCCAGCGCATAGATTGACGGTATATTGGTTTGATAGTCAGCGTTAACTTTAATCGCACCATCGATGTCCAATTCAACGCCAAGCGCCTTCAGCCCGAACCCGGTTGAATTCGGTAGCCTGCCCGTAGCGTACATAATCAAATCTGTTTTTACTCTGCTACCGTCAATAAGCCGCGCTGTAAAACAATCGGCTGTGCTTTCTATGGCTTCAATATCGGTATTAAGCCGGACATTAATACCTTTCCTGATCATTTCATGGGCCAAAAAATCACCTACATCTTCATCAAAACCGCGCAGCAGTTTGTGTCCGCGATAACAAAGAGTCGTACGCACCCCAAAGCTATCAAGGATGCTGGCAAATTCCACCGCAATGTAGCCGCCACCGACAATAATGATACTTTTAGGTAATTTATTAAGAAAAAACATTTCATTAGAGGTGACGATATGTTGTTTGCCTGACATATCGGGAACAGACGGCCAGCCGCCGGTTGCAATAACTATGCGTTCGGCACTGTATTTCTTGCCATCGACAACGACAGTATGAGCATCAAACAACTGTGCCCTGCCAGTGATAATCTCGGCACCCGATTGTTGCAGCTGGTTGCCATAGACAGCTTGCAGTCGTCCTATTTCCTGATTTTTGTTGGCGATCAAGCTAGGCCAACTGAAAGTTGACTTACCCACCGTCCAGCCAAAACCCGCTGCCGCGTGGAAATGATCTTTGAATTGGGAGGCATAAGCCAATAGCTTTTTGGGCACACAACCGACATTGACACATGTGCCGCCTAAATAACGCTCTTCCGCAATGGCTACCTTTACACCATAATCCGCTGCCATACGTGCCGTGCGCATACCTCCCGAACCGGCACCAATTACAAACAAGTCGTAGTTATATTGAGTCATTAAAACTTCTCGTTTATAAATGATTTAGAGTAATGCGGCTCATTTGTTATGTTGTAAATAATCCAGCAGGGTATCAACATCGCTTGCAGTAAATGGATCATCCGGGCAATTATCAATTTGGCCTGGCTCGCAGAATAATTTGATAATTTTTTTATCGTCGACAACCATTGAATAGCGCCAGGAACGGGCACCGAAACCAAAGTTTTCTTTTTTCACCAGCATGCCCATTGCGCGGGTAAACTCGCCATTTCCGTCGGGCAGCATTTTTACATGCGAGATACCCAGATGCTTGGCCCATTGGTACATGACAAAAGCATCATTAACGCTCACGCAGTAAACTTCATCAATACCCCAATCAATGAGTTGCTGATACTTGGCATCATATCCGGGCAAATGCTGACTTGAGCAGGTAGGGGTAAAGGCGCCGGGAAGCCCCAAAACTACAACTTTTTTTCCTTTAAAAATATCATCGGTGCTGACATCCTGCCAACGAAAGGGGTTGTCGCCACCGACACTTTCGTCGCGAACACGTGTTTTAAAAACCACATCCGGTACTGTTGAAAGCATGTTGGAGCTCCTTGGTTTATTAGTTAAAAAATAGAATCAGAGCAGGAATTCCAACTCCATAAAATAAGCCGAATGTTTTAATCCTAGCTTGTTTAAATCAAATTTCGTAGCCAAGGATTTTTTCCAGAGCTTCATTTCCGTGTGCTGGAACGGCCTTTAGATAGTCTTATATCTATCACTGATGACTCGGCGAAAACGTTCTTTAGTCTGATTTCAGTTGATCCATGACAACTTTTGCCATTATCCAGAGTACAAAGATGCCATAGCATCCGTCGTTCCGGCAATCCCTTGCCGGAACGACGGCGTTGACTGGAAAGCCTAAGTAGCTGCCGCATCAAAAAGCCGATCCAAAGTACGTATATGCGATTGTTGAGCGGGCAGCAGCTTCGTTTCAATCAACGAGCGAATATCTGAAGGCAATTCGGGATCTTGTAGCGCTTCCTCATAATCATCTGCGCCACTTTTTTCTCCTTCCTGCAAAGCCTTCAGTGCAGCTTTTTGACCCAACAAATTAGCGCCTCCCTGGACTATTTCAGCCCAAGTGCCCCAGACTCCCGAATCTTCAGCAGGAATTCCTCCCAATTGAGAAGCTTGTTCTTGTAGACTGGAAACCGCTTCTTTATGATCTTCATAAATGGGCATTAAATAGCCTGCTTCGCCGAATGAGACATCTTCCCGAAACTTATCCAAAACCTGTTGATACGTTTCCGTTGCTGCTAATTCATCTTTCAGCAGTTTGTCGATTGTTTCGATGTTATGCATAGTAAAACTCCTATGGGATTATTTCTTGATCACTGAAATAGCATTATTAATCTTAAGTCTTTACTGACTCTTCCTCAGTCGAGGAAATATCTTCTGCATGAGCCCGCTCAAAGATTTCTTTTGCCCTATCACGCTCTTCGCTACTTTCTGTATGAACGGAAATCAAAGCATTTCCTCCCCTGATTTTTTCTTCATAGCGCTTGGCTTCATACTCAGGAATACCTACCCCGATTAAAGCGCCTGTCAAACTTCCTGTGGCAGCGCCTACTGCCGCACCGCTCAAGGCGCCCATAATCGGTCCGGCGGCGATAAACGGACCAACACCCGGAATAGCCAGACTACCGATTCCGGCTAACCATCCTAATACAGCGCCAGTACCTAAACCCACTGTCCCGCCGATAGCAGCGCCTTCCGGCGCTTTGGTGTGCTTTTCATGGGCAAAATCCCTGGTAGTGGATTTGTCGGGAAACAGCACCGATACGTCATTATTTGAAAAACCGGCGGTCTTAAGCTCATTAACAATAGCCTCTGCCTGATCGATACTTTGGGCGATACCAAAAACTGCTTTAGTCATGACATTCTCCTAGACCTTTAAGGTGCTTTAATTTCAAGTTGATTATCTACCTGCACTGCACCAGGCGTTTGTTTGGCGATTTGTTGTAGTTTCATACTTTCGGTTTGGCTCTCAACAGGCCCACGCAACGTTACTACCCCCTTACGCGTGATGATTTTTATGTTTTTCGCATTGACCGATAACGATTCATCTGCGACCGCGGCTTTACGTATGTTAGCCGTGACGTTGACATCACTTTCGGTTTCTATTTGATCTTCAGGGGTTAAGGTAGTGTCATACTTATCTCGAACATTACGTTCGGTATTTTCCGCAGGCGAGTCTGCCGCCAAAAAGAGCGCAGCGCTCTGTTCGGCCTGAGCATTGCCAGTCATCATTATCAAACTACCAGTTAATGTGAACATAGTTAACAATAATCGTCTAGACATTGTAATCTCCTTAATAGTGAGTGGTTCTTTAAAGTAATTGAATGGCATCTATGCCCGCTTTATCCTTATAAATCAACGAACGCTCATCCGATCAATGGTATCGTTATCAGCAATTAATCCGTTGTTGCTCTATAAAATCTGTTATTGCACGACAACAAGCCTGGTCATCCAACAGCCTCAACAAACGGCTTAAAGGAAACCAGCCCATTGGCTTTGGCTTACATTCAAGCATGCTGTTAAAAGACATAATGATGTAAGTTAATAAAAACTTTATCGGAAAAGCTTCTTAGAGTCGGTACGGTATCGCACACATAGATGGCGAACTGTTGTATCTGCCCGGAATCAGATTGTTTTGAAATTATTGGGTGCCAGGGTACAGCGAAGTAACCGGATTTTAAGCCGATAATAAATTGAATGAAGTACCCGCAGGGCATAGAGTCGCCGGCCAATATAGCCGGGGCAGCGATTATTTACTTCGTACTCTTGAGGATAATTTAAGCGCGATGGCTCTGATACATCACCAACCTTATTAGAAAAAGATGCATCGAATTATGCATTTAATGTTAAAGAACCTTTAACGGCTGCTCAACAATTGCTTCGCCCGATTATCCGCGCCTGACGGAAGCTTGCCAGGACTGGCGTTAATCCAGGCGGCTATATCTTTCCATGTGGTGGACGCTTGCAAATCGCGTAACAGCATGTGGTAACCGTGTTGATAAATGGCCACGGTTTTTTCTGTCGAGTTTGTCGCAAGAAACTGCTGCAAGAAGGCATAAGTCGGTTCCTTGGGGATAATTTCATCTTTTTCGCCGTAAAGCATCAAAGTATTACCGCGTAGCAACGTGGCACTGTTAAATGCCGCGTCCATCAAATCAGTCAGCCCGTACACCGTTTCCACGCGGGTCGCTTTGATAACCAACGGATCACGGCCCATTGCGCGAAGCATGTCGATATTATCCGATGCCACGACGTGTACGCCCTCCCCTGTCAAGGTCAGCCAAGGTAGGCTGTGCGCCAACGTCCAAAGTAAACCGGTTTGATACCAAGGCATGGTTGATCTGGCCCATAACGCCGGCGCGGCGAGGATAATGCCGGAAACTTCCGGCATATCGGCCCGACTCATGGCGGTAATGACTATCGCACCGCCCATGCTTTCGCCGAGCAAATAAACCGGGCGTTTCGGGTAGCGTTGTTTGACCAGTCGCACCAAGGTCTGTAAATCCTTGGTATAGGTCTCGCCCCCTGCCCATAATCCGCGTTTTGGAGCCATGCCGAAACCGCGTTGATCGTAAGCGAAGCAGGCAATACCCTGTTTGCTGAAATACTCTCCCGGCGTATCAAAAAAACGGCTGTAATCGTTAAATCCGTGCAGCGCGATAATGACCGTACGCGGTTCGACTTTCGGCAGCCAATGACGTAACGGCAAACTGGCCCCATCTTCGGTGAGAAAAGTGTTCTCGCCAAGTTGAGCCGCATTGTTTTTTGCGCCCGGTGGATAAGTCATCGGCATACAGCCGCTTTGGGTAATAAGTAGCAAAAGAGCAGTCAGTGTGTATCGGAGTTTCATGCGTTTGAATCAAGTCTGTACGGTAAGTTGTTATTATTCTAAAAACGGCGATTAGTCCACGAAAGATCCTAAATAGATCAGTGTGTTATATTGGTTAAGCCGTTCACTCTCTGGGTAACTGTCTAAAGTTTGATATATTTTTGCGCTTTTTGTGTCGCCTGGAAACGTCTACTTTTTATTTTCCAGGATTATATACTCACCTCAGAATTCGGCAGTATCGTTTGCGGCTATTAAAACTTGGATTAAGGCTTTATCATATGCATAAATGCAGTGCATAACTCTTATGCCAATCCCCTCTCATTAACAATCTTTGTATTTTGGCAAGACAATCCCGTTATCCTAACAACAGCAACTTTCGCTCATTATCCATCAAGGCAATACTGCGCAAGACTATGCTTTATTTGCTGTTTACCTTGCTGGCTTCCTCGGTCGGCTTGTGTGTATTGTTACGTTGGGTACCTGCGCCAACGTCGGCGTTTATGGTCTATCGACATTTTGAAGACTTAAGGGACGATGGCGCGTTTAAGGCTATCAAATACTCATGGATCGGGGCAAAAAAAATATCGCCTTACGCCTGTTCGGCAGTTATCGCGGCAGAAGATCAGCGCTTTTTTCAACACTCGGGATTTGATTTAAATTCCATACAATCATCCATTGATGTCTATATGGATGGCGGACGACTTAGAGGGGCGAGTACTATTTCCCAGCAAGTAGCCAAAAACTTATTTTTAACGCCGTCAAAAAGTCTTGTCCGTAAGGGACTGGAGGTCTGGTTCACGCTGCTGATCGAATTGCTATGGAGTAAGGAACGAATATTGGTGGTTTACTTGAATATTGCTGAATTTGGCGACCACCTATTTGGCATAGAAGCCGCAAGTCAGCACTATTTTGGCATCCATGCTAATCAAATCAGCCGATCGCAAGCGGCATTACTGGCTGCAACCCTGCCTAACCCGATACTGCTGCGGGCAGCTCAGCCATCGAACTATTTACTTAAAAGGCAACGCTGGATACTCCGGCAAATGCAAAATCAGTGAGGCTTTTTATAGACTGTGTCTGGTATAATTCGCGCAAAAATAATAACTGTTCTATACAGGCTTCCCATTACATCAACATTAAGTAGATAGAGATAATCCATGAGCATGCAAAAATCCATCATCAACACTCGTTTATTTATGAGTAGCCTGGTTATATCAAGCGTGCTTGCGGGTTGTGCGAGCACCTCAACGGTTAACGAAAAAGACCCCTGGGAAGGCTGGAATCGTGGCACCCAAGAGTTTAATGATGATCTGGACAAGGCTGTTTTAAAACCTGTGGCAAAAGGCTATATGTGGATCACTCCGAAATTTGTTGATGAGGGCATAACCAATTTCTTCAGTAACATGAACGACATCGGGGTAACCGTCAATGATTTACTGCAACTTAAAATGTTGCAAGGCGGTATGGATGCCAGTCGCTTCCTGGTTAACACCACGATTGGCGTTGCCGGCTTTATTGATGTGGCAAAAATGATTGATCTGCCCAAGCATAATGAAGACTTCGGTCAGACCTTAGGCTTCTGGGGCGTTCCGACCGGTAACTACTTGGTGGTGCCGTTTATGGGGGCCAGTTCACCTAGAGAAGTTGTAGGGGCTGTTGGCGATGCTTTATTGAACCCACTCACCTATACCTTTGCATTTGCCGGTAGCGGCGCCGCCGTCAGCGCGATCAATGCGGGAGCCAAAGCAGTTGATGTCACAGACACTCGCGCCGATCTGATACCGACTGAAAAAATCGTTGATGAAGCTTCTGTAGATCGTTATTCCTTTATCAAAAATGCTTATCAGCAACGTCGTGAATATCTGCTCCATGACGGCAAGGTTCCTGAAGAAGATGAACTCCAATTGGAAGATGAAGCTACAACAGAGGGAGCGAATACTGAAAAAACGAACAGCGCTTCACCGGCAAGTATCAATACTCGCCCCGGCTCAGCTCCGGTTACTGATAATTCCAAACACTTTCTGGATTTATCAGCGCCTGTTAAGAAATAAGCCTGACAACGGGCGACCTGTTCAGCCGGTCGCCCCTGAATTTTAAAATGAAATTTTCAATATTTATTCTGTTATTGGGCATTTTCTCCGAATGTTCTTCATCTCCCGTTGACAATAACTGGGCGATGATCAAACAAGCTGCACAAATCGGCGATAGCGCTCAAAGCGTTGGTTCTTATACGGCCGGTTGTTTAAGCGGTGCGGTCTCGCTACCTCAGAATGGCACAGGCTATCAATTGATGCGCCCTACACGAAGCCGATCTTATGGTCATCCGGACTTGATACGATTTATTGAGAGCATAGCCAAGACTACCCACTCACAGCATTGGGGTGTCTTGCTGATCGGCGATCTGGGACAAGCGCGCGGTGGCCCGACGCCAAGCGGGCATCGCAGCCACCAAACCGGACTCGACGTCGATATCTGGTATTTGCTTTCACAACAAGCTGCAACCCGAAGTCTGGAATTTAATGAACGTGAAACCTGGAGTGCCCCCTCGGTTCTTGTCGCTCAATCGGATGCCATTAATGATAACCAGTGGTCGATGGCTCATGAAAAAATTCTTGAGACCGCGGCACGCAGACCCGAAGTAGACCGCATCTTCGTCAATCCCAGTGTCAAACGCCTATTGTGTACACGTAAGTCAGCCCACGACTGGCTAAGAAAAGTTCGACCCTGGTGGGGGCATGATGATCACTTTCACGTGCGGCTCAAATGTCCGCTGAATAACAAAAACTGCATTGGACAGGAACCGCTTCCTGAAAGCGATGGTTGCGATGCGTCGCTGGCATGGTGGTTTTCAGAAGAAGCCAAAACGCCGGTTCCCGCTGCCAAAAAACCGGAAGCGCTCGTACTGCCGGCGCTATGCGATGTCGTTTTAAAGAAATAGCGTCTGGATAGCCAAACTAAATCAGACCCTTCTCATCCCGGATCGGAACAATAAAGCCAAGTCCGTCATCCGTTGCAATAAATTCGGACAACTCCAGCCGCAATTTATCCAGAGCCTCATCTAGTGTTTCCTGCTTTACCTGATGAAACGAAGGCAGCATGGTGGATGCATTATGGTACTTCAAAATATCCAGTAATATTCTGGCTTGCTCAATGGTGTATCGATGTTTCACAACTTCTCCATGGGTACTGCACCGTGTAAATTTATTCGACTGTCCACTCATACTGTATAGATTCCATTTCTTTATGCGCAATCTGTTTTATTTTAAAGCTTAGGGAAATTCCAGCAGCTCCGTGAATTTTCATCCTATCTTCTACCTTAGTAAAAAAGCATTATAACTTGAGACGTCCATACTAAAAAATCCCCTTTACCGGCATCCCAACTTCAAACCGGCTCAATAGGTTTTCATCAAGCCATCCAGCGTCAATCCGCAGCTGGGCGCAAAAGTTTTCATAAAAAAAGTAACTTCCGGTTGTTCTGATGCACCGATAGTTAAAGCCAATTGTTCGGCGGCGGTTTCAAACTCTAAATTACCGGCTTTTAGCTCAGCCTGGCATTTGAGATAGGCCGATATTTTATCTGCCGCCTTAATGATCTGCACATGTTCCGGCGGCATCTTATCGTGATGAATCAGCATCTGAAAGTCAGCCTGTAACTCTATCGGTAAAAGAGCCAGTAATTCTATCTCCGCCTGTTTTTCAATCTGCTTGTAAGCTGTGCTGATTTCTTTGGAATGGTATTTGATGGGCGTGGGCAAATCGCCGGTAATAACTTCCGTAATATCATGATACAAAGCCGCAGCAGCAACGGCGTTGGCATCAACATTCCCGCCATAATAACGATTTTTAATCAAGGCCAGAGTATGGGCAATAACCGACACCTCCCAGCTATGCTCCATGACATTTTCAGCATGCGCATTACGCTTTAGCCCCCACCGTTTAATCCATCTTAGCCGTGACAAATAAGCGTAGAAACTACTTGTTATTTCTTTATTCATATTTTTTTAATGAACGAATTTTCTATCGATACCTGAACATAATGCTTCTTATTGTTCCAGAAGTCATAATAGCTCTTGTCGTTGGAGGTAACCTTGTCATTGGGTTTTCATTATTGAACCATTAGCATAAGTGACCGGATAATTTCCTTCCACAAACTTAACCGCTTTCCTTAACAGCTTATTTTGTTGATCCTGCGTACAGCCAGCCAGCAGAAAACAGTCTTCCTAATATATTAATTATCTTCATTCATTAAGCCTTGTTTATATTTATAGCTGTTGATTATAGGGTTATGATGCTTAAATAGTCCACTTTGGTTACAGCTAAACATTATGCTTATTCAGTGGTACCCCGGCCATATGCACAAGGCCAGCAAAGAGGTCAAAGAAATCCTGCCCAAGGTTGACCTGATCATCGAGATTCTGGACGCGCGTATTCCGTTCAGCAGCCAAAATCCGATGCTCGCCGCCCTGCGCGGCGACAAGCCTTGCATCAAGGTCCTCAGCAAAAGCGACCTTGCCGATCCAGTTGTTACGCAACAATGGCAAACTTACCTGGAACAGGAGCAAGGCGTAAAAACCCTGGCGCTGACCACTGAACAGCCCGAAAAAATGCGCCAATTGACCGAACTGTGCCACAAGATGCTGCCGAACAAAGCCAGCAGCGACAGACCCATACACACCCTGATTATGGGTATCCCCAATGTCGGAAAATCCACGCTGATCAACATACTGGCCGGAAGAATGATTGCCAAGACCGGTAACGAACCGGCCATTACCAAGACCCAGCAACGCATTGATATAGGCCACGGCATTATTCTTTTGGACACGCCCGGAATGCTTTGGCCCAACGTCGAAAACAAAAACAGCGGTTACCGCCTGGCGACCACCGGCGCCATCAAAGACACCGCTATCAGTCATGAGAATGTGGCCTTCTTCGCGGCCGAATATCTGTTACAGCATTACCCGGATTTATTGCAGGCCCGTTTTCAGCTGGAGCAACTCCCGGAAGCCGAGCAACAGCTTATGGAAGCCATCGGCAAAAAACGCGGCTGTCTACGTTCAGGCGGGCGCATCGAAATGGATAAAGTGTCCAAGATCCTGCTGTCTGAATTGCGCGCCGGAACCATTGGCAGAATCAGCCTGGAAACCCCGGCCATGATGGAAAAAGAACTGGCCGAACTGGTGATTATTCGCGAGCAGAAAGAAGCCAAGAAAAAAGCGCGTAAGCAGAAATGGAAAGAGCCGAATTAAACTGATTTGTGTAGAACCATAGATTGCGCAGAACAAAGTGAAGCGCAATCTACGAACTGCACGACAACATAGAACAACCCGCCCGCTGCCTTGCCCAGTCGGGACGTTTTAAGGCGAATTCTTCTTTACCGGGTTGTTCGTCGTAAGGATGACGCAACAGTTCCAGTAGTTCGTTAACCATCGAAAAATCCCCCTGCTCTGCTTTGTCTATCGCCAGTTGCGCCAGATAATTCCTCAATACGTATTTGGGATTGGCGGCATTCATTCTTTTTTGCCGATCAACATCGGATATGCCGGAAGCTTGAATCCGCTTTATATAAAGCCTAAGCCAGTGACCAAGACGTGCATTGTATTCATCGGTTAACTGCTCAGGTACATAATAGGCTTCCATCAGCGGCGCCATCAAAGCTTCGTCGCTGAGTTCAACATTCATGATCAGCATCGCAAGCTTGCGGTAAAAAATAGTCATGTCCGTTTCAACCAATTGCAACAGGATCAATAACTCGGTGTTTAGCTCGTTATCAATGGCTGGATCATAGGCATTAAGCCCCAGTTTGCCTGCGACCATGGTCTGCCAACCTTGCTCAAAGGTGTCTTTATAGGCATTAATCGCCTGTTGCAGAGGCTCAACCTGTTCTATCAGGGGATAAATAGCATTGGCCAGTTGCCCGAGATTCCAGAAAGCGATTTGCGGCTGGTTGCCGAAACGATACCGGCGGTCAGCCGCATCGGTAGTATTAGGCGTCCAGTTAGGATCGTAATTTTCCAGCCAGCCGTAAGGGCCGTAATCTATGGTGAGTCCGAGTATCGACATATTGTCGGTATTCATCACGCCATGAACAAAGCCGACCCGCTGCCAGTGCACTATCATTTCCGCCGTTCTGCGGCAGACTTCTTCAAACCATTTAAGATAAACATCAAATGATGGTTCGCCTAAATGCGGAAAGTCGGTGCGAATTGTATAATCTACCAGCTTTTTCAGCAGCTCAAGCTCGCCCCTGGCTGTGAAAATCTGGAAATTACCAAAACGGGTAAACGATGGCGCAACCCGGCAAACTACGGCACCCGGTTCAGGTCTGGGATTGCCGTTGTAAAACATGTCCCTGATAACTTCTTCGCCGGTCAGTATCAGACTCAATGCCCGTGTAGTCGGTACGCCCAGATGATACATGGCTTCGCTGCACAAAAATTCGCGCACCGAAGAACGCAACACCGCCAAACCGTCAGCGCTTCTTGAATATGGCGTTTCGCCTGCACCTTTCAGCTGCAATATCCAATGTTCGCCTCGGCGATTGACCGCTTCACCCAAATTAATAGCGCGACCGTCGCCGAGCTGCCCCGCCCAGTTACCGAATTGATGACCACCGTAACAAGTTGCATAAGGATCCATACCGGGTAACAAGCGATTGCCGACGAACACTTGGGTAAAATAATCCGATTCACAATCTTCGGAACTCAAGTCTAAAAGTTCTGCAACTTCTTTGGAATAAGCGACTATTTGCGGATTGGCAACTTGCGTCGGCAGCACCCGCGAATAACAGGCACAGAATACCTGACGGCGATTATTGGCAGTTTGCGGATCGGCAGGTAACTCACGAATAAAACGGTTATCAAAGATTAAACCATTGAGTCCGGAAGTTTTTGTTTGAGAATTCATCTGTTCTGCCCTTTCATTTGCAAGTAATTACTGACTGTTTTTAATTGATGATGGCTCTTCCACACAGCCATAAAATCTATAATTGACAATTTAAGCTTATTCTAACGTTAAAAATGAATTTTCCTTGATATTCAGTTAAAATGGCCAAGTTAAAGAACCTCCGCTTTGAGTTAGCGGTGGGTGATTTTATTTAGTTGTATTTTTTCGAGGTCGTTGTATGCATAAAAATTTTCTTACCTTCATGTGCGGCGCCACTCTGCTCCTTATACATCCTTGGAGTCAAGCGGCCAGTGATTTACCTCCTACGGCCAAGGTAGAAATGGGACCGGTAGAAGAGGTATGTTCTGACTTTACTTCTCCGGAATGGCGAAAAGAACAAGTCATTGATGGTGTAAAAATCCAGGCTTCACGGCTCTGTAACCCTGACAATCCGGCCGACATTGCTGCTTTCGTAAAAGGTACTAACGGCATTTCCATGGCAACACTGATGGAAACTCAGCTTGCTGCCGATGCCATTACCATGTCTGACGATGTCGATGGCGACGGCGATCCTGATAAAATCATTATCAAACTTGAAGTTGCCGAACTCAACGGTCATTCACCGGACATGAAAGACCCGACCACCACCTTCGATATAGCGCCGGGTATCCAGCCGACTTTTTGGGTCTTTGCCCCAAAAACCCGCGATATGTCTACACTGAGCATTTACGAACCAGTCGCCAATCCATTGCTGCGCGTACCATCTCCGGTAATCCGTGTCGAGCAGGATGACGTGGTCTGGCTGGTTCTGGAAAACACCCATTATTTGCCGCATTCCATACACTTGCATGGCATCGACCATCCGTTTATGGATCATGGCGGCGGTGGTAATGATGGCGTTGGGCAAACCAGCAACATGGATACGATGCCTGGTCAAAGCAAGACTTATGTGATCAAGCCCCGCCAACCGGGCACTATGTATTATCATTGCCATGTTCAACCGCATACGCATATCCCGATGGGCTTGCAGGGTATTTTTATCGTTGAGGAAAACCGTCCCAACAACTGGCCGCAAACGCTTAATGTCGGCGCAGGTCAGGTTCGCCATCCATCGGTGGCGGTACTGGAAAAATATGCCCGAGAATACGACTTGCATTATCAATCCGCGGATAAAGAGTTACATGAGCTTGTTGCCAGATCAGCCAATGATCCGAGGCTGATTGCCAAGCATATGAACATGGAATACGACACGACAGACGCCACCGATGATTATTTCATGCTCAATGGCCGTTCATTCCCTTATACCTTAAGGGAGTCGCTGATCGAAATGGGCCAGGATGAAAAAGTTAAACTGCGGGTTCTGAATGGTCATACGGAAGCTATGGCTATGCATATTCACGGTCACAAGCCGACTATCACTCATTATGACGGCGTCGATAATGGCCCTGGCTCCTATATCCAGCGTGATGTGCACGGCATGGTACCCGCACAGCGTATTGACCTGGAATTAAGCGGTGTCGATGATGGCTTGCATAGTTTTGGACAAGGTATCTGGATGTTCCATGACCATGTTGAAAAAGCGTTTACGACTAATGGCGTTGGCGAGGGCGGAGACATCAGCCTGGTCGTCTATAAAGATTTCCTTGATGAAAAAGGCATACCGAAATCGCACGGTATGAGTCTTGCGCCTTATTTCACCAAAGGGCTTTGGAAACGCAATTATCCTATCTGGCAGGATTATGATGAGTGGCGCAGCTTAGGTCTGCCGGACCTGAAGGCAGAATACCAACCTTCCAAAGTTGCGGTACAGACCGTACAACCCCAATGGGCTCCGGCAGCTCCGGCAGCAGCTGAGCAGGAAAGTTCTGTTTTTGGAAAATTGTTGTTCGGTTTAATACTTGGATTATTAAGCTATGTACTGGTCATTAATCGGCAAACGATTTACGACCGTGTCCGCAAACTGCTTAATAAATAACTCCAGTCGTCAGTTAGAAACATTACCTACATGGATGTAGGTAATGGGCGGGAGCAGGAACGGAAGCTTTGTGTTGCAATATCTCTAACTTATTTCCAATCTCGACTGCACAAATGCTGACATGATATGCACCTGAAGTTTCTTCTCGGCAGAGGCGGTTGAGTTATCTGTGTATGCCAAGCAATGAAGAATGACTATCAAGCATAAAAACCGGATAACCTCAATATGATGCGAACCTATGCCATACTTGCTATGGCATTGATATATCCATGCTTTTCTGCATCGGCTGAATCTATCCATTTACAGTTACGCTGGCATCACCAGTTTCAATTTGCCGGCTATTATGCCGCGTTAGAAAAAGGCTATTACAAAGACGCGGGACTCGACGTCATTATCCACGAAGGCATGCCGGATAAAAAACCGGTGCAGGAAGTCCTTCAAGGCCATGCCCAATATGGCGTGGCCAATAGCGAATTATTATTGGAACGGTTACGCGGCGCACCGCTTGTCGCCCTGGCTGCGATCTATCAACATTCCCCTTCCGTGTTAATCGCGCGCAAAGATGCCGGAATTTCTTCACCTGACGGTTTAGTCGGAAAAAAAATCATGCTGATGGATCAAACCGTCGATGCTGATTTTGTCGCCATGTTCAATAATGAAGGCATAGACATAAGCCGCCTTCATGTCATCCCCAGCAGTTATGAAATTCATGATTTGGTTGACGGCAAGGCAGATGCCTTTAATTCCTATCTGAGCAACGAACCTTAT
>NZ_JAUXVR010000007.1 GCF_030680395.1 Methylobacter sp. | reverse complement strand
TGCGGCGGCACTTTGTATCAGCATCTTCGGCACAGCAACAAGAAACGCAAAAAGCGATACGGATCAAAGGATAAGCGCGGCCAGATCAGGAACCGTATCAGTATCGACGAACGCCCTGAGATCGTTGCGCAAAAGACCCGCATCGGCGATTGGGAAATTGATACCGTGATCGGTAAGAACCATCAAGGCGCCTTAGTGACGATAGTGGATCGATTTTCCAAGTTCACCCTGATAAAAAAGGTAGCGAGCAAACATGCCGAAGGGGTGACTGAGGCCACTATTTTATTGCTACAGCCCTATCTGGATAAAACTTTAACGAATTACCGCCGATAACGGCAAAGAGTTTGCAGGACACGAAAAAATGAAGGAGCAGCTGAACGCTGATGTGTATTTCGCTCATCCTTATAGCTCCTGGGAGCGTGACTTAAACGAAAATACCAATGGTTTGATCCGGCAATACTTTACCAAAGGGAGTAGCTTTGAGAACATAACCGATGACGCGGTTGAGGCTGTCATGCATAAGCTCAATCATCGCCCTCGAAAAACGCTCAATTTTAAAACACCTCATGAGGTCTTTTTTGCTGAGAAAGAGAAAGAAGCCGCATGATTACTGGGATTGCACTTCGGAGTTGAATCCGCCATTTTCTTTTTCAAAAAAAAACCCTCGTTACCTATTGGGAACGAGGGTCTCAAATTCCTTAACTGACAACCAAAGTTGTCAGTTAATTATTCATTTAGATGAAAGATGGAATTAATGGAGCATCTACCATAACCATTTGACGGTTGCCAGCTTCATCAAAGAAGAATAACAAACCAGCAAAACGACTGTCTGGATCATAGATCAAGTCAGCTAAACGGTAAACTTCCCAAGCAGCGTCAGAAGCAGTAACTTGCACAGTTCTTGATGTACCTGGAGCGATTGGGCTGTTATCACTAACAGTCAAACCTTCTTCAGCCAACAAGTCATCTGGATAGCCAGTTTCATCAACGTGAACTTTAGGATCTAAGAATCGAACACCAGCAGTGTTGAACTCACCCAAACGCACCGCAGAATCACCATTGTTAGTGATAGTCAGTGTCATTTGCATAGCACGACCTGGCACACGGTAAGTTGCATCTTCAACTTTAACGTTAACAGTTTTTGCAGGCATTTCAATTGGCTTCATGCCACGTAACAAACCAGCTTGCAAAGGAGTTGTTACAGGGTACGCTGCGTTTGTGCTGCTCATACCGAAAGCAACAATCGCAATTGTACCTGCTGCAAAACCCATAGCAACTTTCTTGTCAAGAGCAGTAATCAAAGAATCTGCTTTTCCTGCTTCAACAGCAAGGTAACGCGGTACGAATATTGGTTTACGAGCCCAATATCCCAACCAAGCCAAACCTAGGGCATACCAGAAAGCGTGCCAGAAGTAAGTGTTGCTCAGATTATACGTTTCCAGGTTGATAGTATCACCTAATAACGTAGTAACTGGGTTAACAAATGATCCCATAGAGCCAGTAACAGTTACCCATTTACCTGGACCGATGATTGGACCACCGCCCTTAACGTTCATCATAGTGTGTACGTGCCAGTCACCTGGACGACGTGCTTTTAACAATACTTTAAACTCATAAGTTTCACCCAGTTCCAGAGTAACTGAACGAGGAACTAATTGACCACCGATCCATGAACCTTGACGAATAAATACAGGTCCAGGAATACCGATGTTCAAAAATGAAATTTCTGGCTTATCAACAGTTTCAGGCCATCCAGCAAAAACGTGGAATTTACCAGAAATTGTCATAGTATCATTAACAGGCACTGTATCTTTTGACCAATTCAGGTCAAACCAGTGAATTGTACGCATACGCATAAATGCGGCTTGCGACTTTTCACCATGAGCAGATGCAGTTGGTGCGTAAAACATCGCTGCTGTAACAGTTACCAGCAGTGCGACAAAGGATAATTTAGCAACCTTGTCTTTTATTAATTTCATATATCCTCCTCTATAATAGAGAATCTATAGTTTTCAGAGTATCTAATGTCAACAGCATAAATTTGCTTTGCTAACATCAGTCTTTTTGTGTGTTTCTTACAACCAAGTGCTTACGCGCTTTGGGTGAATGAAGTACCACCGAACCATTTACCGAAGAAATGCCACAAGAAGTAAATCAAAATACTCACGAAACCAGAGAAGAACGCTGATACTGGAGCAACGTCTTTACCGAAAGTTCTTAATGTACCTTTTTCAACCATTCTGATATATTCAGGTGTACCAGTTCTTACGTAGTGGTAACCTTGTAAATCAGCAAGTGTCATCATCATGCCATTGTATTCAACAGGAACGTGTAACGGCGCTATAATTGGCCAGTTGCCTGGGTAGAACAACAGACCCCATGCCAAACCACCAAGAACTGCGGTCAATGTCATGCTGCCTGACAGCATTAATATAGCGTCAAGAACAATAGCACCTGGCATCAGGTTTGAAGGGAAGCAGAAGTTTACTGGGAAATAAGTCCAACCCCAGAAATTTAAATATCTGTTAATCCACTCACCTAAAAGCAGACCTAAGATACAAACTACCGCGCCAAAAGGCAAACGGTAACGCCACCACAACACAGCTTGAACAGCTGCTGGGAAAGTGATTGAAACGATTGGAGCTACAGTTACCCATAGACGTCTATCTTTCCAGTCAGTCCAGAAATCCCAGTCACCACCAGTTAACATGTAGTGAATGTGATAACCGCCAAGTACAACGAAGAACAATACGAACAGAATTAGCCAGTCGAACGTGCGTGAAACTTTAACTGCCTCAGCGCGTGAACGTACAGCTGATTGAGATGCGCTCATTAGCTTACCTCCTAAAGGATTTAAATTATTTTTATTAATGACCATCTTCATCATTAGCTGTTTCGCCCTGAAAAAAAGCGAAACAGCCAGAAGGAGATAGTAATTACAACCAAAGACCTATTGTTAAGCTAGGTCTTTTTTCAGAAGCTTAGCGATAGCTATAACTTCTGTATTAACAACACCCATTACACCTAAAGCTGCCCATCCGAAGAATACGAAGCCGTAATGTAAAGGTGCAACAAACAACTCTTCCATAAACCAGAAAGTATGACCCCATTCATTCAAGCCAACATTTGGCAGAATCATGAAAGGACCAACTACTGCAACCATATATTGAAGGTGCAGACCTTGCTGATAAGTAGGAAGTCTTGTTTTTGCATACAAGAAACAAGCACCACCAGTGATGATGTAGATAGGATAGCTCAAATAGAATTCAATGATGTGACTTGGTGTAAAGTCAGTATCACGAACAATAGTTTGGTGCCATGTACCATCTTGCTCTGTAAAGTAGCTAGCGCCGTAATAGATGGCGAAGCCATACATTACCAACCAAGTCCAATGAGTAAAGTGTCTTCTTAACTCTTCTCTTGGGGTGATTGACATTACTTTACGATCACGAGATTTCCAGATGTAACCCCACAAGATACCTGCAGTTGCCACTTCTAAAACAAACTCGATATAAAGAAAGTTCATCCAATATGTTTCGAATTCAGGAGCGAACGAATCTAGACCAGCTGACCAGCCATAGACACCCTCATACCAACGAACCCAACCATAGAACACTACATATAGCAATGCTCCAAGGATCATATTTTTCTTATTTAACAGCGGTGCTTCCGCAGCATCAGCTCTCACTGATTCAGTTGTAGCTGCCATTTCTACCTCCAAAAATTATCAAATCCCCGACTTGTGATGGCCAGGGGCTATAGTTACAACTCCATTTTCTCACTAGCGCCTAAAAATATTAAGAACCAAGTGCCACCAAGTCAATTTAGTGAGCTGTCAGTCTACCAGTTCAAATAGCCTTGTCAAGTCAAAAACAAACACCCAATACATTTCCTTGAATCCAAGCGTTACCTGTTAAATTCCTCTACACTTAAAATATTGATTCCTGTTAGAATTAATTTTAATTTCAATTTAAAAGCTCAGAATCCATGAAGAAATACTCCATCATAATTTTTATCGTAGCCCTAACAACTCTACTTTTAATTCAAAGCAAGGTCATAATGCCTTTCGTTTATAAAATAGTTCAATCAGATTTGTTTCTTGTTGATAGCAAAGACCAAGGCGGACAATCCCCTATCTCTACACCATTAACTAAACTCGCCTTTATACACTGTAATAACTACATTAAATCCAAGCTTGGACCTGATGTATCTATTAGCTTCCCTGAAAATCCTCTTAATGCTTGGAGCCTAGGGAATTACCAATATGTGATTAACGCCGAAATTGACATCACAAACTCCACCGCAGGCACAATCACCAAAAAATACATCTGCCGGATTAATTATAAAAACGGCGATAACGATGAAGGTTCTCTTGATTTCTCCAACTGGTCTATTGAAGGATTGTCGGGCTTAGACTCTATTTAAGACATTACCCACACCATCACTAATAAGCAATCATTGTTCCGCTCGCTTTAACAAACCAAATTTATTTCCTGAACTACTTTTTAGCACTTACCTAAGTCACTCATTAAAATATTGAAGAGCCATGGAATTCTAAATACAACAAACGCTAACAGCCATAAAGCAGAAAGCCAGTACAACAATGTTGTACTGGCTTTCTGCTTTATGGCTGTTATGCAAAATAAAAACGGTTAATATGCTCTTTGCCTATATACACATCAAAAAATACCAATCTTTTTATTTGCTGATTTTTCCAGCATAACAAGCATTTTTGCAGCAATGCCGAGAGCAATTAATTACCCTAGCAAAAACCCACAAAACTTATTTACCGTATTTTTTACGGAATTTATCAACGCGCCCCGCCGTATCAACAACACGCTGCTTTCCTGTATAAAAAGGATGGCATGAAGAACAAACCTCAACCTGCAAATCCTTACCCAATACAGAACCGGTCTCAAATTTATTACCGCAACCGCAAGTTACAGTAATTTGTTTATATTCTGGATGAATTTCTGGTTTCATATCACTTTCACATTACCCACAAACGGGCTACATACTTTATTAAAGAACCCCATATAATACGTATTTCATTAAAAGTTCGCAACTCAATTTATATTTATGCGCATTATTACTTTAAACGCGAATGGTCTCCGCTCTCCAGAACACAAAGGTTTGTTCACATGGGCGCAGCAACAAAATGCTGGCGTTATTTGCACGCAAGAAACAAAAACGCAGCTGAATCAACTTAGCATCGACCTACGTTGCCCTGCGAACTGCAACTATTTTTACCATGATGAAGAATATCTATCTATTGATGGTTCAGTTTGGTAATTTAAGTATTATCCCGCTTTATTTACTTTCCGACTGACCAAGGACCAGGGAGACCGCCAAGCTTTCAAGTTTAAATCCAAGGAAAATTCTCGCCTTATTTACAAAAATGCTTCCAAAATAGCCATAACTACATAATCTCCGACGACTGAGCCATAACACACAAAGAAATTGATTTAAAAAATTCGAGAGACAATCAAAAGAACTCAGGATTTTTATCCGAAGAAAAGCCTGACTGGATTGATTATTTGCTGATGAGCACCGGATAGACGCATTCAAACTTCTTAGTCAGGAATCCGAACAATACACTGATAGCCAAACAGAGGCCAATCTTGGATAAAAAACGTCAGCTGGCGTATTGAACCAAATAATCAGCCCTACACTTTAATAAAGACAAACAAGCATAGCATCCATTTATCAAGATAAACGATTTTCTGATCACGTCCCACTGATCATGGAGTATAGTTATAAGCTTTAGACCGGTTTTGATAGCGCATCAATAAAAGCACCAACACGATTGCCGGCAAACCTACTGTTGACGCATAAATAAAAAAAACAGTGTAACCATAACTATCTACAACTATTCCGGAAAACCCCCCTAATAGTTGAGCAGGCAAAGTCATCAGCGAACTGAACAGCGCGTATTGCGTGGCGGTGTACGCAGTACTGGTTAAACTGGAAAGGTAAGCGATGAACACCGATGTCGCTATTCCACCACTTAAATTATCCGCACTTATAACGCCTGACAACAGTAACAAACTGGGCTCGCTAACCGCCAAAACGGCGAACAGCAGATTAGTAGCAGCGACCATAACCGCACCTAGCAGCAAGGGACGCATAATCCCATACCTAACAACCAGCACCCCGCCCATTGCAGCACCGGCAATAGTCATAAAAAAACCAAAAACTTTACTAATATCCGCGATATCTTTTTTACTAAAGCCCAAATCAAGATAAAACGGGTTCGCCATAACCCCCATAGTGATGTCGCTCATTTTGTAAACTGCGATAAGCATCAAAATCAATAAACCGACTCTGCCGTTACGCGCAAAAAACTCGACGAAGGGGTTCAATACGGCATCCACGAAACTTGTCAACAACCGCCGCCAGATATTCTGCGGCTTTACAGCGACATTCTCACGCAACCTCCCGTCAAAATGTTTATGCTCCGGCTCTTTAATACAAAGGGTCGTTATCAGGCCTACAGACATGGCAGCTGCCATTACAAAATAAGCGATTTTCCAGCTGGCATAATCCGCGATATAAAAAGCACCCGCGCCCGCCATCAACAAGGCAATCCGATACCCCAACACATAGGTCGCCGCCATAGCACCTTGATATTCAGGATTCACTGATTCAATACGATAAGCATCAATAACAACATCTTGCGTAGCCGAACAAAATGCCACCCACACTGCAAACAGGGCAATCTGCTGTAATTGGTTATGCGAGTCCGAACTTCCCATACCAAATAGACCGACAACAATCCCCAGTTGTGCAAGCAACATCCAGCTGCGCCTTTTACCCAAAAATTTAGTCAATAATGGCAAAGGCAATCTGTCAATGACGGGAGCCCAAAAAACCTTTATTGAATAAGTAACCCCGATCCAGCTAAAAAAACCTATAACCGATCTTTCCACCCCTTCGTCTCGCAACCAGGCCGATAATGTCGAAAAAACCAATAAGAAAGGAAGTCCAGCGGAAAAGCCGAGAAATATCATGCCCCGTACTCGCGGCTGAACATAAATTGAAAAGGCCGTCCGCCAACTTTTATTGTCACCCATTGGCTTTACCCAACAAACGCGGCTGCCCAAACGGATATATCGATGCTCTGGAACTATCTGCATTCACCATATCCATGGAGATTATGCAGAAGGTAGAGTCTCGCCTTGTGCAGTTGCCGAGCACTGCACAAGAAGTGCAGTGCTCACTTGAGCTATCAACCATTAATTAGATAATGGGCAACAATACTTGCTACGTAACCGCCAGCAATTGCAGGCGTCCACTTTAAATGACTAAAAAATGTATACTTATGGTCCGACTGTCCCATCAAAGCCACGCCAGCAGCAGAGCCAACTGATAATAACGAACCACCAACACCGGCAGTCAGCGTCACCAATAGCCATTGATATAAATCCATGTCCAGATTCATATTTAGCACCGCAAACATAACAGGGATATTATCAACAATCGCCGAAATCACACCCACTAAAATATTTGCTGTTGTTGCGCCTAAGCCATCGTACATAGCGCCGGACAACAGCTCAAGATAACCGATATAGCCTAAACCGCCCACGGCAAATACGACGCCAAAGAAAAACAACAAGGTATCCCATTCGGCATGACGCACTTTGTTGAAAATATCAAAGCTCTCTTCGCCTTCAATGGAATAATACGTTTTCAAACGATAACCATAAAACATCAGCGCAGAAAGACCAACCATCATACCCATAAACGGTGGCAAATGCAGGGCCTGCTTAAAACTTACCGCCGTAACGATAGTTAGCAAAAACATTACACAAATTACAATCGCACCCGGCTTTAATTGCACTGCCGCTTCAGATGAGACTTTAGGCTGTTCATCGGGTACTGCAAAATACATCACCGCCGCCGGCACTGCGTAATTCACCGCCGATGGAATAAACAACTTAAAGAAATCAAAAAACTCAGCGTACTCAGCCTGCCAAACCATCAAGGTTGTAATATCGCCGAAAGGGCAAAACGCCCCCCCCGCATTAGCTGCAACCACTAAATTAACGAAGCCGATACTGACAAACTTGGGGTTATCCGCACCTACCGCCATAACCACCGCGCCCACCAATAAAGCCGCCGTCAAGTTATCAGCTACAGCCGACAAGAAGAATGTAATAATACCGGTAATCAAAAACAGTTTGCGATAGCCAAACTGTCTTCTTACTAGCCAGGAACGCAAGGCCTCAAACACATTACGCTCAGCCATTGAATTAATATAAGTCATAGCTACCAGCAAAAACAACATTAGCTCCGCATATTCTTTCAAATTGTATTCGAAAGCTTCATGCATATCCTCGACAGAAACACCAGCTTGAGACGCTAAAACAGCGGCATTTGCCCAAATAATACCAGCCGCTAAAATAACCGGTTTGGACTTGCGCAAATGGGTAAATTCTTCGGTCATAACAAAGCCATAGGCAATGATAAAGATCAGAACCGTATAAATACCCCGTTCCGTACCCGTCAAACCGAGACTTTCAAAACCACCCGCCATCGCCATTCCAGGCAATAGCAATAGAGACAACAACATAAACAATGACCGCAACAAAATAACCCCCTAACTTTTTATCTCAAAAATTAATCAAAAACACCCAAAATTTAGCGGACAATCTTAGCATCATACAATAACCTTTGTCATTTTATGACCCACAGTATATGATTATTGGCTGTAATTAATTGCCTATACAAGCGCTCAGCGCTCATTTATGTACCAATATAATAACGACGACCAAACACTCATTGAACAACGGGTAGCCCAATTTAGAAGGCAGACGGAAAGCTTTTTGAAAGGCCAAATTTCAGACGACCAATTTCGCGCATTGCGCTTAATGAATGGCCTCTATGTGCAAACTCACGCCCCGATGTTACGGATAGCCGGCCCTTATGGCCTGTTTAACTCCAAACAAATCAGGAAACTGGCTCACATTGCCCGTACTTACGACAAAAACTACTGTCATTTTACGACCCGGCAAAACGTCCAGTTTAATTGGCCTCAACTGGAACAAGTTCCTGACATTCTTGAAGAATTGGCCAGCGTCCAAATGCACGCCATCCAAACCAGCGGCAATTGCCTGAGAAATACCTCATCGGATCACTTGGCCGGTGTTTGTATTGATGAAATTGAAGACCCTCGTCCTTATTGCGAGATTATCCGGCAATGGACAACGCTGCACCCAGAATTTGCCTACTTGCCACGCAAATTCAAGATTGCTGTTAGCGGCGCACAGTATGATCGTGCGGCGACTCAACTTCATGACATAGGCCTGCATCTGGTCAAAAATGACACAGGTGAAATCGGCTTTAAAGTACTGGTCGGCGGCGGTTTAGGACGCACGCCTATCATTGGGCAAGTCATCAAACCCTACCTGGAAAAGAAACACCTGCTGTCTTATCTGGAAGCCATACTTCGTATTTACAACCTGTTCGGGCGGCGTGATAATAAATACAAAGCACGTATTAAGATTCTGGTTAAAGAATCCGGCATGGAGCAGTTCTCCGAATTGGTCGAAAAAGAATGGCTGTTGATCCGGGATAACCTGGAACTTGACGCCGCTCGCATTGAAGCCATCAAATCTCAATTTGCACCGCCTGCCTACGAAACAAATGCCGCGCCAGATACCAGCTTTGCGCAATATCATCTCGAAAACAAAGCCTTTGCCACCTGGGTTAAATACAACACCGCCGTTCACAAAATACCCGGCTATCGCGCTGTATTTCTATCGCTAAAAGCGCCGGACTCCCCCCCGGGCGACATCACCGATACGCAACTTGATGCAGTTGCCGATCTGGCCGACCAATATAGCTTTGGCGAGGTCAGAAGCACGCACAGACAAAATCTTATTCTTGCCGACGTAAAACAGGCGGACCTATTCTCGTTGTGGCAAAAGCTCGATACACTGAAACTGGCTACACCGAATAACGGCACCGCAACCGATATCATTTGCTGCCCTGGTCTCGATTTTTGCTCACTCGCTAATGCCGGAACTATTAGCGTTACTAAAGAAATCAATGAAGCGCTTGATGATCTGGACTACCTCCACGACATCGGCGATGTAAAAATTAACATGTCCGGCTGCATGAACGGTTGCGCGCACCAAAGCGTCGGCCACATCGGCATACTGGGCGTCGATAAAAAAGGCGTGGAATGGTATCAGTTAACTTTAGGCGGTTCCTCGGAAAACGAAGCGGCTATTGGCGAACGGCTCGGTCCTGCCATTGCCAAAGACCAAGTCACTAAAGCCATTACCACCATACTGGATGTTTATATCAAGCAGCGTCTGGATGATGAGTCCTTTCTGGACATGGTAAAACGCGTTGGCATCACCCCATTCAAAGAGCAAGTCTATGCAAATAATTAAAGACAATCAGATTATTGATGACAGCTGGAGCTATATTGCCGATGATGCTGAACTGAAAGACGGCGACATCAGCGTTTCATTAGCCCGCTGGAAAAAAGACAAGCAATTGTTGCTTAAGTCTGATAGGAAAATAGGCATTAGAATCGGCCCCACCGATTCGGCTGAAGACATCGTAGCCGATTTAAATGACATTCAATTAATCGAGCTGGATTTTCCGGCCTTTGCCGATGGCCGCATATTTTCCCATGCCTGGCTGCTCAGAGGCCGTTATAACTATCAAGGCGAAATCCGGGCAACAGGTCACTTCATGCGGGATCAGGTGTTTTATTTATCTCGTGTCGGCGTTAATGCGTTCAGCCTTGAGAAGACCGAAGACCTACCAATGGCGCTATCTAACCTGAATGACTTTAGCGTCAATTATCAAAAATCGATTCGTTAATCCACGAATATCATAACCCATCACATAGGTGATGGGTTTCGCTACGCTCTACCCATCCTACAGAACCGGCTCATAGATAGCGTTCAAGTGAGCGTTTTAATGTGCGATGGACTTCCCTACCAATCATCCACATTTCCTTGTCAGGCATGTACATCTCTCGCATCATTGGATGCATCTTTCTGTCGCGCCTAGGGCGTCGGGTCTCCCCATCGGAATCCACCAATCGCTTGCCAAATTTTTCAAGCATGACTTTGATGGATTCAACCTCTTTGATGAATTCACCATCTGGATTCCTGAGTAACTTCTGATTGTTTCGCGTTAGATCGAGAATTTCTTCCAAAATTTCGCTCGACGAGTCAATGGACTCATCTTCTTTGTCGACCTCGGGTACTAATGGTCTATTTTGAAGTAGGCTATTTAGCTGCTCCTCAAGAGTAGGATACCAAACTGAAAACGCTTTTTCGAGGCGCTCGTCAGAAAGCATCTCTGTGCCGCAAGCTCTATTAAGCGAAGAAATAAGTTTCTTTAAGTCTTCCTTTTCAAATATCGTGGACTGAAATTGTAGTATTGGGCCGCTAACCTCTGATCGCTTGATGTCGAATAAAAATGGGCTAACAGCCGCCTTTTCCATTGTCTTTGAAAGCGCCCCTGCTTCAAACGTAAGCCAAGGAGCATGTACGTTCTCCTTCGTTACGCACAGAATTCCAAACGTGGCGTTGTCCAACTATTTCGCAATATCAGTGCTCCACCTTGCACCTTCGTCAATGTCTTCTGACGACACATAGGGAACGATTGATTGAATTACAGAGGGTAACCAGTCCCGAAAAATAACCGCAGTCTTATGGCTTAGTTCGCCAGACCAGCTTAGAAATACCTTCATGCTGGGATAGTCCTTATTTGTGGTTGCTAACATAAAGAGAACACCTTTTTAGGTGCAAATTAATTTTCAATCCAAGGCGAAAAGCTACCCCGAAAATCCGTTAGCCATGATGCTATAACCACCCTTTAAATAGCAATTTTTCAACCATACCCATACCCAAATCGCAATCTCGCCCCAGCAAATTCAATGCATAAAAAACCCGGATCCCAGCAAACAATATTGTCTGCCAAAACCCGGGCTTTTGATTACCGCAACAAGTTAAAGCTTATTTTTTCATAAAACTAATGCCTTTCAACAAGGTCAGCGCCTGATACAAAGGATAATCTTTTTCCAAAGCTTCTTTCTCTTTCTCCAGGGCCTCTTCCTTACCCTCTTTAGCTTTGCCGTTTTGCAAATGATGCGACAAATCGGCTTCCTTGACCGGCTTGAACTCCGTTTTTTCCAATGACTCCAGCTTGACGCGAGCCAAGGTGATGTCCGGCTCAATACCCTCAGCCTGGATAGAGCGGCCTGAAGGCGTGTAGTATCTGGCTGTGGTCAACTTGACTGCAGAACCATTGCTGGTTGGCAATATAGTCTGCACCGAACCTTTACCGAACGATTTCTCGCCCATAATGACCGCGCGTTTTTGATCCTGCAAGGCTCCGGCAACAATTTCAGAGGCCGACGCGGAACCAGCATTAATCAATACCACCATCGGCGCACCGTCAATAAGATCATCAGGAGCGGCATTAAAGCGCATTTCCGAGTTTTCAATACGCCCTTCAGTGTAAACAATGAGACCGCTCTTTATAAAGGCGTCACTCACCTCAACTGCCGCATTCAACACCCCGCCTGGATTATTTCTTAAATCAAGTACCAAGCCCTTTAGACTGCCTGTGTTTTCCTTTTTCAACGAGGCTAGAGCCTCTTTAAGGCTTTCTCCTGTTCCGGATTGAAAACTACTGATGCGTACATAACCGTAACCTTTTTCCAGCATCCGGTTTTTCACACTTTTAACTTTTATAACATCCCTGGTTATACTTATTTTTAAAGGAGCCTCCACCCCTTCACGAATAACCGTGAGCAAAATCTTGCTACCCGGTTCGCCACGCATAAGTTTGACGGCATCAGCCAAGGTCATGCCTTTTACCGGTTGATCATCAAGCCTGACAATCAGGTCTCCGGTTTTAATACCTGCTCTTTGGGCTGGGGTATCGTCAATAGGGGAAACCACTTTAACAAAGCCGTTTTCCATTGTAACTTCAATGCCCAAGCCACCGAACTGGCCGGTTGTGCCTTCTTTTAATTCCTGATATTCCTCAGCAATCAAATAAGCGGAATGAGGATCAAGCCCGCTCAGCATGCCTCGAATGGCATCTTCCAATAACTTTTTGTCAGAAACGGGCTCAACATAATCCCTTTTAATTCGGCCAAAAATTTCCGTGAATGTGCGTAAGTCCTCATAGGGCAGAGCTTCCGCTGTATCCGCTACAGGTTCAGCATTATCACGCTCGGCAAAGACGCTGCCGCAGATGCCCATAAAAACACCCAACATAATCCCTAAGGACAAAATGAAAATATTTTTCTTTTTTAACATGTACCTTAAAACTCCAAATACTCGATTTCCTAAAACATGGCCATTAAACAGCTACTAACTTGATTCCGATTACTTTCGGCACCACTCAAGCGGATCAACCGGCTTACCTTTGCTGCGTATCCCAAAATACAACCCGGAATGACTACGACCACCGCTTTGCCCAACGGAAGCAATGACTTCGCCAACATCTACCCACTCACCAACCTGCCGATATAAACTCTGATTAAAGGCGTAAAGGGTCATATACCCATTACCGTGATCAATAATAACCAACAATCCATATCCGCGTAGCCAATCAGAAAAAACTACTTTCCCGCTGGTAATCGCACGTATCTCTGTTCCCTCGCTGGCGTTAATTAACACACCGTCCCAAATACTTTCAGTACTCTCGGCTCGCACACTACCGAACTTATTAGTCAACCGCCCCTTGACAGGCCAAGGTAGTTGACCCTTCAGTGAATAAAAGTCACCCTTAAGCTTAGGAAAATCATCCCTGGAATCCGGTAAGTCTTTGGCAGGTTCGTCTGACGGAGACTCAGCGGTTTTGTGCAATTTTTTTGTTTGCTCAACTTCAAAAGTAAGATCATTGGTCGATCTTTGCAATGAAGATACCAGATTTTTCAGCTTATTTTCACTTTCTTTCAAATGAATTATTTGTTGTTCGTTGGAAGAAAAGTCACTTTTTAGTTGCGTCAACAATTTAGCTCTTCGTTTTCTAACACCGTCTACAGCTATCTGTTCCGATTTCTTTTGCTCAAGATTTTTCTCTAAAAGCTCGGTTTCCTGCTGCTGCTGCTTACCAAGCCGATCCAAATGCTGCACAGACTCCGAAATGCCGGCCAGTTTTGTCAGGCGGGCCTTATTAAGATAATCGTAATACACCAGCATTCGACTGGATAATGCAGGATCTTGTTGATTAAGCAGCAGTTTTAATTGTTCCTTTTGCCCCATTGCGTAGGCAGCCTTTATTTGGCCCGCTAATTCTTTGTTCTGTTTAGCGACTTCATCCTGAAGATTCTGTTTTTCCTGTCGGATTTTACTCAAATTCTGTCGTTTTTGCTCAACCTGACCTTGCAATGTCTTTAATAAAGCGGCCGTCCTTCCGTAGAGTTTCTCAACTTCACCCAACTGCGTATTTAAAGTATTTTTTTGCAGCTGAATACGCTGCATATTTTGGTCGGCCGCTTTAATACCCGATTGAACTTCAGTTAGCTCTTCGTTTTTTTCCGAGATTTCCGCGCTACCCTCATGAACGAACGCACTCAGCAAAAAACAAAAAAACAGCTTCTTTCTCATCCACGGATTAAACAAATTTGATAAGCGATCGACCAGTCATTTCAACAGGTTGCTCAACCCCTAACATTGCCAGTACTGTTGGAGCCAAGTCCGACAAACTACCGCCTGCGTCTAATGGCTTGTCCCCTCCAACATAAACCAAAGGCACGGGATTTGTAGTGTGCGCTGTGTGGGGCTGTCCGGTTTCTTTATCGACCATTTGCTCAATATTGCCGTGATCGGCGGTTATCAACATCTGCCCGCCCACCGACTTTAAGGCGTCAACTACGCGCTGTAATGAAGAGTCGACCGCTTCCACGGCCAAAATTGCCGCATCCATTATGCCGGTATGTCCCACCATATCGCAATTAGCATAATTACATATAATGACATCATATTTACCGCCGGTAATGGCTGCAACCAAATGATCAGTAACCTCTGCTGCATTCATTTCGGGCTGTAAATCATAGGTTCTGACCTTCGGAGAAGGCACTAATATTCTGTCTTCTCCAGGAAAAGCGGCATCTATGCCACCATTAAGGAAAAACGTGACATGGGCGTATTTTTCAGTTTCCGCCAACCGCAACTGGGTCATGCCCAACTTCGATAAATACTCGCCAAGACCGTTTTTTATATCAGTCGGAGGATAGGCCACATCATAATCAAAATCCTGCTGATATTCCGTTAAAGTACAGTAATAGCCAGCGTGAGGTGCACGGTTCCTATCAAATGCATCGAATGTTGTTGCCGTTAGTGCTACAGAAATTTCGCGGGCACGATCCGCCCGAAAATTCATAAACACCACCGAGTCTTCAGGATCAAGAGCGACCGCCCGATGCTCTGAATCCAAAATAGCTGTCGGTAAAACGAACTCATCCGTTTCACCTCGTTCATAAGCCGCTTCCAACCCTTGTAGCGCAGAGTCCGCACTAAAAGCAGCCTCACCTTTTGCAATCAGGTCATAGGCCTGTTTTACACGATCCCAGCGATTATCTCTGTCCATCGCATAGAAACGGCCCACAATTGAGGCAATACGACCGACGCCTAGCGCCGCAAATTTTGCATTCAGCAACTCAAGGGAAGCCATTGCACTCTTGGGCGGAACATCTCGTCCATCTAAAAAAGCATGCAGATAAATTTTATCCAGGCCCCGTTTGGCCGCTAACTCGACCATCGCAGCAATCTGCTCTTCATGACTATGTACGCCACCAGGCGAGAGCAATCCCATGATATGCAAGGCTTTATTTTTTTCTTTGGCAAGATCAACGGATCGACAAAGAACCGGATTTAAATAGAAACTGCCGTCAATTATTGCATCATTAACCTTAGAAAAATCCTGAGGAACATAACGGCCGGTGCCTATATGAACATGCCCAACCTCTGAGTTGCCCATCTGTCCGCCCGGCAATCCTACGACAGCGCCGGAGCAACTGAGCAGCGTCATGGGACAGTCTTTCTGCAATTTATCCCAACAAGGTGTGTTAGCCATTGCAATGGCATTGTATTCTTTGTCCAACGTGTAACCGAATCCGTCAAGGATCAGCAATACCACCGGCTTTGGTCGATTTACCATCTTTAAATTTATCTCCCGATACTAAAAAAAATCCGCATCACTACCCCCCATACAAAATAAATCACTTTGTACTCCATTTGATTCTTCATTACCCAAAATGGTCGTAGTGATGTATTATTTTGCCAGATTTACTGGTTTTTCGTATTTTGGCAACATGCCAATCACATAATCAAGTAGTCATTATATTAATACACGTTGACAACAGTTGTGTATAAATAATTCTTCACGGGTTCTTTTTAATCAGATTCAATAAACCAGAAATATTAAGCAGACCTATGAAAATTAAAAATCCGCACAATTTGTACAACGATACGGATATAGCCCAAGCAGCCCTCTGCTTAAAAGCAATGTCACACCCATTGCGTTTAAAAATATTATGCGTTCTGGGCAATGATTCAATCTGCGTACAACAAATTGTCGATCAGGTTGGCACCAGTCAGAGCAATATTTCCCAGCATCTGGCAATTCTCAGGGAAAAAAAAATTCTTGGCTCTAAAAAACAAGCCAACCGCGTTTATTATTTTATTGACGACGCCCGTATGCTGTTGCTCATTAAAATGATGCGGGATGTCTTCTGCTCTAATCACTAATTCATCTTTTCTTCATTCACTTAACTTTACAAATTTATCCATGGACCGTTATCTAGAATTCATTTTAAATCACTACATATTATCTCTCGCTCTGGCAGTAGTTACTTATTTATTAATCCAGGAATTATTCGATACTGCATTCAAAAAATTTGGTGCCGTTTCTCCCTTGCTGGCTGTCGCAAAAATGAACGATAGCGATACAATTGTTATCGATGTACGCGAACCGGACGAGTTTCTTAAAGGCCATATTGAAAACGCAATCAACACCCCATTGGGCAATTTGCCCGCTCACCTGTCAAAACTTGAAACACACAGAAACAAACCTGTCCTTATAGCCTGCCAAACAGGAACACGCTCAGCATCGGCCGGAAAAATATTAACTAAAGCAGGATTTGAGCAGGTTTTCGTTATTACCGGCGGCATGCAAGCTTGGGAAAACGATTACAAACTACCTATAAAGTCGGCCGGCAAGCACAAAAACTAAGCTGTGCTTTGGAAGCAGCAATCATATTAAACCCTACTCATAGAAATCCATCATGACTGAAGAAACCAACGCAGTAGAAAAACAATTTTCCATCCAAAAAATTTATACTAAAGACATGTCTTTTGAGACACCTAACTCGCCTAAAGTATTTACCGAAAAATGGGAACCCACTGTCGACTTTAATCTGGGCACCCATGTTGCGCCTTTAGAAAATTCAATGTATGAAGTAGCCCTCGCGGTAACCATCACCGTAAAAAACGGCGACGCAACAGCCTATCTTGTTGAAGTCAATCAGGCAGGAATTTTCTCTTTAAGCGGTTTTACGGATGCAGAAATGGGACCGATGGTTGGCAGTTTCTGCCCCAACATTCTGTTTCCTTACGCAAGAGAGGCTATTTCCGACCTCGTCACCAAAGGCGGCTTTCCGCAAATGCTTTTAGCCCCGGTAAATTTTGACGCCTTATACTCACAACATTTACAGCAAGCACAACAAGCGCCCGGTTCTGACACCATCAATTAATCCGCTCGATGAATAAGAAAATAGCCATCCTGGGTGCAGGCTCATGGGGAACGGCTCTGGCAATTCTGGCCGCCAGAAATGGCTGCCAGACGTTATTATGGGGTCATAATCCGGAACACATGGCATCGCTTACACAAGATCGTGAAAACAAACGCTATTTACCCGGACTGGTTTTTCCTGAAAACCTCACCCTGACTTCCAACTTGGCCGAAGTCGCAGACTTCAGTAGCCTGATGCTGGTTTCGGTACCCAGCCACGCATTCAAAGATACCCTGCTTAAGCTCAAAACGTATCTATCCAGTAACGTACAAATAGCGTGGGCAACCAAAGGATTTAATCCTGATAACGGCTCCTTGCTTCATGAAGTTGTAGCCGATATATTTTCTGCGCAAACGCCGGCGGCCTTGCTTTCAGGCCCCAGTTTTGCAGGTGAAGTGGCGGCCGGTCTACCGACAGCCATTACTATTGCTTCATCCCAACCGGATTTTGCAGGCCTTCTGGCCGACATCCTGCATAGTGAACGTTTTCGAACTTATACTAACTCGGATCTGATTGGCGTAGAAGTCGGCGGAGCAGTAAAGAACGTCATGGCAATAGCCGCCGGTATTGCCGATGGCTTGGGCTTTGGCGCCAACACCCGAGCAGCGCTGATTACACGGGGATTAAATGAAATCATTCGTCTCGGCGTCAAACTTGGAGGCAAACAGGAAACCTTTATGGGACTGGCAGGCTTAGGCGACCTTATTTTAACCTGCACCGACAACCAATCCAGAAATCGGCGTTTTGGGTTAGCCTTGGGACAGGGCAAAGACACAATTGCCGCCATAAAGGAAATCGGCCAGGAAATTGAAGGCATTTCAGCGGCAAAAGAAACCTTTTTACTCGCTAAAAAATACGGCGTCGACATGCCGATTACCGAACAAACCTACAAAGTTTTATATGAAGGTTTGGCTCCTCTGGCAGCCGTACAAAACCTGCTGGCTCGCGAACAAAAAGCCGAGTCTTAGAAATTCTTTCATTAGACTGAGCAATTAAAAGCTTTTTATTCACCACGAACGACTGCATGGACAGGAAATGATCCCGTCATTTCTCTGCATTCCTCACATCCCTGTGGGTTATGCAGGAGGTACGATTCCAAGGGCGGGGAAGTAGAATTGCGTCTGGAACAGCAACCGAGAGCAACGCAGGGCAGAAAAATGCTCCTGCATTCATTACATCCATGTAACTTAGCAGTTGCCGAGACACGAAGAAATAAAACTTCATGCCCTTCATGGTGATAATCTTTATACCTGTTTGATTATCGCACCTGCAAAATCCATCTGCCGCCAAGCCTCATACAGAACAATAGAAACGGTATTGGACAAATTCAGACTCCGGCTTTCTGCCCGCATCGGCAAATACAAGCACCGCTCGGAGCCCAGTTCATCTAACACAGTTGCAGGCAAGCCGCGTGTCTCGGGACCGAACAAAAAAGCATCCTCAGGCTGAAAACTCACCTCGCTGTATATTTTCGCGCCTTTGGTGGTCAGCGCAAACATCCGCCCCGGCTTAATGCTAAGCACAAAATCAGCCAATGAATCGTGCTCTTTTACTGCTACCCATTCATGATAATCCAGCCCTGCCCTGCGCAATTTCTTGTCATCCAATTCAAAACCCAGCGGCTTGATCAAATGCAACTGCATGCCGGAATTTGCACATAAACGGATAATATTCCCGGTATTAGCGGGAATTTCAGGTTCATATAAAACAATATGGAACACGCTCAGAACTTGATACTGACCGGCATCAGTTTCCAGATTTCGTTGTTGTAATCAGTGATAGTTCGATCGGTAGAAAACTTGCCGCTAGCGGCGCAGTTTAAAATACTCATTTTGATCCAATGATCCTGATCCTTGTAAGCCGCTTCCACTCGCTTTTGTGCATCGATAAAGCTACGGAAATCGGCTGCCGTCATCCATGGATCATGAGGACTTTTTATTGACGCCAAAATGTCGTCAAAAAGTCCCGGCTCAAATTGGTTAAAATGCCCGCACTCAAGCAGCCTAATGACCCTTAGTAAATCCTCATCCTGATTGATAATTGCATTAGGGTCATAGTGATGGCTCATTTCTTGAACCTGCTCTTCGGTCAAACCAAACAGGAAAAAATTCTCATCTCCGACTTCTTCACGAATTTCAATATTAGCCCCGTCCAGCGTGCCGATAGTCAACGCGCCGTTCATCATAAACTTCATATTGCCGGTGCCTGACGCTTCCTTTCCGGCGGTCGAAATTTGTTCGGAAAGATCCGCGCCCGGACAGATTTTTTCCATCGCGGAAACCCGATAATTAGGCAGGAAAACCAACTTTAATTTCCTACCCACATCAGGATCTGAATTAACGACGCTGGAGACATTATTCATCAGCTTGATGATTTTTTTCGCCATGTAATAGCCCGGTGCAGCTTTTCCGCCGATCAATACGCAGCGATCCGTCCAATTCGCCGTATCGCCGCGCTTAATGCGGTCATACAGATGGATCACATGCAGCACATTCAACAGTTGACGTTTATATTCATGAACACGCTTGACTTGTACATCAAAAATCGCGTCCACGTTAAAATCGACATCATGTTCAAGCTTCTTAAAATCAATCAGCTTTTGCTTGGCGTCTTGCTTGATTTCACGCCAGCGCTTGCGAAACTTCTTGTCTTCGGCAAAGGGTTCAAGCTTCTTTAGCAACGACAAGTCCGTTAACCAGCCATCGCCTATGGTTGCTGTGATCAGTTCGGCTAACTCCGGATTACATGCCGCGAGCCAACGACGCGGGGTAACTCCATTGGTTTTATTGTTGAATTTGCTCGGCCAGAACTCATAAAAATCACGAAACAAGCCTTGCTGCAATAATTTCGAATGCAACGCGGCAACGCCGTTAACCGAATAGCTGCCGACTATTGCCAGATAGGCCATTCTGACGTATTGCTCGCCGCCTTCTTCGATAATAGACATGCGGGTTAACCGGCCGGTATCGCCCGGCCAGTGTGCAGAAACTTCAGCCATAAAATGGGCATTAATATCGAAGATGATCTCCATCAGTCTTGGCAATAACTGCCTGAACAGATTAACCGACCACCGTTCCAGCGCTTCCGGCAACAAGGTATGGTTGGTATAGGCCATCGTCTTACGGGTAATAGCCCAGGCGTCATCCCAGACCAAACCGTGAACATCCAACAACAGACGCATTAATTCCGCTACTGCTATGCTGGGATGCGTATCGTTTAGCTGAAAGGTATTTTTCGCCGCAAACTCGGAAAAGTCATTACCATGGCGGCCAACCCAAGTACCGATCACATCCTGCAAGCTGGCGGAAGCAAGCAAATATTGCTGACGCAGACGCAGTGCCTTGCCGTTTTCATTGGCGTCATTCGGATACAGCACCATGGTAATATTTTCAGCGGTATTTTTTGCCGCTACCGATTCTGCGTAATCACCGGCATTAAACTCCTGTAAATTAAACTCTTCTGTGGCTTGGGCTTTCCATAAACGCAAGGTGTTCACCGTACCGTTCCGGTATCCCGGAATCGGCGTATCGTAAGGAACCGCGAGTATATCTTGCGTCTCTACCCAGCTCGTCCTTTTATTGCCGATCTCATCAATATGCGACTCGGTATGTCCGCCAAATTTAATCCTGACAGTGTATTCGGGACGTTCAATTTCCCACACATTGCCGTTACGCAACCAATGATCCGGTTTTTCCACCTGCTCGCCATTAACAATATCCTGCGAAAACATGCCATATTCATAACGTAAACCGTATCCGGTCACCGGCAGCTGCAAGGTCGCACAACTATCGATAAAACAGGCCGCTAAACGCCCTAAGCCACCATTGCCCAAACCCGCATCCGGCTCGCTTTCAATCAGCTCTTCAATCTCAAGCCCCAAATCGTACATGGCTTGCTCAACCGTCTCATTAAGGCCCAAATTCAGCATGGCATTACTTAAGGTGCGGCCCATTAAAAATTCCATCGACAAATAATAGGCTCTCTTACAATCGGTTTCTTTGTAAGTATTGAAGGTTCTTTTCCACCGCTCAATAAGTCGGTCGCAAATAGCCATCGACAATGCCTCATAGGCATAATGCGGCGAAGTATTGTGTTCATCCCTGCCCAGACGATGGCTGTAATAACGCTTGAAATCTTCCACAAGGTGCTGTTCACTCATGCCCAAATCAGGGAGCATGGTAATTGTGGATTTTGGTTTACTGGTTTTAAAGCTTCTATGCGGCATATTTTCTATATTACAGAGTTGATATTTAGAGTGATGTTAACTACTTTTTTTTATTTAGCCAAAATATTCCGTTGCTCTTGCCTTACTTTACTTTTGCCAAACATCAAAAATCCTATCGCAAGGTTTTTTCCCAGCGACTGACGAGTGCTGCAGCGATACTATTACCGAATACATTGGTCGCGCTACGCCCCATATCCAGAACCTGATCAACAGCCAGCAGCAACAGCAAACCGGCCTCAGGGATATGAAACATCGACAGCGTGGCCGCAATAACGATTAACGAGGCCCTGGGCACACCGGCCACGCCCTTGCTGGTGAACAACAACACCAACAGCATAATGAGCTGATCGCCCAGCGCCATATCGATGCCGTAGGCCTGGGCGATAAACAGTACGGCAAAGGTCATGTACATCATGCTGCCGTCAAGGTTGAACGAATAACCCAGCGGCAGCACCAGCCCGCAGACTTTCTCATCGCAACCGAAGCGCTCCAGTTGTTGTAACAGTTTCGGGTAAGCGCTCTCGCTGCTGGCTGTGCCGAAAGCCAGCAGCATCGGTTCGCGGATATGCCGAATCAGGGACAGAATTTTGTGCCCCAGAATCAAAAAGCCGACGAAACCCAGCGTAGCGCACAGCAACAACAATCCTAAATAAAACTCCCCGATAAAGCGTCCGTAAGACGCCAATACGCCGATGCCGTTTTGCGCGATAACCGAGGCCACCGCCGAAAACACTGCAACCGGTGCGACATGCATCACGTAGCCGGTGACTTTCAACATGATGTGCGTCAGTGAATCAAGTAGCTTGACAGTCGGATGAGCCAATTCGCCCAGCGAGGCGCAGGCCACGCCAAAGAACATGGAGAACACCACGATCTGCAAAATCTCATTGGCCGCCATGGCTTCGATGATGCTTTTTGGAAACATGTGCGAGACAAAATTGCTCAGTGTCGGCGTAGCCTGGGGCAACCCCGTTTCCGCCCCAATATCAGGCAGCGCCATGTGCAGCGAGCTACCCGGTTCGAACCAGTTCACCAGCAACATCCCCAACAACAGACTGAAAACAGAAGCAGAGAAAAACCACAACATCGCCTTGAGGCCGACCCGCCCGACAGTGTGAATATCGCCCATTTTGGCCATGCCCACCACCAGCGTGGAAAAAACCAGCGGCGCGATAATCATCTTGACCAGACGCAGGAAAATATCGGTCAGTGCGGAGAAAATCCCGATAATCGGCTTTAAAGCGGAATGAGGTTCAACGCCACCAAGCGTTAGGCTAAGCAGTTCGCCAACGATGATACCGAGCACCAGAGCCACTGCGACATAGACTGTTTGGCGATTGGGCCGCTGGGTGTGAGTCGTCATAAACAAAGTACCTTAGTTGAATGCAGAATCGAGTCATTGTTCAAAACAGCTAACAACCGAGCTTGCGGCTGAAGGTGCTGTCAGCCGTATGACGGACGACGCTAACTAACCCAATATATTGGGCAGAAAAGTGAGCCGCCCGCCCATGTTATTTACGCTCGTAGCCCGCTAAAAAATGAAGCTGGAAAATATCAGACACTGTTTAACAGCCTTAATGTTACGTACGAATTTGGAATAAAAACGGCCGAACTCTACCCCCACTTGCCAAGTGGACGAGAGGCGCGGGGGAGGTTTTTTTCAGACTTCGTTATTCTTTCGAAGAGAGAGCGGCTCAGCAAGAGAGCCGCGCGTCAACAGCTCAGTCATTTCCGTGACGCAAACCGGTCGGCTGAAATAGAACCCCTGTCCTTCGATACCTTCGTACTCCGCCAAAAACAATCGCTGTTGCTCCGTTTCCACACCTTCCGCCACCACCCTCAAACCAAGGCTTTGAGCCATGACGAGAATGGCTTTGACGATGGCGGCATCGTTAGGGTCGTTTTCCAGGTTGCTGACAAAAGAGCGGTCGATCTTCACGCCATCTATAGGAAAGCGCCTAAGATGGGTCAGCGACGAATAGCCGGTGCCAAAATCGTCAAGCATAAGTCCTATTCCATGATCCTTTAATGATTCCAACAGCGTATGCGCCGATTTGCCATAATCAATCAGAACGCTTTCGGTTATTTCAAAATAAAGTCGAATTGAAGATAAGCTGGCTTCCTTAACGATTTGTACCAGTGAGTCGAAGGAAGAACTCTGATTTAACAGTTGCCGCCCCGACAAATTGACAGCAATCGGTATGTTAATACCCAAGTTCTCGCGCCATACCTTGGACTGGGCGCTGACGGTGTGCAACACCCATTCTCCGATAGGCACAATCAATCCGGTTTCTTCCGCTAACGGAATGAAATTATCAGGCGAGACCAGCCCTCGTTCGGGGTGCTGCCAGCGCAATAGCGCCTCCGCACTGATGATCAATCCGCTTCGTACATCGACTATAGGCTGGTAATAAACGCGTAATTCATCGCGGGCCAAAGCATGCCGCAGTTCGTTTTCCAGGCTCAGGCGGTCCTTGGCCGGAATGCGTACTTTCTCGGAATAAAACTGGTAATTATCGCCACCCATCTCCTTAGCGCGATACATGGTGCTGTCCGCTGAAATAAGTAGCGCGTTTAAGTCGCTCGCATCGTCGGGAAATAAACTGATACCGATACTGCTGCTGATAAAGACCTCATGCCCCTCCAGTTGAAACGGCAGATGCAACGCATCAACAATCTTTTGTGCGGTGGTGGCGACAGCCGAATTATCCGCACAATCTTCCAACACGACTGTGAATTCATCGCCGCCCAACCGAGCGACAAAATCGCCATCGCGCATAGATTCTTTTAAACGCCGTGCAACAGCGGCGATCAGCATGTCTCCGACATGATGGCCTAACGTATCATTAACGATTTTAAAGCGGTCTAGGTCAACAAACATCAGCGCCACTTTGCTGTTCTGACGCTCTGACCTGGCAATAGCTAAGCGCAAATTTTCCCATAGCATGCTTCGGTTAGGCAGGCGGGTGAGATCGTCGTAATAAGCCATGCGATGCAAGCCTTCTTCCATTTGCTTACGTACGGTAATATCGGAAAATTGACCGACATAATTAACCGTCTGACCGTGCTCATCCTTGATGGCGCAAATACTCAGCCATTCAGCATAGGTCTCGCCGTTTTTGCGTCTGTTCCAAATTTCGCCCTGCCATTGCCCGGCTTTTTGGATCGTCTCCCACATTTCTTTGTAGAACGTAGGTTCCTGCCAGTGTGAGCTGAGAATATTCGGATTTTTACCGATGACTTCATCTCGCTCGTAGCCGGTAACCAACGTAAAGGCCGGGTTTATGTCCACAATATGAGACTCAAGGTCAGTAATAATAATACCCTCGGACGTGTGCTCAAAAACGCGCGCAGCCAAACGTCCGCGCTGCTCAGCCTCTTTGAGTTCGGTCAGGTCATTTTGGATGCAAACGTAGTGAGTGATTTTGTCTTCATCGTCCAACACCGGAGCTATGTGCAATCCGTTCCAGAATAGCACTCCGTTTTTGCGGTAATTGCGCAATAGTGCCTTTTCTTCACGCTGTTCGAGCAATGCTTTGCGCAAGCGCTCTACTTCGGGCTCGTCCTGGTCGTTATGAGGCATAAAAAACACCTCGCGACCCAATGCTTCAGCCGACTCATAACCGGTTATACGCTCAAAGGCCGGATTGACGTAGACCAGTGGGTGATCCTGTTGCGAAGCATCGGTAATAAGTATGCCGTTGTTACTGCAATTGACGGCGCGCTTGAATATACGTAACAGCTCTTCCCTGTGTTTGCGTTCTGTAGTGTCACGCAGAGTCACGACAAACAAAGCCTGCCCATCCCGTGTTACCTCGGTAACACGCATCTCGGCTACGGTGGTGGTGCCGTCCGCTCGAAGAATATCAACTTCAGTGCGATCCCCATCCACCACCGGAAAACCGAAAGGATTGTTAACCAATTCATCCCCGTAGCGCCCAAAAAGCTTTTCCGCAGCGGGATTGGCGAACAACACGTCGCCCTCGTGATCGACAACCAAAGAACCGTCAGCGCTGTGATAGGCAAGCTGGCTCAGATACTCCGCATCATCAGCAAGATGCACCGGAGATTGATCAATACGAGACATTATTCGTCCTTGAACAGACCGGTTATACGATCGATCTCATCAGGAGCAACATAAGTAGGGTTGCCCACCAGAATGCCGCCAATATGACGGAAGGGTTTGCCTATAACCATTCCTTTGCCATCAACAATTTGATATTCGCGAATGTCTTTATCATGATTGGAACCGCGCATTTTGAGCACAGTAATCCCGCGTCGCATTTCGCCGCGCATTTCCACATAGCGCAACAGAACAATGCTGTCAGTCAGAGTGGAAATGTGCTCTTCGGTAACTGATGTGCCACCAGTAAGCGTTGGCGTAGTCGCGGTAAACATACCGGCGATTTCCTGGTGCTTGATATAGGATGTTAACCCGATAAGGAATTCGCGGAAGCTTTTAACGGTTGATACCCGCTCCAGGGCGGAGAGGCTGTCCACAGCAAGCCGGTTGGGCTTGAAAGCATCGATTTCGGCCTTCATCGAAATAAAATGGTCTTCCAGACTACCGACTTCGGGATATTCACAGACTATTTTGAATTTGCCATCCTGCTCCATTTGTTCAAAGTCCACGCCCCAGCCAGTCGCATTGCGGATCAACTGCTCACGAGACTCTTCAAACGCGAAAATGAGGCAACGCTCATCATTACGCGCACCGCCGGCCATGAATTGAGCCGTCATCATCGTTTTGCCGGTACCGGTCGCCCCGGACACCAGAACGATGGAGTCTCGAAAGTAACCGCTGCCACACATATTGTCTAACTCGGTGTTGCCGGAAGTAATACGTATACCGGAAGAACGTTGCTTAAGCTGAATAGAGGACAACGGTATAACAACCACGCCTTCGCCGGGAATGACGCAAAAAGGAAATTCACCCTTCTGATGCGATGTACCGCGAAATTTGAGTATTTCCAAAGTGCGTCGGCGCTTGGCATCATCTAATACATTACGTAAGATGATCACGTTATCGGCGACGAACTCTTCCACGTTATAACGGGCAATGTCCCCGTATTCGCTGGTACGTTCTGCCGTCATCAACGCTGTGACGCCAAGATGCTTAATGGCTGTGGCGATGCGGAACAGCTCGTGGCGCACAACCGATGCGTTGGTGAAATGAGAAAAGACAGCTCCCAATGAATCCAAAGAGATGCGTTTCGCGTTCACCTTTTTTACAGCATATTCAATACGCGCCAATAAGGCGCCAAAATCAAAGTCACCGATGACTTCCGTCATTATTTCAGGATGGGGCGAAGCGTCCACAAATAACCATTGGCCGTTACTTTCGAATTCACTAATATCCCAGCCCAGAGACATCATATTGCGGCGGATATCCTCGGCGGCTTCTTCAAAAGTTACGAATACTCCGCACTCGCCGGCTTTAACAATGCCTTCAACAAGAAATTGCGCAGCAAACACTGTTTTGGCGCTGCCCGAAGTACCGGCTATCAACGTGGTGCGGCCCTTCGGCAAACCGCCATTGGAAACCAGATCAAAACCGGCCAGACCTATTGGCAATTTTTCTATCTGTAATCCCTCATTCATAATTTGTCACTCCAAGCCCAAGCAAGACTTTATTATAATCAGACAGGTCTCCGATAATACGACGGGTCGGACTAGGGGTTCGTTTAATCAGAGTAGGGGTGGCGAATATTTTTTCTTCTTCCGCCAGGTTCGGTTGCTCCAGGACATCGATAATATTAAGCGAATAATTACCCGGCATAGCTTTATCACAAAGCTCAATCAGATTATGTAAAGCACGTTCCGAGCGTGGACTATCCCCAGTTACAAAAAGAGTCATCAAGTAAGTTTTCATTGTGATGTTGTGTTATTCCCGGTCAAATAAGCCACGCTGCTGTCATCGTGTGGACGCAAATAAAATTTTCGATAAAAGGACGTCAGATAGCCTAGCATTTCGAATGCCATAACTCGCCCCTCATCCAAATAGAGTTGCGAATGCTGCGTGGGCTCAGCAAGCTTTTTCTTCATAACCACGCTATGAATCTCTACCACATCGCGCGGTCCGGCTTTCAATAAACCCAAGCGATCGACTAAAGCGCGTAATTCCTTGTCTAACTTTAAATCAGTTTTTTCTTTCGCTGCGTTCACAGCCAAGTCCAACAATTGTCCGTAACGAGTGGAAAAAGTTTCGAAGATATCTGGATTGTCTTCGTGCAAAGTCTTACAGCCATAAAATCGCGCAGTTATCGCTGTGGAAGGCAGTCCAATAATAGATGACAGACGTTGAATCTCTATTGCCTGTTGCTCAAGCCTTTCTGCATGGGATTGTGCTTCATGGCGCACAAGTTCCACTCGGTCATGTTCAGCCGTCAAACGTTGACATGCCGCTTCGACGTATGTTTCCATGGCAAGACTAATATCGAAAAGCACCAGTTTTTGCAAAGCCTGCCAAGTAGCGATAAAGCGTTCCGGCTGGTCGCTGAAAAGAGCCCAGACTTCCGGCAAAAGAACCGTAAGATATTGACAATAAGCGCCAATATACCAATGAGGAGAAAGCCCTAGACGTTCATGAGAGACGCCGACCTTTAAGCGACCGTGTACATACTCAACCCCGTAATCTCCTGCGGTAAGACTGTGGAAATAAGCGGACTGGCTGAGTTTTAGCCGCGCTACCGTGTCTTCATCGGCTAAGAGTTCGCGAGGTTCATCAAAATGCTGTAAATGCGCATAAAAAGCATTAGTGAAGCGTTGTTGCAGATTACGTGTGAAAGGATCGTGGAGGGATTTAAGATAATTTGCGTCTTGTTCGCCAAAACAAAAGAAGGATTTTCGTAGCTCCACCTCTGCCTCATCTATAGCGAAATCGGAGGGAACATCGCCTATTTGATTAGATGATTCTTTCATTTGAAGAATACGGCTATTAAGATGAAAAATGGCATAAAACAAGTAATTAAATTTTACGCGGCTAATTACTTAGAGTGCCTGTGATATAAAAATTATTATCTGTCAAAAAACCCTTGCATACAATGTTTATTACATTTACGACCAGAGAGCAACCGCTCTCCACCTAAAGTAATAATTGAAACAAAGTCTTATACTACTTGCAACGTCCTTATCTTACTGAATTAAGCTTCCTTGACACCGAAATTAAAAATTGACCGACATAATCATGATTGCCCTCTATGACACCCTATTATTTGTTGAATAGCTGCTACCAATAGCTAACAACACCGCTTCACCCCATTCCACTTTTCATCCTGCCACTGCCTGAAAAAAATCTCTTTGCTCAACGGCGTATCGGCTTGATGATGTTCTGCATGGTGCTGTAAATAGCGTTCATAAGCATCATCGCCGGAAAGGCGGCGCAACACCCGCCAAAACGATTTCAGTTTACTTAACATCAATCCCTCACCCAATCTTCAACCAAGCGGCTTGGAATATGCGGAGACTCAGCCAGCGGCAGTACCGGCTTTCCGGCCAGATAACGGCTGCAAACGCGCAGCATGTCGAACACGATCAGCCACAACAGGGCCACAAAAAACATGGTCAGCCAACCGTCCAGATGCAGATTGAAGATCAACTGCGGCGCAACGGCCGCTTTTTCCGGCGGCAATACGCCTGCCGCCAGCTTATCGGCCAAGTCATTGGCCGCAGAAAAGAAACCGATGCGGATATTGTCGCTGGCGATTTTCTCCCAGGCGGCCGTACTGGTGATCGTCACCAGCCAGGTCAGCGGCAAGCCGCTCACCCAGGCGTATTTGAGCTTGCCGGATTTGATCAAAATACAGGTCGCCACGCACAGCGCAATCGCGGCCAGCATTTGGTTGGCGATGCCGAACAGCGGCCACAAAATATTGACCCCGCCATTCGGATCGATCACGCCGATATAGAGAAAATAGCCCCAACCGGCCACTACCAGCGCGCTGGTCAAAACGACCGATGGCGTCCACGAAGTTTCCGCCATTTTCGGCCAGATATTGCCGAGCATATCCTGCAACATGAAGCGCCCCACTCGGGTTCCGGCATCCAGTGTAGTCAATATAAAGATAGCCTCGAACATGATCGCAAAGTGGTACCACAAGGCCAGCATGCTCTCGCCGAACGCGCTGCCGAAAATGCTCGCCATGCCCACAGCTAAAGATGGCGCGCCGCCAGTGCGGGCGAACAGCGTTGCCTCGCCCATTTGATTGGCTAACAGCTGCATCTGATCTACCGTGACCGGAAAGCCCCAGGAAGAGATTTTGGCAACGGCATCGACAGCTTCCTTGCCGACTACGCCAGCCGGACTATTGATCGCAAAGAACACACCGGGATCGAGCACGGTCGCGGCCATCATCGCCATGATCGCGACAAAGGATTCCAGCAACATGCCGCCGTAGCCGATCATGCGTATATCGCGTTCATTGCTGAGCAGTTTCGGCGTAGTGCCGGAGGCGATCAACGCATGGAAGCCAGAAATTGCGCCGCAAGCAATGGTGATAAATACGAACGGAAATAGTTTGCCTCCAAAAATAGGCCCGGTGCCGTCAATAAACTGTGTCAAAGCAGGCATTTTCACTGTCGGCTGCAACATGACAATCGCCACCGCCAGCAAGGTGATGGTACCCAGCTTTACGTAAGTCGACAGATAATCGCGCGGCGCCAGCAACAACCAGACCGGCAAAATCGCGGCCGCAAAACCGTAAGCCATCACCCACCAGGCCAGCGTTAAGCCTTCGTGGTCGAACCACACACGCAAGGTGGGATTGTGATCGATCCAGCCGCCGCCCATTACGGAAAGTAATAACAAAACCACACCCAACGCAGAAGCTTCCAGCACTTGGCCGGGACGGAAACTGCGCATATAAAGGCCGACTATCATCGCAATCGGAATCGTCGCCGACACCGTAGCCGTCGCCCACGGGCTATGTTTCATCGCGTTAACCACCACCAGTCCCAGCACTGCAATCAGGATGATCATGATCGCAAAGGTGCCGATCAGCGCCGCCGTGCCGCCCAATGCTCCCAATTCGTCGCGCGCCATCTGCCCCAGGCTTTTGGCATCGCGCCGGGTGGATAAAAACAGCGTCACCATATCCTGCACGCAACCGCCCAATACCGCGCCGAACAATATCCACAGCGTCCCCGGCAAATAGCCGAACTGCGCAGCGAGCGTCGGCCCCACCAACGGCCCCGGCCCGGCAATCGCCGCAAAATGATGGCCGAACACGATCCATTTATTGGTCGGCACAAAGTCGCGGCCGTTATCCAGTCGCTCGGCCGGTGTCGCCCGCGTTTCGTCAATCGCCAGCACTGTGGCAGCAATCCACGCCGCATAAAAGCGATAGGCAATGGCATAGATGCACAAGGCGGCGGTTATAAACCACAGCGTGTTGATGCTTTCGCCGCGATTTAAAGCGATACCGCCGACGGCTGCCGCACCGATGACGATGATGAGTACCCAGATAGTGTTTTTCAGTAGTTTATTCATCAGTCATCTTCTGTTTATTGTTGACATTTTAATAGTAAGACTAAGGTGATTATCCTGTTAAATTGCGATAAGCATCAACTGAGTAGCTTGATTAATACACCACGAAGAACCTACTCTGCTTAGCAAAAAAAAGCCCATCATAAAGACGGGCTTTTTTTAAACGCTTAAACGGACTATAAGATCAGTTTTTGGTTTTATCAACAATCTGGTTGGCTTTGATCCAAGGCATCATGCTGCGCAGTTTTGCCCCGACAACTTCAATCGGATGCTCTGCATTCAAACGACGCTTGGCGGTCATTTCAGGATAGTTGGTCATACCTTCCATAATGAATTGCTTCGCGTACTCACCGTTTCTGATGTTTTTCAACGCTTCACGCATCGCCCAGCGGCTTTCCTCGTTGATGACTTTTGGACCGGTGACGTATTCGCCGTACTCTGCATTGTTGGAGATTGAGTAGTTCATGTTGGCGATACCGCCTTCAAACATTAAATCAACAATCAACTTTAATTCGTGTAAGCATTCAAAGTAGGCCATTTCAGGCTCATAACCCGCTTCAACCAAGGTTTCAAAACCCATTTTTACGAGCTCAACTGCACCGCCGCATAATACCGCTTGTTCGCCGAATAAATCGGTTTCACATTCGTCGCGGAACGTGGTTTCAATAATGCCTGAGCGACCGCCGCCAATAGCAGAGGCATACGATAAACAAATCGCTTTCGCTGTGCCTGAAGCATCTTGATGAATAGCGATTAAGTCGGGAACGCCGCCGCCGCGTACAAACTCGGACCGAACAGTGTGTCCTGGTGCTTTAGGCGCAATCATAATGACATCTAAGTCGGCGCGTGGCGCAACTTGGTTGTACAAAATAGCAAAGCCGTGCGCAAATGCTAATACAGCACCTTGTTTGATGTTCGGTTCAATTTCGTCTTTATACAATTTTGATTGGAATTCATCAGGCGTCAAAATCATGACTATGTCCGCACCTGCAACCGCTTGTGCAACGGCTTGTACGGTTAATCCATGTGCTTCAGCCTTAGCCACTGAAGGCGATCCTGCGCGTAAGCCCACGACAACTGAAACGCCGGATTCTTTTAAATTAAGGGCGTGAGCATGACCTTGTGATCCGTAACCGATAATGGCTACTTTTTTACCTTTGATGATTGAAAGATCGGCATCTTTGTCGTAATAAACTTGCATGGTTTTTCCTGTTTTTTGGGTGTTTAGAATTAATTGGGCAAAGGGCGAAGGGCGAAGGGCGAATGAGCATTGCTTTTTCGCCTTTAGCCTTTAGCCTTTAACCTTAAGTTTACAAATGTAGCCCTTTTTCGCCTCTTGAAATGCCTGTCGGCCCGGAACGGACGACCTCAATTATACTATCGCCATCGATAGCGGCGATAAAGGCATCAAGCTTACTGGATGGGCCAGTCATTTCTACGACATAAGTGGTTGGCGTTACATCGATAATCTTGCCGCGAAATATATCCGCCATGCCTCTGATTTCTTCGCGCGTCTGCTCATTGGTTTTAACCTTGACCATCATTAGTTCCCGTTCGATATGAACGGAGTCTGCCAAGTCTATCAGTTTAACCACATCAATCAGTTTATTCAGCTGCTTGGTAATTTGCTCGATAATATCGTCGCTGCCGCGAGTGACCAGAGTCATTCTCGATAGACTGGGATCTTCCGTAGGCGCTACGGTCAAAGACTCGATATTGTAGCCTCGCGCAGAAAATAAGCCCGCTACCCGCGATAACGCGCCGGATTCATTTTCAATCAGGATAGAAATAATATGTCTCATTATGCCAATTCCCTGTCGGTCGATGTCCCTGATGCAACTCTTAAGGTCATATCATGATGCCCTTTGCCTGATTCAATCATCGGGTAAACATTTTCGGTTCGGTCAGTCAGGATGTCCAAAAATACCGTGCGGTCTTTCATCGCAAAGGCTTCTTCCAGAGCAGGTCTGACTTCCTCAGGTTTATCGATACGCATGCCGACATGACCATAAGCCTCTGCCAGTTTGACAAACTCAGGAATGGTATCCATATACGAATGCGAGTAGCGGCTTTCGTAGGAAAATTCCTGCCATTGCCGAACCATACCCATATAGCTGTTATTCAGGTTGATAATTTTTATCGGCGTTTTGTATTGCAGAGCGGTCGATAACTCCTGAATACACATTTGGATGCTGGCATCGCCGGTTACGCAGGCAACTTCGGAATCGGGAAATGCCAATTTAACGCCGATAGCCGCAGGCAAACCAAAGCCCATCGTACCCAAGCCGCCCGAATTAATCCACCGGCGGGGTTTGTCGAACGGATAATACTGGGCAGCCCACATTTGATGCTGACCTACATCCGAGGTGATATATGCATCGCCTTTGGTGACTTCGTACAATTGCTCAATCACATATTGCGGCTTAATCAGGCGGCTTTCGCGATCATATTCCAAGCACTTGACAGACCGCCATTGTTCAATTTGATTCCACCAGTTTTCTAACGCTTTTTTAGACGGCTTCTTTTTACTTTCCCTGATCATTTCAAGCATCTGCTCCAATACCGGCTTAACTTCACCTACGATAGGAATTGCGACCTTAACGGTCTTGGAAATAGACGCTGGATCAACATCGATATGGATAATTTGGGCATGCGGACAAAATTGATCCAGCTTTCCGGTAACGCGGTCATCGAAACGCGCGCCGATGGCAATAATCACATCGCTCTCATGCATTGCCATATTGGCCTCATAAGTACCGTGCATCCCCAGCATTCCGACAAATTGTTTGTCGGTCGCAGGATAAGCGCCTAGGCCCATCAAGGTGTTAGTGATCGGAAAACCCAGTGTGTGCGTGAATTCGATTAATTCCTTGCTGGCCTCACCCAAAACCACACCGCCGCCGGAATAAATGATCGGCTTTTGTGCAGTCAATAATAAATCCACTGCTTTTTTAATCTGTCCCTTGTGGCCGGTAACCGCCGGATTATAAGAACGGATAGTCACTTTTTTAGGGTATTTATAAGGTACTTTTATGCTGGGATCAGTTATGTCTTTGGGCACGTCAACAACAACAGGACCCGGACGGCCGGTGGTCGCTACATAAAATGCCTTCTTCATGGTTTCAGCCAGCTTGGTGACATCTTTAACCAGAAAGTTATGCTTCACGCAGGGGCGGGTAATGCCGACCATATCGACTTCCTGAAACGCATCGCTGCCGATAACCGGCGACGGCACTTGACCGGAAATAATCACCATCGGGATTGAATCCATGTAAGCGGTGGCAATGCCAGTTACGGCATTGGTGGCGCCAGGCCCGGAAGTAACCAAGACTACGCCTGGTTTGCCGGTTGCACGGGCATAGCCATCGGCGGCGTGAGTAGCGCCTTGTTCGTGTCGAACTAGAATGTGTTTGACATCATCCTGCTGGAAAATGGCATCGTATAAATGCAATACCGCCCCACCAGGATAGCCGAAAATATATTCTACACCTTCGTCCTTAAGACTCTGAATTACAATTTGTGCGCCGTTTAGCTCCACACTAATACCCTCAAAAATAGACTTTCGAATTAAGCCGATTATATGTGCGTTTAAAAATTCAAGGCTCAAATACTCGCCGTATTTTAAAGAACGTCATATAGACTGCTGCTGGTAGTCGCTTTTTTCAGGCGACATAATATAAGCATTTTACTAGGTTTTTGAGCAAATTGTACATGCATCTCTTATCCTTTTTAATTCCTGATTGGCCTGTAAACAATCAAATATTGATTGTCATTAAAAAGGTATTATCAGTGAACTTAAAGAAAAGCCGATTTGATGCCGGTCTCGATTCGAGACCTTAAGTAAGAGCGATTTGCTTTGGCAGGCGCTACTGCTCCAGAAATTCAACCTCATAACCGGCAAACTTGCGGATATTAATGACGCCGGTATCCAGCAATAAATATTGTCCTTTAATACCGTGCAGGACCCCGGATACTTCGGCGTTCTTATCAAGATTAAAGGATTTGACCTTAACCGGGTAACTGTCCACCGGAAAATGAATATCCACGACCGGCTCATCGGCTAAAAACTCAATTGCCTGCTGCCCAAAACGCTGGGTAATTTCGGCCAACTCCGCCTCACAGACAGCAATTAATTCATCCCGTTTTGCAATCAGATCGATAGGCTCTGCCTTACTTTTAAGCATTTTTTGCCAGCTGGTTTTGTCGCTGACATGCTTGGCAATGGCGATTTCAACCAGCCCTGAAATATAGCGCGACTGCACTTTAAAAATCGGCAGCGCCAGTACGGCGCCTTGGTCTATCCAGCGTGTCGGGATTTGCGTCTGCCGGGTAATGCCGACCTTAATGCCGCTGGAATTGGCCAGATAAACCACATGCGGCTGAAAACAGAATTCCTCGCCCCATGAGGGCTCCCGGCAGGTGCCGGCCTCATAATGGCAAGTTTCCGGTTTCATGATGCACATGTCGCATTGCGCCAGCGAAATAAAGCAGGGGTAGCAATAGCCCTGATTAAAGCTCTTTTTAATTGACCTGTTGCAATGTACACACAAGATCTTACCGGTATATACCAGCTTAATTGACTTGCCGATCAGCGGATTTAAAGCGACCAGCTGATCGCCTAACGGCAACTCGTACTGAACCGGCTTTGAGCTATCCGGCTCCAGTCGGGTGTGCATTTTTCTTAATTGTCCCTGCATTCAGGCATTTCCTATAAAACAAATTACCACGGACCGGTTAAATATAACCGTCAGTATTTTTTACCAGCCAACGCTCGGCTTGGGATTTTAACAGCTCCTTTTTCCAGAAAGGTGCTCTCGTCTTTAATGCTTCCATGATAAACCGACTTGCATCAAAAGCGTCACCACGGTGCGATGTCCACACTGCCACCAACACAATCGGATCATTAGGTAAAATATCACCCACCCGATGCACTACCAAAGCATCAATAATCGGCCATTGCCGCACAGCTTCGGCGACGATTCTTTCCAGCTGCTTTTCGGTCATGCCGGGATAATGTTCCAGGGTCATACCCTTAATATCCTCACCTTCATTGAAATCGCGCATTGTGCCTATAAAAATATTAGTTGCGCCAAACTTTCCGGCCATGCCCTGTGCCGAACACTGATGTCCCTGAACTTCCTTCCAGGGATCGAAAGGCTCGTCGTAAATCTTTATTTCCACGGCGTCAACCCCCAGTCACTGGCGGAAAAAAAGCCACCTCATCGCCGTCCTTAACAACACTATTTAATTCAACATAGTCCATATTCACCGCCGCCAAACTATTATCCGGTAGGGCTTTATTCGGATTAGCGCTGCGCCATACATCGACGACTGTAGTCAATCCTGAAAACTCCAGATTATCTTCCGAACGGCCGATACTTTCTTTCAAGCTGGCAAAATAACGAACCTTAATTGACATAATTAGTTACTCAGTCACAAAAAATAGAATTGGCACGAAGTGCATTGTATGGGAAATCTGTCGATCGCCTTTTTAGTTTTCTTAACCGGCAGTTGATATAATAAAAACGTGCCTGCCCTTTCACTGATAATTTTACAGAAAAATGACTGCATTAACCCACTTTAATCAATCCGGCGAAGCTCACATGGTTGACGTCGGCGACAAGGCGATCACTCAGCGTACAGCCGTCACCGAAGGCTATATTGAAATGCAGCCGGAAACACTCAAGCTGATCATAGATGGCGGACACCAAAAAGGCGATGTGCTGGCTATAGCAAGAATAGCCGGCATCATGGCCAGCAAAAAAACTGCGGACCTGATCCCGCTCTGTCATCCGCTACCTCTAACTCATGTAGAAATTAAACTGAGCGCTGAGATCGACAGCAACCGGATACGTTGCCAAACCACCGTAAAAACCAATGGACAAACCGGCGTAGAAATGGAAGCGCTAAATGCCACGCAAATCACATTACTCACTATTTATGATATGTGCAAAGCCGTAGATAGGGGAATGATTATTCAGTCAGTCCGATTACTGGAGAAAGATGGCGGCAAGTCAGGACACTGGCAGAACGCTACCGGATAATTCAGTTGTGACATTTGAGCGCTAAAAATCGAAATAAAATTCAAACGACTGCCCCTATTATCCTGGCGAACAACCGGGTAATGCGGTTGTTTATTAGATTTATTAAACTAGACTTATATTTTTCAACAACGTGCCGACTGCTTTGGCGCTATTCAGAATAACAGCAGAGACAACTATGCCGATTATATTAAAAGAACTTGCCGATTTTTGCGGTGCGCGGATTGAAGGTGGCGATCTCTCAGCAACCATCCATTCTGCGGCAGAGATTACGTCTGCACACCAGGGCCAAGTCACGCAGTTAACTAACAGTCGCTATACTCGGTACATTAAGGATTCAACGGCTTCGGCCTGCTTTATTGCGGAAGGTTTCGGTGTTGAGGATGCACCTGAAAACATGGCGCTGCTGATCTGTGCCGATCCTGAGCTCAGTTTTATTAAAGCAGTCGAATTACTGCATCCTGCCAGGACTTATACGCAACAAATTGCGCCGCAGGCAGTGCTTGAAGCCAATGTGGCGTTAGGCACTGAACTGTATATCGGACCATATGCCGTCATTGGCGAAAACTCAAGCATAGGCGATGGCAGCCAAATACATGCAGGCGTTTATCTTGGTAAAAATGTCAAAGTAGGCAAAAACTGTCGCATTTATCCTTATGCTGTTATTTATGATGATGTCGTCATAGGGAATAATGTCATTATTCATTCAGGGGCCATCATTGGCGCCGATGGCTTTGGCTATAAGTTCAGAAATAACGAACATGTAAAAGTTCCTCAGGTCGGCAATGTGGTTATTGAGGACAATGTCGAGATTGGCGCCAATACCTGCATAGACAGGGGCGCATTGGGAAGCACCTCAATAGGAGCAGGCAGTAAAATCGATAATCTGGTGCAGATTGGACACAATAATAAGGTCGGCAAAAACGTAATCATGTGCGGCTTAACGGGAGTGTCCGGTTCCTGCAATATTGAAGATTATGCGATTCTGGCGGGAAGCTCGGGTATTGCCGATCATGTTACGATTGGCCAAGGCGCTGTAGTCATGGCGCGCTCCGGCGTAGCCGGTGATGTCAAGGCGGGCACACAGGTTTTCGGCAGTCCGGCAAAAGATAAAAAGACGGCTTATAAAGAGCAAATCGCCATCAGCAAACTGCCTGAGCTATTGAAAAGAGTAAAAATGTTGGAAGAAAAAATCCTGCTGTTGGAAAAGGATATATAGCCAATACTTCAAAAATTCCGTAGATTTTACGGCAACAGAACATTATAAATTTCAATTCATGCATTGAAATGTTAGGGCTTTCTTGGGAGGGGCGTGTCGATTAGGTTCGAGACTTTATGTTGCTGGTGTAAGAGGGCGTTGCAGATTCAGGATACAAAGATACCAAGCAGTAACAACACCCCCCGCTATTTTCATAGCGGGGGGAATTATTTTAATTACCTACGTTACCAGTGTTGTTGCTGGTTTTTTTCGCATCAATTTTCGAGAACACTTCAGCATTACTCGCTGCAACAGCACCACTTTGTAAATGCTTGGTTTCGTCCTGTTTCAACATCACAACTAAAACAATAACAGCAGCAATAGCAACACCAGCGATCAACCATGTGTTATCTTTTTCTTGTTCTTCAGCCATTTTAAAATCCTCGAATAGTTTATATTATTTTATTTTATTCCCTTTCCTCAAAGGGAGCCGCTCAACAAATTGTTCTATTGAGCTGCTTGTCGAATTAAGTAATAAACGACAGGGTACTTTTTATCATGAGATACGGCGTCGTGTCAAAACTATAAATAAAAAATACCAATCGCGTTACGATTAATGGGACAACAAAAATTGCCGGCAATCGTAAAACAGCAAGGGGCCCCATGCAGTAACCAAGTGAAAGTTAATGTAAATATTTTTATAAGCACCATGAGGCACAGGCCGATAAAAAGATATTCTTGACAATAAATGTTGCTGATTATGGCATAGTAAATTGAAATCAAGTTGCCGCAATTAGAGAGCATTTCGATTAAAATTTCCGAGTCGAAATATAGCTGAATACGCTAAGCGAAGCCTGAATTGATAATACAAAATTACTGCTTAGAGCGGTATTCTTCTTATAGCCGGCGTGGTCTCTGGATGCAGTAAGATAGTACTACCAACCTACCAATAGCTGTAAGCGTAGTGTTTTGGAGTCAGGTTTAACTAAAACATCAACAGGCATGCTTTTTAGCCTCATTTCACCTGACAGCTCCACTTTCTCTTTCATTAATGAGAGTAAAAACTTTCTTTAGACCTACTACTCCCTCACCGGTTTTTTATCCAGCTTCCTTTGCAATGTGCGTCTGTGCATATTTAGCGCCCTGGCGGCAGCCGAAATATTGCCGTCGTGCTGCATCAGAACTTTTTGCAGATGCTCCCACTCCAGGCGTTTTACGGATAAGGGATTCTCACTAATCAAAACCGACGAGTCGCCTTCATTTTTATGCAGGGCATTGACAATTTCATCGGCATTGGCCGGCTTGGTTAAATAATGCGTGGCGCCCAATTTTATTGCTTCGACCGCTGTAGCGATACTAGCAAAGCCGGTTAACATGACGCAGGTAGTATTATCATCCAAAGAGATCAGCTTTTTCACCAGCTCCAGCCCTGATTCATGCCCGATACGCAAATCAATCACCGCATATTCGGGTAAATAGCGTTCGGCAAATGCTATTCCGGTTTTGACATCGTTAGCGACCAATACCTCATAATTTCTTTTTTCTAACGCACTCTTTAGCACCTTGCAAAAAGTCTCGTCATCATCCACCAGCAACAGCCGTGGTTTATCCATTTCCTGGGTTGTCATGATTATTCTCTATATTTAAAAGAGGAAGGGTAATTTCCACACAGGCTCCGCCCGATTCGCTGTTGTAAAGATTAATTTTACCGCCCAGACGACTAATAGTGGAATAAGCTAAGAATAACCCCACGCCTAAGCCGCGTTTTTTGCTGATAACAGGTTGCTTACCGGCAAAATCGATTAATTCCGGCGGCAGGCCGGGGCCGAAATCCCTAATTTTAATAACGGCGTAGTCTAAATCCCATGATGCGTGAAACTCGATACCTTTTTCCGGCGGAGACGCTTCAGCGGCATTATTTAAAATATTAATAATCGAGTGGGTCAGCGTGAGTTCGGCAATGATTTTTGCCTGTATTGCGACTTCAGGATTGATAAAGAAGCATAACTTTGCCGATGGTTTGTGAGTGCGCCATTGATTGATTACTTCATCAATATAATCAGTCAGCAGCATGGCACTACCGGATTCGGCACGCATTTCACCCGCAGAGGCCGACATTACCGATAGCGCTATTTTGCACCGGTCAATCTGTTGCTGCATAATCAGTAATTTCTCATGTAAATCAGGAAAACGATGAATCGGATACTCTTGTTCAAGCTCATGAGCCACAATAGCAATGGTACCTAATGGTGTTCCCATATCGTGAGCGGCACTGGCCGCCAAAGTACCCAATGCGACAACACGTTCATCCCTTAACGCATTTTCCCGTGCTTCAGCCAGATTTCGCTCCTGTGCCTTGAGTGTTTTAGCCAGTTCAACCACAAAGAATGCGACTAAGCCGGCGCTGAATACAAAACCGAACCACATGCCAAAAATATGCAGATTAAAATAATGACTGTCACTCATGGCGTGAACCTGCTGTAACAGCTCATAATTTTTTACATCGGAATACAGCATTTCCGAGCTAGGCATATGCGGCTCTATCGACGGCAAAGGAATATTGTAAGCCATTAATGCCGTATACATAGACGTAGTTAAAATCACCATATACCAAGCATAGGATTGGTGAAGCATGATGGCTGTAATAATAAGAGGCAACAGGAATACCCAAGTAATAGGGTTTGATGCGCCTCCAGTTAAGTACAGCAGTGCTGTAATACTAAAAACATCAATGACTAGCTGAGAAAAAATCTCCAATTCCGTAACGGGGTCGTCTGTCTCTAGACGCATTGAGGTATAGACATTAACGACGCCTATAGACATTATCACCAGCCAGAGCTGCTGCTCCGGCAAACGGATATTAAGACCGTATATGGATAAAACAACGAGTATAACCTCGCTGAGCATCATCAAGTTTCTGAGGATAAACAACCACCTCAGGTTTTGTCGAGCAGAAAATTCTGACTTAGGTGCAGCGTATGAAAGCATTTTATAAAACAGTGTGTTGTTAGATATAACCTAAATAAAAGATTAGGATTATTTAAGTATATTATCGGGATTTAAATTAAAAATTAAACTGCGACAATATGTCACATTTTATGTTGCATTATTTATTGATATTATTAATCTAACTTTTAAGGCTCTTGTAGAGCACCATAGCTGAAAAGTTGCGTCATATTCTTCCTAAATATTCCAAGGCGGTTTTTTTAAACCGCCTTTTTTTTGTCTTTTATAATCAGAGACTAATCAAAAACCACGCCGACACCCCCTAAGCCGCAGTAACCCATAGGATTCTTGGCCAGATATTGCTGATGAATATCCTCGGCATAATAAAATTCGTTTGCCGGCATAATCTCGGTAGTTATTTGTTTAAAACCTGCCTGAGTGAGCTGATGCTGGTAGTGTTGTTTTGATTTAAGCGCTTCATCCAACTGTTGTTGGGTATAAGTATAAATTCCGGATCTGTATTGCGTACCGATGTCATTGCCTTGCCTCATACCTTGCGTGGAATTATGGGATTCCCAAAAAATCTGAAGTAACTCACGGTATGAAACGACAGCCGGATCATAAATAACTTTAACAGCCTCAGTATGCCCTGTTAAACCTGTGCATAGCTCTTCATAAGTCGGATTAGGTGTGTAGCCGCCGGTATAACCCACTGCCGTACTAAACACGCCCGGACATTGCCAGAATTTTCGTTCAGCCCCCCAGAAGCAGCCCATTCCGAACAGAGCTTGTTCCATGGTTTCGGGAAACGGCGGAACTATCGGATTACCTGTTACAAAATGCCGGTTTGTAACAGACATTGGCGTGTTTCGGCCAGGTAAAGCGTCCTTAGGATCAGGTAGGGTAAGTTTTTTTGATGAAAAAATCATAGCCTGTGGTATTTTTATAAAGCTGTTAGGTCAAAGATTATTATGATCCTGATGTCAAAAAATGCACGATTTTTTAACTGGAGAAACATGATAGAGCAAGATTTATTACGCCGTTTTTTATTTGAAGAGCTGGGCGTCCGTGGAGAATGGGTCAAATTAACCAACAGCTGGCAAGCGGCAAAACTTCATCAGCGCGGCTCTGAAAGCGTGCAACAGCAGTTGGGACAAGCACTGGCGGCCGTAGTCATGTTGTCGGCTACCGTCAAGTTTAAAGGCTCCATGATTCTTCAAGCCCAAGGCGATGGCGACATTAAAACACTGGTTGCTCAGGCAACGGATCAGCGAAAAATACGAGGCTTGGTAAGGGGCAAGGAAAATGTAGCCGCCGCTTCATTGGAAGGCATGTTCGGCCAAGGGCGACTGGTGTTAACCATCGAAACGGAAAACGGCGCGCCTTATCAGGGTATTGTTCCGCTCCAGGGCAGTAACTTGGCCGATGTACTGCAAACTTATTTCCAGCAATCCGAACAACTTAAGACCCGCTTGTGGCTGTTTGCCAATGCCACTCATGCTGTAGGATTATTATTACAGGAGCTACCTGCGCAGGATAATTACGAGGTTGATTGGGAGCATATCGAAATACTGGCAAACACCGTAACCGAGCAGGAATTATTCGAGCTGGATTGTGAACAACTGTTATATCGATTGTTCAATCAGGAAAAAGTCAGACTGTTTGACGCAGAACCGGTTGAATTCAGCTGCGCCTGTTCACGGTCAAACATCGAAAAAACATTATTCGCTATGGGCCGAACCGAACTGGAAGATATTCTAAAAGAGCGCGATATTATTGAAGTAAACTGTGAATTCTGTAGCGAACACTACCGCTTTGATAAAGTTGACGTGGAGAATATCCTGTCTCAGAAAAGTACCGTTCCGAATTCCGAAACACGACATTAATCACCAATCCCATGAAAACCGGAATAATCAAACGAAGTCTTCGCATTATTTTTTTACTGGCACTGACAGCGTCATTATCCGGTTGCATGTACTGGGTTAGGGCTTATCAAGTCTACCTGCAGATGGATGAGTTCGACAGCCACTTTTCCGTCGTCGCCAATGATGAATTTACCCTGCGCTTCAAGGACCCCATTCTTTACAGCAAGGATTTTGTTTCTTTATCCAAGCTTTATGCCAGCCAGGATGATCCAACACCGGAAGGCAGACGCTGGCGATACTGGTTTCGCAAGGTTGACGGTAACAATAACCTGATCAAGCCGGAAGTAAAATTTTATTCGGATTTAAATTTTAATAAAGAAAACCGTTTGATTGCCTGGTCGTTTTCTTCACTTTTTTTGGCGATTGCCCCGCCCAAGTTTTTAGAAGTTTCTTTACGCTCTATAGGCGGAGCCGAAATCGACAAAGAAAAACAACAGCTCAAAGCCAACTCGGCATTGCTGGAAAAAATTTCCGATGATTTGCCCAAAAAACCGGCCGTTCTGGCACAACTGGGAGAACCTTTTGAAATCAAGGATGAAGGAGAACAGGAAGTCTATATTTACCGTTTTCTGCTGGAAACTCATCATATAGAAGAAGGTTATGAGGATCGCGCTTTAAACGAGGTTAAAATCAGCTTTGATAAAAGGACCCAGGAGTTGGTTAGAATGGCTGGGCGCTTTGCAGGGCTTAAGGTTTCAATTAATTATCGAAAATTTCTCGATGAAGCGCCGGCTGTCGCACAAAACAAACCGGAATAGCGAGCAAGCCTAACCCCTCTCCTCATGCTGCCAAGGAATATCAACATCGCTTTGACCGAGAATTAATCCGCCTGCTTATCCTCTCCGGCCGCAATAAAAAAGGCTTAGACATTGATTGTCTAAGCCTTTTTTATTTTATATTGGGTCGGCCTGTTGGACCGGCCCAATAACCGGCTGTTACTTACAGCTTGTCGGCATTTTTATCCAGATATTCTGCAACACCGGCAGGATTTGCGTTCATGCCTGAATCGCCTTTATGCCAGCCTGCTGGGCATACTTCGCCATGCTCTTCGTGGAATTGTAAGGCATCAATCATGCGCAACAATTCATCCATGTCGCGACCTAAAGGCAGATCGTTAACAACCTGATGACGAACCTTGCCGTCGCGGTCAATCAGGAAAGTACCGCGGTAAGCCACGCCAGCACTCGCTTCAACATCATAATCTTTACAAATAGAGTGCGATATATCTGCAGCCATTGTGTAACGAACAGGACCGATACCGCCTTTATTAACAGGTGTATTACGCCATGCGTTATGAGTGAAATGCGAGTCGATAGACACAGCAATCACTTCAACATTACGGCTTTTGAATTCATCCATACGGTGATCTAAAGCGATCAACTCACTTGGACAAACAAATGTGAAATCTAACGGGTAGAAAAATACTACTGCATATTTTCCGCCAGCGGCCTCAGAAAAACTAAATGAATCAACTATTTGACCATCGCCAAGAACGGCAGGAACTGTAAAATCAGGTGCTTGTTTACCGACTAATACGCTCATTGATTATCTCCAAATAAATAGTAAAAAAACAAAAGACTGTTAACTTTAGTGTTAGCCACTGAAGCAGTGGATTATTGAAATTGTACACTAGATTAGTAGGGATTTGCGAAATTGTTGCTATTTTTAGCTTGCTTTAATTTTAATTTTATACATAATTTGTCATCAATAGCTTACAATGAAGTCAGGGATTTACTCTCTTCAGGCCTTTTTAAAGCCTGTCGCCCTAACTTGGCTGTTAAATTCATTTAGTTCATTCGTTTGATGGAATTCTATCATGGCAAAAAATAAACATATTACCGAACCCGATGTGTTTGGTTTTCAGGTACGCATCGTAAGGCGCGGCAAAGAAAGCAGCCGTTATTTTTCGCATAAATTGTGGGGCAACAAAGGTAAATCCTTGAAAGCCGCAATTACCTGGCGTGACCAGATGCTAACCGTTTTAAAAGGCAGCAAGACACGATTTCTTAAACCGCCCAAGAATAAAACCACCACCGGTGTCACCGGTGTGTCGAGAACTATCAAGTACGACCATCGTAAAGATAAAAGCTATCTTTGCTATACCGTTTTTTGGGTCAGTAATTGCAAATCCAGGAATAAAACCTTTCAGGTTGGTAATGTCGACAAAGTAACGGCAGATGACGAATTGCATGCGTTCCGTACCGCCAAGCTGTTCAGAAGTTGTTATGAATTTTCAATTGATAACGATCTTGAATTTTATGACAGCAAATTTGCCGGCTGGAAGAAGACACGCTTGTATGAAGACGAGAATTTGAACGCAGTAGCAATGTAAACGAAGAGTTCGTGTTAGAGGTCTGCAACAGACTTTTGTGAAAACAAAATCCCAGACAGACCCCAATAAACGATTGAGTTAATGATAGAGCATCCTCAATCATCCCGCTAAAGTTCGACACGGATACCCAGCTCAATGACGCGCTCAACGGGAATTTTGAAAAATTCTATCGCGCTTGTGGCATTGTGGAATAAAAACCTGAATAAGGGTCTGCGCCACGTAGGCATAGGACTTTTTTTCCGAAAAGAGACCCTTTCACTACCGATAAAAAACGAGGTCTGCTTGAAATCGATGTTTAAGCCTTCCTGAGCGCACAACTCTAAAGCTTGTCTCACGTCAGGGTTTTGCTTAAAACCGTAATACAGTTTAACCCGATAAAAATTGTTATCCTTGCCGAATGCGCGAATCTTGATCCGGTGCGCCACATCAACGTAGGGCTCATCTTTAGTGACAACAGTCAACACCATGATCTGTTCGTGCAATACATGGTTATGCTCAAAATTGTGTAAAAACACCTGCGGTACACCATGCAGGCTTTTAGCCAGATAAATGGCTGAACCTTTAACGGTGACTGCCTGATGACTTAATATCTTATCTTCTAAATCCTCAAACAGCACACGCCTCTGGTCGATATATTCCGCCAACAAGGCACGACCTTTAATCCAGGTGGTCATCATTAAGAACAGCACAGCTCCGATGATCAGAGGCAACCAGCCCCCGGTCGGTATTTTTAAACTGTTGGAAGAAAGAAACAAAAAATCTACCGTTAGAAAAGTTGTCAAAAAAGCAACACTAGCCGATTTTTTCCATTGCCAAATTCCTTGGATGACGATAAACGCCAAAAGAGTATCGACAATCATAGTCCCGGTAACGGCAATGCCGTAAGCGGAAGCAAGTGCCGAGGAAGACTCGAAACTCAACACCACGACAAATACCGAGACCATCAATAACCAATTGATCGCAGGAATATACACTTGCCCTACTTCTTGACCCGACGTATGTGAAATGTTCATGCGTGGGCAGTAGCCAAGCTGTATGGCTTGTCTTGTAACCGAGAATGCACCGGATATTACCGCTTGAGAGGCAATAACCGATGCCAATGTCGCCAAAATTAACAGCGGATACATCGCCCATGTCGGCGCCATTAAATAAAATGGATTTTTCACCGCCTCAGGATGCTCAAGCAGTAACGCGCCCTGTCCGAAATAGTTGAGCAATAAGGCAGGAAAAACAAAGCTGAACCAGGCATAACGGATGGGCTTCAAACCGAAATGCCCCATGTCGGCATAAAGCGCCTCAGCACCGGTTATGACCAAAACCACTGCGCCCATAATTAAAAAACCCTGCCAGCCTAATTCAAGCAATAAATGAATCGCGTAATAAGGGTTAACTGCAGCCAATACGGCAGGAGCGTTGATAATATTATTTAAGCCAAGAATGCCCAAAGTAATAAACCAAAGACACATGATAGGCGAAAACATTTTCCCGACCGCTCCCGTACCTTTAGCCTGCACAATAAAAAGAGCGGCAAGTACCGTAATAGCAACCGGTAAAACATAATGGCTTAAAGACGGCGTAATTACTTGCAAGCCTTCGATTGCACTTAATACCGATATTGCCGGGGTAATAATGCTGTCACCGTAAAACAAAGCGGCGCCGAGCAAACCGATGGTAACAATAAAGCGTGTTTTTTGCGGGTTGCTTTTAGCGCTTTGCAAGGCTAAAGCCATTAGCGCCATAATGCCGCCTTCGCCTTTATTATTAGCACGCATAATAAAGATTGTGTATTTGGTTGTTACAACCAGAGCCAATGCCCAAAAAATCAGCGATAGAACGCCTAGCACATGGGATTTATCAATCGGTAAATGACTACCGAAAACCTCTTTGACAGCATATAAGGGACTGGTGCCAATATCACCGAATACCACGCCAATTGCGCTTAGCGCCAAAACGGCTACTTGTTGTTTGGAATGACTCTGTGAATTTGACGACATAGTAAATATTGAATTAAGTAAAGAATCAACCGGCTATCATACCCAGTGTAATACTTCGGATTGCGGGGATATCAGAAACCAAAAGAACCACGGAAGTTCGTCAGCGCTACTGACAAAAAACGTAAGTGAGTAGAGAAAATATAGCTTTTGTCTATGGGCATCATGCCCCCGCCGATGATCCAACCACAGTCAAGCTACCGCAGAAGCCTGCCATCATGGCGATAAGTTCAACTGGCAAAAAAAGAAGGATGGAGTAGGCATGGGAGTTTGGAACAAAAGTTTAGAAGTAAATATCTAAATATACACCTAGTCTATGGAATCGACACTACCGTTCCCATGCACATCGATTAAAATTAGACTGAAAGCCTTCGTTAATCAATGAGTGAACTGTATACAGAGTGTATATAAATTGTTAACAAACCACGAAGAAACATACGAATGCTTCCATATGTTTCTTCGTGGTTTATGTTGGAAGTGTATTACTGTTTTTCAGTTACGAACGCTATTTTAGCGATCCCGGAGTGTTGCACGGTTGCCATGACTTCGGCGACTTTTGCATAAACGACATCTTGATCGGCGTATAAATGCAAGCCGATTTCTGGGTTTTTTAGAAGCTCAGCCTTCAACGCCGTTTCCAATGCTGCAAGATCTGCGAGTGGCAGCTTATTCAGTGTTATGCCTCCCTGCGCATCGATACCGAGCTGTAACGGTTGTTCTTTAATATCCGCTGTAGTCTCGGCGGTTTTAGGTAAAGTAACATGCACGGATTGCGTGAGTAACGGCGCGGTCACCAATAAAATAATCACCAGCACCAACATTACATCGACTAGCGGAGTGACATTAATGTCGCTCATTGCTCCTTCGTCTTCCGATTGCGGTTTAAAAGCCATGCCTATTCCTTACCGTTGACGTTCGCACTTGAGGCGATATGCATAAAACTGACGACAAAATTTTCCAAACCGGCACGTTGCTGTTTGACCCGGCGCAAGAAAAAGTTATAGGCCAGTACCGCCGGTACGGCGACCGCGATACCGATTGCAGTGGCGACCAAGGCGTCGCCGATGGGACCGGCCACCACATCAAGACTGGTCGAGCCGCTTGCAGTGATCTCGTGCATCGCGTGCATGATGCCCAACACTGTTCCGAATAAACCGACGAACGGGGAGGTGCTGCCGATACTGGCAAGCATTGTCAGGCCGCTTTCCATTGCATGTTGCTCTTGCTGCATTTGAACAAGCAGGGAATGTTCGAGTAATTCAGATGGAACGCCACGATATTTAAGGCTCTTACCCTCAGACTGCTGACTTTCGTTCATCCATGCAAAACCTTGCTGTGCAATCCGCGCTTGCGGCCCTCTGGTTATCTCTGCCGGTAAAGTTTTTGCCTGCTCCAGATTGGCCGCATCCCAAAACGCCTTATTAAAAGCCCTGTTATAAAAACTGTTCTTGGTGAACTGCCAGATTTTGAAAAGAATCACCGTCCAGGTGACCACCGAGAAAGCCAGCAACGTGTATAAGGTACCGTCGATGATAACTTCTGGCGCAATATGATAGGGCATTAAGATCTCCTTTTTAGTTATTCAAATAAAATTAATTTGGGTGCAATTATCGAACTGATCGCTTTTTTAAGTTCATACCAAAACCGCTGGATATTAGTCCTGGTATGGTCAATGTAAGTCGGTAAAACGCAAACCGATTATCTTGTCAATTTAAATTGCAGCGTCTGAACAGCGCGCTGTTCAACCGCTACACCATTAACTATTTTTTCTTTGAAGGTCCATTGATTAATCGCTTTCAACGCAGCTTCGTCAAAAATCTCGGCAGGTTCAGCCTCAACAACTACGGCATTTTCAACGGTACCGCTCCTGGTAATAGTAAATTCGATTTTAACCCAGCCCTCGATATGGCGGTTAGCAGCCCGCGCAGGGTACTTGGGGGGAATGCGCTCCAATGGAATGACGCCGGTGCTGATTCTCGGTTCACTGCTGACTACAGCAGGAGCGGGGCGACTGACGGATTGTGGCGCTGAAACTGAAGGTGTCGGCGCAGAATTAGAAGGCGCGGATTTTTCTTCAGCAATAGCCTGCGGTTTTGGTAGCTCCGCATGCTTGGGAATAACCGGCATTTTTTTCTTGACCGGCTGTTTAACAGGTTGTTTTTTCGGTGGTTCAGGCTTTGGCGGCACTGGTTTTGGCGGCGCCGGTGGCGTAATTTCAGCTTTTTGACTCGGCGTAGAAACCAGCGAGACCTCCATGACCATCAGCGACGGCGTTTTAGGTTTCTCGGTTGGCGTTAAAAGCCAAAGTCCCGCCCATATGTGCAACAGCAGCACTAAAGTCAACAGTAATCCACCCATGAAACGCGGGTGTTCTTCGCCGGTCAAGGCTGCAAATAACGATCGTTTTTTTTGCACTAACGGACTCGCCTCGTCGCCCGAAGGCTTTAAATTCCGGTCGGCCAAGCCGCCTTCATGGCTGTTAAATAAAAACATAGGGGATATTACCTTTTTAAACATCGATTGTGCATTTGTTATGTTCAGATTCCGGACAAAGGGTCCTTAGCTGTGTTTTACTCTGCACGGTCACAGCAGTAATTGCGGAAAATGGAAAACTTTAAATAGATTCAGGTTGTTTCAGCAATTTAACCCTCGCAAACTGCCAAACCATTGGCATGAACGACACAAAAACAATGCCCAAAACAATTTTCTCGAAATTGTGTTTGACCCATTCATTCGAGCCCAGGAAATATCCGGTTAATGTTATGCTCGTAACCCATAAGGTCGCGCCGATAATGCAAAAAATAATGTATTTCGAATATTTCATGCTGCCCGCACCGGCTACGAAAGGGGCAATGGTGCGGATGATCGGGACAAAACGGGCCATAATAACGGCTTTGCCTCCATGTTCTTCGTAGAAGGCTTCGGTTTGGGTAATGTATTCCCGCTTAAAAAACAAAATTTGTTCCCGTGACTTAACGAACTTACTAAAATGCTTGCCGACGAAATGATTGACATTGTCGCCCAGCAAAGCCGCGCTAATCAGCAGCGGAATAATGATGAGAATATCCAGTTTGCCGGTCGATGACGCCAATAGACCGACCGCAAACAGCAACGAGTCTCCGGGGAGCAACGGCATGACGATCAAGCCGGTTTCGACAAAAATTATCGCCGCCAAAATCACATAAGTCAGCATCTCGTAATGCGCCAGAAAATCTTGCAGCGTCGTCAGAGGATCTTTGAGTAAGTGCAATAAAAAGTAAATAATTTCCATAAACCAGGTCCTTATATCGTTAAAACAAGCAAGCATAAAGTACGCTTCATGCCTAGTCGACTATTTATTATCAATCAGTTTTAAACCGTATTTTACGGCTTTCCGAATTGCTTGCGCAAAGCTATCAATACCAGTAGCAACAAAATACCGTTCAGCGACTGCCTCAATATGACCGTCCATACCATGTCAGCCCTCGGCAAAGCTTTCACTACAGGCAGTTGCTCATAATCCGGCGGCGACATGCCTTGCTTGCCCATAATTCCCGGTACAAAAAACGCCCGCCACCGGTCTTCAAATTGATTGGCCGCTTGAATATATTCGGCATAACGGGGCGCATCGATACCCGCCAAACGGTCAGCCGTCAATACCGCCGCAAGTGCGGGCGAAAGCGCGGACCAACGTTCCATAAACTCAAAATGAGCTTTTCGAACTTCATCGAAGCGATACATTAGCGGTCGCACCTTGCTATCAAGCTCCAGATTTGCAGGCAAACCGGCAATCTCACGGGGCGGCTCTTTCAAGGACTTGATGTCAGGATGCATCTGATACCATGCTGACAGCAGTTCAGCTTGTTGTTTGGCCGTTTGCGCCTGAACACGCCGAATATCGACAATTGCCGTGAGCCGTGAGGGCATGGTTTGCATATCGTTGGCCGCCCAGCTCAAACCCGCCGGTACCGCAAATGTTGTGACCAACCACACGCCTAATAATCCTACCGCTGCCGCACCCGATGAAACAGGCAGCAACAGAAACAGACCGGAAACCATAATCCACACCCCGGCAAACACGCCGACAAAAACCAGCCAATGCGTTGCCGCGTAAAGGGTGGAGCCGGAGTCCAGCATAAATGCAAGCGATGATGCCACGAGGGCAGACACCAATATCATACCTAATCGCACAACGAGCGCAGCAAATACCAACAGCCAAGGCTGGGGCATTTGCGCACAAACCAAACGCCACACGCCCCGCTCACGATCTTCCTGCACTAGGCCGTAAGTGAGGGCTATCACGGTCAATGGCAACAGTAACGCGAGCACGCTTGCAAAATCGAGCAAGCCCAGTTCGCGCAGCAATGGATTAAACAGCTGATCGCTGTTGCGACCATCAGTATAGCGACTGCGGGTTGAGAGGCGCAGTTCGGAACCGAGCAGATCCATTTGTCGCACGTTCAATGCCAAGCCGCCGAGCGCCGGAAGACACACGGTTGTGCTATCAGCCGGCTTGGCCATGTCGCCGCCTTTGCCGGTAGCGGGCGCATCGTGCATTTCTGTGGGCGTGAGCTTACCTGCGTCCTGTAGGGTATTCGCGTCTTTAGCGGCAGCGCGAATAAATTCGGGCCCACATGATGCGTTGGCGCGAAACTCACTGGCGGCAAGTCCCGACCAAAGCGCGCTACCCGCTAACAGAATAAAGAATGCCGCAATCACCCACAGATTGACCGGATTACGGATGAAGCGCAGCCACTCTGCTTGCAACAAACCCGTCATGGCTTGAGCCTCTTCGCGGAAAACAGCAGCCACATCAGCGCGGCAACCAGCCAAGCCAGCAAAACCAGCAAATCGGCCAGCGCATGATGCAGCGCAAAGCCCACCGAAGGCGACGCATAAGTGAATGCCTTGACGCTGCCCCAGTCGGAATCATGGCCCAGAGCGCCGCGCTTCGTGCCGTGGCTACGTTCACGGTCCCAGTCATCGGTCAGGCCGATAAAATAATGCCGGTAATTTTCGGCCGCATCTTCAAAATGTCGCTGATGCGCCAAATCCATGCCTGATAATGTCATTGACACCGAACGCATCGCGATGCTCGGACCGAGCAGCGAAGCGATATGGATAAACCGGCCCTGGCGTTCGAACGCATCTCTCAACCTGTCGAAATGCAGGGCATGCACCCGTTCGGAATAACCGTCATTAAAATTACGGTTGAGTGCAGCATAGCCTACCGGCAAGTCTTCAACCCTCGTCACGCCGTACTGCTTTAATACCTGAACCTTAAATAAGGCCTCTCGCGCCTGATGATCGCCATCGTTATCCAAGCCTTGCTGAATGTCTTTTTTGATCCCCGCCCAGAACGCCGTAGCCGAGGGTATCGGCACCATCATCTCTGCGGCTGCCGCGCCCAAGCGCGGCGCAATCAACACGCTGCCCGACCAGAATGCCAGCAGGGTAAATAAAGCCAGGCGGCTGCTTTTGAAATGGATCGAGGTGGACATTGCCAAGGCCGCGAATACCGCATAATACATAAAAAAAGTCCCGCTCAATGCGAGCAGCCTGAGTATATCGTCACCGGCGAGGTCGAAATTTTGATACAGAATAATGATCGCAACCGCCGTTGCCGGCAACAACACCACCATAAAAGCCAGCAACAGGCCGACAAACTTGCCCAACAGCAGCTTGGTCGCCGATACCCCCAGACTGTGCAGCATGCGCAAGGTGCCCTGCTCCCGTTCCTGGGTTACTGCGTTGAAAGCCAGAGCAATGACCAGCAACGGAAGCAGCGCAACCAACACAAAACCGGCACTGGCCTGCCCGAAGCGACCGGCCAGACCCTGATCGGCCGCCGGACTGAAACGGACTCCGTTGCGTTTGTGCGGTTCCAGCCAGAGCGTCTGGCCGGTATATTGTCTTAATCCGGGATCTACCGAGGCCAGCGGCGAATCCGGTTTGAATACATAAATACCAAAATGCGCCGCCGCATGCGGGTTCTTGACGCCTTGCGTATCCCATTGTTCCTTGGCGGTTGCGCCCACGGCTTGCTTTTCCTGCTGCACTTGTTGATGTTCGGCGACGGAAGCCAGAAAAAATCCGCTTAATACGGCAAAAACCGAAAATGCCAACACCAGTAATCTTCCGTCCCGCAATACAGCCAACAGTTCCTTGTGGATGATCGCAATAATCAAAGCAAGCCCCGTGCATGCGCCAGATATTTGTGTTCCAGCTCATCATGCGCGACGGTGTGAGCATCGAACTCTTCAACCAGACGACCGGCTTTCATGATACCGATACGGTCGGCAACCTGTTTGGCATTAAACAGATCATGGGTCGCCATCAGCACCGCCATGCCCAGATCGGCTGCGGCCCTTATCCGCTGGGCAAAATCATTGGCCGCGCTGGGATCAAGCCCGGAGGTCGGTTCATCCAGCAGCATGACTTTGGCCTGTTTTGCCGAGGCGATAGCCAAACCGACTTTCTGGCGCATGCCCTTGGAATACGTTGAAACACGCCGATCATGAGCATCGCTTTGCAAGCCTGTATTCACCAGCAGATCGTGCGCATGCTGGCGAGATATGCGGATATTGGCCAACTTACAGAAAAAGCTCAGGTTTTCCAGGCCGCTCATGTATTCATAAAGTGCAACGTTTTCCGGCAAGTAGGCCAGCTTGGCACGAACCACCGCGGGGTTTTGGTCGGGCGACTCGCCATCAATAAAAACATTGCCGCCGGTCGGCCGATTGAACCCCAAAAATGTGTTAATGGTCGAGGTTTTCCCCGCGCCATTGCCGCCCAACAAAGCGTAGACGCACCCTGCCGGAACCGACAAATCGAGTCCGTCAATCGCGCGATGGTTTTTATAATTGACTACCAGTTGTTTGGCTTCAAGCAGGATTTTATTTGGCGACATAATAAGTTTTTAAATCATTCAGGCCGATGGATCATTGCCATTAAGCTAAAGATTTTACTGCGTACTGAATTCCCAAGCTCCGGCTTGGGAACCCGCGTAAAATCAACCATATTGCCCCTACTCAATAGGCTTTAATTGATAATCCTGCTGCTGGGTTTTCCAGGACAGATAGATCTTCTGCCCGTCACTGACCAGGAAAGGCTGATCGCCGGACTGGGCGGTTTGCGCAATCACTTCAGGCTTCGACCAGCTTTTGCCGTCATCAATGGATTTGATCAGCTTAATAACATTGTGAGTACCATCGAACTCCTGCCAAACCACTCTGACCTGTGAACCCAAAGCCAGTACATGCGGATGGCCTGCGCCTTCCTTACCGAAATTAACAGGCGTGGAAAAATGCCGTCCGGCATCGGTCGAATAAGCATAAAACAGGCCTGGGTTGGTAGGGGAACCGCTAAACCATACCGCGTGATAAATGCCGGAATCGGAAATCGACAAGCCGGGGCCGTGATGCGGACAGGCATCGATTTTCCAGTTATCCTGGCCTAAACGGTGGGTATCGCCGGGAGTGTTCCAGTCGTTAAATTTAATCAGCGCGTGGTCGCGTATGCCGCCTTCAAAAACATGCCGCCAAGTAATGACCGGCGTGTTATCTGGTGCTATCGCGGTGTCCAAACGGCAGCACTGGCAGGTATGGGTAGCGATTCTTTTATTCGGATAAAAATGCTGGCCGCCATCGTCCGACCAGCTGTAATAAAGCGAAGAGCCCTCAAATTGCTTGCCGGCTTTTTTTGCTTCTTCGACATCGCGGGCATCCAGCCAGGCGATAAAGATTTCGCCGTTTTTGCCGATCGCCATGCTGTCGAAGCGGTGGCTGATCACGTCCAGATTATCGTTGACGGTAACCGGAGCGGAGAAATGCCGGCCGCCGTCAGTCGAGCGGCTAAAGCGGATATGGCCGCTATGACGGCCTTCTAGTTTCAGCGTCCAGCTTAAATAAATATTGCCCTTTGCATCCGGTTTTATTTTCGGGCGATATTCGCCTTTAGCTTCGATTTTCTCTGCAACGGGATTGACCATCACCGGCGCGGTAAAGCTGAGTCCCTTATCGTTCGATGATTGCACATAAACGTGATCATTGCTTGCCCAGGTAATCCACAACACACCCTTGCCATCGAAAGCAGCGCTTATTGTTTCAGCGCATTGGTTTGAAGGCAGCGCTTTGGTATCGGCACAAACGCCTTTTGCTTCTGCCGAATGATGACGCGCATGCTGTTGTTTGGCATCGTCTGCAGGTTTTACAGCGGCGTCATTTACACAACCGGAGGTTGTCAGCATTACAAGAGCTAGAAAAGAGATAAGGGATTTCATGAATTACACCGAATTAAAAAGTCGAGCTGAATTATAAAGAGAAAGCCGGATAGAGGAGAAAAATATCTTTTCAGTCTTTATGCAATAAAGCCGGACGCTTAAAAAGCCCGGCTTTATTGCTTTCTCTATAGTGTTAAGTTATTAATAATTATACTTTAACTCAGCAAAGTAAGTGCGCGATGGGAAAGGGTGAAATAGCCAAACTTCCTGGTTGTTGACGTTATCAATACCCGCCGAAGCGCTGACTTGCTTGGTAATTTGATATTTAGCACGTAAATCGACAATAAAGTATGCAGTACCGCCCGATGCATAAGTTCCCGGATTGGTGTCGCTGTTGTTCAATTGACCAAACTGCGGGCTACTGTAACGACCGCTTACCGAGGTAGTCAACTTGTCTGTCGGGCGATAGCCAATGGTTGCGCTGGCGCGCCACTCGGGAACTCTCGGCTGACGTTTACCGGTTGACGGTTGGTTGGCGTAAGGATTGGCGGCTGTAGCCCCCGCAGCTGCGGCCGCGGCATCCCCGGCAGCGTTCTCGGTAATCCTGGAATCGGTCCAGGTGGCGCTGCCGGAAAGATCAATGCCTTGTATGCCAACATCACTGGCTTCGCCCGCAAATTCGATACCGTAGGTTTGAATTTCGCCGACATTTGAAGGCGTACTGGAAGTACCTCCAGTGGATAAAAAGGTTTGTTGCGTATAAATAGCATCCTTTATCCGTTCCTGGAATAAGCTAAGACGCAATTTACCTTGATCCAGAAAATATTCTCCGGAAAGCTCCGAGGATAGCGCTTCTTCGGGCTTGAGGTTGGGATTGCCATTGACAATATTAGTTACCCCGCCCACATTAATCGTACTCGTCTGAAACAACTCCGTCACGGTAGCAAAGCGATAGGCCTGGCCGATGGCTAAGCCAGTTTGTACACGATCCATTGGCTTCCAGGTCAACTTGGCCTTGGGCGAAAATTCCAGTTCATTACGTTCGGCCTGATTGATTGACCGGAGTGCGCCGCCTGCTACAGCAGCATTATAGCCATCGTAAGCATGCCAGCTTTCCACACGGCCACCCAGCGTCAGGTTCCAGTCTTTAGTAAAGTCCCAGGCATCCTGTAGCCAATAGCCTTCGGTTTGCGTCTTGCCTTGCGAATCGGAAAAAATACTGCCGCCATCGCTGGTTTGCCAGTTGGTCGCGTTATAAACCGTATTGTCCAAATTGTATAAATCATGATGAAAGCCAAAGCTGACCTCATGCTTACCGAGCAGATCAGCACCGGGACGCCATATCCCCTTGGCATCTGCGGTATGCCAGCCGGTTCCGGTTAAGCTGGTGGTTCTGCCTGCGCCGTTTCTAGCGGCTAACGCGGGTGTTTGAGTCGATGTGCGGCTAAGATCGGTGCCGTATTCGACCACACTGCCGGCCAAATCCCAATCGAATACGCCGCCGGTGTCGGATTTAAGATTCATGCCATGCGACCAGTGCATTTGTTCGGCTCTGGTTTCTGCAAAACCTGTTGCATAGCGTTTTCCGCCGATATTGACGTTACCGCTGTCTACTATAGCGCCGGTATTGGCATTGCGCAGAAAACTGTTAAAACCGGCATGATTATCGTTCTGCCACAGTCCCAGCGTATACGCCGCGTGTATGGTCGGGGTGATGTCGTAGCCTAGTTTCCATTTGAAGTTATCCTGTACCGTATGATTGAGTGCAGACTCGCCCAGCACTTGAGCGGGAACACCAGCCCCATTTAAGTTGGCAATAGCGCCCGTTACCGGCGTATCCGCAGCCGTTGCGTTGGTCGTTGAAGTGATAGGATTCACAAAGACGATAGGCTGACTGTGGCTGTCCAGGTGACTGACATCAAAACGGAATGACAGGTCTTTGTAGCGATCGCCTACGTTGAAAGAATATTCCTGGCTGTCGAACATCTTTTTCTTGCCATAGAAGCCATAATCCTGCCAAGTCGATTTTATATCGCCGCCAGCCTCGAATTTTTCCGGCATCCGCGTCGTGATGTCAATCACGCCGCCGATCGAATTACCTGCATGGGCGGCTGAAAACGGTCCGTACATCACATCAACCCGTTCAATTTCCGAAGGCGATACCATGTTCCAACGCGGTGAACCGGTATTGCCGTTATTGTTGCCAAGCAGGGAAGACAGCAGGATGCCATCGGCATAAATCAAGCCGCGGGCACTGGCGCCTGTGCCTGAAGTGCGCCAGCCTACCGGCGCGTTGGTGTCGCCGATATAACGTTTACGCACTTGAATGCTGGGCAGGTATTTAATAGTATCCTCGACATTCATCGCATTGATGGTGTTGTCGATTTTTTCGCGCGTGAGACTCTCTGTAGTCGTCGGCAGTTTGTATCTTTCCTTGGCAGTCGGCGTTATTTTTTCGGTTACCGTCATATCTGCCATCACCGCTTTGGATTTGTCGGCAGGCGCTTTTTTTCCGTTAACGTTTTGTTTGGTTTCGGCCGCGGCAAGCGGGGTTGCAAATATCAGCAAGCAGATCAAAGCCCGTCTGGCGTTGAGCGGATAAGGCGGTTTGGAATGGGTCATGGAGTCTTCCTAAAAAATTATTATTATAAGTAGCGCTTAAAAGCAGCACATCCTTGTGCCATTCAAAAACTATTTCATGCCTGCGGTTAATATTTCAGCGACGCGCTAACGAAATAAGTACGTTGCGGAAAAGGATGATTTTCAAAGGCATTGGCATCAAAAACGTTATCGATCCCCGCTGAGATAGTGCTTTTCAGTTTTGGGTTAATCGGCAATTGATAAGAAGTTTTTAAATCGACAAAGGTAGATTCATCGGTACCGCCCATAACATTGGCCGCCGTGTCGGTATTGGTCAACGTTTGAAACGAATCGCTGCGATAACGGACGCCCACTGACGCGGCCCATGGCTGCGTAATATGATAAGTTGCCGAGCCGTTGATTTGCAGTTGGGGTATGCGATCCCACTCTTTGCCGGTGTAGTTGATGCTGTTAGTGCCGATAGGATTATGCTTGGTGATCTGCTTATTCATGATGGTGGTATTGGCCATTAAATCCACCGGCAGGTTAAACACCTCATTCTGTTGAAAAGTCAGATCCACACCGATAGCTTCGGTTTGGTCAATCGGCTGAAAGGTTGTTGTCGTCTGGCCGTTAACGGTTACCTGAGTGCTGTTAATTTCATTATTGATTTGATCAAAAAAGAAATTGGCGCGCACATAACCTCTGGGAATATCGTACTGGGTCATGAAGTTATGGAAATAACCCGCCTCAGGTCCCAAGCCGGGAGCAGAAAAAGTCGCGCTGTTAAGCCGGGATAGGCTGGCGAACATTTCTTCGGCAATCGGGAAGCGATATGCTTTGGAAAACGAATAGCGGAAAGTCCAGTTGTCGGGCGAATACTCCAGCGACGCTTTAGGCGAAATGCGGGAGGCGTCGCGGTCGGCATAGTTTTGGATATTGTTTGTCGCGCCAAAAGTATGCACATGCCCGTCAAGAGCTTGCCAATGGTCGAATCGTCCTCCGGCCATCACGCTCCAGTCGGGCAAAAATCGCCATTCCAACTGCGAAAAAGCGCTGTTGGTTTGAGTTGCGCCGCCGCTGTCGTTGGTTTTAACATCGGCCGATCCGGCCTTGTAATTATTGCTGTTATAAACATCCAGATTGAGGCTGGCGTGATTAAACTGGTAGCCGCCCATAAAGGACAAATCATCCCTGCCCATAAATTTGTCGGTCGCCAACTTCAGGTCGTAAGTGGCCCACCAGGGTTTTTCATCGGAAATCTGGCCTTTGTTTTGGTTTAACGGGTGGTTGGGATTGAGATTCGAACTGATGCTTCTGTCCTTGAATGCGTCGTAATAACTGGCGGTGGTATCGATGCTCCAGTTATCCGATATTTTGCCTTTTAACCCCAAACCATAATTTAACGCCTGACGCTCGGAGTCGCTGACCGAGAAAACCGAGCCGGGAACGGCAAACCGCCGTCCGCCCGCTGTTCTGTAGTTTTGACTGGCTGACAGTCCTGCGGCGGTGGCTCCTCCCCATACTTTATTACCTGCCGCATCCCTTAACAAGGTGTTCGGATCGTCAACTTTCCCTACGCGATCTTCATAGGCAATGGTAAAACGCCCTTGCAGCTCTTCGGTAAAGTCATAAGCGAATTTGGCCTTGAACAGGTCCGTCGTTTGTTGGGCGATGCCGATGTCGCCGTAGGCAATAGCCGGAGCTTCCGTCGTTGTTTGGTATCCTTCTCCGCCGGTGATTGGCGTTCCGCCCGCTGCCGTAGTTAAAGCGGCGGCATTGATGGTCTGCGGCTGGCCCTCGTTTTCAAAACGGTTATAAGAGGCCCAAACGCTGAACTTATCGATCCGGTCGCCTGCTGAAATAAAGGTTTTATAACCCATTAACGTTTCATTGCGTCCTGACCTGTGCATATTCTGGAACATGCCGGTAGCGTCCATTTGGGCTTCAAATTTTTCCGGCATTTTAGTATTCAGGTTAATCACACCGCCCATTGAGTTGCCGCTATATTGAGATGAGAACGGGCCGTAAAGTACTTCCGCCGAATCGATTTCGCTCGGCGATACCATCGACCATCTGGGTGCTCCGCTGAAACTGGTGCGCAAAGGATTGTGCAATGGCATCCCATCGGCATAAACCATGCTGTGCGCGGTTTGGAACGAATTTGAAGAGCGTATGCCCAAGGTGCCGTTCGGGTCGCCCATAAACCGTTTGCGGATCAGTACGCCTGGGGCATACCTGATAGTATCCTCAACCGTTGTCGCATTGACTTTTGTTTTAACGTCCGCCGCGTCAATAGTATAGGTAGGCGTTGCCTTGGCGGTATCCGGAAACTTTCTATCGGTCATAGTGCTGTAGGTCACCATTTCCTCGCCCTGATATTTATCGTTTCTTGTCTGGGCTTGTTTATCGGTCTTTTTGGTCTTGGCGGGTTCGGCCGCAACTCCGCAGCCTAAGTAAGTTATTCCCAGCAATAGTAGATATTTTTTCATTGTTTTAATTTTTATAATCATGGGTAGTCCGCTCATAAGAGCACGTTGCATGCCAATGCGCCAAGCTCATGGTAATACCGATTATCAGGACTATTGCCTTTAGCTTTTTAATTTATTGTAATCAATTACTTACTCTTTGGTTGCGAATCAATTTTCAGTCTTCTTATTTTAATGAGCTTGTTCTGTACGGACTATGCACTTTTATCGGAGTTGTGTTTTAATGAAAGTGAGTCATATGACCTATTTTTAATGTGTTAAATAACACAGTTTAATTAGGTAACACCCCAATCAGCGGATCGCTATGGCTCTACTTCCAAAACCATGACTTCCTATATAAATAATGCTATCTGCATAAGCCTTCTTCATAACATGTGTATCAGTAAACCTTATAAGCGGAATATTCCAACATTGATGTGGCTACAGGCTTAAGCATGTAGATGCCCCGGTTTAATTAAATTTTATCCCAAGCGGTCAATTTGATTTTGCCTGCGATTAATTTGGCATGACTTGAGAGGTAGCCGTGTTTAAGGCGGCAAGAACTCTAACAAAACAATTTTAAAATCGGTTAAAATAACAAATTCTGATAATAATCCTGTAACGGGTTGATAGCTTTCATGCATACAAAATATAACACTGATGACTTGAGAATTTGTGGGACTAAAGAAGTCATAGCCCCTGTTCAGGTTCATACTGAAATGCCGATTAGCGAGGCTGCGGCGCAAACCACTGCACTGGCCCGGCAGGACATCCACAAAATATTGACCGGCCTTGATGACCGGTTGATCGTGGTGGTGGGTCCTTGCTCTATTCATGACCCGGTAGCGGCGCATGAATATGCCCGGCTTTTGAAAGCGGTTAAAGATGAGTTAGCCGATGATCTGGTAATCGTGATGCGGGTCTATTTTGAAAAGCCGCGCACCACGGTAGGCTGGAAAGGCCTGATTAACGACCCTGATCTGGATTCCAGTTTTAATATCAACAAAGGCTTGCGCATCGCCAGACGCTTGTTGCTGGATGTGAATGAAGCGGGCGTTCCTGCCGCAACCGAATACCTGGATTTAATCACCCCGCAATATGTTTCCGACCTGATCGCCTGGGGCGCAATCGGCGCCAGAACTACCGAAAGTCAGGGACATCGTGAATTGGCTTCGGGTGTGTCCTGCCCTATCGGCTTTAAAAACTCCACCGATGGCACCATTAAAATCGCCATTGATGCGATAGGCGCGGCGATGAGTCCGCATCACTTTATCTCGCTGAATAAAGCCGGTCATTCGGCTATTTTCTCAACCACCGGAAATGAGGATGTGCATATCATTTTAAGAGGCGGCAACGATCGCCCCAACTATGATGCCGTCAGCGTGGAGCAGGTCGCTGAGGGCTTGGTCAAGGCCGAGCTAAAACCGAATATCATGATTGATTTCAGTCATGCCAATAGTTTGAAACAGTGCCAACGGCAATTGATCGTCGGCGACGATGTCGCCGAACAAATCGCCAACGGCGACCATCGGATTATGGGTGTGATGATCGAGAGCCATCTTAAGGCAGGCAGCCAAAAGGTTGTTGAAGGACAGCCGTTGGTCTACGGCCAAAGCATTACCGATGCCTGTTTGTCCTGGGATGATACCGTTCCATTGTTAAGAGAGCTGGCGCTAGCGGTGCAAAAACGCAGAACCGTGGACACCAGCCGGAGTTTAAGTAAATGATAGTTTATGTTAACGGCGAAACCCGTGATTGCGCTGAAAACAGTCGGGTCGCCGATGTGGTTACTGACTTGGGTTTAACCGGCAAAAAAATTGCGATTGAATTAAATAAGGAAATTTTACCGTTCCAGCAATATGACACTCAGCGGCTACAGGCCGGAGATCGCCTGGAAATTGTGCATGCTATCGGCGGCGGGCAGGATGATTCTTTCATGCTTGCCGGAGTAAAGTATCATTCAAGATTGTTGGTCGGCACGGGCAAATATAAAGATATGGAAGAAACCCGCCTGGCCATTGAGGCCAGCGGCGCGCAAATTGTGACAGTGGCGATCCGCCGTACCAATATCGGCCAGAATCCCGGCGAGCCTAATCTACTGGATGTCATTTCGCCGGATAAATACACCATTCTGCCCAATACCGCCGGTTGTTATACTGCGGAAGATGCGGTAAGAACCTGTCGTTTGGGCAGGGAATTGCTCGGAGGCCATAAGCTGGTCAAGCTGGAAGTATTGGCCGACCAACTTACCTTGTTTCCTGATGTCGCGGAAACGTATATAGCCGCTGAACTGCTGGTTAAAGACGGCTTTGATGTCATGGTATATACCAACGATGACCCGATTGCCGCCAAACGGCTGGAAGAGATTGGTTGCGTGGCGGTCATGCCGCTGGCCGCGCCGATCGGTTCCGGCCTGGGCGTACGTAATCCCTATAATATTTTGACCATTGTGGAAAATGCCAACGTGCCCATTTTGGTCGATGCCGGTGTCGGCACGGCTTCCGATGCAGCCATTGCGATGGAGCTGGGCTGCGACGGGGTATTGATGAATACCGCGATTGCCGCCGCTAAAAATCCGATATTGATGGCTTCGGCCATGCGCAAAGGCATCGAAGCCGGTAGGGAAGCGTTTTTAGCGGGACGTATGCCGCGCCGACGTTTTGCTTCCGCCTCATCGCCAATAGACGGTTTGTTTTTTTAGTTACGTAAGAGCGGGGTGTAGCCCGCTCCACAAATCTGCGGTCAATATTTTTATGCTCTCTTCTGAAAAAAATCCCTCGCACAGAATCCGTAGCTTTATCCGTCGACAAGGACGAATCACCCAAGGCCAACAATTGGCTTTGGATAACCATTGGGACAGATATTGTCTCAATCCTGATGCCGATTATGATTTTAGCCAGGTTTTCGGCCGGGAAGCGCCGTTGATTGTTGAAATAGGTTTCGGCACCGGCGACAGTCTGGCGAAAATGGCGGAGGCTAATCCTGACAATAATTATATCGGCATTGAAGTGCATAAACCGGGCGTTGGGCATTTAATGCTGCTGCTGGATCAACAAGGCCTGACCAACGTCAGGATCTATTGTCACGATGCCATTGATATTATTGAACACAAGATTGCCGACAATAGTCTGGCTGGCGTGCATTTGTTCTTTCCCGACCCATGGCCGAAAAATAAACATCATAAGCGGCGTATTGTCCGCCCTGCCTTTGTTGAATTATTAGCCAGAAAATTAAAGCCTGACGGTTATTTTCATGCGGCGACGGATTGGCAAAATTACGCGGAAAGCATGCTGCAAGTATTATCGGCAAGCGTTGGTATAAGCAATACCAGTCATACCGGCGACTATTGCGAACGTCCGGAATATCGTCCGTTAACAAGATTCGAGCAGCGCGGTATACGCCTGGGGCACGGTGTATGGGATTTGATTTTCAGGAAAAAATGAAGTGCGCAGGATCGGTACGAATTGCATGCACAGATTTTTGCTCCTCGGTAATCGCTCCTGCATAAGCCACAGGGATGTGGGGAATGCAGAGAAATGACGGGATCATTTCCTGTCCATGCAGTCGCACCCATCCTATCCGCTTATGTGCGCTTGACTATTAACATCCAGTTGCATCGCGTTAATGATGATAGCCAATTCTTCGCGTTGCCGTTTTAACGGTTCCAATTCCGCTTCAAGATTGGCAATATTTTCAATAATGCTGTCTTTCGATTCGTTGATTTTTCTTAGCATTTGCAGACGACCTTCAATCTGTTTTTTATGATCTTTAATTTGATGCATCAAAGGCGTTAAAACGCCGTTACTCCAGGTTGTGGCATCGGCATGCGCCTGCCTGAGTATATTTCTGGCCTTGGCGATCAGGGTGCTGTAAAGCTTGTTGATGACAATGCTTTGTTCCGACATCGTCGTTTTGGCGCTGGAGCGAAAGGCCTCGCCTTCATCAAAAATCTGTTCCAGTTCAATCTGGTACTGCTTGATCGAAAACAACTGCGGTTCGATTTCCTTAAAGCCGTATTCATCCTTGAATTTTTTGTGTATCGCCTTGACCAGGCGCCGGGTTTCATTGGTAATATCGACAGAATCCTGCAACAAATCCCGCAGATCATCAAACAATTTACGGATGTTTTGCTTCATGCCGTAAGTTGTCAGACTTTTTTCCATGTCTTTTTTGGTCGCTTTAATGATGCTATCAACTTTTTCCTTAGCGAATGAATCAATCAGAAGCTGGGCTTGAACTGCAAAAACCCGGCGGCTGGCCTGAAAGTTTTCGACATTGGCCATGTAAAGATTTTGTCGGTCCCGCGTCTCGGCCATCAATTTGCCGGTCATATCCTCATTTTGTAAATCAATCTTTCTGAATTCATCAAGCTGCGCAACAGCACTCGCCAATGAAGCACCTGTTAAGTTGGACGACTCATTAACCAGAAAACCAATATCACGATTAATGGTTCCCAATAGAATATTTTTGCGCTGCTTTAAAATATCATTGGCAAGGTAGTTTTCCAATGCGGCCAGACGGCTTTTCTCAAGCAAAGGCCCATCGTCTTTAACCTTGGCAAGCAGGGCTTGTTTAGCTGAAACGGGGAAAATGACGCTTTCTTTTACCTTTAACGTCGTCGCCGACGCTTTTATTTGTGAGCGAATGGAATCGTCATAACCGTTTTCATCGGCAAGATCGTCCCACATCGCATCGATTTTATTCATCACTACGGCTAAACCCTGTTTACTGCCGCCACGATTATGGCAAACATGGTTGTGCCACATTTCCAGGTCGCTTTTGGTAACGCCGGTATCGGCAGCAAGCACAAAAATAATGGCTTGAGCGCTGGGCAACATGCTTAAGGTCAGCTCCGGCTCGGTTCCCAAAGCATTTAAGCCGGGCGTATCGAGTATCGATAAGCCTTCTTTTAGTAACGGATGGGGAAAGCTGATCAAGGCATGGCGCCAGCAGGGAATCTCAACTTTCTCCGGATTGATAATGCCCTGCTCTGCCGCTTCACGTTCGTTCCACAAGCCCAACTTGTCGGCAACATCCCGGGCAACTTGCTTGGTAGCGACCAGTTCCTTAAACGCTTCCTGCATTTGTGTGGGCGAGTCACAGTCCAGATCGATCTGGGTCCAACGATCCGGATTTTTTTTAAACTCAGCCAGTGAAATATCTTCAAGACGGCTTTCAATATTGAGTAAACGGATATAATTGCCGCCTTTTTCATCATGAAAAAGCTCGGTGGGCGACATGGTAGTGCGTCCCGGCGAAGACGGTAGCAACCTGACGCCCGTTTCAGCAAAAAACAGGGCATTAATCAGTTCGGTTTTACCGCGGGAAAATTCAGCAACAAAAGCCAGCGTGATCTTGTCTGATTGCAACCCATTAAGAATATTTAAAATGGTATCGGCACTGTGAGGATCGTTCATACCATAGCGACTGCGCCATTGGTGATACATTTCTATAGCTTGAACCAGTTTTGCACGCCATACCGAATATTCGTGCATTTGTTCTTTAAATTCCATATTCCTCATGGTACGCCTTTTGTTGCTAACATGATTTTTTAAGTTAGTCGAAATTATCGGTTTGTGCTCCTGCATAAACCCCATGGATGTGGTGAATGCAGATATTGCGCAGGCAAATATCTACCCACTCAATCGCCAGATGACGATGTTTTTTGAATAATTGTAGTCTATATATTAAGAACTGTTAGCTTAAGATAATTTTATTTTTAACCACGCTTTTAAATACCGTAAAGACGCTGATAGGCTTTTATTTGGTCGAGTAGAGCGGCGGCATGCAGTGTTTCCACGGCAGTATCAGCCATTAGATATTCGATAATATTTGCCAGCGTAATGATTGCAATCACAGGCATTGCAAATTGATCTTTAACTTCTTGAATAGCGGAAACGTCATTTTGGCCTTTTTCCTGTCTGTCCAACGCAATTAATACGCCTGCCGGTGTTGCATGGGCATTTTTTATGATATCTACGGATTCTCTGACCGAAGTGCCGGCAGTAATCACATCATCAAGGATGAGCACCTTGCCCTGTAACGGAGCACCCACCAAACTACCACCCTCGCCATGATCTTTTGCTTCTTTGCGGTTGAAAGCGAAGGGAATATCTTCACCGGTTAACCGGGCATAGGCAATCGATGTCGCGCTGACCAGTGGGATACCTTTATAGGCAGGTCCGTAAAGGATATCCGGCTTAATATCGGATTGAACCAATGCCTGAGCGTAAAACTCGCCCAGTTTACCCAACTGGGCGCCGGTATTGAATAAACCTGTATTAAAGAAATAAGGGCTGGTGCGACCCGATTTCAACTGGAATTCACCGAATTTTAGTACGCCGCATTCCAGGGCATAGGAAATAAAGTCTTTTTGATAATCAAGCATGATAAATTATGGAAGTTAAGTTTACAGAGATTAAGGAATGAAGTTCTCTAAAATATTGTCCAGAAAATTCCAGCCTTGTTCTGAGCAATAGTAGTGATCGTTTTGCCGGATAAGCAAGTTTTGTTGCACACAAGCGGATAAAGCGGGCTCCAGCGTAGCGGGAGCAAGACCTGTTGTTGCTTGATAGGCTTCCAAACTAAAACCCTGCTTCAAGCGCAGATGGTTCATGATAAATTCTAAAGGCAACTCCGCTACAGCAATAACATCGGCCCCGCCGTTCTGATGCGAGTTGCTTAAATATTGTTCCGGGCTTTTCGGCTTAAAGCTACGAATAATGGATTGCGGTAGAGTTTGGGTGATTTTCCCGTGAGCGCCCGCACCGATGCCCAAATAATCGCCAAACTGCCAATAATTTACATTATGTCTACATTGCAAACCTTGTTTACTATAGGCCGAGACCTCATATTGTTGATAACCGTGATCCGCCAATATTTGCTGACACTCTTTTTGCGTACGAAAGATTGTTTCATCATCAGGCAGCTTGGGCGGGAATTTATGAAACCAGGTGTTAGGTTCCAACGTTAGCTGGTAAAAAGAAATATGGGTAGGCTTGAGACTTATCGCCGTTTCTATGTCTATTTTACTGCTATCAGGACTTGCACCCGGCAAGCCGAACATCAAATCCAGGTTAAAATTGTCAAAACCTGACTGATGGGCAATCTCGGCAGCATGAATAGCCTCCTGCGCCGAATGAACACGACCCAACTTTTTTAATAAGGGATCGTTAAAACTTTGTATGCCGATCGATAAGCGGTTGACACCCAGCGCTCTGAACTCAGCGAATTTATGACTTTCAAAAGTACCTGGATTAGCTTCGAGAGTAATTTCCAAACCCTCTTCAAGCCTCAGCTGTTGCTCTATGCCGCGCAATAACCGATTAATCGCTTCAGGCGAAAACAAACTGGGCGTACCGCCACCGATGAAAATACTGCTTATCGGCCTAGTAATATTATAGCGCTGTATGTCGAGGGCTAAATCATTCAGCAATGCAGTTATATAGGCCGATTCAGGCAGTGCGGATTTAACTGCATGTGAATTAAAATCGCAATAAGGACATTTTTTGATACACCAGGGAATATGAATATAGAGACTAAGCGGCGGCAAGAGATTTTTTACTAAATAGTTTAAAATAGCGGTCAGTTTAACACGAGAGCGTCTGATGAATAAGACACCTTGCCGACTTTAAAGCCTGCACGAAGCTTAAGTAGAACTTAACTTTGCTTGATTACGCTTATATCTTTTTGTTGATAACTAACTATTTTAGAGCGAGAGCATATGCGACTGTTACTGGTTGAAGACGACGAAATACTGGGCGAAGGACTGGTCGAAGGCTTAAAAATGGAAGGTTATGCGGTTGACTGGCTAACCAACGGCAAACTTGCCGACGAGGCTCTAAAAATCAATAGCTATGAGCTGATTGTACTGGACCTGAACTTGCCGGACATGGAAGGCCTGGACATTTTGAAAGCCTTAAGAGGGCGGAAAGATGAAACCCCGGTGATGGTCTTGACCGCCAAGGATACCGTTCCCGATCGCGTAATGGGCTTGGATAGCGGCGCCGATGATTTTGTGATTAAGCCATTTGAACTGGATGAAGTTTGCGCCCGGTTAAGGGCATTGGCGAGAAGAAACGAGGGCCGTAGCGTTCCCAATATTGAATATAAAGGTATTGTTTTGGACCCGGCCTCACACCAGGTTACCTGGAATGATGAAAAGGTTGATCTGTCGCAAAAAGAATTTGAGATACTGAGTTTTTTAATGAGTAATATCGGCCGGGTTATTTCCCGCGCCCGACTTGAAGAAAGCATGTACTCCTGGGATTCGGATGTAGAAAGCAATACCGTCGAGGTTCATATACACCATCTTAGAAAAAAACTTGAACCATCCATTATCCGCACCGTCAGAGGCGTGGGGTATATCATTGATGAAGATTAGGATTAACTTTAATAATGGAACACGAATAAAAAAGGCGAAAGACGAAAAACCGCTTTTTGCCTTTGTCTTTCGCCTTTCGTCTTGTGCCTTTTATCAGAGTGCTTGCCACCCTAACCCGCATCATCCCTATTCCATTTTTCTATCCATCCAGTAGTCACCACCGAGAATTAATGAATTATTCGCTACGCCAACTATTATTGTTTAGCCTGCTGTCCGCATCAATGTTGATCTGGGGAGTCACGGCTTATATGAGCTATAAAGTCACCCGTGACGAAGTTGCCAGTCTGTTTGATGCGGAATTGGCGCAATCGGCAAAAGTGTTGCATGTGTTTGTTGAAAGTCTGGTGCGGGAAGGTTCGTTATCCAAACATTGGGCGCAAACACAGACTGATCAACGGCTACACCCCTACACCGGGCGTAAAAATAAAAAACAAAGCGCCTTCCAGTTCTGGGCTAAAGGTGACAGTTTATTACTGCGTTCGGAAAATTCACCTGAGTTTTCGGTACACAGCTTCAGCAAGAAAAATATTGATGACCAATTATGGGATGTATTTGACGGGCTTTTGGAAGCAAGCGCTTTAGGCCATAAATACGAAAGAAAAGTCGCCTTCCAACTGTGGTCCAAAAATGACGGCTTGCTGTTGCGTTCGGAAAGTGCGCCAACATTTGCCTTTTCCTCGGCAGCCAACGGTTTCAGTGAAACCAATATCGATAAACATGTGTGGCATGTGTTTAGTATTTCCAGCTCAAATGGCGAATATATTATTCATGTCGGACAAAAGGAAGAGATCCGCGCCGAATTAACCGATGAAATTTCAGCTCAATTGGTGATGCAATTTCTGGTTGGTTTACCAATTCTAGGCATTGTTATCTGGATTATTGTCGGACATGCCTTAAAACCGCTTAATCGACTGGAAATAGCCTTATCCAGGCGGGAAGCCAGTTTTCTTAAGCCGCTATCCAGTAAAAGGCTGCCCAAAGAAATCATTCCCGTGGTCAATGAAATCAACAACCTGTTTGCCCAGCTTGAGCAGGCCTTTGAGCATGAGCGGCGGTTTACCGCCGATGCCTCGCATGAATTAAGAACCCCTCTGGCGGGACTGCTCACCCAAGCCCAAGTTGCCATGCGCACCGGCGATGAAACGGTTCGTCATCAGGCGCTCAAGCGAATCGAACAAGCCGTTAATCGCATGACTTACATGGTGCAACAGTTATTGACCTTCTCGCGCATTGAATCCGGCACCGAGTATTTAGCCAAAGAAACGACGGTGCTCAGTCGTGAAGTGATGCGGATTATTGCCGAACTGGATCCGGAGGCCCATAAAAAGCGGATTCACATGGAATACGATGAAATTAATGCAGTGCCCATCGTAGCAAACACCCTGCTGATCAATATTTTGGCCCGAAACATTATCGACAACGCGATTAAATATACCCCGGCTCAAGGAATAGTCAGAGTTAGCTTGATCGGGACCGAACATCAATTGCAGCTGTGCGTTGAAGACTCGGGGCCGGGTATAGCCCCTGATCAATATGAAAACTCTCTAAAACGATTTCATCGTTGCGTTGAAACCGCCAATAAAGCACAGGGTACCGGCCTTGGCTTTTCTATCGTACAACGCATTGCGACAATACATGATGCCGAGCTTGTCTTGGACGAGTCCCAATTTGGCGGCTTGAAAGTGACGGTTATATTTACTTTGCCGTTAAGAGCCGTGGTTAAAAAAAATGTTGGTAAGTTAAGTTTTTTTACCATCAAGAAAAGTACTTGAGAGCTAGCGATCAATAAGTTGGAAATCACCAGCAATCCGTCACCGAAAGAGCAGTTGAAATACCTCTAACGCCGGTTTGAGTTAATGATAACGTACCGCATTGATCGTTGGCCTGCGCGCCGGTTGGTGCCGCATTCAGCGTGTAACTACCGGCAGTCGCCGCATTAATGGTCAAGTTGTAATACGGAGTTCCCCCATCAACGGGGCTGGTGGTCGAAAAAATAGTTGGACTACCGGTATTACCGCCGGCTGTTCCAGCCCCTAAATAACTGTTCGTTTCTGTGAAATGCCGCTCCATCGCATTAGCGAACCCCAATAATGCCCCTTTCGCATCCGCCCGACGCGATGTCATAACACTATTCTGATAGCTGGGATAAGCAATGCCGGCAAGAATGCCGACAATTGCCACCGCAATCATTAGTTCAATTAAAGTAAACGCTTTTTGTTTGTTCATGTTTTTTTAATATACATATTAGAGAATGTGAAAAATTAATATTCCGCATGAGCACTGTATTCCCTAGCGTAATTGTCGCCAGGATAGGCGGCTTCCTCCGCCGGATGTCGATTCCATAGTGCTTTCCAGTGTTCCTGAGGAACCGCTGGTGTATTTGTATTCAACAGTTCCCGCACTGACTACACCAGGTGACTTGATAATACCCACCGTTGACTTTTTACCCGATACCGACGTGTTGGCGTCACTACTATTGACAACATTGTCGCTGTTAGTGTCAATAAGTTTAACCATATCTTCGTCATTGATAAGGCCATTACCTGTTAACTCGAAAGGTGTTTCACTAAGACGGTTACCTGTAAGCGCGTCCAGTTCCATTAGCCAACTGCTTCCGCCAAAAGAGCATTTTCCATTATCGGGCGTCATGGTCACAAAAATAATTCGCCCGTTTCTTAATAGTGCCTGCACAACCACGCGTTCGCCGGCAGCGGTACTGGGCGGTGTTAATAAATCCATGTACCAGCCTTTTTTGTCAGGATCGCCAAGGCTAGTAGCGTCATTTTTGGATGTAACCCGCACATTAAAGCTACCCTTGCTGCCTTCAGCCAGAATGGTTTGTTGCACCAGTTCTGAACGTACGGCATTGGGGGTGGTACTGCTGCATGTGTCGCTGGTACCGGCGCGTTTTACGCAAAGATCTTTAATACCGTAAAAGCTTTGTGTTTGCGGCGATGCAGGCACTGTATTATCGCCCGTTTCAAAATATTTGCCTGTTCCTACATAAACCAGCACACCGTATGTGCCCGATGAAGAGGGATGTAAGCCTGCCTGCGGTTTGGCTGTGATAGGCTGGACAACCCCAAGTCTGTCTTTGGCTATAAATAGCGGTTTGGGGGTACTGCCGGTTTTAAATGCCACCTCCCATTGGCTGGCAGTGTTGCTGCTGACATCGAATTTCCAGAGATTTCCTTTAAAATCGCCTGCGTAAATGACATCAACGATACGGTCCCCGTTAACATCAATACTAATGGGCGTTGATAGGCCATTTGGACTACTGGTGTCGCCGGTTTCTGTTGAGATTGATTTGATAAGTGCGCCGGTTTTTATATCAACGATATACAGTACGGCTTTTTGATTAACACTATTGTAGCCGTTGCCGAATACCGCGGCAAAATCGCCGTTCGCCATACGCACAATCGAGGCTTGGCCTAGCATATAGCCCAAATGATTGGTAAAGCCATAGCGTTTGTTGCTGCCTGATAAATCGTCTGTCAGGTCGGTTGCCACAGGGGCGGAACTGGTGTTGATTTCCCATAACACTCTATTTGCGGTGAAGCTTGTTTCAGCGCTCGCATAGTTGGCCGGATTCAGAAAAGTGACATCCAAAGCGAAGATGCCCTTGCCGCCTGCGCCCAAGGTTTCAACCAGTGCCGTTCGCCACTCTTTCTGAGCGTTGCCATCGGCATCGAAATAAGCATCGCCGGCAATAGGGGCGCCGTCGACAAAATATTTATGCTGGCCGCTGCTTAAGTAGGTCGGGGAGGTGAATGCCGATAAATTGGCTAATACCGTGTGGGGCACATAAGCGAAGAGCTCGTTGCCGTTGCCGGTACCGGTGGTATTGGCGTTAAAAACGTGCAGCATGCCATCGTTTCCGCCAATTGCCACCATCGGCGTTCTGGCCTTAAACGCAGCACTGTCACGAAAGGTTAAGTAACTGCTGCCTTCGGTGCCGGACAGCTTATCAAAGCCAAAATTGCGGTTACTGTTGATATACCAGGGGTCTGAATTAACCAAGTCGCCCAATAATGAGTTTGTACCCGTGCGTTTGCGAAGTGTGCCTGAGGGTTGTTCGTTGGTTTGGTCGCCACGCAGATAGTCGACTTGGTTTGCGGTAATTAATGCCTGCTGGGTCGCATTCAAATTACTCCACAGAAATGAAATGCCTTTTGGCGTTGCAGTCGGGTTATAGCTAAAAACCGAACGGTCATTGATGCCTTGCGCGGTTACCCGTTGCCCGGCATCCCAAGTTGGATTGGCAGCGATGCTGCCGTTGGCATTGATCGCATAGGCGAGCAACTGGCCTGTCCAATCGCCACTGTTGAACTTAGCCTGGTAAACAACGCTGTTGGTATCCAGGCGGGTTGAATTGGTGGTTACCGCCGCTGATGACCCGGACTTGATCAGTACATCGTTAAGAATGGTATCCAGCGCATTTTCCAGGAGCGCGGGATTGGAAGCCTTGAAAAACGCATCGGGTATGCCATTGTTATCTTTATCCCAGGATTGGTTGGCAGGGGTATCCGCCAAACTGGAATCGACCGTATCGAAACCGCCGTATTTGGCTGTGTACCACAGCGGGTTTTCCAGTAACTTGGCGCTTGGCGTGCCTTGGGTATAGCTGGTGGTCGAGGGACTTGTAACGCCGGAGGGTAAAGCAGCGCCTAAATTGAAGTTGCTGCCGCCGGGACGCAAAATCGGCAGCACAACGCCATCGCTGGTGGTGCCGGTTATAGTGTAACCAAAGCGCAATGCATGTCCTGCTGCGGCTTGCAGTACGGAAGCTTCGACTTTGATGGTCGTATTCCCCATACTGGGAGCGGCATTGTTTGTGGCTCCCGGCGTACAACTTGAACCTACGCAGAACTTAAGTCCGGCGATGCCATCCATGTCGTAATCATTACCCCAGGTTGAATCTTCCCAGTTAACTTTTAAACTGCCGGAGACCAATTTGCCGTCGGCATAGGTGAGGCTTTCCACCGTTAAATCGGTCATGCTGCAAATGCGCCAGTTGCTGGTGGCCACCGTTGCGCTGGCCGTAGAATTGGCTTCGCAAGCAGGCAGCAAGGTGACGGTGCCGTTGCCGACCGGGATTTCAAACTTCGGCAAGCTTTCCGCCAGCGCTACGCTGTAGGTATGAACATTTTGTGTCTTATCTCTATCGGAACGCAGGTCGTGAGTGCGGGCGTAATAAGCCAAACCGGCTATATTATAGGTGCCTTCCAAACTGGGCACTTCAGGGCAAATGCCCGCCACCGACGATAAATTGCTTACCGACTTGGAGGAGCACTGTTTATTGTTGGTGGTGCCATTGCTGCCGACCAGATAGTTGCCGCTAATGTTTTCTGCGGTACCGACGGTGTCGGTTTCGGTTGCGGCATTGATGCCCAAATCGTTGCTGAGCTCATTGCCATCAAAGGAGTTGAGTCCGGTTGAAATCGCTATGACTGAATTGGTGGCGCACCATTCGGCGGCGGGCATCGGATCGACCCAGCTGACTTGGGGCAGTGAGGGAATGAAGCCGGAATCGCTGGTATCAAAAGCCGTCGTCGGAGCAGTCTTACCGGCCAGATAGCGCAACGACTCCAGGTAAGTTTCGCTTAAAGGGTTGCCCCATTCTACGCATTGCCCATTGTTAAAACTGAGTAAACCGGGGCTGTTGCAGGAACTTTGGTAAACATGGTTGGTGAAATCATAACTGCTGATTCTAAACCGGTTAAGGGCATTGATAATGCCGGCATCGGTAGTTGCCTGATTAAGAAATTGACCATTGGTTTTATCGATCTCGTTGGCACTGCCGGTGCTGCTGTCAAACATCTGGTTCACGTTGCGGCGTAATACACCGCCCGATTTGTTTTTAGCCCAGCTGCCGGTCATCAGGCCGAAATACACCGGCTTGCTGGCTTCGGCGTATTTTTGCAGCAAACCGGTGGGCTTTTTATTGCTGCCGTAGGTTTTGCAATTTGTTTCTTCCAGTCCTGATACGCAAACCTTGACCCGGACATTGAGTCCGGTATCCGCATTTGCGCTGACCAAGTTGCTGCTGTTGGCCGGCCGTGTTCCCGAACCCCACTGGCACTGGGTAACTTCGGAAGCCGCCCAGCTTGGAAAACTGCCGCTCGCTACCCTCAGCAAAGGAGGATAGGTTGTGGTACCGGCATTCTTGGCAAGGCCGGAGCCTTGGGTGAGGTTGCATAAACTGATGGTTGTTTGGGCATATGGGACGTATTTTTGCATGTCCGTTGTTGATGCGGCGGTAAATACCTTGGCGAAGGAATGCACATCGTAAGGTATCAGACTGCGTTCCAGCACCGTATCTGCAGTATCCGTGGAACGAAAACCGCCGTACAGCACTTTGCGGATAACGTCCATTCGTGTCATCGTGGCCCAGTTCAGGAAGTTGCCGCTCCATTGGCTGCTACAGTGATGACTGTTGGCGCCTGTTGCGACACTTGCCGGCTCAAAGCGGCTATTGGTGTAGGTGTAGCATTTTTGATTATCGAAATAGCCGTAGTAATCAAAAGTATCGATATAACTGGTGTCCAGTGTACCGTTGTTATCCAGGTCGGAATAATCGGTATAAGCTTTGATGTAAAGCTGGTGATCGCGGGACATGGTAAGCATGACTCGTGGTGAGGCCGCCTGCGAGATAGTCAATGGCGACTGGGAAATATTTAAATCCACAGCAAAAGCCGTTGGCAGCATGCTTGAGCAGGCGGCAAAGACAAGCTGAAAAACCATATGCAGGCATCTTGTAGTGTTGTTCGTCTTCATGAGAGCCGCTCCGATGGTGTGTGACGATATTCGGGTTGATGGAAGGATTAGCGTTTAAAAACCGATTGCAGCACGACAACGGCATCGCTGGTGCCACCGACACCCCGCGCGGTGATTCGATATAATTCATTTTCATTGTAATTTCCGGCATCCAGGGAGCCGCTGCCGATAGCTTTTAATTGTTGAATCACATAAAGAGGTGCGCTGGCCGTATGGCCCAAAGAGGCATCGCTGTAGGTTACCGTGTTGAAACTTGACCAGTCGTCGCTCTGTTGGGGCGGCGTGCCGGCTTCGCTGTATAAACCGTTAGTGCCTGTCGCTGTGAACGCGGGCAAGGTGGCTTGGGTCAAAAATGTTTCGCCGCCACGCAATGCCGCTTCTGCGGCTTGAAAGGCAAGGTTAGAATCCCTGCTGTTTCCGGCCATTTTCTCTTCAAGGCCGGCTACCTGGCTACCGGTAACACTGATTAATGTGAGCAATAACAGCATAATCATACTGATAGGCAATACAACACCGGACTGACGCTTTTTTAATGAAGAATATTTGTTAGGCATTAAACTTTCCTTTTATGAAAGCCTGTTGCGCAAGGCAATGGTTAAAGTAAAAATCCGCCTGATTCTTCGATCCGTCGGCGTGACGGTTGCGCCATTATAAGTATAAGCTAAGGGCTGGGCGGCCAAACCATCATCCATGCTTCTTACTAAAAGACTCACGCGGATACTGACCACTTGACTCATATTGAGCCCGGCTGTACCCGCAGGCACATAATAATTGGCCGTACCGTCCGGCGTTGCATCAGTATCCGCACCGTATAAAATCTGCATATTCTCAATGCCTTCAACCAATTCGATTGGATTGGTTGTGCTCGTAGGTTCGGAATTATCCAGGCGCCATAATACCGGCTCACCGCTGGCATTATTACGAATAAAAAAACTGTATGCCCGAAGTACCAGCACTTCGGCATCGGAACCGTAGATTTTGCTGAGGTTATTAGTGGTGTTTTGGTTAGTGGCATGCGCTATAGTCTGGGTTCCGCTGCCGGATGAAGCGCTGGTTGCTATGAAGATATCCGATGCACTGCAATCGGAAATCAAAAGCACATCATACATGTTGATATTGCAGGTATTAGCCGCAGTTATTTGAATGTTGGCGTTAACTGTTGCCATATTCCCTGCCAAATATCCGCCGCAACTGCCGCCAAAATGGTAAGTGATCGCATCGGTTCCGGCAACACAGTCGTTGGCAGCGCCACATGCGTCGGCGCTCCAATTATTGGCAACATTATTGATACCGATAAGTGGCGTGCTAAGACCGGAAGAAATCGTATCAGGAGCGGGATTCGGATTGGGATTTTGTGGATCAATGATAATGTTGGGGATTATTGATCGGGATGCACAGCCCTGAAATCCCATCATCCGGTTATCCCTGGTAATAAAATCCATGACAAAGCGCCCGTTTTCCTGAAGTCTGGACAGATTCTCCTGCATTCTATAAGTCTGTCTGGAGCCGATGAAAATCTGGATTATGCCGCCTGTTAAGAACACGCCCAGCAACATGGCTATCATGAGTTCTATCAGCGTAAAACCTGTTTGCGGGCTTTTAGACTGTTTCATAACTGAAAGCTCGTTTCAAAGAAGGGATCATCATCAGTATCCCCATCATTGTCGACATCACCCTCACTAGCACCGCCATTGCCATCAACATCACCGTCCCGATTATCATCCCAGTTGATAGTAATCGTAAAAGTCCGGGTTGCAGCGACAACCGTTATTGTTCCTGTACCACTGGGTAGGGTTCCGATTAAAGCTGCATTCCACTGAAAGAGGTCATTTTGAGCCATTTGCGCACCACTACAGCCGGTCACAGCTGTGCAAGTCGATTGAGCTACGGCGGAGGTAAGTGCCATAGTAAGATATACGCTGCCTGCAATAACATTGCCGGTTGTCGGATTTACACTTTCATTTTTATTGGCCCGCATTCTATCCGCCATATCATAAGCCAACTGTGTAGCCTGACTACGATTATAGGCACTCAGGTTGTTCCTGATGCTGGTCACTTGAAGCCCTGCCAACCCCAATAAGCCGACCGCCAAAACCAGCGTCGCGATTAAAACTTCAATTAAGGTAAATCCGCTGTCTTTATTCATAAGGTATCACGGTGACTGGATTACGGACATGCTGCTGTTTTTTCAGACGCTTTCGGCCGACCCACGGCATTTATCGCAATTGCACGGGAGTTTGCGGTATCGGCTGGACTGGCGCATAACCTGAATGTGTCGCCGATAGAGCTTAAGCTTAAACCGCTGGGCAAATAGGCCGCGAAGTCCTGATAGCCGACAGTTCCGGTTCTTAAGGTAAAACCGTTTGTTAAAGCCGGGTAGGTTTTCAGCAACGTATCTGCGGCATCAAATACGCCATCCCCGTCCGAATCGGTAAAAATATCCCAACCTGCGTCCCAGTTTTGATTTGTACTTCCTTTTCTTCTAACGCTGACCTGCACACCTCGTTTAACGGCCTCGCTACGTGCCAGATTTAACGAGGCAACCAATTCGTTGGCATAGGTCGTTAGCCGGGTGCTGCTTATGATTGAGTTAAAACTTGGTATGGCTATACTCACCAGAATACCGGCAATGGAAATCGTAATGATGAGTTCAATCATGGTAAAACCAAGGTTTTTTGTTAATTTGTTACCCATCGGCGATTAATCTCCATGTATTATTGATTTTTAATATACTTGGCCCCCATGCACAGAACAGTACTTTTGATCACAGTTTTTATATTCAATTCATAAATACAAGGCGGAGGCAAGTACAGCTAACGACAAGCTGTTGAGATATCACGAGAGCATTACTTTCCGATGACAAGTATCGCATTATAGATTCTGAGTAGAATTTATGACATATAAACTATCGGGCTCCTCAATAACCGGATTAACCAGCGTCCCGATGCCCTCAATTTCAACCCGGGCGGTTTGCCCCGGCAACATATAACCGCGCGGTTTCATTTTTACGCCAACCCCGCCGGGTGTGCCGGTGCTGATCACATCGCCGGGCTCCAGCGTCATCGCTTGCGATAAATAGGCAATCATTTCATAGCAATTAAAAATCATCTGCCCGGTATTGGCGTTTTGCCGCAGTTCGTCATCAATCCAGGTTCTAAGATTCAGGTTATGGGGATCGCCGATTTCATCGCTAGTCACTAGCCACGGTCCCAACGGTCCATGAGTATCGAACGATTTACCCAAGGTAAAGGTCGGTGAACGAAACTGCCAGTCGCGCACCGAAACGTCATTGGCAATGGTAAATCCGGCAATCACTTGATGAGCCTTATCGACAGGCACATGGCGACAGCGGGTGCCGATAACAAAAGCCAGTTCGCCTTCATAATCCAGCTTATCGGAGACTTTGGGCCGATGTATTGCATCGCCGTGTCCTATCACACAGGTGCTTTGTTTGGTGAAAAAACTGGGGTATTCCGGCTTATCCCGGCCGGTTTCTTCGATATGATCGGCATAGTTCAGGCTGATGCCCAGATATTTACCGGGCCTCGGCACCGGTGCATGCAGCTTGACCTTTTCCAGCGCGATACGGCCCAAGCCGCTGTCGATTTGCAGCCGCATAGCGTCCAGCGCACTGGAGCCTGCGCTCAGAAATTCAAGCATGGTTGCAGGGATTTTAGTATTATTTTTACCGTCAACGACAACGCCATCAACAACAGCGCCTACGCGGGTTTCGTGATTATAAGTAAAGGTTACCAGTTTCATAAGTTAAGCTTATCCGTATAATTTCAGGTAGGGCCATTATAAACCCAAGCGTAAACTCAAGAGCTTGGGCAAAAAAAAAGATATAATTAATAATTTTTTAATTTAAGAGGATCAGAAGATGAACGAAAACTGGATTGCTCCCTCCATCCTGTCAGCCAATTTCGCAAAATTGGGCGAAGAAGTTGATAATGTTTTAAAAGCCGGTGCCGATGTTGTGCATTTTGATGTGATGGATAACCATTTCGTACCCAATCTGACCATCGGACCTTTGGTTTGCGAAGCGCTCAGAAAACATGGCGTTACCGCACCGATTGATGTGCATTTAATGGTTGAGCCTGTTGATCGTCTTATTCCCGACTTTGCCAAAGCCGGAGCCAGTATTATCACTTTCCATCCTGAAGCTTCTGTGCATATCGACCGCACCTTACAATTGATTAAAGATTGCGGCTGCCAGGCTGGATTGGTATTTAACCCAGGCACACCGCTGCATTATCTGGATTATGTCATGGATAAACTGGACATGATTTTGTTGATGTCGGTTAACCCCGGCTTTGGCGGCCAGTCGTTTATTCCTTCGGCGCTGGATAAATTGCGTCAAGTCAGAACAAGAATCGACGACAGCGGCCTGGATATTCGTTTGGAAATCGACGGCGGCGTTAAAGTCGACAATATCCGCGAAATTAAAGCGGCCGGAGCCGATACTTTCGTCGCAGGTTCGGCAATTTTCAGCCAGCCGGACTATAAAAAAGTCATTGATGAAATGCGTGCTGAATTGGCTAAAGCGGTTTAAAGGTTAGTAGGGCGGTTTCGCGTTAGCAAACCGCCAATCAGCTAAAATTACGCACAACATTATGTTATCTGAATTAAAGAACATTTCCGAGGTAAATGAACAATCTCTTGTTGTATATGCCAGATTATGGCAATTGGAGAATTGGCTGAGAGAAATGTTATATGTTGAGCTAAAATCCAAGAAAGGAAGAAATTGGATAAATTTTAGCAAGACCAAAAATACATATGAAGCTGATAAAAAACTTCATCATATGCCCACATCTGATTGCAGCCCAGTAAGCTTCCTAACTTTTTCAGAATTAACGGGTCTAATAAAAAAAAATTGGGCTTTGTTTTCAATATATTTGCCCCCTTTAAACCAGTGGGAAGCAAAATTAGAAGAAATAGTACAGATAAGAAATAGAATTGCTCATTATAGAAAAGGGCACTCTGATGATCTTGACAGGTTGTTGCAGCTAATGAGAGATATTGACGGGGGATTGTGGGAATTTTGCACAAGTTACAATGATTTAATCCCAATCCTTCCTCAAGATAAAGACCCAGTCACAAAGAAATACCTTGAACTAGATCCTTTTGCCTATAAGCAAATCAGTGAAAATGAGTGGGCGATGTGTGGCAGTGCTCCACGAGATATGCGTTATATCGTAAGCGTAAATACGATTAAGCGTAAATGGGCGGAGCAATCTGAAATAGTTGATGGGACACCCGGATACTTATACGACATAAGAATCGTGATACGTAATGGACGGCAGTACAATTACAAGAAATTTCTAGACCAAACAAAAACAATCCATTCGAATTTCGTGCATATATGTTTAGATACTTTTTCTGGTTCGATAAGAGTTACATTGCCCGCAATTCTAGGAAGTCCCAAAGTAATTGAAATAATAGATGAACTTATAAGTACAACAGAATACACAATGGAAATTAGTCGCCAAATAAATGCGGATGACCTATCTGTGCAAAACCTATCAGAGAAATGGCCAGAATATGTTTTAGGCCCCAATAATCCGTTAACATTTCTAGGATCTGACATGCCATGCTCATTCTTTAATGTTATAAAAAATGGCTAACAAAAGAGCTACTAAAATGAAAACAACGACTTATTCAACCGAAGAGTTACATAAGAAGCCATGCAATTTATTAACATTAAAACAAAAACTAAAGTTATTGTATTGGCGTAGCAAGAGTTAATTAATAAAAATAAAGTTAGCAGAGCTAAAATTTCATAAAGGCAAGACCTTGATTCGCTTAGAAAGCGCAATACACACTTTGATGATAGCTCTTTATTTTAAAATCGGCCTTACTTGCCGAACTCTAATACAACTGAATAACAAAAAATGACCCCAGAACAATTCACTCAATACGCCCGGCAGGGCTACAACCGTATCCCGATTAGCCGTGAAGTGCTGGCTGATTTGGATACGCCGCTGAGCGCCTATCTGAAACTGGCCGACGGCGCTTATTCTTATTTATTCGAATCGGTACACGGCGGTGAGCAATGGGGTCGTTATTCGATCATCGGTCTGCCCTGTAAAACCATCGTCAAAATTACCGGCAACCAAATCCGTCTGGAACAAAACGGCGAACTGTTGGAAGCGGTCACGCACGATAATCCGCTGATTTGGATAGAGCAATTTAAAGAGCGTTATAACGTCCCTGACATTGACACCCTGCCCCGGTTTAACGGTGGCTTGGTCGGTTATTTCGGTTATGAAACCATCGGCTACATCGAGCCGAAGTTGCGTGGCACGGAAAAATCGGATCCGTTGGGAAATCCCGACATTCTGCTGATGGTATCGGAAGAAATGCTGGTATTCGATAATCTGTCCGGCAAAATGCTGCTGCTGACTCACGCCAATCCTGAAGAAGCCGATGCCTATGACCGCGCCGTTACACGCGTAAGCGATTTGGCCGTCAAACTGCGCGAGTTGCAAGCCAAGCCGACCAAGAACCACTGTCACAAAAAAGTCGAGGAATCCGATTTCATCTCCGGCTTTACCCAGCAGGGCTTTGAAGATGCGGTATTGAAAGCCAAGGAATACATTACCGACGGCGACATCATGCAGGTGGTGTTATCGCAACGCATGTCCATCCCTTACACTGCCTCGCCGCTTAATTTATACCGCGCTTTGCGCTGCCTGAATCCTTCGCCTTACATGTTTTACCTGAACCTGGACGATTTTCATATCGTCGGTTCATCGCCGGAAATCCTGGTCAGACTGGAGGATAACATGGTCACGGTACGCCCGATTGCCGGTACCCGTCGCCGTGGCGCAACGCCGGAGCAGGATATTGAACTGGAACAAGACCTGCTGGCCGATCCTAAAGAACTGGCCGAGCATTTAATGCTGATTGATCTGGGCCGCAATGATGTGGGTCGGGTCGCGGAAATCGGCACCGTGCAGTTAACCGATAAAATGATCGTCGAACGCTATTCGCATGTGATGCACATCGTCTCTAACGTCACCGGACAGCTGCATCAAGGCAACAACGCCTTTGACGTGCTGGCAGCGACTTTCCCCGCAGGCACCGTCAGCGGCGCGCCGAAAATCCGCGCGATGGAAATTATCGACGAACTCGAACCCGTCAAGCGCGGCGTTTATGCTGGCGCAGTCGGCTACATAGCCTGGTCGGGCAATCTGGATACGGCAATCGCGATCAGAACCGCCGTCATCAAAAACAACATGTTACATATACAAGCCGGAGCCGGTATCGTGTACGATTCCGTGCCCAGAAACGAGTGGGATGAGACCATGAATAAAGGCCGGGCAATATTCCGCGCTGTGAGTATGGCCGAAGCAGGCTTGGAAGGAGAGCAATCATGAGCGCCGTTAAAGTGGTCATGATCGACAACTACGACTCGTTCACTTACAACCTGGTACAGTATTTTGGCGAGCTGGGCGCCAATGTCACCGTCGTGCGTAACGATCAGGTAACCGTAGCGGATATAGAAAAACTGGCGCCCGATAAGCTGGTGGTTTCTCCCGGCCCTTGTACGCCCAAAGAAGCGGGCATCTCCGTTGACGCCATTTTAAAGTTTGCCGGAAAAACTCCCATCCTTGGCGTTTGCCTCGGGCATCAAAGTATCGGTTATGCGTTCGGCGGCAATATCGTCCATGCCAAAAGCATTATGCACGGTAAAACCTCGCTGGTTTATCATCAGAATCAAGGTGTGTTCAAAGGGCTTAACAATCCGTTTACCGCCACCCGTTACCACTCGTTGGTCATCGAACAGGAGAGCATTCCCGATTGTCTCGAGATAACCGCCTGGACTCAAGATGAGGCCGGTAAACTAGATGAGATCATGGGCGTAAGGCACAAACAGCTGGATATTGAAGGCGTGCAATTTCATCCCGAGTCGATTCTGACCGAGCATGGGCATGATATGTTGAGGAATTTTTTGGAGCGGTAATTGTTCCCACATTCCAGCGCCGCGGAACTAGGCGAATCACATGAATGAAAAGCAAAAACTTCGCGCGGAACCTTAAACTGTTAATGGAATATCATCCCGACACTCAACAATCTCTTGAGAAGCGTTCTGGAGTGCCGCAGAAAACCATATCTCAGGAGATGACTGATCACCAAATCTAAGCAATGTCGCCCTTGTTGCTTCATATAAGCTTAGTGCGCGGCATGTGTTATTGCTTGATGCCCACATATATATTGATACGGTTATTAATGTTGAAAAGCAATCGCCGGGGCACTTTTATTGGCCGGATATTGATGTCGATTTAACGCTGGAAATTATCAGACACCCTGATCGTTTTCCATTACAGGCAAAGAGTCTCTAACCAGGGATAATAACGTATCAACCGAAAGCATAAAACCACGAAGGACGCAAAGAAAAAACTTCGCGTCCTTCGTGTTCTTCGTGGTTAATCAATCAGGAGTTCATCATGAGTCGTATCGTCTGGCTGTTTCTAAGCGCAGTATTATTTGCATCAGCCGCTCAGGCAAAGCCGCTAACCCCTGAACAAGTGCCGGAACCACTCAAACCCTGGATAGCCTGGGTTTTACAGGATAGCCCGGAACCCGCCTGCCCTTTCATCTATAACAGTTACGAGCAAAAACGCTGTAGCTGGCCTACGCAAACCCAACTGGATTTAACGCCCGATAAAGGCGTTTTTTCGATGAGCTGGCTGGTGTATCAAGACAGCTGGATCAGCTTGCCGGGCGATAAAAGACACTGGCCGCTTAATGTGACTGTTGATAACAAGACCGCGCTGGTCATGGATAAAAACGGCAGACCCTCGGTTAAACTGGCTGCGGGCTTACAGCACCAAATCAAAGGCGGGTTCTTGTGGACTGCCATTCCTGATAACCTAAAGATACCCGACGACACCGGGCTGATTGATCTTCGTATTAACGGGCTCGCAATACCGGCACCGACCATTAAAGACGGGCAACTGTGGTTAAAAGAAAGCGAGATAGGCTTAAAGAAACCGGAAAACATCCAAAACAACCTGGACATTCAGGTATTTCGAAAAATCATCGATGAAGTACCCGCACAGCTTTTAACCCGGCTGGTGCTGGAAGTCTCCGGCGCACAGCGCGAGGTAAAACTGCCCCGGCCTATCATGGACGGCTTTATCCCGCTGACTTTGCAAAGTCCATTACCCGCCCGACTGGAACCGGACGGGCAGTTATTGGTTCAACTTCGTCCCGGCCACTGGCAGATCGACTTACTGGCGAGAAACAGTAAAGAGCTGAATGCACTCCCCCTCCCTCCTAAACTGGAACTTGAGAACGAGCAAGCCATACAATGGCCGGAATCGGAAATCTGGGTATTCGATGCACGCCCCCAACTGCGCGTGGTTGAAGTCGAACAGTTAAGCGCCATAGATCCCAATCAAACCAACTTGCCCGAAGACTGGAAAACTTTTCCGGCCTATAAAATCAGTCAGGGCCAGTCTATGAGTTTTAAGACCATACGCCGGGGCGACCCGGAGCCTGAACCCAATCAACTCAACCTATCCAGAAAGCTATGGCTGGACTTTGACGGTCAAGGCTATACCGTCAATGACACGATTACCGGTAAGGTGACCCGCGGTTGGCGGCTTAATAGTTTGCCGCAAACACAGTTGGGCAAAGTCAGCTTAAACGGCAGCAACCAGTTTATTACTCAGGATAAAACCGGCAAGCAAGGCGTTGAAGTCAGAACCGGCACGATAACACTGGATGCCGACAGCCGCATTACCGGCGCTATCGGCTCAACCAGCGCGGTGGGCTGGGAACAGGACTTTCATAACGTCAGTGCCGAACTGAACTTGCCGCCGGGCTGGCGTTTACTGGCGGCCAGCGGCGTGGACAATGTGCCTGACAGCTGGATTTCCCGCTGGACATTGCTGGACTTGTTTCTGGTTTTAATTGCAGCATTGGCAACAGGCCGATTATGGAATCCCTATTGGGGCTTCCTCGCCTTGGTAACGCTGGTGTTAATCTGGCATGAACCGGGCTCGCCTCATTTCGTCTGGTTGAATATTCTGGCTGCGACTGCATTAATCAAGGTATTGCCGCTGGGTAAGTTTTTAAAATTCATGAGCTGGTATCGCAATGTTTTCTGGCTGGCGTTAATCATGATCACGTTGCCTTTTATGGTGGCGCAGGTGCGCACCGGACTTTACCCGCAACTGGAAAAGCCCTGGCAAGTGATCGATATGCCGGGTTCACAATATGGCGATATGGCCGGGCAGGTGGCTGAAATGAATGCACCGGCGAGCACCCCGGTGCCTCAAGCGATGTATGAGATGAAAGAAAAGATGTTAAGAAAATCGATGCCATCCGATTCCTCATCGTCTTACAGTTATTCAGACACGGCGGTCGATTTTGACCGCATCGACCCTAAAGCCAAGGTGCAGACCGGTCCCGGTTTACCGCAATGGGAATGGAATAAAGTATTGTTGTCATGGAACGGTTCGGTTGATGCGCAGCAACAACTGCACTTATGGTATTTAACGCCGACGCTGACTCTACTGCTCAATTTCATCCGCGTAATTTTAGTCGCCGTACTGGCCTTGCTGATGTTCGGCGTTGCGGAAAAGATCAGGTTTAAAGCTATTCGCCCTTCGACATCGTTACTGCTGTGGTTTTTGTTGTTGCCGATGCTGTCGATACCGTCGCAAAAAACATATGCCGAAATTCCGGACAAAGCCGTACTGGACGAACTGAGAAACAAGCTGCTGGAAAAACCGGTGCCGCCGGACTGCTTGCCGAATTGCGCGCAAATCCCGCAAATGAAAATTACGATTACCGACAAGGAATTGACAATCGCTCTACAGATTCACGCCCAACAATCGGTAGCTATTCCTTTACCCGCTGAATATGAGCAATGGTTTCCTGATCAGATCCTTGTTGATGGCAAAACAGCACCAGGACTTTACCGCGATAACAACGGCTTGTGGATTAACCTCAGCGAAGGCGAACATCAGGTTGTGTTGAGTGGAGTTACACCTTTATTAAGCAAATTCACCCTGCCTTTGCCATTAAAGCCAAACTGGGTCAGCATTCAAAATACCGGCTGGCAAGTCATCGGCCTACAGGAAAACAACGAGGTTGACGATCAACTGCAATTTAGCCGCATAAACCGGACGGAGCAGCAGCAAAGCGCAACCGAGCTGGAGCCGGGCGCGTTGCCTCCGTTTATCAGGATTGAGCGCACCTTGCAACTGGGCTTGGATTGGCGGGTCATCACCCGGATCGTCCGGGTTTCGCCGGCAGATTCCGCCGTGGTATTGGCCGTGCCCTTATTGCCGGGCGAGTCGGTCACTACGGCAGGCATTCGGGTTAAAGAAGGCAAAGCCGAGGTTAATATTCCGGCACAGCAAACCGAATTGCGCTGGGAATCGACGCTGGAAAAATCGGAAAAAATCGATTTTGTCGCGACTGAAACTGCGCAATGGATAGAGGTGTTGATGGCCGATGTAAGCCCCATCTGGCATCTTGAAACGACTGGTATTGCGATGATACATCTGAATAACGAAGGGCAATGGCTACCTGAATGGCATCCTTGGCCGGGCGAAAAAATCACCCTGCAAATAACCCGCCCGGCAGCGGTGGAAGGACAAACCTTAACCATCGACAACAGCCGGTTAAGCATCAAACCCGGGCAACGTAGCCAGGAAGCCGAATTGAATATCAGCCTGAGAAGCTCGCAAGGATCGCAACACACGCTAATTCTGCCGGAAAAAGCCGTGTTGCAATCCGTCGCCATTAATGGACAAATTCAACCGATCAGGCAGGAAGGCAGAAAGCTCACCGTGCCGATCAATCCCGGCAAGCAGGAAGTCTCGATAAACTGGCGTGAAGCGACCGGCATAACAAGCGTGATGCCTACGCCGCAGGTAGACTTGGGGCTGGCCAGTGTCAACGCAAACCTGAATATCGGCTTGGGTCAGGATCGCTGGGTATTGTTTGCGATGGGACCGAAACTGGGGCCTGCGGTTTTATTTTGGGGCGTGCTGATTGTTATGGTTATGTTGTCTTTGGGTATGGGTAAAATCCGGCTGACACCCTTAAAAGCCCGGCAATGGTTTCTATTATTGGTGGGGCTTAGTCAAATATCCCTTGAATCGGCAAGTATTGTTATTGCGTGGTTGATGCTGCTAGGTTGGCGCAAGACGCAACCCGTTTCCGGCATTCGCTATTTTAATGCGCTGCAAGTTATCATCGGCGGATTAACCGTGGTATCGCTGGGTATGCTGTTTTTAGCGGTCGAGCAGGGTTTACTGGGGTCGCCCGATATGCAGATCATCGGCAACCAGTCCTCGGCGTTCAACTTAAACTGGTATCAGGATAGAAGTTTGGCGACTTTACCCGTAGCAACGCTGATTTCAGTACCGCTCATCGTATATCGAGTGTTGATGCTGGCCTGGTCGCTCTGGTTGGCGGTGTCATTGCTCAACTGGCTGAAATGGGGCTGGGAGTGTTTTTCAAGTAATGGGCTTTGGAATAAGGCCGTAGAGAAAAAGAAAACTGTAGCTGTCGCACAGGAAGATACGTGGTTAGCTGATAAGCCGAAAGATAAAGTGCAATAAAGGCGCGACCAGTCAGCCGCCTTTCATTCTCAATGTCGTAACTGCGCCATCCCGGTATTTCCTGCCCGGGATGGCGCGTTATTTATGCCTATACTTTCCCAAATAGCGCCTAAAAAGCGCAAACCGTAACCGCGCTGAATAACCGAATTTTTAAGCCCAATATCATGTCAACCTTCCACTTCCAGCAGTTTTCAGTATTACAGCAACACTCCGGCATGAAAATATGCACCGATGCCGTGTTATTCGGTGCTATGGCCCCGGTCAATCAGGGCGACCACGTACTGGACATAGGCACCGGTACCGGCGTGCTTGCACTAATGGCAGCCCAGCTCGGCGCGGCGAAAGTCACCGCAGTGGAATTGACGCAAGAAGCTTATCAAGAAGCCGATATTAACTTCAACAACAGCCCGTGGGCAAAGCGACTTGAAGCCGTACATCAGGATATCCAAAGCTTCGCCCTAACCGCCGACCGGCAATACGACCTGATCATCAGCAACCCGCCGTTTTTTGAAAACCACCTCAAAACCGTCGATACTCTTAGAAATACCGCTCGGCACACTGACCAACTGCCGTTTATCGATTTGATCAGCATTGCCGGACAATTATTATCCCTTCAGGGCTCGTTTTATCTGCTGATTCCCGCTCATACAGTCGCAAAGTTTTCCGCTCAGGCCTTAACGGCGGGGTTTTATTTGGTCCAGCAAACCGATTTTCGCGGCTATGCCCATAACGAAGCCAAAGTATCTGCGCTGACATTCAGCCGCACAGCGGATTTGTTCACGACGAAGTTATTGACGATCTATGAATTCCACAACATTTATAGCCCGGACAGCAAAGCTTATTTAGCGAATTTTCTGTTGCGGTTTGCCAAAGACCGGCCTGTGCAGTCAAGCTAAAGCTTTATAGTGTATTTTATTCCCGTTGCTGTCCGGGCAGAGTCATTACTTTACACAAAGCTGATCAAAGCCCGTTGAAGAACAATTCCATCTTGCTGAAAACGCGCCAGATCTTAACCTGCCAATAACGACTGGCTTTTCGTTGTTTCTAATGGAAACGCCAACTTCACCTTTATGTAGGATATAAAAATGATGCCCCGTTAAACATACTTTTACCCGGTTCATATTTTTATTTTCACTCATATTGAATTCACCAACCATGCATTATGCATTGCGCAGCTTTCCGCACTAATGCAATTGAATCCGTAAATAGCGTGATTAGAAAGGCAACCAATGTCAGGAAAAATATTACCCTATGTCCAAATCTGCAATGAAAACATGTTATCCCGGCAATAAAAAACGCCTGAAAAAAGGGTCCGCCCTTTATATTATGGAAACCAGCCATTAATCAGTTTATGATTACGTGTCAGAACGGCATGCCTGATTTTATTTAACGATAGTTTACACAAAAATTTTTACATTCTTCATATCCGATATTTTATTGATTATTGAAGACTAAGTTTTCAATTTGATGACTGTAAACATGATTGCAATTAGCGCAGTATCTCAACGAAATTAAGGATTTTATGGAAGAACTATTTATCGGTTGGCTGAAGGAATACGGCTACGTTATCTTGTTTCTATGGAGCATAATAGAAGGAGAAATGGGCTTGATCATGGGGGGCATCATGTCTCACACCGGCGACATGCAGTACTGCATAACGGTTTTTGTCGCAGGTCTGGGCGGTTTCACCGGAGATCAAATCTATTTTTATGTAGGTCGCTTTAATAAAGGCTTGATTCAGCGCAAACTGCATTCTCAACGGCGTAAGTTTGCGATTGCGCATTTACTGTTAAAGAAATACGGTTGGCCCATTATCTTTGCGCAACGCTATATGTATGGCTTGCGCACTGTCATTCCCATGTCGATTGGTATTACCAAATATTCGGCAAAAAAGTTTGCATTCATTAATCTTATTAGCGCATGGGTATGGGCCACGATTACCATAACGCCCGCTTATTTCTACGGTGAGGAAATATTAAGCTTATTGGCTTATGCTAAACAGCATTGGTATTTTGCGCTGCCAATAGCAGGAAGCTTTCTTTATGGTATTTGTGCTTATTTTCAAAAACTGGAGCGGCATTTTTTACAAAAACGGAATAAACGTTTTTCGAATATTGCAGGACAACCGTTGAACAGTCCCAAGCCATAGTGCCTAATGCTTTAATGTAAGCTTTGAATTGTATCGATGCTGGAGTTCCGGCTTCACCTCGCTATTTTGAGACGAATCTGGTTTTGAATGTAAAAAGATATGTATCGCATATCTTTATTGAGTTTCAGGGGCTATTCGGCAAATGGTATGCAAACCCTACAGACTATTATTGCAAAGGGGGCGTAGCCGACCGCCCCTGATGTAACTTAACCGAACGCATCCCTGTGCAGTTTTATTGCACAGGGATGTTAAACCAATCAGTTTACAATCCGGTGTCCACGGTTTCTCATACAGTTGGAATAGGCTCTTTTATATTGAGATTCACTCTCAAACCCTTGTTTAGCGCCGCCGCCAATACCACCGGCGGCCGCGCCTATCGCTGCACCGGTTCCGGGACTCCCCGCGATTGCGCCTATTGCCGCACCGCCAGCCGCACCGATTAAGCCGCCTACGCCTGCACCGATAGCGGTTTCTTTTGCAGTACCGCCAGAGGCATGACTCGCCAAATTTTTGCACTCAGCCATATCCTGATTAATTCGGTAGGCATTAGGGTCGTTATAGCCGTCAACGGTTGGCGTCCATCCACCTTGACTGTAGCAGCCTGACATTAATGCGCTGCCTATAAAAACGATGCTGATTGTTAATTTTTTCATATTAATATTACCTCTAGTAAAAATTGTTTCCTTACAGAATACTTCATTTTTTATGAATAAAGTATGAACACCATACCACTATAATCAGTTGGAATTTTATAAAGATTTTTTAGCATAACGAATTCAATTTCGTCAATTAAAATAAGTAGTATAACGGACCTCCAAAATCCTAAAATTATAGCCCTCTTAAAACCTGAAGCGGCGATTTATTAACCACATTTCTTACGCCCCAACAGCCCGCCAAGCCCACAAATAAAGCGCCGGTTAGCGGCACAATTCCCCATAAGTAAAAGTTAGCGCTGTACCCCATATGCATAACATAAGTGTACAAAGCGTAGAGCATGGCTTCCGAGATGATGACCGCTAACACACCGGAAATCAGCCCGAGCAGGCTAAACTCGATAATGTGGGTTTTTCTTAAAAATGAGCGATTGGCGCCCAGCGTTCGCATCAATGCACCCTCATGGATACGACTGTCCAACGTGGCATAAACGGCGGCGAACAACACTGTAAAACCGGCCATTAGCGCAAAATACAACAAATAATTAATGGCTTCAGTCAATTGGCTCAGTATGGTTTGAAATTGGCGCAGAATTAAATCGACTTCCAGGAGAGTGGTACTGGGGTATTTTTTTACCAATGCGTTTAAAAAATCTTTTTGGCTCTCCGGCAAATAGAAGCTGGTGATAAACGTGCTGGGAAAAGCGTCCAGCGTACCGGGCGAGAAGATCATATAAAAATTCGGCCTCATGGTATCCCACCGAAGCTCGCGGATACCGGCAACGGTGGCAGTAACCTGCTGACTGCCGACGGTAAATGTTAACAGGTCGCCCAGCTTGATTTTCAGGCTATCGGCCAATTTCTGCTCGACAGAAACCTGCCCGGCTTGAGTATCGTCCCACCAACTTCCGGCAGTGATTTTATTATCCGCAGGCAGTTCTTTGGCCCAGGTAAGGCTTAATTCCCGGTGCGTAGCTCTTTCACCCTGAGAGTCCTTGCTGACGATTTGTTGTACCGGCGTGTTGTTGATGGCTACCAAACGGCCCCTGATTACCGGATAGAACTGGCTGCCGTTGATTTGTTGCTGTTGCAGGTCTTGTTGAAAATCTTGTTGCTGATCGGGAAAAATATTCAGCGCGAAATGATTGGGGGCATTTTCAGGCAACTGTTTGTGCCAGTCATTGATTAAATCGGTGCGCACGGTAAAACTGAGCACCATCGCCACCAACGTAATGCTGAAAGCCAGTATTTGACCGACGCTGCCCTGGCTGTTTTTTAATAAACCCTGCAAGCCGAAACGCCAGGTCAGGCCAAGATGCGGCAACAGTCTCCGGCTAAACCGCAGCACCGCATAAACCAAAAAACCGAGCAGCAACACCGCCCCCATACCGACACCGATAATGGTCAAGGTCATTTTAAGATCATCGGTATAACGCCAGATCAATACGCCGATAATGCCGATTGCCAAACCGTAAATCAGCCACGCGCTGTTCGGCAAAGGTTCCAGTTCGCGGCGCAACACGCGTAAAGGCGACACTTTTTTAAGACGCAATAACGGCGGCAGCGCGAATCCCAACAAAATAGCCATACCGATGATAAACCCGAAAAAAATCGACAACAAACCGGGAGCGGCGACCTGCTGAGGCAATAACGATCTTAATAAATGGAACAGCGCTTCCTGCGCAAACCAGCCCAACAGGCAACCTATGGCGCTGGCCAATAAACCCAACACGACAAACTGGCTGCCGTAAAGCCAGAGTATTTCGTTCTGTTTGCAGCCCAGGCAGCGCAATATCGCAGTGGCGTTAAAGTGCCGTTCGGTATAACGCCGCGTCGTCATGGCAATCGCCACGCCGGAAATCAAAATAACGATAATGCTGGATAAACCCAGATAGCGTTCCGCGCGTTCCAGCGCCGAACCCAGCTCCGGGCGGTCTTCATGGATATCCATGATGCGCTGGGACGGATTCAACTTCGGTTTGATCCAGCGACTGAATTCGGCTAACGCTTTGCTATCGCCGCTGAATTGAAAGAAATAATGCACACGACTGCCCGGCTGCAAAATGCCGGTAGACTGCAAATCGTCCGCATTAATCATCACGCGCGGGGAGAAACTGTAAAAATCGCCGCGTTTGTCCGGCTCGTAAGTAATGATGCTGCTGACGGTCAGTTTTTTTTCACCGACGGTTAACAGTTCGCCGAGCTTAAGTTTAAGCGCCGACAAGATGCGTTTATCAACCCAGGCGGTTCCGGGTTTTGGGCCGGTGTGTTCGACGGTTTCAGCCGAATAATCCGAGGCGGTGGCTTTTAAAAAACCGCGCAACGGGTAGGCGGAACTGACCGCTTTAATGCCCGCCAGCAAGAGTTCGTCGTGCTCAATCAACACACTGGAAAATTCAACCGCTTGCGCCTGAGCAAGATTGAGTTGCGTTGCCTTGGACAGCCATTCGTCAGGAACCGCGGCCGGGCTTGTGATCACTAAATCAGCCGCCAGGAATTCCGCCGCTTGAGTGGTCATGGTCCGTTGCAGGCGGTCTGCAAACAGCGATATGGCGGTCGAGCTGGTGACGGCAATGATCAAAGCCAGCGTCAGTATGGTTAACTCGCCGGAACGGCTGTCGCGCCATAACAGTCGCAATGCCAAATTAAAACGTGTCATAAATGTACCTATAAAATCAATTAGCTACTATATGCCCTGAATCCAGTTTAATGGTGCGTTGGCAGCGAGCCGCCAGTACCTGATCATGCGTCACCAGAATTAACGTAGTTTTGTTTTCCAGGTTAAGCTCGAACAGCAAATCAATAATATGCGCACCGGTTTTGCTGTCCAGATTGCCGGTCGGCTCGTCGGCAAACAAAATCGCAGGCTTGGTGACAAAGGCCCTGGCCAGCGCCACACGCTGTTGCTCGCCGCCGGAAAGTTTCTGGGGCGTATGCGATAAACGGTGCGACAGGCCGACTCTATCCAATAACAGAGTCGCTGAGGCTTTGGCGTTTTTATCGCCGCTTAACTCCAAAGGCAGCATCACGTTTTCCAACGCGGTCAACCCCGGCAGTAATTGAAAGGACTGAAACACAAAGCCTATCAACTCATTGCGTATTGCCGCCCTGCCGTCTTCGTCCATCGCGGTTAATAATTTTCCATTCAAACTGATAGTTCCGGAAGTCGGTGCATCCAGCCCGGCCAGCAGGCTGATTAAGGTGGATTTGCCTGAACCGGATTCGCCGACGATGGCAATACTTTCACCGGATTTGATTATCAAATCTATGGATGACAAGATATGCAATATTCCATCGGACGTAGCTACCGATTTACTCAGGTTTTCCGTTACTATAACGCCGGGGATGGTATCTATGCCGTAAGCCTGCCGGGAGTGGGGACGGCGAATGTTGTTTAATGATTGAGTTTTCATAATGACCAGATTCTTATTTGCCGTGATAATTTCGTTAATGTCGATGACCGTTACGGCCAAATCCATTGTTGTATTGGGAGATAGTATCAGTGCCGGTTACGGAATTGAAGTCTCAAAGGGCTGGGTAGCGTTATTGCAGGAAAAACTGAATGAAAAAGCCCCCGACCATGTTATCCACAATGAAAGCATCAGCGGCGATACTACGGCCGGCGGCTTGGCGCGTATAGACCGGGCCTTGACCGTGCACAAACCAGATATCGTCATCATTGAGCTGGGGGCTAATGATGGCTTGCGCGGCTTGCCGCCGACGTTGATAAAAAGCAACCTTGCCGAAATTGCCCATCGTGCGAAGCTTGCCGGTGCAAAAGTTTTGTTGCTGAGCATGAAAATTCCGCCCAATTACGGTAAGCGCTATACCGATCTTTTTTACAATATTTACCCGCAATTAGCTACGGAGCTGGGCGTCCCGTATGTGCCTTTCATTATGGAAGATGTCGCCCTGACCAAGGACATGATGCAACAAGACGGACTGCATCCCAATGCCAACGGGCAGCCGGTCATTGCAGATAAAGTATCGCGGCAGCTGATGCCGTTATTAAAATAATAAAACCTTCAACAAAGAAGAGAACCATAGATGAAATCACTAACACTCGAAAAAGCTAACCTCATTATCAATACCGCAACCAACAAGGCCCGTAAACTGAACATGGAACCGATTACCGTAGTCGTTCTGGATGCGTCGGGACATTTAAAAGCCATGCAACGGGAAGACGGCGCAACGATGATCAGGGAACAGATTGCCACCGCAAAAGCCTGGGGCGCGGTCAGCATGGGCATATCATCCCGCAGCTTGGCCAGCGTGGCGGAAAAGAGGCCCGACTTTATGAATGCCCTGCTAAATATGGCGGATGGAAAAATAATGCCGGTTCCGGGCGGCGTGCTGATTCGCGATACCAAAAACAACCTGATCGGCGCAGTCGGCATCAGCGGCGACATTTCCGACCAGGACGAGCGTTGCGCGATTGCGGGCATTGAGGCAGTAGGTTTTATTGCCGGAGTTTGAGGTTGGTAAGCCGACCTGAATATCCAACGCTTATCCCCTTCTTTATAAGCCGGGATAGTCAACAAACCAAGCTGTCTGATAGAGCATTCAGATTTAACAAAATAACGGAAAAACTATGTGCTGGAGTGGAGAAGCGTCAACCGTATTAGCGACCATCGGATTATCGAGTACCGCTTATTTTTATTATAAAAAAGAACCTGCGCCGCTGTGTTATGCCTTGGGCTTCTTTTCGTTAATGGAGGCCTTGCAGGCCTATACCTATACGGTGATTGACGATTGCGCCAATCCCGGCAATCAGGTGGCGACCTTGTTGGGCTATATTCATATCGCTTTTCAGCCGTTTTTTGTCAATGCAGTGTCGATGTATTTTATCCCCGAAAAAGTCAGGGACAAGATTTCCGCATCGGTTTATTTTATCTGTCTGGTGACTACGGTCTGCTTGTTGATACGCCTGTATCCGTTCGAATGGGCTCCGCTCTGTTACGAGGTCAAAACCCGGTTTATCCTGTTCAGCCAATATGCCGAGTCGTTCAACGTACCGTTTTGCGGCAGGCGGATCTGCTCTACTTCCGGCGACTGGCATATCGCCTGGGAAATACCCGCTACGGCAAACCTGGTACTGTTCAATATGTATGTTGTCGCGGCATTCATCATGCCTATTTTCTACGGCTCATGGAAAATGACGACCTACCACATTATTACCGGGCCATTGCTGGCTTGGCTGACCACTACTAATCCCAACGAATGGGCGGCGGTTTGGTGTTTGTACTCAATCGGTTTATTGCTGTTACTGGTTAAAACGCCAATACGCAATTATTTGCATGTGCGCAGCTGGTTTTGGTGGAAATACCTGAAAGTCTGAGAAAACCATGCCCGATGATATGCAGGCCGGAATAAGCCACCTCGCGCTACGCGCTTGGATGGGCTTATTCCGGTCTACACAACCGGTAGCAAAAAAGCTTAGTCCTGCGTCGGTCTGCAATGTCTACTATCTTTTCCGGCTCCCAATCCGGGATCGGAAAGGATGAAGAGATAAACAAGGAGCCAGGACGCATTTCACGCCTGACTTTCTCGCCCAGCTCCACCATGACCGCCGGAGAAAGGAAGGCAAACACCACCCCATAACGGGCAAGGTTGCAGTCCCATAAACTGGCGCGTTTTGCGTTCACATTCGGCAATTTACGGCAGCGCCAGGCGGTGATCAGCCACGGTAGCGGCGCGCGCTCCCATGCATCGACCGTTATGGGTAGATGCTGCGCCAGCGGCACCGCCACTGAACCGATTCCGGCACCAAGGTCGGCAAACACGCCGGCATTTTCCCGCTCAACAATGGCCGCTACCGCATCCGCTACGGCGTTCGAGGACAAAAACAGCGGCACATCGCCCTTGACCGTACCCCAGAACACCAGCGCCAGCAGCAGCACGGTCAGCAGATACAGCCAGGAAGGCAACTGCAAGGTGAACATGGCGATTGCCGCGGGCAAAAACAGTAAATGAATCGGAAACCACCAGTACGGCTGGCGCAATGCGCCGGACCACAAGGCCGCCATAGCGCCTTGTACCAGCGCCAAACGCCATGCGCCGTGAAACAGCGCAGGCGACATCCAGGCCAGAGTGGTTGTCAGCGCCAAACCCAGCGCCTGTGCGGCAAAAGCTTTGAATAATGTTATTAAACCTGTTGTTCCGGCGATTTTTATCACAGTGAGGCCGGAAATATCCAATCCGTTAATGCACCTGTGTTAATTCTTCGGAGAATTTGGTTTGGACGCGGGAACCTCAGGTACTGGAACCGGTGCGGAAGATGGATCCATGATTTTGGATACAGTTTCTTTAGAAGCCTTTTCCTCCTCGGCTCTTTGCCGATTGCCTTCGCCATAAAGCGTAGCGGAAACCATAAACAAGACGGTCGATATAATCAGGACTAAAAATCTGTCCGGCTTTTTCAAAAAGAACAAAGGCCATTTCGGCTTAATCATTCCGACAATAAGAAAAAGCAGAGTCCAGATCCCTGTGTGAAAAGCGGCGGTTATCAGCATTATAATTACTCGTTAACTTACATTTAGACAGATTTATATTATTATTAGTTGGGCGGCCGTTTGCAACACGCACGCTGTTATTTTAACGGTTTTACTTTAATTGTTAGCATTGCTTTTTCACGTCGGCTAACAAAACAAGATTTTCAAGCAGTTGAAAGTTGACACATCCCGTGTCAAAGAACTCTTATCTACAGGGTTTTTATATACAAATCAGGAGGTTCTATGGGTGGCTTTGTTTTAGCATTATTGGTTTTTGCTGTCTTGATAGTTTTCATGAGCGTCAAGTCGGTTCCCCAAGGCATGGAGTATACGGTTGAGCGCTTCGGAAAATATACCAATACATTGACGCCCGGCTTGAATATTATCGTGCCGATTATCGACCGTATCGGTAAAAAGATGGTGATGATGGAACAGGTGATGGACGTGCCGTCACAGGAAGTCATCACCAAAGACAATGCGATGGTGACCGTGGACGGGGTGATTTTCTACCAGGTTATGGATGCCGCCAAAGCCGCTTATGAAGTCAGCCAGTTGGGCTGGGCTATTCTGAATCTGGTGATGACCAATATTCGTACTGTCATGGGTTCGATGGATCTGGATGAATTGTTGTCGCGCCGGGACGACATCAATGCGCGACTGCTGTCCGTTGTGGACGACGCCACCACACCCTGGGGCATCAAAGTCACCCGTATCGAAATAAAAGACATTGCCCCGCCCAAAGATTTGGTCGAAGCCATGGGCCGGCAAATGAAAGCCGAGCGCTTGAAACGCGCCTCCATTCTTGAAGCCGAAGGTTTAAGGCAGTCCGAGATTTTACGCGCAGAAGGCGCGCAACAAGCGGCCATTCTGGAAGCGGAAGGCCGCAAAGAAGCTTCTTACCGCGATGCCGATGCCCGCGAACGCTTGGCACAAGCCGAAGCCAGAGCGACGCTGATGGTCTCGGAAGCGATCGGCAAAGGCGATGTCCAAGCTATTAACTATTTTGTCGCGCAAAAATACATAGAGGCGTTAAAAGATATTGGCGCCTCTACCAACAGTAAACTGGTTTTCATGCCGTTGGACTCATCAAGTGTGATTGGCGCCCTCGGCGGCATTGGCGAACTGGCGAAAGAAGCCATGGCTAATACCCGCACGGGGCACTAGAAAGAGCTGATATGGCTGAGCTAGAGATTGTTTTCTGGAACTGGTGGGTATTAGCCCTCATTCTGTTAGTAGTCGAGCTGCTGGTTCCCGGATTTTTCTTCCTGTGGATGGCGGCATCAGGTTTTGTAACCGGATGCCTGCTATTACTGATACCTGTAATCGACATCAAATTACAGGTGTCGATTTTTTCCGTACTGTCTGTTGCTGCCATTACCGTATGGAAGCTTTACGGCAAAAAACACCCCATAACAACAGATCATCCGCTATTGAACAAACGCGGTCAGCAGTATATCGGCAGAGTCTTTACCCTGTACAAGCCGATAGAAAACGGCGAGGGAAAAATCAAAGTAGACGATTCCATCTGGAAAGTTCATGGCGAAGATTGCGATATTAACACCAAGGTAAAAGTCATCGCGGTTCGCGGCACGGTGTTTGATGTGGAAAAAGTTGAATAGCTCTCCACACCGCTTTTGATATAAATCTAGAGTAGATAGAAGCAGGCGAATGTAAGTAGTTACAAAAGACAGTAAATGCCGGATCAGGTTTGAACCACTAAAAACTTAATCGGCCTGTTTTTTGTGCCTTGAAGCAGCGCTTGCTACCAATAACCGGTTTATTTGCTCAATATCTTCTTGGGCAAGGCTGCTGGACGCTTGTTTTAGCTTGATGGTGTTCAACAAATAATCATACCGGGTGCGTGAATAATCCCGTTTAGCCCGATATAGATTTCTTTGCTCGTCCAGTACTTCAACCAGTGTGCGTACGCCGACTTCAAAACCGGCTTCAGTGGATTGCAGGGAAATCTCGGCGGAGCTAACTGCGGTTTTCAGTGCTTCTACGCGACTGATGCTGGTAGTGATCCCTCGATAAGCGTCTTTTACCTGACGATTTACCGCTCTTTTCGCAGCAGTTAACTGTTCTTTAGCCTGTTCATATTTATAACTGGCCTGCTGGGTTCTGGAATTTACCGCGCCGCCTTCAAACAAAGGAACATTTAAGCGCAGACCTACCACTTCTGTCGATCCTCGTAAACCAAAGTTACTGGTAGTGTCATATTCGCCCAAAGAAGCAGTTAAATCCAATTGCGGCAGATGCCCATTGCGTTGTAAATCAATCGATTTCCGAGAAAATTCCATCTGATTAAACGCTGAAATGATGCTGAAATTACCGACTTCCGCAGAACTGCTCCACACCGATAGTTCATCCGGCTCCGGTCTGGCTAACGGAATATTCTCGCCCAGAGGATTAAGTGCGATGTCTTGCTCGCCAATAATCTCTGTTAACGCTTCTTTTTGGTTATCCACATTATTGGATGCCTCAATTTCATTGGCAGTGGCTGCATCGAAAGCTGCTTGAGCCTGACGACTTTCGGTAATATCAATAACGCCTATTTCAAATCGTTGTTTAGCCTGTTCAAGCTGTCGTGCAATCGCCTGCTTTTCCGAGCTGCTAAATTCAAGATTGTCCTCGGCAGATAAGACATTGAAATAAGCCTCAGTGATTTTAACCATCAGTTTTTGCAGTTCAGCCTGATAATCTGCTTCGGCTTGAGCAATTTGATTATCAGATTGGCTGAGTTGTATCCAATGCTCCCAGTGAAACAAAGGTTGAGTTAAGTTCACATTAAAATTGTTGTCGGAGTATTTCTGCAAGCCACTGCCTTGGAAAGTTGTCCTTTTATTATTTAAACGATTCAGAGTGCTAATGCCTGTTGCCGAAACATTGGGTAGAAAATTCGCAATGCTTTGGTTTTTTGACTCGCCAACGGCAAGCTGGCTGGCGTGCGCTTGTTTTAAAACAGGATCATTCTGCAACGCCAGCTCATAGACTTCGAGTAAGTCCTGGGCATAGACGGCAGGGGAAATTCCTGTTAAAAAAATAACAATAAAACCAGATAAATAATTGGAGACAGCTTGCTTGATTATATTAATTGACATGCAATTTTATTTCTCTGGTTAGATGCATTTACGGCCTTACAAAGCAGCCGCCTTGCATATTTCACAAGGTAGCTGCTCAATGCATCATGGCGATTGCGATTAAATCGGTTTGACTTGAAAGCGCCATTATAGCAGGAGGAAGCGGGCCGGCTTGAGTTCTGCATACGAATGCAGCAACGGCTAAAGTCGCCTGTGGCAGTTTGCCGTATCCTCAGAGCTAAATTCTAAACAAACCCACCAGCGTCTTGAGTTGCTGCAAATCTTCGCCGGTTGCAACCCGCTCGTAACGCAGCTTGATAAATACTGCGGTGATTTGATCAATGCCCGTTGCCTGCTCGGGCAACTTTATTTTTACCCTTTCGGCAAAATCTTTAACGCCTTCCCCCGCGCCTCTCAACAGTCCATGCTTGGCAAGCTTTTTACAAAACCGGTTATAGATCAGCAGCACTTTATCGGTGCTTTTCGGCTTTTGATAGAGCAGAAACCAGCAAAGCACAGCCGTTATCGATGCGATGACGGCGATCATCCAGTAAATCATGGTCTTGATGTCGTTAATGCCGAATGACGACAAAAAGTTGGACTGGCTCTTGTTGTCGTAATTGATGACCCAGCGTTGCCAGTTATAATCGACGTTGCTCCACAGTTGCCGGGCCTGTTTTAGCCAGTTGTAAGCAGGTCGCAGCAGGTAATTATTTGCCGCTACGATACTGTAGGCGGTTTGCCGGTCTATGTTAATCTCCCGTTCGATTCTTTCCGGTGCAATGGCGGCTGTAGGATCAACCCGAACCCAGCCCCGCTTCTCCAGCCAGACTTCGGCCCAGGCATGGGCGTCGGCTTGTCTTATCTCCAGAAAATCGCCGACTTTGTTCAATTCCCCGCCCTGATAGCCGGTCACGACGCGCGCCGGAATATGAGCGACGCGCATCAAATACACGAAGGCGGAAGCGTAATGACTGCAAAATCCGTATCGGGTTTTAAATAAAAAGCTTTCAATCGGATTTTCTTCCATCATTGGCGGAGTCAAGGTGTAGTGAAAGTCTTCCACCCTGAAATGCTTTAGCAGCTGGTTGATAAAGTTGTCGGGGCCGCTGTCGAAACCGTGTAGCTGACCGACCAGCTGTTTGATTTTATCCGACGGTTCGCCTGGCAGCTGTGTTGCGGTTTGATACTCGCTGCGATTGATCGAGCCGGTGTTGTACCCGGCATAGGAAGTCACTTTATACTCGGCGCGTTTATCGGGGCTTTCTGAAGTAATGAGCTGGTAACCGGCATTCAGGGTTAAAGGCGCGGAAAATTCTTTGGGCATATCCAACGCAAAAACCCAGTTTTTATCCTGCGGTTCCATCAGCAGCGTGTATTGATAAGATGCGCCGGTAACGACAGGTTTGACCAAGGGCTTTTGGAAATTCGCTTGAGTCCAGTGTTTTCCATCGGTATAAGACAAAACCGGACCGCGCCAATAGCGTTGTCTTTGCGGTGGAATGGCGCCTGCAAATTTTACCCGGAAAACCAGTTCGTCAGACAACCTCAGATCGCTGATGGAGCCCGGCTCCATACTGTCGCTTAAACCCGTCCTGGCTTGGCGCTGCTCGTTAAACAGCAGCCATTTTGGCGCTTCAATCCGAGGGAATAAAATAAACAAGGCCACCGCAATCGGCAGGGCCTGAACGATGATAATAACTGACGTTTTAAAGGCCGCAAAGATTTGCATTTTATAACTGTTGATAGAAACCAGCATTGCCAGCAACACACAACAGACCAGCAGGATATAAGCCGCCATCAGTATGCTTTGTTCATATAAAAACTGGGAGGCCGCGACGATAAAAGCCAAGTAGCTGATCAGATAAAGATCGCGCTCTTTTTTAATCTCCAACAGCTTGAGTCCCAGCGCGGTTATAAACAGATTGGTTCCAGCATCACGCCCGAATAAGCCTTGATGCCGGCTATACAGCAGGGCGATGCCGCAAACAAACAGTAAAAAAATAATGAGTTTGCCGGGCAGCCACTTCTTTTGCCAGACCCCGATAAAACGCCAGCTGAGCAGCAGGCAAAAAAAACTAAAGATGGCTATCGGTATATGGTAAATATGCGGAAAAACAATCAGCCCGATGGCAGACAGTAGAAAGATTAAAATGTTTTTGTCGAGTTCAGGTTTCATAATCATCAAAACAGCGCCAATGCTTCCAGGCATTTTCGGTAATGCACCAAACCGCTATCGGGAGGCAGTGTTAATCCCGGCAAAGAAAAACCGTAACGGATGCCTGCTTGCTCCGCATCGATTACCCAGCGACACAGTTGGCTTAAACGTTCTTCAATATTGTGTCCGGGCGTTTGGTCGTAATCCAGCCGGATTTCCTCTGATGCTTGTTCGCCGCCGTATTGCTTGCTAAATACGCCCAAACCTTTGGCAAACGCTTTCCAGTGTATGTGCTTGATGGAATCTCCGGACTGGTATTCCTGCAGGCCGTAAAATTCATCGCCGTTCTTGCTAAACCCCTGTTGGGCTTGCGCGGATGGCGTTTTTGGAAAAGGTATTTCAAGATGAGCCGGTTTGGGGTAAACCAACGTATGAAGATTAAAGCGAATCGGCGACCAAGTGCGAAACAAGCCCAAAGGATAAGTACTTGAGAGCGTGACAGATCCCGCTTGGTACCGGCCTCTTTTTTTAGTTACCGAATAAAGCGTGACATGAGCGGCGCTTTGCGGCTGCATGTCCAGGTTTTGAGTGTCTTGCAGTGTAATCTGTAACTGGTGGCGTTCCATACCGGTAGGGTTGTTGATATGAATGTCGAACCCGGCTGCTTCGCCTGCAAACGCGGATTGACTCCGGCCTTTTTGCACCACCAGACCGGCTAACGCTTTGTAGCTGTGCAAAATGGTGACGAAAAAAATACTCGCCAGTAAAAAAGCCAGCATATAGGCCAGGTTATTGTTATAAACAAAGGCAATCAGCAACAGCACGGTAATCAGCAACACAAAGCCCAAGCCCCGTTGCGTGGGCAAGATAAAGATACGCCGGTGATTTAAAACAACAGGCGCATCGACGGCTTTTTCACCGGAAACAAACCGGCTGAGCCTAAAGCGTTCTTTTAAATTCAATGGACGGCAACGTTAGCTAAAATGGGCGCGACGATGGCTTCCGATTGGGTGTTGCCCGCTCGTAGCCGATGCCCCGCAACAGCCGCCAGCACGGCTTGAAGATCTTCCGGGATAACCGCATCGCGCTGATCCATAAACGCCCAGGCTTTGGCCGCAGTCAGCAATGCCAGCCCGGCTCTGGGCGACAAACCGCAGTGATACTCGGATGAATCGCGGGTAAAGTTAATGATGCCTTGGCAATAATCAAGCAAGGCGGACGATACATGAACCTCATTAACCGCCTGCTGTATTCTTTGCAATTGTGCAGGCGGCAGTTTTACGGGCAGCGATTCGCACAAACTGTGGCGGCTTTGTCCGATAAGCAATTGCCTTTCTGCCTGATGGTCGGGATAGCCCAGTTCAATGCGCATTAAAAAACGATCCAGTTGCGACTCAGGCAACGGAAACGTGCCTATTTGATGGGACGGGTTTTGCGTGGCAATCACAAAAAAAGGCTGAGGCAGCGGATAGGTTTTTCCTTCCACCGTCACCTGATGCTCTTCCATCGCTTCCAGCAAAGCGCTTTGCGCCTTGGGCGTGGCGCGGTTGATTTCATCCGCCAGCACCATCTGGTTAAAAACCGGGCCGGGATGAAATTTAAATTCGTGATTCTTAGCATCGAATACCGAAGCGCCGATGATGTCGGCCGGTAAAATATCGCTGGTGAACTGAATCCGCTGATAATTTAAACCCAGCAGTTTTGCCAGGGTATGGGCCAGCGTGGTTTTGCCGACGCCGGGAATATCTTCTATCAACAGATGGCCGCGAGCCAGCAGGCAGCAAAGTGCAAGCCGAACCTGCCGGGGCTTGCCGAGAATGACCTTATTGGCTGAATCTAATAGCTGATTGATTGCATTTTGCATGAGGGGTGTTAGGATGTTTGGATTATAAATGTATTGAAATTCGACTTTATTATAAAGCAAGATTCAAACGCACACAGGCCGAACCGAAAAGAGGGATTTGCCATGAAAGAATATAAAGAAGTACGCAACAGTTTAATTGAAATGCTGGAAGACCTTGATGATCGACTGGCTAAAATTACTCATGATGTCAAAGAACCTTTAGACAAAGACTTTGAAGAACAGGCGACCCAAGCTGAGAATGACGAAGTTCTGGATAGCTTGGGCAATGCGGCCAGAACGGAAATAGAAATGGTCAAACAGGCTATCGCCAGAATAGATAAAGGCCAGTACGGGCTGTGTCAGGTTTGCGGCAAACCGATCGGCAAGGAACGCTTAAAAATCGTCCCTTATTCCAACATGTGCATAAAATGCGCCAGTCAGGCAGGCTGTTAAGGAAATCCAAATAATCTGAACAAACGATGCCGCATAGGGCAACCGGTCGGTCGCCCGTTAATTTGGTACAGTCCGCATAACTGAAACTTCTCAACATAAAATTAGAAATTACAAGACAATTTGCTCAAATCTTTTGTTTAATAAGCTTGCCCCCCTTATAATCCAACAAAACTTCCAAGTTTTTTTCCATTTCCTATTTATTTCACTACAACCAGAGACTTGTTTAACGATGAAAATGAAAATTGCCTTATTTTTAGGACTGCTACTTATTACTAATGTGAGCTTTGCTGATTTAAAAATTGGCTTTGTCAATATACCCGCCGTTCTTGAAAAAGCCCCCCAAGCTGAAAAAGCCAAAAAACGTCTGGAACAAGAGTTTTCGCCGCGCGATAAGCAATTAGTTGCTCAACAAAAAGAAATTCAAAGCATGGATGAAAAAATGACCCGTGATGCAGCGGTGATGGGCGAGTCAGCCCGCTCTAACATGGAAAAAGACATTCTGAACAAGAAAAGAGATGCAAAAAGAGCGCAACAAGAATTTAGCGAAGACTTTAATGTGCGTCGTAATGAAGAATTGGGTAAATTGCAAAGCCGTATCATTGAAGTTATACGCGATATAGCCAAAACTCAAAACTTTGATTTACTGCTTACAGACGGCGTTATTTATGCCAGCGAACAGATTGATGTCACTGCTCAAGTTCAACAAAAGTTATCAGCTTTGCCAAATTAATTGGTTTTAATCGTCAGTCCTGAATCGACTGACGGCGCACCAAGTCCCCTTGTAAAGGCGGTCAATCGGCCGCCTTTACAACATAGAACAATCCCCTTCCAGTCTTTCCCCTATTAGTCAGCGGCTAATGATGGATATTTTCGCCGCCGCATTACAGCTTGCATTAGGCAGGATGACATGAACAAACAACAGCTCATCGAAAAGCTATCATTGGTTTCCCATATTGAGGGCGGCTATTTTTCAAGAACCTATAGTTCCGACCTAAAAACCGGCATAGCTGCCGATTTGAAACCGAGATGTTTGCTGTCCTCTATTTTTTACATGCTGACTGACGACAGCCCAATAGGTTATTTGCATAAGAATAAATCGGATATCATCCATTACTTTCACGGCGGCTCCCCTTTAACCTACTTGATCCTCCATCCTGACGGTAATCTTGAGAAGAAGATACTGGGCGTTGATCTTGATAACGGCCAACAACTGCAATTAATTGTCAAAGGCGGCTGCTGGAAAGCAACCGAGTTAGAGACGGGAGAATTCGGCTTGATCAGTGAAGCGGTATCGCCTGGATTTGAATATGAAGATATGGAATTGGCGGAACAAACCATAATAAAAAATCAATTTCCGCAAAGTTGGGATCGAATTTCAAAATACGTCAGGTAAAACCGGCTTAATCGGTACGGCCGGGAGCAAAAGACCTTTGCCCTCTATATAATTTCCCCTGTCATTTAAGTCACTCCCAATCATTTTTCCCCAGCCGTTTTTGTCGGTTTAGCATCGAATGCAGCCGTTGCAATAGTGTTGTACAGCCTTTCATAACCTGTGGTGCATGGAGCTTTGCCTTTTGCAGCAGCAAAACGGTCAGCTTAAAAAGCGCCAACCCGGCGCGACAGCCCACTTCTTGCAGCCGGTACAACAGCGGTCGCAACGCGGCAACATCAATCTCCCGATCCTTGACCTTGCCGCGCCGATGCAGCCAGTGCAGCAAGCCGCTGACGTAGAGAACGAACAGCCCTATACCGCTAAGAAACCAAACAAACCGCGCCGTGGCGCCAAAAGCTTCGCCGGTATGCATAGGCCATATCCAGGTCGCGAAAGTTTCACCCTGCGTAAATGCGGACGGGTCGCGTACCTCTTTGACCTGCCCGCTCCATCTATCCACCCAAACCGTGGTATAGGGATGCCGTTGATTGACTTCACTGCCTTGGCGCAAATTAATCCGATAAATCCCGCTGTCGCCGGCGGGCGTGGTAACCCGCCTGAGTTCGGCGCGGGGGAACGGGCCGCGCGCAACAAATTCCGCCGATTCCAGGCCGACCGGATGATTGTTGGGCGTCGCCGTGCTGATGATATTGCGCCCCGTTTCGCCATGTTCCATGCCGGACGAACCGACCAGCGTTTCCAACACCGAAGGATAACTCAGATTAAAACCGGTGAACGCCAGCAGCAACAAGATCGATGCGCTAAGCAGCCCGATCAGGCGGTGCAGGTCGAACGCAAACCGTATCATACCGGCATTATGACGAATCTTTAAAGCACTCAGGATTCCCCGCCAACCCGGCCACCACAAGTAAACGCCGGTACCGATAGACACCATCAGCAATCCTCCAAAAATACCCACCGCATTCCAGCCGAAGCGGTCAAGTCGAAGCTGGGAGTGCAGATCAAGCAACCAGGTAGTCGCGGTTTGCCCCCAGAACCGACTGGCAACGACCTCGCCGGTATAAGGATTTACCGACACCATCAGCGGCGCATACAGCTCAAAGAAAGTCTCTCTGGGTTTATCGTACCAGACCGTAATCATGCCATGCGAAGACCTGGGCAGCTCCAACGTCCAGGAGCCGTAGCGGTTCGGATGTGCCGCATGCACCGCCGCCATAATTTTATCCAGCGACTGACGCTTGCTTTCCGGCTGCTCGATAACCAGTTTTGGATTCAACAGCTCGTCCAGTTCTTCGCGGTAAACGCTAAGACTGCCGGTCAGTCCCATCAGCGCAAAAAAGAAGCCGGCGATTAATGCCAGATAAAGATGAACCTTAAGCCAGGTTGCCCGGCTAAGCAGGCGTTGAATCGGGAATTGCATGGCGTTATTGTGAGCTTAAAAAGCGATCATTATCCCATACCGGATTATGCGCTGTTTATTTTTGTCCGACGCGCCGACAAGTAAAATCAGCAATACCAACAGGCTAACCCTACCCAAAAACCGTACGTGATATGCCTTATTTCACTGTGTCATATCACACAGTTTTACCAGCGACACCAACTCCCTCCTATTCCAATCAATACCAAAATAATCTTGTTCGATACAGCGCAAGCCCTGCCAACACTGGCTTCCGAACACGCGTACGCAAGTCATATCTAATTGTGGCATGGATACTGCTTTTGTTTATTAAAACTTGCAAATCATAGCCTGACTCCCGACTTTAACAGTTGCCCAACAATGCCTAAATCCAAACACGATCTACTCAACAGCCTGTTCCAGCATCACAGCAAAGAGCTGTTGGCCTTCGCCGGTTGGCGGGTGGGCGATTTCGCGGCCGAAGACTTGGTGCAGGAAACCTATCTGCGCTTCCTACAGCATCCAGAACCCGCCTCCATCAGTAATCCGCGCGCTTATCTTTACAAGGTGGTCGCCAATCTCGGCTTCGATCACCACCGCAAGGAGACCGTTCGCAACAAGCCCACCGAGACCGATGAAGTCGAACCGGATGACCTGATTTCGCCGCTGCCGGGACCGGAAGCGCTAATGGAAGGAGAACTTTTGCTGCGGAATTGTCTGGCGGCGCTGAAAACATTGCCCGAGGTATACCGTCATGTTTTTTTCCTGAACCGGATCGACGGCTTGACCCACCTCGAAATCGCCGATGCCTTGCAGCTGCCCCGGCGAACCGTGGAACGCTATTGCGCCAAGGCGCTTGTCCACTGTTTTACCCATACTCTGCGCAGTCAGGGCTAAATCGGCGCACACCGGCAGCCGCTATTGTTTTATACTGCGCCATTCACAGCTCCATTATTCTATGACTGATACTTACGACACCTCATCAGGCTCCGTCCATGAACTAGCCGTTTTTTGGGTAACACGACTTCATTCCGGCGATTGTACCGACCAGGAACGGCATGATTTCGAAGTCTGGCTGGCGCAAAGCGAGGCTCATCGCATCGCTCACCAGGACGTTGCAGCGTTTTGGGAAGGATTAAGTCGAATTGAGCCGCTTGCCGCGCCCCAACTTGCGGCCGCACGCGCCTATCTGCGCAAAACCCGGCAGTCCCGGCGCGCATTGACTAAAAAACGTCTGGCGGGAATCTTGTCGCTTATCCTTATAACCGGTTTCAGTCCGTTTGGGTGGACATGGCTTAGCACCGACATTTACCGTACCGCCAAAGGCGAGTCCACCAGCATCGAGCTTAGCGACGGCTCGCGCATCGACCTCAATACCGATACCGAACTGAGCGTACAGTACACCTGGACAGCGCGTAGCGTGAAACTGGAACGCGGCGAGGCTCTGTTTTCAGTCGTTCACAACCCGGAAAAACCTTTTGAAGTCAGCGCCGCAGGGGGCCGTATTCAGGACATCGGCACTCGCTTCAATATTTATAGGCAAGCCGATCGCGTCTCGGTAACGGTGCTGGAAGGCGAAGTCAGCGTTGCATCAAGCCAAAGCTCCACGACGCAAAACCTGATTCCCGGCCAACAGATCAGTTACGACTCGACCGGGCAAACCTCCGCCATTTCACCTATTGATATCGATGCTGCCACCGCCTGGCAAAAAGGACAACTGGTATTCAAAGGCCAGCCCTTGAATAGCGTGCTGGAGCAGTTGGGTCGCTATCACGATACCTCGCTGCAAGTGCCCGATTCGCGCTTGCAGTCGCTTAAGGTCAGCGGAGTATTTCCCACCAACAATCTAAGCCTTGCGCTCAACACCATTGCCGGCGCCTTGCCGATCAAAGTAAGCCAAACCGTAACAAATACCTTCGTCATAGCCCCGGCTGATTAGCTTAGAGAGTTTTGTAACCATTAACTGCTAAAAATATCAGCATGACACCCTGTTCTTACAAGATATAAATCATCGCCTGAAATACGGTAGATTAATAGCCAATCCGGTTCGAGGTGTGAGTCTCGATAACCATTCCAGTTACCTTTAAGAGGATGATCCAGGTATTCTGCGGGAAGCGTTTTTCCCTCAAGTAGCAGAATAAGTAATGTCCTTAGCTTATCCATGTCTTTACTACGTTTCTTGACAACTTTTACATCACGCTTAAATTGGCTGGAACGAATTAGGTTGAGCACATTAAATTTCCAAATCTTTAAACAACTCATCTGCCGAAGCGAAGCGCATTCCCTTACCTTGTTCCAGTTCTTCCATTGCGGTGCGTGTCGCTTGATTCGGCTGTTGTTGCTGAGCGATATAAAGCCGCATCAGTTCTCGTACAATTTGAGCGGCCGGACGATGGACACTGGCGGCAACAGCCACAAATTGATCTCTCAATTCCGGCTCCATCTTGATGGACATTTGTACTTCTTTGCGCATGGTGATTCCCCTGATAAATGATAGTTAGTCAGTCTATTAGGTATCCATAGAATAGTCAAAGGGCATTCATTTGCTACCGTTGCGTCGCTATAAGGGTGCTATTAAGCTAAGGCGGCTCCCATGAAAAACCATTGTAGAAGTGAATTTACCCCCTACGAACCTGGAATATGGGAACGATACAATTTTTTTTCGTACTAAGTGGCGGTCTAATACCGCCAAATCAGTCTTATAAGTTAGTGTCACAACAAAACAAACTTTAAAGGAGAACTGATGCGTACACTACCCAAACTGATAGCAACCCTGCCGATGGTGATGGTCATGGGAACTGCCGTAGCCGAAGAAAGCACTTTCAACCTCAACATCCCTGCGCAACCGCTAGCCGCAGCGATAGAGGCCATGAGCAGGCAAACAGGATTGCAACCCTTTTACGCGGACGGCACTTTAGTCGGCAAACAAAGCCCGGCGCTGAAAGGAAACTACAGTAAACGCGAGGCAGTGGAAAAACTGCTGGCGCAAAGCGGGCTAGACTATACGTTCACCGGGGACAACACTGTGGCGGTTAAGGCTCCTGTGGCCGTCGCCAAATCCGATCAAAAAGACAAAAGTACAAAAAATACAGAAGAACCGCTGGTTTTGGACATGCTGACCATCAAAGCTCAAAAGTCCAACATCGATCAGCCGTTCGGCAGCTATCTCGACCCTTCCAAAATAGCGCTGTCCAGAACCGCTGTCAGCGATACCGCACATATGCTCAAAGGTACGCCGGGCGTGAGCTTCTCCGGCGGTGGCGGTATTTCCAGCCGACCCGTTATCCACGGCTTGGCGGACGATCGTTTACGGGTTCAAGTCGATGGTATGAATTTGATTTCGGCTTGCGCCAATCACATGAATCCTGCGCTCTCTTATGTCGCGCCATCCAGTGTGCTCAGCACCCAAGTGCTTGCCGGAATCACGCCGGTCAGCATGGGTGGCGACAGTATCGGCGGCACTATTCGCGTTAATTCAGCCGATCCCGAATTTGCCGAGGATGGCGAGGCTCCCTTGGTAAAAGGCCAGGGCTCGGTCTTTTATCGCAGCAATGGCGATGCACACGGAGGCAATATTTCCGCATCGATAGCCAACGAACATGCCGAACTTAAGTACACCGGCTCAACGGTAGAGTCGCGGAATTATAAAGCGGGCGGAAATTTCACTACCCGAAATACAAAAAACGGTAATGATGTTGTGGCTTCTTCAGCCTATAAATCGGAGAACCAATCGCTGTCGCTGGCCTTGCGCAACGACGATCATCTTGCTGTGATCAAGGTCGGACAGCAAAACATCCCTTATCAAGCCTTCCCCAACGTGCGTATGGATATGACCGGCGACGACAGCTGGTTCGCCAATGTCTTCACCAAGAGCCAGTTCCAGTGGGGAAATATTGAAACCCGCGCTTATCACGAGGATGCCCAGCACAAGATGAACTTTCTGGCGGACAAAATGACCACGCCAACCCGTACCATGCCGATGGATACCAATGGCGTTAACCAGGGCCTGTCGGTAAAAGCCAATATCGACATCACCGACAAGCACTTGCTGACCGTGGGCAGTGAGTATCAGCGTTATCGTTTAGACGACTGGTGGGATCCAATCGGCCCCAACCCCATGATAATGATGCAAGGACCGGGGCCATTCCAGAATATCAATCAAGGAAAACGCGATCGCATCGATCTTTTTGCCGAGTGGGAAGGCCGCTGGAACCAGCAATGGCTGACTCAACTGGGCGCCCGTGTCGGCGCTGTGGAAATGAATGCCGGTGACGTGATGGATTATGGCGTCATCACACCGGAAGCGCGGATTGTTAATGGCCAAAATAAAAAACAAACCGACATTAATATCGACTGGACCGCGTTAACCCGTTACACCCCGAATGACATGCAGACTTATGAACTGGGGGCCGCCAGAAAGACCCGCTCGCCCAACCTTTACGAGCGCTTTGCCTGGTCTCGCGGACGCACGATGATGGGAATGACTCATCCTATGGCGATGTATATGAACAACTGGGTCGGCGACGGCAACGGCTATGTCGGCGACATTAACCTTAAGCCGGAAGTCGCTCACACCGTCAGCGCTACAGCCAATTGGCATGATGCCAACCAGGAAGACTGGGAAGCTAAAGTCACGCCCTTTTACACTCACGTCGAAAACTATATCGATGCGAGACTCTGCCAGCCGGCTAATGGCGTGACCTGTGTCAGCCCGTCGCCTGCTAACGGAGGCGCGTTTAATTTACTGCAACTGGCCAACTTCGATGCGCATCTGTTCGGCGTAGACGTTTCCGGCTCCAAGCTGTTATTGGATACCGCAAAATACGGCAGCCTGACCGGTAAAACCGTTTTAAATTATGTCAGAGGCCAGAACAATGACACCGGCGACAATCTGTACCAACAGATGCCGTTTAATGCGACGGTAGCGCTTGAGCATCAACGCGGCGGCTGGGCCAATACGATCGAAACGCAAATAGTAGCGCCTAAAACCGACGTGCAAGCCGTCCGTTTGGAGCCAAAAACAGCGGGCTATGCACTGCTCAACCTGCGCAGCAGTTATACCTGGAAACATTTGCGGATCGATGGCGGCATAGACAATATTCTTGATAAAAATTACGCCCTTCCTTTGGGCGGTACTTATATCGGGGAAGTCAGCACCAAGGGAATCGCGGTTCCGGGCATGGGGCGCTCGTTCAATGTGGGTATGACGATAAACTATTAAGTTTTTATAGCTGACGTTACGCAAATTACATAAAATCACCGCGAAGATACGAGGCGCTATTTTATTTTTTCTTCGCGGTGGACATTGCTTAGCTATTGCGTAACATCAGCAAATAACAATGCCCCTGGTAATAAACTCACATGGCGAGCAGCGCTACAAAGGAAATCAAATGATGAAACGATTAATTGCATCCCTCTCGGCCGCTTTATTGATAGCGGTATCAGCCCAGGCAGTGGAAAAAGCCGGCGATGATCGGCTTGATGAAATTGCGCAACGCGGTTCGCATGTCATGCCTTTCAATTTGGAGCAGACTACGCATGTTTTCTCAAAAACCGGGAAGGGCGGCTTGCAGCAGGTCATCGCCAAAGACAGTTCCAATGCTGAGCAAATCAAGTTAATACGCGAGCACCTGTCAAAAATTTCAAAGGAGTTTGTTCAAGGCGACTTCTCCAACCCGGCCAAGATTCATGGCGAAAATATGCCCGGTTTAGCGGAATTGAAAACAGCCAAACCGGATCAGATCAAAGTTATCTACAAGGAGCTGCCTAATGGCGCCGAGATCGACTACTCAACGGATGATCCCAAGCTAATTGAGGCCATTCATCAATGGTTCGACGCTCAATTGAGCGATCACGCCCGTCATGCTATTCCAGGTCACCCGCATCATTTAATGCACCACAAACCGTAAAACTGGCTTGGTCGGGCTTGCTTTTCGCCACATGAAAAAACTGAGGTGAATATTTTAGAAAACGTCGAAGATAAATTCTCGATAACTGTTGCATAACATCCGTTAATCGGAAGAACATCGGCTCTAAATCTTTTCATCTCTTTCGTGTCGCCTGGAGGCGTTACTTTTGGCTTTCGTGAATAACAGTCACAGTCAGGACAAATCTCAACTTTATTGACGTCAAAACCTGAAATTACGATAACATAGAGGATCTTTATAAGCATTAATTAGACTTCTATGTCCGAACACGACAAATGGGAGCGGTGGTTTGACCTTTTTGGTATTAAGAACTTCATTCCTCATGGCTATTGCCTGTCGTGGAGTCCCTTATTGCTTTGGCTGCATGCCATCTCAGATCTACTGATCACTCTCGCCTATTATTCGATCCCCTTTATTATCATCTCCTTTATCCGGCGACGTAAGGATTTCCCCTGTCCGTGGCTGACTGTCCTATTTGCCGGTTTTATTGTCGCCTGCGGCACCATGCATTTGCTGTCGGCTGTCGCGATCTGGATACCGTTATATTGGCTGGACGGCTTGCTTAAAGCCTGTACGGCAATTATTTCGGTTGCTACCGCCGTGCTGATGCTAAGAGCTATTCCCAGCGCCTTGTCTGCGCCCAGCGCCAGACAACTGCAAGCTGAGATAGAACAAAGAAAATCAACAGAGAAAGCGCTACTTATTTCTAACGTTAGGCTACAGAAAAATATCGCTCGCACCCAGCTATTGCTGGACTCAGCGCTGGATGGAATCATCAGTATGGATCACAACGGCAAGGTAATAGCCTGGAATGCCCAAGCCGGGCATATTTTCGGCTACCCCAGCGAGCAAGCATTAGGACGTGAAATGGCAGAGTTAATCATTCCGCCGGCTTATCGGGAAAGACATCGGCAAGGCTTATCACGATTTTTGGCGACAGGCTCGTCAACCATTATCGGCAAGCGTTTGGAGATTACCGGTTTGCGCGCCGATGCTTCGGAATTTCCAATGGAATTGACTGTCGGTGCGCTGAATCAAAGAGGGAACTATTTTTTTAGCGCCTATATTCGCGATATTAGCGAGCGCAGAATAACCGAAGATGCGCTACGTGAAAGCGAATATCGCTGGAAATTTGCCATTGAGGGTTCCGGCGACGGCGTATGGGACAGGGACTTTAAGACCGACGAAGTCAAGTATTCAGGCCGCTGGAAAGAAATGTTAGGGTATGCCGAAGACGATATCCTGCCTACTCGCCAAGATTGGCTAAACCGAATTCATCCCGATGATCAGTCATATGTTGCAAAAATGGTACAAGCGTACCTGGACGAAAAGCAGCCAACTTACGTCGTTGAACATCGCTTGCGCTGCAAAGATAACAGCTACAAATGGATTCTGGCTAGAGGCTCGGTAGTCAGCCGGAGTGAAGACGGCAAGCCCTTGCGCATGATCGGCACCCATACCGATATTTCGGAGCGCAAACAGGCGGATCAGGCTCTACAACAAAGCCGGAAAGAACTGCAAGAAGCGCAGAGAATCGCCCATATGGGCAGCTGGCAGCTGGACTTGACGACTCATCATGTGGTTTGGTCGGAGGAACTTTACCGCATATTGGGTTTAAACCCGGAGTTGCCTCCGCCCGATTACACAGAGTACTTTCGGTTGTTTACCCCTGAAAGCTGGGAACGGTTGAGCAGCGCTCTGCTCCACACACAGAAAACGGGGGGGTCCTATGAGCTGGAACTTGAAATGGTCAGGGCTGACGGGACACGCGGATGGATGTTGGCGCGCGGGGAAGCAATACAGGACGGCAATGATGCTATTGTCCGACTCCATGGGGTGGCGCTGGACATCACTGAGCGTAAAGTCATGGAAAATGAGCTGAAAACCAGTGAAGCAAAATTCCGCTCGATTATCGAAGTTTCCCCGGTGCCGATGGCGTTGCACGATGAGCAGTTGAATATTACCCTCCTGAACCCGGCGTTTGTGCAAACCTTCGGTTACAACATGGATGATATTTCCACTCTGGCAGACTGGTGGACGAAAGCCTACCTTGATCCGGTCTATCGCGACTGGGCCGCGACGACCTGGCAAAAGACGCTGGAAAAAGCCAAACAGGAGCAGACCGAATGTCCACCGATGGAAGTGGATATTCACTGCAAAAACAACAGCATTAAAACCGTGTTGGCGTCTGCCGCTGCGATTCATCACAATTTTTCGGGTGAACATTTGGTGATTCTGTACGACATTACCCCGCGCAAACAAATTGAAGCCAGACTCAACTCCATTTTTAATGCGTCCGTGGAAGGCATTATCACCACTGATATGGCCGATACCATCGTGTCCGCGAATGCCGCGGTAGAAACCATGTTCGGCTATAAACCGGAAGATCTGGTTGGTTGCAGCATTAACAAACTCATACAATCATCGCCAAAACAACATAAACAACAACCTATAGATGATTACAACTTTCCCCATTCAATAAAATCTATCGGTCAAATTCAGGAAGTTGAAGGCATTTATAACAACGGTTCCGTGGTGCCTTTGGATCTGTCGGTTGCGGAGTTTTCAATCGATAATGCGCACTATTTTACCCATATTGTGCGTGATGTGAGTTCGCGCAAACACCGGGAACAGCAAGACAAGGCACATCTGGACGAACTCGCCCACGTCACCCGCCTTGGGCTGATGGGAGAGATGGCGTCAGGCATTGCCCATGAAGTCAACCAGCCTCTGGCTGCGATTTCCAGTTATACGCAAGTCAGCATAAATCTTATTCACACTGAAAATCCCGATCTGCTCAAGCTGACCGAGATCTTATACAAAACGCAGCAACAGGCTTTACGAGCGGGACGGATCATTCATCGCATGAGGGAGTTTGTCAAATCGCATTCCATACATCGTTCAACCACCGATCTTAATATCTTGATTCATGACGCTGTCGGCCTGTGTATTGCCGAACTTAAACAGAACGACATAAGGCTGACATTTGAGCTGGAAAACAATCTGCCGCTGCTCTCTATCGACTATATACAAATTGAACAGGTCATCATAAATCTGATCCGAAACAGTATTGAAGCCTTGCAAAACATATCCACCGAACGGCAACGCCACATAACCATCCATAGCCATTTGATTGCCGATAATGCCGTAGGAGTCAGGGTAAAAGACAACGGACCGGGGCTTGATGAAGACCAACAACAAAAAATATTAACGCCTTTTTACACCACCAAGGCAGACGGCATGGGCATGGGGTTATCCATCAGCCGTTCACTCATCGAAGCTCACGAAGGCACGTTACATTTCAATAGCAAGCCGGGAAAAGGCACCACTTTTCATTTCACCCTGCCAATGCAGAAAAGCTGAATGAGCCTTAACCTGCATCGCCCGGCAAATGTTGGTAGCGAGCAGCACGGTAGAAAGATGGATACGGAAAAAGCCCCAGCATTCAGTTCATGCCGGGGTTATTTCGTGCATCCCAATTTACCGTGCCAAGGTCTGTGGACTTGAGGAGAGATTTGACAGTTCTCCTCCTGTTTATCAAGGCCTAAAAATCAAAACTTTCAACTTCCGCAATTAAAAACACCGGTGCGCCCCCCGTTGAAATTTCAACCGCGTGTCCCGCTGTCTCTTGTCCGCCTGCTGAATTCAAACAATCTTCCAATGCTTGCATGGACGGAAAATAAACTTCCGCAATGCGATGAAAAGGCGCAGGGGCATTGCTGCCTACGCTGCCCGTTATCAGGGACGCAACAAAGCGGGTTTTTCCCGCCAGCTTTTCTACAGCCATCGGAACGTGCTCGTTCGCATAACGTTGCTCAAACGTATCAAGGTTGGTCGGCTGTGGATACATGACAATCAGTTTTGCAGTTTTCATAGCTTTCTCATATGGTCTTGTTAATGGAGACCTTATTTTACAAGCCATAAAAGGTATTTGTATAATATCGACTTGCTATCAATCAATAGGATTTTCCTATAAAACACATCCTATGAAAATCCGCGCCCAATTATTTATGATCGACAAACATCGGAAACGCAACGTTTGGATTTAACCTTGATGCTTGGCTTAAAGACTATCAATCGCACTTAATTAATTGAAGTTAATCGGGGCTTTAACGGCTCGCTGTTAATTTCAAAATCCATTTTGATGCGTTTTACGGCCGCGTTCATTTCCTTTTTACTCTTGAAAGGCCCGGCGATAACCTGATAGGCATCGTCTTTTGAGACTTTACGGGCAGGTATGATCGGCCCCTGATGGTTAAGCATGGTTGCCAGTTGTTGCGCCTTTGTTTCGTCATTAAAACTGGCCACCAAAATGGACCAATCGCTCTCTTTTAACGCCTCAATGACAGGCTGGTCGTAGAACTGCTCCGGATGCTTCAGATGCAAAGCGTTTGCCGATATTTCCGCCACATCAGGGCTTTGCATCAGTATCGGCGTAGGGATGCCGTCTGAACGCTGGAGTATGCGTTCGACTTTTTCCCAATCGACCTCCACGCCCTTTTTGGCACTGACTTCATGCAATTTCTTCACTACCTGTTTTCTTAGGCTGGCTTTCTGCTTGGCCCATTTCGACAAGGGTTCATGCGCTTCAAGATATAACATGTCTTGATGCCACGCGGTCAGATAGGGCTGATGAATGATGCGCACCGGCATTCCGACCGTCGTTTTTTTGAACAGCACTTCAATGTCCTCCGGGTAAAGCTGCACACAGCCATGACTGATCTGCATGCCGATGCCGTAGGGTTTGTTGGTTCCGTGGATCAAATAACCGGGAATACCCAGACGCATCGCGTAAAGCCCCAGCGGATTATCGGGCCCCGCACCGACGACCTTGGGCAATGAATCGCCTTTTTCGGCGTGTTCGCGATGAATGGATTCGGGGACAGTCCAGCTTGGATTGGCGTCTTTGGCGACGATGCTGGTTTGTCCCATCGGCGTATTCCATCCCTGACGGCCAATGCCGACCGGATACGTGTAAACTTTATGCGGCTGTTTTTTTGGATAATAAAACAGCCGCATATTCGCCAGATTCAGGGCTATGCCTTTATGAGGCGAATCGGGAAGTATAAATTGCAATGGCAATAAAACGCGACTGCCCGGCTTGGGCGTCCAGGGAGAAACGGCGGAATTGGCTATGCTGATGTCGTTATAGCCAAGGCCGAAATGCCGGGCAATATCCGGCAAGGCATCATTTTCGCGGGTGTCGATGGCGGCAAGGGTGCCGACCATGTTTTCACTGTCGGACAGTTCGAATTCGTGGGTAACTACGGTTTCCGGTTGAGGCTCGGGGAGCTCGATGGTTACCGTTTTTTCGTCCTCGGGGAAAAGCGACGACAACGTCTGACAGCCGCTGAGCAGCATTAATCCAATCGCCAAACCGAGTGACAGGGCTGACTTTTTAATTTTGAACAGATCAATTCTAAAGTTTTCTTGGCTGGTCATAGCGATAAGAGCGAGTAGAGTTACAAACGCTAATTATAACTAAGGAATCATTAAGATATGCCAAAGCAAACATTAAGAAATGATTAAATTCGGGTTAAAAAACACCGTGTTAAAGAACTATTAGCTGCATCCTGCCGACAGGCCGATGACCTGGCTCGTCGCGTTTATTGCGCAGCTAATTAGTCACTGATGTTGCGCTGCTATGTGGTTGTCGAATTGAAGGCCGGGGCGTTTAAACCGGAACATCTGGAGGGACAGCTTAGTTTTCTCAACACTCCGCAGGAGCGGGCCACGCCCGCGACCTTTGGACGTAGTTGCAGATTTGTCGTGCTTTTATCGCGGGCATGGCCCGCTCCTACAACACTTCGCTCTCGTTTCCCACGGGGCTCCGTGGGAACGCAGTGCAGGACGCGCTACGTCCCGTATATGCGACCTGAGTCGTATCTCGCCGCTCAGCACGTGGGGACGAGAACAATTTATTGAGCCTATGGCGGCTATATGTTTTGCTATACCCGCTTTTTATTATGTAATGCGTAACATCAGTTAGTCATTAACCGGTCGATCAGAAGCCAGCGCATTCCATCCGACTACAATCCTGTAGACCATCAGCATTACCGTTGCAATCAGAATAAAAAACCCGACACCAAACTCAAAAGTCAATCCGGACAATGCAAGACCGGCCAGAGCTATCCAAACGGTCTTGATCTGCCAGTCAAAATGGGATTCCAAAAAAGTCCCCTTAACTTCACTCTGCTTCATGAAGTTAATCGCCACACCCACTAGCAACGGCACCCCGGCAAAAGCAAAGGCCAGCACCTGACACAGGTACACGGCCGTTGCCAGCCGCTTTAACGAGTGCAATCTTTCAGTATCGGTTTGATCAGTCGAGCTTTCATTCATAACCCACCTGCCTGTTGATTTTTCTGTTATGACAACCACAAAAAAGCATTGCCTCCCCTATATTAAAATATAAGCCTTGCCACAGATAAATCAACCGGCGCCGAACTCATTTTATGCTTTAAATAGCCTCAAAATCCAAGTTCGGACAGACCGGGGTGGTTGTCGGGTCTAGGTCCCATTGGCCAATGAAACACCCTGTCAGCTTCGGCTATCGGCAAATCGTTGATGCTGGCTATGCGACGCTTCATCAAACCGCTTTGGTCAAATTCCCAATTCTCATTGCCGTAAGAACGAAACCAGTTACCCGAGGCATCATGCCATTCGTAAGCGAACCGCACCGCAATACGCGCATCATGAAAAGCCCATAACTCTTTTATAAGACGGTATTCCAATTCCTTCGCCCATTTTCGCTGTAGAAATTGCACAATCTCTTCGCGTCCGGCAAGGAATTCAGCCCGGTTACGCCATTGGCTATCAACGGTATAAGCCAGCGCTATTTTTTCCGGGTCATGAGTGTTCCATGCATTTTCGGCCGCCCGTACTTTTTGTGCGGCCGTTTCGGCAGTGAATGGCGGCAGCGGTGGACGGATATTTTCAGTCATGTTCTCATCCTCTTTATTAGTGATGGTGCATACAATGGGGTTTATTGCAGTACGAATTTAAGCCCTATTAACATCAGAATACAAGCCAAAATCGGCCGTAAAATTTTTTCAGGAATCTTTGCACTCAAATGACTGCCAATCCAGATGCCGGGCAAGGAGCCTATCAGCAGGCTGCCTAATAAAACCAGATCCACGTTACCCAGACTGAGGTGACCCAGACCGGCAACCGCCGTGAGCGGAATGGCGTGAGCCAAATCAGTGCCGACAATTTTCAGCGTGGTCATCCTGGGATAAAGAAATAACAGCGCGACAGTACCCAGCGCACCGGCTCCGACAGACGACAACGTCACCAATATGCCCAGCACAGCGCCGATCAATACGGTGGCGGGTATCTGCAGATGCTTGAAGCGGCCGGCATTTTGGGGCGTGCTATGCTCATCATCAATAGGCTTTGTTTTCGCCGCCCGGTTTAATAACATGCTGCGCACTATCAGCGAAAAAGCGGTCAGCAGCAGCGCAACACCCAGCGTAAAAGTAATTGCCCCCGTGATCTCCTTACCGACTTCCATAAAATGTTTGAGTACAAACAAAGTAGCCAGCGCAAAAGGTATGCTGCCCAGCGCCAGCCAGCCGACGATTTTCCAGTCTACGGAACTATGTTTGTTGTGATGTACCCACACGCCGCCGGTTTTAGTGATGGCGGCAAACAGAAGATCTGTCCCCACCGCGACGGCAGGTTTGAAGCCGAACAGAAAGACCAGCAATGGCGTCATCAGCGATCCGCCGCCCACGCCGGTCAAACCCACCAGCAGACCTACTGCAAGACCGGAAAAAGTGTATCCCCAATTCATAAAAACTAGCCCTTGTTTAATGCGTCTAAAAAACCGAGCATTATAACAGGCGAGTAGTTCTATTTTTTAAGAGTTGTCGTTCTATGTTTGTTTGATAATGAAGCTATGCCAAATCGCTGAGCTTTAGATTGATCGCTCATGCTGCAAGCATTGAGCAATGGATCTGTTATTTTTGATTTACTCACATTCAAGTACTGATCTTTATCATTTAAAACGCTTCCCAGCCACCGGCATCAGCGGTTACCACTTGAGGTTTTTTTCCGATTGACTCACGATTTTTACCAGCGCCTGTTCCAGTCGGTGCAGTTTCTTTTCGCGGTGGCGCTGAATGCCGACTTTAACTTGCGTCCCGGAAGACACGCTACCAGAGACGCTGTGCAAGCGGCCATCCAATTGAAAGTGCGCCACCGTTATATGCAGCCTTGTAAGACACGGCTTAGCGCCATTAATTTCAAGATTATCGTTGCCTAAACGTTCAATGGCTTTCAATGCCGGCGGTAGTGTTTTTGCTTGTTGTAAAGATAAAGGCAGTGCCGCGACCCGCTTTATGGAAAGCGATTTATCCGGTCAAATCTTGATCATTAATAGAGCGGAACGCATCAGTTGAGTAATTCCGTTTCCGTGGAATAAAAAGATGCGGCCAGGGTTGCCGGCCGCACAGAGAGGAAGGATATAGCTAACTCTAATCCCTTTAGGAGAGGGGGCGCATACAAGAGTTGCATGCATTCTAATGGCTAAATGCCGCCTTGAAAATGTGACCGATTGCCGCGCGACAATTTGCCACTACAAATGGCGCGCTAATTGCTATATATCCTAGGTTTGTGCGATGAAAATGGCGCGAATACTGGGCTTAAGCAATCCATCAGGTGAATTGCCGAGGCGTTTCCCACATAAAAACCAGGTCATATCACGCATAATCTGTTTCCCCCCATCGAATGAAGGAAGTCCCAAAAGAGATTTCAAAAGCTTTGTTGCATGAACAGCGCTTTTTATCTATTTATTAGATATAACTATCGAATAATATCGTTTTATTAAAAGTAAAAATCCCCCTAAGCTATATCCAACCACAAAGAACGGCCGTAAAAAATAGTGCGACAGTGTTTGCAACGTGTGTTTGATGTCATTTTATGTGTACCTCCTCTCTATACAAGGATCGTTTTCGGGGCGGGTTTCGACCCGCCTCTTTTTTTAAACCGGAAAAGGTACAGATTCTTTACGATTTGAATCCATTGCAATACAGCCTGAAGCGGAACATCCGCCGATGAGTACAACCTTTATCAGACCTGAGGATAAATTCATGCCATTACAAAATCTAGTTGAATATTTCAATGACCGCTTCGGGCAAGAGCATCGCTCCAGTTTTCGTCCCTTTATTCTGGAAGAAGGAACAATAAGCGCGCTGTTCGGTCAAATTAAAATAGGCAGTGTTTTTTCGCCAATACGCCTGGCGCAAAAACCCGCCGAGATTGTCGGCCATGGCGCGAAACTTAAGGTTTCCACTCATGAAGTCCAATACCTGTATTCAGACGAAATTGAAAATTTGCTGAGTAACCATCCTCACCAAGCTAACGATTTTGAATCCATCATCAATTTCGACCGCTTATCCCGCACCGTTCATATGCTCAATTACCTGCCGATAACCCATTTGCAGGGCGCGCTGTTCGTGGAAGTCGATCCGCGCCATATACTGGGCGTTAAAAAGGATCATGGCGCCTATTTTGAAGAAGTGATCGGACAGTGCGGCCTGGAAACCAAGAATGTCGTTATCATTATGGCGGTAAACAGCAACTATGCCCGACATTACCAGGAGCTGGTCACCGGTCTGGATAATTACCGGCACAGGAGTTATCAAATCGCGCTTAAGTTCGATTACGTCGCGCAGGAAGGCCAATCGTTCGATCTGATTAGCAAGCTGTCCCCGAATTACGTCAGTTTGTCGGCGCGGCATCTTGACCATGTCCGCGACAATGCCATATTTGAAAAATTGCGCGATTTAAAAGCGCTGGTCGTTTCAACAGGCGGGCAAAGCATCCTGCAACAAATCGATCAAAAAAAGTCCGATCTGCTGGCTCGCAATGCCGGTTTCGATCTGGTGCAGGGCAGTTATTACGAACGCGCCTCGGCACCGGTATTTTCGCCGGAATCGCTTGATGCCGAAGTCAGCGCCAATGGCTAACTTGCATTTTCTCTGTCACTTGCGGCTTAAGGGCTGTCCGCGATAGGCACGCACGGAGTAAGTGGAGCATCGGGGAGCGCTACAAACCCATAGCGGGCATAGAAAGTTGCCCTATATCGACGACAAGTTTGAACCGTCACCAGTGAAAATCCTTACCCGCCAACACAGCTTTGACATAACCGGCCTTGATCACAAAATCGCCGAATCGTTCGCCCGGTTCCCGCTCTTGGGCATACCGTTGAATAATAGGGCTTAGTTCGGCAAGAATCTGTTCCTCGTTGATGTTCTCGCGGTACAGTTTATTCAGGCGCTGGCCATAAAAACCCGCGCCCAGATACAGGTTGTACTTGCCCGGCGCTTTGCCGATAAAGCCGATTTCAGCCAGTACTGAACGCGCGCAGCCGTTCGGGCAGCCGGTCATGCGAATCAGGATCGGATCATTTTCAAGCCCGGCCTGTTTGATGATCACATCGAGCTTATCGAGCAGCGACGGCAAGTAGCGTTCGCTTTCAGCCATAGCCAAGCCGCAGGTGGGAAAAGCCACGCAGGCCATCGAATTCAGGCGCAACCCGGTCTGGTCATGAGTATTAGCCAGCCTGTATTTTTCCAGCAACGCGTCAATGACCGGCTTGCGTTTGCTGCTGACCTGACCGATAAGCAAATTCTGGTTGGCGGTGAGCCTGAAATCGCCGTCATGCACTTTGGCGATTTCACGCAGCCCGGTCATCATCGGGCAATCCTCGGTGTCGAGTATGCGGCCGTTCGGGACAAACAACGTGTAATGCCAGGTATCGTTAGCGCCCTCCACCCAGCCGTAGCGGTCGCCGGAATGTTCGAACACGAATGGCCGGGGCGGCTCCAGGTTCCAGCCCAAGCGCCGGTTCAATTCAAACTTGAGCCAGTCGACGCCCCGATCCTCAAGGGTATATTTAAAGCGCGCGTGTTTGCGCTGGGTTCTATCGCCGAAATCGCGCTGAATCTTGACGACTTCCTCGGCGACCTGCAACGCCTTATTCTTGGGGCAATAGCCGATCACGTCGGCCAGACGCGGGTAGGTAGACGTGTCGCCTTGGGTCATGCTCAAGCCGCCGCCGACAGTGACGTTAAATCCGAGCAGATGATCATCCTCGGCGATGGCGATAAAGCCGAGATCGTTGGCAAACAGATCGACATCGTTACCGGGCGGAATGGCGATAGCTATTTTGAATTTGCGCGGCAGGTAATGTTTGCCGTAGATCGGCTCTTCGTCCTGTCGGGTCGAGGACAGCAATTCCTCGTCCAGCCAGATTTCATGATAGGCGGTGGTCCGGGGCGTCAGATGTTCATTGATGCGTCGTGCATATTCGTAGACTTCCGCATGCAGCCGCGATTGATAGGGGTTGGGATTGCACATGACGTTGCGGTTTACGTCGCCGCAGGCGGCAATGGTATCGAGCAACGCGGCGTTAATTTCGGCAATGGTTTTTTTCAGGTCGCGCTTGACGATGCCGTGCAGCTGGAAAGCCTGCCTCGAGGTCAATCGGATAGTATTATTGCACCAGGTGTTGGCGATGCGGTCCACTTCCAGCCATTGCGTCGGAGTACACACCCCGCCCGGTACGCGGATGCGCACCAAAAACTGGTAGTGCGGCTCCAGTTTTTGCCTGCGGCGTTCGTCCCGCAAGTCGCGGTCATCCTGTTGATAAATGCCGTGATATTTGGACAGCTGAGTGTCATCCTCGGCCAGTGCGCCGGTCAGCGGGTCTTGCAGACTCTTGACCAGCGTGCCGCGCAGATAATTGCTGGCATCCTTGATCCGCTCGACTTCAACCCGTTTTGCCAATTCTTCCGGAGTTAGTTCGGTCATCGTTTAACCCTCACAATCAATACACATCCCGCTGATAGCGTTACGCTGGTTCCCAAGCTCCTGCTTGGGAACCCAGTAGGCGAAGCTCTCGGCAACTGCTCCCTGCGTTGCTCTACCTCCTGCATCCATGCAGTCGCAGCTTCGCGAGACGGAAGCTGGAGCTTCCCGCGTTCTCACGCGCTGCGTCCTACGTCGATACACTCCGCATTTCGACACGTTGCCCGTGACTCGCGGTGCAGCGCGCCTTGACTGCATTCCCACGCAGCGCGTGGGAACGAGACATACGTTACATAGGTCATCGTTTAACCCTCTCATTTAATACACATCACGCTGATAGCGTTTGGTCTTTTGCAGATTTACGACATAGCCTTCCGCATTGTCCGTACCGATTTCAGCCGCCACTATTTTCAGCAACGCCGCATGCACATCATGGGCCATCCGTTTTTCATCGCCGCAGACGTAAAGATGAGCGCCCTCCTGCAACCACGCATACAGTTCCTTGCCGTGTTCGTCCATCAGATGCTGCACATAGATTTTCTGTTGCTGATCACGGGAAAAGGCGACGTTCATGCGAGTCAACACCCCGTTTTTCAGGTAACGCAGCCATTCGGCCTGATACAGAAAATCGGTCTCGAAATGCTGATCGCCGAAAAACAGCCAATTTTTACCGGTCGCGCCCACCGCTTCACGCTCTTCGACAAAAGCGCGAAAAGGCGCAATGCCGGTACCGGGACCGATCATAATAATCGGCGTGGCAGGGTCGGCAGGAAGCTTGAAATTAGTGTTGTGATCGATATAAACGGGGATAGTCGCATCCTCGCCGATACGGTCGGCCAGAAACGTCGAGCCAACGCCTTTACGGTCCCGACCGTGCGCCTGGTAACGCACCGCAGCCACCGTTATATGCACTTCGTCGGGATGCTGTTTCAGACTGGAGGCAATTGAGTACAAACGGGGCGGCAGCTTTCGCAGGCAGTCGACGAACGCCTGCGGCGACAGACTATCCGATGGAAAATCGCTTACCAGGTCAATAATTTCACGGCCATGCAGATAGTCGTTCAGTTTTTGCTTGTCGTGCAGCAATTGATCCAGTTTCCGATTATTCGCTAATAAGGCGTAATTCCGTATCACCGGTCGGGTAATGGTGGTGGCTTCATAATGACTGAACAGCGCGTCATAAAGGAAGCAATCCTTCTCATCAAACGTAATCCGTTCCGTACCGTCAAAGTGCAGCGTCTGCAACAGGGCATCGATCACATCGGGCGCATTGGTCGGATAAACGCCGAGCACATCGCCCGGCTCGTAGGTCAGGCCGGAACCGTCCAGCGACAATTCCAGATGATGGGTTTCCTTGATCGAGCCCCGCCCGTTCAGCACGATATTTTCCAGCAACAGCGCAGGAAACGGATGCTTGCGGGAATAGACGGATGTGCTTGCAAGGGACGGCGGCGACAGCTCTGCCGTTTGGGATTTTGTTTCCAGTCGTGCGGACAGTTCATTTAACACCCCATCCATCCAGGCTTCGGCGCTGGACTCGTAATCCACATCGCAATCAATTCTGGGATGAATCCGCGTTGCCCCCAACTCCTCCAACCGGCGATCAAAATCAATGCCGGTTTTGCAGAAAAACTCATAACCGGAATCGCCCAAGCCAAGCACGGCAAACTGCACGTGCTTGAGTGACGGAGCGCGCTTGCTGAATAAATGCTCGACCAATTCCCTGGCAGTGTCAGGCGGTTCGCCTTCCCCGTAAGTGCTGACGATGACCAGCAGGTTTTTCTCGGCCTTCAATTGCGGAAATTTATAATCGCCCATTTTTTTGACGACCGTTTTTAAGCCACGACCGGCAGCCAGGCTGTGCATTTGTTCGGCCAGCGCTTCACTGTTGCCGGTTTGCGAACCGACCAGAATGGTAATATCGGCAATATCGTCGGCGCCTGCGACGGCGGGTAAATTGTTGGCAACCAATCCGGTCAAATATCCCCCAACCCAGGCGGCTTGCTCCGGCGATAAAGCGGCAATAAATTGCTGGAGAAGATGATGCTGGTCGCCGCTTAGTGGCGTCTGATTGCGTTCAGGTAATAATATCTGCATAGAAATAACCCGGCTCTTAATGGATGTAGGTTAACGCGACATTTTGCAACTTTGCCGGTCAGACTACGCTATGTCAACCAGACCTACAATACCGGCCATTACGTAGATTTTGGCTGAAAAACAGACCAGTCCTTAAGGTCAGCGGCTTCCGGTTATCCGGTCAGATTATTTTTTAAAAAACGTTAGGTCGTCAGGCTCTGCCGAGCCCCTTATCGTTTTTACTAAAATAAACGCCGCATCCTCTATTTATCTCAGTATTTATAACTAATTATATTGATTTATTAAACCGGAAAATCGTACTAATCGGTCATTCGAATTATGCTACGCTCTTGTGTATTGCGAGTAAATTCGCTCCGCAACACAGACTTTTATTACCGCGCAATACATTCCACTCATCAGGAGTCAAATCATGTTAATCGGACTACCCAAAGAAATTAAGGACAACGAGAATCGAGTCGGTCTGACGCCGGGCTCAGTCAAGGCGTTAACGCGCCGGGGTCATCAGGTGCTGGTGCAAAGCGGCGCGGGCGAAGGCAGCTCGCTTTCGGACCAAGAATACCAGTCTGCCGGCGGCCAAATCGTTCCCTATGCAGAAGATGCGTGGGCGGCAGACATGGTGGTCAAGGTAAAGGAGCCGATTGCATCGGAATATCACTATCTGCGCCAGGACTTGCTGCTGTTTACCTATCTGCATTTGGCTTCGGATAAAGCGCTGACCGAGGCCCTGTTAGCCAGCGGAACTACCGGCATCGCTTACGAAACCGTACAAACCGAAGACGGCAGTTTGCCGTTATTGATACCGATGAGTGAGGTGGCAGGACGCATGGCGACTCAAGCGGGCGCAACCTATCTACAAAAATCGCACGGCGGCCGCGGTGTCTTAATCGGCGGTGTGCCGGGCGTCGCTCCCGCTAATGTCGTTATTCTGGGCGGCGGCATTGTCGGCACCAACGCCGCGCGGGTCGCGGTCGGCTTGGGCGCGCAAGTCACGGTGCTGGACATCAGCCATGCCCGCCTGAAATATCTGGATGATATTTACCGGGGGCAACTGCAAACCCGTATCAGTAATGAATCGACTATCGAAGAGGTTCTTGATACCGCCGACCTGGTCATCGGCGCGATTTTAATCCACGGCGGACGAGCGCCCTGGCTGATTACCCGCAACATGCTGCCGACCATGCGCAAAGGCTCGGTGATCGTTGACGTGGCCGTCGATCAGGGCGGCTGCGTGGAGACCACGCGCCCTACCACCCACAGCCATCCGACTTATGAAATCGACGGCGTGGTGCATTATTGCGTCGCCAACATGCCGGGGGCGGTGCCGCGCACCAGTACCTTTGCGCTGAACAACCAGACGGCCGGGTATGCCTTGCGTCTGGCAAACGAAGGCCTGGACGCGGTGCGTAAAGGTACGGCATTGCAATACGGACTCAACACCTATCGCGGGGCCGTGACTTATCCCGCCGTGGCGGAAGCGTTCGGATTGAAATATACCGACCCGCTGCAGGCATTGGCTAATTCCTAAAAATGAGTATACCCGGTAACAGCGATTTGAGATGCTGTTGCCGGGAACCATTATCTTAAGTCACTGACGAAAGAGCGACGGCAATGTCATCGTCAGCGCTATTGCGAGCATGGCAAAAAGCCGGTGCCTCAAAAAGATTTTATTTAAATCCGGCAACCCGTTATGGAATAGATAGCTGATTATTGGACAAGTTATGTTGTCTATATTATGTTGGCCGGCATCAGGAATTTTTATGCTCGTACTGAGTCAATAGGAGAACCCGGATGCCGTCATGGCTCATATTCGTGATTATCGGTATTATCGGCGGCATTGCCGCGGGCTTCTTCGGCATCGGCGGAGGCATCATCATCGTACCGGCGCTTATTTACTGGGCCGGTTTCTCCCAGCACATGGCGACGGGAACGACCCTTGCGTTGCTGCTTCCGCCTGTCGGCCTCGCCGCGGCGTTCGAATATTACCGGCACGGAAACGTAGATATTAAAGCGGCTGTCATTCTGGCCGCGACCATGTTCTTCGGCTCGTGGATTGGCGCTTACTTCGCGAACCAAATGGGCGGACCGCAGCTTCGGCTGATCTTCGGGCTTTTTGTTTGCGGCCTTGGCGTGTACCTTGTCTATGGTGCTTGCAAGCGGCTTGGGTGGATTTGAATGGGTTAACCGTCCAACTGCTGTTAATTCGCTGGTTCCCAAGCTCCAGCTTGGGAACCCAGAACGCGAAGCTCTAGCTTCGCGAAACAGGAAAACGGGGTCCTGTCAAAAATTAAACGCCTTAGCCTTACTCGCCTGCGCCTTAAACTGCTTCAACCAGGATTTCCCGGATAATTTCTCAGCCAACGCCACGGCAAGATGCTGCGGATCAACGCCCATACCCTTGTTCCGGCCCAAGCCCTGCATACAGGATGGGCAGTTGGTCAGGATGGTGGCCCTGCCTTTTTCCGGCATGGCTTCGGCCAACGACTCGCGTTTGCGGTGCAGCATAGAGGCGGAAATATCGGGGCGGGACAGCGACAGCGTTCCCGCCTCTGAACAGCAATTGGGTACCGGCTGAACACTGCCGAATCCGCCCAGTTGATCGAGCACATCCAGCGCTTTGCCGTCCAGCGAGTCATGGCACGGCGCGTGATACAGATAGCTCTCGCTGCCGGTGCCTTCCAATTGCAAGTCCCGCTCCAGCGCATAACGGGTTATATCGACCAGCCTGCCGCCGAACAACTTGGCCGCTTCCATCTCGTTCAAGCCCTCGCGGCAAGTCCCGCAAGTCACCACGCAGCCGTCGAATTCCAGGTGGGTGAACATGTCCCGGATTTGATTAAGCTGAATCGTCACGCGCAAACTGTTCTGCGAATGCATTTCGGCCTGGCCGTTGGCGTAGGCCGGAAATCCGCAGCACAGGAAAGGCGGCGGTAATACCACCCGGGTTTTCAAGCCCATCAGGACATGGATCGCAGCCATTGAGATGTCGGACACCATGCGCTCGGAACCGCAACCCGGAAAATAGAATACGGTGCGTTCAGCCTCCTGATCGGGTTCAAACACCAAAACCTGGTCAGGCTTGCAGTCCGGCAACAGGTCCCGCAAGGTTTTTGCCGGTACTGTCGGCATCGGCGAACTCAGCAGTTGCAACGGGTAATGCTTGGACTGGCCTTTTTTCGGTTGCAGCGGCTTGGACAATGCCGCGCCCAACTGCTGTCCGACAAAACCGGCCCGAAGCACGCCGAAACGGAACACTTTATTGAAAGTCGGCGAGTCGCTGTGCAAATAGCGCAGCGTCATCTTGGTCGCAGCTGCCGTGTGCTTATAGCCCCAGTCGGCCAGAATCCGGCGTTCCAGCACTGACACGTCGGCGGAATCAATATCGACCGGGCACGGTTTGGCGCATTTGTGACAGGTCGTGCAATGATCCGACACTTCTTCCAGCCATTGCAGCAATTCGAATTTTGTCGAATATTCGCGCTGCGCATCAAACAGCAAGGCTTCGATAATCGCGCCGATCGCCAGGTTCTTGTTGCGCGGATGATAAAACAGACTGCCCGCCGGATGGAACACGCCGCAATCGGGCTTGCATTTTCCGCAGCGCACGCAATGGGCGATTTTGTTCGCCAGCTCTTCCAGCTGGCCGTGGCGCAGAATGCGCGCTTCCAGTCCCAACAGGTTGAACGATGGCGTGAAGATATGTTCCAGCACGTCGAAATCTTCGAGCTTGCCGGGATTCATCAGTCCGGCCGGGTCGACTTCGCGGCGATAGGCGCTGAGCGCCGCTATCCGTTCCGGTTCCAGATACTTGAGTTTAGTGACGCCGATGCCGTGCTCGCCGGACACAACGCCACCCAGTTCGACGACTTTAAACATGACTTGATCGATGACTTCGCCGGAGCGTTCCAGCATGTCCCTGTCGTTGGACAGCACCGGCAAGTTCACATGCACGTTGCCGTCTCCGGCGTGCATGTGGGTCGCCAGCACGATGCGCCGGTCGCGCACTTCCTGATAGGCAAGGTCTACGGCGGCAATAATTTTAGGAAACCCGCGCGCCAGCTCGGCGAATTCCTGCCTGAAATCGTTGATGATAGCCAAGCTGCGCAAGGTTTTATCATCGGCTATAGGTAGTGCGTTTTTGGCGGTCGTATAAAGATACAGCGCAACGCTGGACCGGGTCGTAAATGAATCGGCGTTGTCTTCAACCGGCGGTTCGCGAAATAAAGCGGCCGCCCGATCCAGAAATTTCATCTGCGCATAACGTTCTTCTTCTACGTTGACCTCTTCGATAAAACGGGCAAATTCGGCCAGCGTTTCCAATGGGATCACGACGTCTTCATTCAGCTTAAAAGCATTAGTGCGCCGGGCAATCGCACCGAATTTTTTACGATCGGCCCAGTAGCGCTCCGCCTCGGCGGAATCGTGCGCTTCAAAAAGCTCGCTGTTCGGATACTGATCCAGAATCGCGCGTATCTTGTCGATACCGCGTTGCGCCTGATCTAAAGAATGTCCGGCAACATCAATCAGCAGTACCGCTTTCGGCGTTTTGAACCGGCTCGATTTGACCTGATAGTCGATTGCGCGCACATACTCGTCGTCGAAATGTTCCAGCGCCACCAGTGTATCTTCGCCTTGATCGGGAAACGGAAACGCCTTGGACAGCTCGACAATCACGCGACTGGCTTCTTCCATATCCTGCCCGAAAAACTCCAGGCAAATCGTGCGCGTGGCTTCAAATTTCGGATAAAGGATGAATTCCGCCGAGGTGATAATGCCATCGGTGCCTTCCTTTTGCAGGCCCGGAACGCCGCCCAACGCCTTGTTGGTGATGTCTTTCCACAGGCCTTTCTTCCTGATCTCGCTGCCCTTTAAAACAATGACCTTGATCGACTCGCCGCTCTTTTCGTCAGACACTTCGAAAGTCACTTGATCTTCCGGCAATATTTTTCGTAACTGATGGTCGATTCTTCGCACCACCCAACGTTTGCCGCCGGGCATCGCCATCCGCCAGGAAATCAGGTTGTCGATGCAGGTACCCCAACGCACCGCGCACTTACCGCCGGCGTTTTCGGAAATATTGCCGCCTATAGAAGATGCCCAGGCGCTGGTGGGGTCAGTTGCAAATACCAGGCCCCGGTTACTGGCGTATTGATGGGCTTTTTCGGTAATAACGCCGACTTCAAGCTCAAGCACCTGAGCCACGGCCATCTGTCCATCCCAAAGCTTAAATTCCATATCGCGCGTGCCGCGAATGCGGTCAAGCTTTTCGGTGTTAATGACTACGCAATCCGAACGTAGCGGAATCGCGCCGCCGGTCAGCCCGGTACCGCCGCCGCGCGGCACCGCTTTCAGGCCCATTTTGGCAATGGCGGCCAACAGCGGCGCCAGCTGCTCTTCTTTATCGGGCATCACCACCGCTACCGGCAGATACAAACGCCAGTCGGTCGCATCGGTGGCATGAGAGACCAGAGTAAACGGGTCAAACAATACGTTATTGACGCCGGTAACAGCGCCCAGCTCTCTTTTCATCCGGCGACGCAAGCCCGGCACTTTTTCGACATCCTTACGAAAGTCGTCCAGCAGTTGGCGGGAAGCGACCAATACCTTATGCACCCTGGCTTCGTCGCCGATATTCTGTTCGATGATGCCAAGATGCTTTTCGGCATTTTCAAACATACGCTTGCGCCTGCTGGCCGAGGTTACCAGTTCCTGGAACAGGTAAGGATTACGGCGGTAAATCAGGATCTCGCCGAAAAAACGCATCAGCAACCGGGCGGAGCGCCCGGTGACGCGGCGGTCGCGCAATTCCTCCAGAATCAGGGCGATATCCGACCCCAGCAGGAAAGACACGACCTGCCAATCGTCTGCCGAGGTATAGTTAAACGGAATTTCCCGATAGCCTCTAGGAATGGTTATCGTAGCGTTAGATTCAGTTTTTAATATAGTTGGCGACATAGTTAATCTTATCCGGGGTAGTCAGCATAACGCATTGTCTCTTAAATGATTGAGACGGTGAAAGTATTCATTTTTCTGGAGTTGTATTCGTACCGTTGTACAGATAAATTATGACGAATATTCGGGGGCTGTGTGTAGCGGCAGGTTATAAGTTATGAGCTTTCTATTATTCACCACGAAGACGCGAAGAGCTCGAAGAAAAAGCATAAACTTCGTGTCCTTCGTGCCTTGGTAACGCTGAGATACTCTTTTTAAAGCAGGAACTTGACCTGAAGCCCCCTAAAAATGACAGATGATTCCTTTATCGTTAAAAGTCCTTATGACCCCCTGTGACGGTTAGATCTACCGCTAGCTCCCAAGGTCCAAAGACTGTGAAAGTATTGCCAGCCCTAATATCTTAATCATATGCACATTCTCCATCAACTTCCCAGACAACACTCATGTCATCACGTCCCTATCAGTCCGCATTAAATCGACAGCAAGACAATATTTTTAATCTACCTTACCCAGCTAAAACCTCATTCAGAGCTCGACCCAGCTCATCCTGAAATGCCTTAAAACTAGGCATAGCAGAAGCGCTGTCTACATCAAAAGGATTGTTTCCTAACCACTCGCACAGCTCAACAGTAGATTTGTGTCCGCCAAATGCGGCATCAAGCTTATTCTTGGCTGAATTTGGGGAATCGTCGTTTCCAGGTAAGTCTTCAAGCTTGTCACATCCTTGGTAAGCATGGTTTTTGGCTGCACAAAGTAACCATGCTTCCGATTTTGGTTTCGGCAACATCGGAACTCCCCTGGTAAATCCAGATCTCTTGAAGCCATCAACCATGGACTTCCACTTTGCAGCCCAAAGCCCAGCCTGGGTCAAGCGGGTACCGTCGCAGTCGCGAAATAAAATCGCTATAGCTTTATCCTTGCCTGTGCTTTCCCTTTCAAGAGCAATATCCCCAAGCATCCATGCGTTTATATAGAAATATCCAGTCTCCTGGTCACGCTTCTTACCGACCAATGACACTTTGCTGCTTTGGGTTGATTTTCGGCGGTCTTTTAAAGCCAATTCACTGACATATTGAAATACCCCCGGAATGGTTCTAGGCGAATAATACAACCGTGGTTGAAGCATCTGGTCTACCAACACCGCCATAGGCCCAACCTGAAATTGTTTATCCGAACAGATACTCTGTGCGTTGTTACATTGGCCAAGGTCTGTGGGACCTTCACCGCTCAAAATCACGATCATTTGGCGTTTACCTTTTCTTCTGACTCCTTTTCGTCCAAGGCCACACATTCCTGAGTTAAAGCAAACAAATCTGTATCAACAAACGCCTCACCTGGCCCCATGTAGTCGAGTTTTTCGCCAATTCTAGGAATGCTGAAAAACGGCCTTGCGCGAGTTTCGCCCTTATCATTTTTGTAGATGAACTGAACCGAATCACGAGCAGTTGCATCTTCCAGATAATTCAAAATCATCGGACTATGCGTGGTCACCAGAATTTGTTGTGTTGAGTTAACTAGACTATCGACCAGCTTTTCAACGATTTCCGGGTTAATGCCGTTTTCAATTTCATCCAGGAGAATAAGCGAATGATTCGAAGATGATTGGGCCAGAATGGCTAATATTCTTAATAAGCCATCATTAATATGCCGCGCCTCTGTTTCGATTTTCTGATGTTCAAATTTTTCGATTATAGTAAGTTTTTTCCAGCCTGATTGTTGGCTGGACACCTTGTAATCTTGAAGATTAGGGTAAAAACTTTGCAATAACTTAATTAATGACTCACGCTTTTCGCCTTTGATGCCATGTAGGAATGCGGACAGCTTTTCTCCTCCTGACCCTATATCCACATCAGAACTTCGAGCGCGCTGACGTAATAGTTCGGGGGATAACAATTCCAAAGATAGAATCCTACGCATCCCGTCACGAAATTCTTGTATCGAGTCTGTTAATACAGAATCACTCAGTAGGGAAAGAATTGATCCTTGGTAGTTAAAAGCAATATCAATATAACGATTTTCACCACTATTTTCGCCTATACGATATTGCTTGCTTTTTACCCTGAGCTGCTCAACCCCATCCACCGTAATCTCTTCTGTTGAACACAACAGCTCGTGCCTGTTAAATAAGCATCTCCAGGTTATCTGATTGCCGTTCTTCGTTTGGTATTCAATACCAAGTCCAATATTACTTCTTGATAGGAGTTTGCAATTTAACTCCTGAGCAGTCCATTTTCTTCGCTCCAGCCATTTATCAACATCGCCCTCCATGAGTTGGGCGATAAAATCGATTGCTTGGAGCACAGTACTTTTTCCGGCGCCATTCATGCCAATCAAGCAATTAAATTTACTCAATTTAAAATCGAAATCCGCTAAGGATTTGAAATTCTTGACTCCAATTCTCTTTATCATCTTAAATGCCTACTTTATTCTTCAGATCATCCACTGACAACCTTCGACTCTGTCGACAAATCGCCGAATTTGCCATAGTTTACCTTCACCTTCTCATCTAGGTCGAACTGGTTACTCTGTGCGCGTAATGCCATAGATGCGATTCACTGCCTATTATTAAAAATTGCCTGACCGCCGTTCTTGAAACTGCCCATTAATTCCAACTAAAACCATCGTTGCCAGCCCATAAAAATACCATGCTCAATAATGCCGGGAATGCTATTTTAAGGTTTTGTTCAGTAGAGTGCTGATGCAGCACAATGTTTATAACTTGTTTTTATTACCATGAAGGACATGAAGATAATGAAGGGGATAATTTGTCGAATAAGGTGATTAGGTGCGTATCAAAGACCCGTGTTTTATAAACCGTCTCAATCACACATGAAGTCAATACAGTAATATCTTCAAGTCCTTCATGCTCTTCATACTCTTCATACTCTTCATGGTAAAAATAAATGACATTTTTTGAAATCAGCACCTGTTCAGTATTTCAGCGTCAATCCATGACGAACAGCGCGGGGATTATCAATCCACCGGAAATATCAAATAATCCGTCCATTTAACCTCGCCGCCCGCTTGGTCTTCGCTCGGCAGCATTGCCACATTCCAGCCGCCGCCCAAGGCCTTGACCAGCTGCACCGAGGCTGACATCCGGTCGCTATGCAACTGCACGGCGGTCTGCCGGTTGGATAAGGCCACGGTTTGCGCGATTATCACATCCAAATAACTGACGGTTCCGGCCTTATATTGATTGATGATCAGCGCCAGCGCCTGGTTGGCGGCGGCGACGGCTTTATCCCGCACCTGCTTCTCTTCCTCCAGTATCCGTAAGGCGGCCAGATTGTCCTCCACTTCCTGAAATCCGGTCAGCACCGTTTGCCGGTAGGCGGCGACGCTGGCGTCGAAACCGTCGATCGCCTGTTTGTACTGGGCGTTTTTAGCGCCGCCGTCGAATACCGTCAATGCCGCACCGGCCGGACCCAGCGCCCAATAGCGGCTAGCCGCCTTGAACAGATTATCCAAAGTGGACGCTTGAAAACCATTGGTGGCGGCCAGATTCAAGCTCGGGTAATAAGCCGCTTTGGCTACGCCGATCTGGGCATTGGCGGCGGCGATTTTTCGTTCGGCGGCGGCAATGTCCGGACGCCGCTCCAGCAGCTCCGAAGGCAGGCTGACCGGAATCGGCGGCGGCTGTACGTCCAGCGGCGCAGGAGCCAGGGACAGTTCGGCCGGGGCCTTGCCGATCAATACTGCAATCGCATGTTCCAGTTTCGCCCGTTGTACGCCGAGATCGATGGCTTGGGCGCGCGCCGATTCCAGTTGGGTTTCGGCCTGCATCACATCGCTCTTGGCGACCATGCCGACCGCATAACGGTTTTTGATGATTTGCAGGGTTCTGCTGTAGGCAGCCACGGTTTCATCGAGCAGCGCTTTTTGCGCATCCAAGGCCTTTAGCTGAAAGTAATTATCGGCCAATGCCGCTTCGCTGGACAGCCGCAAGGCCTGCAAGGTGGCCGCGCTGGCTTGGGCGCTGCCGGTGTTGGCTTCAACTTGGCGGCGAACGCTGCCCCATAAGTCCGGCTCCCAGGCAATTGCCCCGGCGACGCCGAACAGGCTCCTGACTCCCGACACCGCCACGTTTTGGCCGCTGGCGGCGCGGAAGCGGTTGGTCATGCCGGTAAGATTGAGTATCGGGAAAAAAGCCGATTGCGCCGATTGCACCAGATGCTGGGCTTGGCGGTATTGCGCCTCGGCCTGGATGATCGACTGGTTAGCGGCGGCGACCTGTTCTTCCAGTCCATTAAGCCGGGGATCGTTAAAAATTTCCCACCATTTGCCGGACAGCACGTTGTCGCGAGGCTGGGCCTGTTTCCAGCCTTTGCTTTCCTTGAACTCATTGGAAATCTTTGCTTCGGGGCGGACATAGTCGGGACCGACCGTGCAACCGGCCAGTTGTGCGGCTAATAGTGAATAAATCAGGGATTGGCTAATGCGAACTGTCATGTAAGTCTCAAGGATAAGTAGCTAACAAAAAAAACTTAAAATTCACCACGAAGACACGAAGTTTTGTTTCTCAAGCGGGGCGGGGGTTGCAACCCCGCTCCTAATGTTTCTGTGATGACTGAGTATAGTGAGCGTACTTAGCCAACGAAAAACGTTTCGGACGGGGCAACATGCCCCGTCCGGCTTGTGTAGTTATGTTTTTTCTTCGTGTCCTTCGTGTCTTCGTGGTGAATAAGAAATTTGGGAGTTCATTGTATTGAAAGATTTTGTCTGCTTCGGAAACGCCGACCAAACCACAGCCGGAAACGATCCAGGTAAAGATAAACCACCGGCGTCGTGTACAGAGTCAACATCTGGCTGAAAATCAGGCCGCCGACGATGGAAATACCCAACGGCTGGCGCAGTTCCGCGCCGTAACCGCTGCCCAGCGCCAGCGGCAACGCACCGAACAGAGCGGCCAGCGTAGTCATCATGATCGGCCGGAAACGCAGCAGGCAGGCTTGAAAAATCGCCTCGCGGGAATCCAGGCCGAGCTCGCGTTCTGCATACAGCGCAAAGTCGATCATCATGATCGCATTTTTCTTGACGATGCCGATCAGCAAAATCACGCCGATCAGCGCAATGATGCTGAATTCGGTATCGCAAGCCATCAGCGCCAGCAGCGCGCCGACCCCCGCCGAAGGCAGCGTGGACAGGATGGTTAGCGGATGGATGTAGCTTTCGTAGAGTACGCCGAGCACAATGTAAATGCTGACCAAAGCGGCCAGAATCAAAAAAGGCTGGTTGCTTAACGACTCCTTAAAGGCTTTGGCCGAACCCTGAAAGCTGCCTTGAACCGCATTCGGCACGCCGATGTCGCGCATGGTTTTTTCGATCAGTCCGGTGGCGGTGGACAACGAGGTGCCGGGCTTAAGATTAAACGACAGCGTGGCGGCGGCGAACTGACCTTGATGATTGACCGACAACGGCGTGTTGGTCGGCGCAAAGCTGGCCAGCGCCGACAACGGCACCTGGAGTGAGCCCGGCTGCTCGCCGGACGGCAGGCGCTTGGCGGGCACGCTGATATAAACCTGCTTTAAGGCTTCCGGGCTTTGCCAATATTCTGGAGCCAGTTCCATCACCACCCGGTACTGGTTGAGCGGATTGTAAATCACCGAAACCTGACGCTGACCGAAAGCATCGTTAAGACTGGCATCGATCATGGCTTGGCTGACGCCGTAGCGCGACGCCATATCCCGGTTGACCACCAAACCGATCTGCCGGCCTTTGTCTTGCTGGCTGGTGCTGACGTCGCTAAGCTCCGGCAGCTTGGACAGCGCGGCGACCACTTTCGGCATCCACTCCCGGAGCAGGCCCAGATCGTCGGATTGCAGGGCGTAGTCGAACGAGCCTAACGAAGGCCGGCCGCCGATACGCAGTTCTTGTGCAGGCGACAGATGCAGCTCGGCGCCGGGAATGCGTTTGACCTTATCGCGCAAACGGCCCATGACTTCTTCAATGGGCTCCCGTTCCTCGTGCGGCTTCAGCACCACGAAGACCCTTGCGCTATTGCCGCTCTGCTGGCTGCCGGCATACCCGGCCACCGTAGTGACTGCCGGATCCTGTCGCAACAGCTCGGAAAATTGGAAAAATTTTCTCTGCAAGGCCTCAAAAGAAGTACCTTGATCGGTTTGAATCTCACCATGCAGCCTGCCGCCGTCCTGGGTCGGGAAAAAACCTTTGTCGATCACGGTGTACAGGTAAATATTAAGACCTATGGTGCCGAGTAAAATCAGCATCATGATGCGGCTATGGCGCAACGCCCAGCGCAGCGAGCTTTCGTAAGCTGTCTGCACCCGGTCGAACGCCCGGCCTATGCCTTGATAGAGACGGCCATGCTGCGGACTTTCCCTGCCCACCCAACGCGCGCACAGCATCGGCGTGACAGTCAGCGACACCAGCAACGAGACCAGCACCGCCGCCGATAGCGTCACCGCAAACTCCCTGAACAAGCGGCCGACCACGCCGCCCATCAACAAAATCGGCAGAAACACCGCCACCAGCGACACGCTCATCGCCATCACCGTAAAGCCGACTTCCTTGGCGGCCAACAACGCAGCTTTGAACGGCGCTACGCCTTTTTCGATATGGCGGCTGGTGTTTTCCAGCACCACGATCGCGTCGTCGACCACAAAGCCGGTGGCAATGGTCAGCGCCATCAGGGTCAGGTTGTTCAGACTGTAGTTGAAAAAACACATGGCCGCACAAGCGCCGAGCAAGGATGCCGGCACCGCAATAATCGGCACCAGCGTGGAACGCAAGTCCCGCAAGAACAACAGCACCACCAGAATCACCAGCACGATGGCGATCAATAAACTGCGCTCGACTTCGACAATCGAAGCCCGGATGGTCTGCGAACGGTCGATAACCACCGACAGATCGATGGCGCTGGGAATGGAAGCGCGCAGTTGCGGCAATAGGGCCTGAACCTGGTCGACGGTTTCAATCACGTTAGCCAGCGGTTGCTTTCTGAGAATTATCAGCACCGACTGCTTACCGTTGTTCAGTCCGGTATTGCGAAGATCTTCAACCGAATCCACGACCTCGCCGAGATCGGAGATTCTGACCGGCGCGCCGTTGCGGTAGTTGACGATCAGCGGCAGGTAATCGGCGGCTTTGCGGACTTGGTCATTGGCCTGAATCTGCCAGCGTTGTTCAGCGTTTTCCAGCACGCCTTTCGGGCGGCTGATATTGGTTTGGGTGATGGTGCTTCTGACATCCTCCAGGCCGATGCCGTATTTTGTCAGTGCATTGGGGTTCAGTTCGACCCGCACCGCCGGTAACGCAGAGCCGCCGACCTGGACTTGGCCGATGCCGGGAATCTGCGCTATTTTCTGCGCCAGGATGGTCGAGGCGGCATCGTACATCTGCCCTCGGCCGAGAGTGTCCGAAGTCAGCGCCAGTATCAGGATAGGCGAGTCGGACGGATTGTTCCGGCGGTAACTGGGGAGATTGGGCATGCTGGTAGGCAGCAGACTGGCGGCGGCATTGATCGCCGCCTGGACATCGCGGGCGGCGCCGTTGATATCGCGATCCAAATCGAATTGCAGGGTAATCTGGGTAGATCCCTGCGAACTGCTGGAAGTCATTTCGGTAATACCGGCGATGCGCCCCAAGGCCCTCTCCAGCGGCGTGGCAACCGTGGCCGCCATAGTCTCTGCGCTAGCTCCCGGCAACTGGGCCTGCACATTGATGGTCGGAAAATCCACCTGCGGCAACGACGCTACCGGCAAGTTCAGGTAAGCCAGAATGCCGACCAGGATGATCGCCAGCGTCAGCAGACTGGTGGCGACCGGACGGTAAATAAACAGTGCCGACAAATTCATAGTTTTTTGTCCACGAAAGACTCACTGAGCGTGACGGGGTTTGCAACCCCGTCATTCACGTTTCGTAATCTATTGAGTCCTTGAAACGTTTCGGTCGGGGTTGCAAACCCCGACCGGCATTGAGCACGAAAATTTCGCCCAATGACTTTTCGTGTCTTTCGTGCTTTTTTCGCTCGTTCCCAAGCTCCAGCTTGGGAATGCAGTCTTGGAAGCTCCAGCTTCCCGACTCGCGAAGCTGGAGCTTCGCTAACTGGGTTCCCAAGCAGGAGCTTGGGAACCAGCGCAAAAATTTCACTTAGGAATGTGCATGAAATAACTTGAGCAAGTTTTATTTTTAAACCATGAAGAACATGAAAGGCATGAAGGATTGAAGTCTTCTTGTCCTTCATGCTCTTCATGGTAATTGCGTAAATTAATTTATGCCTGTTGGTTAAAAACCCCGACCGGCATTGAACACGAAAATCTCGCCCAATAAATTTTCGTGTCTTTCGTGCTTTTCGTGGACAAATTGCGGTTCTTAAATTCATCGCAAATTTCCGTCGCTTTCAGCCGGATTCAGGTTCAGCCAGCCGTTCACGCGCCGCGCCAGGCTATCCATCCACAAATAAATCACCGGCGTGGTGTACAAGGTCAATAACTGGCTGAGCAACAAGCCGCCGACCATGGTGATGCCCAGCGGATGACGCAACTCCGAGCCGACGCCGCTGCCCAGCATCAGCGGCAAAGCGCCGAGCAATGCGGCCAGCGTGGTCATCAGGATCGGCCGAAAGCGCAGCAGACAGGCTTGGAAAATCGCGTCTTCCGGTGACATGCCTTGCTTGCGCTCGGCTTCCAACGCAAAATCGATCATCATGATCGCGTTCTTCTTGACGATACCGATCAACAAAATAATGCCGATAATGCCGATAATGCCCAAATCGCCGCCCGAAAGCATTAATGCCAGTAGCGCGCCGACCCCGGCGGAAGGCAACGTGGACAGGATGGTGATCGGGTGGATATAGCTTTCGTACAGCACACCGAGCACGATATAAACAGTGATGATCGCGGCCAGGATCAGCCACAGGGTATTGCCCAGCGAAGCTTTGAAGGCGAGCGCCGCGCCCTGATAACTGGTGCGGATGCTCAACGGCAAGCCGATCTCCTGTTTGATGCGGTCGATGGCTGTTACCGCATCGCCCAGCGCCGCACCCGGAGCCAGGTTAAACGATAATGTCGCCACCGGGAACTGGTCGAGATGGTTGATCGACAGCGGCGTCGGCCGTTCCGAGATTTCAGCTATCGCCGACAGCGGCACCTGCGTGCCGTTGCTTGAAGGAATCCGTAAATCGTTCAGAGCTTCCGGCGAACTTTGCGCGGCCGCATCGACTTCAAGCACCACCCGATACTGGTTGGACTGGGTGAAAATTGTCGATACCAGCCGTTGTCCGTAAGCGCTGTACAGCGCATTATCGACTGCCGCAGTAGTAACGCCGAGACGGCTGGCGGTGCTGCGGTCGATGTTGACGTAGACTTGTTGGCCCTGATCCTGCACATCGCTGGTCACATCGGCAAGTTCCGGCTGGCCGCCTAGCTCTTCAACCAGCTTATGCGTCCAGCGGTTCAATTCATCAATGTCGGGTGTCTCCAATGTGAACTGATACTGGGTGCGGCTGACCCGGTTCTCCATGGTCAAATCCTGTACCGGCTGCAAATACAGGGTAACCCCGGTCAACGCGGCCAGTTTGGGTTTCAGCCGGGCGATGACTTCGGTTGCGCTCAGTTTGCGTTCGGCTTGCGGCTTCAGGTTGATCAGGAAACGGCCGGCGTTGGGCGTGGTATTGATGCCGTCGACGCCGATGAACGACGACAGGCTGTCCACGGCCGGGTCATCAAGCAGCAGGGCGGCCAGTTTTTGCTGATGTTCGGCCATCGCCGAAAAGGACACGTTTTGCGGCGCTTCGGAAAAACCCTGAATGATGCCGGTATCCTGGATCGGGAAAAAGCCTTTGGGAATGAAAATATACAGCGCCACGGTCAATGCAGCGGTGGCGAAAAACACCGACATGGTCAGGACTTGCCGCAGCATGACCCATTCCAGACTGCGGCCGTACCCGGCAATCAGTTTGTCGAACCAGTCGGCGGGCTTTTCAACGTCGGTATGTTCCTGTTTGGGGCGTAGCAGCTTGGCGCACATCATCGGCGTCAGCGTCAGCGACACGACTGCGGAAATCAGGATCGCCACCGCCAGCGTGATCGCAAATTCCCGAAACAAGCGGCCGACCACGTCGCCCATAAACAGCAGCGGAATCAGCACCGCGACCAGCGAAAAAGTCAGCGAGATGATCGTAAAGCCGATTTGTTCGGAGCCTTTCAAAGCCGCTTTTAACGGCGATTCCCCACGCTCGATATAGCGGCTTATGTTCTCGATGACCACGATCGCGTCGTCGACGACAAAGCCGGTCGCTATGGTCAGCGCCATCAGCGTTAAATTGTTGATGCTGAACTCGGCCAGATACATCACCGCGAACGTGCCGACCAAGGACAGCGGCACCGCAACGCCCGGAATGATGGTAGCGGGGACGTTGCGCAGGAACAGGAAAATCACCATCACCACCAGCGCCACCGCCAGCAGCAACTCGAACTGCACATCATGCACCGAGGCGCGGATGGTCACGGTGCGATCGGTCAACGGCAGCACTTCGACGCTGAGCGGCAACGACGCCTGTAATTTCGGCAGCAGTTCCTTGATGCGGTCGACCACTTCGATGACGTTCGCACCGGGCTGACGCTGGATGTTGACGATCACCGCCGCCTCTTTGTTCGCCCAGGCCGCCAGCCTGACATTTTCCGCGCCGTCGACCACGTCGGCGACTTCGGACAGCCGCACCGGCGCAGCGTTGCGGTAAGCCACCACCAAATCGCGATATTCCGACGCCGAGCGCAACTGGTCGTTGCTGTCGATAATCGCCGAGCGCATCGGCCCGTTGAACATGCCTTTGGGTTGATTGACGTTGGCGGCGGCAATGGCGCTACGCACGTCTTCGAGACTGATGCCGTAAGCGGCCAGCGCTTTATGATTGGCCTGAATCCGCACCGCAGGCCGCTGGCCGCCGCTAATGCTGACCATGCCGACGCCGGGCAACTGGGCTATTTTTTGCGCCAGCCGGGTATCGACCAAATCTTGAACCTTGAACAACGGTAGGGCCTTGGAGCTGATTGCCAGCGTCATGATCGGCGTGTCGGCCGGATTAACCTTGCTGTAAATCGGCGCTTGCGGCAAGTCGTTCGGCAGGAAGTTGGCGGCGGCATTTATCGCCGCCTGCACGCTTTGTTCGGCAATATCCAAATCCAGGTTCAGGTTGAATTGCAGGGTAATCACCGACGCACCGCCGGAACTGGTCGACGACATCTGGGTGAGTCCGGGCATCTGTCCGAACTGGCGTTCCAGCGGCGAGGTGATCACCGACGTCATAACTTCAGGGCTGGCGCCCGGATACAAAGTGACCACCTGTATGGTCGGATAATCGACTTGCGGCAAAGCGGAAACAGGCAACAACCGGTAAGCCAGGATACCGACCAGCAACATCGCCACCATCAGCAGCGAAGTCGCCACCGGGCGCAGAATGAACAGCCGGGACGGATTGAACTTCGGCAGGCTATGGTTTGATGAGGTCATATTTGTCTCGTTACCACGCATTGCATCACTGTCATTAGGTTAAGCACATCGATACTCCGTAGGAGCGGGCCGTGCCCGCGACATTCGTACAGCGATTGCAGACTTCCTCGTTCCCACGCGCCGCGTGGGAATGCAGTGCAGGACGCGCTGCGTCCCGTAACGCCAGACGCTGACCGTGATTCGCGGCGCAGCGCGCCTTGACTGCATTCCCACGGAGCCCGTGGGAACGAGAGCAGGTATAGTTTGCTGAGTTCATAATCAAGGACGCCGATCTTTTTTACGCGACCTGCCTTCGGGCTTGGCCTGTATATTCGGGTCCGCCGCCACGGCCAGTCCGTCTTTTTGGGCAACGTCGACCTGGCTGCCTTCGCGCAGCCTGTCGACGCCCTCCACCACGACTGTTTCATTGGCGGCAAGATTACTGAGCACCGCAACCTTGTCCCCTTCGGTCGGCCCCAAAGTAATTCGGCGTACCTGTACGGTTTTTTCCTGGCCGACCACGTAGACAAACGGGCCTTGGGTATCGTGCTGAATCGCGGCACTGGAAACCACCGTCACGCCGGGCAAGGTATCCAGGTGCATTTTGATGTTGACGAACTGATTGGCAAACAGCGTGCCCTCTTTATTCTCGAATTGCGCCTTCAGTTTCAGCGTGCCGGTGGTGGAATCGATCTGGTTATCGAGCGCCAGCAATTTGCCATCGGCCAGCTTGATTTTACCGGCCCGGTCATAGGCCTCGATATGGATCGGTTCGTTGGCGCTGCGGCGCTGCACCACTGACGGCACCTTGTCTTCAGGCAGGGTAAACACCACGCTGATCGGCTGGAGCTGGGTAATAACCACCAGGCCGTTAGTATCATTAGCTTTGACGATATTGCCCTGATCGATCTGGCGCAATCCGACCCGTCCCGAAATCGGCGCGGTCAGTCGCGCATAGCTAAGCTGGAGTTTGGCATTATTGACCTGGGCTTTATCCATTTCCACAATGCCGCGATACTGTTTGACCTGAGCTTCCTGAGTCATGGTTTGCTGGGCGGAAATCGAATCCTGTTCCAACAAAGTCAGGTAACGGTCATGATCTATTTGGGCATTTTTCAGCAAAGCTTCATCGCGCATCAGCTGGCCTTCGACCTGCTGCAACTGCACCTGAAACGGGCGCGGGTCGATTTCCGCCAGTAACTCGCCTTCCTTGATCATCTGGCCTTCATTGAACACCACCCGTATCAGTTCGCCGTCAACCCTCGGCTTTACGGTCACGGTGCGCAATGGGGTTACCGTGCCCAAGCCGTTCAGATACACCGGAAAATCGGCTTTGCCTGCGGTTTCTATCGCTACCGCCGCCGGTGCGTCATCGTCGCGGCCGCGTTTGCCGCCCTTGGAATCGGATTTTGCATCGGAAGAGTGGGAATACTGGAAATAAAAGCCTGCGGCGATGAGCGCCAGAACGATCAGCAAACCGGGCAATAAAAAAGCCCGGCGGCGGTTGGCGAACGGAGATAATTCGTGGCGATTGTCTTGACTCATACGAACAGTGTTAATTAAGGGTTTGAGAGCGGATAGCGTGAATACCGGCCAGCGAGAATTGCACGACGTGTTCGGCAAAGACCTTGATGTCGCTCAAATCGCTGGGATGGCTGCGAAACGGCCGGGCACCTTGCATGTGCTTTAAGCGCAACAGCTGAAAACATTGGCCCATGATGCTGGCATGACAATATTGGATTTGTTGCTCGCTGGCCGCCTGTCCCAGGCACTCTTTCAGCAAGGCGAACATTTGCAGGCGTTGCGGATTGATTTCCTTTTCCAGAATATCGGCCAGCAACCGGGTGGGCTGAGCCATTTCCTTATGAATAATCGCAAACGAATAGGAGTTTTCATCGCCCATGCGCCTGACCAGGGATTTAATCCGCACGGCCAGCCGTTGTTCCGCCGATGCGTCGTCCATCAGCCCGCCGTCGGGCGGATACAAGTCAAGTTCCTGGTTAAAAGCAAAACGCCAGGATTCCAGATAGAGAGTTTCCTTGTCCCGGAAATGATAATTAACCGAGGCAATATTGGCTTTCGCCTGCTCGCAGATTTCAGCTATCGTCGCGTCCTGAAAACCTTTCTCGGCAAAGATTCGGCTGGCTGCGGTTAATAGTCGGTTGCGAGTTTGTTCCGACTTGGTGGTTTTAAGGTTCGTCATCTAGGAAAGTTGAAAACAGGATTACATTTGGCAATTGAAATCATAAATTCAAATGCGCATTTGATTATTTAAAAATCATATATCAGTTTCATGGCATTCCAAATATATATTTTATTTAGCAAGCTTTGTACCAAGCTTTACGGTGTTGATTTTATTTGGATTCTATTCAAGACGCTTCCTCAGGTGCTCGAAAATCAGCTGCAGTTGCGTAAGCGCTGCCTATCAGCCAACAGTTTGTTACGGATGTAAGGGCCGCCGATAATGTCCAGTACATCGCCGAGTTGACTCGCGGCGTAGCGCGTGGGAATGCGGAAAAAAAACACGGCAGGGAAATCCCTGTGTCTGTCGATATATCGACAGCAATGAATCAACCGCTGCTGAATCAGCAACAATCCTATGTTGATATTTCCTTTTTCCCTATTGGCAGTGTGAAATAAAAAGTGGCGCCTTTCCCATAGGCGCTATGGAAATCAAAAGTGCCTCCATGGGCTTCGATCAATGAGCGGCTGATGGATAATCCCATGCCCATGCCCTCTGCCTTGGTGGTGTAAAACGGCGTTAATATTTTTTGTTTTTGGTCTTCGTTTATTCCGGAGCCATTGTCCTCCACCTCGACCTGGATGTTGTTATTGCGAGTTAACCGGCTGCGGATGGTTAACCGGCGCGGCTGTTCAGCAGGTAGGGATCGTAAAACATCTACACCGTTTTTGATCAGATTTATCAGGACTTGTTCGATTTGTATGGAATCAACACAGAAAGACGGCAGATTGTTTTCCAGCTCAAGTTGCAGGTCTATATTGTTCGGTTTAAGTTCAGCAACGCATAGATCAATACAGTTACGGATTAATGCATTAGCATCGGCGGGTGAACGGTGTTCCGGGTAAGATTTGATAAATTTCCTCATCCGATGAATGACTTTTCCCATCCTTAACGCCTGTTGCTGAGTTTTGGCTAGAATATCGGCGAGCTTTGCCAGATCGGGACTTTCAGCATTAATAAGGTTTAAACTGGCTTGGGTATAGCCGGAAATCGCAGCCAGAGGCTGGTTGACTTCATGGGCGATGCCCGAGGCCATTTCACCCATCAAGCCAAGACGGGTAACATGGGCGAGTTCGCTCAGATGTTCCTTGTCTTGCTGTTCAAGGCGAATGCGCTCGGTGATATTGCTAAGCGTAATACGGAGGGACGGCGCGCCGTCCTCATCCTGCGCGGTGATAGCATCCAGATGCGCCCAGAATTGAGCGCCTTCATTATTCAACATCCGCAACTCGATCTCCTGCTGTTTATTGGATTCAAAGAGTTGTTTGCAGAACGCATAGTAAAGGCTTAGGTCCTCATTGAGGACGAAGTATGAGAACAGCCTGGTAAGCAATGTACGCCGAGGCAAGCCCAATAAGGTGGCTGCTATGAGGTTGGCTTGCGTAATCAAATCTTTTTTGCTGACGGTGAAATAACTCACCGGCGCCAAGTCATAGAGATCGAAATAGCGTGCCTTTTCAACTTCCAGCTCCTGCTGTGCCTGACGCAGCTCCTCGTTCTGTAGCTCCAATTCGATCTGATGCACACGCAGCTCGTGAAAGAGTTCTTTTTGTTCCTCGGGCGACAGGGACTTGAGCCGTTCCGGTGAATACGCCGTTTTTTCCTGGAGAAGCGCTTCGGCATGTCGGTGTAGTCTGGTTTCCGAACTTTCTTGCAATAAACCGCGCATATCTGACGAAAGGCCGGCAGGGGTGGGATGTTTATCAGTTCGTCTGTTCATTTGGGGTCATAAAATAGTTGATCATGGAAAAGGCGTTTTGCCCGCGAAAACAACAAAAAGCATAAAAATTTCGAAGAAATACCAATCTATAGGCGGTTACCCAAAAGGTGACAGGTTAAATCAACAGAGCATACTGATGTGTTTCGCGGACTAACTGGTTGATGAGGGTTTTCCTCACTTAAGTCGATCATGGTTCGACAAACTCTCTCCACGAACGGCTTAACCCGAAACTGTCCCGGCTTAACTGGGAAGCCGTTGATGAGTCTGTGCTTCGTTTACCCGTTCCGTTGTCGCAACTGCATACATCTGCCCTGTCTCATTGACTAAAGCGGTGGCCATTATCCATACTTCCACGACAGTCTCATTTTCAGTGAGCCGTTGTGTACGATACGGCTTCATAATTTTACCTTTGCCAAGGTTAACTATCTTGGCCAACTCTTTCTTGCGCAGGGCATCGGGGATTCTGTCGCTGACGTTCATCAGCAATGCCTCGTCTTCGCTCCAGCCGTACATTCTTACCGCTCCAGGGTTCCAGGCGATAATCCGGCCGTTCAGGTCCTGTACGGTAATGGCATCGTAGGCATCGCGCACGACCACGGCTAAACGGAGCAGCCTGTTGGCTTTCTCCAGCTCATCTTCAATCCGCTTTGTCCCGGTGATGTCGACAAAGGTGATCACTGCGCCCTCAATCGTGTTGTCCAGCGTGCGGTAAGGTTGGATGCGCATGGTGTACCACTTGTCATCGCTGGCTTGCACACGGCTTTCTATGGGGATCAGCGTTTTCAGGACGGACTTAATATCCGCCCCCAGGCGGTCGTAGTTGACCAGATTGGTGACGATGTGGTTTACGGGGCGGTTTGTATCGTGCTGGAGCAGGTTGATGATCTGGGTAACCAGGGGGTTGAAGCGCAAGATGCGCAGGTTATTGTCGACAAAAAGGGTAGCGATGCCGGAGCCGTCCAGCAGGTTGGTCATGTCGCTGGAGAGCTGTGCCGCAACATCCACCTTGGCTTGTAATTCAGCGTTGACCGTAGACAGCTCTTCGTTGACCGATTGCAATTCTTCCTTGGAGGTTTCAAGTTCCTCGTTGGTGGATTGCAATTCTTCGTTGACCGATTGCATCTCTTCGTTGGCGGATTTAAGTTCTTCGTTGGACGACTCCAGCTCTGCATGGGTAGACAGAAGGTAGTCCTCCTTGGCCTGTAGTTCCCGTCTAAGCTCGGCAATCAGATGCAAATTTTCGTCGGAGCTGTGGCTTGTATCATTGTCGGCAAGCGCCAGCTGCATTTGTTCAGTGTTAATAACCGGCGCCTCCTCCAGGATGACCAAGTAGAGAGGCGTCTCAAGTGTACCAACCAATTTTGAGGTCACCGGTCGGATACTCAGGTTGACCAAGGTAAAGTGGCCGTTGGTTTTAACGCGCAGGGCATTATCGTGCACGATCTCCCCGGTCGTTGCCGCTTTGTGCAGGGCAATAGTCAAGCGGGACCGCAATCCTGCCCTGGCCATCTTCAGGATATTGATGATGCCAACTTCACCCTCAGCAGGCTCCAGGTACATACCCGTGCGTCCGTGCAGGTAGAAGATGTCGCCTTTGCTGTTGACCAGTGAGGCAGAAGGGGCGATATGCTGCAAGAGCATTTGTTCGGTCAGTTCGCGCAAAGGAGGTTTCACAGGAAATGCATTCTGGGTAATGTTTTGTCGAACCGAGGCGTTTATCGCCGTCATGGGCAGAATAAACAGTTTTTGGGTGCCGTAAGGGCGGCCGTAAATATTTTCTTTACGCAGATAGAGTTTCGACTTGCGGTCCAGTACGGAAAAAAGGTCGTCATACTCGCCTACGCTTTCGGATGTGCCCAAGAACAGCAGGCCCCCTTGATTGAGCGAATAGTGGAATAGGGGGATGATTTTCTTTTGCAAATAAGCGTCCAGGTAAATCATGAGGTTGCGGCAACTAATGAGATCGAGTTTTGAAAAAGGGGGGTCTTTGATCAAGTCATGCTCGGAAAAGACCATCATATCGCGGATTCCTTTGTGGATACGGTAGTTGCTGCCGTCCCGCTCGGCGGTAAAAAAGCGAGCCAGCCGCTCCGGCGAGATGTCGTCGGAGATGCTCGCAGGATAAAGCCCGGCTCGGGCCGCGACAATCGCCCGGCTGTTAATGTCGGTGGCGAATATTTGCACCGTGTAACTGAGTTTTTGCGCCTCCATGGCTTCCACCAGGAGAATGGCGATGGAATAGGCCTCCTCTCCGGTCGAACATCCCGGAACCCACACGCGGATTACGGTGCCTAAGAGCTTGTTGACAAAAAGCTTGGCACTGATCTGTTCCGCAAGCGCCTGAAATGCCGCCGGATCGCGGAAGAAATTGGTCACGCCGATCAACATATCGAGAAACAGCGCCTCCACCTCGATCGGTGTCTGCTGTAAATATTTGATGTAATCGTCAATGGCTTCAATCTGGTGGACGGCCATGCGCCGCTCGATGCGGCGGTTGATAGTGTTGGGCTTGTATTGGGAAAAATCGTGCCCGGTCTGGTTACGCAACAGAATGAATATCTTCTTCATCGAGGTCTGGTTCCGGAGCGTAAGGCTGGCGCCTAACTGGCTGAGTTTACCGAAGGCGTGGGTGACATAGTCGATCAGTTTGGCGGGCATTGCTGCCGCCGGGAGCACATAGTCTACTAATCCTGTTGCGATGGCGCTGCTTGGCATGCTGTCGAATTCAATGGATTCCGGGGATTGCGCCATGACCATGCCGCATTCGCTCTTGATGAGCCGAATGCCCTGGCTGCCGTCACTGCCTGCGCCGGAGAGTATGATGCCGATGGCCCGTTCGTGCTGATCCTGCGCCAGCGAACGGAAAAAGAAGTCAATGGGCAGACGCTGATTATCTGTCTTGGAGATGTCCAGCAAGTGTAAAGCGCCGTTCTGAAACGCCATATCGAAGCTGGGTGGGATAATGTAGATGCAGTTGGGCTGCACGATCATGCCGTCCTCAACTTGGAAAACCGGCATAGGAGTGTAGCGTTGGATAATTTCTGTGAGCATACTCTTGTGATCGGGAGCCAAATGCTGCACCAGCACAAAAGCCATGCCGGGATTGGTGTTTCGAGGCATTCCGGAGAAGAATGCCTCGAAGGCCGCCAGTCCCCCAGCCGAAGCGCCGATGCCGACAACGGGGAAGCCGCTATGGGTCGCTTGAGGGGCGACTTGTGTTACCTGTATTTTTTTTATGGTCATGGCATGATCTAAAAGAGGTGAAAGCTGAATAGTATGAGGTGTGTAGATGTTGATTTGTCCGGCGGCGTTGCCATTTACGCCTGCTTTGTGCATTCATAATGAAAGCATAATACCTTGTATCAATACCCCGGGGGCGCTATTTTTCGAAAGCTTTTATCGGCATCCCCACCCAACAAGCGACAAAAACCACCCGACCGCAAATACTGCGGCTGCCCCATTGGGCCGGTACAGGCACTAAGTCCGAGCACTAAAACAACATAATTGAGGGGGATTGAATATTTCCTAATGATTCCTTATGGATAAATTACGTGGCAAGGCCACGCAACTTACTGTAACCGGATCGGTATGCCGAGTCTGTTCGGTATCGCACCTAAGTCGACAAGTGTTCCATAGGTTTCAAAAAACAAAATTATGATTACTTCGTTCCCACACGCAGCGCTCATCGTTATACACAAGTGCCTGCGGGCTGTTGTTAGGCGAGAAACATGCGATAGACAGGCCTTCCAGGTTTTTAAAACCTGGAAGGCCTGACGTGCAACGTTTTACAACTTCCTGGAATCCAGCGCATGCCAGTAAAGGCTGCGGCCGGGAAAACCCGGTTAAAACCGGCGGAGCAGGTCTGTTCTATTGCTTTGCGATCAATTAATGTTCATCATTTGCCGACCTGCTCGGAATTAACCGATGCGCCGGAAACAACTGACGTTTTTATCAATAACCCAAGGTTCAGATGCTCTTAACATTAAAGTTCGCCCTCATCGTAATAGCGCTATCGGCATTTTCAGCGTGTTCGCAGAAATCGGTCATCCGCGACCAGAAGGAAAGTCTTAAATCGTCAGCCACGATTCAGGAACTGATGCTTTCGTTGATTGCTCCCGCCTCTGACGGGGTTTGGAACTCAGTCAGCAAGTCCGGCATAGGAGAAAAACAGCCGCATACGGACCAAGAATGGGCGGCGGCCAGGCAACACGCCACCACGCTGCTTGACGCGGCCATACGGTTGAGCGAAGGCGGCCGTCTCGTAGCGATAAAGGACTCGAAATTTGAAATCCCCGGCGTCAAAAAAAGTCCTGAAGAAATTCGGCAATTAATTGATGCGAAGCCGGAGATTTTTTTCAGGTATGCGCAGCAACTTCAGGCGACAGCCGAAGAAACGCTGGCCGCGATAGATGCAAAGAATCCAACGGCTTTGCGTGAAGTCGGAGGCCGAGTCGATGAAACTTGCGAACAATGTCATACAACTTTTTGGTATCCAAATCAGCTTAAACCCAAGCAATGAGGATGAAATTTAATGGTGCATTTAATAGGTGAGGTAGCCATAAGAACCGGGAAAGTTTGGTATTTGTACGGGTGGGCAAAAAATCCGGCCCACCCGCGGCATCCCGATTGCAATGATAACGACGCTTGGTGGTTTGGTGTTGCGAAGGTGCGTAAAAAAGAACAATTGCACCGGACTGATGCAATCCAGCGGCTAACCAATAAACTTTCTTCCAACGCTATTTGCAATCCCTTTTCTTCTTCATAAACCTCAAACCTTTGACAATCATGGCTTGCAGGGAGGCATTGACTGCGCCTTACGGCCTTCCCCAGCTAAAAAGCGGTTTGTGGCGTGGATTTTGCTGGTATTTAATCAAAGCGTTTTCTTAAGTAAAGAACCCGAGCACATCGGAATTATCGCCAAGCCTTTTCATCAAATTGTCACCGCTTTTACTTAAGATATCGTTGCATTAAGTTCACTTAAGTTTATCGAGGATAAGTCAATGTCCAGTGAAATTACCTCATTAATCACCTTTGTTGAATCCTATTTAACATGGCTCTCAAGCATGTCGGGAGAAGTGGCGGCATTGATCCTGCTTATTGCATTTGTCGTGCTGTCGGCTCTTGAGCTTAACTATCCCAAGCGCAGACTATCCATGAAACAAGCGCGTCAGTCTTATCAAACCAATGTCAGCCTGTTTATTTTCAACAGTATCGTTATCTCGTTGCTGTCGGCAACACCCTTGTTGATAGTGGCCGAGCACTATTCAGATCGGGGGCTGCTGGGTTATATCGCCAATCCTGCATGGAAAGCCCTGCTGTCGTTTGTGTTGCTTGATTTAATGCTCTATGGCTGGCACAAAGCCAGTCACAGTTTTGATTGCCTGTGGATGTTTCACAAAGTGCATCACAACGATCCGTATCTAAATGTTTCAACCGCCTTTCGGATACACATTGTGGAGCTGTTAATCATCACCGTGCTGAAATTGGCCTACATTATCATCCTGGGCGTAAACCAAACGATGGTACTCACTAATGAAACGCTATTGACCTTGTTCATCATGTTTCATCACACCAATATTTCATTTCGCGGTGAGAAACAGTTGGGGCGAGTCATTATCGCACCCTATTTGCACCGTGCGCACCATTCGACCGAGCGTAACGAGCACGACAATAACTACGGTGCGGTTTTTTCGATATGGGATCGTCTTTTCGGCACGTTGGCAGATCTGGAACCTGCGGAAATCGGCATTAAAAACAGCTCGCCGCAAACCGTTTTCGGCCTTGTAAAATTCGGATTCACCCCGGAGAATCCCGTTCCTGTCTACGAGCTTGACCTGAGTCTTACGTCGATGATCGCCGAAGCGGCCTATTACAAAGCCGAAAAACGCGCTTTTACGCCGGGGAATGAGCTGCGTGACTGGCTGGAAGCGAAAAGGGAAATTATCCGGATGGTCTATGGCGATAAATATATCAGACAGCAAGCAAACGATGCCGACTGTCACTCAATGCAGGGGCCTTTTACGCTCTGTTAATCATAGTGCGCAGAGATCGATAATTTGCGGGGATAGCCCGGTATGGCAATTTTGCATCCCCGCTCACTCCCGATGCCAGATCAATTCGCCGTTCTTGTAAACCGACCTGACCCGATGCAAGGGAATGGTATGCGTCTGACCCTCGCGATCGATCAGTTCGAAAACGCCGGGGGCCTCCTTTGGCAATGTAATTTCAAGAAATGGCACAAGAATGATTTCGTGCTCGATCCGGTCGTAATAACCGATAACGAATTCGCCGTGGCTGAATTCCGGATCCCAGCGAATGCGATGGAGAAGATCTTGAATGGGGGTCATGGTTGCGTTACCCGCTTGCAAGGATTTTGACCAAACCGGTTCCGTCGGCGGCAGGAATGATGTCTATCCGCGCCAGCCCGAAACGCTCAACCACCCAGGCGTTGGTGACGAGATGCGGACTGATGCGCTCGACGCCGAAGATCGATTCGGCCCGGCACAAGGCGGCAGGCAAAATCAACTGATCGGCAAGATGCTGTTCCAGGGCCGCGCCCGAACGATAGTGGAGCAAGAGCGCGGAACCGGCTTCCTCGGCGACTTGCTCGGCGGGCTTTCCGCGTTTCCCTTGGGCGCCGAAACCGGCCAGGCTGTTTTCGTAATGCGCCGTCAAATACAAGCCGGCTCCGGGGCAGGCTGCTTTCATAACAACCGCCTCGATTTCCGCCGCCATCCCGGCCTGCTCCAGAAGATCGCGCGCATGGATAGCCATGCGTTCGCAAACATGGACGGGCAGTTTGGCGGCCAAGGCGCGTCCCGTAATCGTCTGCAACGGTCCTCGATGCTCCAGGCGCAGGGGACACAATTCCGCGGCTCCTGCAATTCGCAGCCTCACTTCTCCCCGTCCCACCGGGTACCAGCCGGAGCGCACGAGGGAAAGCTCGGCATTCACTCCCATGCGGGCCAGCATGGGCAGCCAGACATCGTGCACATAATCGTATGAAGGGCTCATGTCAACGTGCGTGCCTCCGCGCAAAACCACGGTAGATGTGCCCTCAGCCAGGGCCAGCGGTAGCAGCAGGGTTTGCAGCACCAGCATGACCGCGCCGGCGCTGCCCCCTTCCCGCGCCTCGGCCACGTCCAGGAAGTAATCGCCGGCGCGAACCGGCTTGCGAGGGATGAATTGCAGCGTTTGCGAGTCGAGTTCCGCGCCTTTCATTTCGGCGTCGCAGAGCATTGCCGCCGCCCTAACCGAAGTGAGGTGCTGCGCCGCCAGCCCCGGCTTTTTCCTGTTCGCGCGGAGCTTCTCGATACGCACCGGACGCCCGGTAATGGCAGACAGGGTCAGCGTGCTGCGCAGAATTTGCCCACCGCCTTCGCCGTGGGAACCGTCGATGATGAGCTTATTCGTCATACCTTAAACCTCCTCATATTAAAGAATAATCTTAAAAAAATCGGGTAGGTTAGGCGACAGTTTTTCGTTACCCAACATTTTGGCATGCGCTGATGGGGAAATCCGCTGCCATATTGATTGGCGCCGGCTTGAGGTGTTCTTGCACCGCGTGCCCTGCAAGGCTTATTTTAGTGAGTCCCGCTTAATTGTAATGGGTTAGACTATTATAATTTACCCAATTATCACCCCCTATGGCTAACTTTAACACCCACTTATCCATAGCCTTGGTGGTCAGTACCGGAGCCGCTATAGCAGCCGTTAATGTCAGTCTGATTAATACTGCCGATATGGCACGGCTTATATTCCTGGGCACATTGGGCGGACTATTGCCGGATATTGATTCAACCAACTCAAGACCGGCAAAAATATTGTTTTTCATATTGGCGTTAATGGGCACGGCGACGGCAATAGATACCTTTAAAAACAGCTATCCGCCCTACCCTCTATTGTTCATTATAGCGGGCACTTACCTGTTTATTCGCTACGTAATGCTTGCCTTGTTTAATCGGCTTACCATTCATCGCGGCGTATTTCATTCGATACTGGCCGCCCTGTTTTTTGCCTTACTGGCGACCTGCATTAGTTATCGCTTTATGCATCAGGATGTTTTGCATGCGTGGGCGAACGGTATTTTTATTGCCGTGGGTTTCATTGTTCATTTGCTGCTGGATGAGGTATATAGCGTTGATTTGTCGAACACAAAAATGAAAAAATCTTTTGGCACCGCTTTGAAGTTATTTAGCGGCAACAGCGTAGCCTCTTCCGTTTTGATGGCGATCTGCACACTCGCGCTTTACTGGATGACCCCGTCACACCAGCCATTGGCTGCGGTATTTAAAGGGTTTCAAATTGAATCGCTATTTCATCACAATGGCCGTCATCCCAACACTATAGCGTGTTGATTTTGGCCATGACTCCACGGCCGGATCAACTGTAGGCAGCGGCCAAGGCGCACGAGAAACATAGGGGGTTTAATGTTGGCTACGCTACCGCTAACCCGCTTTTAAGGCAACGCAGCACTTTCACAATAAGATCAGCCAGGGCTTGACAAACAACAGCAATAGTCCCGCCGCGCCGCAAGCGACTATGACCGGAATAACGCCTGCCTTGTAACGGAACAATGCCAGCAAGGCGCTCGCACCGATCAGTACGGCAATACCGTCGAACTGTCCTTCAAAACCTTGCGGCCAGAACACATGCCAGGCAAAAAATACCGCGAGGTTGAGGATCACGCCCACCACCGCAGCGGTAATTGCCGACAGCGGCGCGGTGAATTTTAAATTGCCGTGCGTGGATTCAACCAGCGGACCGCCTGCCAGGATAAACAAAAAACTGGGCAGAAAAGTAAAATACGTCACTACGACCGCCGCGACAACGCCAGCCATTAACAACGCATCCGGGCCGAGCGGCAACTGGCTCCAGCCGCCCAGAAAGCCGACGAAGGTGACGATCATGATCAGCGGGCCGGGCGTGGTCTCGCCCAACGCCAGGCCGTCGATCATTTGCGTGGCGTTCAGCCAGTGATAATGCTCCACCGCGCCCTGATAGACATAAGGCAATACCGCATAAGCGCCGCCGAAAGTCAGCAACGCCGCCTTGGTGAAAAACCAGCCCATTTGCGTCAGCGCACCGTTCCAGCCGTAGTGTCCACATAAAAACCCCATCACGCCGCCCCACAAAATCAATCCTGCCGCGACGAGTTTAAGCAGGTGCGGCCAATGGAACCGGACATGATCAGGAATAGGCGTGTCATCATCGATCAGGGCGGGGCCGTAGCTTTGTTTGGCTGCGCCATGACCGCCGCCAACCGTAAACTTGTCAGGGGCGATGCGTCCGCCAACGGCTCCGAGACAGGCTGCGATCAACACGATCAACGGGAACGGCGCATGTAGTGCGAAAATGGCGACAAAGGCCAGCGCCGCTAAAACCCACAGTAGGCCGTTTTTTAAAGCCCGCGAGCCGATGCGGTACGCCGCGAACAGCACGATAGCGGTGACGGCGGGTTTGATGCCGTAAAGCACGCCGGCCACCGCAGGGACTTGGCCGAAGCTCAGGTAAATCCAGCTTAGCAGCATCAACAGGAACAGCGACGGCAGGATAAACAACAGCCCTGCGACCACGCCGCCCCAGGTGCGGTGCATCAGCCAGCCGAGATATACCGCAAGTTGCTGCGCTTCAGGGCCCGGCAATAGCATGCAGTAATTCAGCGCATGCAGAAAACGCCTTTCCGAAATCCAGCGCCGCCGCTCGACCAATTCCTGATGCATGATGGCGATTTGCCCGGCAGGTCCACCGAAGCTGATAAAGCCGAGTTTGAGCCAGAAGCGGAAAGCTTCACCGAAGCTTACGGGTTGCGGGCGTTCCATGGGGTTCTCCTTGATCAGATGGCAGGTTGGATTTTAACTCATTCCCGCGCGCTGCGTGGGAATGCAGTCAAGGCGCGCTGCGCCGCGAGTCGCCACCAACGCGCCGAAATACAAAGTATATCAACATAGGCCGCGGCGCGTCCCAAACCGCGTTCCCACGCAACGCGTGGGAATGAGACAATCAGGGATCCCAATCTGGAGCTTGGGAATCAGCGTAATTCGCTCCTTAGTGGAGATTAAGCTCCTTAACCGCAGCCAGCAGGATGTAGGCCGGAATAAGTCCGCCCGGCGTCAGCAAGGGCGGATGTTTCCGGCAATCGGAGCGCCGGAAACACCAGTCCTGCGCTTAACGCGCGGACAGGCTTATTCCGGCCTACCTCGAGATGTGTATAACTAACGACGAGCGCAACGCGTGGGAATGAGACAATCAGGTATCCCAATCTGGAGCTTGGGATCCCGCAAATCGCACTCCTCAATGGAGATTAAGCTCCTTAGCCGCAGCCAGCAGCTCGTCGATAAAGTGCTGCGTGTACAACGGCAGGTAATTGTTTTTTAAATAGGCGATCTTGGTTCTTGAACTGGGAATAAGATGCGATAAATCCCGCGCCACCAGATCATGATCCATCGCCGGATCATAGGCCATACCGGCAATAATGCCGACGCCCATCCCCAGGCGGACATAAGTCTTGATCACGTCGGTATCGGCGGCGGCCAGGATAATATCCAGTTCCATATCGGTGTTTTTAAACGCGGTCTCGATATTTGAGCGCCCGGTAAAACCGAAGCTGTAGGTGAGTATCGGATAAGATGCGAGCCGTTTAAGAGAAATTTCACCCTCGCTCAGCGGATGACTTTTTGGCACCACCACCGCATGGTGCCATTCATAGCAGGGTTTGACGATCAGGTCGGTATCTTCGCCGACTTTTTCCGTGCAAATCGCGATATCGGCTTTTCGGGTGTGCAGTTTGTTAATCAGCTGCTCAGGCGACGCTTCAATCATGTAAATCCTGACGCCGGGATATTTTTCCCTGAAACGCAGGATAGGTTTCGGCAGAAAATACTTGGCCTGGGTATGCGTGGTTGCGATATGCAGAACGCCCTGATTGCTGTCGATATAATCGGCGGCGATGGTCTGGATATTGTTTTTGGCCAGGTTAATGGTTGCGACTTCCTCCATGATGCGCCGTCCCAACGAGGTCAAGCCTATCAGTTTTTTGCCCTGCCGTTCGTATATCGGGGAACCCAACTCGGCCTCAAAAAGCTGCAATTGCCGACTGACCGCCGATTGCACGATGTGCATTTTTTCCGCCGCTTTTGAAAGGCTGAAATCATTTTCCTGAAGAACGCGAAGCAGTTCAATTTGGCTTAAATTCATTTATTGGGATGTTTCCTTGTTTAAAAGATCAGCGGAGCGAGACTCTCCATTACATCGAATTAAAGCATAAAACCACGAAGACACGAAGCGTTGCAGGAGCGGGCCATGCCCGCGATGAAGGAGCTGCAACTCTGCAATCGTCGCACAAATGTCGCGGGCGCCGCCCGCTCCTACGGGCAGTGAAGCAACGCGTGGGAACGAGGCGATATGAAACCCGCTAACCTCGGCTAATGAAACCAATGCGCATGGCGTATCCGCAAATCGACCTTGTCGCCTTTATTCAGGTGCAAGCGTTTGAACTGGTCATTGGGCATTTCCGCATAAACACTTGCAGCCGAGCCGTTCTTGACCAGCTCAACACGGATCAGAGAACCCAGATGCTGCCAGTCTTTCAAGGTTACAAAGGCATCGCTATTGGCTGACGATTTTTCAATAACAATATCATGAGGACGTACATGCACAATCTTGCCTTTCTGATGCGCAGTTGATAATCCGGCTGTTTGCAGCCAATCGTTATCTTGCTCATCCAGGTCGAAAACATTGGTCTGCCCGATAAAGCGGGACACGAAAGCATTGGCCGGATGATCATAAATATCGCTGGGCGAGCCTTGTTGTTCGATGCGCCCGTGATTGAGCACCACAACCTGGCTGGCGACTTCCATGGCTTCTTCCTGATCATGGGTGACAAAAATGCTGGTGACATTCAGGTCGTGATGCAGGTTACGCAGCCATTGCCGCAAGTCCTTGCGCACACTGGCGTCCAGCGCGCCGAACGGTTCATCCAGCAGCAACACCGACGGTTCCACGGCCAACGCGCGAGCCAGCGCGATACGCTGGCGTTGACCGCCGGAGAGTTGGTCGGGGTAGCGGTCATGCAGCCAGTCGAGTTGCACCAGGCTCAATAAATCATGCACCTTCTTGCGGATAATCGCTTCGCCGAGGCGCTCGCGGCGCGGCTTGACCCTTAAGCCGAAGGCCACGTTCTCAAAAACGGTCATGTGCCGGAACAGGGCATAGTGCTGGAACACAAAACCGATTTGGCGGTTTTTGACCGGCTGATCGGTGACCTTGTCGCCTTTCAAAAACACGTCGCCCTGATCGGCCTGTTCCAGACCGGCAATGATACGCAGCAACGTGGTTTTGCCGCAACCGGACGGCCCCAGCAAGGCCACCAATTCGCCTTCGGGAATATCGAGGCTGATATTGTCCAGTGCGGTAAACGCGCCGAAATGTTTGCTGATGTTGTTTACGCTGATGCTCATGGGATTTCTCTAAATATTTTAAATTCAGTTGAACGATGAAAGGCGCAAGGCGAAAAAGGAAAACCTTCTCTGTCCCGCTCACCCCTTTAGCCTTTAGCCTTTAGCCTTTAGCCTTTAGCCTTTAGCCTTTTATCTTGATTTTGCTTCCATTCCAGCACGGTCTTAAATACCAGTGTGACCACGGCCAAAGCGGCGAGTATTGACGCACCGGCGAAAGAGCCGACGAAATCGTATTCGTTGTAACTGACTTCGATATGCAGCGGCAGGGTGTTGGTCAGTCCGCGAATATGGCCGGACACCACCGAGACCGCGCCGAACTCGCCCATCGCTCTGGCGTTGCACAACAGTACGCCGTTCAGCAGCCCCCATTTGACGTTCGGCATGGTCACCTTGAAAAAGGTTTGCCAGCCGCTGGCGCCTAGCGACAGCGCGGCTTCCTCTTCTTCATGGCCGATTTCCTGCATCAGCGGAATCAACTCGCGCGCCACAAACGGGAAGGTCACGAACAAAGTCGCCAGAATGATGCCCGGCACGGCAAAAAGAATTTTAATGTCATGCTCGGAAACCCAAGGCCCCAGCCAGCCTTGAGCACCGAAAATCAGCACATAAATCAGACCGGCAATCACCGGCGACACCGAAAACGGCAGGTCGATCAGGGTAATCAGCAGGCTTTTGCCGCGAAAATCGAAGCGCGCTATCGCCCAGGCGGCAGACACGCCAAATACCGTGGTCAATGGCACGGTGACGACGGCAACCAACAGCGTCAGCCGCATCGCCGCCAGTGCATCGGGATGGGTCAGGCTGGCGCTGTAGGCGCTCCAGCCTTTGGCAAAGGCTTCAATAAGCACGGTCAGCAACGGCAACACCAAAAACAGGCCGATAACGCCCAGGGTGGCTATGATCAGGGCATAGCGGACCCAGTCGGGGTCGGACAGTGTGAGTTTTTTTGAGGCAAGAAAAGAGGTGGCGGAAATGGCATTCATCAAATTCCCTTACTGGTTTGAAACATCCCCTTTAGGGGAATCGTTAGATTTGACAACGATGTATTAGCATCATTATCCTCTGGGTAACCTCCTTGTTCACGGGGAGGCAAGCCATCGACCTCATCTGTCGATGGCTTTGTCATTCGACAGATGAGGTCGAATGTGGATTGAAACCTCACAGTTGTCCCGAACGGCGGCGCACCCACCATTGCAGTCCGTTAATCAGCAACAGCAGCAGAAACGACAGGATCAGCATGGTCAAGCCAATCGCGGTAGCTCCGGCGTAATCGTATTGTTCCAGCTTGGTGATAATCAACAGCGGCACGATTTCCGAGATATACGGCATGTTGCCGGCAATGAAAATGACCGAGCCGTATTCGCCGACGCCGCGCGCAAAAGCCAGCGCAATGCCGGTAATGGTCGCGGGCAAAATATTGGGCAGTATCACTTTGATAAATGTTTGCAAACGGGTGGCGCCAAGGCTGGCGGCGGCTTCTTCCATGGCGGTGTCGAATTCCTGCAACACCGGCTCAATGGTGCGCACCACAAACGGCAGGCCGATGAAGATCAGCGCGAAAGTGATGCCCAGCGGCTTGTAGGCAATTTGTATGCCGGTGCTATCCATCACCAGCTTGCCAATCCAACCGCGCGGTTCGTAAATCGTGGCCAGCACGATACCGGCCACGGCGGTCGGCAGCGCGAACGGCAAATCAATCAACGCGTCGAACACGCGCTTGCCGGGAAAGGAATAGCGCACCAGCGACCAAGCGATGATAAAACCGAACACACCCGCGACAACGGCGGCAATCAGCGCCGCGCCAAAACTGATGCGGAAGGAGGCCTGCACACGCGGGTTGGTCAGTATCGCCCAGTATTCGTCCAGGCTGAGCTGAAAGGTTTTCAGCAGCATCGCGCTAAGCGGAATCAGCACGATCAAGACCAGATAAACCAGCGTAAAACTGATGGCCGGGCGAAATCCCGGCATGATGTTACTTTGTGCCATGTCAGTAATCTTTTGTTAGGTAGACTGAAATAGGATGTTTTCTCGTGCGCTCATCGTTATACATAAGTCTGTTCGAGACAGGATGTAGGCCGGAATAAGCTCGCCCGGCGATAGCCTGAGTGAGCGTTTCCGGCGCTCCTGAGCCTCGGAGTGCCGGAAACGCCGACCCTGCGCTAAGGCGCGGATCGGCTTATTCCGGCCTACATTGAAATGTGTATAAAGACGAGCGCTCCAGCGTGGGAACGAGGAACACTATTTTTTTAAGGCGCGTAGATTTGATCAAAATAGCCGCCGTCATCGAAATGGTCTTTTTGCGCTTTCGCCCAACCACCAAAGCCTTCATCGACGGTAAACAGCTCCAGTTTCGGGAAACGTTTCAAATCTTCAGGATTGGCATGTTCAGGTTGAGCTGGACGATAAAAATGCTTCGCCGCCAATTTTTGCCCAACCGGTGAATACAGGTATTGCAGATAGGCTTCGGCCAAATCCAGGTTGCCGGTCTTCTTGGCAACCTTGTCCACCAAAGTTACCGGGGTTTCGGCCTTGATGCTGACCGGCGGCACGATGATTTCAAACTCACCCGCGCCTTGTTCCTTAAGCGCCAAAAAGGCTTCATTTTCCCAAGTGATCAGCACGTCGCCGATACCGCGCTGGATAAACGTGGTGGTCGAGCCGCGCGCACCGGAATCCAGCACCGGTACATTCTTGTAAATTTTTTGCACAAAATCCTTGGCGGCCTCTTTGCTGCCGTAATTCTTTTCGCCAAACGCCCAGGCGGCCAGATAGTTGTAACGCGCGCCGCCTGAGGTTTTAGGGTTCGGCGTAATCACCGAAACGCCTTCTTTGGCCAAATCATCCCAATTTTTAATGGCTTTGGGATTGTCTTTGCGCACCAAAAATACAATGGTGGACGTGTAAGGCAGGCTGTTATTGGGCAAACGGCTTTGCCAATTTTCTGGCAATATGCGCGCTTTTTGGGCGATTTGATCGATGTCGTAAGACAGCGCCAAGGTCAGCACATCGGCCTCCAGGCCGTCGATCACCGCACGGGTCTGCTTGCCTGCGCCGCCGTGGGATTGCTGCACTTTGACGTCTTCGCCGGTTTTTTCTTTCCAGTAGCTGATGAAGGCTTTGTTGAAGTCCTGATACAGCTCTCTGGTCGGGTCGTAGGACACGTTGAGAAGGGTTCTGTCCGCCAAAGCCGTACCGCTTGACAGCAGGGTTAGGGCGAACAACAGGTGTTTTAATGCTTGATTGAATTTCATGGTTTCTCCTTGATGGAAGATGTTTTATTGGTGTTGCCGCATCATTTAAATAAGCGTCATACCGACCCGTGTGGCAATCATGTTAATCAAATTGACCGACCAATAAAAACGATATATTTAGATACGACTATCTAATAATTAGATATATGTCAGCAACAAAACCTATCGCCGGCCTTATTGTTCATTATCCAGAGTCGTCGCCGTATCCTCCCCATACCGGAGCAAGGGGGGGAGGACAGAAAAATCCGGCAGGGCGGATCACCCAAGGTAGGCGTTTTAGCTTGCTCTGCGGGTTAGTTGTACTTAGGCTTACCATCGCCAAACGCATTCAGGTTCACTTCGAAGTAGAAGAAGTTGCTGGCTTCGCTGGTGAAAGGACCGGCCGATCTTGCCTGTGACTTGGTAAAGCTGCCTGGCTCAAAGCGCGCATAACTCAAGCTCCAATCCACATAAGGATTGATCTTGTGGCGCATACGGAGGTCGAGCTCATGTCCCAGGAAGCTGCCGCTCCTGCCCGTGGTATCCCTCAGGTTAGCCCTGTTCCAGGCCTCGGTTTCGCTTTCCAGCCAGAACGCGCCATAACCGACATCGAGGCGGACTTCGTTATACGGGGTGAACTCCAGACGGGCCTTGGGCGCATGTACGTTATCCCAGGAGAAATAATCGTTGCGCGACCACGGCTGGTTGAAACCGTAAAACGCATCGAATTTTTCGTTTGATCCGCTGGAAGCATTTCTGTTGGGATCCTTATCACCGGTACCGAAGCCGTAATACAGGCTGGCGCGTGGCTTCCAGTCATGGTCAAAGGTATAACCGGATTCCAGCGAGTAAGCCAGGGCATCATGTCGAAGGTTAAGCTGCTGGGCCACGCCGGTTCTGGTATAGCCAAACCGGCCAAACTGTTTGTTGATGTCGGCATCGAAATCAAAACCGCTGCTGCCGAACAAACCGTAAACCCGCAAGCCCGGCGCATAAATATCCATATCGTTCTTACGGTTGGCTGCGACTCTGTTATAAGGGTCGCCATTGGTCTTGCGACCGATAAAATACGGCTGGATGGTGATAAAATCCGACCACTGCCGCAGATTCAGTACGCCGCCATAAATCCAGGTATCCTCATCGGGCCGGTCGAAATTATATTTCCTCCGTTCAACTGGTTGCAAGGCGAAGGTATCCAAATGCCAGTTGTTTTGCTTTTTGCCGAATTGGACACGGAAACCCTCGAAGTTGTTGGTAGTGTTGCGGAACTGGTTGTTACCTATCAGACGCCGATCCAGCAATTCCAAAGCCTGACGACCGGCGCGGATGCTTAACGGACGGTTATGGCCTAGCGCATTATCGAAATACAACTCGGCGTAGCCCTGGATCAATTCAAATTCGTTGATATCGGCATCGGTTCTTTCGTACAGGCCGTTGTAACTGCGGGCGTCTTCAAACTCCACCGCAAAGCGCAAGGGGTCGAGAATATCTTTGACGCCGATATAGCCGCGGGTTCTCAGCAGCCATAGATTATCAGGATCGTTGCGATAAGTTGATAGCGTAGCACCGGTTGTAGGATCGTTTCTGCGCCGATAATCGTTTTCCCGGTACTCATAACGGGTACGGAAATCCAGCCCCACATCCAGCCATTCCACATCGCGGAACTGCTCGAATTGGGTTTTGCTCAAATTGCGTACATAAGCCGGCGGATCGGTGTCCGGCTCGACGCGATAGCCTTTGGTTTTCTGGTAATAGTCCTCGGCGCTTGCCAGGCCGGGCAGCGCCAGCAGCAGGCCCAGAGCGCCGGTCGCCGACACGGTATTCATGAAGTTATGCTTCATTATGTTCACCTTGATTTGAAATTTTTGTTGGTCTCAGCAACTTCCGGTGATCCGGTCGGTTCGTTTTCTTGTTGTAGTAATGTTTTAGCCGTTTTTTTTACGGTAGAAATTTATAATTATTTTTTATTATCAAAGCGCAATTTTTCTTTACGTTCGATTTGCACAACTTTGCCTTCGTGAATGATGATTTCAATCGAACCGAACCTGATCTCTTGCAAAATAGCGGCAATCTGATTTGCAATTTCAGCCGCTTGCGGTTCTTTATGTGTTTTTTCCAATTTAAGCGCCATAAAAATGCCTCTGAAAAATCCTTACTGGTGAAGGAAAGCCTGCCGTTTACGTTGAGGGAAGTTTAATGAGGATTTAATATTTAATAAAACGACATTATTAGATGCGCATATCTAATTAAAAGATATTTGGGTTGATCTTAGTCAACCCTGTAATCTCTTAATTAAATAACAGTGATGCGTTGGGGGGAAAGAATGCGAAGAAAAGCCGAAGTAAAAACTTCGTGCTTTAACTTGATGGGTAGGGGGCAAAAAACGTTGTCTGCTTGAGCTAGTGATGAAGCAGTTCGCCCAAACGGATTAAATCAACATTATTATATGAATTAAGAGCTAAAAATATCCAGACATGTAATTTCAAGGCGTTACAAACAAAACATTTTTAATTTGGACCATTACGCGGGGTAAGTATCTGATTTTTCATTGCCGGATTTAGCTCTTAATTCGTATTATTGGTTAAGATCAGCCATGCCTGCGCGCGACCTGGATGTCAGATAACATTGGATTCCAGAAATTCCGCCAATTGGGCGCTGGTAAGTCTGAGTCGCTGGCTCAGAGCTCGGGAAATATTCCAGATAATTTTAAACGCCAGGGTAGGATGCTTGTCAGCCAGGATCAGCATACTCGATTTGTCTAACGATAAGAAAACCGTCTCCCTTTCTGCACGGGCAGTCGCTGATCGGGGCTGTGTATCAATAACTGACATTTCACCGAAAGTACGTCCGACTCGCAAGGTTGAAATCAGCTTATTATTTTTGTAAATGCCAATCGACCCTTTGACAATAATTCCCATAGAAGAGCCTACCTCGCCTTCCTTATAAATCACCGTGCCTTTTGGTGCGGCATAAGGCTTAAAATAATAGCTGATGGATTGCAATTGCTCCCATGAAAAATCCTCTCCCCAATGTGAAGCATCTAATATTTGTGCGTTCGATTCTATTGTACTTTCAATGGTTATTAACTTTGGAACTTTGGATTCAATCATAATGACGTGGTGTGTGCGGTTATACTCTTACAAAATGATAGCATTTAAGCCCTGCAAATTTTGTAAAAATATACGGGCTTTAGGTAAATATGCTATCGGCTCATAAATACAGGTTTTCGCCAGTTCGCAGTCGGATTGATCTACGGCTCCCAACTTCATATTCACCATAGAAGAACCCGATACTATTAATTAACAGGAATCCGGTCACCAATCCGTTTAAGTTCATATCCCCAAAAGCACAACTGTCAGCATTTCTGATGCCTTTTCTTGCAATTGGGCTTATTATATCGGCCATTCTTGCCATGAGGCTTCAGCTTGCTCATGCTTACCAACAATGATTTATGATAATGCGCCATGAAACCTTATAAATTATTACTGTTTTTGCTGCTAAATCCGCTCCTCGCAGGCTGCGGACAATCCGGCCCACTTTATTTACCGGGGCAAGCGGCGCCGATTCATGTAGAACCGGAACACGCGCCAAAACCGAAACCCAAGCCCGACTAATCTGCAGGGAGCAGATTTGCATTTACCCGAAGGGGGCATGGCAGGATAGCCATGCATGAAAAAAATAAATAACCATGGATTATTTTAATTACCGAAACGACGAACTTTTCGCTGAAGATATTTCTGTTTCCGACATCGTCTATAAATACGGCAGTCCTTGCTATATCTATTCAAGAGCTACGCTGGAGCGGCATTGGAACGCTTTTGACCAGGCTTTTGGCGAACAGGCGCATTTAATCTGTTATGCGGTAAAAGCTAATTCCAATATTGCGATACTCAATCTGCTGGCCCGTTTAGGTTCGGGTTTCGACATTGTCTCTCTTGGCGAATTGGAACGGGTAATTACAGCGGGCGGCGACCCTGAAAAAATTGTGTTTTCCGGTGTCGGCAAACGCGAAGATGAAATTCTGGCAGCATTAAAAATCGGCATACGCTGTTTTAATATTGAAGTCAGCGGCGAACTGGACCGGATTAACCGATTGGCCGGACAGTTGGGCGTTATCGCGCCGGTGTCTTTTCGGGTAAACCCCGATGTCGATGCCAAAACCCACCCTTATATTTCCACCGGCTTAAAGGAAAATAAGTTTGGCATAGACATTCAACAGGCTTTGACTGAATATCGCCGTGCGGCAGCCATGCCCAATGTCAGCGTGGTCGGCATAGATTGCCATATCGGCTCGCAACTGACCGAAACCCGGCCTTTTCTGGATGCGTTGGATAAGATTCTCGATCTGGTTGCTGCGCTTGGAGCCGAAGGGATTAAGCTGCATCATCTGGATCTGGGTGGCGGCTTGGGCATTTGTTATAAAGATGAACAGCCGCCTGAACCTGCCGAATATATCGGGGCAATTTTGGCGCGACTTGGCAAAACCGATTTTGAGATTTTACTGGAACCGGGCCGCGCTATTGTCGGCAATGCCGGTATTCTGGTGACCCAGATTGAATACCTTAAACCGACCGCCAATAAAAATTTTGCTATCGTTGATGCGGCCATGAATGACTTGGTGCGGCCTTCTTTATATAGCGCCTGGCAGAACATTATTCCGGTGAGCCGGCAAAATAACGCAACAGAAACGATCTGGGATATAGTCGGCCCGGTCTGTGAAACCGGTGACTTCCTGGGCAAAGACCGTGCGCTTAAAATTGCTCAGGGTGATTTGCTGGCGATCCGCTCCTCCGGTGCTTACGGTTTTACCATGAGTTCAAATTATAATTCCAGACCGCGCCTGGCTGAGCTGATTGTTGATGGCAGCAACCTGCACTTGATCAGGGAAAGGGAAACGATTGCACAGCTTTGGGTGGGCGAGCATTTGTTGCCATGAAATTTTAAAAAATCACCACCAAGACACGAGCGACTGCATATATACCGGAGGATGGGGCAGTTGCCGAGAGCACGAGGTTTATATCTTGTTTTTTCGTGTCTTCGCGGTGAACAATTAAATCCATTACATTTAATATAAATGATCAACTTCACTAAAATGCACGGCCTCGGTAATGATTTTGTGGTTATTGACGCCATCAATCAACCCATCGCCTTAACGTCCGAGCAAATCCGGCTGCTGTCTGATAGGCACTTTGGCATAGGCTTTGACCAGCTGTTACTGGTCGAAAAGGCGGTAAATGCCAATGCCGATTTCAAATACCGAATTTTTAACGCGGATGGCGGCGAAGTCGCGCAATGCGGTAATGGTGCGCGCTGCTTTGCCCGTTTTGTACGCGATAAAAAGCTGTCGGACAAAGATGAAATCCGCGTCGATACAAACTCAGGTCAATTATTGCTGCGTTTTGATGACGATAACCTGATTACGGTCAATATGGGCATTCCAAAGCACGCTCCAGCTGAAATCCCGTTGCTGGCGGAAGAAGAGTCCCGGTTTTATACGGTACAAGTCAACGATACTGAAAAAGCCTTCGGTGCTGTTTCAATGGGCAACCCACACGCTGTCATTCAAGTTACTGACGTTAAAACCGCACCGGTAGCTGAATTGGGCAAGGCATTGGAAAGCCACGCTTTTTTTCCGGAGCGGGTTAATGTCGGTTTTATGCAAGTCGTAGATCGCCAACACATTAAACTGCGCGTGTTTGAACGCGGCGCGGCTGAAACCCTGGCTTGCGGCAGCGGCGCTTGTGCCGCCGTGGTCATCGGCATTGAACACAATCTGCTGGATCATACTGTCAGTGTCGACCTACCCGGCGGAACGCTGACCATCAACTGGCCCGGACGTGGCGAACCGGTTTTAATGACAGGACCTGCCATTTCTGTTTTTGAAGGACAAATAACGCTATGAACGAACACCCTCCGGTAATGACTCTACCTCCCGACCTGACTTGCATGGATGAAGAAAAGACTCCAATACTGTCGGGAGCAGAGGCGACCATGAAGTCGTCTGAGCTCACTTCAACCCAGGTTGAAGACTATCTGCGAAAGCATCCCGAGTTCTTTCACGAGCACTTGAATTTGCTGGAACACATGAGCATCCCTCATCCCACCGGCAGTGCGGTTTCTCTGATTTCTAAACAGCTGGAACTGTTTAGAAGCCGGCATCATGACATGGAAAACCAGCTCACTGCGCTGATAGAAATAGCCAGGGATAACGATACTTCTTTGAACCGTATGCACAAACTGACTCTGGCGTTGCTGGATTCAACAACGCTGGAAGAAGCCGTCGCCAATCTGGATGTCGTGCTGTCGGAATACTTTTTGATCGATTTTGTTGCGGTGCGCATCATCAAATACAATCAGGACACCGCGATTACCAATCTGTTTATTGAACCGGACAGCAAAGACCTGGAACCGTTTGCCAGTGAACTGGCCAGCAGTCAGCCCAAATGCGGTCGACCTACTATAGCTCAGGCAAGAGTATTATTCGGCGAGTTGGCGTTTGAAGTAAAATCCTGCGCCATTATCCCTCTGGCCTTTACCGAACTGGAAGGTATATTAGCCATCGGCAGTCGGGAAGAAGGCCGGTTCCATTACAGCATGGGCAATCTGTTTTTAAACCAAATGAGCGAAATCATCGGTACCCGGCTAATCACCTTGTTGCAGCAGCGTTAGCACTATGGATGCTGATGCCGAACTGATGCTGGCTGATTTTTTCAAGCAACTCACCATTGAAGTTCGCGCCTCGGAACACACCGTAAAAAGTTATCAGCGGGATCTTAAACATCTATCCCGCTATTGCACGGACAAGGCCATAAGCCATTGGGCCGACCTGAAGCTCACTGACGTTCGCTCCCATATAGCCAGTCGGCACCGGAAAGGCCTAAGCAGCAAAAGTCTGCAACGCGAGCTGTCCGCTATTCGCAGTTTTTATAACTACCTGCTAAAAAAAGGTCAATGCAGCACTAATCCCGCCCAGCATATTCAAGCGCCCAAACAAGCCAGGAAGCTGCCTAAAACACTGGATGTCGATCAGTTATCCGGATTGCTGGAAGCCGGGGCAAGTTCACTGCTCGAAATACGCGATCTGGCCATGTTCGAATTATTTTATTCATCCGGCCTGCGGCTGAGTGAATTAGCGGCGCTTAATTTAACCGACCTTGACTTGCCGGACAGCACCTTGACTGTGCGCATAGGCAAGGGCGGTAAATCCAGAGTATTACCGGTAGGCAGTAAAGCTGTGACGGCTATCGAAAACTGGTTGCTACAGCGGGCCGTAAAAACCGCCGTCACTGAGCCCGCTTTATTCGTTTCAACGCGCGGAACCCGGCTCGGTCAACGCAGCATTGAATTAAGACTGGAACAGTGGTGCAAAAAAAAAGGTATTGCCGAACATATACACCCGCACATGCTGAGACACTCCTTCGCCAGCCATTTACTTGAATCCAGTCAGGACTTAAGAGCCGTTCAGGAACTGCTCGGACACAGCAATATCAGCACGACCCAGATATACACTCATCTGGACTTTCAGCATCTAGCTGAAATCTATGATAAAGCGCACCCAAGAGCCAAAAAAAAACCGTTATAGCCGCTTGCGCCATAAGCAAATAACAAAAAAACCTGCTACCATGTAGTTAATTTTTCATATAAAAAAGCAATAGGATGAAATATTTTTCGATCCTACGAAAAAACCTCTTTACGGGATTTCAAAAATGGCGGCAAACGATACACTGAACGATATAAAATCTAAAGGGATACTATGGGGCTTTGGTGTTTTTGTCCTCATTGTGGTGGTCATTCTGGTCTTCCTGGGAGCCTGGTGGGGCAGAGAACCAGGGCAGTTTAATGTCATGGACGAAGCCGTAAAACGCGCCGAAGAAACCCACTCCACTGAAAGTATGCCTGTCGGCTATGTCTATACAAACACTCTCGCTCACATCGCCGAGGTTCTATTGCATAAAAGCGGCGGTTATATTACTAACGACGTTGCTCCTCCCGGCGTATTCCTGGACAACGTTTCCAACTGGGAATATGGCGCATTAGTCATGCTGCGAGACGCCACATCGGCACTAAGAAACCACTTTGCCAGGGACCAATCCCAATCGGCCGAAGATCCTGATCTTGCTATTGCCGAGCCTTATTTCTATTACGAAAACGACTCCTGGGCGCTACCGTCAACGGAAGCCGAGTATCAAAAAGGCGTTGAGGCGCTGCATAAATACATGGCTCGCCTGCAAAAATACGGCGGCCCCGTAAAAAAAGCTCAATTTTATTCACGTGCCGACAATCTGTGGCAATACACCGAAGTTGTGATTAAGCGTCTGGGCGGACTTTCCACCCGCTTGACCGCAAACAGTGCCAGCGGCAACTACGGCCCCGGATTGACCGAACTGGAGCGGGAAGCCGCTGATGAAAAAGGCACCTCCATAGCCAGAGTAACCTGGTTGGAGATTGACGACGTTTTCTATGAAGCGCGCGGTGCAAGCTGGGCGTTGTTGCATATACTCAGAGCCATCAAACATGATTTTGAGGATATTTTATTGGACAAACGGGCCATGCGTACCGTTGATATCATGATTAAGGCGCTGGAAAATGCCTTAACCCCTATTCTAAGCCCGATGATTTTAAACGGTAGCGGCTACGGTCTTTTCGCCAACTACTCCCTGTCAATGGCAAACTATATCGCTCGCGCGAATGCGGCGGCCCTTGATTTACGCGACATTATGAACCGAGGTTAATTACGATGGATGAACAAATAAACTACAACTTGACCCAAATCAGCACCTGGAAAAGAATTTTCTTTATGCTGATTTTTGCGGCTATCGGCGGACTGGTCAGAATGCTACTTTGGGCCGTTATTATATTGCAGGTGGCATCAACGCTGCTCACCGGCAAAGCTAACGTCAACATTCTTAATTTCGGACGCAGTCTTTCTATTTATACGTACCATATTTTGCTGTTCCTGACTTTCAATACCGAAACCCTGCCCTTTCCTTTCTCCGACTGGAATATGACCGCAGATCTGCAACTGCCGGAAGCGAAAAACTCCACAAAATAACGCTCGGCAATCGCTCCTGCATCCCTGCAGTCGCCGATGAGCTCTACCCGCAAAATCATTCATATCGATATGGATGCATTTTTTGCGGCTGTAGAGCAACGCGATTTCCCGCAATACCGCAACAAACCGCTGATCGTCGGCGGCGCCACGGACTCTCGCGGCGTGGTGGCAACCTGCAGCTATGAAGCGAGACAATACGGTATCCATTCCGCGATGCCTTCGGCTCATGCATACCGCTTATGTCCGCAGGCTATTTTTGTAAAACCCCGCTTCGATGCTTATCAAGAAGCGTCAAGGGCCATTCGAAAAATCTTTGCCGACTACACTGATCTTTTTGAACCCCTTTCTCTGGACGAGGCCTATTTGGATGTCAGTAATGTGAGCTTGCATCAAGGTTCTGCCACATTAATCGCCAAAGCCATCAAGGCAGCGATCAAGCAGGAAACCCAGCTGATCGCTTCGGCGGGCATCTCTTATAACAAATTCCTCGCCAAGATCGCCTCGGACATCAATAAACCGGACGGACTTTATTTAATCGCCCCGGAACAGGGCGCAGACTTTGTCGAACAGCTTCCGATCGAAAGGTTTCATGGCGTAGGCAAAGCCACTTCGATAAAAATGCACTCATTGGGCATCAAAACCGGCAAAGACTTAAAGGAATTGCCGCTGGAAATGTTGCGGCAATATTTTGGTAAAGCCGGCCTGCATTACTACAGCATTTCAAGGGGCATAGACAACCGCCCGGTCAACAACTGCCGTATCAGGAAATCGGTGGGCGTGGAAATCACCTTTCAGCAGGATATTAAGACTAAACAAGACGTCATTGCGCAGTTGCAAAGCCTGCTGGAAAAAGCACGCAGCAAAGTCGCCGAAAGGCAGCTGGTCGCCCATACCCTGACCGTAAAAATCAAATATCACGATTTTGTACAAATCACCCGTAGCCGGACACTGCCCCATATCATTACGGCGGCATCGACCCCAGTCGACATTTTTGAAGACTTATTGAAAGACACCGACATAGGCTGGCGCAATGTCCGCTTGTTAGGTATCACGCTGTCATCGCTGGAAAATAAGTCCGGCCAGACTCATTTCCGACAAATGGACCTGTTTAGCGATTGTTAGGCAGATGGAGCGACGGACAATTAATCGTCTTCCTGCTCATCCTCAAACCCTGATTCATCATCCGGTTCGCCTTCAACCTTAAACAATTCTTTCAGTTGGCGATATAGCAGGCGGGAAGATTTGGGCGGCTTACCGGTTTCAGTTTCTTTTTGGGCATTACGCAATAATTGTCTTAATAATTGCCTATCGGCATGAGGTTGCTCATCCAGCAATTCCGTCAAGGCATCATTGCCCTCCGCAATCAGCCGATCCCGCCAACGCTCAACAATATGGTGCTCCCTGACGGCGTGGGCGCTTTTATTTTTGATGCGCGACAGTTTCTCTAAAATAGGCTCTATATCTATCTTATTGAGCTGACCGGCAATAAATTTCAACAGCCGTTTTCTCGCGCCTTTATGCGGCATCCCCGATACTTCCACAACGGCTTTATTGATAATCTCAGGAAGCTCAAGCGTTTTTAATTGCCCCGCCGGTAACTCAGACATTTCTTCGCTTAAAGCAAAAAGAACTGCCATATCTTTTTTGATTTGTGTTTTATTAGGCCGGATTGCGTAATATTCTTCCGCCTCATCATCGTATTCGTATTCTTCACTCATTTCATATCAAACCATTGCAATTAAAAAACAACAAATAACACCAGCGCTCCTCGGCAATTGCTCTACCTCCCGCATAATCCACAAGGATGTGGGGAATGCAGATTTTGCATGGCGCAAAAATCTGTCCATGCAGTCGTCGACAATTGCTTGAATCAGGCCTGTTTGGTCATTTTACAGTATTTTTAATCAGCCTGTTTTTTGCTCGGCAATGATTGCGGATTTTATTACCCGTACGCATTCAATAGCCGTACCTATTGGCACTCAGTTAACGGTTAAGGGATATCTTTTTCGCTTTTAAGAAACTCGATTTAAATGACGCCCGCGGCTTACAATGTCAGCTATTTGCTTTCGCAATGTCTGCATTCTTCGGTTTTTTGGAATTGTATATGACAATGCAAAGGATCAGTTACCCAAAAAAGCTCAACATCCTCAGACAACAAAAAACCGACAGTCTCTATACGATTAGAGACTGCCGGTCGCTTGAAATAACTACCGATAATCTACTTGGTTTTTTCTTCTATCTTTTTATCAGTTTTTTGATCCGCGACTGCCGCCGCATCGCTTAACAACACATCATTTTTGATTTTTTCGATGGTTTTCGCACCGATTCCATCAACATTGACCAAATCTTCCACTGTTTTGAATTCACCTTTTACCTCTCTATATTTGACAATGGCTTCGGCTTTTTTCAGGCCTATACCCGACAGGGCTTCCCCTATCGTTTTTGCATCGGCGGTATTGATGTTTACAGGCGAGGCAATAACATTAAACGAGCAAAAGGCGGCAAATAACACGACTAATAATCTAAGCATCTTTATTTTCCTATTATAAAAAATTATATGATTTATGATTTTCGAATAGTCTTATAGTTGCCAACCAAAATTATTATTAACCATTCGCCGCTTAGTTTAGACGCTTGCCTTATAAATACAACTTTTTTATCTCCCTATTGCGTAATAGGTTAATCCGCTACGTCTAACCCTGTTCGGCTCATACATATTACGGCCGTCAAAGATCACCTTATCTTGCAGCTGTTGACTCAACTCATCAAAATCAGGACTGCGAAATTGCTTCCATTCCGTAACAATTACCAAAGCATCGGCGTACTTTAAGGCGTCCTTGGGCGAGTCGCAGTAGCTCAATCCCGGCTTGTCGCCATAAAGCCGTCTCGCTTCCTCCTGCGCTTCAGGATCAAAGGCTTGAACCGTTGCGCCTGCTTTAACCAATGCTTCCAGCACAACCCGGCTTGGCGCATCGCGCATGTCATCGGTGTTGGGTTTAAACGCAAGCCCCCACAGGGCGAATACCTTACCGGTTAAATTACCTTGGTAATGTTTGTTAATTTTTTCGAACAAGCGGTGTTTTTGTCGATTATTGACATTCTCTACCGCATTGAGCAATTCGGCATGATAACCCTGTTCCTTTGCCGTTCTTTCCAGCGCTTTTACGTCTTTGGGAAAACAGGAACCGCCATAACCGCAACCGGGGTAAATAAAACTGTAGCCGATACGGCTATCAGAGCCTATGCCGTGCCTTACCTGCTCAATATCCGCACCCAAATGCTCGGCCAGATTTGCCAGCTCGTTCATGAAACTGATTTTGGTCGCCAACATCGCATTCGCGGCATACTTGGTCAATTCAGCCGAACGGATATCCATGGTGATGACCCGGTCAACGCTACGATTGAACGGCGCATAAAGGGCCTTAAGCAATTCTGCCGTTCTGGGATTGTCGGTACCGATAATGATCCGATCCGGTTTCATGAAATCATCCAGCGCCGCGCCTTCTTTCAGGAATTCGGGGTTTGAAACCACATCAAACTCCAGTTCCTTGCCGCGATTTGCCAAAGTCTGCTGCATGACCGCCTTAACCTTATCCGCCGTACCCACCGGCACCGTCGACTTATCAATCACCACCCGATACTCATTCATATTCTCGGCTATGCTCTTGGCAACCGCCAACACGTACTGTAAATCAGCTGAGCCGTCGCCATCCGGCGGCGTACCCACGGCGATGAATTGAAAAACGCCATGATCTACAGCCTCCTTAATATCGGTGGTAAATCTCAGTCGCCCTTCCGATTGATTTTCTTTGACCATGGCTTCGAGCCCCGGCTCATAGATCGGAATGACGCCCTGCTGGAGCCTGGCAATTTTGACCTCATCAATATCGACACAGATAACATCATTACCAACGTCCGCAAGACAGGCTCCTGTCACCAAACCCACATAACCACTTCCGAATATTGTAATTTTCATTTTTTCAACTTTAATTATTTGGTAAAAACATACTCCTGCTACCATTAGCAGTCATAAGCATTATTGTTTCATTCCTTTTAATGTCAATCTGTTAAGTGGGCACTTAACAGATTGACATCCAGCACCTTGTACCAAAAGCAGGCACGTTAGGCGAAGCTTGCGCGCTTCGACACACTGCTACGCTGCTCACGCACCTTATCTACATCCATACAGGCAATGATTGCTTGTTACATTTAACGGCATTGACCTATCATAACCGCCAAGTTTTCAAATTATTGACTATCGTTTGATGCAAAAAAACACCGAGCCCAATAAACAACTTTTTAGCGGATTTTCCGCTCCCGATACCGAACAGATAAACAGGGCGCTGGCGATTATCGCGCAAATCCCTGAAGATCCCCATTATTTCCGCCCCAAAGGCGTTGAGGTAGCGGCAATTTTGATGGATTTTAACGTCGATCTGAAAACTATCCTCGCCGCGATATTAAGCGATCCACGCTTAGCTCATTTAAATCCAAAGCCTGACATTAAAGAGCAATTCGGCGAAACGGTTGCAACATTGGTTGACGATGTTAACTGGTTGAATAAGTTAACCGTTTATTCGCTGGAAATGACCGACCAGCCGAGTCAAACCGAAACCTTGCGCCGCATGCTGCTGTCCATGACTCAGGATGTCCGCGCCGTATTAATAAAGCTGGCTTACCGGGTTCAACGGCTTAAGGTCTTGCCCAGGGAGTCTTATGAACTCAGGCGCTTTATTGCCCAGGAAACGCTGGACATTTATGCGCCGATTGCTAATCGGATGGGCATTCACCAGTTAAAATGGGAACTGGAGGACATGGCCTTCCGCTATCTGAAACCCCAATCCTACCGCCGTATCGCCAAGTCGCTGACCGATAACCGCGTGCAGCGGGAAAACTGCATCAATAACTTTATTGCCCTGTTGCAGGGCAAGCTCGCCGAACAGGGGATCTCTGCGGACATTTACGGCCGGCCTAAACACATTTACAGCATCTGGAAAAAGATGCGCCGCAAGCAACTGGACATAGACGAACTTTACGACCTGCTGGCGGTGCGCGTTATTGTCGACAACCTGACGTCCTGTTATGCCACCTTAGGTGTCGTACATAGCCTTTGGCAAACTATCCCTAAGGAATTTGACGATTACATCGCCAATCCCAAAGAGAACGGCTACCAGTCTTTGCATACCGTTATTATCGACCCTGACGGCAATCGTATCGAGGTGCAAATCCGCACCCAGCAAATGCACGACTTTGCCGAACTCGGGGTTGCTGCACATTGGTCTTACAAAGAAGGCGGCAAGCATGATGCGGCCATCGAAAAAAACATCGCCTCGTTGCGCAAGCTGCTGGACGAAACCAGTCCTGAGCGTAGCCGAAAGGAGGGCAGCGACGAAGCGCTGTCGGAAAATTTCCGTAGCGAATTATTCAATGATCGCGTCTACGTTTTGACACCCGCCGGGAAATTAATCGATCTGGTTAAAGGTTCTACACCGCTGGATTTTGCCTACGCCATCCATACCGAAGTTGGACACCGCTGCCGTGGGGCAAAAGTCAACGGTCGCATTGCGCCGTTGACTTACACCTTAAAATCCGGCGAACAGGTAAAAATTTTAACGGCAAAAGAGGGCGGCCCCAATCATAACTGGATCGATCTCAACCTGGGCTATTTAAAGACATCGGCCGCGATCGGCAAAGTCAAAAGCTGGTTTAAAAATCAGCAACAAACCCAGAATATGGCCACAGGCAAGGCTATTTTAGACAAGGAAAGCCAGCGACTGGGCTTAAAAATGCTCAATCTGGCGGAGCTGGCTAAACATTTTCATCAACCGGATACCGACAAGCTGCTCGAAGCGATAGGCCGTAGCGACATTAACAGCCGCCAGCTTGCGGCGTTTTTCAAGATTCCTGAACTGGAAGCTCAACCGACACCCATTCAACGCAAAAAGCCCGAGACTAAATCAGTCATTTCCGTAGAAGGCATCGATAATGTCCTGACTTCTCTTGCTCACTGTTGCTCCCCGATTCAGGGCAATGACATTATCGGCTATATTTCCCACAAAAAAGGCATTACGATCCACCGCAAAGACTGCGAAAACATCTTGCACCTTGGTCCCGAAAAACAGGCCCAACTTATTTCGGTTAACTGGGGCGCAAAAAAAGCCAGCTATGCTGTCCCTATTGTTATCCATGCCTTTAACTCGCAAAATTTACTCAATGACGTGACCCAGATTTTGGCCCAGGCTAAAATTCATATTTCCAATGCGGCACTGGATACGCATCCCGACTTTTCAGCGCTACTCAATTTGACCATTCAAATTGAAAATACCGATCAGTTAAGCCAAGTGCTTAATAAAATAAGTCAATTGCCTAATATCGTCGATGTTAAGCGTAAAACCTGATGCCTTGCATCTTTTAACCTTTCACCTAAAATCCTATGTCCCAACAAACACAAATCCCTCCTGCCCCCCCTTTGTCAAAGGGGGGCGTCAGAGAACGCCTGGTCCTGGTTGACGGTTCATCTTTTTTATTCCGCGCTTACCATGCCATTCCGCCGCTAACCAATGCTAGCGGCGAACCCACCAACGCCATCTACGGCGTCAGCAATATGCTGCGCAAGTTGATCGCCGACTATCACAGCGACTACATCACCGTGGTCTTCGATGCCCCGGGCAAAACCTTTCGCAACGAGCTTTACGACCAGTACAAGGCCCATCGCCCGCCGATGCCCGACGATTTGCGGGTCCAGATTGCCCCGCTGCACAACCTGATCCGGGCGATGGGTTTGCCGTTAATTATCGAATCCGGTGTAGAAGCCGACGACGTTCTGGGCGTGCTGGCTCAACATGCCGAACAACAAGGCTATGACGTTATTATTTCCACCGGCGACAAGGATATGGCGCAACTGGTCACCGAGCACATTATCCTGGAAAACACCATGTCCAATATCCGCATGGATATTCAGGGCGTTATCGACAAATTCGGGGTCAAGCCGGAACAGATTGTCGATTATCTGGCCTTGATAGGCGACACTGTCGACAATATTCCCGGCGTACCCAAAGTGGGTCCCAAAACAGCGGCAAAATGGCTTGAACACTACCAGACTTTAGAAAACCTGATGGCCCATGCGAATGAAATCACCGGCAAAATCGGCGAAAACCTGCGCGCCAGCTTGGACTATCTACCTTTATCCAAACAACTCACCACCATTAAGTGCGACCTTGACTTACCCTACAGCATGGAAGACTTGAAACAGCAGCCGATGGATACGGCAGAACTAAAACATTTATTGGCTGATCTGGGATTTTCGTCCTGGTTAAAAATGCTGGATGCTTCGGCCCCACCCAGGACAAACCCTCCAGTAGTGAACAGCGCCGGCCCTGTTGTCGTTAATTCGAGTCCGGCACAAGCCGCTCCATGCGTTGCTCAACCTTCTGCACCGGCACCGTCGTATGAAACCATACTAACCGAGCCGCATTTTAACGACTGGCTTGAGCAATTGAACAAAGCCGAGTTGTTTGCTTTCGATACCGAAACCACCAGTCTGGATTACAGCAAGGCACGGATAGTCGGTGTGTCCTTTGCGGTTACCCCGGGCTTTGCCGCTTACGTGCCTTTAGCCCATGACTATGCAGACGTGCCGGATCAGCTGGACCGATCCGAAATACTGGAAAAACTGCGGCCTCTGCTGGAAAATCCGCACAAGCCCAAGCTAGGGCAAAACCTGAAATACGATATGCATGTACTGGCAAATCACGGCATTGCATTAGACGGCATTGCGCACGACACCATGCTTGAATCTTATGTGTTAAACAGTACCGCAACCAAACATAACATGGACGATCTGGCCAAGGAATATCTGGATGTTGAAACCATCCATTATGAAGACGTGGCCGGAAAAGGCGCAAAACACATAGGCTTTCAGAAAGTGTCGATAGAACAGGCGGCACCTTATGCAGCGGAAGATGCCGACATTACCTTACAACTGCATCAAGTGCTCAACGCAAAACTGACACAACAGCCAAAGTTGCTTGAGTTATATACAGACGTTGAAATCCCGCTGATCAGTGTGCTGGCCCGAATTGAAAACAATGGCGTATTAATCGATACCGCCATGCTCGCGCAACAAAGTCTTGAACTTTCCAGCCAGATTATCTCCCTTGAACAACACGCTCACGATCTGGCCGGACAGGTATTCAACCTGGGCTCGCCCAAACAGATCCAGGATATTCTATACGACCGGCAAAATCTGCCGGTGTTAAAGAAAACGCCTAAAGGCCAGCCGTCGACTGAAGAATCGGTACTGCAGGAATTAGCTCTCAATTATCCGCTGCCCAAGCTGATTCTGGAGCACCGTAGTTTAAGCAAGCTAAAATCCACCTATATCGACAAACTGCCGCAACAGGTTGACGGGCAAACGGGGCGGATTCATACCTCTTATCACCAGGCGGTAGCCGCAACAGGCCGGCTGTCTTCTTCCGATCCCAATCTGCAAAATATTCCGATACGCAGCAAAGAAGGCCGAAAAATCCGGCAGGCCTTTATTGCTCCCGAAGGCAGAAAAATAGTCGCTGCCGATTATTCTCAAATTGAGTTGCGCATCATGGCGCATTTATCGGCTGATGAGGGCTTGCTAAAAGCCTTTACCGACGGCGAAGACGTACATCGGGCCACAGCGGCTGAAGTATTTGGCGTTGCTCCGGAGCAAGTCACCACTGATTTGCGCCGTTCTGCCAAAGCCATCAATTTCGGACTGATTTACGGCATGTCGTCATTTGGCCTGGCGCAGCAACTGGGCTTGTCGCGCAACCAGGCGCAATCGTATATCGATTTATATTTTGCCCGTTATCCGGGTGTCAAAAACTATATGGACAGGATCAGGGAGCAAGCCCGCGAGCAAGGCTATATTGAAACATTATTCGGTAGACGCTTGTATTTACCGGAAATAAATTCACGCAATGCGGCACGTCGCCAATACGCCGAACGCACCGCTATCAATGCACCGATGCAGGGAACTGCGGCTGACATCATTAAACGCGCCATGATATCCACCGACCGTTGGCTATATAAAGAGAACCCGGATGCCAAAATGATTATGCAGGTACATGATGAACTGGTGTTTGAAATTGCACAAGATCAGGTAGACGACTGCGCGGCCAAGATCAGATCCATCATGTGTGCGGCTGCCGATCTTGATGTGCCGCTGATTGTCGATATAGGTATTGGCAATAATTGGGACGAAGCTCACTAACGGATAGTTTTATTTTTTTCGGCATTATGACGGTATTGTATTATAGTGGCAGCATGTCCTCGGTCTTATGTAACTAATAACTGACAAATACTTTTCTCAACTATGCTCTCCTTGTTGCTTATTGCTTAACGACACACAATGCCAAATTCAAAAAACGAAAAACTCATCGTCCTCGTTGAGAAAATGCCCGCCTTTCCTAAAAGCGTCCAACAGATAGTGCAGTTAACGTCAGACATCAACGCCTCGGCAAAAGATATTGTCCGTGTTATTGAATGCGACCCGATTATGACCGTTAAAATTCTTAAAGCCATTAATTCATCTTTTTACGGGCTACCTCAAAAAATCACCTCGGTGCAGAGGGCTGTCGTACATATTGGCCTTAATACCATAAAAAATATAGCCTTGGGTGTTGCTGCAATGGGTATGTTGAGTGCCAATAACAAGGCCAATTTCAATACCTCCAATTTTCTGCTGCATTCTTTGACCACCGCCGCAATCAGCAAACTGCTTGCTGAACGCATAGGTTTATCGTCAACAGAATGCAGCGATTGTTTTGTTGCCGGGTTACTGCATGACTTTGGGAAAGTGGTATTCGCTGAATTTATGCCTGATGAATTTAAACTTGCGCTGGAAAAGAGCCAAGAACAACAGCTGCCACTGCATCAAACCGAGCTCGAATTTATAGGCATCAATCATTCGCAGGCAGGCAAAATACTGGCTGAAAAATGGGAACTGTCAGACCCGTTAATTGATGCCATCGCTCATCATCATGATATTGACCACAACCAAAATGTCTTACGAGACTGCGTTTTTGCCGCTAATCAAATCAGTAAACACATGCAATTCGGCAATGGCGGCAATCCTTTGATAGAAGCCTTCCCGGAATCCATTGTCATCCGCTTTGGCGCGAACCTCTCTGCCATGTGCGACGATTTGGGGGATTTAGAATCCATCAAAATAGAAGCTCAATCTTTTATTAACGTGTAGTGTTCGGTTTGTGCTCCTGCATCGCCTAAAAGCGCCTACTTTCGGTGCCTCACCTCCTACATCCATGCAGTCGAAGGACAACAATGAAAATTAAATTCTGGGGCGTTAGAGGATCCATACCCACACCGGGACCCAACACCGTTAAATACGGCGGCAATACTACCTGCATTGAAATCAGAACCAATGACAATGATTTGATCATTCTTGACGCCGGTACCGGCATCCACGCGCTTGCACAAACACTGCTGAAAGAAATGCCCATTCAGGCGCATATCTTCATTACCCATACCCATTGGGATCATATACAGGGCCTACCCTTCTTCATCCCCATTTTTATCCCGAACAACCAGATTAAAATCTATGGCGGAATCGATCCGGTAACCAATGAAACCATCAACCGGGCGCTTTCCGTACAGTTGCAATACAGTTTCTTTCCGATACGCGAAGCTCAACTCAATGCCCGGATTGAGTATGCCACAGTAAAGCCGGGCGAACCGGTCAAGGTAGGCAGCGCCACTATCACCCCGATTGTGCTTAGTCATCCGGTGTTGAATTTCGGCTATCGAATCGATTGCGATGGACAATCGGTCTTTTTTACCGGCGATTACGAACCGCAGCTCAACATCTATGATCCGGAAGATGATGAATATACTGAATTCCAGTCTTTTGTCGACGCAAAATGGGACGAAGTCGTGCTGGCCATGAAAGATGTCGATGCGTTGATTGTCGACTCATCCTATACCAACGAGGAATATGCCTCCAAGCAAGGTTGGGGGCACGGCACTTATGATTCGGGAATAAAACTGGCTACCGCCGCAAAGGCAAAGAAACTGTTTTTCACCCACCATGAACCTACCCGTAGCGATGCAAGTCTTGAAGCTATTTATCAAAACTTGTTGCAAAACAATCCTGCAACCGGTTTCGAGCTATTGCTCGCTCAAGAAGGTGTTGATATTTCACTTTGATCTTGATCCGCAGGACTAAACAACTGATCAAGCGCAAAATGCACTTCATCAATACCGGTTTTTTTCAATGCCGAAAATAACTGTAACGTCACAGGAAAACTAGCATCCTTAAGTTCCTTTTGCACTTGCAACAAGGTATTTTTAGCCGCGCCGTAATTCAATTTATCCGCCTTGGTTAACAGGATATGCAGCGGCAGCCCGGTATGTTCGCACCACTCTATCATCTGCCAGTCAAATTCGGTTAAGGGATGGCGCACATCCATTACCAGAATAATGGCACATAATGACTTGCGACTGGTTAAATAAGTTTCCATCAACTCATGCCATTTTTTCTTCACCGCTAAAGGCACTTTGGCATAGCCGTAACCCGGCAAATCAACAAACCGTTGCCGCTCATTAATTTCAAAAAAATTGAGCATCTGGGTTCTGCCCGGTGTTTTACTGATCCTGGCCAATCCGTTCTGCCTGGTTAATGTATTAATCGCGCTGGATTTACCGGCATTCGAACGCCCCGCAAATGCCACTTCCAGCCCCTGATCCGGGGGGGTATTGCTGAGATGTGGCGAACTGTTAATAAATTTTGCTTGATGATAAACTGGATTCATCGTTGTCTCGCTTAGAGTTACTATTTAGAGTAAAATTCGGTTATGCGCAGCAGCCTGAGTAACTAAAAGACTGGCATAAATGATTAACCATTCCGAAGGGGAATTTGATGAAGAAAAAATTGCAGGTGCTTTCAATTTCTCTGGCATTGGCCAGTGCTACGAGTATTTTACATGCAGAAGGCAATATTAACGCAGGAAAACAAAAATCAGAGTCCTGCACCAGTTGTCATGGAGACAACGGTAACAGCATGGTATCAACATTCCCCAAGCTTGCACAGCAACATTCATCTTATCTGGCAAGCCAGCTGCACGCATTTAAAGACGGCAGCCGCAACGATCCCATGATGTCGGCTATGGCGCTGCCATTAACGGATGAAGATATAACAGACATTTCCGCTTATTACGCGACACAAAAGATTTCGGAAAATACCTTGCCTGTCCTGGAGACTGACGATGAAGACGAAAAACCGGCCGGCAAAAAAGAGACTATCCAGTCCATTATCGCTCAAGGCAGCGATCTGTATCGCAACGGTAACCTAAAAAGCGAAGTCTCCGCCTGCATCGCCTGCCATGGTCCTTTTGGCGAAGGCAATAAACCAGCTTCATTTCCGGCATTAAAATCGCAACACGCCGACTATTTAATAAAAGCACTCACTGACTTTAAATCCGGTGCGCGCAGCAATAATCCGGAAAACATAATGCACATGATTGCAAAGAAGATGACGGATCAAGAAATAAAAGCCGTTTCGTATCGTATATCCATGATGAAATAAGTGTAGAGCGGACTCTCCTTACGACGGCATGGACAGATCTCTGCGCCATGCCGTCGTAAAGCAAAGCTGCCCCACAAAACCTACAGAGAACTTTAGCCATGCTTAAAAAAATCGCTCAATCCAGCTTATTAATCTTATTATTTTCCTGCTCAGCCTTGTTAAAAGCGGAATCCGTTGGCTATGAAACCCTGTCTCCGGCGCAGCCTACCCATAATCCTGATAAAATTGAAGTCATTGAGTTCTTCTGGTACGGTTGCCCACATTGCTATAGTCTTGAACCGTTACTGGAACAATGGATAAAAAGCCTGCCTAAAAACGTTGAATTTATCCGTCAACCAGCTGTATTCAGCGATCTTTGGGGCAAACACGCCAAAGCTTATTTTACTGCTGAAGCACTGAGCGTAGTCGATAAGGTTCATGCCGACTTTTTCGACGCTATACAAAACAAAAAACAAACTCTTGAGACCGAAGATCAGCTGGCTAAGTTCTTTGTTGCACACGGCGTTAACGAAGCCGAATTCCATAATGCTTACAACTCATTTCTGGTCGACGCCAAAATGCGCCAGGCAACCACCATGGCCGGTCGTTATGGCGTAACCGGCGTTCCCGCCATCATTATTAACGGCAAATATAAGACCAATGGTCCTATAGCCGGTTCTCATGAAAAAATGATAAAGGTTGTCAATCAACTGATTCAACAAGAAAGCGCTGCAAAATAATTGTGGCGCACACCAACTGATTACCTTCTTCAATAGATATTCTTTAATTTGAACCAACAATAAATCGATGCGGCGGCTTGCAAAGCCGCCCATTGCACAAGACGCATAAGCTATTTAGTTTTCGCTCATTAATCATTGACAAGGTCTATTCATGAGTTTTTTTAGTAAGCCAACCGACCCGGATAAATGGAAAGAGAAATATTTAGATTTACTTGATGAACAGGAACAATCCGAGGCTACTTACAAGAAAGCAGAGGAATCCTGCAAAGAAAAAGAGGACCTGCTTTGTAAAACAATAATACGCCTGACTATCGCAACGACAGGACTCGATCCACATCTGGATCCCCATCTGCTGGGTATCCGCGAGCAATTAAAAAGCGGCATAAACAGCCACGCACTTAAAGATGAACTTGAAAAATTCACTCTTTCCGTAGCCCAAATCAAGCATACACCAGATCAAAACCAGTCAGTGGAAATCCAGCCGTTATTTGATTTTCTGCTTCAGCGATACACAACTGAAAACCAACAAAGCCTGCTAAAACTACTGAAGAACAAAGCTGAGTCTGCAAAATTCGAGAACTCCAATCAACTATTTATCGCCATACTTGAAGCTATCGAATCTGACAACGACACCTCGGCGCCAACTATCATCGCCAACCACATCGATATAGGAATTGTCAGTCGGCAGTTATTTCTTTTTCTGGAAGGCATTGAAATACCTAGCATTTTTGATCAACAAGCGCAAACCGCAAAACAATTGCTCGCCGCTCCAAACCAAACCACAATAGCTTTTGAATCTATTCTGGATAAGTCCTTTAAGCTGCTGCTTAAAATCAAACAGCACAACCAGTCAGAACAGCAAGACATTGATAAGTTTCTCTCCCATATCACTGAACAATTAGCCGCACTGGATATAAGTGTAATGGGAGCCAGCACGGCCGCTCAAAAATCGGCTGAAAACAGAAGTAAGCTCGATCAACCCGTTTCTGAACAGATGGAAGAGTTACAGTTAAGCTCAACCAACGCCACCAAACTTGAGCCTTTAAAAGGGATAATCAACAGTCGACTAGCCAGTATTGCCAAAGAAATTGAGGAACACAGTCAGAAAGAAGCTATTCAACGTCAGAAAACACAGCAGCAACTGGATGATTTAGTGGATAAAATAAAAGATATGGAGTCAGAATCCTGTGAACTTAAATCCAAACTAAAAATTGCCAATACCCAGGCATTACGCGACACCTTAACAGGTCTGCCAAATCGCAATGCCTATAACGAACGCCTGGAAACCGAACTGGCTCGCTGGAAACGTTATCGCACACCATTAAGCCTTATCATTTGGGACATTGATCATTTCAAAAATATCAATGACAGCTATGGCCATAAAGCCGGCGATAAAGTACTACTGTTAATCGCCAAACAATTATCCGATCATTCCCGCGCAACCGATTTTATTTCCCGTTTTGGCGGTGAAGAATTTACTATGTTGTTACCAAACACCGACAGTAAATCGGCTTTGATACTGGCCAACCAACTGCGTCAAACCATTGAAAAAACAGGCTTCAATGCCAGCGGCGCGTCCGTTGCAATTACCATTTCCTGCGGTATTACTGAGTTTACCCCGAATGACACCGATGAATCGGCATTTGAACGCGCAGACCAGGCGCTTTATCAGGCTAAACAGCAAGGACGCAACCGATGTTGCGTTTTGTAAAGACGTGCATAGTTTCTACCAGATCAAATCATCAGGAACTTGATACTCTGCATAAGCGTCATCCACCACGTCGGTAGCTTTATTTTGCTCGTTAAAAACGATCACGCCAGCTGCATCGCGCGACTGTATTTTTCTTGCCACTTCCGCCGACACCACTTCATATTGTTGCCCAAGCTTTACAATAGCCAGCCGTCCTTCGGCAATTTGATCGCGCATCGCCTCCGAAACATACAACCGCTTGACCTTATTATTATCGGTAAAATTGTAGGCCAAGCCCTCAGAATCTCTGGGCAGCCGGTTTAATTCAATAATCTGTTTTATTTGCGCGGCCAGCTGTTTTTGTTCGTCCTGCTGCTGGCGTAATTGATTAAGCTCCTTGTCTCTTTCGATTTTTTCGGCCTGTGCTTTTTGAGCCATTTCTTTAGCTTCATCTACCACTTCGACTTTATTCTTGCGCTGCTGCTGGGTTTGCTTGCGCTTATCGGATTTCACGCTTTTGGCTTGAGCGGCGCTGACTAAACCGGATTTTAACAATTGTTCTTGTTGTAAGAGAGTAATAAAGATGTATACTCAATTGTCCTACAGGTCGCATTCCATCTCCAGAAAAATCAACCAATCAAAAATAAAGTCCTATATTAACTAAACTCAAAATCCAGCCATCACAGAAAAACAGAGTAATAAAGTTCTATACTGAATCACAAAGCTCCGTGGTTGTAAGAGGGCAATAAAGTATCATACTGAAAGAGGTCAACAGCATTGCAAGAATGCTCGATAATACTAACTTCCGCCGCCTTATCACGGCGCACACCCAGACCAGTCTTTTACAGTAATAATTTGATTGGCTGGTTAGGCCACATCTGCGTCATTCGCGAAAGACCGAGTTCGACCCCAAAGCGACATTGGCTCCAGGTTTCCCAATGGCAGGGTGGTGGCGAGTTGAGGGTAATGTCGGGAACAACAGCGTGTGCCCAACCTCAAGACCGCGCTCGACAGTCGAGACGAGTTATACCACAGGCTCCAGTAGTTCGGTTACGCTATCAAGCACACGTGACCATTCTCGTTCGATAAGCGCTCTCAGTTGCTCTTCAAGTTGGTTCCTGGCTTCATCGGCAAACCATTTCCGATTGTGATCAGCTACACGGGTTTTGTAACCAGGTCCTTGTCCCCATTCAGCCATACATCTTTGCCAGAATGTTGGGTCATCCTTGAGGGCATCCTTAAATACGGTTTGCCCCATCAATTGCGCTTTACGAAGCAATTCCTCGTATGAATCCGTTAAAACTCGTTGAGTTTGGGTAATGAGATCAACTGCTTCGGAGTATCTCGGTGTTGCGGCCATAATTTTGCAGTGGCCGATGAATTCCTCCACTGCTTTGGCAAGAGCAAGAACCGCGATTCGTCTTGCACCGTAGCCAATTTGGTAGGAGTAGCTCAAATTGGTCCACTCTCCTTCACGGTTAACGGTAGCCCTGACTGTCGCTGCATAGGCAATCTGAATTTGTTCGAGAAGGCTTTCCTGTACATGCGCGTGAACAGGGGGCACTTCCTTATTTAGCGAAGCCCAGGTCCACAAGCTCTCACCCGCATCGCGTAGCACTGCACGGATGCGCTCCTCTCCATGATTATTTAGGAGATTACGTGCTCCGTTCGTCGTCTCCTGAATGCGAAGGCGGAAAGCTTCTCTGGCAGTGTTCAATCGATCAATCAGAAACTCTTGGGCTTGGATTGGCTGATCCTCGTTGGCATTGTAGAAGCCCACGGCGAGGTTCTGCAAGGCCAACGGTTGCAGTGCCAATTCCACTTGCTCGGCTTTAAGCTCGTAACCCTCGTCCGAGCTTTCGACTGGTGTGCTCGTTGCATCGTCCTTCATGGCAAGCGCTTCGCTGGGGCGTGGTAGCACGAGCAAAGCGGTGTTGATTTCTAGGCCACGAACGCCTGCATCCTTGGCGCGTTCTAGCAAGAGTCGAGCCTCAGCAGCTGGAGCATTATTAAAAGTTGAGCACAGCACCGCAAGCGTGTGAGGGTCGTCGAGATGTGTCTCGATATCTTCGCGGGCTGCTGTACGGTCAATGCCTTTGGTGTCGATGATACGAATCATTAGATCAGAGGTTTTGAACAATTGGTCTGGTACAACCACCTCGATTCGCTTCGGAAGCGTAAATTCTGGATGGCGTCCATTGTTAATGGCTGAGAAAGTATCGCGCAGCCAGGCTTTTGGTGCCTTACCGGAGGCGCTGTCGTACCAAATATCACGTCGGTCGCGGCGATGTAGTTCCATCCTGCTGAGCACCTCGACGACAAATTCACGCGGCGATGGAAACTTTTCCGCCAATGTTTTGGCGGGGTCAACCGTTGTGCGCTTTCCATCATGGCCTCTCGGTCTCTGCACTGCGAGTCCCGCCATGTTGCGTAACGCTCTTGCTACTTCCTTCGAAATACCTTGTGATGCTGATGCACCTGGGTCGTCGTCCTCGGCTTGCGGATTGCCCTTGAGGACGTGATCCGCCAAATCGGCGACGTCCAGGCGAATCTCGTCGTCGCTGCGAGGCTCAATAATGAGTCCGTATTCCGGCCCCGTTCGCAAATGGACTTCACACACTGTAATGCCGCCCCCTCCGACCTCAAGCACGGGAACAAGGGTTCCATCTTCCTTGGGTGTCTCAAGCCCCGTCATACGACAAATGGCCGTTGACTTGCCAACTCCGATACTCCCTATAAAAGCGATTTGATGGTCACGTTTCATAAGAAGGTTGGCGCTACGCTTTAACTCCTCAATGTACTCGGAGAGTCTGCGTTCAAAGGCATGTGGCGTCTCAGGCTGGTCACGAAGCTCGACCAATTCGCATGCAACTTGCTCGGCTTCCCAAAACAATTCCTGATCAGGATGGTCCAGGTTTGGCCTCGGCAACACCCTCCATACTCGCTGAAGCGACTCGGAGAGTTCGGTGGCTTCAGGGCTACCTATTTGTATCAATATATCCTGCACCTCCTGAAGTGTCACTTGGCGCTCACCGCTTTCGATTCTTGAAAGCACGGCAGGACTCAGTGCAACACGTTTTGCTAACTCCCCTTGTTTTAACCCGGCGCGGTCACGAACCTGCATGAGATAGCGGCCTAATTCGGCTGGGCTTACACCGATTTCTTGCTCTTCCATAGTCGTCTCCTGTGAAATAAAACTAAATTATAATGAAATTTTTCAAATATTCAACACTAAAAAGTGAAATATTTCTATGCAAAAGAAGGCAGCATGATTCACGCACTATCAAAACATCCCCTACAACACCTCTGACGTCTCAACCTTTCCGCTCCCCACCGGAAAATATCAACTCCACCCCTTCATCCCCCTGCCTCAACCAAAACTGCACCACCCACTTCGCCCCTGAGCAATGCTATTTCACTGATGATCACCACTGACGTTGTTAAAACCAACCTGGCGCTCCATGGCGGAACGAATGTCCCGACGTTAAACAGCCGATTAGCATGAGTTGGTTTGTGTAATGTGTGGTTACTATAACTTTTGAGCAGGAAAGATCGACACCTTACTGCTCGTACTTGGCTTTGTATCTGTGAGAAATGTTGGAACGAAAAATGGTTGATTAGTGCCAACACATAATTTTTCTTATTATTGCGTGTAGTAAATTTGTCACTACGCCAGAATTTAACCGGCGTTTAGTGTAGTAGGTTTAGACTGGACGAGTCTTACGAGTAATTTCAAAGGTGAGGTGTCTTTAAGTGAAAATTTCCGATGGTCTCAATATGGCACGACTCGGTCATTCGACATCTGGACGGTTTTGTATCGGAACTGATGATTCTCGAACATCATTAAGTCCTTTACATTGTGTTCAAATGAATAATAGTCGACGTGTGATATTTTATGCCCATGTATTGAGCTTGAAAAAATGGGTAGAAAAAGCTAGAGTGGAATTTTAATAAAAAATTATATTTTTTAAACGATGGAATGCGGGGTTAAGGAGATTCTAAAATGAAATTATCACTACAAGAACAATTACTAAAGTCTGGTTTAGTCAGCGCTGCTCAAGCGAAAAGCGTTAAATCCGACAAGCGCAAGCAAACCCAACAGCAGCGCAAGAATAAAGTCGAAGCGGTAGATGAAGCTAAAGAACTGGCTCAAAAAGCACAGGCTGCAAAAATCGAAAGAGACAGGAAGCTTAACCAATTACGTCAACAACAGGACGAGCAAAAACAGCTGGCCGCGCAAATAAAACAGATTATCGAATTAAACCGCCTGCCCAAGGATGCGGAAGGCTTGGCCTATAACTTTACCGATAATAATAAGGTCAAGCGGCTTTATGTATCAGGGGCGATGCGCGATCAGATCGCCGAAGGACGACTGGCTATCGTAAAGCTGGAGCAACAATATGAAGTGGTGTCAGCTGAGGTGGCAAGAAAAATACAATTGCGCGATGCAGCTAGTGTGATTGTTTATAATGAGCAAAATAAATCCGCGGATATGGTGGATGATGCTTATGCGGAGTATCAGGTTCCTGATGATTTGATTTGGTAGTTGGCATAAACAAATTCGCATCCACAAATCACTCGGTTTAGTTGAGTGTGTCAGTAAACCCAATCCTCATGCCTAACCGGTAGTTTATTCAGATCATCGTTGTAGAACCGCTATTTCGACATGATCTGCTTCGTCAGGATAAGAAAGCGATTATTGTGCGCGGGTTCCAGCTTGCCTAACGCGTTAAGGTTCGTCAACCTGGAGTATGTATTGATCAGGCGCATATCTGCCTCGTAAGCTTCCAGGTCTAGCATTTCCTCACTGGCTTTACGGATAGCCAAGTAGCGATTGATCCGTTATTTGACGCGGTTACTATCGATGCTGCTGTGCCCAGCAATGTCAATTACCAGCCAATTTAACCGCACAATATTGCAGCATTAAACTGCAGTTTATTTAAATTATTACCCACACAATATCTGGATCGACTTTTCTGTTGTTAGTTGCTATAATAAAGCCATCTAAACAACGTAACGGGCTATGCAGCCATAGACTGCAAAATGAATAATTGCACAGTACTCGAAATTGAAGGTCTAGTTGGCTTTTGTGGGCATCGCAAGGTATTCACAGGCTTTGCTTCGGCCGGAGACTTGGCTCGTGCCAGCTTTGCCGACGTTCTTGACGAGTCTACGGGGTTAGGCTATCAGCGGCGTATGTCTCGAGAACACAGTCTGGAGTTCAAACGTTACATCCAGCAGCCTGGAACAACTTCTATACCCCTGACATTTAATTTGCGTGAATCTTTGGCAGATCGCTGGAGCCTCGAAGATAGACCTAAAGCCCGACTTCGCTTGGAACTTTCAAAAGGGCCCGCCCTAACGCAGGTAGATGGACAGCACCGATTGGGGTTTCTTCAAGGAAGTCCTATTCAGTTTGCCTTCATGGCTTTTCTCGGTTTGTCGGAAGATCAGGAGATGGAGGTCTTTCGGACGATTAACGGTAAAGCCAAAGGATTGAGTGGCAGTCTTCTTGATTTCACTGAAGCAAAGTCCTTGGGAAGTGACCTGGCAAAAGTCGATCCTGCACTTTTCGTGGCACTTGGACTGAATAGCGATCCCAGCTCGCCTTGGCGGGGTCATTTAGACCTTGGTGGTGCGCGCACAGTTGGCACTAAGCGAATTGCATCGCTTCGTACAATGCATCAGGCTACGCAGAGATTTATCAAGGAGGCCAAGGTCGGAGGCTCAGTAACTGCTGAGGTAATGCTTGGATACGCAATCGCTTACTGGGAGGCTGTCGTGATTACCCTCCCTGACCAGTGGAAAGATCAGCGGCATCACCTGCTTACCAAGGGAATTGGCGTATATGCAATGATGAGTCTAGCTGGCTATCTGGTTCGTGAGTCACTAAACGAAGCAATTACGGTGGATTATTTTGTCGCCAAGCTGTCTGATTTCGTCGATCAAATCGACTGGTCAACCCACGGTTCCTTGGAGGGGTTTGGCGGAGCTAAAGGTGCTGATATGGCATTCAAGATGATTCTCAAAGTTCGGGAGGATGCGTTTCGGCGCATAAGTCAGTATGCCTAATAAAAACATTCTCTTAATCGAGCCGGGCTATAAGAATAAGTACCCCCCTCTCGGACTGATGAAGATTGCTGCCTATCACGGGCCATATGGGAAGAAAGATAACGTAAAGTTTATTAAGGGCGATAAGGATCGGTCAGTCTTTAATAGCAATTGGGACCGCATTTATGTGACGACGCTTTTCTCCTTTGAGTGGGTGGAAATTGCAAAAACCATAGACTCGGCGATTGCCATAGCTAAGGGTGATACGACAAAAGTATTCGTTGGAGGAATCGCCGCTTCATTGATGCACGAACGTTTCATTACCGAGCCACGTTGGCGCGGCGTTCGATTCATCAGTGGCCTACTATCATCGTCCCCCTCTGAGTCACTTCAACTCGATGACTTTACCGAGGAGTTGTATTCCGATGATTTTAGCGGCACACCGATTGAAGATTTAGTACCCGATTATTCGATTCTAGACCAGATTCAGGATCAGTATATCTATCCAGTGCACGATGCCTACTTTGCATATGCTTCCCGTGGTTGCGTGCGTAAATGCCACTTTTGTGGGGTGCCCAAACTAGAAGGTGATCAACGTGATGCACAGTCGATCACCAGCTTGATTAAGGCGATCGAAGAGCGTCATGGGCCGAAGCGGGACTTGATGCTGATGGACAACAACGTTGTTGCGTCAAAGAACTACAAAAACATCATCGCCGAAATTCGAGATAATGGCTTCCAGAAAGGGGCAATGTTCCTCCGCCAAGGCAAACAAGCTATCCAACGGCGTGTTGATTTCAATCAAGGGGTCGACGCACGAATTCTGTGTAAAGACAAGATGTATCTAGAAGAGATGGCTACTATTGCCATTCGTCCGCTACGAATAGCTTTCGACCATCTTGGGGTTCGCAAGCCATATGAAACGGCAATCCATATGGCACACGAAGTCGGGCTGCATGACTTGTCCAATTACATGCTATACAACTTTAAGGATACTCCTGCGGACCTGTATGAGCGAATGCGACTCAATATTGACCTGAATGAGAAGCTGAATATCCGGATTTTCTCGTTTCCGATGCGATATCAGCCTACTGATTTACCTAATCGATCTTTTGTCAGTGAAAACTGGAACCGCTACTATCTTCGCTCAATCCAGATCATTCTGCAGGCGACACATGGGATCGTCAGCGGTTCCCCCGAATTCTTCCAGACAGCATTTGGCGGAGATAAAGAACAATTCGAAAGCCTTTTATTACGACCACAGCATTTTCTGTTTAATCGGTTCTGGTATGAAAAATATGAGGGCCGCGCTGAGTTCGACTCGTTCGAAACGGATTTTAAACGCTTGACGATGGAGGAGCGCCATGAACTGGCAAATCTGCTTTCCGGAACGACACCCAAAGGGTTTGCTGGACTGATTGGCAAGGCCAGCAGTTCAAAGGTTAATCACATTCTCAGTTACTACGTGCCTCTCCCGCAAAACGAGGAGGCGGAAATATGGAAAGTAATGAGACAACGCCTAAAGGATAGTAAGACCATTGCCGCACTCATTCCTGAGGACGAATTGGTTGAAGATGCTGGCCTCACTGAAACAGCCTAATTAAAAGCAATAACTGGTAGTTTGAAAAATGACTCTTTCTGCAATTAACATTACGAAACAGCCTAAGACCCTGATCGACTCTGACATAGTCGTTGGGAAGGATATCTTAGAACTGCTAGCCAACTCGATGTACATTGACCCCCTGACGGTCTATCGTGAATACATACAGAACGCTGCTGACTCCATCGATGAGGCCAGGATGGCAGGACTGTCCATGGATGATCCTCATATTATGATTACATTAGATCATGCCGGACGGGCGATTCGCATTCGCGACAATGGCGAAGGTATCCCGAATGCAGACTTTGTAAGGCGAATTACCTCTATCGGTGCGAGTCATAAACGAGGCACAGACCTTCGAGGTTTTCGCGGCGTTGGGAGACTTGCAGGGTTAGGCTATTGTCAGGAACTGTTATTTCGGGGAAAGGCGGAAGGTGACACGAAAGTCTTTGAGGTAAGTTGGAGCGGTCGCGCGATGAAGGAGAAAATGCGAGACTCAGACTACGCAGGCAGTCTGACCGATGTCATCCGTGCAGTTGTGACCTATACCGAGAAGCCTGCAACCGACAAAGCAGAGCGATTTTTTGAAGTGGAAATGCGCAAAGTTACCCGTCTCAAGAACGATCTATTGATGAATGAACAGGCTATTCGCTCCTATCTGTCGCAGGTTGCACCGGTTCCATTTCATCCGGACTTCAGTTTTGGCCATAGTATTCAAGCATTCCTGATCGAACGCGGCATTCGACCACCGATTCGTATCGAATTGAACGATAACGCAGGCCCTATTTATCATCGTGCCCGAAACAGCATCGAGTTCAACCCAAAAATCAAAGATTCATTGCGTGATATTGAGTTTTTGGAGATAACGGGGGACGATGGTGAACTAGCAGCCTTCGGCTGGGTTGCAGACCACAACTACATGGGCGCAGTTCCCAAGAGACTCGGCTTGGGTGGAATTCGCTTGCGCGCAGGCAACATCCAGGTGGGCGATGAGTCGCTACTGGCCTCTCTGTATCCAGAGCAACGATTTGCCAACTGGACTATCGGCGACATTCACGTTTCTTCGGAAAAGATGATTCCGAATGCTCGCCGAGATGATTTCGAGCATACGGTTCCGTACTCATGGCTTCAGTCAGAGTTAAGTGTCCATGTGGGAGAATTGGCGCATCGCATCCGAACGCGGTCTCAGCAACGCCAACGCTTACGTAATACACAGATTCACTTTAAGGCGATTTATGATTGGTTCAGTCTTGCACAGAAGAGCGACACGCCGTTACTGCTAAAAAAAGCACTTCTTGAGCTGACAGAAGAGCATGTTCATAAAGCAGAAAAGGAGGTTAAAAAGCTCGGGGAAAGTACTGATGACTATCAATTGGCCTCAGCTCATCTTCACGACTTATCCGGTACAATCCAAGACTTTGGGATAGAAATTCAAGAAACTGATAACTCAGAAACAGCACTGTTCTCTGATGCAACCGAAACAGCGCTACTTAAAGCCCTGAAGGTTGTGCTGTCAAATGCACGCTCAGCGAAAGTTGGGAACAAGACAGCACTAGATATTGTCACCGCAGTTAGCACTTCCCATTGACCTTCTTTGATATCTGCCCGATCCGAACTTCGATTCTTTTAATGAGATAGATAAGCTGTTTTTTTTCATCGGCGGAAACATTCATGATTTCAACATCCACCTGATCATCCGCCAAAAAATTTTTGAAGTCTGTAAACTTCTTTGTATAGAAATTGCCAGCTCCTCGTTGGTGCGCTTCCTGCAAAGCGTTATGGAATGAGAGTGCGCCATTCATAAATTTCTTGAGCGTATTGCCCCCTGCTTTTACAATCTTCGGAAGTCCGTCGCGCACATCAACTGCTCGCTCGATTTCTTCATTCTGGATCATCTCGGTAATTTTTTTATCGAACTCTGGATAGAGTTCGCGCGTATGGTTGAAACGACGACCTTTAAGAAGTTCATCGTAGTAGCTCCACCGCTCTGGGTTACGATCATCTACTTTAAGCATGTAACCGTATACGCGAATTAGATGCCTAATCCTCGCTAAAGAAAGTCCTACCTCGACGTGTAGCAGCTTTTCATCAACACCGTGAGTATTGAATCTACGGTATAGATAACCCGCCTGTTCGAAGGGCACCCAGTCCTTCTTACCAACGATATGGAACTCGCCTAGCAGCGAGAAAACCTCACTGTCTGAAATCGACTGCGGGAGAATACGGACACGAATATTCTCCCAAGTTTTGGGATCCTTTTGGGCGAGAACTCGATAGGCAGCCAGACGACTGTTGCCCTCAAGTACAACATTGTTGCGAACTAAAACGGGTTCTATCAGGCCACCATTGCTCTTGATACTCGGAACCAGGGTTTCGCGCACATGATCCGTCTTTGATAATGCACCGAAAATCTCTTCCTGTGAGGGCTCAGCCCCATTGTCCTTCCACACTATCGAATAGATGCGAGGATTCTCTGCGTAAAACAACAGATTGGCATGAGAAATAAATCCAGTCTTTACCTTGATCTCACGCTTGCGTAGCGTGATCGTGTCTTCCTGAAATATCGAATCCATTATTCCTAATTCTCCCCAAGTACCCTTTTTAGTATTTCAAAGAAACCGAGCGTAGCTCTTTCAGAATAAGCCCTAGCATCGATATCTCCTTGCGTTAATTGTGCAGCAAGTCGTTTTTCTTCAAGTAAGCAGTCTACCCATTCATCAACCGAGTCGACCATTAGCATGTTGTACACGTAACATGTTCTCGTTTGCGAAACCCGATGTATGCGATCTTGCGCCTGCAAGTAATCATCTAGGCTATAGGTACGGTCATAGAAGATAACGTGATTCGCTACGGTCAGAGTCAATCCTTCTTTAGCTGCTCCAGGTGTTGCAACCAGCACTTGATCTTCCGGATTTTCCAAGAACCACTTTATAACAGCATTACGGCGCTCCATCGACATTTTTCCATTAAGAGGATGAGCTCCAAACGATTTTAATTTCTTGACCAGCCAGTCACAGTTATCGTTGAAGTTCGTCCAGACAATCGCCTTTTCACCAGCACGTGTAATATCAGTAATTAAGTCGTAGAGTGGTTCGAATTTACCTGGTTCGGCCGTATAACTTTCGTCAATGATCCCTGGATTAGATGCGATTTGAACCAGCCGCAATAGACGTTTGAGAATCGATTCCTGATCGTCTTCGATCAGTTGCCCATCACGAACAACTAAAGCACGAAGCTCTTCGCGCACTTGTCGGTACAACTCAAACTGTGCAGGCTCCCAGTCACATTCAATGCGCCTAAATTCTTTGGAGGGTAAGACGATACGCCCTCCATCCTTAGTTTCTCGAATCGAGAACGATTTTATTCTTTCGTTAATCCCCTCAAGACGGCGTTGATATGTTTCAAAAGCTTGTGAGTCATGTCGAAGATCAGCAGTAAGGTCTGTCTCACGCTTGAATCCTTTGAAGTCGGTGCCAAGAGACGCACCACCATCCAGAAAATATACCTGTGCCCAGAGATCGTAGGGACGATTGGCAACAGGTGTACCGGTCATGATGACGCGCTTTTCGAAAAAAGGGGACAATTCAAAAAAAGCCTGGGTCAATTCGGCTTCAGGATTCTTGATTTTGGCTGACTCATCAATGATCACGCCGACTCGCCTGGAGGACAGCCAGGCCTTGAATCGACGAATCTCCTTTTTCGCGGCTTCGAAATGGCTCAGCACCAAACGAGTAGGCGTTGTGAAAACATAGTAATTATTTGTTGAGTTTTCGCTAACCACCAATGGCGTTAATTGGCAGTGCATATTAAACTCGCGAACCCAATTTGCGACTAGTCCCTTCTTGGTGAATACGAGCACCGTATCGACTTCTTCTTGCTCGAGCCAGCGTAGCATGACATCGATAGCAATCTTTGTCTTGCCGAGGCCCTGTTCATGGAAGATGGCAGCATATTGACGTGAGGCAACAAAATCGGTCGCCTCTTCCTGATAAGGAAATGCTTTGTACTTAGGTTCTAGTACAGGTTCGACTCGTAGACGGAATCGGAAATCACTCACGCCATGCTCTCCTTATGTGGGTATCGCCAATCATGAAAGACAACACTCGGATGGGAACATGCTGTGCTGCTGTTTTCTTACGCATATGCGCACATACGCGAATAGCTGTACCTGCATTCAGCCATGGAACGCCCATCCAAAGCTCTCCTTGTTGCTGGCTGCGCAAATAATCAAAAAACGATGCGAGTTGGTCAAAAGTGTGTTGGTTATCAATATCATTTGCAGTTTTGGCCTCGCCGATAATCAATGCTGCGGTGGCAAGGTCACGTGCGAATACATCTGGCCGATTGTTTCCAATAATCGGGGGCACGTCTAAAGCAATACCATTCTGTATATCGCAATAGACGATTGGAGGGTTGCACCAGATAGCATCAGCTGAAATCTCCCGTGCCAATGCTTGAACAAGACGCCGATGGTGGTCACTTTCACTCATTCTCGGCAAGCAAGCCCGTCTGCTTGCAGAGATCATGTAGCTCCTCGAAACAATCTGAAAGGGCTTGGGCGCGCTGAGAATCATGTGTCTCACTGAGATCTTTTACGTCAGGCCAATTAAGACTTCTAATCTTGCTGGCCAGCGCATTGGCTAGTTGCTCAAGCGAAGCCTCCTTGATGGCGGCGTTAGCGCTTGGTTGTTCCAGAACCTTCATCGCTTCCCTTGCATTAAGAGATAAGAATTTTTTCTTAGCTTCTGTATTTCCTAGAATGCGCGGTAACTGACGAACCGTATTCGAGGGACTGATCTTCGAATCATTTACCCACTCAGCAAAATCATCCATAGTGAAACCCGCCCTCACAACAGCCTGTTTGACTTGAGGCTTTTGTAACTCTACGAACGCACTAAAACGCGTGTAATCAGGTTGGTTCTGCCCCACAAGTGGCATGTAATGGCTCTGCATATCGTTGTATGCAGCAATGTACTCTTCGATTTCTCGCTTTCTGGCATTGCCGCCGCAGTAGTCCAGTATTTCGTTGATGGAAAGCTTTTGCTCCATGTAGAGCGAATGCAGATATTTGGCCTTCGCGTAAGGACGCCACTGACGTGGTCCGACGAGATGAGCTTGAAGTCGAATAGCGTGTTCGCCATTCTCTTCGAGATCATGCCGAACGATTGAGGGAATCGTCTCCCAAGCTCCAAGAGCCTTCTCTTCGGCAAGCTGACGATAGATCGAAACACGCGTGTTTCCTTCAATAACCACGTACATGCCGTCAGCTTGCGGTGTAACCACAATAGGATTAATCAAGCCCTTATAGGCTCGGATCGAAGCCTTCAGGCTCGAAAAAGTAGTGGAGGCACCTTTATCTTCATCGTCTGGAGCGAACTGGCCCAGTGCCAGTTCGATGAAATTCTGAGGAGGATCGCCCTCGATTGACTCTAAAGCCGGAGCAACTCGCGGGTTGCGCTGGTCTAGTATGATCTGGGAAACGGGCAGATATTGGATTGTTAGCTCAGTCATTTGTTGTTCACCCCTGATGGAGTAACCGGCTCTTCAGGCCGTTCTCCATTTAGCATAATCGCGGCAATTTTAGAGGCTCCCTTTTCGCTTGAAGGAAAATAATCGCTTGTTAATGGCTTTCCGTTTAAATTTTTCTTAAACTCAACCGCCTTTTTAGCAAAGTAATCCGCAGCTTCATCGGGCTTGCGGATGTCCTTATTCCATATTTTTTCAAAAACAGTGATAAGGGCAGAAAAACCTACGGTTTTTCTTAAGAGATATTTTTCAGGCTCTACATCCCATTCTTCGTGGAATTCGTTGCGAATTGCGGAAAAATATTCATGCAGGATACGAGCAATTGCAAAGTCCTTTTCATCAATAAAAAGGTAGCGAAGTACACACTTAGGGTAATCAACTAACGGGATTTTATTTTCGCGTAGTCTTCTAGCATCTTCATCTGGATTTTTGCTGATTAACCTCAGGACATATTTTCCGAAGCTTCCTTGCGAGAGCATTTCCCCATCGGCGACTTTCTTGCCTAACATTTTCAGTCCCTTATAAAAAGGACCTTGGGGGGGGGCTGTCCCTTCATTCTGATCATCCGCCCAATCATAAAACGCTTGGGCGATCTCATGGCAGGTTTTGTACGGGCTTCGTTGTTCTTGAAGTCCGAAAAGATCCATGATGAGTGACGATGAAACAGAGCGTTGTTTGCTATTGATAATCGAAAAAACATACGCTTTATCGCCCTGGTCGAGATCCAGCATAAATACAACGGGCAACTCAAAATCTCTTAGTCTTTCAATACCGTCTGTTTCGATAGCATGCTTTAAACCGAGCAGTCGGTGCTGTCCATCTATGACCTCACCTATTTTAAAAGGTTCGTCTTGTGTCATCGGCCGCCAATCTAAACCATCAGCAAGCTGACCAAACGCCAAGCCATTTTCTTCAACACGGACTTTGTCTGGATAGGTTGCGATAATAATTGAGGTCGGAAAAGTCGCGTTGTCTTCCGCAGAGTACTTCGCAATCTGCTTCCCTCGGTCTTCATTGTACTCACGTTGTACACGTTGCCGACCTTCCTCGCTCATGTCACGGCTGAGAATGTCTACTAAGGCCAATAAGGTACCAGCAGGTATTGATGCGACATAGAAGGTACCAATCGCTTGGGTGATGGATATGCTCTTAAGTGTAAAGTTGCTCATATTGTATGCCGAATCAGAAAGAATCATTTTGCTTTGCTTGGTTTCGAATTTGAGCTGCTTTTTCCTGCTCTCCTGATCTGTATTTCGTTAATTCGTCAGGCAACTTATTTATGTTTCTTAAACAAAAGAGCTGTATGCCCGTAAATATCGTGGCGACAACAAACGAAAATTGGATGTAGTTCAAAATGAAACTGCCAGCGTCCTTGTCAAATATTAAGGCGGTAAAGTGAGCTCCTGCGAATATGAGACCAAGAATGGCGAGCACAATGCACTCTGTGAGAATGCTTGGTGCTACTCTACTTCTAAGGTCATTCACATTTCTCTTTCTTCGCTCAAGGTACAGAAATGAACTTGAAGTGGCTAAGAAAGGTAATGCAAAGGTGTAGCCGCTTCCGGCATCCAAGAGTTTTACTAATTCAGCGCAAAAAGTAGTCTTGGTATAAAAAATGGTGCCTAGCAGCAGAGGGAGCCATAATGCAGAGGTTCCTAAGGCAATATCTGCCAACAAAAAAACCGTCTTTTCATCTTTCGCGTAACCAAAAACTTGGAAGATGCCTATTTTTTTTTCGGAGTTGGCGCAAGGTGTGTTTGTCGCAGTCATATTTGAAGATATGTTTGTATCAGTCTGTTGAAATTGAGAGTAGAGCCGTTACTGCGTATTCGCGCCCAGAGTCGGCTCTTAAAAGCAGCCGCTTATTTCAATCTCACATGGGGCAATCGCCCTTTTTTAACCAAGCTCAGAAGTAGAGCTTAAACAGCCAAGGCTAATTTCTTTGAGCTTGATGCTTGTGACTATAACCAGCAGGTTGGCAATCCTGAACCTACTGAATCGACTCAAGCAAATACTACGCCGAGCGATTATAGCAAATGGTTCGTCTCTAGTGTTTAAAATAGGCGTTTTAATATGATTTACCCGTTAGGATGCGCTCAATACACATGCCCCGTTGCATCCCCCACCCCAATCGCGAAAATCGGAGCTGCAGTATTTCTGTCCATTGTTGCAGGAGAACAGTCGGTTGACCACGCCACTCGACGATTTGATCCAGGGTACGAATTACTGACAATGCTAACAAAGGAAAGTCGACCTTGATTTTCAAACCTTTCAAAACCATATCAAATTTGGCTAACAATGGCTTTCGCGTCGGAGCCACAAGTGGTTTAGCCATTTGATTGTGTCGCTTAATAAAAGTCTCAATAACATCTTTTAATTCCTCTTCGCTGATAAAGCTCATGTTTTTCAAAACCTTACGAGACAAAATACCAAACCACATCTCAATTTGATTTAATCAACTTACAATACTACATCGCAATAAGCCTAGCATGAATCCTTGCTGCCCAATGCGATATGGAATCAGGCCTTAAGCAGCCTTTATCCGCCGAATCGGTTTTGGGGTGGGGCACACCTACGACGCCATCTTCGCCACACAGCTCCGCCAATAAACTGTTTGGCCAACGTAATGAGCCTTTCAATAGTTTTATTTCCAACCTCTGCAGTTGGTCCTCCAACTTGTGTTGCGACTTGAACCGTAATATTTGTGTCGATAGTAAATTCCTAGCGTCCGAAGTATCCACTTCAAGGATATGGTAAGACTTACTCTTGGATATAAGCTTAACGACGGCCATACATCTAGGGTCGCCATTGTTCAGAAGATGCTTTTTACAACGCGACAGCTGTGGTAGTTTTCTGAGCTGCTTTGATTCTATAACCCATCCATATCGAGCGCTAAGCTCATTTAACATGTTTTGAAAGCATTCAAATTTATTGGCATAAAGATGCACATCATCAGTTTCGTCCACTACTGTGTCCCAATCGGCACCAGGAAAATCGCCGAAAACGGTCATCTCGTCGACGCTAACGTGGTTGGACGCCGTATTGCCAGCCTCTTGGTCTGCTTTACCTGAAGCGGCTTGTTGCTTCTTGTTTGCCACCTTACGTGCCTCGAACGCTTTTGCAAATTCAAAAACAACGGACGGCACAGATAACGGTACGGGGTGATGGTCGGCATTGGCTTCCGCGTCATCATGAACCGTGTGTTCAGGCGGTCTTTCGGAAAAAGACCTCGCTCCACCTGTTCCTTGACCACGAACGCTTTCCTTGAAATCCGGATGGTAGATTTCAACTACCTCAGGAATATCCGCTTTAATATCACGGATACCGGCGATTTCGTAGACGAACATACATTTCTGCTCTCGGTCGAAGTGTCCTCTGACCTCGAATTGGGCACCAAACAGTTTGGGCGGTTCAAATTGAAAATGCCAGGAGCGATAACCGTTTTTATCATACCCATTCAGCTTCTGGTATATCCCAATGCTTTCGAATGAGGCTCTAGCATCTTGGTCCATCAGCAGCCAGCTTAACAGTCGCCGGGATCCATAGTCATTCAGCAAGTTGGGCGAATAGCCGGATGACGGAAGGATATTAATCCGAGCTGCCGCCGAGTTGAACCTTTGGATATCGAATTCAGCGTTAAGGCAATCCGGTTCCAACGCCGTGCGAGATAAATAGGCATTATGAAAAAACAAAGCACGAGCCAGCTCAAACTGGGGAAGAAAAATCTGCACGCCTTTGTCCGTCAGAAAATAAAAGCACCACTCTTTTCTCTCCACGGTTCCCACAGCCTTTGGGATTGGATAATCTTCCAGTATTTTGTTCTGCCAGTGTTCGGTGTCCGCAATGGTAAAGGAAAGAGGATACCCCGCCGGTTTCGTTTCAGCCGATGGATTCAAAACACGCCTTCGAGCTAAAACAGGTGCGTTGGACAGTCCCAACGATGTTTTATTTTGCGAGGGAGAAAAATCTAAATTGATTCCCCACTGAGAGCCATTCAGTTTTCTGAATAGCGAACCGACGGACAGGATTTTAGTATCGCCGGACAATCCGTCAAAATGAATGTTCCCCATCAATTAGTTCTCCAATATGTTATCCAACCAACTTCTAGCTTCATGCGACAAGCGCTCTTCGCTTAATCCCGCAAACCTCAGCAACCGCCATTTCTGATTACACTCCGTCCCAAGGCATTGTAATGCCAAGTTCAGACGACGAATTTGATAATCTGAAACCTCTTCGCAATGCCTTTTAAAAAACGATGCTGATAACGGCATCTTTCGAATGTTTTTCTCAACTGTAGCGCTCTTGTCGAGCTTCGATAAATACCAGTTTCTCGACCGCCTAGGACAATTAAGTAAAGATTTACAGGCATTGCGAATTTTGATCAGCTGCCGGCAGGTGCAAAGATCTCGCTGTCGCCAATCGACACGATGATTTTGTCTAACCGCTGGCAAGTAAAACTGGCGATTCATAGATAAAAGCCATACTCTATCATGGCGATATAGCCAAGCATACAGCGCTCCGTTTTTCAATCGTACGCGTTTGATATTCTCTCCTTTAATCAATGCCAACCATTGCGCTCTTTTATCGGCTAGTTGCTCGGTTATATGTTCGTCAGAAATTGGCATATCGGTATTCGGCAAATACCGGCTAGTCCTTATCGATATAACTTCAGCTAGCACATCATCTATTTGCCAGCTATCCGGCAACAAGCTATCCAACGCCACGATATGTTCGAGATAACTGAACGATTTTCGGTGTTTTCGAAAAATGGCACGCAACCAGGAAGTGTCTGTTTCGGGGATCGTTAATCCATGCTCATTCAGCCAACTCACAGGCCAACGAGCCAATACCCGCTCTCGGACTGCTTCATGTCGAATATTCCGCCCCGCTAGGCAACTCGCTTTACCGCCCAATTGGCGATAGTAAAGACCCCATTGCGCGAAGGATGCAGCACTTTTATTGTAATGATGTAATAGGCGATTAACCTGCCGTGCAACTTTAATGGCTGACGGCTCTGCCCGACGCTGCGAAGAAATGGGGCAAATTGAAGGTGACGCCGCAAAAAATTGGTGGCGATGATACTCGTGTCGATTAATGCTAGCTTCGTTCAAATGGCCATGTTCTAAACAACAGTCGGCACCAACGACTTGCCACTGCCGCTTCCAGTAATATTCACCATGATCAATTAACTGTCGTTGTAAACATAGTGGACAGTAGCGCAAATACTTCGGCTGTTTGAGTCTTGACGCCGCCACACCCAGCATTAGATGAATAGCGCCACGGGAGTTTCCAGCCATTTTTTGCAAACATTGTTCTCGATGACATTCGGTGGTGAACGGTGAATAAACTGGAAACAAGGTATGCTCATACGCTAATTTTTCGACGCTATACCCCAAACTTGGTTGATATAAACTGCGAAGCCTATCAAGATGATTCGGCAAATCCACCGTCGCGATTACCAATCGGCTTCCGAAAACAGTATCCAGCAGCTGTTTTGGGCTAGTGATTCCCATATGTGTTCCGGCTCTTGCTACCACACTGTAAATCAGCTCATCCTTATAAGGTAGCGGAAAGTTGAGCATGTTTAACTCGCATTTCTCAGCCAAAAGACGACATCGAAAATTACTTCAGAACGCTTAAGCTCATGATAGACCGATTGTCCCTTCCCACATTGAGAAAATTTGAACCTGAGATCACCGGAGTCCAACGTGTGCCACTCCGGCGGTTTAATAACCGTTGGCTTGTTTTGCGGCTTCTTAGGCTCTTTTTCTTCAAGACCATACCATTCCAGAACAATTGGCATAAGCTCTCTAACTGAAATTTTAGGGTATAAACTGAAAGCCCTTTCTATCAGAGGTTCGATTAGATCAGAGTCACAATCCATTGCAACCAATAAATTATATAGTCGCATGGCTTGTTCGTTACTGCTATATCGCTGTAATTCAGCACCGGCCTGCACCGAATCAATTTTGGCACTCAACTCGAGTATCTTTTTGTCAATATCAGGAATGCTTAAATCCGAATATTTAACAATCATCTCCGGATCTCCAGACCTTAGCGCAGCAAGCATGGGATGGACTGGCTTCAACTCATCATCGTAAACCTTCTTCATCAATTTAGGCGTAACTCGCTCGGTGCGAGTAACAATAGCCCGCAATTGCGCGAGTACAAACAGCTTTACGACAATATCCAATACACCCTGAGATAAGTCGTACCAGCAGTTACGCATTTCTTCCGTCAGTACTTCATCACGCTTTTGCAACCATTGGTATTGCCACAGCTTATCGGTAAACGCTCCCCATTCAGCCTTCTTGATTTGATCTTTGTCGGCATTAGGACTGGGCGCTTTCATAGGCTCCCAAAACAATGAACCAAAACCAGCACTGCGTCTGGCGGACCGCAAATCCATCTCAAAAATAGCTCTCGCTTTGGGCGTACCGACCATGACGACCGGCAAACCGATCACATTCACCAGGGTGACGAAGAAATTCAGCATTTTCTCTATACCACCGGATTTGCTTGTACTCAGATGCTGAATTTCGTCGATGGCCAACACTCCAATAGAGTGGACATTAGCAATCTGACTCATTAAAGCCATCAACGTCTCGACAGTATGACGTTTCAATGCATACTTTTTCTCATAATCTGTATTTAATGCTATATCAACAGCCCGAAAAAAATGATTGCATAGATTCTTGAGCGACCCATCGAGCGGGCAATCTAATTTCAGATAAACAATTTGGGTGAAATTATATTTTTCGTGGAAAATTACCTGCGGATAGGTGGCTAGAATGCGATTAAGCGTACTGCTTTTTCCAGATCCCGAACATCCGATTAATGAAAGGCTACGAGCAGTGGATCTGACATGTTCAAATCGAAATACCTCTAATTCGCCAGTCATCACCCGCTCGTAGCCATTCTGCAAATGGGTATTGAGCGATCCATCCCCCAAATTTCGCCCAACATACCCTTGCCGTATCATGATGGATATTTTGGACTCGAGTTGCAGATGATTCGCTAAGGGCTGGAAAAAATCATCCAACAATTGCGAGATGATGTGAACACGGTGAGTACCATCGGTATAAATATCGCCAAGATCGAACTTGATTGAACCACTCAAAGCTTGTTTTATTTGCTTGGTAGTCATGATCGGTGGTAGAGCCTCTATCAAAGGATTGCCACGATAATGTTCGACACCTGGATCACGATAAATGGCATTAGCCATATTAGTGGGTAACCCCATCAGTCATCTCCAAAAAGCTCGTCGATAAAATCTGGATAACTATAATCGTCCGGCTGTTGAGTCAAGGGAATAATATTCGCAGATTTCTTTTCTTTACTGGACTGTTGTTGTAAGTCCTTTGCTGTTTGTCGCTCTTGGTCCTTAGCCTGTTGCCGATTCTTACGAATGGCAGTAATTCGTTCTGACTTCGACAGTGTATCCGTTTCAGGCGCCTGTATTTGAGCATTTTTAATTTTTTCAGCAATCCTATCTTCAAGCTCACGTTTTTTTACGTCGGCAACCAACTTACTTTTTGCGATAGTCGACTTCTGAATAGCTTGTATTTGCCAAACATCCCAAAAAGAACATTCCCTAAACTCTCGTGATCGATCGGTAAGACTGCAGAGCCAATACTCGATACTGTTTTTCGTGGGCAGCAGATAAACAACATCAGCAACAGCAGGATCATAAGCCACCTCGAAAGCTTCCGGTTTCGATATACCTTTACCGCGATGCAGCCAACCCTGCTTGAGTATTTCTTGCGATGTGTAATAGAGACCAAAAACGCAAAGCCCTAATTCGGATAATGTGCCTTTTACCCGAGGAAATAAACTCACTCTTAATGCATCTTCCGAGGCAGTACGTAACCGTCCAGTTCTATGTTGTACGCCCCAGTTCCATAACGACAAAGGCGTCATCTCCAAATCGGCAGGCATATCTATACTTCGATCATATTTTTTTAGCACGTGAAAACGGTTGTGAAAAAGCACAGATTCGAGAATTATTTCATTGAACTCACGAACTGTCAGCACTGCATCCAATCGATAGTCGCGGCCTCCCCTTTTTTTAACCTTATTTTCTGTAACGACGCCAGGTGCAAACGGTTTGAAATCCGCTTGAACCGTTCGAAAATAGCGCTCCACCACGCCTTTAGCATCGCCTCGATAAGGGGGTGTATTTTCGATACGAACAGAAAAACTGCGCTCCAGTGATTCAATCTGATGACCCAATAATTCGCCTCGATCCGCTAGAACTGCGTCAGGCAAACCTGTGGCCGGCCAATCTGGTGCCTCAATATCGAAATCATATTGTTTGCAATAGGCCACCTTATCTGTCAATGCCATTGCTAACGCTTGCATGGCTGCGGCATAAGAAGGGTTTTCGAAGCCTATGTACAAACCGGCAATCATGCGGCTAAATACATCAATAACAATATAAACGATAGGTCTGCCCACGATGTTTTTCCGATCGCTATCCGAAACCAAATAAATGTCTGCGATCGTAGCGTCAATTTCGAACCGAGACCCGGGTCCCAGCGTCTGAATATTCGCGGTTCCATTTAGAGGCTGAACATCTTTTTTATATTCGATTTTGTTACTTCGCTTTTGGATTTTCTCTATCTGACTGTATTCGCGTTTGAAAAAATGGAGCATCTGCCACTTAGTCGGTATCGCTGATTCTTCACTATCCGGGTAATAATTTGCGTATAAAGACTGAAATCGTCGGTGAGCATACGAAAATGAATGCTTTTTCTCGGTGAGCAGGTACCGATCAATTGCGATTCGGAACAATTTTTCAACCCCCGCATTAACAGTGACCCCTATGCCTGGACTGTGTAATCTCGGGCGCCCCAATTTTTTATTTTTTGCAACTCGGACCTTACCTTTGCCACCCGAGTTTTTGTAGTCACGGATTAAAGCATTTGGCGTCTGACCTCTTTGCCAATATCTGCGTAGTAGAAAATAAAGCGTCTTTTTGGTTGTTCCTTGCTCTAGAATGACACGGTTGATAATAGAAGATCTTACCTTTGGCACATAAAATCTCGGCTCTAATACAATCGGTTTAATCAGCTCGTAGTTTTTATCTCTTATCACTTTGGCAGACGAATCGTCTTCCAACACCCTAAAGGACAATATTTGAAAAGGATCTTCAGCGCGCGTTAATATCTCCCTCTCAATCGCATTCACCAAATTGGTTTTTGAAACGACTGACGGAAGTGCGGCTTTATCCTCTATGGATATCCATACCAACTCTTCCGACAGGTCTGCCAAAATGCGGTAGAGCTGATTATCTAACGAAAGCACCTCATTGATTCGAAACACGAAGCCCCCCCGTCAAAGCAATTATATTTTCTGCCCGCAATTCGCCGGCTTTTAATACAGTATAGGGTTTGAAAATATCGAATAAGAAACAGCGTCTAGCCATTAGTTGCCTTATTTCCAGTAAAGATTGTCCTGCCGACAGCGTATAAGCTGCATCTAATTGCTTGGCAATATCGATCAGAGATTTATCAGATGCTTGATTGAAATGATGCGTATACATTGCAACGCGTTCCTGAATAGTCTCGGCATCTAATTCATCTCTCTGAGCTGAATATAGCCAACTAATATTTTGGAAAATTACGTTAGGAATATCTTTTTCGGTAACCAACATCCACGGTATTGACTTTTGCACCCAGTACCGACGCTCAAGCTCCAATTTTTCAATAGTCCTGGCATCTTGTAATGCTTCCGAATACTTGGCCTGCAGAACAAATTTAGGACGTTGGGCATTTCTAGTATTAACCAGAAAATCGGAGGTCATAATCTGCGGTATGCCTTGGTAAGACGGATGCAAGATTCCTAATTCATCAGACAGTGCCAGGGTATCCTCTATTCGTAACGGAAATTGCTCCCGTATGTCCTCGGTATCCGAATGCCACTCAAGTGCAAAGAATACAGCTAACTCAAGGTCAGAAAGAAAGTGGTGGGTGCGCTGAGTCTTGTGTCCAAAAATGCGATGCGAACGGCCTTCCGACGGCACATCTCTAACAGTTAACCAAGGTTTGTATTCACAGCCCCGTCCGGTACCGCGCCCATCTTTTAACCATTTTTGGATCTTTATTTTCGATCTCGAATAATTTTTTCTCGCCATTAAAAAAGTCGCCCAGTCATTGCTCTCAAAAAGAGTCTAGACCAGCCGACTTCGGTATACAACTTTGTTACTTAGTATAGGACTTTATTACTTAGTTTATAAGTTTATTACTCTCCCACACTTGTAGTGATAATTTTGCCACAACTATTCCACCGTAACTGATTTCGCAAGATTTCTGGGCTGATCAACATCCGTACCCTTTAAAACAGCGACATGATAAGCCAACAACTGCAATGGGATGGTGTACACAATAGGCGAAATCTCATTACCGACTTGAGGTACTTTTACGATTTGTACATTTTCATTATTTGCGGTAGCTAGTGTTTCATCCATAAAAACAATCAGTTGCCCTCCCCTAGCGCTTACTTCCTGCATATTCGATTTTAGTTTCTCCAACAGGCTGTTGTTTGGCGCCACCGTCACAACCGGCATGTCGGCATCGATTAATGCCAAGGGGCCGTGTTTTAACTCGCCTGCCGGGTAGGCCTCGGCATGAATATAAGAAATTTCCTTTAGTTTTAATGCGCCTTCCATGGCTATCGGATAATGGGTACCTCGGCCTAAAAACAAGGCATGCTGTTTTTCGGCAAATTGCTCGGACAGATCCTTAACTTCATCATCCATCTGTAAAGCTTTTTCAATTTTGCTCGGCAAGCTGAATAATTCCGAGGTGATTTTTTGCTCCACTATTTCGTCCATCTGAAAACGTCTGCCGATAGCGATGACTAGCAGCATTAATGTTACCAGTTGCGTAGTGAATGCTTTGGTTGATGCAACGCCAATTTCAGGGCCGGCGCGGGTCATTAATACCAGATCGGATTCTCTAACCAGCGAGCTTTCCGGTACGTTGCAAATGGCTAATGAATATTTTGCCCCCAGCTTCTTGGCTTCCAGTAATGCTGCCAGTGTATCGGCAGTTTCGCCGGATTGCGAAATGGTGACAATCAGGGTGTCCGGCGCTAACACCGGACTTCTATAGCGAAATTCACTGGCTACTTCGATATTACAAGGAACATGGGCTAGCGCTTCAAACCAGTACCGTGCCACCAACCCTGCATGGTAACTCGTTCCGCAGGCTAAAATCTGAATAACTTTTATGCTATCAAATATTTTGGCGGCGTTATGCCCGAAGGCATTTTCCTGTAAGCGGTTGTTGATGAATCGGCCTTCCAGGGTTTGTGAGATAGCAAAAGGTTGCTCATAAATTTCTTTCAGCATGTAATGACGATAGTCGCCTTTATCGACAGCATCTGCTGTCAACTGGCTCTCTATGATCAAACGATTCACTGCTTTGTCATTCACGTCATAAATAACTAACCCCTTTATGGTAATCTCAGCTATGTCTCCATCTTCCAGAAAAATAAAGCGTTGCGTGACCGGAAGCAATGCCGCTACATCCGAGGCGATAAAATATTCGCCTATCCCAACACCGATAACCAGCGGACTGCCTTTTCTGCACGCTATAAGAGTATCTGGATTATCAACACTCATTATCCCCAGCGCATAGGCGCCATCCAGTTTTTTGATGGCTTTTTTAACGGCGTTCAGTAATCCGTCAGTAGACTCCAAGGCGTGATAAATTTCATGCACGATAACTTCAGTATCGGTTTCTGAAGTGAACTCGTAACCCTGTTGCACCAGTACTTCTTTTAGATGCTCATGGTTTTCTATAATACCGTTATGGACTACAGCCACTTTATGTCGACAAATATGCGGATGCGCATTAGCTGTGCTGGGTTTACCGTGGGTAGCCCACCGGGTATGAGCTATACCGATGTGTCCTGAAATGGGATCGGCCTCCAACAGAGTTTCCAGGCCTTTTACTTTGCCCAGTTCTCGTTTCCGATAGATTTGCCGATTATTTATAACCGCGAGGCCTGCCGAATCATAGCCGCGATATTCCAGTCGCTTCAACCCCTCAAGCAAAATTGGTACTACATTTCGTTGCGCGATACCGCCTACAATTCCACACATTTATTTCTCCTCGGTAATTGTTCCCGACATTACACTACCTCCTGCATCCATGCAGTCGTGCTTAACGGGTCGTTGCCATCCTGCAAGGGACATCTGCTTGGCTCTGCTTAAAGTCAACTGATTCTCAGGACTGTCTTTGGTGATGGTTGATCCTGCCCCTATCGTAGCGTTTTTACCTATAGTAACCGGAGCTACCAACTGACTGTTTGAGCCTATAAAAGCGCCGTCTTCAATAATAGTTCTGAACTTATTGACGCCATCATAATTACAGGTAATCGTTCCTGCCCCAATATTGACTTTACTACCCACTGTAGTATCACCGATATAACTTAAATGATTTATTTTGCTGCCTGCCGCTACCGATGATTTTTTAATTTCTACAAAATTACCGATATGGACATCATTGGCCAGCACACTTTCCGGCCTTAACCTGGCATAGGGGCCAATTCTACTGCTTTGTCCTATCACCGCATCCTCAATAATGCAGTTTGCAAATATTTTTACATTATCGCCAATAATGGAATTTTTTATATTAGTATTAGCACCTATTTTGACATTGCTACCGATACTGTTTTTCCCCTCTAAAATCACGTTAATATCGATTTCAATGTCTTGACCCAGGCTTTCAATTGAACCTCTTTGATCGAAGCGCATCGGGTCTTTTAAGGTAACACCCTGTTCCATCAAGCTAGTGGCCTGCTCATACTGATAAACGCGCTCCAAGTGACTAAGTTGTATGCGATTATTAACACCCAGCACCTCATCCTCAGTCTCCGGTTGGCTTGTAATGATACTGACTTGATCGGCAACCGCCATCTCAATCACATCAGTCAAATAGTATTCGCCCTGGACGTTGTTGTTATTTAACTGACTCAACCATTTTTTTAATTGTTTGCCTTGCACCGCCATAATGCCGGTATTGACTTCATTGATCTGCTTTTCATTGGATGTCGCATCTTTTTCTTCAACAATTTTTGTAACCTGGCCGGTAGCATTTCGAATTATTCTGCCGTAACCACTCGGATTGGCAAGATTCACCGTGAGTAAAGCCAAAGACTGGTCATTGGCATTGTTTATTAGCAGCTTGACAGTTGCTAATTTCAACAAAGGCACATCGCCATACAGTATCAAGACAGTACCGGAATCGGCAATTTGATCGCTAACCTGTTGCACAGCATGTCCTGTGCCTAACTGCTGCCTTTGCTCTACCCAGTCGGCATCCAGATTTTTTAAGGCTTCTGTAACCTGCTCTGCACCATGGCCTACAATAATCTTGATGGTATTGTTTTCCAATTGTCTGCTCATGTCGTAGACATGCTGCAGTAAAGATCTATTGGCAATTTTATGTAAAATTTTGGGCAATTCTGAACGCATACGCGTTCCTTTGCCCGCAGCTAGAATAATGGTCGTTATTTTCATATGATATCCCGTTAAACCAAAAAAGCCCGACAGCGTATTAACACGTTATCGGGCTTTCAACAAGGGTAGAGGCATATCGTGCGATATCCCAACTACCCGCCGCGTTTTCTAAATCTATCTAATGTTCTTAATTGCATAACAGCTTCCTGCAATTGTGCCTGAGCAGTTGCAAAATCAATTTTGCCCGACTTATCTGTCAATGCTTCTTCTGCTCTGGCCTTCGCTTCAATTGCGGCTGCCTCATCAATATCTTTTGCTCTTATAGCCGTATCAGCCAGGATGGTAATCAGATGCGGCTGTATTTCCAGCATACCTCCCGACACATAAAACGGATAAATTTCCTTATCGCTGACTTTTACCCGGACTTCGCCGGGCTTAAGTTTTGATATTAATGGTGCATGCCGAGGTGAAATGCCTACTTCGCCGAGTTCAGCAGGAGCAAATACCATTTCCGCTAATCCGGAAAATATTTCCTTTTCTGCGCTAACGATGTCTACATGTACGGTCATGGTCATATTTATTACCTGCCAATTTTATAACTTATTTCATGCCTTTTGCTTTCTCAAGCGCTTCGTCTATGGTACCTACCATATAAAAAGCCTGCTCAGGAATGGCATCGTATTCACCGTCGATAATGCCTTTAAAACCGGCAATCGTATCTTTTAATGATACATACTTACCGGGTGAACCGGTAAACACTTCAGCAACGAAGAAAGGCTGAGACAAGAACCGTTGCATTTTACGCGCTCTTGATACGGTTAATTTATCTTCTTCAGATAATTCATCCATGCCTAAGATCGCTATAATATCGCGCAATTCTTTGTAACGTTGCAGGATACCCTGAACTTTACGAGCCACATCATAGTGTTCCTGTCCAATTACCAATGGATCCAACTGACGGCTGGTAGAATCCAAAGGATCAATCGCAGGGTAGATACCTAACTCGGCAATCTGACGCGACAGTACAACAGTCGCATCCAAATGAGCAAAAGTTGTTGCTGGTGACGGATCAGTCAAGTCATCCGCAGGCACGTAAACCGCCTGAATAGACGTAATAGAACCGGTCTTGGTTGAGGTAATACGTTCTTGTAATACGCCCATTTCTTCAGCCAGTGTAGGTTGGTATCCTACCGCAGAAGGCATACGGCCTAATAACGCAGATACTTCGGTACCTGCCAATGTGTAACGATAGATGTTATCAACAAAGAATAAAACGTCACGACCTTCATCACGGAAGAACTCCGCCATAGTCAATCCGGTCAACGCAACGCGCAATCTGTTTCCTGGCGGCTCGTTCATCTGACCGTAAACCAACGATACTTTGTCGATTACGTTTGAATCGGTCATTTCGTGGTAGAAGTCGTTTCCTTCACGAGTACGCTCACCTACACCGGCAAATACTGAGTAACCACTGTGTTCAATCGCGATATTACGGATCAGTTCCATCATGTTGACGGTTTTACCTACACCCGCACCACCGAATAAGCCAACTTTACCACCCTTGGTAAACGGGCAAACCAAATCGATAACCTTGATACCGGTTTCCAGCAGTTCGGTCGCCGCAGCTTGCTCAGCATAGCTTGGCGCTTCACGGTGTATGCCCCATTTTACTTTTTCGCCGATAGGACCTTTTTCGTCGATAGGCTCACCCAGAACATTCATAATGCGACCCAGGGTTTCCTGTCCGACCGGTACCGCAATAGGTGCGTTGGTATTACTGACGTCCAAGCCTCGGCTTAATCCATCGGTTGTACCCATCGCAATCGTTCTGACCACACCGTCACCTAATTGCTGCTGAACTTCCAGCACCAAGCCTTTGCCTTCTACATTTAAGGCATCATATACTTTGGGCAGGTCTGCACGTGAAAATTCCACGTCAACGACCGCGCCGATAATCTGAACGATTTTACCCGAACTCATTGAGTTGTCCTCTTGTGTTGTGTCATTTTAACTTGGGCTTAAACAGCTGCGGCACCGGCAACAATTTCTGAAATTTCCTGAGTGATAGCGGCTTGCCGGGCTTTGTTATAAATCAGCTGTAACTCGCTGATAATATTCCCGGCATTATCCGAAGCACTCTTCATCGCTACCATTCTGGCAGCCTGCTCACAGGCATTATTTTCAACCAGACCCTGATAGACGATAGACTCGGTATAACGAGTTAACAGATGATCCAAAACTTCTTTGGCATCAGGCTCATAGATATAATCCCAATGACCGTTTAGACCTTCCTCAAGCTCACCGGCTACGACTGGCAGTAATTTATCGATAGTAGGCTTCTGGGTCATGGTATTAACGAATTCATTGTAAACGACATGCAATTCATCGATTCTACTTTCCGCATAAGCATCCAACATGATTTTAATGATGCCGATAATGTCATGCTGATGCGGCGTGTCACCCAATTTAGAAACATGTCCGACCAAATTTGTTTTCAGATTGCCAAAAAAACCGAACGCCTTGGTACCTATCGTACAAATATCGACTTCAATATTTGCTTTTTCCCATTGCATTATTTGAGTCAGCGTTTTTCTGAATAAATTTGAATTCAGTCCTCCGCACAACCCCCGATCAGAACTAATCACAATAATACCGACCCGCTTGACCGGACGTTCAACCAGAAAAGAATGTTTATACTCTGGATTGGCATGAGCCAGATGTTTGATAATCTGGCCAATTTTTTTGGAGTATGGACGTGTTGCCAACATTCTGTCTTTTGTTTTGCGCATTTTACTCGCAGCAACCATTTCCATTGCACGAGTAATTTTCTGAGTATTTTTAATACTCCCGATCTTGCTGCGTATTTCTTTACCAACAGCCATCTTAAGACCCTTTTACCAGCTATGAGTTTTGACGAAAGTCTGGATTGCAGTCAGCATCCCCTTTCTTATGTCATCACTGAAATCGCCTGTTGCATTAATGTTGTTCATTAATTCAGAATGCTCTGACGTCATGTACGACTGTAAGGCAGCCTCAAAATCAAGTACTTTGTTCACTTCCAAGCTGTCAAGGAAACCTTCGTTAGCAGCAAACAATGAAACCGCCATTTGCGCGACCGACATTGGTGAATATTGATTCTGTTTCATCAATTCGGTTACGCGTTGACCGCGTTCAATCTGCTTGCGAGTGTTTTCATCCAAATCCGATGCAAACTGTGCGAAAGCCGCCAACTCACGGTATTGCGCCAAATCAAGACGCGTACCGCCACCTAATTTCTTGATGATCTTGGTTTGAGCAGCACCACCTACGCGCGATACCGATAAACCTGCATTCACCGCCGGGCGTATGCCGGAGTTAAACAAGTTACTTTCCAAAAAGATCTGACCATCAGTAATAGAGATTACGTTAGTCGGTACGAAAGCTGATACGTCGCCACCTTGGGTTTCAATAATAGGTAATGCTGTCAATGACCCTGTTTTCCCTTTTACCTTGCCGCCAGTTAACTTCTCAACTTCTGCCGCATTAATGCGCGAAGCTCTTTCAAGCAAACGGGAATGTAAATAGAACACGTCCCCTGGATATGCTTCACGACCTGGTGGACGACGCAACAATAGGGAAATCTGACGATAAGCCCAAGCTTGCTTGGTTAAATCGTCATAGATAATCAGGGCATCTTCGCCGCGATCTCTAAAGAACTCGCCCATCGAGCAGCCGGTATAAGGCGCGATAAATTGCAGCGCTGCCGATTCTGATGCAGATGCTGAAACAACAATAGTGTGAGCCATTGCGCCATGTTCTTCGAGCTTGCGAACTACGTTGGCAATCGAAGCGCGCTTTTGGCCGATAGCGACATAGATACATTTAATGCCTGTACCTTTTTGATTGATAATCGCATCAATCGCGATAGCCGTTTTACCGGTTTGTCTATCGCCAATGATCAATTCCCGTTGACCGCGACCAACCGGAATCATCGCATCAATAGATTTCAAGCCCAATTGCACGGGTTGATCGACTGATTGACGGGCAATTACACCCGGTGCAATTTTTTCAATCGGCGAAGTTTCGGTGGTTTCAATAGCACCTTTCCCGTCAATAGGATTACCCAGCGCGTCAACGACGCGGCCTAGCAATGCTTCGCCGACAGGTACTTCCAGAATCTTTCCGGTACATTTTACGGTGTCGCCTTCAGAGATGTGTTGGTATGCGCCTAATACCACCACACCCACAGAATCTCTTTCAAGGTTAAGCGCCATGCCAAAGGTGTTACCGGGAAATTCCAGCATTTCGCCTTGCATCGCTTCCGAAAGACCGTGTACACGTACAATACCGTCAGTCACACTGACTACGGTACCTTCCGTATGAGACTCGGCGCTCAAGTCGAAGTTTTCGATCTTCTTTTTAATCAGATCGCTTATTTCAGATGGGTTTAATTGCATATTCTGTTTCTCGCTCTGGTTTAGAGTCGTTTTGCTAATTGTTGAAGCTGGCCTTTTATGGATCCGTCAATCACTCTATCGCCTGCACGTACCAGTACGCCACCGATTAATGATTTATCCACGGTCACATTCATATGGACTTTTTTGCTTAGCGTTTTTTCCAGCGTTGAAGTAAAACTTTGCTTTTCTTCTTTGGAGAAGGCATAAGCAGTAGCAACTTCAACATCGACATAACCTTCACTTTCCGCCTTTAAGGCTTCGAACAGCTCAGCAATAGTCGGCGCCAGGGTTAGCCGGTTGTTTTGAACAAGTAATTTCAGAAAGTTTGCCCCTTCTTCATCTACCTGTCCCTGACAAATATCGAGCATCAGCGCCGATAACCGCTCCTTGCTGACTTTAGGATTAGCGACTATCGCAGAAATTTCTTTATCATTCAGGACAGCGGACACAAACGCCAAACTTTTCGACCACTGTTCAGTCGTACCGGTTTCTTTGGATCGCTTGAACACCGCCGCTGAATAGGGCCTTGCCAATGTTGCCAGTTCGCTCATTTTGCTTAACCCAATTGATTAGAGATTTTGCTCAGGAGGTCCTGGTGCTTGGTTTTATCGATTTCCGCACTCAGAATCTGTTCTGCAGCTCGCAAAGCCAAGGCTGACACTTCTTTACGTAAACTTTCTTTAGCCTGTTGCTTTTCTTGCTCAATCTGCGCTTTTGCCACAAGAATCAAACGCTCGCCTTCTTTCTTGGCGGTATCTTTTGATGCTTCAACAATTTCATTGGCACGTTTTTGAGCCAGATTTACAATCTCTGAAGACTGTTCTTTAGCTTCTTTTAAAACGCCCTTGGCCTTTTTTTCTGCCAAATGCATTTCTTCCTGACCTTTTTCAGCCGCAGCCAAACCATCAGAAATCTTCTTCTTACGTTCTTCTAAAGAGTCAAATAAAGGCGGCCAGATGTACTTCATGGTAAACCATACCAGAAGTGCAAAGGTAATCATTTGCCCAATCAGAGTAGCATTGATACTCACGATGCGTTCCTCTTGTTGCTAGTAAAGTTAAACAGCTTATTAACCCGCTGCCGCAGCTTGTACAGCAGACAGGAATGGGTTAGCAAAAGTAAAGAACAGCGCCAAACCAACACCGATCATTGTTACCGCGTCTAACAGACCCGCAACAACAAACATTTTTACTTGCAGCATCGGTACCATTTCTGGCTGACGGGCAGCGCCTTCCAGGAATTTTCCACCTAGCAGACCGAAACCTATCGCTGTTCCTAAAGCGCCCATACCTAGAACCAGACCTACTGCAATAGCAGTCATGCCTTGCACATCAGCAATTAATTTTGCAATTTCCATGAAACCTCCAAACGGTTAGTTAATTATAAAAAGTTAAAAAATCATTAATGATCTTCGTGTGCCATACCCAGATACACAATGGTTAGTACCATGAATATAAATGCTTGAAGCGTGATAATTAAAATATGAAAGATTGCCCAGGGAAAACTCAGCACCGGCTGAATATACCAAGGCAATAAAGCAATCAAAATAAAGATCAACTCACCTGCATACAGGTTTCCGAATAAACGAAGCGCCAATGAGATTGGCTTTGCAATTTCCTCTACTAATTTCAACAGCAGGTTGAAAGGTAGCAACCAAGGGCCAAACGGTTGAAACATCAGCTCTTTGGCAAAGCCCCAAGGACCTTTTATTTTGATGCTGTAGAAAATAATCAAACAGAAAACAGAGATGGACATCGCAAATGTTGCATTTAAATCCGTACTTGGAACGACGCGCAGATATTCAATACCCATCAGTGAACCAATCAACGGCAATATATCAACCGGAAATAAATCCATGAAGTTCCACAGGAACACCCAGCAAAAGATAGTTAATGCCAGAGGAGCAATTAATTCATTTTTACCATGAAAACTATCCTTAACCTGATTATCGACAAATTCAATCAGCATTTCAGCGAAATTTTGAACCAAACCTGGAACGCCTGCCGTAGCTTTTTCTGCTGCCCTTTTAAAAAACCAGACAAACAGGCCACCCAAGACTGCTGAGAAAAACAACGTATCCAGATTTAATGCCCAGAAACCCTCGCCCACGGTCAGCGGAGTTAAATGGTGAATAATATAACCGGTTGCACCTTCGGCAGCATGAGCTTCGGTAGCCATCGTTCCTCTCTAAATATTAATAATGTCAGCGCATTAACAACGCAAACCAAAAAACTGATAATGCTACTATGTATACTGCCAGTAGCGGTAATATTTCTATGTTGGGAAGCTGAAAAATCATAAAAAACAGTGCGGCTGTTAACAATAATTTGCCTGATTCCCCTGCGTAAAAAGACCTTACAATCTTTCTTGCTTCCTGCCCGGCCGATTTATATACTCTCAACGCGAAATACAGATTGGGAATAAATGCCGCAGCCCCACCTAAAGCCGCCGATAAGGCGTAAGATCTGCCTGCCATCAGGGCAAACCCGGCTGTCATTATTATTATCGTAAGAATCTGATAACTTATAATTTTACTGACAGCAGAGTAATTTCTAACTGTCACACTCAACTCCATACTCAACAGCTCGGGAATTATATCTATCGACCTCCATTAAATCAAGGAAGATTAAATTTAACTTACATTTTTTATTGTTTTTTATCTGCCGGCTCATTACCTAATTACACTATTTAATTTGCCCGAGAATTCCGTCCAACTCTTCTAAACTGGAATATGCGATGACCAGCTTACCGGTACCATTTTCTTTATGCTCAATCAACACTTTTGCACCTAGTTTTGCGGTCAAGTCTTCCTGTAAACGCAAGGTGTCTTTGTCTATTTCCTTGATTTTAGCTATTTTAGGCTCTGCCTGACTGTCTTTAACCAGACGCTCTGCCGCTCTTACCGTTAAACCCTCTTTGACAATCTTATTAGCCGCAGCCACTTGCTTTGGACCATCCAGAGACAGCAGTGCTCGTGCATGACCCATTTCCAGCTGCCTGCTGATCAATAACTTTTTCACGTCCGGATGCAAATCTATCAATCTTAATAGATTAGTCACCGTAGCTCGCGATTTGCCAACCGCATCTGCAACTTGTTGATGGGTCATATCAAACTCGTCCAACAGCCGTCTTAATGCGTCCGCTTCTTCCAAAGGATTCAGGTCTTCTCGTTGAATATTTTCAATCAGCGCTATCGCCATTGCGGTACGATCGTCTATATCCTTGATAACCACCGGTACCTGCTGCAACCCGGCCAATTGCGCAGCACGCCAGCGCCGCTCTCCAGCCACTATCTCATATTTTTCCGGCGTAATCTTACGCACCACAACCGGCTGGATGATTCCTTGCGCTTTAATGGAGTCGGCCAGTTCCTGCAGTTTCTCGGGGTTCATATCTTTTCTTGGCTGATACTTGCCCCGCTGCAGATGTTCGATCGGCAGGGTTTGCAACTGATGACCTTCCCCGCTCTCGCCGTGATCGTCTTTACCGGCAACGTTGCCCAATAAAGCATCCAGCCCTCGATTTAATCCCCGCTTTTTCACAGCCATAACTTTTAATTTTCTCTTTATTTAGTCATTTCACCCGCCCATTCCGCTAATTTATGCCAGATCAGCGCGGACTATTGCTTCAAATTCTGCTATCAATTTTCTTAAAGTCTCTGCCTCTTCAAGCAGTAACAGATTCTCTTTTTGAATATTTTTAAATAACGCGCCCACTATTGCCGCACGATCATCTACCGCCTCGATGACCTGTGCTTCATCCTGACTCACAGCTTTAGAGGACTGATATTCAACCGATTGCACAGTTTGCGACTGCTGTTTTTGCTCTTTAGCCGACTCATCAGCTAACAAGGCTTCAAGCCCCCGACCTAACCCACGTTTTCTTAAATTCATGTGCTGTTATGTTTTTCTTTTCTGATCATTTCACCCGCCAATGTAATATAGGCTACAGACCCTCGCGATGATTTATCGTAACTCAGTACAGGCAGACCATGACTCGGGGCCTCCGCCAAACGAATATTTCTTGGAATACAGGTTCGAAACACCTTGTCACCGAAATAGCGGATCAACTGCTCCGATACGTCTTTGGTCAAGCGGTTTCTGTCGTCATACATGGTTCGCAGGATACCTTCCAAATGCAGTTCCGGGTTGACGGAGTCCTGAATATTCTTCAATGTACTCATTAACGCGGATAGCCCTTCAAGCGCATAATACTCGCATTGCATGGGTATCAACAGGCTGTTGGCTGCAACCATCGCATTTAAGGTCAGCATATTCAAAGAAGGCGGACAATCGATCAAAATAAAATCATACTCCGCTTTTATCGGGATTAAGGCATCAGCCAGCCGCCGCTCCTTATGATCTGCATGCATCAATTCCACTTCAGCCGCAGTCAAATCGGAATTACCGGGAATCACCGAAAAACCGATATCAGGCATTTTAATGACCGTTTCTGACGCAGGCACTTCCTCCATCAATAAATCGTAACTGGAGTATTTTACTTCCTGCTTATCGATACCACAGCCCATGGCCGCATTACCCTGAGGATCAAGATCCACTAGCAACACACGCCGGTTAGCCGCCGCCAGCGAGGCAGCCAGATTTACGCTGGTTGTAGTTTTTCCTACACCGCCTTTTTGATTGGTTATGGCAATTACTTTTCCCACTAGCTTACCTCGGCCTGTTCAGGCAATTGTATTCGTACCAGACATCTCTCAACATCAGTTCCCGGAACGCTAACCGATATGACAGATTTCTTTGCTGCGATCTCTGTCAGCTCTGCCAGTTCCGCATCCAGATTCTGGCCCTTCATTGCCAGTAATACGCCATCCTTGGCCAGCAAATGCGCAGTCAGCTTCACTATATCGGACAAGCCGGAAAATGCTCGGGTAAGAACTGCGTCATACGCTTTTTCAGGATGATAATTTTCCACGCGACTGTGGAGAACCTCCACGTTTTTAAGCTTTAATTCCAGGACGACCTGTTGCACAAACCGGGTCTTTTTGGCATTGCTATCAAGCAAGGTAAAGTCAATCTCGGGCAGACATATCGCCAACGGGATACCCGGCAAACCTGCGCCGGTGCCAATATCGATGACCCGCTTGCCTTCAATATGAGGAACAATCGCCAAGCTGTCCAGTATATGCAGCCGCGCCATCTCCTCCCTGCCCCGTATCGCGGTCAGATTATAAGCTTTATTCCATTTCTCAATCAGCTTTATAAAGCTAAGCAACTGATCCACTTGATCATCAGTTACGCTTAAATTTAATGATGCTATCCCGGAAACCAGGATTTCTCGACATGCTTCCATCAGGCGCTTTTCTTCTTTAAATAAACCAGCAACAGGGAAATGGCGGCCGGGGTAATGCCAGGGATTCGCGATGCCTGTCCCAGTGTTTCCGGCCGCTGTTTTTTAAGTTTTTCACTGACTTCATTAGAAAGTCCGGGAATACCCTTATAATCAATAACTTCAGGCAAGCGCAGGTGGTCATAGCGCAAAGCCTTGTCTATCTCGGTTTGCTGCCTGTCTATATAGCCTGCATATTTGGCCTGAATTTCAACCTGTTCGGCCACCTGAGGATCCATATCTTCAACATCATTCATAAACGACAGCAGTTGCTTAACATCCACTTCCGGGCGACGCAGTAAATCCATCAAATTGGCTTCACGCATTAGCGGCTTTCCCCAATATTGCTCAACTTGACCTGCCTCTTCCGTTTCCGTCCTGACCCATTTCTTTTTCAAGTCGTCCTGCAATTGAGAAATGGCGGCCCGTTTAGTCTCAAATGCCTGCCAGCGTTGATCATTAACCAAGCCCAATTCCCGGCCTTTTTCGGTCAGACGTAAATCAGCATTGTCTTCCCTTAAAAGTAATCTGTATTCCGCTCGACTGGTGAACATACGATACGGCTCTTGGGTACCGCGCGTAATCAGGTCGTCAATCATCACGCCGATATAAGCCTCATCGCGCCCCGGACACCAACTGTCCAAACCCTGAACCAAACGCGCCGCATTAAGTCCCGCGATTAAGCCCTGCGCCGCCGCTTCTTCATAACCGGTCGTGCCATTCACTTGCCCGGCAAAAAACAGCGCAGCCATGTGCTTGGTTTCCAGTGATGATTTCAGGTCTCTGGGATCAAAAAAGTCATACTCGATCGCATAACCGGGGCGCACGATCTCAGCGTTTTCAAAACCCAACATCGAACGTACGAACTCATACTGCACATCAAAAGGCAGACTGGTTGATATACCGTTAGGATAAATCTCATGGGTATTCAAGCCTTCCGGTTCGACAAAAATCTGGTGCGAATCCCGGTCGGCAAAGCGTACGACCTTATCTTCAATGGACGGACAATAACGCGGTCCGATGCCTTCAATAATCCCCGAATACAGCGGCGACCGATCCAAGCCGGAGCGGATAATATCGTGAGTTTTATTGTTAGTGCGGGTTATATGACACGGAATTTGTCGGGGATGATGTTCCCGTTTGCCGATAAACGAAAACACCGGCACCGGATCATCGCCATGCTGCTCTTCCAACTTGCTAAAATCGATGGTTCGACCGTCGATACGCGGCGGCGTGCCGGTTTTTAAGCGGTCAATTCTAAACGGCAATTCCCTTAAGCGCTCAGCCAGGGCGATAGAAGCCGGATCGCCTGCTCGACCGCCGCTGTAGTTTTCCAGACCGATATGTATTTTGCCGCCCAAGAAAGTGCCTGTGGTTAAAACCACAGCTCTTGCCGTAAAGCTCAAGCCCATTTGAGTTTTAACACCGGCAACCCTGTCGCCTTCAACAATCAAATCAGACACGGTTTGCTGAAATAAAGCCAGATTAGGCTGATTTTCCAGCACACTTCTTACCGCTTGTTTGTAAAGCTGACGATCCGCCTGAGCCCGAGTCGCCCTGACTGCCGGGCCTTTGCTGGCATTCAGGGTGCGAAACTGAATGCCGCCATGGTCAATAGCCTGAGCCATCGCCCCGCCTAACGCATCAACCTCTTTAACTAAATGCCCCTTGCCTATCCCGCCAATGGCAGGATTGCAGCTCATTTGCCCCAGAGTGTCGATATTTTGCGTCAGCAATAATGTATTTGCACCGCATCGGGCCGATGCCAGCGCGGCTTCCGTACCCGCGTGACCGCCGCCAACTACGATGACATCAAAGTCTCTTCTAAATTTCACTAGCGCTATGTACTCTTAAAAAATGGTATATTATTAATGTGTGAAGCCACACAAACTTATCTTATTATAAGAGGTAAATGATGAAAAAACGTAAAAATCCGAAAGGAACAGAAATTGTTTCTACCCAAAACCCGGTTGCGAAGTACGCGCACCTGTTTAATAAAGCACAAACTTTTTGCGATAAAAGCAAATACAGCCGCAAAGCGAAACACCCAAGACAGGAGGCTAGTCCAATGGTTCCAGGCGGAATTATCGGACTAGCCTCCTGTTTTATCCTTCAGCTCTAAGCCCCTCAAAGACGGTATCTCCCCTTGGGTTTCGACACCCAATGCCGCCTAATGTGTTTGCGCTATCTTATTTTCATTTTTTAAGCGATATTGCAATCATTATATAAATTGAGATACTTGTAGCGTCTGATTTACAGGAGGTTAAACTTTGACCAAGCAACCAAAGATTCAAAAACACCAACCTTCCTCGCCTCCGTGGCATCTCCTTGAGTCTTGGCAGACTACCGCATGGCTCAAGGTCGATCCCGAAAAGGGCCTCACGGATCAGGAGGCAAAAGAACGTCTCGAAACCTACGGTCCGAACGCCATCAAGGAGCAAAGCCGCCGGGGGCCGGTCCGGATGTTTTTGGGGCAATTCGCCGATTTCATGATTATCGTGCTGATTTTGGCCTGTATCGTTTCCGGTTTGGTCGGCGACTTAACGGATACGATTGCCATCGTCGTGATCATCGTGTTGAACGCGATCATCGGCTTTATCCAGGAGTACCGCGCGGAGAAAGCCGTGGCCGCGCTCAAACGCTTGTCCAGTCCTACCGCACAGGTGCTGCGCGAGGGAAAATCCCATACTATAGCGGCGCATGAGCTGGTTCCCGGCGATATGGTCATGCTTGAGGCCGGCAATATCGTCCCGGCCGACCTTAAACTATTGGATGTGGCGCGGCTCAAGGTGGAAGAGGCCACACTGACCGGCGAATCGCTGCCGGTCGAAAAATCGGGAGCGCTGATACGGGAGCTGGATTTGCCTCTCGGCGACCGGCTTAACATGGCTTACAAGGGAACCATCGCAACTTACGGCCGTGGCGTCGGAATAGTCATCGCCACGGGGATGGACACCGAACTCGGTAAAATCGCCGAACTCCTGCGCCAGGGAAAAGAGACCAAAACCCCTCTACAACAACGCCTTGCCAGCTTCGGCATGCGCCTGGCCCTTTTGGTTTTAGCCATCTGCGCAATCATTTTCGTGGTGGGTTTGCTCCGAGGTGAACCGCCCGTGCTGATGTTTATGACCGCCGTTAGCTTGGCGGTGGCCGCTATCCCGGAGGCCCTGCCCGCTGTGGCCACGGTGACCTTAGCCATAGGCGCGCGCAAGCTGGTCACGAAAAACGCACTGATCCGCCGCCTGCCTGCCGTGGAAACTTTAGGCTCGGTGACTTTCATCTGTTCGGACAAGACCGGTACGCTGACGCAAAACCGCATGCATGCCGAAGCGTTTTACGTCGAGGAGAGCTTGAGGGAAAGCATAGCCGATGATTTTCCGGTCCCGTTTTTGCGTGCGCTCGCCCTGAACAACGACGCCCGCCGCAACCACGACGGGCAACTGCTGGGCGACCCTACCGAAATCGCCCTGTACGAAGCGGCCGAAAGCGCCGGCTACGTCGGAGCCGATCTAACCAAAAACGCACCGAGAATGGACGAGATTCCTTTCGACTCCGAGCGCAAACTGATGACCACGTTGCATCAGGAAAACGGCGAACTTGTCGCTTACACTAAAGGCGCGCCGGAGAGCGTGCTGTCCTGCTGCGTTAACTTATGGGCCGGTGCCGGCCCGCAGCCTCTGTCGAAGGAAAAGATACTGGCCGCTGCCGACAAAATGGCTGCGGAGGGTTTGCGGGTACTGGCCTTAGCGTACCGACAGTTTTCTGAACGTCCGCAACCGCTGAGCGCCGACTCGGTCGAAACCGGTCTGTGTTTTCTGGGTTTGGTAGGACTGATGGACCCACCGCGCCCGGAAGCCAAGGAAGCGGTGGCGCTTTGCAAAACCGCCGGAATCACGCCGGTCATGATCACTGGCGATCACCCGGCAACAGCACTCGCAATCGCTATCCGGCTCGGTATCGCCAATGACGGCTGTAAGGTGCTGACCGGGTCGGAACTGGCGCGGATGAGTCTTGCGGAATTCGAGAAAGAAGTCGAAGACGTTCGTATTTATGCCCGCATGGCACCGGAACAGAAGATCAAAATCGTCAAGGCACTGCAGGATAAGGGCGAGTTCGTAGCGATGACCGGAGATGGCGTCAACGATGCGCCGGCGCTGAGAACCGCCAATATCGGTATCGCGATGGGCAAGATCGGCACGGACGTGGCGAGGGAGGCGGCGCACATGGTGCTGCTGGATGATAACTTCGCCACCATCGTCAGGGCTGTGCGCGAGGGGCGGCGGATTTTCGACAACATCCGCAAATTCATTAAATATACGATGACCAGCAACTCGGCGGAAATCTGGACGCTGTTTCTTGCGCCTTTTCTGGGCTTGCCGATCCCGCTGCTGCCCATCCATATCCTCTGGATCAATCTGGTCACCGACGGCCTGCCGGGACTGGCTCTGGCCGTCGAACCGGAAGAGCGGGGCATCATGCAACGTCCGCCCCGAGCACCCCAGGAAAGTATCTTTGCGCAAGGCATGTGGCAACACATTCTGTGGATCGGCCTGTTGATGGGCGGCGTTTCCTTATTCGCTCAAGGCTGGGCTTATTTTACGGGTTCAGCCCATTGGCAGAGCATGGTATTCACCGTGCTGACCCTTTCGCAGATGGGGCATGTGCTGGCGATCCGATCGGAACGGGAATCGCTGTTCAGTCAGGGACTGTTTTCCAACAAGCCGCTGTTGGGTGCGGTACTGTTGACATTCGGCCTGCAAATGGCGGTGTTGTATGTCCCGGTTTTGCAACCCATCTTCAAGACCGAGGCCTTAAGCCGCGATGAGCTGTTGTTCTGTCTGGCGCTTTCCTCAGTCGTGTTCTTTGTGGTGGAAATCGAAAAGTGGATGCGCCGCCGAGGCTGGATTTACCGACATGAGCCGCAAGGTCATTAGCATGTTATTGCCCGCAGGCATCAGGCCGGCCAACTAAAAAAGTTGGCGTTTGGTCCACGAAAAGCACGAAAGCCGAAAGTAGGGGCCACGAAATAGACCAAGCACTGCTATTCACCCTTTAGACGCTGCTCTACTGCTTGGTATCTCGCTGAATATTTTCATGATTTTTATGATCCCAAGCTTTTTTGGGTTCATGGTCATGGTAAGCCGCCCATTCACTTTAGTGGCCTGCATACCATTGTTGTTTATGAGTCATAATGTCTAAATCATTACGAACCTATTATTGGGTGTTAGAATACGCTAAAAACATTTTCTAAAGAGGACGCTATGCCGAACCTGAAGCTTCTACCCGCGCTGATTGGAGCGACACTTGTCATCGCTATCACTTTATATGTCGCTTTCTATTTCATATTTCTTGATCTGTTTGTCGACTTATGGTGGTACCAATCATTAAAACTTGAAGCCTATTTCTGGCTAAGACTGCTCTACAAGTTTTTTCTTTCCGGCGGAGTAACGCTGGCGTTCTTTACGATTTTCTTTTTTCACTTCTGGATCGCCTCGCGTTATCTGGGCATCAATCCGGCTGACGAGCTGCTTAACAACCTCGATAAACGCCGACGCTTCCAGCGTTTTGCCGACACCTTTATGAATGGTTCGGCTGCCGTGTATACGCCAATCTCCCTGATTTTGGCCATATTTATCGCCATCCCCTTTTATAATCAATGGGAATCGACACTGCTGTATTTTTTCGGCCGCAACTCGGGCGTAACCGAAACGGTTTACGGCAATGATGTCAGTTTTTATATGCTGTCCTACCCGACCTACATGCTGATCCAGCAGGAACTGCTGACCACCGCTTCGCTGATCTTCTGCATGGTCGGCATTTTATATTGGCTGGAACATGTTTTTATACCGGATGAAAGCTCGGAATTCCCGTTGGGCGCCAAGATTCATTTAACTATTTTAATCGGCTTTGTCGTTGCGTTTGTAGTCTGGGGTTTCATGCTGGATCGCTATACCCTGCTGTACACCGATTCGCACGAGCCGGTATTTTACGGCCCCGGTTTCGTGGAATTACGCTACCACTTGCCGCTGATCTGGCTGCAAATTGTTACTTTCGTAGCGACTGCAATAACGGCAGGCCTGTTTATTTTTTCGGAAAAGCATCGGGTAAAATCGCCGTTTTTAATATCGCTGGCGCTGTTCCTCTGCGTTACAGGTTTGCCGAAAATCCAATTTATCCCGGATTTAATCCAAAAATATATCGTCAACCCGAATCCGGTCAAAACCAATAAGTCGCCGATGCAGCACAATATCGATGCAACCCTGGCGGCTTATGATTTAAAAAATATCAAGACAGTTGATATGACTATCAAGCTGGATGCGACCGAGGACATTGAAACCTGGAGCACGCAAAAACATTTCGATAATATTCCGGTATGGGATAGAGAATTTATCATTGACAACTATAAGCAGTTACAGGAGATAAGACCTTATTACCAATTCTCGTCTGTCGATGAAGACCGTTATTTCATTCTCGACCATATCCGGCAGGTTAATCTTGCGGCACGGGAAATCAATGTTTCGAAGCTACCGTCCGAAGCGCAAAACTGGGAAAACATCCACTTGCGCTATACCCATGGCTATGGCGCTGTTGCAAATCCCGCCGCGCAGGATGCCGATAAACAGCTGGCTTGGTATCTTCGCGATCTGAATATGAGTTCCGATGTCGGCTTCAGTGTCAAGCACCCGGACATCTACTACGGTGAGGAACAATTCCACTTTGCCATAGTACCTAATAAGTTAAACGTCGTAGGCATTGCCCGTACCGAACCCGAATTAGCAGAGCCTTACCACGGCGAGGGGGGGATACCCATCCCATCGCTGTTCAGAAAAGCATTATTTGCCTTTTATTTCAAAGACGAAAAAATATTCTTTTCAACCGGCATCAGCAGAGAAAGCAAGCTCAAGATGCGCAGGAATTTAACCGAGCGCATTAATACGCTGACCCCGTTCCTGCACCTGGATAAAGACCCTTATCTGGTGATAACCCAGGACCGGTTCTACTGGATACAAGATGCCTACACCCTGTCTAACAAGTACCCGGTATCCAAACCCGCTGCCGATGATTTCCTGGAAGGCAAACAGGACTTCAACTACATCCGCAACTCGGTTAAGATTGTTGTCGATGCCTTTGACGGCGATGTTGATTTTTATATTTCCGACCCATCGGACGCCATTATTCAGGCATACAGCAGCGCGTATCCAGGGGTATTTAAAAATCTGGAGGAAATGCCCGCGGAACTAAAGAAACACTTGCGCTATCCCCGCGATCTTTATTATCTGCAAATGAAAGTGTATGCCAAATATCATCAGCTTGACCCTGCATTATTCTATGAGCAGGCAGAAACCTGGCAGTTCGCCAATGTCCGTGGACAGCCGGTATTGCCTTATTACCAGACCATGGACTTTGGCAACTGTAACGATGCCGAAGAGTTTGTCATGATTAACCCGATGACGCCCTTTAACAGAGGCAATCTCAGCATGATAGGCGTAGCAGGGACACTCGATAACGCCAATTGCGGCGCAGCTTACAAGCCCGGCATTACCGTTTACAAGTTTGGCAAGGATGTTCAGGTCAATGGCCCGGCACAGGTTGAAGCCCTGATTCACCAGGATTCGTTAATTTCCGAACAATTTACCTTATGGGATCAGAGCGGTTCGCGAATTGAAATGGGACGTATGATTATTCTGCCGATGGGCAACAATGTTCTGTACGTACAACCGGTTTATATCGTCTCAACCAAAAACAAAATACCCCAATTAATCAGGGTCATTGTTTCTATCGGCAACGAGGTGGTTATGGATAAAACCTTATGGTCCGCTTTTAACCGCTTGAAACAAATTTATATCAAAAGCGCCGCTGAAAGTAACGGAACAGGAACGCCCAAACCCGCTATCGAACGGATAAAGAACTAAGAGGCCGGACTTTCGCCGGATCAGCGGAGTTTATGCCGCGCTGATCCGGTCTTAATCGCCTTTAACACATCACGTTGTGCTGCACCAGTTTGTATAGCCGCTCTTCCAGATCAATTCTTATTTAGGCGGGCTCAACGAATCCTATGGTTTCAACGGTAATGTTTTTCAGTTTTGCGTTACTCCTGTAATCCTGTATGAATTCAACGACATCGTAGGCAATTGATTTTGATTTAGCACAATCGATAATCACTGTTGAATTGGCCGGAATAGCGTCCAAAGCCTGCATTATGCTGGCCTTATTAAAAAATGAAACTTCCTCTGCCAAAACAAGATGATGAACTTCATGTCCCGCTTCTGTAGTCATTACATCTTTCATTGAGTAAGCGTTGCAGTAACTGTGGTGTAAAGTGTAAAAGATGCCGAACGCCATGCCTATGGCAATTCCTCTTAGCAAGTCAGTTAACAATATACCGACCACAGTAGCCGCAAAAGGTACAAACTGCTCCCCGCCCAGTTTGTACATCTGTATAAAAAGAGCAGGTTTGGCCAGCTTATATCCCACCATAATCAATATAGCCGCTAAACTGGCAAGCGGGATCATATTCAGCAATTCGGCAATGGTAATAGCGCTGATTAATATAAATACGCCATGAAGTATTGCGGACAGTTTGGTTTTACCGCCAAATGAAATGTTGGCAGAACTGCGAACAATAACCTGCGTAATAGGTAACCCGCCAATTAATCCTGAAAGAATATTGCCCAATCCCTGAGCCTTTAATTCTCTGTTAGTGGGCGTAACTCTTTTGTATGGGTCAAGTTTGTCGGTGGCTTCAACACAAAGCAATGTTTCCAAACTTGCAATAATCGCCATTACAAAAGCTGTTTTCCAGACTTCAAAGTTTGTTATTGCAGAAAAATCGGGAAAGGTGAACTGGCGGAAAAAGCCGACTAAATTTTCAGGAACGGGAATATTAACCACCTGATCAGCAGCCAAACTAAAATTCAATAGCCCTTGTTGATAACAGTAATTCATTACCATGCCCAAAACGACAACCACAATCGGGCCTTGTATCAATTGAAAGATTTTATGTTTTTTGGTTAAAACCGTATCCCATAATATAAGGATCGCAATTGATAACGCTGCAATTATTACAGCGCCTAATGTAAAAGCATCAAACGCACTGACAATCGACGAGAAGGTGGTCTCTCCGTCGGTTTGAAAGTACGAAAGATCGCCTTCAACATCTTTATCGTAACCTAGCGCATGGGGTATCTGTTTCAAAATAATCAAAAGTCCGATACCGGTAAGCATCCCTTTAATAACAGAGGAAGGGAAGAAGTAAGCGATAAAACCCGCCTTGGCAAAGCCCATGACAAGCTGAATAATGCCGGCCAAAACTAGGGCTGTTAAAAAGGCAGGCCAGGACCCCAGGGTATCGATAGCGGTTAACACAATGACGGCTAACCCGGCAGCAGGACCGCTTACCCCCAGAGGTGAACCACTGGCAATACCCACCACAATACCGCCAATCATGCCCGCTATAATGCCTGCGAACAAAGGCGCGCCCGATGCCAACGCGATACCAAGGCATAACGGAACAGCCACAAAAAACACCACAATACTGGCCGGCAGATCGCTTTTTAGTTCTTGAAACATATTTTTTATTTCCATAATCGGATGCTTTTAGAATAAATTTTAAAAATAGTAAAAATATTTACAAAAAATAGTAACACTATCTTTACATGTTGTAATACTTTCAGTTATCATTTTTATCATGACATGCGGTAGTCCTTGTTAAAGCAAGCGGTTCAAATGCATTAATATTCAGATAGAAAGCCAAATCATAAAGTTATGGAAATACAGTTACAAATTAAAATGAATGAAAAATTATTTCTCAGGGATCCGGAACAATCCGAGCTGGGCAAAAAAATCATTCTGCACAGTATTCAGTTAATTCACCTTAACGGGTTTGAAGCGTTCACGTTTAAAAAACTGGCGGAAGCTATCGGCACAACCGAGGCCGGTATTTACCGATATTTTGAAAACAAGCACCGGTTGCTGATCTATATTACTGCCTGGTATTGGAGCTGGCTTGAATATCGGGTTACTTTTAAGATCAATAATATTAAAGACCCTGTTGTTAAACTCAAAATGGTCATTAAATTATTAGCCACCACCGTCGAGGACGATATTAGGACCAGTTATGTCGATGAAAGCATCCTTCATCAAATCATTATTACAGAAGGCTCCAAAGCCTATCTGACCAAACGGGTATCCGAAGATAACAAGGACCACTTGTTTAAACCTTACAAAGACCTTTGCGCCGTTATCGGAAATATGATTTTGGAGTGTAACCCCAAATACAAATACCCGAAATCATTAGCGTCCACCATTATTGAAATGGCGCATTTCCAGAATTTTTTTATGAATAATCTGCCGTCGCTGACTGACTTTGGTAAAAATAAAGATGAGGGAGAGATTGTAAGGTTTCTGGAAGATTTGGTATTTTCCAGCTTACATAACTCATAAGTGCAATCGATAAGCCACGAAGAGAAATAAATACTTATGTTACGTAAAATCCTCATTGCCAATCGAGGCGAGATTGCGGTGCGCATTATTCGCGCCTGTGCCGAGATGGGCATACGCTCGGTCGCTATTTATTCGGATGCAGACCGTTTTGCCTTGCATGTCAAAAAAGCAGATGAATCTTATTGCATCGGTAGCGAACCTCTAGCCGGTTATCTCAATGTCTATGGCTTGGTCGATTTGGCGGCTGCGACCGGCTGTGACGCCATTCATCCCGGCTATGGCTTTTTATCCGAAAATGCCCAGTTTGCCCGAGTCTGCAAAGAGCGCGGCATTATTTTCATCGGCCCCGATGCCGATGTGATTCATCGCATGGGCGATAAAACCGAGGCCAGAAAAGCCATGATTGCAGCAGGCATTCCGGTAACCCCTGGCTCGGACGGTAATCTGGATAGTGTTGAACACGCGCTTGCCGTGGCTGAAACCATTGGTTATCCGATTATGCTTAAAGCAACTTCGGGGGGCGGCGGCCGGGGTATCCGGCGCTGCGATAATGCCGATGATTTGCAGCGAAATTATCAACGGGTTATTTCCGAAGCCACTAAAGCCTTCGGCAGCGCCGAGGTATTTTTAGAAAAATGCGTGGTTAATCCCAAGCATATTGAAGTTCAGGTATTGGCTGACCATCACGGCAATACCATCCATCTTTACGAACGCGACTGTTCCATTCAGCGACGCAATCAAAAGCTGATCGAAATAGCTCCGTCCCCGCAACTGGATGAGGCGCAGCGCCAATATATAGGCGGTCTTGCGGTGCTTGCCGCCAAAGCCGTCGGCTATACCAATGCCGGTACCGTGGAATTTCTGCTGGATGATAAAGATCGTTTTTATTTCATGGAAATGAATACCCGCATACAGGTCGAGCATACCATTACCGAAACGGTGACCGGTGTGGATATTGTCGAAGAACAGATACGGGTGGCGGCCGGATTGACCTTGCGCTTCAAGCAACACGAGATTGTCAGGCGCGGTTATGCCATGCAGTTCCGGATTAATGCCGAAGATCCCCAAAACAGTTTCTTGCCCAGTTTTGGCCGGATTTCGCGTTATTATGCGCCCGGCGGCCCCGGCGTGCGTACCGATACCGCGATTTATACCGGTTATGAAATCCCGCCTTTTTACGATTCGATGCTGGCTAAAGTGATCGTTAGCGCGATGACCTGGGAAGATACGATCAAGCGCGGCGAACGCGCTTTGAAAGACATGGGCTTGTTCGGCATTAAAACCACCATTCCTTATTATCTGGAAATTCTCAAACATCCCGAGTTTCGGGCCGCGACCTTTAATACCGGCTTTGTTGATAAATATCCCGAACTTGTCAATTATTCCAACAAACTCCGGCCCGAAGAGCTGGCCAGCGTTATCGCCGCCGTCATGGCAGCACATACCGGCTTGTAATTAAAGGAAAACAGATGCAAAAAATTCATATTACCGACGTTATTCTTCGAGACGCCCATCAATCTTTGATCGCGACCCGTTTACGTACCGAAGACATGTTACCGGCCTGCGCCATGCTCGACGATATCGGCTATTGGTCGCTGGAATGCTGGGGCGGCGCTACTTTTGACGCCTGCTTGCGCTTTCTGAAAGAAGATCCCTGGGAGCGCTTAACAAAACTGAAAGCAGCCCTGCCGCTTACCCGCTTACAAATGCTGGTGCGCGGGCAGAATCTGCTCGGCTACCGCCATTACTCCGACGATGTGGTGCGGGCGTTTATTACCAAGGCCGCCGAAAACGGCATGGATGTGTTTCGGATCTTTGATGCGCTTAACGATAGTCGCAATCTTAAAACCGCTATCGAAGCGACCAAGGCCGCAGGTAAACACGCACAAGGCACTATTTGCTATACCACCAGTCCGGTGCATGATGTGGCCGGTTTTGTCGCGCTGGGCAAAGGCTTGGCTGAAATGGGTTGCGATTCGATTGCCATTAAAGACATGGCCGGATTACTGACTCCCTACGCGACCAGCGAACTGGTAAAGGCGCTTAAAGATACGGTCGATCTGCCGCTGCATCTGCATTGCCATGCGACCTCCGGGTTAGCGGAAATGTGCCAGATCAAAGCCATCGAAGCAGGCTGTCAGCATATCGATACCGCTTTATCATCGTGGGCGGGCGGCACCAGCCACCCGCCGACCGAAAGCATGGTGACGGCATTGCGCGGCACGGTTTACGACACCGGCCTGGATTTGGATAAGTTACAGGCAGTCAACGGTTATTTTGCCGAAGTTCGGAAAAAATATCATCGCTATGAGAGCGAGTTCACCGGTATCGATACCCAGGTGCATGTATTTCAAGTACCCGGCGGCATGATTTCCAATCTGGCCAACCAATTGAAAGAACGCAATGCGCTGGATCGCATCGGCGAAGTGTATAAGGAAATCCCGCTGGTTCGTAAAGACCTTGGCTATCCGCCGCTGGTGACGCCGACGTCGCAAATTGTAGGAACGCAAGCCGTGCTGAATGTGTTAACCGGTAAACGTTATGAAACCATTACCAATGAGGTGAAACGTTACCTGCAAGGCGGCTACGGTAAAGCCCCGGCAGCGGTTGACAGGGATTTGCAAAAACGTGCGATTGGCAAGGAAGAGGTCATCGACTGCCGCCCTGCCGATTTGCTTAAACCGGAATTTGATAGTCTTCGCCAGGACATCGGAGCGCTGGCGCTTGATGATGAAGACGTGCTGAGTTATGCGATGTTTCCCGAGGTGGGCAGACTGTTTTTAGAGCAGCGCTCGAACAACACCTTGGTGCCTGAACCTTTAGAACTTGAATCAAGAGCGACTGACGCCGTTAAAAAAGCGCCTACCGAGTTTAATGTCGCGCTACATGGCGAGTCTTATCATGTCAAAGTCACCGGCGCCGGCCCGAAAAACCAGACGCTGCGGCATTTTTATTTCATGGTCGATGGCGTTCCCGAGGACATTGTTGTTGAAACCCTGGATGAAATAGTCCTGGACGGCGGTACCCAGGGTGCAGTTAAAAGCACCATTGCCAGCAAACGCGCCAAGCCTTCAGCAGAAGGCGACGTGGTGGTGAGTATGCCGTGTAATATTCTTGATGTTTTGGTTAAAGTGGGTCAGCATGTGGCGGCGGGGCAAGCCGTTTTGATTACTGAAGCCATGAAGATGGAAACGGAAGTGACTGCCCCGATAGCCGGAACCGTTAAAGCCGTGCATATAGTAAAAGGCGAACCGGCTAACCCGGATGAAGTATTAATTGAAATCGTACCCTCTGCTTGATTGAAAAAATATGAAACCGATTGTTGCAGACGCTGACGCCATTAGCCATGCGGCTGATTTATTGCGCCAAGGCCGACTGGTCGCTTTCCCCACCGAGACGGTTTACGGCCTGGGTGCGGACGCCAGTAACCCTGTTGCAGTAGCGGCTATATTTAAAGCCAAAGGTCGGCCGGCCGATCATCCGTTAATTGTGCATATCGCCGATATTGACAGCCTTTACGATTGGGCAAGCACCGTGCCTGATGCCGCGTTAACGCTGGCGCATCGTTTCTGGCCCGGCCCGTTGGCGATGATATTGAACAAAAAACCTGAAGTACCGCTGGCGGTTACCGGCGGCCAGCAAACGGTCGGTTTGCGCATGCCCGATCATCCGGTAGCGCTGGCTTTGTTAAAAAGCTTTGGCGGCGGGGTTGCGGCACCATCGGCTAATCGTTTTTGCCGGATTAGTCCTACTCAGGCCGTCCATGTCAGCGAGGAGCTGGGCGATGCGGTTGATATGATCCTTGATGGAGGTACCTGTCAGGTCGGCGTGGAATCAACCATTATCGATTTAAGCGGCAGTAAGCCGAGGTTGCTCAGACCGGGACATATCACCCGTCAGGAGATTGAAGCCGTTTTACAGACCGAGCTCCTGATTCCGCCGGCATCAAAACCAGCGGAAATTCGCGCGCCGGGCATGATGGCCGTACATTATGCGCCGACAACGCCCGCTATGCGTTGCCCGGCAGAACAGTTGCCGGATAGGATGCAGAAATTGGTCGCCGACGGCAAAAGGATTGGCCTGTTGAGCTATCAACTGCAAATACCGGAAACCGGCCAAATCCGCGTGTTGCGCTTACCCAAACAAGCCAGCGATTATGCCCAACGGCTGTATGCCGCGCTTCGCGAGCTGGATAGCTTGCAGCTGGATCTGATTCTGGTGGAACAGCCTCCTCAAACAGAGTCATGGCGGGCGATCAATGACCGTTTAAGCAAAGCTACGGTTGCCTCGGCAACGGCTCCCTGCGTCGCCTAAAGCGCCTGCTGTTGCTGACGCCGCTCCAACCCGACAGATACCGTACCTGCCGTTTATCCGCCATCATTAAAATGACCGGGTGCCGGGTTTGGTTAGCGGCTTTAATTGATGTCGATTATCAGAACCAGGAAAGCCCAACACCCATTAAACCTAAGGTATTTTTATAAATATTTCAGTCATTATTCCCAGCTACAACCGCCGCGATCTGCTCAAACGGACGCTGTTATCCGTGTATTCTCAAACCTTATTACCGGCAGAAGTTGTAGTCATTGATGACGGTTCAACCGATGATACCGGAGTCATGCTCCGCCGGGAATTTCCCCAGGTCCGTTATTTTCATCAGGAAAACCTCGGAGTCAGTGCGGCACGTAATCTTGGCATACAACAAGCGACCGGCGACTGGCTGGCTTTTCTGGATTCTGATGATGAATGGCTGCCTGAAAAACTGGCCAACCAGAAAGCGGCACTGGCGACCAACCCTGAATACAAGGTTTGCCACACCGAAGAAAACTGGATACGCAATGGCACTCAGGTTGATGTACCCAAAAAATACGCGAAGACAGGCGGCTGGATCTTTACCCATTGCTTACCGTTATGCGCGATATCGCCGTCTACCGTCCTGATACACCGCTCGGTATTTACCGACATCGGCCTGTTTGACCCCCAGCTGCCAGCCTGCGAAGACTATGACCTGTGGCTCAGAATCGCCGCCAATTACCCGGTTTTATTGATTGAACACGCGCAAATAAACAAGCATGGCGGCCATGAAGACCAGTTATCTATGGCATTCTGGGGTATGGACCGGTTCCGGATCAGCGCCTTGCAAAAAATCATAGCTAGCGATCAATTGTCTGAGCAAAATCAGCAGGCGGCGATAACTATGCTGGTAAAAAAAGCCCATATTTATCTCGCCGGCGTTACAAAACGCGGGAAAACCGATGAAATCAATTATTACCGACAACTCATCAAGCGCTATGTAATAGACGCTGCTTAAGTTATTTGACTCTAAAGCTACAGTTGCAATCGCCCTTGGCCATACAGCTTAACTGCTCGACTTCTTTATCCAGCAATGACGACATAAGCGCCAAATCGAACTCGCAAATCTCATGATGTTTCTGGGCCAGATCATGATAAATACAATTATAAGCTTGCATATTCGGGCTTTCAGTTTCGGATTCCATGCCCACTTTTACTTGAAAACCAAGATCTGTCATGACCATAACCAGTTCATCAACGCGTTCTGTTAGATTTTTCCCTTCAAATTTGCCACGCAGTTTATCAGCCAGCTTGCTGCCCAGTTTTTGCATATAGGCTTTAAATCGTTCAGGACCGATTTCCTGCTGCAAATCGCTAAGAATTAATTCTGAAAACCAGGCATATTGCTTCGGAAAATAATTGTTGCCTTTGTCGGTTATCACGTAAATAGTCACCGGCCGCCCGGCTGTTTTATTAAGAGTGCTTTTCTTGATATAGCCATCCCGCTCAAGAACAACAAAGTGCTGCTGCACACCTGTTCTGGAAATATCCAGTGCTTTAGCCAGCTCATCAACGCTCAAACCATTCCTGCTTTCAAGCAAGTGTTCAAGTATCTGATGTTGGCGGGAACTTATCTTTTGAAGCATTAGCGGATTCATCCTTTCGTCATGACTTTGTTATTAAGTATACAGATAATAGCTAATTATGACACATATGACTTGTAAAAGTTTTATATAGCAAAAAATCGCCTGTTGTTATAAACTTCCGTGTGAGCACGTTTGCTTAAAATAAGAATAATGACACTACAATCATACTGGAGACAATAATGAGCGATTCACAAGAAACAACTTCAAGCCAAACACTCTATGAAAAACTCGGCGGCGAAGCGGCTGTTGATGCTGCTGTAGATATTTTTTACCGTAAAGTATTGGCGGATTACCGCATTAACCGTTTTTTCGACAATTCCGACATGGAAAAGCAAGCCGCCAAACAAAAAGCCTTTTTGACTATGGCATTCGGCGGTCCAAATAACTATAGCGGCCAAGATATGCGCAATGCTCATGCGCATCTGGTCAAAATGGGCTTAAATGCCAGTCATTTCGATGCCGTAATGGAGCACCTTGGCGCGACATTAACTGAGCTAAATGTACCGGCAGAACTGATCGCCCAAGCAGCAGCCATTGCGGAAAGCACACGCAACGACGTATTGGGCAAATAACTGAAATAGCAGGTGGAGACCATGCGAAGCATAACTATTGGCGAATCAACATTTTCCTGCCAACCGGATGAGACTGTACTGGAAACCCTGTTAAGGGAAAACATGCAGGTGCCTAACGGTTGCCGCCAAGGCCTTTGCCAAGCCTGCATGATGCGCAGCCTTGATAACCCTCCACCTGTCTCCGCTCAAGCCGGCCTTAAAGATACCTTGCAAAAGCAGAATTATTTTCTGGCTTGCGTTTGCCATCCTGAGCAGGATATGACTGTTGCCTTGCCTAACCGGCAAGGCGCTTCAATTGAAGCCGTTGTTGTCAAAAAGCAGCTGTTAACGCCCGATATCGTCCATTTGGTTTTGGAATATCAAACCCGGTTTAATTTTTTCGCCGGTCAGTTTGTTAATTTAAAACGACCCGATGGCTTAACCCGCAGCTATTCGATTGCGAATATCCCGCATGATGAAAACACCCTGGAATTTCATATTCGTCGTTTACCGAATGGTCAATTCAGCAGTTGGGTCTATGATGAATTAGAGCTAGGCGCTCAATTAACTCTCTCGGAAGCGCAAGGTTCTTGTCATTATCTGCCCGGACGTGCCGAACAGCCCTTGATGCTGGTCGGAACCGGCAGCGGTCTGGCGCCGCTTTACGGCATTATTGCCGACGCGTTGGCGCAAGAGCACTCTGGGCCGATCCACTTGTTTCATGGTAGCCGCGATCTTAACGGCCTGTATTTTATTGATGAAATGCGTGAACTCGCCGAGCAGTTCGATAATTTTCATTACACACCCTGTCTTTCAGGGGAAGATATTGAATCGGACCATATCCGGGGCCGCGCCCATGACATTGCCTTATCATCCACTGAAACCTTAAACGGATGGCGCGTTTTCCTGTGCGGTCACCCGGAAATGGTCAATCAGACCAAAAAAATGGCATTTATGAAAGGCGCATCCATGGCTGATATTTACACAGACGCGTTTCATGTGCTGCAGGGCAATAAATAAGCAAGCTTGCAACAAGGCAATGTTGCTTTATCGCAAGCGACAATCGACCTTATGAATCAACCAAACCCGCCCCGAATTTTTATCTACGCCGCGCTGCCCTGCGAGGCCAAGCCGCTGGTCGAATATTTCAGCTTAAAAAAAGCGACTGCGATCCAGCCGTTTGCGGTTTATTTTAATCAGGACATCTGTCTGACGGTAACCGGACTGGGGAAAAGCGCGATGGCGGCCGGTGTGGCTTACACCCAGGCTTTGTTTGCTTCAGCTGAACATCCGGTGCTGATTAATATCGGTATCGCCGGACATAAAGACCATCCAATCGGCAGCCTGTTTTTAATCGACAAAATTACCGATTTTGACAGTCGGAAAAACTATTATCCGCCGCTGATTTTCACGCCGCCCTGTCCTACTGCAAATATCCAAACGGTATCCAGGCCGCAGCTTGGCTATGATCAGCAACATCTTTGCGATATGGAAGCGTCTGCATTTTATGAAACCGCTGTGCGATTTTCGTCGGGTGAATTAATTCACTGCCTGAAAGTTATTTCCGATAACGAGTCATCGCCTGCCGACAACATTCAGCCCAAGCAGGTTGCGGCATTAATAGCCGCGCATAGTGCAATGATTGAAACCCTACTGACAGAATTAAGCCGCCTGGCCAAGCTGATAACGGCACAGGAACAATCCAAGCTGTTTGAACAGCTGATACAACGCTATCATTTTACGGTCAGCGAACAGGGACAGTTAAAAAATCAGCTGTCCCGCTGGGTGATATTAACCGGCAACCAAGTCCTTGATCTTGACGAAACGCGATTTCAAAAAGGCAAGGATGTTTTATGCCGGCTGGAGCAACAGATCAGTAAAGTTGAGTTTTGCTTGTAACGTTTTTCAAACCGCTATAAAAAGAAAAATGCGTTCTTGCTGACCGCGACTATCCCGATATAAACAAAGCAGGCAAGCGCACCGGCAAAGGCTTGCCAGCGCAGAGTACCCTGACTCTTGATAGCCACCATACCCAAGCCGATATATCCCAAAAGAGCTATTATTTTAGCGATAATCCAGCCGTATTCGCCTGACAACCATTGACCTTGAAAAACCAGCGTAAAACCGGTAATCAGTAAGAGGGTATTGACAATATGCGGCCCGATTTTTATCCATTTTTGTTCCAGCATTCCCGGACGCTTTTCCGCCAGATAAACCCTGCCGATAAAACTGGAGATGGACAATAAAATAAAGATCATGTGAAAAAACTTAATCATGCTGTGCTCCTAAGGTTAAAAATATTTTCATTACTCGATAAATATGTCTGTTGCCGATGCTGCAGCAGTATACGCCGAAAAATCAGCGGATCTTTTTGCTGGGTTATTTCGCCGGGGCGGGGATAACATTGATGCTCCAGGCGCGATAGCCAGAAACGCAACGCCGCAGCCCTGAGCAACGTCGGCCAGTGTTGTTTTTCCAGCGGCTCCAATGATCTCAGGCTTTCATAAGCCGCTAACAACGCCGTGAACTTTTCGGCATTAACCGTGCCGTTATCACAACACCAATCGTTAGCCGTTATCGCAACATCAAGCAACAAGGTATCGGTGCAAGCGCTGTAAAAGTCCAACAACCCGCTGAGCCGGTCATCAACAAACAATACGTTATCCCTGAACAGGTCGGCGTGAATGACGCCTCGGGGCAAATGAACCGGATTGTTTTCCGCCTGGAAAGCCAGCTCATCATTAATCAGCTCACGATCGGTTGCCGATAAATGAGCTCCTATTTTACTCAGCGCCGTTTTGCACCAACTCAAATCATTGCCGCTTTTTACCGGAAAAACGTAATCTTGCGTGCAGCGATGCAAACTCGCCAGCTGCAAGCCGATTTCCTGACAATGTAAAATCGATGGCGACACCATTGCGGCGCCGGATAAACGCTTGAATATCGCCGCCGGTTTACCATTAAGCTGACGCAACGAATTTTCCTGCCGGTCGCTTTGAGGTCTGGGGCAAGGCAAGTTGTTTTTGCCCAGGTGCGCCAGTAATTTTAAAAAATGCGGCAATTCATCGGCAGTCAGCGACTCAAATAGTGTTAAGACGAAACTGCCCTGCAGGGTAGTTACGAAATAATTGGTATTGTCTATGCCGTCCGTTATTCCTTCAAAACTGACGACTTCACCGAGGCTATAAGCACTAAAGAATTGATCGAGTTGCTGGCGGGTTATACGAGTAAATACCGACACTGGTTTTAAGCGACTACCATTCCAGCAACTTCCACATATTGATATCGAGTTCTCTATCTATATTGTTGCGGCGTTCATCCATTTTGCCATCTCCGTTGGTATCAAGAAAATAATACGGGGGCCCCACAGCCGGTACGACTTTTATCATATAAAGCCTGCCGCCGCGCCGGTATTCCTGAATGGTTTCCTTACCTTTACGAATAATGGTAATGTCCGGCTCCATGGTTTCACCGTTTTGCACCGGCAAAGGCGGCTCAGGAACCTCCGGAACAGCCTCCAGCTCCGGCGGCCGCTCATCGACAGCATCGACAGCATCGACAGCATAGACCGGAAAGGCCAATAAACTCAGTAGGATAAAACGTCGCATAACGTGACTCTTTTAAAAATAAAAACTGCGGCTATCTTATTACAGTTTTTACCGGCTTGCTTGACTAAAATAACGCCACAATCAATGTCATCAATGTTGGGTTTCGTTTCCCGCCCATCAGGCTTCCAGCTTTACATTCGCGGCGAACGTAAACACACCCGTTACTTAACCTCGAATTCCTTATTGCAGACGCAGTACAGGAAATCGGGCTACGCTAAGCAACTGGAAACCATAAAATACCGAACTCATCCCGCAGGAAAACCATTGCGTTCACCCTTAGCGTGGACTACACTTTAGTTTTTTAACTGCGGGGATTGACCATGTATGCAACCAATGTCAGAAATTTAAAGCGCAACCCTTCAGAAGCACTTAGACATGCCGAACAAGAACCCGTATTGATTCTAAAAGGCAATCAACCGAATGCCATCATTTTAAATTTAAAAAGCTCACTGGGTGATATGGGCGAGCAATTAAAACCCGCTTTGGCGGCCAGTTTATTTAAAGACAGAGTGTTGTCACTAGGTGCGGCTGCGCAAATCAGCGGCTTAAGCCTGTCCGAATTTATTGATCATTTAACCCAACTAGATATTGATTTGGTGGTTGCTGACCGGCAAACCCCTAAGGAACTGGAAACGCTGGATTCATGGCTGTCGTAATAGCCGATGCGGGGCCTTTAATCGCGTTGGCGAAAATCAATCAGCTGCATTTATTGTCCGCCCTGTTTACCACCGTCGCCATCACCCAGGCCGTAGCGGATGAGTGTTTGCGCAGTCAAACCAGCGATGCAGTTTTAATCAACCAAGCTTTGGAATCCGGTTGGTTGAAGTGTGTGGACAACCCGGTTTTTAAGCACCCTTTATCAAGAAGTCTGGGACTGGGCGAACAATCCAGCATTGAATATGCCTTACAATCAGACGCTAAAACCTTGTTCATTTTGGATGATGCGTTAGCGCGTAAACAGGCCTTGCGCAGGGAGTTGACCCTTGTCGGCACGGCTGCGCTGTTGTTTGCCACGCAACGGAAAGGATTGCTTGCCGATGCCGAGGCTTTGATCGCTGAACTTAATCAGGTCGGCTATCGTATTTCAGTGGATGTGATTGCTCAATTGAAAAGCGGCTTGTTGTGAGCCACAATCGCTCGCCGGTAACGGGTTAATCAACACGCCTTTAGACGCAAATTTAAATTCCCGCTGATTTCAACCAATCCCTGCACTCCGCCAGCGTCATAATCGGTGGCGTATGAAAATCTGCCTTAATCTCAAGAATATCGGCATCGCCGGTTACCAACGCCTCAGCCCGGCCAACGACAGCGAGAATTAAAAACATCTGATCCGCTGTATCGCGAATGATCGGTAAACCATCGGGAACTTGCCCAATCACTACGGTTTCCGCATAAGGCAGGAAATCCGCAAGCAATAAGCCCTGTTCCGCTTTACTGAGCTTGAATTTAGGATAAGCCAACACACGCATCAACTCGCTTACCGTGTCTTTGCTTGCCAACGGAATAATCTGTTCGTTTTGCCAACTATGCCGTAACCACGCCATTTTTTGTTGAGAAAATAACAACGCCGAAATCACGCAATTGGTGTCCAGCACAACCCGTCGGCTCATTCGCGCCTTGCCCACGCAATCGCATCATTCACATCCTGCTCATCAATACCCAAGGCTTCCAACTTAGCCCGAACTGCATCCGCCTGCTGAATCCGAACTGGCGTCAAGACAATCCGCCCCGATTCCACCGAGACGTCATAGTATTCCGCCTTGCCTACCGACTGCACCACCGATTTAGGCAAGGTTAATTGGTTTTTACTGGTTAATTTCGCTAACATGCCAACCTCCAAAGTAAGGAAGTAAGATTATATGCCGACAAGGGGAATGTGTGTTGCTTTTTGATATGTCATTTCAGGCTACTGTAAACATGACTATCCGCAATGCTTCCTTCTTTAAAACCGGATAAATTGCGCGGCGTAATTGCACTCCCAATTTTTTTCAATTCACTCCCCGCCCGCCAACCGATACCCCACGCCCGCTTCGGTCAGCAGATAACGCGGCTGAGCGGGATCAACTTCAAGTTTCCGCCGCAGTTGTCCCATATAAATCCGCACATAGTGGGCGTGCTCCACGTAGGCAGGCCCCCAAACGTCCAATAATAACTGTCGATGCGTCAGCACCTTGCCAGCATGATGGATCAAGACGGTCAGCAGCCGGTATTCGATCGGGGTCAAATGAATTTCCTGTTCGCCGATATGGACGCTGCGACGGGATAAATCAACCTGCAATTCGCCGACGCAAAACAGCGTTTCGACGCCGTCACCTGCAAGCTGTGCGGCGTGGCGCAGCGACACGCGGATGCGCGCCAGCAGTTCGCCGATGCTGAACGGTTTGGTCAGGTAATCGTCCGCTCCGGCATCCAGCGCGGCAATCTTGTTGCTTTCCTGGCTTCGGGCCGACAGCACGATGATCGGCACCGCGGACCACTCGCGAACCTTGCGGATCACCGCAATGCCGTCCATGCCCGGCAAACCCAGATCAAGAATGACCAGCTCCGGTTTGCGGGTGCCGATTTCCACTACGCCGCGCTCGCCGGTTCCCGCCTCAATCACCTGAAACCCCTGTACGCTCAGGCTGGTACGCAAAAACCGGCAGATTTGCGGATCATCCTCGATAACCACAATGACAGGCTTGGCGTTTGCCGCGCCTGTTCCCGACAGTCTTGCGGCATACACACCATCCTTGGCGTTATTCATCTTGCAACTGCTCCGCGGCCAGTTGCGGCGGTGCTTCGTCTACCGGCAGCAGAAAAAAGAATTGCGCCCCGCCGCCCTGCCGGTTAGCGGCGCCGATAACGCCGCCGTGCGCGATAATAATAGCCTTGCAAATGGCCAAGCCCAGACCGACGCCGCTTTGCGTACCTTCCCGATGCACCCGATAGAATTTATCGAACAGTTTTTCCTCTTCTCCCGGCGGTATGCCGGGGCCGCGATCCGCTACCGTCACCTTTAGCATATGGGCGGAGAGTTCGGTGCTGATGTCGATGGGGCTGCCCGGCGGCGTGTATTTGCAGGCATTTTCCAGCAGATTGACCAACACCTGTTCGATCAGCACCGCATCGACGCGCACCCAACAAAGCTCATCCGGCAGTTTAGCTTTGACGACACGTCCTTTAAGGCGCTTGTGCATTCGCGTCAAGGTTCCGCCGACAATTTCATCCAGCGGATACCATTGCCGGTTCAGCGACGCTTGCCCTGCATCCAGACGGGCCATGTCCAGAATATTATTGGTCAGGTTCGACATGCGCAACGCTTCGTCATAAATGGTCAGGCTCAATTCGTGCCGATCCTGAGGGGCAAGCTGGGCGTCCTCTTCCACCAAGGTGCTGGCTGCACCGACGATGGATGCCAAAGGCGTGCGTAAGTCATGGGAAATGGCACTGAGCAAGGAATTGCGCAAGGTCTCGGATTCCATGCGCAACTGCGCCTGTTGCGCCTCTTCGGCCAGACGCACCCGTTCAATAGTCTGGGCAATCTGGCTGATAAAGGTGTCCAATAGCCGACGCTGTTCGGGTAGAAACACCCGGCGCAAATTGGCGGCGCGTAAAACCAGCACACCGATAACGCCGCGAAAACCGGACATCGGAAAAAACACCGCATTGGCTCCGGGCAAGGTATCGGTGCCTTGTCCGGCTATCTGGTTATGATCGAAAACCCACTGCGCCACGCTGAGATCGCAATCGCGCAAAGACTCGGGGACGGGCGGATCTAAAGGATAGGCTATCCGGCCGTCATCGTCGGGAAACAACAAGACGCTGGCGCCGCCGAACTCATCCTGAATATGCCGCGCAGCGACTCTGGCGGTATCCGCTACGGTACGGCTGGCCGCCAAGTCTTCACTCAATGCGTAAAGGACATTGGCGCGCCGTTCCCGATGTGAGGCAACTTTCGCCTGAGAACGCATATTGCTGGTCAGATGACTGATAATCAACCCTACCACCAGCATAATCAGGAACGTCACTAGATACTGGACATCCGCAACCGCAAAGGTATGAACCGGATTTACAAACAGAAAATCGAACGCGGCAACGCTCAGCACCGAGGTCAGAATGGATGCCTCGCGACCGAAGCGGGCCGCCATAAAAACCACGCCCAGCAAATAGACCATGACCAGATTAGCCAATTCGAATTTCCCGGACATTACCCAGGCAAGCAAGCTCGTGCAGCAGGTCATACCCGCCGCCCGCCCCCAATTTAACCAGCGCCGCCTGACGCGGCCCCAAGGATAACCGGGACGCAGCGCTTTTTCCCCTGCCCGTGCTTTAGGCGCTTTTTGCTCCAAGGTGTCTTCGCCGCGCGGGCTTCCCAGCAAATAGACATTAATGTTATGCGCTTCGGTAATCAGGGTATCGACGACCGAACCCAGCAGCCAGCGCTTCCATCCACGGCGATGGGGTTTGCCCAACACGATTTTGGTGACATTGCGGCTTTTGGCGAATCCCAGGATTTCTTTGCTCATATCGGGACCTGACAAGGTCACCGTTTCTGCGCCCAATTGTTCGGCAAAACGCAGTACCCGCAATACCTCATCGCGACGTTCGGCAGGCAGGCGTTGCAGCTCCGGCGTTTCCACATAGGTCACGATCCATTGCGCATGAAGACTGGTAGCAAGTCGCTTGGCGGCGCGCACCAGCCGCTCGGCGATACTGTTAGGACCTATGCAGACCAATATCCGGTCGCCGACCGGCCAAACGTCTTGTATCGCGTGGTCGTCCCGGTAGTCTTGCATTTGCGCATCGACCCGATCGGCGGTCAGGCGCAAGGATAACTCGCGCAAGGCAATCAGGTTGCCTTTGCGGAAGAAATTATGCATCGCCCGTTCCGCCTGTTGCGGCACATAAACTTTGCCCTCCTTGAGCCGCAGCAATAATTCATCGGGCGGCAAATCAATCAATTCGACTTCGTCCGCCAGCTCGAATACCGTATCCGGCACGGTTTCCCTAACCTGCACCCCGGTTACCTGACTGACATCGTCATTGAGGCTTTCCAGATGTTGGACGTTGAGCGTGCTGTACACATCGATACCGGCATTCAGTAATTCCTCTACATCCTGCCAGCGTTTGGGGTGACGGCAGCCGGGGGCGTTGCTGTGCGCCAACTCGTCTACCAAGACCAGGGTCGGGCGGCGTTTCAATGTGCCGTCCAGATCGAACTCCCGCAACACCGTGCCCCGATGCGTCACCAGTTTGGGCGGCAGCACATCCAGGCCTTGTAATACCGCTACGGTTTCTTGCCGATCATGCGTTTCCACCAACCCAACCACCACATCGACGCCTTCAGCCCGTTTGGCTTGAGCGGCCAGCAGCATCGCATAGGTTTTTCCGACACCCGCTGCCGCGCCGAAAAAAACCTTGAGTCGCCCGCGTTGTCGACGGTTTTCTTCGCGCTCTACGCGGGCAAGCAGGGCGTCGGGGTCTGGTCGGATGTCGTTCATGCGTGAGTCCGGTCGGTTTGCTTTATCGTTCCCACGCTCCGGCGTGGGGATGCGGTGGTAGACGCTCCAACGTCCCCCAACGCTTGAGCGTTGCAAACTGAATTCCCGCGCGGGAGCGTGGGAACTATAAATCTGGGTTTACTCGTTCCCACGCGCCGCGTGGGAACGCAGTGCTGGACGCGCTGCGTCCCGTATACGTAATATGTTGTTCGTAACTTGCGGCGCAGCGCGCCTTGACTGCATTCCCACGCAGCGCGTGGGAACGAGAGCGCACTCCCGTGTTGCCAAACGCGACGCTGGAGCGCCCCGAGCTGCGTTCCCACGCTAGAGCCCCGGAACGATACCAATCCATCATTCATAGCGCTGATCCAACGCCAAATTTAATTTCAGCACATTAACCCGGGGCTCTCCCAACACGCCCCATTGCCGAGGCTCCGTATAACGCTCAACCAGTTCATCCACACTGTCCGGCGACATATGCCTAGCTTTGGCAACGCGGCCGATTTGATAGCTGGCGGCCGCGGGGCTGATGTGAGGATCAAGCCCGCTGGCCGAGGCGGTCACCAAATCCACGGGGACCGCTTCCGAATGGCTAGGGTCTGCATCGCGCAACGCTTTGATGCGCGCCTGAACGGCATCTATCAATGCAGGATTGGTCGGCCCTTGGTTGGAACCGCCGGAGGCTCCGCCGTTATAGGGAACAGGCGAAGTCGCCGAAGGCCGTCCCCAAAAGTACTCGGGACGATTGAACGCTTGGCCGATTAATTCGGAACCGAGCGGCTGTTCGTTACTGCCGAGCAAACTGCCGTTTGCCTGATTGGGGAATACGATTTGTGCGCAGAGCGTGACCGCCAATGGATAGACGACACCGGTCAGAACGGTAAAAAACAATAGCATCAGTATTGCGGGTTTAATGTGGTTGGTCATTGATGACTCCTTTATTTGTCTCGCGTACTTTTGATGATGATGGTGCGCTCCTTCTCCCTCAGGGAGAAGGCTGGGATGAGGGGATAAATAAGCTTTTTCCCTTATTTTGATTCCCCTCACCCAACCCTCTCCCACTGGAGAGGGCTTTCTTTAATCAGAACGGTAACGCAGTTAAGCCAAGATCGATCAATTTGATACCTATAAACGGCACGATAACACCGCCGCCACCGTAAACCAGCAAATTCTTGCGCAGCAATGCCTCCGCGCTTTGCGACCTGTAAGTCACGCCTTTCAACGCCAAAGGAATCAACACGACAATAATCAGGGCGTTAAAAATAACCGCCGAAAGTATCGCGTTGTTAGGGCTGCTAAGCCCCATGATATTAAGTGCGCCAAGTTCCGGGTAAGTACTCGCAAACGCGGCCGGAACAATGGCGAAATACTTGGCCAGGTCATTAGCCAGACTGAACGTTGTCAACGCGCCGCGCGTCATCAGCATTTGCTTGCCGGTTTCAACGATTTCGATCAGCTTGGTGGGATTGGAGTCGAGATCGACCATGTTGCAGGCTTCTTTTGCTGCCTGCGTGCCCGAATTCATCGCCACCGCCACATCGGCCTGGGCCAATGCCGGAGCATCGTTGGTACCGTCACCGGTCATTGCCACCAGACGGCCTTCGGCTTGTTGTTCGCGGATCAGCTTGAGTTTTGCTTCCGGCGTCGCCTCGGCCAGGAAATCATCGACGCCCGCTTCGGCCGCAATCGCCGCCGCCGTCAATCGGTTATCGCCGGTGATCATGATCGTTTTAATGCCCATATTGCGCAGCTCGACAAAACGCTCCTTGATCCCGCCCTTGACCGTGTCTTTCAGCTCAATAACGCCCAATACCTGTCCACCGTCGACAACCAGCAGCGGCGTGCTACCGCGGCGCGCGACTATATCGGCGATGCGCGTCGCTTCCTCCGGAAATTTCACCTGTTGCTCTTCGACATAGCCGCGAATGGCATCGGCAGCGCCTTTGCGAATCTGGCGCTCGCCGATATTGACGCCGCTCATCCGGGTTTGTGCGCTAAAGGCGACAAACGTCGCATTCAACTCGTGAATATTGCGCTCCCGGATCGCGAATTTCTGCTTGGCAAGCACAATGATGCTGCGGCCTTCCGGCGTTTCGTCAGCCAGTGTCGCCAGTTGCGCGGCATCGGCCAGTTCTTTTTCGGTGGTCAGACCAATCGGTAAAAAAGCCGAGGCTTGGCGGTTGCCCAGCGTAATCGTGCCGGTTTTGTCCAGCAGCAACACGTCCACGTCGCCCGCCGCTTCAATGGCCCTGCCCGAGGTGGCGATGACGTTTTTCTGCATCATGCGCCCTATGCCCGCAACCCCGATCGCGGACAGCAAGCCGCCGATGGTGGTAGGAATCAGGCAAACCAGCAACGCCACCAGTACGGTAATCGAAACCGGCGTACCGGATTGGGCGATTTCGACGCTGTACAGCGAAAACGGCAGCAACGTTACGGTGGTCAGCAGGAAAATCAGCGTCAATGCCACCAGCAAGATAGTCAGGGCGATTTCGTTGGGCGTTTTTTGCCGCGATGCGCTTTCCACCATCGCAATCATCCGATCCAGAAAGGCTTCGCCGGGATTGACCACGACCCGCACCACCAGCCAGTCGGACAATACCCGCGTACCGCCGGTTACCGAATTGAAATCCCCGCCCGACTCGCGAATCACCGGCGCGCTTTCGCCGGTGATGGCGCTTTCGTCGACGCTGGCCGCACCTTCGATGACTTCGCCGTCGGCGGGAACAAAGTCGCCCGCTTCAATCAGCAGAATGTCGCCGCGCCGCAATGATGCGCTGGTGACTTTGGCGTAATCGGTGCTGTAATGCGGTTCGTCCAATTTCTTGGCCATGATATCGCGCTTGGCGCTGCGCAATGACGCCGCTTGCGCCTTGCTGCGGCCTTCGGCGACGCTTTCCGCGAAGTTGGCGAACAGCACCGTGAACCACAGCCAGAAGGTCACGGCGAACATGAAGCCGGTTTGCGTGTGGTCTCCGGAAAACAATTCCCACAGCCATAGCCCGGTGGTCAGTAAACTGCCGATATAGACCACGAACATCACCGGATTTTTCCATTGTTGTTGAGGCGCCAGTTTGCGCAGGGTATCGCCTAACGCAGCCCACAGGATCTGGCTGCTAAATAGCTGTTGCTTATGACTTTTTGTGCTCATTGATTATTTCTCGCTTTAATATAATGGAACGCAGTCGTAGGCCGGAAACGCCACCTCGCGCTACGCCCTTCGACAAGCTCAGGGCCTGCTTGGGTGGTCTTATTCCGGCCTACATCCAGGCGGAACGGGGTTTGTAACCCCGCCCCAAACGTTTTGACGCCGCCGCTATCTATCTTTGAGTCATGCGAGAAACCCTGCGGACGGGGTAACATACCCCGTCCGGCTTTAGAATCGCATATACCATTCTTTCTTTTTTATCCGCGTTTATCAGCCAAATCCGCGTCATCCGCGTTCTATTCCCTAATGAGCCCTATTCATGACCAAATGCTCGACCACCGGCCCTAATGCCAAAGCGGGCACGAAAGTCAACGCACCGACCAGAACCACGGTGCCGATTAGCAGCATCACAAACAACGGCGTATGCGTAGACAAGGTACCTACAGTGGTTGGCACCGTCTTTTTTGCCGCCAATGAACCGGCAATAGCGAGTACCGGGATCATGATCCCATAGCGCCCGACCAGCATCGTGATACCCAACGCCGTGTTATAGAACGGAGAATTGGCGCTAAGACCGGCAAAAGCGCTGCCGTTGTTGCCTGCGGCGGAGGAAAATGCATAAAGAATTTCGCTAAACCCATGCGCGCCGGGATTGGCAACCGCTGATTTTCCTGCCTCCACCATGATCGCCAACGATGTTCCACCCAGAATAAAGAAAGCCGGAATTAAAATGACGATAGCCGCCATTTTTATCTCGAAAGCTTCAATTTTTTTGCCGAGATACTCCGGCGTGCGGCCTATCATCAGACCGGCGACAAACACTGCAATCAGTACAAAAATCAGCATCCCGTAAAGCCCGGAACCGACCCCGCCGAAAATGACTTCACCGAGTTGAATCAGCCACATCGGAATCATTCCGCCCAGCGGCGTATAGGAATCGTGCATGGAATTGACCGAACCGTTGGATGCCGCTGTCGTCGCAGTCGCCCATATCGCCGAATTGACAATGCCGAAACGCGTTTCTTTGCCTTCCATGTTGCCGCCTGACTGGTCAACGCTAACGCTTTGTTCAACGCCAAGCGCAGTCAGCGCCGGATTGCCGCCTTGCTCATAACCCACCGTGACGAATAATAAGCTGACCAGCACCAGCGTCATCGCAGACAAAATGGCCCAGCCCTGACGCGGGTCGCCGACCATCGTGCCAAAGGTATGGCACAGTGCCGCAGGTATCAGCAAGATAGCCAGCATTTCCAGGAAATTGGACAACGGCGTCGGGTTTTCGAAAGGGTGCGCCGAATTGGCGTTAAAAAAGCCGCCGCCGTTGGTGCCCAATTGCTTAATGGCGATTTGCGAGGCGGCAGGCCCTACGGCCAAGGTTTGCGTAGCAGTTTCCGTTGCGGTACTGACTTGTTCGACCAACGGTATGGTTTGGTAAGGTTTGAAGGTTTGCACCACGCCTTGCCCGGTCAATACCAACGCCAGTACCAACGACAGCGGCAACAGGATATATAAAGTGCCGCGGGTCAAATCGGCCCAAAAGTTGCCGATGCCGTCCGCATGAGCGCGCTGAAAACCGCGTATCATCGCAACCAAAACCGCCATGCCGGTGGCCGCCGAGACGAAGTTTTGCACACTCAAACCCAGCATCTGGGTCAGATAACTCATCGTCGTTTCGCCGCCGTAACCCTGCCAATTGGTGTTAGTGGCAAAACTGACCGCGGTATTGAATGCCGAATCGATAGTGACGTTAGCCATCTGTTGCGAGTTCAGCGGCAAATGGGCTTGCAGCATTTGCAATGCGAATACCGCCAGCCCGCCGAACAGATTGAACCAGAGCAAAGCGGCGGCGTAACTTTTCCAGCCCATCTCTTGTTCCGGGTTAACACCGCTCAAACGATAAAACCCTGCTTCCAATGGCCCCAAGATGCGCTTAAGAAGTAACGGGCGATTTTCATACACCGCCGCCATATAAACACCCAAAGGCTTAGCCAACAGCAACAGGACGACAAAATATAAAGTGATTTGCGACAAGCCGTTTGCGGTCATCAGAATTTCTCCGGGTAAAATAACGCCACCAGCAGATAAATGAATAATGCGAATGCGAGCAAGCCGCTCAAGCCGTAGATAATGGTCATGGTTACCTCTTTTTATGGATGTTCCGAGTGGTTAATGTAACGTTGTTGTTATAAAAAAACTGTAAAAATCGCGGTCTCTCTTTACAGCGCCCAGATCATCAAATTCGGTTGTTGTGTAGCATTTGCTTTGAAATTGGTTATGCCCCTGCTTTGACAGGGGGCTTCTGAGCGAACAAAGGGCTCATCACGAACGAACACTAACTAAGCTGGCGAGACTCCTTCGGCTACGCTCAGGAGTCTGGTCAAACAATCGTAGCGCCATGAAGTATTGCCTGTTTGCGAACGATGATAAATTCGTACAAATACCCGTTTTTAATGATTTGCAGGGAAATCGTCGGCGATGTGAATCAGCGATAAATTTTTCCGGCATCCGCATCAATACACCTGAATCTATGGCTGTTGTGTGAATAGGTTATGGTTTTGTCGCAAATAGTGCCTCACTTATTTGCGGACAAAGTCATCCCGCTAAAGCCATCGATGGTTTATAGGACGGGGAGAGCGGGGAACTTTCTTCGAAAGTTGCTCCTTCCACGGTCGTGACCGCTAACAACGTTCCAGAGAGACGCAACACTTAATACTGGCCGCCGGCTAGCGGTTAATCGGAAGGGGCTTTATGATTGTCTAACGACATCGTGTGTGCATCTTAACTATAGCCAACCGGCCCTTTTCAGGCGCAAATACAGCAGCATACTGCACAATGTCACACCGCCGACCACCAGCGGATAGCTGTATTCCCAATCCAGCTCCGGCATGTGCCTGAAATTCATTCCATACCAGCTGAATACCATGGTGGGTATCGCCAGAATCGCCCCCCAACCGGCCAAGCGTTTGACGACTTCGTTCTGTCGCACCGTTTCAAAGGTCAGATGCACCTGCATTGCCGCTAACAACATCTCGCGCATGCCGTGAATCGCCTGATCGATGCGTTTGATGTGATCGGCAACATCGCGGAAATAAACACGCACATCCTTGGGAATGACTTCGTTATGAAAGCGCATCAGCTCGTTGCAGATGTCGATGACCGGATTAATGGCGCTTTCCAGCTGCAACAGTTCGCGTTTTAGTTCGTAAAGGCCTTCTATGGTCTGACGACTGGGACGGTATTCAAATATCGCCGACTCCAGCACCTCGAACCGTTCCTGTAAGCCATCGATAATCGGCACATAGTTATCGACGATAAAATCCATGATCGAGTACAACGCGAATCCCGGCCCTTTGGTCAATTGCTGCGGCATGGCCTCGCAACGCTCCCTGACTTTACTGAGACTATGCGAAGCGCCGTGCCTGACTGTCACCAGAAAACGCGGTCCGAGGAAAACATGAGTTTCACCGAACTCGACCTGGTTTTCCGCAAGATGGGCGGTGTGCAACACCATAAACAGTGATTCTCCGTATTCCTCGATTTTCGGACGCTGATGCGCCGTGCAGGCATCTTCGATAGCCAGCTCATGCAGCCCGAATTCCTGCTGGATTTTGGCTAACAACTCGGTGTTTGCCTCGCGCAACCCCAGCCATACAAAGGTATGTTCCCGTTTTAATACGTCGCTGATATCTTCGATGGTCACGTCGCCGATACTGACGCCGTTTTGATAGGCCACGCATTTCATGACCATACTGTTGTCGATTTTTTCAGTCAAAAGCGTCCCCCGTTATTTGGCAATGGTAATGTTCGGAAAGCTCAATTAGAGTTTAAGTGTTGCAGATGCCCTCCGCTAAGTCGTCGCGCCAAATAGTCATCATATTATCGAGCTGACACCTAAGGTTCTTATAGCCAACGGCTACCCAACACATCTATTTTGCTCTCTTCTTTAGTTTGTTATTCGATTAATTGCAATATCAAGTCCTCCGTTCGGCATCAGCTACGATGGGAATTCTGTGACTCAACAGTGCCAACCCATCAGGATGTAGCATCGACCAGCTTGTGTTCACGGATGATTTTCCCGGTTTCCAAGTTGCACAGCGCAAACCACTCCGAACCGCCGCCGCGACGCGCCTGTATCTCAAACCCCACCCAAAAAGCCCCGTACCGACGTAATATTTGCTGTTTCTCAATCACTCCAGGATGCCGAAGCAGCCCTTCCCGTTGGCAAGATTCGATGTAAACCTTATTGGGTGGCAACGCATAGCGATCGTCAATGTTCGCATCCGCGCTGGCAACCTCCTTATAAATCGCCAATTTCGATAGCGCATCCACTGAATGAAAGGTGTTTGAAAATGCAGCCTGAGCCATAAGGCTCGACACCAAGATCATAACCAACCTAATAAACTTACTATTCATAAAAGCACCTCGTAAAAACTTACAGGGGAAACGCTTGAATTAATCCCGGCTCAATCGGCGCTATATTGATTTCAACAGCGGCCGCTCATGTAAAACCGGTTATCAAGCAATTAACTGCATGTTAATAAAAATTGCCTTAAGAAAGCTGTAAACGCTAAGCTCAATTTTATAAAAAAATAGATAACCTTGAAAATCAAAATGAGTAACGGCAGACGATACCGCCAGCAATCCGAAACGAGGGACTACCGATACCGAAAAACTCCAGCATAAACTTGCCTCCGACCAGAGCAATGAGCAACACGCCAGCCACCGGCAATAGAATAGTGTTCAGGTTAGGCAGCCAAGCTTGGCTTGTCGGACGGCGGCCCTGATCGCGGAAAAAGACTGTTACCGTAACGATACTTACTTTAAAGCCGGTAAGGCAATATTGTTTAAGGCGAGATTGGGGGCAGCTCGGACGGGGCAAGATGGCAGAGTAGCCCACTTTCCATATTCCCGTATCTGACGCTCATTTTCATTACATATTAAAACTTTTTGGAGGCTTAAATTATGGCTGGCAATACTGACAACATACACGGATGGAATCCGCTTTACCGCGATAGGGATCCGTATCCGCTACCAGGAAACAATTTCGATTCATTTTTGTTTAATCACGGTCGACCGGGTAATTTTAATTACAGACTGGTAGAAGGAACTAATGTATTAGATCATCAAGGTCACATCGTTCCTCAAAACATACTGAATATCGTGTTGGATCCTTTAATGATTGCAATGTCAGAAGCATGTAACAATGTTGGCGATGTCGTTAATTTCATTAACAACCAAATCCCTCCTCGGCCTTGGCTTCAGCAGGTCCTGGATTATGCCAATGCTCTTCAAGCTAATCCTGTTGCCGCGCCGGAAGCCGCCTTTTTTGACTGGGGGACGCCAGTTATACTCAATAATGCGGTTAATGCGGAAGCGAGAGTCGGAGGCTTCTTTTCAATCATGACCTGGAATCCGGTTAATATCTGTAGAGCGCCTGTAGATGCGCAACGAGGCAACTATCCCGGTAATGCAGTTGACGTACAGGTATTCAATTATTTGAATGCGCATAATTTAGCCGACCCTGCGTGTCTGGTAGCCATACAGAACGTCATAAATAATCCGAATAATGCTGCCGAAATAGAAGCGTTCCTAAGTGCATGTTCTGCGACGCTTGCGGCTCAACTCATTGCCGGCGCGGGCTTTTATGCGTTTCCATGGCAAATGAATCCTTTAGCGCCCGGTGTGCTAATACCCGCGTAAATAATCTTAGTTGCCTGTCTTCCGGGGTCATCAACCGATTTTGATGGCGTGTAGAGTGGGTAGAGGCAATGGCCGAAACCCACCACAACCATAATCAACCGCTGCAAGCTATCAAAGAGCCTGCCCGCTTTAAGTTGGTTTAAGCAGCTGTGCGATGCTATTCGATTAGCCACGGGGTAAGGTTCTCATTTGCAGGAATCTGTTGTGCCCAGGCATAGTCGTCCCAGTCCCAGCCCAGATTCACATCGTACGTTACCGTGCACGAGGACATCGCGCTAAAATCTATTATTATCCCCGGCCCATTAGCACCGGGAGGCGTTGTACTTTCTGCATTGTCTGCGACCACCGTGCCGGTATTTGTCTTTGCCGTAGCAAACATCAAAAGAATTTTATTAAGAGGTCTGATTTCCTGGAGATTTAACCCATTCAATGGAAAGGCGCAATAGGGTACAAAAGCCGAAGGATTCCCATTGATAATTTGTTCCTGCATTATGCCGCAGGTAAATTCTGTTGTCGTTTGGTTGGCAATAGAGACATCGCCAGGATTTCCCGTGTTAACAACGGGTCCAACCCCGCCATCAAGAACTTGCAATGTTTGTCCGCACAAGATACCCGTTGAAAAGCCGACGGTTATTTGCTCTCCCGACACGATAGGGCTACTGGAGGTGTAAACCTGATACGCATCAGAACAGCTGACGACAGTTGTCGTTGAGTAGCTTTGGGTGCCAAACCATACCAACGGCCTACCCGCTTTATCGGTGCTTTGTACTGCTTTATACCCGTATAAAGTGTATTGGCTGGCTAGTAGCTTTTGAATGCTATCCGCATTCATGTTTATATTAATCGTCACATTATATGGCGAGTTCGACATGGCACTCTCTACCGGACTGGAATCGAGCAGTCCCCAGAAGAGATAAGACTGAGAGTTAACACGTAGGGTTTTTTGCGTCGCTAAAATGCAAAGCTTTACGAAATCGCGTCGGGTTAATGGGTCGTCAATGTTGTGGAAGCCGGACGACTGGGACGTCGTAAGCATTACCGGCTGCGTGGTTTTTAGCCGGGTTGTCCAACGCGGGCTTTTACAAAAACAACGGTTTCCTCCTGCCGCCACGGCACTCGCCGTATCCGCAAATATCCGCCAAGCCAGGTTGTGCAACCGTTTGATGTAACGCATTAAAAATAAATTAAATTAACGCGCCAGCCGATTGCAACCTACGCAGAGAATGGTTATGGGCATGTATTTTGCGCGATAAAACCGAATAAGGAAGCCCCCTCATGGCTTACGCCATGAGGGGGCTGAGGACATAGGCAACTCTGAAATAACATCTACAATAAGCACCAGAGGAGCAAAATCAATCGAGCTGGATTTATAATCTGGCTCGATTTCTTACTTCAACATAGCCGAATGATTCTCTTCAGCGTTTGTACTAAATTAAAGAGGTTTTTTGCATAACCAGTCTACGATGATTGGATGAGTAATGGAGACATAGATGCGTTAGCCGTAACTGACTGCGCCCATGAATATCCGCCCCACGACCAACCCGAGTTAAGATCGTATGCCACATTTACATTATTATTAGCCGTCAGATCGATAAAAATACCGGGGCTGTAAGCTTTTTGGATTACCGTTCCGGTGTTGATCTGGTTAGAGGAGAACATAAGTAAAATTTTCTCGATGGGTGCTATAACATCCATGTTACCGCCATACAGCGGAAATGCACAAAGAGGATTCATTGAGCCGTCGGTCGCTGTTTGTGAAATACCGCATGTGTATTGAGTTGTTGTTTGGTTTAAAATTGAAATAGCCAAATCAGTGCCGTCATTAACCACGGTACCTATCCCGCCCGTAGCAACATTCATGGTTTGGCCAAGGTTAATATTGTTGGAGTTGCTCGCTATAATTTGGCCATTTGCAATGATACTGCTGTTGGACGTGTAGGCTTGGTACTGCTCCTGCCAGGAAACAGCAGTAGTTGTTGAATAATTTAACGTTTTAAACCAAACGAGCGGCGCGCCCCCCGATTGTGTAGTTTGTACGGCTTTGAAGCCGTATAGGTTGAAAGTACCGTTTATAAGATTTGTAACGGTGCTTGCACTCATAGTGATTGTGACGCCGTAAGGTGTTGCCATTGTTATCTCCAAAATTAAAGTTGAGTTTTACTTCATTAATGTCGCTAATATTCACAGGTGGCCGGCAAGTGCTCAAGGTCAGCCAAATATAACGGCGAAGTAATTATTATAAAAAACCAAATAAATTTGTAAGCTAAGCCTTTATTTTGAAAGCGTTTGATAACGTATGCCGTCATATTTTTCCTAACGAAAAATTATTAGTTACTTTGCCTGTTGTTGATGGAACCAGACTAAGCAGGATCGGTATGCGTTTATTTTCAAGCTATCCAGGTCAACTTACTGTGCGACATCGTTACCGTATCTAGTAATTAAAATCACACGGCTAAACAATAAAACCTTGCCGACTCTAACATAAGTATCGTTACAGTAACATTAGGCATCAGCCGCTTTATCAAACAAGCATGCTGTGCCGGACTGCCCCTGGATAAAGCAGCACAGCATCCGCGAAAATACCGTTATTCATGACCGAAGAAGCTCTTTAATGAGCCGCAAATAGAGGAGGCGAGCTCTTCCTGAAGCGTAATGGCAAAAAAAGCATCCCGATCAAATTGTTCTGACCAAGTAATGCAGCCCACCGAGACATCTACCACGCGGATTGAGGCTCTAATGCTTTCTGCGTCAATTTGGATGCTGCCTTCAAGTCGATGGTTTGCTCCAGTGTTGGCACCATTTCTTAAAGTCCTGCTTCCAGTGTCGGCATCGCCTGACGTGAAAAAAGAATACGGTACAATTATTTTTCCAAATGCTTTAAACAGCTGATGCATAAGCTCCTCATTCAAGCCTTGCGTGAAATGGACGCTATCTCCACGATGCGAAATACACTTAAAGGGGTGGATTACCAACATGCAACACTGCTTGAAATCAATGTCCACTGCTTTCATGCTCTGGATAACCGGCATGTAACTGCCTATTGGAATTAATATTTTGATGCCTGAGCCAAACCCCAACGTCGCGTAATAAACTTTAAGCTTTTCACGCAAGCGACCGATCTGAACCCGGACCACAGGATCTTCACTGACACTATAAGAAGAAGGATCTCTATCAAAAACCTCTATGCCGATGGCATACTCGCTGGTGTCGCGAACAGCCCCGGAGATCGCCTTCTCGACAAGAAATCGCAACAAACGGCACATGCGTGGCGCATTAATAAATACACTACTTGCCAGAATCGTCTCAAGGGCTGTCCGAACATCAACCGCTGGAACAGCATCGACATCATCCTTCCCATTTTTCACCGCAGTCATGATGTTCATTACCGGCCCATCACGTTTATGAAATGCAGACTTGAACGTTCTTTCATACTTCTAAATACGATACCCATAATTAGTGTATTCAATAATTATCTAAAATTTTGGAATTCATTTGAGTAAGCCATTAAATTTGACATGCTGTTTTAAAACAATATGACTAATTCTCATGAATATTGATTGGTTTAATAAAAAATAAGCTGATTAGTTATCCCGGCTTATTTAAGAGGCGTATAAGCAAATATCGTCATTTCAAGTCAAAACACGTAACGCGCGCATGAAATGCAGATTTTAGTTGTTTATTTACAATAACTTATAATAAACAATGACCTTAGAAACGTTAGTAATTAAAATCACGCGCCAAACAATAACGCTATAATGGCGTCTAACGTAAGTATCGTTACCGTAACCCTTCATCAGTGTTACGGTAACAACTGTTTGATCAACCTTGATGTAGCATGGGACACGGCGGCGTGATTTAAAATACAATGCCCGCAGACGCCGTTACTTGCGACAAAAAAAACGCTGCAATGCACTGCAAATAGATGAGGCAAGTTCTTCCTGATGCGAGATGGCAAAAAAAACACGTCGATCAAATTGTTCTGACCAAGCGATACACCCAACTGAAACATCAACCAGGCGGATTGAAACTCGAATGCGTTCTGCGTCAATTTGGACGCTTCCTTCAAGCAAGTGGTTTACTCCAGCACTGGAAATATCTTTTAAAGTCCAGCTTTCGTTATCGACATTGCCTGACGTGAAAAATGAATGCGCTACAATTATTTTTCCAAATGCTTTAAACAGCTGATGCATAAGTTCCTCATTCAAACCCTGCGTGAAATGTACGCCATCTCGATGATGCGAAATACATTTAAAGGGATGGATTGCCAACATACCCGACTGCTTGGGGTCGATATCCGCAACACTTTTGCGTTGAATAACCGGCATGTAACTGCCTGTCGGAATTAATATTTCAATGTCGGCGCCGGCACCCAACGTCGCATAATACGTTTTAAGTTTTTCACGCAAGCGACCGACCTGAACCCGGACCACAGGATCGTCACCGGCGCGATAAGCGGAAGGGTCGCGATCAAAGACTTCGATACCGATAAAATATTCGCTGGTATTCTGAGCTTCCCCAAAGAGTGCCTTCTCACCGAGAAACCGCAGCAAACGGCACATGCGCGGTGCGTTAACAAACACACTACTTGCCAAAATCAACTCAAGAGCGGCTTGAACCTCGGCCGCCGGAATAGCGACAGTAGCATCCGCCCCCTTTTTCATCGCGGTCATGATGCTCGTCCCTACAACCCATCACGATTATCAAATGCTGTCCGCACAGAATATTCTGAATAACGAGGTACATCGTTTGAGTCATTTGCTTGCATGAATACTGAAATCGCCAAAATGACAGCAGTTAACCCGGTAAACACCCTGCTCCACACAGTATTGTACGAGAAAATAACGCCATACTCTTGCGTAAAAACTTGCTCGGAGATATAAGCCTAAACTTAAGTTGAAATTTAAAGAGAACAGTTTTCCGGACTGCGTTTATCAACCATAAGACGCAGCATCCGGGGCATCCAGTGTCGAATTTATTCGTCACCAAGCACCCTGTAAAAATGCTTACTGTTTATCAAAACTTAGTTGTAGCATAGTAATCATCATCAAATTCATGCGAGTTTTTATGTCTATAGCAAACGATATACCGCAGCTGCACGCCCAAATGCGCGAGTGGCGGCAGCATCTGCACCGGTTTCCTGAAACCGCGTTTGAGGAAATACAAACAGCTGAATTTATTGCCGGGAAGTTGGCGAGTTTCGGCCTGGACGTTCATCAGGGATTAGGCGGAACCGGCGTTGTCGCTACGCTTACTGGCGGGAACGGTGACAAAAAAATAGCTTTGCGCGCCGACATGGATGCCTTGTTCATTCAGGAGCAAAACACTTTTGCCCATAAATCCTGCCACGACGGGAAAATGCATGCCTGCGGTCATGACGGTCATTCGGCGATGTTGCTGGGCGCGGCCTGCTATTTAGCCGAGCATCGCAACTTTAACGGCACGGTGTATTTTATTTTTCAACCTGCCGAAGAAGGGCGCGCCGGAGCCGGGCGGATGATTGATGACGGCTTGTTTGAAAAATTTCCGGCCGATTGCGTATTCGGGCTGCATAATTTTCCCGATATTCCGGCAGGACATTTTGCGGTTAAAGCCGGTGCGATGATGGCCTCATTCGACTGCTTTGAGATCATTATCGACGGACAGGCAACGCATGCCGCAATGCCGCATTTGGGCAATGACGCGATAGTCGCCTCGGCCCAGCTGATTACCGCGTTGCAGACTATTGTCAGCCGAACGGTTAATCCCATCGACCCGGCCGTGGTCAGTATTACCCAGATCCATGCGGGCAATACCTGGAATGCGCTGCCGGAATCGGTTGTGTTGAGAGGCACTTTCCGTTGCTTTAACGGTGCGACTCAAAAAACCATTGCCGATAAAATCGCCCGATTGGTGAATGCGGTCTGCGAGGGTTTTGAAGTCAGTGCAAAAATCAAATTCAACCCGGAAAACCCCGGCTATCCTGTGACTTTTAATGCGGAAGCTGAAACGGAACTGGCGCTACAAGCGGCGATAGCCGTGGCCGGAGAAGGCTGTGTCGATCGACAACCGGCGCCCTGCATGGGTTCGGAAGACTTTGCGTTTATGTTGCAGGAAAAGCCGGGCTGCTATGTCTGGATTGGCAACGGCTCTTCCGAAAACAGCTGCCTGTTGCATAATCCGCATTATGATTTTAACGATGAGATATTGCCGGTCGGCACCGCTTACTGGGTGAAACTGGTTGAAACAGTGTTGGGCTAATCTGTAGGAGTGGAGCCTACTCTTTTTTTGACTCAAACAGCATGTGCGCCATTTTTTTTGCCTTGGTTTTCAAATAACCGACATTGTCATCGTGAGCCAGGGCCTCGACCGGAATGCGGCCTGCCACGATAATGCCGAGTTTTTTCAACTCTTCTATCTTGTTGGGGTTATTGGTAATCAATTCTATGGACTTTATGCTCAGGTTTTCCAGCATTAAAGCGGCAATGCTGTATTCCCTTTCGTCGGCAAGATGACCCAAATGGATATTGGCATCAACCGTATCCATACCCTGATCCTGCAAATTATAAGCCTGTAACTTTTTCAACAAGCCGATACCGCGTCCTTCCTGACGCAGATAAATCAATACGCCGAAACCGGCTTTATCAATAATTTGCAGCGCCATATCCAGCTGTTCGCCGCAATCGCAGCGCCTTGAGCCTAATACGTCGCCGGTAAAGCACTCGGAATGAATACGTACCGGTACATTTTCCTTGTCCGCAACATCGCCTTTAACCAGGGCGACATGCTCCTTGTCATCAATGGTATTGCTGTAATAATGCAGGATAAACTCGCCGTGTTTGGTCGGGATCGGCGTCTGTACCAGGTTTTCTAATTGTGGCTTCACTTAAATATGACTAATCCAAAAATTCATTCTATTTTACCCAATTCAACGGCTATCCAGTTAAAAAGTTTCATGCCGGTTTTTTGGAACTCTGATTGCTGACAAAACGAATGCTGCAAATGTCCGTTATTTTCTGGCTTCAATCAGCTTGATAATATCACTGCTGCGTTCATCGACATGCACGGAGGTAAAAGCGCAGGCTTTAACGTTTTTAACGGTGTTCCGGTTAATGTTTGCCCCAACCAGTGCGACAACGACAGGGTTAAGCAGATTCATGACAGCGGCAATGACAGGGTTTGAGCTTAATACATGTTCCAGTAATAAAACCTGTCCGCCCGGTTTGCAGACCCGGTAAAGCTCTTTCAATCCCTTGACCGCCGACGGCACCGAGCAAAAAACAAAGGAACAAATAACCGTATCGAAACTGTTATCGGCAAAGCATAACGACTGGATATCCATCAGCTCCAGCTCAACATTGACATTTTTCCTGTCCCGTTTCTGCGCCGCCTGCTTTAGCATCTGTTCGCTAAAATCAATCGCGGTTATTCTGGCATCCTTGGGATAATAGTCGAAATTCTTGCCCGTCCCTACGCCCACTTCCAGGATATGATGGCCCTCAACCTTGGCCCATAGTCTTTTCCGCCAGTTTTTAAAAAACAGCCCTTCCATGACCGCCTCCATGCCCTCAAAATACGGGGCGATCCGGTCGTATCGTTTTCTAATGGCGATGCTGTCTGGCTTCATGATGGCTACAGGTAGTTAATCGGGATCTGCATAGTACAGCGTGAGCTTGGCTGTCATCAACAATAATATGAATGTAAACAGGTTGATTAATTCACCACGAACGACTGCACGGACAGGAAATGATCCAGTCATTTCTCTGCATTCCCCACATCCCTGTGGGTTATGCAGGAGGTAGAGCAATGCAGGAGCAATTGCCGAGGCACGAAGAAAAAGCAAAGATAAAAACTTCGTGTTCTTCGTGCCTTCGTGGTAAATAAAAGCTTTTAATTTTGGTTCCGGCTTAGGGATATTGTACTGGCACCGGCTCCAATTTCCAGATGTCCCGGTTATAGTCGCTGATGGTTCTGTCCGTGGAAAATTTGCCGCTGTTTGCGCAATTTAATATGCTTATCCGGGCCCAGTGGTCTTTATCCTGATAGGCGGATTCCACACGTTTTTGCGCGTCGATATAGCTTCTAAAATCCGCGATGGTCATCCACGGATCGAACTTGCTTTTAATCGATGCGATAAGGTCGTCGAAAATTCCCGGTTCAAACTGATTAAAATGTCCGCTTTCCAGTAGATTCATCACTCGTTGCAAATCTTCATCCTGATCAATGATGGCATAAGGGTCGTAATGCTCCCGCCTTGCCTCGATCTGCTCTTCGGTCAGGCCGAACAAAAAGAAATTTTCATCGCCGACTTCTTCCCTTATTTCAATATTAGCGCCATCCAGTGTTCCTATAGTTAATGCACCGTTCATCATCAGTTTCATATTGCCGGTGCCGGATGCCTCTTTTCCTGCAGTAGAAATCTGCTCGGAAAGATCGGCCGCAGGGCAAATTATTTCCATGCCTGAAACCCGGTAGTCGGGCAGAAAAAACAGCGTCAATTTGTCGCCGACATCGGGATCCGAGTTGATAACATGGGCGACGTTATTAATCAGTTTAATGGTTCTTTTTGCCATCGCATAACCCGGCGCCGCCTTGCCGCCAATCAACACGCAACGCGTAACCCAGTCGAGTGTCTCACCGCGTTTAATACGGTCGTAAAGATGAATCACATGCAGGACATTTAAAATCTGCCGCTTGTATTCATGGATACGTTTAACCTGTATATCAAACAACGCATCGGGATTTAAATGGATGTCCAGATATTGTTTTTTGTGTTCAATCAGACGCTGCTTGGCACGTTGTTTTATGGCTCGCCAGCGATTCCTGAACTCGACATCTTCGGCAAAAGGCTCCAGCTTTTTTAATTCGTCCAGATGAGTTATCCAGCCGTCTCCGATGGTTTCGGTTATTAATGCGGCTAACTCGGGATTACAAGAGGCCAGCCAGCGGCGCGGGGTTACGCCGTTGGTTTTATTGTTAAACTTGTTCGGCCACAATTCATAAAAATCGCGAAACAGGCCTTGTTGCAATAACTGGGAATGCAATTGAGCTACGCCATTGACCGAAAAACTGCCGACGATGGCAAGATAAGCCATACGCACCTGCTGTTCAGGGCCTTCCTCTATAATCGACATTCTACTCAATCTGGCTCTATCACCGGGCCAATGCGCGGCAACTTCCGACATAAAATGGGCGTTGATTTCAAAGATAATCTCCATCAATCTCGGCAACAAGCTTTGCATCAGTTTGACCGACCATTTCTCCAGTGCTTCAGGAAGCAGGGTATGATTGGTATAAGCCATGGTTTGCCGGGTAATTCCCCAGGCTTCGGTCCATGACAGGCCATGCACATCCATTAACAGCCGCATCAGTTCGGCAATGGCGATGCTCGGATGGGTATCGTTTAACTGGAAACAGCTTTTCTTGGCAAAATTGCTAAAATCATGCCCATGCTGCCTGACCCAATGGGAGAAAACGTCCTGTAAGCTGGCAGAGGCCAAAAAATACTGCTGGCGCAGCCTCAATTCCTTGCCGTTTTCGTTGGCGTCATTGGGATACAGCACCATGGTAATGTGCTCTGCGGTGACCTTTGCGGCCACCGATTCGGCATAATCACCCGCATTAAATTCGTCCAGGTTAAATTCCTCAGTCGCTACGGCTTTCCATAATCGCAAGGTATTGACGGTATTGTTTTTAAACCCGGGTATCGGTGTGTCAAAGGGGACGGCCAATACATCATTAGTGCTGATCCAGCATACCCGCTGATTGCCTTGTTCATCGGTCTGTATCTCGGTATGACCGCCAAGCTTGATACGTAGCGAATATTCCAGCCGCTCAACTTCCCAGACATTGCCGTAGCGCAGCCAGTGGTCCGGCTTTTCGACCTGTTCGCCATTGACGATAGTTTGCGTAAACATGCCGTATTCATAACGCAAACCGTAACCTACAACCGGCAATTGCAGTGTCGCACAACTGTCGATAAAGCAGGCCGCCAATCGCCCCAACCCGCCATTACCCAGGCCGGCATCGAGCTCCCTGTCCACCAGCTCTTCGATTTCAATGCCCAAATCATGCATAGCCTGAGTGGCTTCATCCGTTACCCCCAGATTAAGCATGGCATTACTCAAGGTTCTACCCATCAAAAATTCCATTGAAAGGTAATAAACCCGCCTGCTGTCCATTTTGTTATAGGTTTTATAAGTGGTTTTCCAGCGCTCCATCAACCGGTCGCGGATAGATAGCGACAACGCCTCGCAGGCATAGAAAGGCGATGAACGGAAATTCTCGTCCCGCCCCAATGAATGAACATAATACCGTTTAAAATCATTAATAAAATCCTCTTTTATGACTCCCAACGTAGCGACATCAGTGATTGAAGATTTAGGCTTGCTCATAACAAATCGTTTATCAGGCATGGTTTACTCCAAGAGGTTGATGCGAATAAGGTAGTGTAAGCGGGCTTCATTATTGCCGTTATATTTTACTTTTCGAGTGGGTAACGCGAATCAGAATTTCTTGCCACAATGCATCGTAAGCGACCGTGGATTGGCTTTTTTTGGTATAGCCTCCCAGTGGCATACGCTCCAGCCCCATACGTTCAATATCGCTGGCATAGGGAATGGCAGTAGTTAAAATCCCGGGATGCGTCTCAAGCAGATTGACCATAATGTCCCGGTGCATTTTTTTGCGCCGGTCGACCATCGAAAAAAACGGAATGAGCTCTAGCTTATGCAAGTCATTATCCTCGATAAACTTTTCCAGTTGTTCAAGTGTCCTTAACGACAGCGTGGTAGGAATGATCGGCGACAATAATATATCGGCGGCCTCAAAAACGGCTTCGGATAATAAGGAAATATTGGGGGGGCAGTCGAGAAAAATAAAATCGTATTCTTCTGCCAAGGGCTTCAGGAGTTTTTTAAGTTGTCGGGTTGGCTTTTTCTTGGCATCAAGAACCAAATCCAGATTTCTGAAAGAAAAATCGGCCGGTAATAAATCCAGATTTTCAAAATCGGTGCCTTTAATCAGGCCGTCCAATTCGCGTTTTCCGGCGATTAAGTCTTTACTGCCGCCTTTGATCTTGGGCTTGACACGAAAATAGTAACTGCTGGCTCCCTGCGGATCAAGATCCCAAACCAGGATACGGTGACCGCTACGGGCGGCTGTATGCGCCAGATTAACCGTGCTCGAAGTTTTTCCGACACCACCCTTGATGCTATAGACAGCTAATACATTCATTGTATAGTCCCGTGTTGATCCTAATAAGGTTGAAGTCACGATAACTCAACCACTACTATTGGCAAGACAAGCCGGTTTTGCATAATGGATGCATTACCGACTACCCTCGCCCTGCATTGTCGCCTTATCGCCAGCTTAGGGCGATGAATCCAGCCGCACGCCGTTGCGCTTGCCTTGTTTGACGAGATATAAAGCATTATCCGCTCTTTTCATCAATTCTTTCCAACTTGGCTTGGCTCCCATAGAGCCTGCCACACCAATACTGACGGTAACCGGATAACGCAGTACGACGCCATCAGGCTGGTTTTTTTGGATGGAATTGCGGATGCGCTCGGCCAACAATAAGGCTGTGCTGCCATCGGTGTTGGGGGCGATGATCAGAAACTCTTCGCCACCCAAACGACAGGCTATATCGTTGGTACGTGCAGTGGCTCGCATCAGGTTGGCCGCATGGATCAGTACCTGATCGCCGACGTCGTGACCCAAGGTATCATTGACTGATTTGAAATGATCCAAATCCAGCATTAAAACACTCAAAGGCTGCTTGAAGCGTAGCGCAGTCGCCGCCTCCTGTTCCAGCCGATTAAGCGCATAGCGCCGGTTGGGCAGGCCGGTCAGTACGTCAGTATTCGCCATAGACTTAAGCCGCCGGTTCGCTGCTGCCAGCTCGGCCGTATAGCGTTGGATATCCCGGCTCTCTTTTTCCAGTTCATTTTGCAGTGTGATGATGCGCTGCCCGGCCCGGAGCCGCGCCAGCAACACGCGCAGGCTGATCGGCTTGGTCACATAATCGTCGATACCGGCATCAAAAGCTTCAACCAGGGCATCTTCATCTTCCGTGGAGGTGAGCATAATCAGGTAAATGTTTTTACCAAAAACCGACGCGCGTAGCGCCTTGCAAAGGGCTAAACCATCCATCGGTTTCATGCGCCAATCGGTAATCACCAATTGTGGCTTGTGCTCAATGACATACTTTAGCGCGGATTCCCCGTTGCGACACACCGCAACCTGATTCCCCGCCGCGGCAAGCTGCTTGGAAAGCCGCGCCAGCATCATCGGGTCGTCATCGACCAGCAACAGGTTTAAACCCAACAACTCCGCTTCCACGGTATCAACGGTTTTTAGCATAGGCTGGCGCGCATCCGTTTTTACGTCAATTAACTTTCCCCACTCATGCCAAAGTTCTATTGTTTCGTCGATAAACGCAAGCAAAGCAGGTTCGTCCAGGTCATGAAGATCGGCCTCCTCTGTTAAATACGGCAACAACCCGGCGCGATGGGCTTCATCGGCCACACAGTAGTTTCCGATCAGTCGGGCGAAAATCAGTTGTCGGGCAAACTGGTCGGTTCGAGTAAGTCCTGCTACTTTCATCTCAAAGCTCAGTTTCAGCGCGTCCAGAAATACCGTCGGGAACCCCCAGTCGGCCAGCAACATTAAGCTCAAGGCGTTATGATCGATGGCGAAACGTTCGCGCTCCAAAGCAAGAAGCTGTTTGCCCTCTGCCATACTAAGACATTCGCCATAGATCTCCGACCAGGCGGTTGCCAGAGCGAGACCGCCTATATCGCTAAGCAGTCCCAGCGTAAACGATTCTGCAGGAACCACGGTGACTTCCCTGGCAGTGATCGCTGCGATCGACACCGACATCGCCAGGGATCGCGACCAGTAAGCTTCATAATCAAACTCCGGGCAATGCCCCTTACTGTTGCTGCCGATCAACGAAAGGCTCAACGCAAAGTTGCGCACTGTCTGCATGCCCATCATCATGACTGCCGTTTGAACATCGGCGATGGGTCGCCTGGCCCCGAAAGCTGCCGAATTGGCGAAGCGCAAAATACGCCCGCTCAGGGCAGGATCGACTTTAACCAGCTGGCTCACCTGCTGTACGGTGGCATCGCTTTGCTGCACAAGCTGCATGATAGCTAATGCCGTTCCCGAAGGGGAAGGCAAGCGGTCGGCGGCTTTTAATTCATTAAGATTGAATTCGGTATTCATTGATTTTGTTCTTTTCTTTGTAGCAGAATCTCGACTAAATTTACCGTAGACCGGGTCAAGTCATTAACCATCAATTGAAAATCGGTATCTGCGGCGTTGCCTACAGGATGTAGGTAAGTGGCGTGAGCACGACTGTCATCGATGCAGGAGGTAGAGCCATGCAGGGGCAATTGCCGAGGAGCGGACGCTTTACGGGCAGCGTGTTCCAGCTTTACCGCAAGGCTGATTATTTTTTCAGCGCAAAAATGTCCGGCCATGCCTTTAATAGCGTGAGCGGCGTCGGCCAACGCGAGGAGATCGGTTTGAGACAGGGCGTCAGCCAATTCCGCCATAAACACAGGCGCTTCCTCGAGAAATAAATCTATCATCTCGAACAATAAATCATGGTCGTCATCCAGCCGTTTGAGCGCTGAAAATTCATCCCAACAGGCTGTTGAAATCTCCCTGTCTTCTCCGGCGTCCCCCTTTGCCAAAGGGGGACTGAGGGAGATTTCCCTTTGATCAGGATTATCCATCGCCATCGACGGGACTTCAGGTGCGGATGGTTCACCCAGCCAGCGCGCCAAAACCACTGCCAAATCGGATCGACTGGCGGGTTTGCTAAGATAATCGGTCATGCCCGCGGACAGGCATTTTTCGCGTTCTCCTGCCGATGCATGAGCGGTGAGCGCGATGATTGACGTTCCTGGTTTGCCGTCATCTGCGGCTATTTCCCGCTCACGCAGAATGCGTGTGGCTTCGTACCCATCCATGATCGGCATTTGACAGTCCATAAACACCAGATCGTAAGCTTTACGCTCCAGCTGATCCAGCGCCACTTGCCCGTTATTGGCCAAATCAGGCTTAAGCTGAAACTTGGCGAGCTGAGAAAGTATCACTCTTTGGTTGACCTTGTTATCTTCCACCACCAGCACCCGTTTGCCGCTGTAATTGGGCAGAACCTCTTGAATCTTGGCCGCTGTAGCGGTTTTCTGGCCGGGAAGCTGTAATGCATCGATAACGGCATCAAAAAGCTGCGATTGTCGTACCGGTTTTAACAGGCTTTGCGTAAATCCCGACGCGAGTCTTTCGACTTGCGAGCCGATACTGCCTGAGGATAAAAGAATGCGCGGCGTATCGGCAATGGCGGGCTTCCCGATGATGGCCCGAGCCAGGGCGAAGCCGTCCATGTCCGGCATTTGCATATCCGACAGCAACAAATCATAAGGTTCGTTTCGCAAAGCGGCGGCTTCGAGTTCAGCGAGCGCCGCGGGCCCGTTGTCTGCTTCGCTTAAAGTAAAGCCCCAGTTGCTTAAGTAATGCGTCAAAATCATGCGATTGGTAGCGTTATCGTCGACTATCAAAACACGCTTGTCGCAAAAATTAGCCTGCGGGGCCGGAGCCTCGTTATCCACCGCCGCCAAAGGCAAGGTAAACCAAAAGTTTGCCCCTTGTCCCAAAACGCTTTCAACACCGATGTTGCCGTCCATGAGCACAACCAAGTCTTTGCTGATGGACAGACCAAGGCCGGTACCGCCATAACGCCGGGAGGTGGAACTGTCGGCCTGTGAAAAAGCCTGAAACAGGCGCGCTTGCGCCTCTGCGGTAATGCCGATACCGGTATCGACCACTTCAAAACGCAATAAGGATGGCGTGTCTGTCGAGCACTTATCGGAAACAGCTGCGGCGCCGGTATCGTCATTTTTCGGCGCGCACACTGTTACGGAAACTTCTCCCTGCTCGGTAAATTTAACGGCATTGCCAATCAGGTTGGTGAGCACTTGACGGATTCGGGTGGGATCGCCCTGCCAACGCAACGGTAAATTCGTCGGCAGAAAGCAGTTTAATTCCAAGCCCTTGCTGTGGGCGCGACTGGACAGCAAGGTACAAACTTCTTCCACTAAATCGGGCAGATTAAACTCAATCTGCTCCAACTCGATTTTACCGGCCTCCAGTTTGGAAAAATCGAGAATATCGTTGATGATGGTTAACAGGGATTCCGCCGAATTTGACGCAATATCGATCAGGTCCCATTGCTCGCGAGACAGCTGCGTATCCTGTAAAAGATCCAGCATGCCCAATACGCCGTTCATCGGCGTGCGAATCTCATGGCTCATATTGGCCAGAAACTCGGTCTTGGTATGCGCGACCTGCAAGGCGGCATCACGCGCAGCTTCCAGCGAGGCATTGGCCTGATTCTGGAGCAACGCGAGCGCCATCATTTCGCCTACTTCCTTGAGCATTGCGACTCGGGGCTCGTTTTGCACAGGGTAGACATCAGTAAAAACAAACAATACGCCGAGAATGTCCTCGCCGGAAGCGATGGGCACAATGTAGTGGCCGTGGGGCTGATGGTCGCAACAAAGCTCACGCTTACCCATATCCTGTAGGCAGCAATGATCGGAAACAATAAATTTTCTTGAAACCGCGACTTGCCCACACAGGCCGTCGCCAAAATCTATGCGCTGTTCCATGCAGTCAAAGTTGCCGTGCACAACGAACTTCTCCAAACAATCATCGTCCGGCGCCCGTAGAAACACGCAGCCCTTGCGTTGCAGGTCGAAAGACTTGAGACCGAACAGAATATCCAGAACCTGAACGAATCGTTGTTCCAGCGCCAAGGGTTGATGCAGCACCTCGGAGATTGCGAGACGGGCGGCGGTATCGTCGCTTTCGATTTGCAAAGCCGCTTCTTCTTCGACCTGCTTGCTGACATCATGCTGAATCTGTACGTAGCCGGACAGTGTGCCGTTTGCGGCCAGAATCGGGGTAATATTGGTCTTGGCCCAGTATTCCAGCGCGTCGTCAACGGCTTGCCCGGAGTTACAGTTATCATTTTCGCGCGCCACTACGGAAACATTGCTTACAGGATATAGGTCAGGAGCGGAAGCGGTGCCTCGACGGCGACACAACAGCCGACCTGACCAAGGCTCGCGACAATGAAGCCTGCTTTGCATATCGGACAGGGCTTGCCGATCGGCGGTAGAACTATCCAGCACATAGGGTTTTTGCCCCATCAGCGCATCCTCAGGCCAGCCGGTGAACAGGCACAGCGCCGGATTGGCGTATTGAATGAGTCCCTCCGCATTGGTGATAAGAATCATCTCGCTGCTGGCGTCCAGCGCGTGTTTAAGCGCCGTCAGCTTTAATTCATTCGCTTTTCGCTTGGTCGTATCCCGGCGTATCGAAATATATTGCTTAGGCTTGCCGGTGTTATCCAGCAGAGGCGCGATAGTGCTGTCCACCCAATACAATTCCCCGTCTTTACTGCGATTGCAAAATTCCCCGCGCCATACTTGGCCGCCGGCGATAGTATTCCACATGTTGCGGATGTAATCCCGATCATGATGGCCTGAGTTCACAACACGATGATCTTGTCCGGCCAGTTCATTCCGGGTATAACCGGAGACTTTGCAGAACATGTCATTCGCATAGACAATACGCCCCTGAACGTCGGCAATACTGACCAGGACGTGATTCTCCAGAGCCTCCAGCAACTCTCTATTGGACGTCGTCTGGTCCCGAACGATCTGCAAGGCCAGCGGCCGTACCGCCAGAAACCACAACAGCGGTGAACTGAGTACCGTCAGCAAGGTGATGTTAAAAACGTTATCCTGCCATGGTGACAATACAATTCCCCATTGCCGAGTCGCATCAAGCAGCCATATAACCAGCGTTTCGCAAACACCAATGACTGCAATGATGATCCCTAACGAGAACAGAAAATTACATTTCGGGTATTCCGGCGGCGACAATGGAGTTGACATAAATCTCTGATTTGATTTTATCTGTTTATCACTATAGAGGTCATGGATAATAGCCTGATTAGCAGGGTATCACCATTCTTTTCGGACGGCGATAAAGCGGCTATTTTCTGTCTGTTACTAAACTTGAATGTCTGTGTCGATCCGGTGTGAAACGAGGGCAAACATCATCCCGGCAGTCATCGGATAATGACCGGTTTTCCACCGACTCGATATTATCCGCTACTCAAATCAGAGCGTAACTTTAAAAGCGTTATTTTTCAAGACGATTGTTGAATAGGAAACGATAAACTTTCAATCATTGCAAAGTTATCCTATCCTTTACGCGATAAATTTAACTCACGCCCCGCCCGCTCTCGGCAGGCTTACGGCATACACAACCTCCTTGGCGATAAAAAAAACCATGACTGAAGCAACCGCGTTATTTTCCGATGCAAAACTTGTAATTCCAGGCGGCGTGAATTCGCCGGTACGATCCTTTAGCGGCGTGGGCGGCACACCGGTTTTTATCGATCATGCCCTGGGGGCTTATATCTACGACAGTTCCGGCAATAGCTATATCGATTATGTCGGCTCCTGGGGGCCGATGATCTTGGGCCATGCCCATCCGGAAGTCATTGCAGCGGTCAAGCAGGCTGCCGAAAAAGGCCTGAGCTTCGGTGCGCCGACCGAAATTGAAACGCTGATGGCCAAACGGGTTTGCGAGCTGATGCCGTCGATCGAACTGGTCCGAATGGTCAGTTCCGGCACCGAGGCGACCATGAGCGCCATTCGCTTGGCCAGAGGCTATACCGGCCGGGATAAAATCGTTAAATTCGAAGGCTGTTATCATGGCCATTCCGATGCCTTATTGGTCAAGGCCGGTTCCGGCGCGTTGACGTTCGGCGTACCTAGTTCTCCCGGCGTACCGGCTTCAGTCGCTGAAAACACCATCACCCTGGCCTACAACGATAGCGATTCGGTCAAAGCGCTGTTTGCCGGAATAGGTGAACAAATCGCCTGCATTATCGTCGAGCCGGTCGCCGGCAATATGAACTGTATTCCGCCTGTGCCCGGCTTTCTGGAAAGCTTGCGCCAAGTTTGCGACCAATATAATAGTGTACTGATTTTTGATGAGGTGATGACCGGTTTTAGGGTTGGCTTAACCGGCGCGCAGGGGCTTTATAATGTTAATCCCGATTTAACCACGCTGGGCAAAATCATCGGCGGCGGCATGCCGGTCGGCGCATTCGGCGGCTCGCGTAAAATCATGGAATGTCTTGCGCCGCTCGGTCCGGTTTATCAGGCCGGTACGCTGTCCGGCAACCCGGTCGCGATGGCTGCCGGTTTAAAAACCCTGGAATTGATCGCTCAGCCCGGTTTTTACGAGACGTTAACCGCAAAAACCGAAAAGCTGACTTCAGGCCTGAAAGAACGCGCCGGTCAGGCCGGTATCGCGATGACCACCAACAGCGTCGGCGGCATGTTCGGGCTGTTTTTTAGTACAGAAAGGCAAGTGACCGGCTTCGCCCAAGTCATGCAGTGCGATCAAAGCCTGTTTAAACGCTTTTTTCATGCCATGCTGGAACAGGGCGTTTATTTGGCGCCTTCAGCGTTTGAAGCCGGTTTTGTTTCGGCCGCGCACAGCGATGAAGACCTGGAAAAAACACTGGATATTGCAGAAGCCATATTCAAGCGCTTGTAACCTTTGGCTGAGGCAGCAACATTTTGATCATTATTAAAACGCTCTTTTGTTGCTGGAGCGCGCCCTGAGTGTTCAGCTTTCTACAGGACAATAACCGAAACGATAAATTGTCCGTTTATCAACCATTAGGGGCCGTTCAAGTGAGACCTTTTGGATGAGTGGTACAATGCGTTTACCCTGACCAAACGGTACACTACATGATTAGACTTCTCTACTTTAGCCAGTCCACGGATGTAATATCTGATGAGCAAGTGCGGAACATTATGGAGTCGTCGCGACGAAATAATCCAGCCATCGGCATTACTGGCGTTCTTGTTCACGGTGGAGGTCTATTTATGCAGGTTCTGGAAGGGCCTGAACAAGCAGCGCTCCGTATGTATGTGAAGATCTTGGACGATCAAAGGCACAAAAACTCTCAAATTATTTACATCACGCCGACAGACAAACGAATCTTCGTGGGTTGGTCTATGGGAGTCATTGCCCGCAACGATGCTGTGGAGTTTGAGCAAATTATGGAACTGCGGAGCCAGCGTCGTAAAGAAGTGGTTCAATCGAAGGTTTTCACAGATGCTATGCGTGGCTTTCTTAAGATCTTAAATGATGGGCAGCGCTGCTAAATCAAGCGATAATTTACTCACACTTGTTCCCCAAATACGATTGCATGTTATAGCCTTTTGTCCAAAGTAAAATACACGCTTCTGTAGCATACCTATAATTTTGTTGATTAATTTTATCGGTTTATATATTAATAAAACAGGATTTAACATACCGCCACTTGCACGAGCGGGTCGAAACCGGTCATCAGGCACTTGAGACTATTTTTTAAAGCCGGAAGATCAAATCTGAATTAATACACATGAATTTTATCAATAACATTCCTCCGCTGATATGGGCGTTAACAGGTCTTCTGATCGGCGCATTCCTAACGCGCCTTCTGAACGGTAAGGATAAAATCCTGATCCGGCAACTCTCAACCGATCTGGCGGTTTTGGAGGAAAAACTAAAGCAATTTCAAAACCGCGAAACCGAATTTAATCGGTTGCAACAGCTGTTTATAGATACCAAAACCCAAAATACCGAATTGCAAACCCGCATAGATGAACAAGCCAAAAATACCGCAGAAAAATTAAAATTATTGCTGGATGCGGAACTGCGCCTGAACACCCAGTTTGAAAATCTGGCAGGCAAGATTTTCGATGACCGCAGCAAGCAATTCACCGAACACCATAAAACCAGCCTGGATCATATCGTCACGCCGTTACGGGAACAGCTCGGCGAGTTCAAACAGCGCATAGAAACGGTTTATGATAACGAAAACAAGGACCGTATTTCCCTGCGCGAAGAAATTGTTTCGTTACGGCGCGATACCGCGCAAATGAATCAGGAAGCCCTTAACCTGACCCGCGCCTTAAAAGGCGACAAGAAAGCTCAGGGTAACTGGGGCGAAATGATCCTGGAAAAAGTGCTGGAAAAATCAGGGCTGCGTAAAGGCATCGAGTATGAAACGCAGGGCGCGTTCCGGGATGAAGATAACAGGCTGTTCAAGCCGGATGTAATCGTTCGTTTGCCCGAGGACAAGGATGTGGTGATTGACTCCAAAGTCTCCTTGCTCGCTTATGAGCGCTATTGCTCAACCGAAGACGACCTGGAACGTGTCACCGCATTAAGACAACATACCGAAGCGGTGCGGGAGCATATCAAGGGTTTGAGCAACAAGGATTATTCCGCTTTAAAAGGTCTAAGATCGCTGGATTTTGTACTGTTATTCATGCCGATTGAATCGGCCTTCATCGCCGCTTTTCAGGCGGACGAACGCTTATTTACCGATGCCTTTGAGCATAAGATCATCGTGGTCACCCCGACCACCTTACTGGCGACGCTACGCACTATCGAAAACATCTGGCGCTATGAACGTCAAAACGAAAATGCCCGCGCTATCGCCGATAAGGCAGGAATCGTTTACGACAAAATACGGGGCTTTGTCGATGACCTGGATAAACTGGGCAAACAGTTAAGCACCGTCAACACCACGTATGACGGCGTGATGAACAAATTAACCCAAGGCAACGGCAACCTGATCCGCCAGGCCGGCAGTTTTGTTGAGCTGGGCGTTAAAGTCAAAAAGGCCTTTCCTAAGACTATCACCGAACGGGCGGGGCTCGATAGCGACGAGAGCTAGAAACTATCGGCTTTTACCGGCATCTTAAGAAACATTTCCCCAATATTTATGCGATACTACGCCGTTTTGTTGGCCGGTTTTTTGATAAGAACAGTAGGCCGGAATAAGGCCTCCCCAAGCGTAGCGCAAGGGAGGCGTTTCCGGCTTGTTATGCAATATGCCGGAAACGTCTGTTTTCGCTCCCGCTCAAACAGACTTATTCCGGCCAACATGACTAACCCAACCTACAATTCATTAGACATTTATGATTACCTGCTTAATTAGGAGTAACACATGACCGCACTGGTTGGCATCATCATGGGCTCGACCTCTGACTGGGAAACCATGCGCTTTGCAGCGGAAACGCTGGAACGACTCGGCATTCCGCACGAAGTAGAAGTAGTCTCGGCGCACCGTACCCCGGATAAATTGTTCCATTATGCCGAAACGGCCGAGGCCAAAGGCCTGGAAGTGATCATCGCCGGAGCAGGCGGAGCCGCTCATTTACCGGGCATGACCGCGGCCAAAACCGCCGTGCCTGTGTTGGGCGTGCCGGTGCAGTCCAAAGCCCTGAACGGCATGGATTCCTTATTGTCGATCGTACAAATGCCCGCCGGAATTCCGGTCGGCACCTTGGCGATAGGCAAGGCGGGGGCAATCAACGCGGCCTTGCTGGCTGCGGCCATCATCAGTAACAAACATGTCCAATATAAGGACGCATTACAAAATTTCAGGAGTGAGCAAACCGAATCGGTACTTGCGCACTCGGACCCACGAACAGACGACTGCATGGATGCAGGAGGTAGAGCAACGCAGGGAGCAGTTGCCGAGGACGATTTATGATAGTTGGTGTATTGGGCGCAGGCCAGCTTGCCAGAATGATCGCATTGGCAGGCATACCTTTGGGGCTGGACTTTATTTTTCTCGATCCCTCCGCCGATGCCTGTGCCAACAAGCTGGGCGAACCTTTGATCGGCGACTACAACGATCCGAATTTGCTGGCGCAACTGGCGGAGCGCGCCGATGTGGTCACCTACGAGTTCGAGAATGTTCCGTCTGAAGTCGCAGAGTTTCTGGCCTCTCACACCCAAGTGCATCCCTGCCCGAAAGCTCTGGCTGTTGCCCAGGATCGGTTAGTCGAAAAAAGCTTTTTCTTTGGACTCGGCATTCCTACGCCGGATTATGCGGCCATAGACAGCTTCGAAAGCCTGGAACAAGCCATGATCACCCTCGGCTATCCCGCTATTTTAAAAAGCTGCACCCAAGGCTACGACGGTAAGGGCCAATCGCTGCTCAAGTCGCCGGACGATTTAAAAGAAGCCTGGGAATTGTTGCAAGGCGTACCGGCGGTCGTCGAAGCCTTCGTTCCGTTTAACCGCGAAGTGTCCATCATCGCCGTGCGCAGTGTTTCAGGGGAAGTTGTTTTCTACCCGTTATCGGAAAACCTGCATCGCGGCGGCATCTTGCGCGTTTCCGAATGCCGAGCCGATGACCCGATGCAACAACAGGCCGAAACCTATATTTCCCGCTTGCTGGAAGCGCTGGATTACGTCGGCGTGCTGGCCCTGGAATTATTTGAAGTGGGCGGCCAACTGGTTGCCAACGAGTTCGCGCCACGAGTGCATAACTCCGGCCACTGGACGATAGAAGGCGCAGAAACCAGCCAGTTTGAAAATCACCTGCGGGCGATCCTGGATCTGCCGTTAGGCTCAACAGCGCCGGTAGGCAACGCGGCCATGGTGAATTTCATCGGCGGCCTGCCTAAGACTGAAGAACTATTGGCAATTCCCCATGCGCATTTGCATCTTTACGACAAATCCCCGCGCAAAGGGCGGAAAGTGGCTCATGCTACGGTACGGGCGGAAAGCCCTGAGCAATTATCGGAGTTGGTCAAGAAACTGGCCGCGCTGGCCGATCAGGTTGATGATTCGTAAATAAAGAAAAGTTTCTTACCGCGAAGACCGTGGATAGGTAGAGCAACGCGAAACCCATCATGATTAGGCTCTGTTCGATGGGTTTCACTTCGTGCTCTTACGAGTCGCTACCGCTCTACCCATCCTTCGCGCTGTTGCTTTTCATATAATGAAAAATATCGGAATCTGTAACGCTAATAGTGAAAAAATTTGAATAGCTACGAATAGCTATCGACCCGACGCTGTCAGTTGTAGAGATCACCCACGTGAACGATTTTCGCCCTTAGCAGACACCAGAGGTAGTCTTGTAGAATCTCGGTGGCAATTTAATCAGTATAGCCGCGACAATTCGATAAAATTTTAAACTCATGACAACAATCGATCACCATGAATGGGCCATTATACGACTGGCAACCTTGCAACAAAGGGGACAAGCAGGGCGTTTGCTATTTGCCACGGTAACGCTGCTTTCGCCTGACAGGCCACCGCCACCCAAAATGAACTCTGCTGACAGACGTGCAGTTGGCAAAAGCGGCGCAACCATTTTCTTTCGTAGAACAGTGTTGGCTAAACAAGCTGCGATTGATTGGTATCGCTCGCTTGGAAACGGAGATGAAAAAACGCCGACGCCGTCACGCCCAGAAGATATTGAAAAAATCGATGGCGTAAAGATCGCTGTTTCCAACTTGATTGACGACCCGATTTGGCCACATATTGGTCTGCCAATGGGAGAGGGATTGCTTTCCCAGCCCACAGGGCATAGTCACCCTGCGCCTTTTATGGGCAGCGTACCTGCCCGTATCCATCGCCGTTTTGGCAGTCATGAGGGGTTTGACGCATTGCTTGCCGATGACGATGCCTTGGCTTTTGTTGCCAGACGCTTGCATATTGACTTGCGACAATACCCCGAATATTTAGGTAGCATCGCATTAGTTGTTCCCGACCCCATCATCAAGCAAATTGACAACTTCATGATTCCCGCTAGTAATGAGAGAGGCGAACGGATTTTTTACCGCTTTGTCCCCAGACCCTGTCAGACGCTTGAAGGTTTGCAGATTACGACGTTTGATGAACAAGCCCATTTGCTCACCAGTTTTGAAACACAGGACATACCTGCTGACGGCATTTTGGACGTGGACAAGGGGAGTTGCTTGGGGGCGTATGGCTATGTGGTAACGCATCCAGAACATGGGATACTGGCATACATGCCCCTAACCGGGTTCCTGCGAACAATACACTTCAGCAGCCATGCTGTTGGTAGCGGCGGTGCCACAGTCAGTGTGCACACTGGCGATTCGCCAGACTCGGCGCGCATGGAGTATCCGGCAGCGAATCGTTCGCAGTTTTCAACCAACAGTATTGTAGGAGAGGAGCCAAGCTCTCCCAATGTCAATGCTCGGGTGGCCATTGCCGCGTCTCGACGCGAAAAATTAGCGAGCGCCAAACAGTACGGTCAACGTTGGTTCTCAAATGGCTCCCGCGAAGAAGCTATGCGTTTTGTCCAAGGTGAAATCAGAAAAGCACGGTCGCGGGTCTTGATTGTCGACCCATATCTTGGCGGTTTGCAGCTGGGGCAGTTCTTGTATGCAGTTAATGGTGATATGGTCAAAGTGGCCTTGTTGACGTCTGGCCTTGCTTTTAAGTCCCAGCCATCGAAGTTAGATGATTTCAAGAATCGACTCGATCGATTGGAGAAAGATGTCAAAGTTAAGGCGGCCGCGTATGTGCTTGCTTCCTCAGTCTTGCATGATCGATTCTTGGTGATCGACGACACCGTCTGGTTTCTTGGCAATTCTTTAAACACCTTGGGCGATAAGACGTCCATGATTGTCAAATTACCAGACCCTGACGAAGTCATTGGTCAGTTGGAGAGCCTGTTGAAACAAGCAGAGAACTTTGATAGCTACAAAGAAAAGCTATCGAAAGTAACTCCGGAGACAGAGGAATGAGTAAGTTTGGACCAAGCATCAAGACTGCTCCTCTCCCCCAACGGCCTTTACCCAATAAAGAAATTTTGTGGGGAAGCCAGGATGGTGGTTGCAATCGTTTCCCAGAAAAAGATGCTATTTGGGAAAGGAGGTATTCTGATAATCCAGAGCCATTACGTGCCTTTGGTCTGGCTGTCTCGGAAGCGCTGGAGCGCGTCTGGATTGTGGATGAGTATCTGCTGATGCCGGATGAGAAAAATGGGAAGTCGGATGAACAATTAAAGCAAAAGATTCAAAATCGAGTCTATAAGATTCTAATTTGGTTACCTAAAAGACTGGTTGCGAACGACATCCGTTTCTTAACAAAAAAACATGAGGGCGTTGACGAAGACATGTTAAACCAGTTTCAAAAACGTGCGCAGGAAATTAACCAACAGCCTCGCCGCGCGGGACAATGCAAAATCACAATAAAAACCGATCTCAAAGAAGATGGTAAATATTTACACGATCGCTTTGCCATTATTGACGATGAACTATGGCATTTCGGTGGTACGGTAGGTGGTTTTCACGCTTCAGTTAGTGCAGCCAGTCGTGGTTGGCGAGCTTCTGAGCATGCGGCAGTCGAATTTTTTGAAATGGCTTGGAGTACAGGAGAACGAAAATGAGCGTGCAATGGCCAAACGAACGCGAAACGGCGAATCGACAGCCTATTGGAGACGCTTCATTCAAAACAGAACAAGACTTTCGGCAATTGTTGAACGTTTGCCCGGAAGATTTGCCGTCATCATTCGATGAAGCGGTTCATTGGGTGATACACCAAGGCGGCGAAATCGCTGAACTTGAACAGCGGATGAATGTGGTTTGCAATCAAATCGGTTTACAGGACTTTCCCGACAGCACGAATTTGCTAATGGCCTGGGCTTGCGCCGTGGCACTTGCCCGATCGCCAAAACTGCAAACCTGGAAGAAGGTAAAAAATTTCAATTACCATTCGTGGCAGCTTGCGCATTGGTTAGCTCATGCAATGCTGGTACGAGCCGAAGGAAATTCAGATGCCCGCAAGGCTTATATCAATCTGGCGATAGAAGCGTTTAATGCGCTAGATAGTTTTGAATTGGTATCGCTGTCGGGTCGTAATAACCAAGAGCGTACAGGTGCTTGGGCATATTGGAGCGAACGCCTAGACAAACTCGATGACATTTGGTGGGGATTACGAGGTTGGCATGGCCTTATGAATTACGAAGAAGAGTTTCCACTCTTTCATGTAATGTGCGAGTTGGCTTCTGACGAATTCGTCCACGTTATCGCACAATCAGCTAATCCCTACCTCGTGCATTCTGTATTACTCGTGACAGGCGTGGGAGCTTTCTCTCCCCGTTTTGCTGAATGGAAAAAAATCGCCGCCAAGTCCCCATTCGCTTTTGAAGTCAATGGCATATGGAATGGCTCAGTTTTAGCTCCGTTACTATTGGTCGAAGCCCGTGAGCAGTTATTGCAAGCAGGGCGAAGTATTCCTTACTTCGATGCTTCTGATGCTGACGTTGAAAGGGTAAAGCAAGAAATTGCCAGTATCACTGAAGCAGTTGTAACTACCTTGGCCTCGCGCCAAGATGCCTTGCCTTTGTTTGCTCGATGGTCAACATGGCTGATGCGGCAATTGCTGAGCCATTCAGTAAAGGATATCAACGATGTGCGATCTGCTGCTTTTGTTGATGAGACATTGATTGAAGCGATTGGCCGCAAGCTAAAAAACCAGCCTGTAATCCAAGTTAGTCCAAGCGATGCACCTGCCTGGGAAGCATGGTGTTATCGTTGTGTGCTAGCCTCTCATGCAAATAGCGGCTTTATTAATCCGCCTGACAATATAGATTTTTTGTCGGAATGGACTATCTCGCCTGATGAATGGGCTAAGGAAAAAGGTAGGCGCTTGCGTGAGCACGCAAGTTTGATCGTCACCATGAGCGAAGAAATGCCTGGAATGGCTGCGCATTCATTGGCCTACTCCATCGTTCGATCAGAGTCCCCCACTGAAGCATGGATAGATATGTGGAATGCCACACATACCTTGCGCGAAATTGTGGAGTTTGGTGATGCCGATGCGTCGAACGATGAGTACCACTCCCGTTCAGAAGCAGGAAAACTGTTGCTTCTGGTGTTTCGTATCGGCCTTGCCATCCTTGACCAACGTATTGCTCAATGTTCAAGCAGTGATTCACTTGAAGCCAGATCACAAGCAAAATTGCACGAAGCGTTGGCTTCAGCAATGCTTGAAATGCGTGAAATTGATGACACATTGAACCGTGACGAATGGCTGGATGCCGTTCGGCATTTGGCAATCCGACGTTTGATTTGGGAGGAACAATCTCCAGAAAATCAGAGGCCAGGCCGTTTCCCTGTTTTTCGTCTTGAGGATACACCGACTTTTAGCGATTACCTGAAGGCTGCGAAAAGCGATGCCATCGAATTGTTGGCTGTCTTGCAATCGGTTTTGCTGAACGACCCTGAGATTCCTCGGCTTCAAAATGAGCTTAAGACAGCGTCAGTCAATTTATCTGATGTTTTAGGTATGGTTAGACGGCTTAATCAATACAACCCAAATAAATATCCCATTGATGAAAAACAATTGCAAAGGTTAGAAGGGCTGAATCCAAGCACATAGGATGAGCCAAATATCGTGCGGCCCATTTATCATGAACTGCGCTTGATCGTCCTGTAGGTCAGGCATGCTTTTTATGCCTGACATTTCCAAGCGTCAATAGAGCTATGACTTCCGAACTTTCCCATTCCGGCCCATCACAGAACACCAAAGAATCAGATAACGAAAAGCTATTGTCCGGACTTAGTTGATCTCAGCATCTCCATAACTCGATAAATCAAACGAACCATCCATTATTTGTATTTACAAAGCCAATACATTATATTAATCTTGCTCATATGGATATTCACTACGAGAAAAACGGCGTCAGCTTTGTTTGGAATGCACGCAAAGCTGCGGTGAATGCAATCAAACATGACGGGATTTCTTTCGACCAAGCTGTCGAAGCTTTCTTCGACCCGTTTTTAAAGCTGGCCGATGCAGGATGCAATAATGAATCTTGTGACGCAGTTATCGGCTACGATGAAAAAGGCCGGTTGCTGTTTGTTGTGTATATTGAGATTGAAGGTGAGTTTATCCGGCTTATTTCGGCTCGCAAGGCCACGCTAACGGAGCGCAATGATTATGATTTCTGACACACTAAAAAAACGCTTAACTAAAGACCGTCCCATGACTTCGATCACTTTGCGCATTCCTGTCGATGTGGTGGAGTCCATGAAGGTTATTGCACCCTGCAAAGGTTTTTCCGGCTATCAAGCCTTATTAAAGTCGTACATTAGCGAGTGCTTGCGCCGCGACGAAGCGCAGTTTGCATTGAGTAAGGAAGCCAAGTTGATTGCGGCATTAAAAAAGCTTGGCGTGCCTGATAGCATTATTGAAGAGGCGGCGCGTGAGGTTGCATAACCATGACCGTGAAACGAAGTCTCAAGTCTTGCATTGTGCATAATTAAGCTTTTTCTTTTAGAGGCATGCACAATGCAAGGTCTTATATTCCCTTTCTTGGATCAGCCCATCCAAACTGACGAAGGTTATTATGAGAGGTCGGCAAACTTGATGAGGTCTAGGGCGTAGGTTGGCGTTTCGGTTGGAAGGCGGGTAAAACCGTAATGCAAATAGAAGGCTTCCGCTTCAGGAGAAATGGCATGTGCAATCAAAAGACGGGCGGATACTTCTTTAACCGCACGGGCTGACCTTTGCACTGCATCTTGAAGCAAGGCTTTGCCTAATCCTTGGTCTTGCCATCTCTGATCAATGGCTAAGCGTCCAAGTATTACCGCTGGAATCTGGCGGGGCATATTCCGACGTATGGAACCAATAACCTCTTGGCTAAAAATCTGTCCCATGCAAATAGCGTAGTATCCAATAACCTTATGCGAACCGGACGGACAAATAACATAAGTTCTACTTGCTGATGCTTCCATATTGGCGAATGCTCGCTTACGCAACCAAGTATCCAGCGTTTCCTCGCCGGAGCGGAAGCCCTCTGTATCATGCAGTACGGTTAAATGAACAGGTGAACAAATTCTCTTATTTTCACTCATCCGACCAAGGGGGATTGATTGTCCGCAATCGGTTCACCCCGTCAATCTGTTCTTGTGTTGCCGGTGTGTCCAGCCACTCCAATACGTTTTGGAATGTCTTGTTGTCTACATAAATAGAGGTTTGGTCAAGGATCACATTCTTGGCTTCCTTGAGTGCTGAGGCCATCATAAATTGCGAACGATTTGAACCAAGCAACTCGGCGGCTTGGTCAATAAGCAACCTATCATGTGCTTTCGCGCGCAAGTGAATGTTTACTTCTGCGGGGGTGTGTTCTGTTCTCATAGCCTTTAATGCCAATTAACTAATTTCATGTTAAAAGTATCTGCTAAATGTGTTACACATGTCAACACAGCACTGCATGCCTTTTAACCCTGCTTAGCCTTACTTACCAACACAGGCTGATCCATTAACCGGCTCAACCAGGCTTCTGCCGTTGCTTTATTTATTTTCAGCACGCTATTCGGAAAAAATCCAAATCCCAAGATTAACAACGCCGACACGCACAACAGCGTCAGTTCGCGGGGACGCAAATCCTGCATCTGTTTGATGCCGATCTGGGTAACGGGGCCGAAGAAGGCGCGGCGGGTAAAGGACAGCATATACGCGGCGCTGAGTATTGCGCCGATCAAGGCTGCGATGCTGATGCTGGGGTGCGCAAGCATGGTGCTGACAATCAACAATAATTCGGCAGGGAAACCGCTGGTTCCGGGTACTCCTATGCTGGCCAGCGCAAATAAAAAGTAGAAACAGGTCAGGCGCGGCATGACTTTAGCCAGACCGCCCAAATGGATAACCTCGGTACTACCCAAACGATGCTGGATAAAACCGGCTACCAACATCAGGGAACCGGCAACCATCGTGAAGTTCAGTAATTGAAATATCGCCCCCTGTATGCCTTGCATATTCAAAGATGCAATGCCGACGATAACCAGTCCCACATGACTGATGCTGGCATAAGCCAATAAACGGCGCAAATTGGTTTGCTGCAACGCAATCAACGCGCTGTAAACCAGCGTAATCGCACCGAGTATGCCCAACACCCAACTGTATTCAACGGCGGCGGATGGCGCCAGCGGCATCGCAAAACGAATAATGCCGAAAGCGCCGAGTTTCAAGCCGGTCAATACGGCAGTTAACTGCGCCGGACCTTCCATTGCGACGGTGGGCAGCCAGGTATGAAACGGCACCAACGGCGCTTTAACGGCAAAACCGAGCAGTAATAATAAAAACACCAGCGCTTGCAAGTTATCAGGCAATGGCGTTTCCAGTAATACCGGCAGGCTGAAAGCCATATCTTGAGGAATGCTGCCCCCGGTTACGGTGGCATGATTGGCCGCCAGTATGAGTGTCGCAAACAGTAGCGGCACGCCGCCAAACAGCATAAATAACGTGTACTTTATCGCCGCGCTACGCCGCCCTGAGCCTATTCCCCATAAACCGATTAAAAAGAAAATGGGCGGCAAGGTCAGTTCCCAGAACAAAAAGAACAACGCCATATCCAGTGCCAGAAACACCCCGATGGTAATGCCTTCCAACACCAGCAATAAGGCAAAATGGAAACGTGTCAGATATTGCACCGAATTCCACGAAGCGATGATTGCCATTAATGTCAACAGCGCGGACATCGGCAAAAACAACACTGAAATACCGTCCACGCCAAGCAGGTATTCGATATTCAGGCTCGGCATCCAGGGGTAGCGTTCGACCAGTTGAAAGTTATTGCCGGGGTTGGCATTAAACAGCTGCACCACAACCCCTGTTGCGATTAATTCCAGCGTAGCGAACAACAGCGCAATGTTCTTGGCCAGACGGACGTTACGAGTAACGGCTACAGCAATCGCGCCCAATAAAGGCAGCAAAATAACCAGACTTAAAACGGGAAAACTGGCATTACTCATGTTGGTCGTCCTTGGTGTCGGCATCGGAAGGCTGGCTGACGTCCCCTTTTGAAAAAGGGGGACTGGGGGGGATTTGCGCGCCGTGCATCGGAAATTGCCTGCCGATAGCGGCCGCATCCTGGTCTATAAAATTCAACCACGGCGTCGTGTAAAAACCGGTGCCGATCAGCAACAGGCAAATCACCACGGAAATAAAGCGCTCCTTCCAGACCGGGTGGTGCGAGCAATTATAGGGCTGTTTGGCGCGTTTGGGGCTCGCCATAAACATCCGCTGAAAAGCCCATAACAAGAACGCGGCGGACATAACGTTGCCGATCAAAATAGCGATGGCAAGCAGCCAGCCGTCTTCCTCGATAATCCCTTCAACGAGTAAATGCGCCGCGTCAAATCCCGGCGTACCGGGCATAACCATGGTACTCAGCGCAGAAATCAGGAACAGCAATGCCAGTGTGCCGTTAGTATCGAACAGTCCGCCCAGGCGCGGCAGATAAGCGGTTCGGCAACGCTCATAAATCAGGCCGACGCTGAACAGCATGCCCGCCATCGCCAGACCGTACGCCACTGACAGCAACAGGCTGCCTTCCAGGCCGTTCTCGTTAAAACAGAAGGTGCCGATAACCAGCATTCCGGTTTGACTGATGACCGCAAAAGCCAGTAACCGGCGAATGTTAATTTGCATCAGCGCCAGCAATGCGCCGTAAAAAATACTGATCAAACCCAGCGTCACCACAAATCCGGCCCATTGTTCGGCAACGCCGGGCACCATCGGTAAAATGAAACGAATGACCGCATAAATGCCCAGTTTCAAACCCACCAGAAAAATGACCGCGCTGGCGACCGTGCCTTGTTCCGCCAACACCGGCAACCAGCCGTGAAACGGGAATAACGGCATGCGGATCGCAAAGCCGAAGAACAGCAGGATAAAAATCAACACCTCGTCATGTAGATAGGCGTTATTCTGTTTAAGCGTCAGCCAGTCGAAGGTCAGCGCATGCTCGGCGTCGATTAAACCGAAGGCCAGCAACAAAAATCCGGCCAGCGTCATCATTAAACCGCTGCCCCAGTATTGCAATAATTGCACGACGACCCAGCGCCGGTTTTGTCCGGTTCCGGCATGAATGGTCAACAGTGCCACAGGGATCAGTTCGAGCACGGACCATAACCAGAACTGCATCACATTCAGCGCGGCAAATGCGCCGATCAATACGGTTTCATAACCCAGCAGGCAGCCAATGAACAGCCGGTCGGTCACATGCCGGGTGATCAAGGTATAAATTAATGCCAGCAAGGTTAAAACGGCGGTCAGCGGGATAAATAAAATATTCGTTCCATCAACGCCGACACGGTAACTGAGACCGGCAAAATGCACCTGTTCAACCAGATGGATGCCTGGAGTGGCAGAATCGAAAACAGTCAGCAGATAGACGCTAAGCAATACCGTCAACGACGCCCCGGCAAAGCCGAAACGCAGCGCAACTGTCGTTGACCGCGAAAACAGGATCGCGATCATGGCCGCCAGAGGAACCAGCGTCAGCGTAGTAAGCAGCGGGAAGGCCGCCGATGCCGACCAGGGAGTAACAGTAATATCCATCAGGGCCTCAAAATGCAACTAGCAATGTTATAAACACAAACAACACCAGATAGCGGGGTCTGAGCACTGATTGTTCAAACTTGTTGGCGATATGTCCAAGCTCTCGACCGTAATTGATTGCATTTTTGCCGATGCCGCGCAATACAAAGCGGTCCTCGAACCAGTGCAGGACGGCCGCCATCCATTCGGTGAGTTTTCCCGCCAGACCGCTGCCCTGGGCAAAGGTATCGGAGTCATTATCCAGCTGAGCGCCAACCATCTGTTCTTCCATTTGCGCGAGTGACGATATAGTCCGGATTGCCGGGGCGGGAATCCCCATGATGCGGTCAACGATATGATCGTCAAAATAACTCAAATCGTGCGCCAAGCCGCGTACCGGTTTAACCAGCGCCCAGTCGGTAATCTGGTCCAGCCAGAAGCGCTGTAAAGAAGCGACATAAATCCAGGCAGGGACATCGCCGACACGACGCAGGCGATGGGCGTGAGCAGGAGCGGACACTTTGCGCCGAGAAGTCTCTATATAATTGCTCGGCACATTATGCATTAGCGACGGCGCAGTCAGGAATTGATAGCCGCGGACCACCGCATGAGCGCAAAGATGCCAACCGGCCAATTGCCAAAACCCCAAGCCGCATTCCAGAAACATCAGGCCCAACTGACCGGATGTCGCAAAAATCAACGAGCTTTTAACATCGGTCTGGGTCAGTCCAACCACAAAACCATAAACCGCTGTCATCAAGCCCACTATAGCGACTACCGCCATAGCCAAGGGCGCATGTTCAAAAATCGGCCTTAGCAAAATGAGCAAATAAACGCCAGCATGTACCATAACCGCACCGTAAAATACCGCGCTTGATGGCGTAGGCCCTTCCATTGCTCTGGCCAGCCAGGGAGTGAACGGCAGTTGCGCCGATTTGGCAAAGGCGGCTACCGCAAAACACAGTGCAATTCCGGTGGCTTGACCTGGGGTGAGCTGCGCGGATACAGCATTGATATTGCTCCAATTAACGCTATCAAGCCAGGCGTAGCTTAAGCCCGCACCCAACACAAACGCGGCGTCGCCGATACGATTGGTAACAAAAACGCGCGTCGCATTAGCGACCGCAACCGGGCGATCATATGCATAAGCTATTAAAAAATAAGAACATAATCCGGCCACTTCCCAACCGATAAAAGTGCCGACTGCATTACCCGACAACACCAGCAACAGCATTGCCGAAGAAAACAGGCTCAGAATAAAAAAGAACCGGTGGTACCCCGCTTCCCGGTGCATATAGTTAACTGAAAAGTGGGTGACGATGGCTAACAGCACTGAAAACAACGCTGCCAAGCGGACATTAAATCCGCCGGTAATAAAGTTTATCTGTATGTCCAGCGTATCGCTGTTCAGCCAGTGTCCTACCGTGTAGAAGCCGGTATTTTTACCCAGTAAACCGGCACCCAGTAAAGTCAAGGCCAGCAGACTGGACATACTAATCGTCCAGCCTGCTATGTCTGCCGTTATGCTTTCATCGGTTTCACCGCTGATCACACCAAACAGATGCCCCATGCCGATAGCCGCAGCAGCAGCCAATGGCATTAAGGGAATTAAAATGACTAATGCATCCATTACACGACTCCAAACATTACACGGGTTCCCAAGCTCCTGCTCTCGTCTTTATACACAAGTCTATCAAAGAGCGTCATTTCGATATGGACACTGGAATGGCGGACTCGGATGTAGGCCGGAATAAGGCCATCCAAGCGCGTAGCGCGAGGTGGCGTTTCCGGCGAGTTCGGGAGGTATTTGCCGGAAACGCCAGTTCTCGCTGTCACTCGAACCGGCTTATTCCGGCCTACGTCTAATGCATCCATTACGCAACCCCAAACTGTTCAGGCCAGTCCTGAGCCTGTCGAAGCGGTTGTTTGATCAACACCGGCGCTACCGGCAGCGTTTGATCCCGGTAACAATCCGGCGAATTATCCCGAACCGGCAAATCTTTTGCCTCGGCTTGCCAAAGCACAAAACCCGTGCCTATCCGAAATGAGAAGATATCGGCGCTATCAGGATCTTTAGCGCTTAGGTGTACCCAGCCACCCGCGACCAGCTCCCGTATGCTTTCCTGGCGCGCATAAATCTGCTCCAGCACCGTGGTTTTGGCCTCAACCAGAATCTGCAAGCGCATCGGCTCGTGGATTTCAATCATTTGCCGAGGCAGGCCCGTACGTAAATCGCCGCTCGCTCCTTCCATTACGCCAAAAAAACCGGTGACGTTATGCGGTACTTTAGAGCCGCAGCCGAAGCGCTCGTTATTAACGGTGGAAAAATAATATTCCAGATTAATACCTGCGCCAACCGGAGCTACCGCCAGCAAAATGTTTTCCAGCACCTTGCCGTCCGGATCTTGAGTCGGATCGTAAGAAATCAAAAATACCCGACGATCAAAAAATGCGCCTTGCGTTAAGCAACGACGACCGACGACCGCCGAAGCATTAGTGGCATGACCGAGTTCAGGCCGCGCCTGGGAGAAATCGGCGGCACGTTCCTCAATATGGGCCAAGGCCTGTTCGGGGGTCGGATTACGCGGAGCCGAAGCCAGCCTGCGACAGCGTTCGTGTGCCGACATCTGTTGGGCATGCCGTAATTCCTGCTGTAGTTTGTTTAGCCCGGCCAGACGCTCGGCGGGAAGCTGATCAAGGTCATACCAGTTGATTTCTTCATTGCAGGTGTTGTGCTCGGCACCGATAAACCAGGTATCGGACGGAATAGTGATGCCGCGTTCCGCCAGCAGCCCGCGTATTTCAGGACGATTAGCCATCGCTGCGAACACCCTGGCGTTCGGCCCGCCGTGCCGACCGCTACAGGCGCCGCAATCGTAAGCCGCCAAATGCGGGTTGTTTTGGCTGATGGAACCGTGTCCCATTAACACAACCAATTCCGAGAAGCCATAGGTCAGGCCGGTATTGCGCAAAAAGCCTGCAACCCGGTCGGCCTGCTCGCTATCGGTAAATCCCAGTTTGGGGCGCTCGGGTGCGGCAATCATTGTCCCATCCGTAGAGGTAAACAGCAGCTGTGTTTTAACCTCAGGCAAAACCAGCCGGGCTATGCCGGAAACCAGTCTTTGTTGCGGTTTTGGAAACAGGGCTTTAGCCAATAATCCGGCGAAGGTCACGGGTGCAATCGTATTGATAACCGGATGCGATAACCACAGATTACGCCGCAAGCCCTGATGTACCTGATTGGCAAACCACCGGCTCAGCTTAAGTCCACGGTTGTGCTTACGTAGCGCCGACTCGCTGCCGGACTGCGGTACTTCCCGAACTTCATGCGCGGGCGTTACCACCACAGGACACAGCGGCGTTACCTTGCTGTCGTCGAGTCCCTTGTAATTCATCGCAACGCCGAAAAATCCGGCTGCGCCCAATGTTTCAACGGCAGGATTGAGTTCTTCAAGATGACGGCGAAAGCCTTCTTCACGGTCGTCCATGCAGAAGATGATCTGCGAGTCGGGACGCTGCCCGCGCCCGGCCCAGCGACCGCGATGATGGTTTGCCCGTAGCGCCTGAAAAAAGTCCTCCCGGTAATGATGTTCGTAAGCCATCAGCCAGACTTTACTGCGCTCGGTCGGGGTGAATTCATCCAGCACCGCCAACATCGCCTGTAAATCCTGGGTATCCAGTTGTTGCAGGTCTGCGGCATTAAGCCCCAGATGCTGGCACAAACGAAACAGTCGCCAGCCGCTGTTACACGGCAAATGGCCGACTACAGCGTGGTTATCCGCCAATGGACTGCACTGCCAGGTCCAAATCAGGTCGGCAAGCTGCTGCCAATCGATGCGATCATAACGTTCGGAACCGGCATGCAAGGCCAACGATTCCGCCTGGTGGGTCAAATATTCCGGCAAGTCGCCCTGATACAAGCGACTGCGCACCATGAATTCCGACAGATTCTTGCGGAAATAGCTGCGAATTGAGCTGAACTTGGCTTCGATTTTCCAGGTGTCGCGGCAAACCTGATTCAGCCACAGCCGATCCAGCGTCAGGCGTATCGCCAGATAATCGGCAAGCGTTGGCGCGGCATCATTGGCGGTATGATAGTTAGGATGATGCTGCCGCCAGTTAATCAGCCCAGACCAGCCGGGTATTTCCAGCGCCAGCCGGCGAAGATAACCATCCCAGTGCGCTTGCGGTATTTCCAGGTGCTCGAGTTGCAGGATGATGGTATCGACCGCGTCTTCGGGCAATTCGGAGATAATCTGTTGCCAGTCGAGTAACTCATGCAAAAAAGGATTGGCGTCATACTGCGCCGTTACCCGCCAGGCCGCGTAAAGCCCTAAGCGATTGCGTTCAGGCAACTGCCATGCCGCTACGCCTTCATCCAGCCCTGATGCACAAAAGCGTATCAGCTGCGAACGGATAGCATCGAGAATGTCTATGCCGCTCAATGCCAGAATAAAGCCCCGCAAGCTAATGTTGCCGCCGACTTCGTCGAGCAGTTCATCCAGTGCCGCACCTGCCTGTTGCCGCATTTGCTGATGTGTCGATGCGCCATTCCCGTTCCCATGCCTGTCCCGAGCGGCGATGCTGACGACTTGCTCCAGCCAGTCGTCAGCCTGTTCCAGCGACAAATCCAGCATGTTTTCCGGGTGCAAAGCCGCCTGTTCCAGTCCGAGCTTGGTTAAAATACTTTTCCACAATTGCCGAATAACGTTGCTGTCGGCGGCTTGCAAGCTCTGGCGAATCGGCTCAGGCACATCGGCCTGCACCGCCTCCAGTGCCGCCAGCTCTTCTATTTGCCAGTTCAACTGGCTGACGCTAACCGCCTGCAAATCGAATAACAGCGCAATGCGGCAAATATCCTGTCGGGTGATGGTCTTGGCTTTTAGGCCGCAAACGATTTGCTCGGTCTGCAAGTTCGGATATTGAGTAAAGGCGGCGGACAGGTCGCTTTCATTAATGCGTCCCTGCCGATAAAAATCGCGGTTTTGCGTTTCAGGCAGGTAGCCGCAAATACCGGTCAAGGCTTCGAATTCAGCCAGGGCCTCGTCAAACGGCAGATGCTGAAAGCCATGTAAAGTATTGTGATGCACGAAATCGAGGATCGGCGCCTGCCCGGGCAGAACGTGATCCAGATGGTTTAGCGCTGAGGTGATTTGCTCACGTAAGTTTAAAGGAGACTCTTGCATTACTAAACCCTACAAAATCCGTTGACTAATCACGCCGTTCATCTGGCCGATGGTTGCTGCCGACAAATCAAGCAGCGGTCCAGGCATCAGACCGAACGCCACTACGCTGCTGACCAGTATCCCGGCAGCCAATAACTCCGGTGCCGTCAAGTCTTTGACCTGCTGCATCTGCGGCTTTACCGGTCCGGTAAACAACAAGCTGATAGTGCGCACCGCATAGGCGGAACCGATCAAAATACTCATGCTAAAAAACACCATCAAGCCCATTCCCAGGCCGATGCTTGACGATGAGCTATAGGTTCCAATCAAGGTATGCAATTCGGCAATAAAACCAACCGAACCCGGCAGCCCCATCGCCGCCAACAAGGTTAAAGTCATGAACAGGGCAAAGCGCGGCATCACCTGAACCAACGAACTATAATCCTGAATGTTGCGGGTATGCGTGCGCTCATACAGCAGACCGACCAGCAGAAACAGCGCCCCGGCAATCAGGCCGTGAGCGGTCATTTGCAAAACCGCGCCGGTAATGCCCGCTTCGTTCAATGTCGCGATACCCAACAAAACAATGCCCATATGGCTGATTGAGGAATAGGCCACCATGGCTTTGAGATCGCGTTGCCGCCAGGCCAAGAGTCCGCCATACAGCATGCCGAACAATCCCAGAAAAATCAGGAAAGGTTGCAATAGTTTAGCGGCCTCCGGCAGCATCACCACCGCCCTGATCAATCCGTAAGCGCCCATTTTCAGTAAAATACCGGACAGCAAAATACTGACCGGACTGGGCGCTTCGACATGCGCCAGCGGCAGCCAGCCGTGCAGCGGGAAAATCGGCATTTTAACGCCAAAACCGATCACAAAACCGAGCAGCACCAAGACTTGCTCAACCCGCGGCATGTCTTGCGCCGCCTGATGCATGGAGGACATTAAAGAGCCGCCGTGTTCAAGATCGTACTGACTGATCGCCAGCAAGCTGATCAGCATAAAAACCGAGCCGCCCATCGTGTACAGCACAAAATTAAGACTGGCCGTGTGCCGCCTCTTGCCGCCCCAGCGACCGATTAAAAAGAACAGCGGGATTAAAGTCACTTCCCAGAAGATATAGAACAACGCCCAATCCTGAGCCAGAAACACACCCAACATCCCGAATTCAAGCAACAAAATACAAATATGATAACCCTTAACGCTGCTGGATACGGAGAACGAGGCCAGCAATGCTATCGACGTTAGCAATGTCGCCAATACCAGCATGGGCATCGATAAACCGTCTATGCCCAACGCATAAGCGCTGCCTAACTTAGGGTTAAGCGGAAAGTATTCGTTAAACTGTAGATTGGCATCGTGCGCGTTATAAATGCTCAGCAGCCAGCAGACCAATAAAAAGGCGATAGTAGTAAACAGATTCGCGATATAGCGGATTAGCTGAATATTTTGACCGGAAATTAATGCCAGAAGCAAGACTCCGGCAGCCGGAGTCCAGAGCAATATGCTGAGTATCCCCATGATTTTAGTATTCCTTATGCTCTGTTGTCTGGTAGTTTAGAGGGTTAGCAATTGTACGTTAAGGTTGTTGCTTGGCAAGCATTAAGCTTGAACGCTATCAATAGTTTTTACCGATCATCGCGGATTTCAATAATGTAGGCGCCTGCAAACTAAAACTATTGTTTCACGCACGCGTCAAAAAGCGGTATCCACCGGCTAGTTTAACATTGCAACCTTTCACTATCCTTTCAAAGAAATGAGGAGCACACCTGTATTCCTTAGCTATGCGAACTGTTACATCTTATTCGCTTCAAGCCATACGGCCGACCGCATCTACCTGTTTCATGGACGGCAAATCGAATTTGGCGTCTCATCAGAAAACAAAGCCCTGTTTCAGAACTGCTTCAAACTGCTCTATCGGTACCGGCTTGCTGAACAGATATCCCTGCATTTCATCACAACCCTGTTCGCGCAGGAACGCCATCTGCCCTGCCGTTTCCACGCCTTCGGCAATGGTTTTCAGGCCAAGGCTCTTCGCCAGGTTGATAATGGCGCTGACGATCACTTTGTCTTCCGAATCGGTACTGATGTCGCGGACAAAGGACTGGTCGATCTTGAGTTTGTACACCTTGAATTTCTTCAGATAGCTCAGCGAGGAATAGCCGGTGCCGAAATCATCGATCGACATACGAATACCGCGCTCATGCAGATTATTCATCACGGCGATAGCGCCTTGCGGGTTGTGCATTGCCACGCCTTCGGTCAACTCCAGCTCCAGATACTCGGGCGGCAAACCTTCTTCGTCGAGTATGCGCGTGACCAGCTCCGGCAAATCGGGATGACGAAACTGCACCGCGGACAGGTTCACGGCCATAACCAGCGGGCCGAAACCCTCATCCATCCAGGCTTTTGCCTGCCGCACCGCGCATCTTAATACCCATTCGCCGATCGGCAGGATCAGCCCGCTGCCTTCCGCGACAGGAATAAATTCTGCCGGAGACACCATGCCCAATTCGGGATGCTGCCAGCGCAACAAGGCCTCGGCCCCGATGACATGGCCGTCTTGCATGGCCACTTGCGGCTGGTAATAGACCTGTAATTGGTTGCGCTCCAGCGCGTGATGCAGCGCATTTACCAATTGCAGATTGCGTGCCGAGCGAGCTTGCATTTCCTGGGTAAAGAAACGATAGCATTGGCGGCCTTCCTGTTTGGCACGATACATAGCGGTATCGGCGTTCTTGGAGAGTGTTTCCAGATCGCCGCCATCTTCCGGATAGAGCGCAATACCGATCGATGCGGTCAGAGCCAGGTCATAGAGTTCGACCCAATAAGACTCGGCAATGGCATCCAGTAATTTTTGCGCCACATGCACCGCGCCGATGGCATCGACGCCGGGTAATAACAAAATAAATTCGTCCCCGCCCAAACGCGTCACCGTGTCTTCTGTTCGAAGCACCAGGCGCAGACGCTTTGCCAACTCAATCAACAAGGCGTCACCAATACTGTGGCCGAGCGAGTCATTGATATCTTTGAAATGGTCGAGGTCGAGGAACATCAATGCCAAATGCCCGTTGCTGCGCTTCGCCAGGCTGAGGGCATAGTTAAGATGATCATTCAGTTGAGTGCGGTTCGGCAATCCGGTCAGCGGATCGAAATTCGCCAGATAATGAATACGTTCCTCAGTACACTTTTGCTCGGTTATGTCTTCGTAAATACCCAACATACCGATGGTTTCGTTAGCCTCATTCTGAAGCGGCACTTTAGATGTACGCAGCCAGATGATTGCCCCATCAGGCCTGGTTTGCTGCTCTTCAAAAGCAAGCTTGGGAATATTTGATTCCATTATCCGCCGGTCATCGGCTCGATAGTGTTCGGCCTGCTCTTTCCAGGCCAGCTGAAAATCGTCCTTGCCGATTATATCCTGTGCTGAGACTTCTCCCGCATCCTTGGCAAAAGCGGGATTACAGCCCATATAACGTAATTCCGTATCTTTCCAGAAAACACGTATGGGGGCCGTGTCGATGATCATTTTGAGCAGGCGATGCGAATCTGCAAGTAAACTTTCAGCCTGCTTACGTTGCGCTTCGTGCTCAAAACTGTTCAATGCGTAGTCGATGTCCATCGCCATTTCAACCAGCAGGTCGCGTGCGGGTTGATCAAAGGCATTGATTTCGGCGGCATATAAAGTGAAAACTCCAATAACCGCGCCGTTTCTGTGCAAGGGCAGCGCGGCTGAAGCATTCCAACCGAACGTTGCGCCGCGCTCGTGCCAGGGTGTGGTTACAGGATCATGCTGAAAATCCTGGCACCAAAAATGATGATCTTCACGCATGGCTGTTCCGGTCGGGCCTTGCCCGGCCGCCTCGTTTTCATCAATCGAAATTTGAATCCCTTCCAGATATTCCGTACCGCTACCATAAGACGCAACCGGCTTAAGCTGTTTGCTTTGTTCGTCCAGCATGCCTATCCATGCCATCTTCATTCCGCCGAAATTCACCGCATCGCAGCAAATTTGCGAAAACAGCTCATCTTCATTACTGCAGCGCACGATAGCTTGGTTGCACTGGCTCAAAGCGGCATAAAGCTGGGTCATGCGTTCATTTCTCAGTTCGGCTTCCTTGCGCTGAGCGTCAAAGCGGGCAAGATTGATCTGCGTTTCAGACAGCCAGCCCAGCACACTGTTTTCCATGCCTGCTGCGACAGGAATGGCGGATGAAAAATCTCCACGACCTATACAGATAATACGCCCATACAATTCACTCAGCGACGATCCCAACGTGGTATGCAAGATCCGGTAAACGCGCCGCAGCATAAATAACAACAACAAACCGGATGAGATGAATACCACGCGCAAGAACTCAGCATTATTCTCCGCAGCGTAGACGGCATCCAGGGTGCGTTGATTCATCAGCTGGTAGAACTCGCTGATCGGTTGCATGACACCAGCCTTGGCCTGATGGTAGCTTGCGTCTTGCAACATCAGGCTTGCTTTGAGACGGTTAGCCTCGATAGGTGTGGCCGTGGATTCGACCAACTTCATCGCGGCGAATTCAGTGTTGGTGAGCCTATCCGAATTAGCCTTGGCTTGTGCAAGCCTGGCAAATTCTTCCCCGGTAAAACCGGCTTGCTGCACCAGGTCCAGCAAGGCAATCTTTTGCCCGCTGTCCGGACGCGGGTCATCAGACAGTACCAGATCCCAATAGATATTGTGGTAATTGACCGGGCGGGACATCTTGCCGTCGCGGATGTCGATAATCTCCTGAAAATGTTGTTTATAGACAGGATTGCCGGTGATGACGTAACTTCGCACCATACGGGTAAGATCATCTGACGACTGACGTAACTCGTCAGCCAACAAATGGGATTGAAGCCGCGACTCATTGGCGCGATCAATCTGCTTTTCCGAACGGACGTATATGACAAAAAGAATGGCGAAAACGACAAACATTCCCAATGCCAGCCAGAGGCTACGCGAAAATCGCGATAAGTTGCTGGGAGGAGTCATTGTGTTTTTTCCTCTTTGTTCCTCGTGAATCGTCATAAGGAATTCTCTATTAATTGTAATTTAAACCGTTATGGTGCGAAAACGCTGAATTTTTTAGCTTTTTTTAAAATTCCGGCATTTTGAGATCACTTCTTGTTTCAATCAATTCAACCATGATTGTCTGTGGATTATTTAAACTCAAACTATCGCCTTAGACCCCTGCAACTATTTGGTTACGTCCTTCCGCCTTGGCTGCATAGAGCCCTCTATCGGCTCGCGCAACCACTTCAGCGGCCTTTTCCTGACCCTCTACAAACGATGCGACTCCGATACTGACGGTGACGGAAACCGATTTTCCGTCAGCCATCACAGGACTGTTTTCGAACCTTTTGCGTATACGCTCCAACGCAATTAATGCCTCCTCGCCAGTACACTCGGGAAACAGGATACCAAACTCTTCCCCACCCATGCGCGCCACTGCATCAATAGACCGGCAATTTTCGATCATAACCGCCGCAAGCGCACATAACACAGCATCGCCGCAATGATGTCCATAGGCGTCATTGATCGATTTAAAATGGTCCAGGTCAAGCATTGCAAAAGTATAAGTGTTACCCGTACGTAAAGCGCGTTGATGCTCGTTCTGCAAACGCGGCAGAAAAGCGCGCCGATTAATCAGTCCGGTCAAAGGGTCATGTTCTGCCGCATCTTTCCACAACTCGCTGGAGCGTTCAATTGAAGTCAATTGCCTGTTTTGCAGAGCGATGCCGAGTATTGTCAACGCACTCGAAAAAACGAAGGCCATCAGTCGAAAGTTTGAATCCGCCCGATCGGTTACCACGAATGGACCGGCATTATGCGCGGTGGCAGCGATGATACTCACTAAAGACATGGAGCTTACAGTTGCTACGCCAAATAGATTCACATTGAACGAAAGCACCAACAGCAGCGGTACGATAAAAAACACCGCTCCCGGTAGCGTAGTAAAACCGAGTATCAACAAGACGACCATGACCAGTGTTGTTCCGGCAAGCCAAACCAACTCCGCTTGGCTCATTTTTCCATCATCATGCCAGCCTTGATAAACCTGATAAACCAGCAGAATACCGAGACTGTCGGCCAAAACCAGCATGAGGAAAAAGTTTTCGGTTTCATCCCATGAGATATAGCCGCCGACAACCAAATTAACAGACAGGATGATGCTTGTTATCGCAGTCGGAACAATACAAACCCAAAGTCCAAACGGAACCAGATCATGGGTCCGTCTGAGTCCATTTGGCAAGAACTGTTTCAAAAAGTGCATGGCTATAATGCCAACCATGCCATCTGCGATAGCGGCGACTGCCGTATGCAAAAACGGACCCGGCCCGGAGGATGCGGACATGCCTGAAAAATTTGCGGCAAAACTGGCCAGAACAATGAAAGGGATGGACCGGTAACCCCAATGAAGACACATAATCAGGGCAATTCCGGACGGCAGCCAGAGTAGTGTGATATTACCCGGCTTAAGCGCAAATAATGCCATCCCGGAGTGGGCTAAAAAGTAGTAGACCAACGCGGTGACAGCTATCCAAATAACCGTTGTGTGTTTTAAGCGTGCCATGAAGTCGGTTTTTTTAAGTGGCAATCGCAAGCAGGTAATTGTAAGGTCTGCCAAGGTGCTAATCAGTTTATCAGCCGTTTTCGAGTATAGCATGAAAGCAAACGCTGACATTGCTCTTCATCGAGGCGGTGCTTTAGCTGGCAATTGGAAGCATTAAAACAAACAAGCCGCGAAATTCGCGGCTTGTAGGGATTTTAAGGATCGGCTTGAAATATTACTCTATGTTCTGTATCTGTTCGCGCATTTGCTCGATCAGCACTTTAAGCTCAATGGCTATTTTGGTCATTTCCTTGTCGGTCGATTTAGAGCCCAAGGTGTTGGCTTCACGGTTCAATTCCTGCATTAAGAAATCCAGCCGCCTGCCGACCGGGTCTTTTTGATTGAGTACCCGCAACACTTCAGTGATATGGGTTTCCAACCGGTCGAGTTCTTCGGTAATATCCAGTTTTTGCGCCAACAGAACCAGTTCCTGCTCCAGACGGTCGAAATCGGGCTGGGCGACCAGTTCGGTAATCCGGTCTTTCAGCTTATTGCGGATTAGCAACAATACTTCCGGCATGCGTTTCCCTGCCGAAACGACGAAAATCAGCATTTTTGCGCAACGTTCTTCGATCAGCAGTTTAAGTTGCGCGCCTTCTCTTTCCCGTACCTCCAGCAATTGTGCCAAGGCTTGATCGACCAGGGTTGTAATGCCCAGACTGAGCTGCTCTTTATCAATATCCGGCTCCTGCTGAATACCGGGAAATGCCAGTACATCCAGCGCCGAAAAGGACAAAGAGCCCATCATCTGCTGCTCTATGGTATTGGTCGCGGCCAGTAGTGTGGCGACGGCATCGGTATTAATGATGAAGCTTTGCCCGTTTTTAGCCTGTTTTTTGTAGTTCAATGAGCATTCGACTTTGCCTCGATTGATTTTTGCGGTGATGGCTGAACGCAGATCGGCTTCAACAAAGCGCAGGCGATCCGGCAGTCTTAAACTGATGTCGCAGTAACGGTGATTGACTGAGCGCAATTCACAGCTTATGGTTAAGTCGCCGATTTCTGTCTCGTTACCGGCAAACGCGGTCATGCTTCTAATCATTTTTCACCTATAATTAATGCGCTTTAGTACAAACAAACAACACAATGGCTGAATACTACGATCCGCATACTTATCCCAAAGAGTGGAACTACCTGCAAACCGGCACTATTATAGACCAGTATGTCATTGAGAGGGAGTTGGCGCACGGCGGTTTCAGTTCCGTTTATCTGGCCAGACAAATAGCGGATCAGGTTCAGGTTGCCATTAAAGAATATCTGCCCCGAAAGTTTGCCCACCGAACCTGGAACAATATGGTTGTCGCCAACAGTGAAGAGGCTGCGGCTTTATTCAAGCGCGGCAGGGTATTGTTCTTTGAAGAAGCCAAGGTTTTATCGACATTAAAACATCCTAATATTGTCCAGGTTATCGGTTTTTTTAAAGCCAATGCTACTGTTTATATGGTGATGACTTATGACTACGGGATTACGCTGGATAAGCTGTTAAAAGATAAAACCCTGCCTATTTCCGAAGACTTTTTGTTCGCCTTGTTCAATTCGTTACTGGCGGGACTGGGTCATATTCATAGTCAGCATTTTATTCATCTTGATATTAAACCCTCCAACATTCTGGTACGGCCGGGCAATGATGCGTTATTGCTGGATTTTGGCGCGATTCAGAGTTTTCCGAAATCGCATCTCAGTAAGCAAAGCAAGGTTATGACCAAAGGCTATTCGCCGATAGAGCAGCATGACTTGAGTGCGCAGCTGGGTCCGTGGACGGATATTTATGCGGTAGGTGCGAGCATGCGCAATTGCCTGGAGAATAAAGCGCCGGTTCCTGCACGGGACAGGGTGCAACAGGACACCTTGATCCCCGCCGTCAAAGCGTTTAAGCGAAAGTTCCCCGAACATCTGTTAAATGCCATCGACTGGGCTATGGCGTTGCAGCCGGAAAATCGTCCGCAATCAGTTGCCGAATTGCAACAAGCTCTTGCCCGCAGTTGATTATTCTAAATTGAAAAGCCGGTCAGCGCGCTGTTCAGGTATACTGTGCGGTTTTTCAATCTAGCGGAACAACTATGAGACCAAGCGGACGTAACCCGGACCAACTAAGGGACATAAAATTTACCTGCGGTTTTACCAAACATGCAGAGGGCTCTGTCCTGGTTGAATTCGGCGATACCCGGGTGCTTTGCACAGCCAGTGTCGACAGGAGTGTCCCGCGCTTTCTTAAAGGCAAAGGCGAAGGCTGGATTACCGCCGAATACGGCATGTTGCCGCGTTCGACCCACAGCCGGATGGGGCGTGAAGCCAGTAACGGCAAACAAGGCGGGCGCACCTTGGAAATTCAGCGCCTGATTGGCCGATCCTTACGGGCGGCGATCGATTTAAAGGCCTTGGGCGAACATACCATCATGATCGATTGCGATGTGTTGCAGGCGGATGGCGGAACCCGTACCGCTTCAATTACCGGCGGTTTTGTCGCCTTGTCGCTGGCCGTACAAAAAATGCTCAAGCGCAAACAAATCAAGACCAATCCGCTGCATGGGCAAATCGCCTCGGTTTCTGTAGGCATTTACAACGGTGTGCCGGTGCTGGATCTGGATTATGCCGAAGACAGCAATGCGGAAACCGATATGAATGTGGTGATGAACGATGCCGCTGCATTTATTGAAGTACAGGGTACGGCTGAGGGGCATGCATTCAGGAAAGAAGAGCTGGACGCAATGCTGGAACTGGCAGGTTCAGGGATCAAGATATTGCTGGAAAAACAACGGTTCGCGATAGAAAATCATAAATGACCTTTTCAACCATAACTGACATCGTTCTGGCTAGCGGCAATCCCGGCAAGATCAGGGAAATTCAGGCGATACTGGCGAATCATCCCATTGTGCCGCAATCGGCGTTTAATGTCGTCGACGTGGAAGAAACCGGCACTACCTTTGTAGAAAATGCCATTTTAAAAGCCAGAAATGCGGCCTTGCATTGCAAGTTGCCGGCGATAGCCGATGATTCGGGTCTGGTGGTTGATGCTCTGAACGGTGCGCCCGGCGTAATTTCCGCCAGATACGCCGGAGTTGGCGCCAGCGATCAGGACAATGTGAACAAGCTGTTGCGGGAACTGGAAGGCGTCCCGGATGAACTGCGTACAGCGCGGTTTATCTGCGTGATGGTGTTTATGACGCATGCGAATGATCCCTGTCCTGTGATCGCCCAAGGCATTTGGGAAGGCAGGATTTTGGATCATGCGGTCGGCGAAAACGGTTTCGGCTATGATCCGGTATTCTGGGTGCCGGAGCAAAACTGCGCGTCGGCAGAATTACCGGCAGCGGTTAAAAATTCGCTGAGTCACAGAGGACAAGCGCTGAAGACTCTAACGGCATTAATCAAGGCCAGGGAATCTGCTTAAACAAGTGTCCACCAAAGGCACGAAAAACACGAACAATTTCAAAACACGATTATTTTGTTTTTTCGTGCCTTTGGTGGGCTCTGTTTTTTCTACGGATCAGATTTTTGATGGAATGTTCTTTCCCGGAATTGTATTTTGATAATCGCATTACTCCCCATCGCCAGCCGGTTCGCCAGCGTTGTTACAGAGATAACCCCGCTCGGCAACGGCCTGATTAATGATACGTATCTGGTCGCAACGCCATCATCCCCGTTTGTTCTGCAACGCATAAACCGCACGATTTTTCCTGCGCCTGAGCAAATCATGGCTAACCTGACTACGCTTAACCGGCATATGGCGCAAAAAACCGCCGCTTCGGTGATGCTGCAAATCCCGGAAATTTTAAAGACTGCCGATAACAACTCACTTTATCAGGATCAAAACGGCGATTGCTGGCGAGCGCTAAGCTTTATTGCCAATACCGAAGGCATTGAAACTATAGGCACTATCAGCGACGCTGAGCAGGCCGGATTTGCCTTGGGCCATTTTCATCGCTTGATTAGCGATCTTAATCCTGCTCTTCTGCATGACACCCTGCCCGGCTTTCATATAACGCCTGGCTATTTGCAACATTATCATCAGGTAAGGCAGCAAGCGGTCAACTCGGAAGACCGTTATTGCGCTGAATTTATCGGCCGGTTTCAGTCTATCGCCGATGATCTGGAAGCGCCAAAACAACAGGGTTTGCTGGCATTGAGAGTTATCCACGGCGACCCCAAATTAAACAATTTCCTGTTTGATAAACACAGCAAGCTTATCGTCAGCATTATCGATCTCGACACCGTCAAGCCGGGCCTGGTTCATTACGATGTTGGCGATTGTCTGCGCTCTTGCTGTTACAGTGCCGATCCGGTCGAATTTAATCCGGACATTTGCGCCGCCCTGTTAAAAAGCTACCTGGCTGAGGCCGGCGCATTTTTTACCGAACACGATTATCACTATTTATACCCCGCCATCCGGCTGATCCCCTTTGAATTAGGCATCCGCTTTTATACCGATTATCTGGAAGGGAACCGGTATTTCAAGGTCGCAGAACCCGAGCAAAACTTACAGCGCGCTGCCGGCCAATTCCGCTTATGCGAGAGCATCATGGCGCAGGAAACCGCGATTAAGAGCCTGATCTCGCAGTTACACAACAGCTAACACCGGCTAAAGCCTTGCGTTTATCCTGAAAACCGTCGCTGAGCATTCTAAAAGCTTGTTCGCCCTGAGCCTGTCGAAGGGACTGAACACCAGAAAATATGAGCGCACCATTACCCCTCCGAAGCAGCAATTGATCTGATTTAGTCTCTTTAGCTATCCGTCCGTAATCTTTAGTCTTGAATCTCTAATCTTCATACGAATAAGATTGATTATCATTTATTAGTGAGATACTATATTCCCCTACATCTTTTGATAGTTATTTGAATCTACATTTAATCAGCTATAGCTCTGCATTAACCAAATTTAGAAAGGAAAATTGTATGTCGCACTCGAAACTACTTTTTAGGCTGTTATTACTGCCTGCTATTGCCGGTAGTTATGTACCCGCTGCCGAGAGCGCGGACAAAACCGAAAAAGCCATCATCCTGGATACCGTCAATATTCTCGGCGACCCTGCCGGAGTAAAAGATATGCCGGCTTCTGCCCAGCTCATCAATACCGAACAGATCCGCGATCAAAGCTATAGCGACATTAACCGTATTTTACGACGCGCTCCCGGCGTTAATATCCGTGAAGAGGACGGCTTTGGATTATTTCCCAACATCAGTTTTCGTGGAGTGGATACGACGCGTAGCGCCAAGATAACCGTCATGGAAGACGGCGTATTGACCGCCCCTGCCTCCTATTCGGCGCCCGCCGCCTACTTTAACCCGGCCGGCGGTCGCATGAGCGGCGTGGAAGTCTTGAAAGGCTCCAGCCAAATCAAATACGGCCCGCATATCACCGGCGGCGTACTCAACTACTTGTCAACCGCGATTCCGGACAAAGGTAAGGCTTATCTCAAAACCATCTACGGCAGTTATAACGAAGTCAGAACGCAAGGTTATGTCGGCGATACCGTGGACACCGCACAGGGTCGCTTCGGCTACCTGGTCGAAGGTTTTTATCGCGGCTCGGATGGCTTCAAAACTATCGACACCAAACCTGATTTTCAAAACGGCGACCAAACCGGCTTCCAGCAGGTTGAGCCCATGGTGCGTTTGTCCTGGGAACCGAATACCGACATGTATCAAAAGCTTGAAGTCAAGTACGGTTATTCCAGCATGGATGCCGATGAAACCTATCTGGGTCTAAGCGAAGCCGATTTTAAAAATGATCCCTACCGGCGCTATTCGGCCTCGCGTTTTGATAATATCGACTCGGAACGAAACGGCGGTTTTGCGCGTTATTTCATATCGCCGACCGACAATTTGGATATTGTAACAACGGCGTATTACAACGAGTTTGATCGTAACTGGAGCAAACTGAACGACATTCGCAATGTGCCTAACGCCTCAGGAACCGGTACGCAAAACATGGATTTAGCGAATGCATTGGCAGGTACCAACGGCGGTAACGGCTTGGCCTGTCTTAAAGGCGATCTAACCTGCCAACTGCGTGTTCGGGATAACAATCGCAGTTACTATGCGGGCGGTGTGGAAACGGCCGCCAATTACCGTTTCGACGTAGGCGCGACACAGCACGAACTCAATGGCGGCTTCCGTTATCATGAAGATCAGGAAACCCGGTTTCAGCACGACACCACCCATAGACAAGCGGCGAACGGCACTATTACAAGCACTACTGTAGGTGCGCCGGGCAGCCAGGACGATCGTTCCGGTCTTACCAATGCCTATGCGTTTTTCCTGAAAGACCGGATCGAATTGGGTAAATGGGGATTTACGCCCGGTATGCGTTACGAGCATTTGAATCAAGTGTACAAAAACAATCTCAGTCCAAACACAAACGGTAGAAGTTCGCTGGATATGTATGCGGGCGGGGCCAGTCTGGATTACCGCTTCAACGACGACTTCATGATGTTCGGCAGCGCCCATCGCGGCTTTTCACCGCCCAGCCCGCAAAATGCCGTGATTGACAAACTGAAAGAAGAATCCAGCAATGCTTATGAATTAGGCGGACGTTATAGCCATGGCGCTTTTTCTGCGGAACTGACCGGCTTTTATACCCAGTTTGAGAACTTGCTGGTGGTCAATAACATCGGTGGCGCCGGAAGCGGACAAAGCGAAAACTTCGGCGCAGTCGATAGCCGAGGCGTCGAAATGGCGCTGAACTTCGATGCCGGTAAAGCGTATGACTGGGGCTTTAGCAACCCTTACTTCCTGTCGTTTACCTACACCGATACTGAGCAGTTGAATAATGCCACTTCGACCGATGCGGAGTCGATTTTCAGTTACGGCAAGAAAGGTAACAAAGTACCGTATATACCGGAATACGCGCTCAGCTTCGGCAGCGGACTGCACTTCAACAAGTGGGGCGTCGATGTCTCCGGCAATTACGTCGGCGAAACATTCACCAGCGCCAGTAATACCGGGGATCAAGTCAACGGCGCAGGATTGCCGGATGCGCGTTTCGGTAAAACCGACGACTATGTAATAGCCGATGTCTCGGCATATTATAAGGTCGCCAAAGGCGTTAAAATTCTTGGCGGCGTGCAAAATCTGGCCGACGAGCAATACCTTGTTTCCAGACAACCCTACGGTCCGCGTCCGGGTATGCCCATTTTTGCTTACGGCGGTTTTGAACTGGATTTCGATATCTAAGTTATAGTATTTCTTCCATTGCCCTGAGCTTGTCGAGCCATACCTAAGAGGTATCGGCCCTTTGATAAGCTCAGGGCGAACGGTAAGCTAATTCATCATTATTGGAAATGCCGTAATTGAGAACATCAAATTAGGTAAGTCTACTGATTGTCTGAGCAACCCGTTTGCTCTACCCTCTTCCCCCTAGCTGTCCGGCCAATACAGCGTGCTGTAAATGGTCATGCTCGATAATCCGAACAGTTCTGTGTCATGGCTGCATGAACATCGGCTGTTGCCGGAAACCGATACGACAAGCTCAGCAAAGATATCCCCGATTGTAGCGTTTCCGGTTTCATCGTTGTTGTTTATCCAAAGGCGCAAGGTAAAACAGGTGCCGGAGTAAGCAATTGACTTAACGGGAGCTTCAGAATCGCTGTTTAAAATCCGGGGAACGAGCGATTAGCCATCTTACGTTAGTAAATTTCATCCTCATTCTTTTTAAGCGCAAAAATAAATATGAAAGCAAATATCGGTTTAATCGGTTTGGCGGTCATGGGGCAAAACCTGGCTCTTAATATGAACGACCATGGCTTTAGAGTAGCAGTGCATAATCGCACACTCAGTAAAGTAGATGAATTCCTGGACGGCCCGGCTAAAGATACCGAGATTATCGGCACGCACTCGCTGGAAGAGTTGGCCGATAGCCTGGAATCGCCGCGCATCATTATGTTGATGGTTAAAGCGGGCGAGGTTGTCGATCAGTATATCGACAAGTTAGTGCCGTTGTTATCGGCCGACGATATTATTGTCGACGGCGGCAACTCGCTGTTCACCGATACCGCCCGCCGCACTATCGCCCTAAAAGAACAAAATATCCTTTACGTAGGCGCCGGCGTTTCCGGCGGAGAAGAAGGAGCAAGACACGGGCCGTCCATTATGCCCGGCGGCAATAAAGACGCATGGCCTGCCGTCAAACCCATTTTTCAGTCCATCAGCGCGCAGGTCAATGGTGAACCTTGCTGCGAATGGGTTGGCGATAACGGGGCAGGTCACTACGTCAAGATGGTGCATAACGGTATTGAATACGGCGACATGCAGCTAATCGGTGAAGCTTATCAATTGCTGTCCGACGGCTTGAGCCTGGGCGCTAATGAATTGCGCTCAATATTTTCTGCATGGAATCAGGGTCCGTTAAGCTCTTACCTGATTGAAATTACCGCCGCCATTTTGGCGTACAAAGATGAAGACGGTCAGCTGCTGCTGAAAAAAATCCTTGATACAGCCGGGCAGAAAGGTACCGGCAAATGGACCGGCATCAACGCCATGGACTTGGGCATTCCTTTAACCCTGATCGGCGAAGCGGTATTTGCCCGCTGCTTATCCGCCCAAAAAGACGAACGGGTTAAGGCCGCGTCTGTACTCCCTAAACGGGCACTGAGGTTTATCGGCGACAAGAAAGACATCATTAGTGCCATTGGCGATGCTTTATATGCAGCCAAAATTATCTCTTACGCCCAAGGTTTCCGCTTGATGCGCGAAGCGTCCAAGGAATATAACCTGTCGCTTAATTATGGCGATATTGCCTTGATGTGGCGCGGCGGCTGTGTTATTCGCAGCCGGTTTTTAAACGACATCAAAGAGGCCTATGATGCCGATCCCGATCTGGAAAACCTGCTGTTCGCCGATTTCTTTGCCAGTGCCATGAAGCAGGCCGACAAAGGCTGGCGGAAAGCGGTGATATTAGGTATTGAGCTAAGCATCCCGACCCCGGCACTTTCTTCCGCACTGGCCTTTTACGACGGCTATCGCAGTGAAAAATTACCGGCTAATCTATTGCAGGCGCAACGGGATTATTTCGGTGCGCATACGTATGAACGGGTAGATCAACCCAGAGGCCGGTTTTTTCATACTGATTGGACCGGACATGGCGGAAAAACCGCATCCACTACCTATACTGTTTAAATAAAGCGTTTTGGGTTACGCTACCTCGTCCCCACTTTTCTAAAAAAACGAGGTAGTGCTGATGATGATGAAAGCCGAACCCTGCACTTACGCCATTTTTGGCGCCACCGGAAATTTGTCCCGAATTAAATTAATGCCGGCGCTGTATCATCTGGATGCCGCAAAGCGCTTGCCTGAAGGCACCCGTATTCTGGCAATAGGCCGCAGACCCTGGGATCAGCAGAAATGGCTGGAAGAAGTCAGGCAGATGATTCAGGCCAAGGCTCCAGGCGATTTTGATGAAACCGTGTTCCAGCGCTTTAGCGCTCGCTTGTATTATCATCAAGGCGATATAAAACAGGCGCAGTGCTATACCGAATTGGTCGATACGCTCAACCGGGAAAACCAATTCCCTAAAAACATCGCCTTCTATCTTTCTATAAGCCCCTCGGACTTTGGCACTGTCATGGAGATGTTAAGCAATAACCACCTATTCGATGAAGAATACGGTTGGCGTCGGGTAATCATTGAAAAACCTTTCGGTTACGATCTGGACAGCGCCAAGGCCCTGCAAAAACGTATCAGCCGCTATTTAACGGAACAGCAAATTTACCGTATCGATCATTATCTGGGTAAAGGCACCGTACAAAATGTGCTGGTGTTTCGTTTTGCCAATGTGATGCTGGAACCGTTATGGAACCGCAATTATATCGACCATATCCAGATTACCCATTCCGAAGATATCGGCATAGGCAGTCGCGCCGATTACTATGACAACGCCGGGGCCATGCGCGACATGCTGCAAAGCCATCTGTTGCAATTGCTGACCCTGGTCGCCATGGAACCGCCTGTTTCTATGGAAGCCGAGTCCCTCCGCGACGAAAAAGTCAAAGTCCTGAAATCCATCCGCCCTATCCCCAGGGAAGCGGTGCACGGGCATGCCTTCCGCGCTCAATATGCGAAAGGCCGTGTGGACGGCGAGCAGGTCAGCGGCTATCTACAGGAAGACGGCATACCGGCCAACAGCATGACCGAAACCTATGCCGCGATAAAGCTGTATATCGATAACTGGCGCTGGCGGGGCGTACCGTTTTACTTGCGCACCGGCAAGCGCATGGCCAAGGCGCAATCGACTATTTCGATTTGTTTTCGCCACCCGCCGTTACAGTTTTTCCGCGGCACCGAGGTGCAATGCATGAACCCTAACTGGGTACTGCTGGGTATACAGCCGGAAGAATGCATCCGTATTGAAATGACGGTAAAAGAACCCGGCCTGGAGATGCGCACCCGCTCCAGCACCCTGGACGCCAGTTTTCGCCAGCAGAATGAAAAAGCCATCGACGCCTATGAAGACTTATTGCTGGACGTCTTAAAAGGCGACCGCTCGTTATTTCTGCGCTTTGATGAAGTAGAATATGCGTGGCGCATTGTCGATCCCATCCTGCAAACCTGGGCGATTGAACGTGACTATATCGCCACCTATCCCGCCGGTTCCTGGGGACCCGAAGACAGCCGCCGCCTATTCGATAAAGAAAGCCAATCATGGCGCAGTTCATTAACCCCGGAGTGTAACTAAATGCAAAACAACAGCCGCTGGCATTATCTGGAAACCGCAGAAGACGTAGCTATTGCCGCCTGTCAGCAAATTCTTAACGCCGCCGACTCGGCAATTTTGGAACGCGGCAAATTCAAGCTGGTGTTAGCCGGAGGCGGCACCCCGGAAAAAGTCTATCGACTGCTCGCCGAGTCGAATACCGATTGGGCTAATTGGACTATTTATTACGGCGACGAACGCTGTCTGCCTGCCGATCATCAGGATCGAAACAGCCTGATGGCAAGCCGGGTTTTACTGGATAAGGTGGCTATTCCGGCCAATCAGGTCTTTACCATGCCTGCCGAATTCGGGCCGGAAATTGCAGCCGATCGTTATAAACTTGCGGTCAGCAAGGCCGGAACCTTCGACATGGTGCTGCTGGGCATGGGCGAGGACGGCCATACCGCCAGCCTGTTTCCCGGCCATCAGCATCAACAGGATGAACTGGTGCATGCCGTTTATAACTCGCCCAAACCGCCGCCGGAGCGCGTTTCGATCAGCGCCAAGGCGTTGAGCAACACGCGGGAACTGATCTTCCTGATCACCGGCGCGAACAAACAGGAAGCCGTCAATCTGTGGCGCTCAGGATCGGATTTGCCGGTTGCGAGTATAGTTCCTGAAAATCCTGTCGATATTTATATTGATAGCGATGCGTTTAAGCCGTAGTTGATTGAAGGGGCAATCCCTTGTGGTTGCCCCGAGCTTGCACTCCTGTCTTTCATTCTGCTGATTGGCGGCTTCCCAAGTTTAATAGCGCGCACAGCGAACTCGATTGATGATTGGAAACCGGAAAACATACCGTGGCCCTGACGGCTACTTTGTCCGAGCAATAGCATCCTGTATCATGTAGGCTCTTTAAATTTGTGTGTACTCATACAAAATAGATTCGATCTTGAACCTTTCACCTTTAGATTTATGAATATCGGCAAACTGTATATTATTTCCGCCCCGTCCGGTGCCGGTAAAACCAGCCTGGTCAAACAACTGGTTGCCGATCTGGACGACCTGACCGTATCAATCTCCCATACCACCCGCCAGATGCGACCCGGCGAAACACACGGTCAGGATTACTACTTTGTCACTGTCGCTGATTTTCAAGCCATGCAGGAACAACAGGCGTTTCTTGAACATGCCCGGGTTTTTGACAATTTTTACGGCACCGCGCAACAGACCGTGGAAGAAAACCTGAACCGGGGCTTGGACGTGATTCTCGAGATCGACTGGCAGGGTGCGGAGCAAATAAAAAAACTGCTGCCCGACAGTCTGTCGATTTTTATCCTGCCGCCATCGACGGAAGTGCTGTTGCAGCGCCTTAGAAACCGGGGCCAGGATGATGAACAGATTATTGCCCGCCGGATGCGCGATGCGGTGACCGAAATCCGCCACCATGACGAGTTTGATTATCTGGTGGTTAATGATGACTTTGCACTGGCGCTGACTGAATTAAAAAGCATCATCATCGCCAATAGGTTAACCCGGCAACGCCAGTTGCCTAATCTGCGGCCTTTATTAACTTCACTGCTTGCGTAGGACGATAAGATATCGGTATGCTGACCTTCCAGGTTTCTAAAACCTGGAAGGTCTAATTCCCAACGTTCTGAATAGTACTAGCCCGGCAGCGTCAAGCGCATAAATTACAACCGTTGTTGGACTCGTTGCTCGCGTAGTGCATGCCATGTTCTCCGGGAAACGAGGGTGTAAATAATTTCGTGTAACGGCGTATTTAGCCAGCTTGTAGCGCTGCGTATTCGCCAATACGTCCACCTTGGCAATTAGAGCGTCTTCGATGTTCAATTTGCTGCCGATGTCCCAGAGTTGATCCATCTCCGAAGAGTAGCCTTTGTCGATCCTGTCTTTCAACCAAGCGGCCTTTTCCTTCAAAAATTTTCGCCGGACTTCCGAAGCGGCCAGCTCAGCTTCCAGTGTCCTCAATTGGGCAGTATCCATAATCACTTTGGTGTGCATATCCTCGGTTTCTTTGGCCTCGGCTACTAACTTCAAGGCTTGTTCGCGGTCTTCCTTGATTGACGATAACGGGATGCTAATTTGCAGGCCGCCATAAGCCGTGTAAGGCTCGTTCCGGAAGTCGGTGCCGCCGTAACCCAGGCGACCGCTTAACGAGGTGTTTTGCAGCGCCCAGGTCACCGAATCAGGCTTTGCATAAGCCCTGGTTACATTGTGCTGCGCCTGAATGATCGGGTTCGCCTGACTGATAAACGACAAAACGTTGTCGTCTTCCCAGGCGGCTGCCCGGAACGGCATTAACAAGAATAGGCTCAACCATACAGCTTTTGACATATATTTGTTTTTGATAAAACAAAAGTGTATTTTTGTTATATCAAAAATTAATACCCGTATCAACTCCCTAATCGTCATATCCGCTATTTACTTTATCAATACTAAAGTATTACTATTTAAGTATTACTCATAAACAGGTGATCATTATGCGCGTAACAAGCAAAGGCCAAGTAACTATCCCCCAGAATGTCAGGGAAAGCATGGGCATTCTGCCCGCTGAAACCGAGATCGAATTCCTTCAGGATGAAAACGGGCGTTGGTATATCAACAAAGCGAAAACTTCTAAAAAGAGAGTCAGCCGGTTCCGGACCGCCCATAATACGGGCAATCTGACGATGAGCACCGATGACATCATGGCGCTGACGCGGGGCGAATCGTGGCCGTCATCCTGATTGACAGCTGTATTATCACCGATCTGGCCGACCCTGAAAGCGCCTGGTTTGAATGGAGCGCCTCAACCTTGGAACGGCTGGACCAGAACAACACAATGGTCATCAACCCGATCATTTACGCCGAGTGTTCAGTTGGCTTTGCGCGTATTGAAGAAGTGGAAGCGCTATTCGAGTCGCTGGGCTTTGCCATGAAGTCGATTCCGAGAGAAGCCCTGTTCCTGGCCGGAAAAGCGTTTTTGCAATACAAGAGACGCAAAGGCGAGAAAGGCAACGTGCTTCCGGATTTTTTTATCGGCGCTCATGCGGCAGTGTCCGGTTATGCCTTGGTATCTCACGATAAAGGGCGGTTCAGTACCTACTTCCCTAGCGTTGAGCTGATCATCCCAGAATCGACTAACGGGCTGAATTGACGTGAACATCAAGGAAGCGGAACTACTCTTTCAGGCCGGGGCGCTGGAAACGCCTGTCGTAAAAAAATACAAACAAGGCGAAGGCTGGACGGTCACGCTGGCCGGAACCCATAAGCTGAATCCGACGCTCGAAGCGGCACGAGGTCATGTGCGGGTATTTAAGCGATTGGATGCTGCGGTGGGGGTATTGTTTGAGTTAGGGTTTAGTGAAGTGTCTGTTGTTCGCTAACGTAGCGCGTAGAATCCAATTACAGCTATCGGCCACTCTGCGACATTCAAATATTTGAACATGTGGCGGCAGTAAATCCGAAAGCTGTCATTAAAATCCTACTGGAGTTCATAATTCCATTTCCCCGCTATTTATTTTTGCGTGGATCATCGGTCGGATTCGTATAAATAATATCCCATGGCCCAGTAGCGATTAGTTCGACGATTGTTTCCTCATCAGTGGTCCAAACATAGTGAGTGTGTCCAGCGGGTAACACAAAGCTTGAACCTACGTTAAGCATCTCGCCCTTTTTTGTGTCAAATTTTTCACCCATGCCATTGCCTAGTTTGCCCCGCAGGACTGTAATTACTTCCGTAAATGTGTAGCGCGCCGCTAGATTTGCGACAAAACAACTTTTATAATGCGACAACGCAAAAAACATATTTACAGTGTATCAGCCAGCGTAAATAACTCATCCATCTGTACGTCGGTCCACTGGAATAGTACTTGCAAGGATGCAACTAAATCATGATCTCTTCGCACTCTTGTCTCTCTTTGCCACTGGATTTGTGCCGCCAACGGCATCTGTGATATTGCGGCATCAACTTCAAGGTATTTGTCCTTAGCTAGTAATGCCAGACACATCTGAGCCATAGTCACTACTTCTGGAATAACTATGGCTTGTGTATTCGCTGGCTCAGGAGTATTACCCTCCCCAATCCAGTCTGCAATAGCTTCAACAAGCTTAGACTCGTGGGTTCCATCAGCATTAGTTCTACTGACAACTGTGTTACTACCGTTCGTGTATTTCCATCTCATAGTTCCGGCCCCACAAAGATTATCTTGCTTGTTTGATTGAATTGACAGGTGGTTGCCCCTGCTAAACCTGACATACCTATCATGTCTATATCGCAACCGTTCACACTCGCTCTATTTAGTGCATGGCTTGTGCAAGCACTAAATCCACTAGCATTGGCTAATCTACACGAGAAAATTGCGGCGTTGGTTGCTGTACTACCAGTTACAGGAACTCTAGTGCTTACGGGGAACGTTACTGAAACCATCGCCGTAGTAGAAGAGTATGCCATACCTGGACCAATTGCAGTTAGGCTATCACCTGATATTACAGGGTGATAGCGCTGACAGTCTCTCAGCTCAACTGCCCATAACTTTCTTTCAAATAGCTTGCATTGGCTTCCTTCATTCAATTGGACGTCAGTTATTACCAGTATTGAGCTTGTTGCTTGGGAAACTAAAGCAGATGCCCCAGTCACTCCGTAATAAGTACCAGAAGCCCAAGCATCCCCCGTTGTTTTATAGTTGCTACCGCACCCCATATCAAAACTTACGCTTAATGATAAAGCAGCTGTAGTAGGCCACGTACCGGCGGTATATCCCGGTATGTTCTCTATCTTAACTAAGGTAGTGGTAGCAGCCGCGAGGGTGAAGGAGAACGGGTAGCTCAAGTTATTTGCGGCATTGATTATGCTTCCTGAGTATGTGCCCGCAACTGCTGCAATTGCTTCAAATTGTAGACTGACAGCTTTGGCATTAACTGTACCCCATTTCAAATGTGCAGTATTTAGCCCCTCATGCCGCCATTGATTGATAAAAAAATCACCCGCCGCTGGTGAATAACTCGCCTGCACAGCTGTAAGTAGAGCATGGGAAGCATCTAACGCATAAGATGATGTACTTATCTGCTGATGAGAAATCTTGCTGGCTACCGATGCTGAGAATAGTACATTATCTATAGGGTAAGTTCCCGTAGCTGATACGACTACACTACCCCCGTTAACCTGAGATATTTGGCAAGAGCCATTGATCGTGAGGTTCTTTGCTATAGAATTAATCGTCCCCGCAGACTGCGAAATAGTCCAAGCGGTTTTAGTTCCGGAACCGCGCACAGATAATATATTCATTACAAGCGTTGCCCCAGAATAGCTGGTTACCTGCCCATACATCGAGTTCGTGCTGGGTGCCGCTGTGTCGGCGATTATCAGATACATGCCGCCAAGAAAACCTTTTCCAGTAGACACAGTAAATGTTTTTTCACCGGTACCGATGCTGTTGCTTGTTGTACTGCTATCCACCAGGCCATTCAAGGTCGCCCAGTTTGTCGCATCAAGAGACGGATCAGTTGTGCCGGCCCCCGCAACTTTACGTCGATACGACAAAAAATCAATCGGAGACCAGACCACAACCCCGTAGGCATAAGTACTACCGCTAATCCATTCTGTAGCCGCACCTGCCGCGACAACACCTGCTAGACTAGCCGCCGCGCTGACTGCACTATCATAGGCATCCATCGCGTTGTTGTAACAATTAGTAGCCAGCGCGATCATTCCAGATCTGAACGGAGCCAGGGCTGCTAAAAACGTATCCATCATGCCAGCGAAGGGCTCGGGATTACCACTATTAGGCTCCGGTGGCAATTCATCTGTTGCGGGTGGTGGTGTTTGTGCCATTTATATAGACTCCGTATTTAACATTAGTAGAGCGCCCACTGAGTTGTTCAAATCAAATTCGTAATGTGTAATAAATCCAACGATCAACAACGGATCAAAATAGCCGTCTGAATCATCATCCACACCACTCAATACAGCAACAGTGCCATTTAAAATTTCGATTAATTTACGTAACATCCGACACTTAGACCTATCAATATCAATAGTCAGGCTATTAGTCGGGACATTACGCCGAGGAATCATTTTATTGATATTGCCGTCAAATTTACGATCGACAGTTGAATAATTATCCCCGGAACATTTTGCGTTATAGTGCACATCGCCGACATATACACTAAGGCCCATGATACAGTGGACAAGACTAGTATTACCCGTCGTTACTGATAACGTTATAGTAAATTCAGTCCCGGAATAAAGTGGAATATTGAACCTAATGACGGTCGGTTTAGTTGAAAACGGTTTAAAACAGTAATCTCTGCCGTCGAAAACCTCACGCTCATTTAGATTTTCTGAGTAGTTGTAAATAACGACGCCACCATTGGTACCAACTATTTCCAGGTTATTCGCAACCATTCCATATAATAAGATCGAATCACAACGCTCCCCTGGAGCGATTGTAAAAGTATGCGAACCCGGTGCAATGGTCGGGGCATTACTCTTCGAATCAAACATCGCCCATTTATTAGTGAAACCAACTAGCAGCCATTTGAGCGGCTCGACAGCGGCAGTAAGAGCGTTGCCGACATTGTCATCAACCAGCGACTCATAAACCAAATGAGCAACGGGATCAATGACTCTCTCGCCCAACGCGTACGTAGCAACCATTGAAAAAACTTGATACGTATCACCCAATTTTTTCCACCACGTAGGCGACGCTGCCGGAGCATGCCCCGTATTTGCTGCCTGTAATGATGCATATTCGGTTATCAATCCCAACGCCCCTGCGACGCTGCTTTTAGCATACAACGCGTAAGTCGTTGCACCGTTATAGGCAGCAGATGCTACCTCGGGCAGGGTGCTGGAGATAAACTTTTCGTCAGTAATAATAACGGGCGGAATTACTCTCATACGACTGTCGTCCTCACCTTGTCGCCGCCAAGCGTGCATTTCTTTAATACTGTAGCAGTGTCTCTGGTATGACTTTCCGTGCCGCCGGTATTCTTAGTTATTTTTTCAAGCTCAGACTTTAGCTGCCGTACCGTTTCCTGCAACGCGCGTATTTCAGCCGCAACGTCGTTAGTATTTGACGGCGCCGGCGCACTCAACCGCATCATCAGTTCCCTGTTATCGGCAGCAGGTAAAATCCGCTCGCCCTGGTGTATTTGAGCAAACATGTCATACGGCACTTCGTTAATGCCGACCGCAAAACCCTGTATATTGGGTACCGCCGCTCTTGCCGCTACCGCGTAAGACGCAGCCGTCGAATAGGCCGCTGCCGCTTGATCTGCCGCCGCCTGATCGACAGCAGCAGTTGACTGATAGCCGGGGATTAATGCCGCCGCGGCATTGGCTACATTAGCAAGCCCCGCGGCCGTTGCCTGCGCCGCTGCCCTGGCTTGCGCCGCAGTATCGTTGTAGTAGCCAACTAATGTACGGTAGGCGTTCTGTGCGTCTGCATCCGCATTCCAGGAGCGATTCATAGGAACACCGAAGCGGGCAGTGTGCTGCGCGTTAAAGTCGCCTAATATCTGCTCCCAGATCGCATTGCCCGACAGGCCGTTTTGATAGGTATTTGGCGCGGGGGCAATGGGCGCTTGAGCGGCAGATTGCGCCGCATTGGCGGCGGCCGAGGCTTTATTTGCCGCATCTATCGCCGCTGCAACATTCTGTTGCGACTTGACCGCTTGCGCGGCGGCGGCATCATAAACAGACCGCGCATCGAATTCGCCCTTTTCCGCGGCCTTGGCCGTTGTTATCGCCCTTTCGATGGTCATTTTTGCATTAATCACAGCAGATAAATTTGATACCGCATCCGCAACCGTCATCACGACAGCCGTGGTGCCGTTTATCGCGTCTATCTGTGATTGACTGCGGGTGATCAGATCATCCAGTCGGGCATTTTCCGTATTGAAAGCATCAGTCAACAGCTGGTTATTTGCCTCGACCGCATTTAATGTTTGCTCTGCTACACTCACCTGCGCCGCCGTATAATCGGCCAGCCCGGATATAACATTGCCTGTGCGCCCCTGGTCCCGGGCAAAATCAATAAATGACGTATAAAGCTGTTCGGATGGTTTGGCTATATCGATCAAAGCTTGATCAAGTCCTGCGTAATTTGCAAGCGATCCCCCCGCTTTAGCCGATGATAGAGCGGAAGCCAAAACACTCTGCGCAGATAACCTGCGTTGCCGCGTAAAAGCATCCGACTCGACGACCGTTGAACTCAGTGCCGACTTCAGGTTTGCTGCTACGGTTTTGAGCGACGATAGCAGATCGTTTGCCGATGCCTTTTGCAAATTGTTTGCAGCAATAGACGCTTGATACGCCGTATTATTTAGTGCCTTTTGATCCGATACCGATTTTTTAAGCACGTTCATGGCATCGTCAACCGCCTTATTTGCCGCCGATAACGCCCAGACCGCTTGCTGGCTAAAACGCAGCGTTTCATCCATCGCTGCGAGTTCGTCTTTACGTTTTGCTGTCAGCGCACCGATCGCGTTGCCGGATAACTCCATCAACTGGATATCAAGAGCGCGTTGCTGATTTGCAATGTGCAGAGCCGCTTCTGCTGATGATTCCAAGCCGTTATAATAATCGTCAGCCGCGCCGCTTAATTTCAGCAGCAACGAGTAGCGCTGCTGGTCGGCGGCATTATTGATGTTCAGCGCCTCAATCAACTGACGATAGCCGTCCCTGGATGCAGGCAAAATAAGATTTAAATCGCTTAGCTGGCTAGCCAGTTGCTTCTGGGTGAATGCCTGGCGCTCGGCATCGGTGTAGAATTTCTGGTAGTAAGTGTCAAACTGCTTTTGAAACTCCTGCAAGCCGCCCGCCGCTTGGGCCAAGCCGTCACTGATAGCAATGGCATCACCAGTTATAGATAATCCGGATTTTGCAAGCGAATCTTTGACAACTGCAACTTCAGAAACCACTCTAACCGCTGTTTCAAACAGACCTTCGCCGAGTTGTTGATACTGCCCTAAGATGTCACTAAAAACGGCGGTTGACATGGTATCAAGCGCTGATGACACAACCCCGTTGAGTTTTTTCGCGGCGGCTTCGCCGTCCAAGCCTTTTAAATCGACATTTAAGGCCGGGATAATGTAGTTTTCAACCCGATCGGACAGGCCCATGCCCAGGTTATCAGCAAGGCCCATCATGGTCGAACCCATGCTCTTAAAAACATCGTTTAATGCCTTTTGAGTCGCAGCATCAAGCGCTGCATATTGGGTAGTAAATGAGAATTTATCTTTACCAAACCAGCCGCCATCCGTCTTAGTCTCAATTTGGGCGAATTGCTGAGCGCGCAGATTCTGGCCGGCAACAATATCCATAATCGAAGTAGGACTTGTGGCTAAGCCTTGCGCCGTGACGGTGCTGGTTTGCTTGCCGCCGAATATCCCATTCATTAAAAAATTAGATATAGGATCGATCTTCATGCCTAATAATGAAGTGGGTAAATTAGCAAATTGTAGTGCAGCCTGTGTGCTACTTCCGATTACTCCCATTCCGGGTTTATATGCGGAAGCGGGCGCATTTACAGTCGCTAATCCGCCCGCTTGAAATAATCGAGTAATTACATCGGTAATGCCTGAATGCAGATCGGCAATGCCCTGATCGATGCTTTTCAGCACCGGGTAGTTATCTGCCTGGATGTCTTGCAGCAGTTGATAAGTGTTGTCGATCGACTGAGACTTAGCCGAAGAATCGCCCAATACGGTTCCAGTGTCGGGGGATAATCCTTGGGGACCCGGTGATACCGACGCAGCACCGCCCACACCAAAACCGATCGCCGCCATTGCTACAGCCATTGCCGCCATCAGCGCAAAACCGATATATGGCCCTGCCGAGGCTTGCGTTGCTACTGCTTCTGCTGCTTTGGCTGTGCCTTTGGCTGTACTGGCTGCTACTGATGGTGCAATAGAGGCTGTTTCGGCAACAGCAACCGCACCGATCCCGGTAATTTTCATCACATTCATCGCCAGCTCTACACCAGCAAGAGCCATTGATATGGCATGCACCTCTCTTTGTTCGGTGGAGCCCTGTTTGAGCATCGACGACACGGCGCCCGTTATTTGCCTTGCTCCAGTTACCTTCTCACTGATGATCTGGTCATTGAGTTTTAAAACATCTTTTGAATATTTATCTTCAGCCGCAGCTTTGGTTTTGACTTGTTTAATATATTCATCTGTAAATCCTTTGCTGGCGTCCGGCTGAACAGCGTCAAGCTTAGCTCTTTCTACATTTAACTTTTGTTGCTCGACTGTGGTGCTTTCAATCGATTTAATTAAATTATCGAAGCCCCCCGCTAATAAATTAACCCCACCTAATGCCCCATCAAAAACAGCTGACGTCACCGATTGTAAACCAACCGTTTTGGTATGCGCATCATCCAACGATTTGTTATACGATTCCAATGATGACCAAGCATCTTTTATACTTTGTTGTTGTTTATCAATACCGTCGTTCACGCTTGATTGGGCGACAATCTCAACGGCATCACCAGGGCTCACTCCTGCTAATAACAGCTGCGAATATTTATACTCGTTCACCGATTGCGTTAATTTATTGTATCGCTCGATTTCAGCGTCCATAGACGATACACCGGCTTCAATACCGGCTTTCTGGGCTTCCAGTGCTTTGTTTGAATCCCAAACGGCGATCGATGACGCCTTGACCGCATCGCTCATGCCCAGCGCCGCAAGCTTCGACAACTCGTAATCGCGTTCTGTCAATGAAAGCTTCAAATGCTGGTCGTTTAATGATTCTATTTCTTTGGCGATCGCATCCGCATGCTTTTTGGCTTCAGCCGCGGCTTTCTTAGTGGCTTCGGCCGATAGCCCAGCCGCTGAGCCTACCGCATTATGCGCACCGGCTAATTGTAACGACTTGGCCTTTGCCTGTTCTGCCTCGGCCGCTGCCTTTTTTTGCTCATCGGCTAAGCCTTGATAAGCCACCGAAGCGCCTTTTACAGCCTCGGTAAATGTACCGATATAATCAGTGCTCAAATCAATTTTTAATTGCGCGGCCGCATCAGTCCAACCATCAACCATCGGCTTATCGACTACGGCCCTTGAAGCAGAGAAACTAAAATCGCCGGCTCCCATACGCGCTACATCACCCGCCGCGGCGCTTGCCCTGGCGATTGCATTATCGAGAGTATTGCCGACATTGATTGCGAGAGCGCCAAAAATAATCCCAACTGAATGACCCAGACCGACAAACAAGCCGATCATATCGTTAACCAGGAATTTAACATTGCTCTGCATTTGATCGCCGGAAACAATCCAGCTGGATGCCGTATCAATGGCAGCACCTAACCCAGCTGTTTTTAATATATCCCAGCCGTTGCTGATCGCGTTGGTCGTAACGGCCCAGGCTCCCTGGGCCAGCGAACTGGCCGATACATTGGTTTCACCGACGGTAATAGCGGCCTCGTTAAATTGCCTGGTGCTATCCAGCACATCCTTGACGCCATCTTGCAATGGGGTAAAAATCGCCGACGTAGATGGCTCGAACGACGTGACTAATCGAGTCCAGGAATTACTGATATCGGTAGATTTGGCATTGACGTTTTTTGCGGTTGCAGCAGCGGCACCGTCAAAATCATGCAGCGCCTTAACCAAGGTTTCCGCAAACATTTGCGAGGTTACTTTGCCATCGACAGTGAGCTTCCTAAACCCTCCGGCACTTAATCCCGCAGCTTTATCCAAGCTTTGCAAAAGCCCCGGCAACGGCTCGGTGACCTGATTCAATTCCTCGGCATGTAATATTCCTGATGCTAACCCTTGGGCCAAACCGAAAAATGTTTGTTTCAGCTGATCATTACCAGCCCCCAAAGCACTTCCAGCATTATTCAGTCCCTCAAACATGCCCTGAGTTTGCTGGCCGGTAATAATTCCGGAATTTTGCAGCGTCCGTAACCTGGCATAGCCATCACTCAAATCATTGAGTTTTTTATGCTGATCTTCTGCGACAGTACTGATGTAATCTACCGTTTTAGCATAATCTCCAGCGACAGCCGTTAGCGAGTGCAGCCGCGTGTCCAAATCCTGAACAGTTGCCGTATCCTTAACAACCTTATCGCCAAAGCTGATCAGCTCATAAATACCAATCATCGGCGCTAAAGTACGCATTACACTAGCCGCCGCCGAATCCATGCTGCGCAAACTACGACTGGCATTACCGGACGCATTGGAAATGCCATTGATGCCGTCACGAGTAGCGCCCAGCACCTGCACAGTCCCATCAGCATTGACGCCAATGCGTAAATTTAGTCTTAGCTCGCTACTTGTACTCATAATGTCATTGTCCTGGCGTTAAAATCAGCGCTGTTTTTGCTGTTCATGAATATGCTTTAGTACCCCCACGGCAAAGGCTTTCACTTCTTCCAACAGCCGCAACTGTCTAGCGGGTTTTCTATGCAGCCTTTCGATTACCGCCAACGCCTGGCTAACATCCAGCGCAGCAATGCCGCCAAAACTATAAACCCATTGATCCGACAAATACCGGATGAAGCAAAAAATCGCCTCATCCGCGTCTTGCCAATATTCAAACGGTTCATCGTCTTGTTTTTTTGCGGCGGGCAGGATGACCTCAACACCCAGCCCTTCGGCATTCTTCTCCAGGGTTTTTTCTGCCGGTTCACCACTGAATTTAGCCCAGTGGTAGCCGGCATCGGTTAGTTTTTTAACAATTGCCTGCGGTAGGTATCGGACTTTCTGCCGGAGTTGATCGATTGCAATGCCATCCAAATTTCCTCGGTGATCCACGGGTGTTCCAGCACTAAATCCATTGCCGCCTCGTCGAATGTTGCAGGCATACCATCGCGCTCCAGGGGCAGTCCTTCAATGTTTTTAACCTTGCGCCGCAACATGAGGTTTTGCCCGCTATCTTCCAGTGAGGCATCGACCTCTTCAGCCTCGCGCTTCCAATCAGTTTTGCTGGTTTTTTCAAACGTGACCTTCAGCTTCAGCGAATTAATGACCTTGTTGCCATCGCCGAACTGCTCGCAAGTGACAGGTACAGTGACGGTTTCCGGCTTGGCGATTTTTAGGACTAATTGTGACATGCGGTACTCTCCTTCCAGTTAAAGTGAGTAAAAACTACTCAAAAATATACATAATTTCGTTGTTACCCGAGGTCGTCGGGCGAACATCAAACGCAATCTGATGATTGGCAACCTTGTCGTCATCGCTAAACGAGAGGGTCTTGGGTTGCACATTGGGACAAAAGACACCGACGGTATTACCGGCAGTACTACCGTGCCGGATAGCAAAAATCCCGGTGCCGTTATTGCGGATTTGCGTATACCAATCCATAGTCGCGATTTTTTGCGCGCGCGTGGTAAAGCTTAGCGTCGTGCTCCGATCGACAATATGCACCGCCTCTTCGTTAATCGGGTTTTTGTATTTAACCTCATTGCCGTGATCGATTGAACACTCGGTAAACACCGGATTGCGCAATGAAAACAGCGACAAATCGCTGGTAATCGTGGTACCGACCGTGATCGGATCTTGCCAACCGCTAAAATCGGCCGTCGGCAAAGCGACATCGGCAATCGTGCCGAGCAGGCCGGTAAACTCGAACGAGAGGCTCGCGATCGCGCTAGACTTTAATGACGGTTTAAACGAGCCGCGAGCACCGAGCAGGATATGCCTGGTGCCGTCCAGATAAAAATACAGCGAGCCTGAGGTGTTTGCCGCCAGCGCCGAGTTTGAATTGGGCAAATAAATAGCGTTGGCATCGATCGAATACGAGCTAGTTACATCCGGCGCCGCCGAAAATGTGCCGGTCACGGTAGCAATCTTGGTGGTGCCGTTATACGCGGTAATCCTGCCGGCATAACCGTCACCCGCGCCCGCAGTGATTCGCAACGGCATGCCGACATAATAGCCATCGATAGCCGAAGCCCCCGCCTCTAATTTGATCGTAGTCGTCGAGCCGCCGGCTTGCGCGGTGCCGGTTACAGCCGCCGCCAACAACTGCTCGGTGATGTTGCACATTTTCAACAAGTTCGCCATTTTTGGCGCCACGCCCGCGGTACCGGACCCCGCCCACTCACTCTCGAAACTCAGCTTTACGTAGTTCGACACCCGGATGCTGCCCTGGTTGCCCATGTACGGCCGGATGTTGTTGCGTTGCACCGATTCGCCTTCCAGCGGATTGATACTGATATTGCCGCACAAAATGCTGCCGGTATTGGTGGGCGTCGCATCGACGCCATAGCCGCCTGTTTCCAGGCCGCAAAAGATGATCTGTTTTCGCAAGCTTAAGTTATCTGACATGACTATTACTCAGTAAGGTTGGCGTCGGACACGGTTTTTTTTGCCGGTTCCGATGCGGGTTTGGGTTTTTCAGCGGCCTGTGCGGGTGCTGGTTCCGGCTTCGGTTCCGATAACGGTTTCAACGTCACCGGATCAACGGCGATTCGCAGGCCGTCTTGTAAAATATACGTGCCTGGTCCGCCGTCATAGCCGTCATGCGTACCTGTAGAATTTTCGACTTTTCCTTTCACGTCCTCACCTCATAGTTAACAATTATCTAGCGCCGAGCAGCATACTCAGCTCGATTTCATAAAACGGATGCCGACTGCCCATGTCGGTTACCGTCCGGCCGTCGGCCAAATAGGCGGCGCCGTTGCCGAGTTCGCCCATTTCCAAACACTCGAACGCCAACTCCGCCGCCATCTCGGTTTGTATTACGCCGTCAAACACATCGTCAGTAATGCCTTTCTCGTTCAGCCCAATGATGATGCTGACGCGCTCCTTGCTCATTCCGCCGACACTGTCAGGGCGGCGGGCAGTAACAGGTACATAGCACATCACCGGAAAATCGTTGGCATTGGTCGGCTGCCGGTAACCGATAACATGCTTAGCCGGTTTGCCGTACCGCCCGGTAAAAAATGCCGTCAACGCGGGATCGGCAATCAGCTTGGTACGTGCTGCCAGCAATCCGTTGATACTCATCAGCCACGTCCTAGGGTTATGCTGCCGAATCCGGCACCGACCGCCACAGTGAGCCCTAAAGATTCACGGGTAATCTGTTTCGCTAACAAATCAGCCGTTTTTTGATACTCTTTGGCTTTGTCTATCAGCAATGAGTTATCGCCCATTGCGCCTTGAATGGCCGCTACGCGGATTGCCCAGGTTACGGCCAGCGTTTTTAGCCGGGCATTAGGCAGCGTCACGTCATCCGGATTAATGCCATGCGCCCACAGTTCGCCGTCCACATACACATCAGCTTCTTCTACATTGACTTGCGTGACTGTTACCGACGGGTCAATACAGTCGGCAATTTGTGCGTACTTACTGGCCATTGGCGATAATCCTCGCTAAAACCGATAGGCCTGCCGCTTGCATGTGTTCGCCACGCGCAGCGCTATCGGCAAAAAAGAACGGGTGAGGACGACTGCCGGGATGATTTATCACCCTGGCAAAACCAAACCCGGCACCGCCGCCAATCGGAAATCGTAAAGCCCGGCCATTCCGAGGGCGGATCACATGTGGCCTCGTACCGTTCTCGACAAATCCTGCATACTCGGCATTGGCATAAACCTCGGCGCTACCGTTCCCGGCAGGACGCCAACCGATTGATTGCGCCAACTGACCGGTACGACCGGTAAAGCTCCGTCCGGATTGAATCCAATCCAGCGTGTCATCGGTGTAGCTTTCAGCCATCGCATTAGCGAGCAATTGGGCATTGCCCGGATTGCGCAATGCGGCCAGTACCGACGGCGCATTACCAAGATCGAAAGTGATGCCGCTCATTAGCTGTTGGGATCGTGGATTTCAAACCCATCAGCAAGTGGATCAATTTCCCAACCATGCACTAACCAGTTCTTTACCTCATCAGGATGTACGTCCGCAGTAGCCGGACCATCATCGGCAAGATCCCTGCGCATGGCTATCAACGCTGTTACATTCTCACTATCAGAACCGGCATCCCTAGCAGGGGTATTTTCATCGCCTGCCGCTTTTTCCTGTTCGAGGGAAGAATCCCCCATCAGTGGGGTTTTATCCTGGTCAAGGGCTTTGGTGTTAGCGGCCTTTGCCTCGACACCATCCGCACTTTGATTCGCTTCCGCCAAGGCGGAAGCCTCCGGCGCATCGGCCGTTGACTCCCTATTGGTGGGTTGTTCAGTTGTTACCGAACCAGCTGGTTTATCTTTCTTGGCGGTCATGGCGATTAACCCAGCAAGACAGCAATATGCTCGGACTTGATCGCTTGCCATCCCCATGCCAGCCTGACATGAATCACGTTTTGTAAGTATTGCTTGTACAATGCAATCTCAAACACAAGCCCCGTAACCGAATCAGTGATCATATACGTATCAACGGCCGAATCACCACCGTCGGGTAATGCCGGCGCACGAGTTGCCAGCACGATTGCGTTGCGATGGAACGCAAGGTTTGCCCGGTAGTTGTTACCGACAGCCATAGCCACATCGTTTGCCAAAGCGGCACGCAGGCCCGGCTTATTCAGCGCCAGCGAACCGGCCGACAGGGCCGTGCCAACGACATATTTATTGGCGTCGCCGGTAAAAGTCGCAATATCGCCAGACAACACAGTACCAGTGCCGGTATCGACGGCAAGGGCAGTATCTCCGGCAGCATAGCCCGCCAATAAATTGGTCTGATACGATGCGCCAGTGCCTTTGGTATGCGCCAATACCTGCCCCGAGTTATGCAAACCCAGACCTTCCACTTCAGTAAGCGTGCCTTTTCGTAACAACTCATCGGTGCCGGCCTCGTTAGCCTTGAACAAGCCGGATTGTTTGCCGCGAATATTGAACATGCCTGCCGAACCGATCACCAGATGCCGATCGCCGACAGGAGCGCCATTTTCATCCAGGATTTGCTGCACGCCGGCGAAGTCGGTCAAATCGCCCGCCGTGCCGAACGGTGTCGTGCCGGCCGTACCATAAGCGCGTGACGCAAACTTGTAAGCACCGGCCAAATCGGTCTCGATTTCGTTGGCTAACTCTCTAAATGCTTGCTCGAACTGTTGCTGTATCGTACTGCCCAAAGTGCCGGCGTTTTGCATGCCCAGCGTCTGTTCGCCGTTCCAGCGTATCGCACGGTGCCGCGATTTAGTCATTTTGATACTGACATTACCGACATCCTGATCGCCGGTATCCGGAGGCGTAACGCCTGGCGTATTGTCGCCAGAGACACCCGCACCTACGACCGGCACAAGTACGTCCTGGTTTAAGGCCGCACGTTCAGCGCCTGAATGGCGGGCGACAGCCGGAATAAATCCGACCATTTCGCGCGAAACAACATTCAGCGCGGCATACATGGTCGGGATAAGATTGGATAATGTATTAGACATGAGCTATTTCCTTAAATGATTTTGCCGCCGGCTTGAATGAACTTAGCCCGTTCCGGATGACCCAGCTTTTCAAATTCTGCACGGGTGATTTGATTGCCGTCACCGGCATTTTGCGGAGCACCGGAGCCGGTGCCGCCCTGAGCCTTAGCTAAAAACGGATTCTCGGCCAGCAACTGTTTAACCGCGTCGGCAACCGGCTTACCGTCGATAGTGACCGTACCGTCGTCGCCAACTACAGCCCTGCCGGACAACAGGTCTTTAACAATTACAGGAGAAATTGCGTCGACAGATGAAGCCAGCAGAGCATTGCTGATTGCCGATTGCTCAAACTTGGTTTTGTAGGTTTGCGCTTCAGCCTTATTAGTGTCTGCCAGTTCCTGCAATTTGCCTTGCTGCTTAAGTTGCGCTTCGGTAAATGCTTTCAGGTCACTGTGACCCGTAGCCTCTTTAAACCGAGCATTGAATTGCTCTTGCTGTTTCGCTAACGCCTGATTGACTTGGGTTTGCGTATCAGCATCCTGTGCAGCAGGTGGAGTTGTTTTATCGGTGCCGGTAGCCGCAGTTGCGGCGTCGGCGTTTGAATCGTTTGGATCGGCCATGTCGTTATCCCGTATCGGTTAATACAAATGTCCGGTACAGAATAATCTTCGGGCATAAAAAAACCCCGATGGAATCAGTTCCGCCGGGGCTCTTGGGTATTGCAGATTAATTTAACAAGATACGTAGGTAATAATACTTAGTCAACATCGACAGGAAGGCGTTTAAATTGCGTTTAAATTTAACGGAAATAAAAAAGCGCTACCGTTTTATCGGGTAGAGCGTTTTTCGCCCCTGAAACGCGTTATTTTTCAGTATCGGCATAAATTGCTTGCAGCGGCGCAGACAGCAGCTCTGCCGGATAGGTTTTAGTGCGAATTTTCCCCAGATGCCACCACCAGTTTTTTAACGGCTGTCCGGCATCGTCACGCATTACGTCGTCGCTGACGTAATCATTGGCAATAGCCGCTTCAATGACAATTTCATCGAAAGATTGTGTTTCGGTATTATTAATCGCCATATCATCCAACTGCTGCCTAACTTCGCGCAGGCGCAAGCCTTCGCCGCAATCGGCAAATAACGATACGCCGTAAAAATAATATAAAGCCACCGGATCCTTATTGATTTCTTTCATTCGAGCAGCGAGCGTAGCGTCCACAAGGATTCTCCAAGATCGTCGGCATTATCGGGAAATAGACTGACCCGTTGGCCATTGGGTTCAATAATAGCAATCCAGCCGGTAGCCGTCGAGCGGATTTGATAGCGATTGCCATCTTTACGGTGAATATTAGCGCCCGGATCGCTGACTGTCTTGGCAAAAAGTTTATCGAATGCGGGTAGTGGTTGGTCCCATAAGCGCTCAACATAACGCCGTTGGATGTAATGCTGCATCCGGCTATCCACATGCAGCGGATCATCCAGCACCTGACGGACAAAGCGATCGACTTCCGGCTGATCCCGCAACGGCTCCAGACTGTCCAGGAATTTAGCCGTTTTGCTTTTATGCCTGGTTAAATTCTTAGTACCGTAATCCTTATTGCTCGCAGCATGAGCCAGGGCATTGACCACATTAAACTTGTCCTCGCCCAACTGCGCCTTCAGCGCCACACGGGTCATTAAACCATTGCCGTTGACGAACTTATCCAGCGGCATGCCCAACTTGTTTAAGTTTTTAACCCAGTTCGGCAACAATTGATCCCGCCGTTCCGGCGCTGCATTATTGATAAACTCGGCGTAATTCTTCGACCCTGCCTGTTTGATCGGTGTCACGCGCGGGATCAGCAGGCACATGCAATGCGGATGCGCTTTGTGATGCGGCACAGCTTCTTTAGTCCAAACGCCTTTGCCCAGGCCCATCTCGATATTGGCGTAATAATCGCAAATGTCGGCAGTTGGGTGGCTGGACGATAAGCGCCATTGAAAACCAATAATCGACTCGTCGCCCTCAACCGAGGCAATCACCGCGCGGTGTGCGGCGGTCGCCATTTCAGTCCGGGCGATACGCTTCAAGTTGTAAAGCTGCTTGTCGTACAGCCACCATTTGACCGCCTTATCGACCAGTTCTTCAGAGCCTTTGTCAACCGCAGCCTTAATTTGCTTTAACACTTGCTCGGCCGCCGATCGGGAGCCGGTCGCCTTCAGCAGCGCAATACGCTCTTCCGCTTCGCCGACGACGACTTTCCAGGCGGCACGGGCTTCAGGATCATGAATCAGCGCCATGGCCGACTGGTGCAGCTCCGTGACCCAGTCGTCGGCATGATCGGTAACGATCTTGAATCGGTTGCCGCCGCGTTCGATGGCCCGTTGCATATCGTACATCACGGCGCCGGTGGCTTTGCCCTGGCGGATGCCGGTCTGTAACTGTTGTTGCACGCCGGTCCGGGTATCGCGCTGCCAGCGCCAAAGCCGATCGGACAAGGTCAAACCATCCGGCCAGCTTTCGACAAAGGCTTGTTCGGCCAGCTTCAACACCGTTTCGGAGTGCAGGCTTGCAGGGGTTAACGGCAGACCAGCCGCTACCGCTACCGCGCTACCGATGGCTTCCTTAATGACAGTATTAATGCCGCTTAAGTGGCTATTTAGTGCCGTTTCAGCATCGCCGGACAGTCGCCGGCCTTCCGCTTGCAACTGAGTTAAAAATTGCTTGATGAAAGCGCCGGTGTCGGCGGTTATCTGGCCGTCGCGCTTGAGGATCTCTTGCGCAAGACGTTGGTAGAGTTCGGGGTAGTCGGTCATTGACCCAACCGCCTGATGTCGGAACGAATATGCTCGACGACCTCTGCTTGCAGCTCAAAAGCGATATCTGCCAAATAACTTAAATCGGAAACATGGCTTTTTCGGGCTTTCTTATACTGTGTTTCTTGGGCTTTCTTATACAGTGCACGTATTCTGTTGTTCAATGCGATGGCAGCATCAAGTTTTTTAATCAGTCGCGCAGCCTCTCTTGCTTGATTTTCAGTCATTTGCGGTCAATAGCCCATCTCGTTAATGGCGATTGATTTAGTAATCTCCAGCAAAGCCAATAGTTGCGACATCGTCATTCCGGCCTGCTGCCACTTAACATCATACTGGCCGGAACTGTCATCCAAACTAATAACGATTAACTTGGTCGGTTCCTGCTGGCCGCTTTCAATGCGTTCCTTAACCAACTCAAGGGCATGCAAAGGCGTGTCCAGCAGAGCATTGTCATATTTATCGGCTAAATAGGTAATGTTGCTCATGGTTTTTTAATCAAGTAGCAACATAACCAGATCATCCCGGTAGCATTGGCCATTAGGCCAATATCTTGGGAATTAAGTAGCTGAAGAACAAAGGCCGGTACTGCAATAAGTATATAAAAATTATGCATCATGCTCCTGCATGCTGAGCCAGCCTATCGCCATAAGGATCTCCCATCGCATCGATCTCCTTATCAATCGCCGTCATCGTGCCGGGCGAGGTATCGTTGCCTAAAATCTGCTTGACCAAGCGCTTTTTGATGGTTTTATCAAATTCACTGCCTAGGCCCAGGGGGACTGTATCCAGGGCAACGGCAATGGCACCCGCCACATCGGACAAATTAAAATCATTAGCATAGGCAATATTGCCGCTGAATTTGTCGCCTTGCCAGGCGTAAACCAGCGCGGCGATTTCATTTTCAGCGCTTTCGCCCATATCGGCCATGCCCCGTAAACTGCTGTTGGCCTCCTGGAAGTGAAAGCCCAATGCCACCCCGGATTGCTGCACACCGCCGACAAATTCCAAATTAGCAATCTGGTAAATGTTCTCAACGGTGTCGCCGATCTGTTTCCGATACAGCTCGACCGGGTCGGCAGGTGGCGCGATAAAGCCGGGTTTGCCGCCGCCTGCCGGGTTGTAGGTCAAAGCGTTCTCGGTGCTGATAGTCATATCCTTCAGCTTTTCGCGCTCATTGTCATCGGTTACCGGCAACGCCAAAATGGCAAAGGTTTGCGAGCGCAATAACTCGCGCAGTTCCGAGCGCAGGTTAAACAAATCCCAATTCAGCTGCGCCAGATCGTAAACCCAAGACTGGCTGCTGCTATCCGTTGGGTTTAATGGCTTGGCGATATGCAGGCGTACCACCGGCACCCGGCCCAGGCTATACACACCCTGATCAATGCTTTCGCTGCCGTCCTGGTTTTTACTGAGCGTCCAGCCTGTCGTGGTAAAGGTGCGGTAAACCGTCTCACCGTTATCCACTTCGCTAAACGTCACCGATTGCCAAACCCCGGCCGCGTTTTTAGTCTCCACCACGAGCTGGCTTTTTAAGCGCAACGCCAGATAGGGTATGGCTTGGTCGGCTTTCGTCTGGCCCTGCACCGTTGGCTTATCAACGATGATGTACACCGTCCCCAGGATCATCGCCAGGCGCTGATAGCTGAATAACACCGTATCCAGTTTGCCTCCGGCACCGTCGGCATTGGCGGAAAATTGCCCATACAGATCGTCGGTTTCGCGGCTGGGGGCTTGTTTCCACAAAAAGCCCATAAACACATCAACGATTTTGCGGGTGAAGTTGGGGTAAACCGCTAATTCTTTGCGACGCTCCAGTTTCGTTGTAGTTTCGCGCGGGTGGGCCACCAGATACTCGCCCGTCGCAAAGCCGCCCTGGCCGGAGTAGGCGTCGAGTAAAAATTGGTCGGACGTACGATTGATTGTCATATGTTTTGCTCGCTAATACGTTGCGCGTTGAGCCGTTGACTGATTGCATCTAAATCCGGTTGAGTCCACACAGGCTCACTCGCCATAAATTCGACTAGAATCTCCAAGTAGCGACAGCTGTCTTCAGTTAGCAAAGTTCTTGGATCGGGTTTTATAACCACGGCAAGCTCCACGCTTTATAGTCGGCCTTCTTCTTGCCTGGGTTTCTTTTCCAAAACAGATACTGCGACATCGAGTCAACCTGGTCGTCATGTTTAACGGCCGGGAAATTGGTGCATTCGTTCTCGAATTCGGCCGACCATGGCTCGGTATGCTCTTCCGGAAGCCATACCCGGCCGGATTCGATAGCCGACGATTCCACGCTCATCCGCGTGACCTTGTCGCCCTCCGGCTCGATCATAATCACGTTGTAACCGGGCAATTCTTTAAGCTCCTGACCCAGCGCCGTCCCGTGGCCTTTGTCTTCGATCAATATTGCACTCGGGTTCCAGCGCTTCTTTTGCTCAATGGCCGCCCGTTTGAGCTTGGGGTATTCCAGTTTTTCCCGATAAACATCGAGCAAATAATCATCGCCTTCTTCGGTCTCGCCCCAGGTGATACAAACGTTGTAATCGTTTTTAAGCGCCGCTTTTTGCGCCGTGTCCCAGCTTTGTACGATTCTGGTAAAACGCGGCTTGTACCGGTAGCGCTTAAACCAGGTGATATTGATAATATCGCCTTCAACCGCCGCCGGACGGCCCTGGTACAGCGAGTAATAACTACGGCCCAAGATCGTGCGCAGCTTGGCCAGCGCGGTTTCGTTAAAGCGATCGGGACACAAGGCCGCGCCGACCGGACGACCCAGCGGGTCGCCGTACTCGGCTTCAGCGGCCAAATTGATGATTTCAAAATCATCGGCAAAGTCGCTTTTCTGGATACGCCCAACCAGGTCATCTTCATGCCAGCGGGTCATGATGATAATCATCACGCCGCCCGGTTCCAGACGGGTGAAGATATCGTCGGTAAACCAATCCCATATTTTTTCCCGATAGGTCTCCGAGTTGGCTTCTTCCCTCGACTTGACTGGGTCGTCAATAATAATCAGGTTGGCGCCATGACCGGTGACCCCGCCGCCAGCGCCGACCGCACGCAGACCGCCGCCTTCCGCTGTTTCCCATTCGGCATTGGTATTGGCATCTTTTGCCAGGGCAATCCGTTGTGCTGCAATGCGCTTGGTCTTGCGGCTAAATTTCAACGCCAGCGCCGCGTTATAGGCGCCAACAATGGTGCGCAACTTCGGCCAGCGTTCCATCAGATACGCGGGATAACGTACCGTTACCTGTTCGGATTTGCCGTGCCTGGGCGGCACCGAAAAAATCAAATGCCGGGGTTTATGATCTGAAACCACCCCTAGAAGGGATTGCTCCAGCGTGTCGGTAATCGGTTCCAGCCTCGATCGGATATACGCCAAATGCGGCCAATCCCAGCGATACTCCGGGCTGGCCTGACGGCACCACTCGCCATAGGTCAGGGCGGTGTTGGTTTCGCCGCTCTCCGCTTCAGCGAGGACGGCTTCAGCAATGTCCGAAACTTCGCCTAAAAACTCCTTGCGGACGCGTTTAACCATTGGTCAACAATTCGGCGAACGGCTTCAAAACCACGGCAAAGGCTTTTTTCATATCCGGAAACTGATCGGCAATGAAGTCACGCAGGCGTTTAATAACGTCCATCCTGGCCTTGTACACGGCCTCTTCGAGTTCGGCCTTGTATTTTTGCGAGGCAATATCAACGCGGCCCAGATCGGCTAAGGCTTTGGCAATCTTGGCGGTGGTCTCGGCCAGCTTATGCGGATCGTCGCCGGCTTCCTCGGCTTGCCTGAGTGTTGAAGACAACCGCAAAAGACGGGTTTGCAACGTCCGGATGGTCGCATCGCGCACCACGCCTTCAGTGTCCTCATTGTTAGCCATCGCGATCTTAGCGATGTGATAGGTTTGGTTGGCTTCGGCCATATCGCGTTCGAATTCTTCCTGGAACGATTTACCATAGCGGTTGGTGGCCATCACCGATACCGTCACATCCAGCCCTTCAGCCTTTAGACGCTCATTAAGCCAGTCAGTCAGCCCCAGGTAATCGCTAAAGCCGCCTGCAACCAGCTGCGCCTCGAACTCTTCGCGGATCTTGGCAGGGACTTCAGTCTTGATCTTGGAACGGCGAGCCATCAGAGCGCCTGACCGGGCAAGGGCCGATCGATGCCGGGGATTTCAACCACGCCTTGGGCAATTTCCAGCCCGGCGGGCGTCAATAATGCGATATGCACACTGCCTGACATCCGGTCGACAATGGCATCCGCGGTATTTTCCAGCCAGGCCAGTTCGATATGCAGATTATCGCGGCTGAGGGTAAAACCCTGTGCGCTTAACGCTTTCAGCAAGGTTTCCTGGTGTGCCTGATACTGCGATTGTGTTTGCAATATCAGCAAAATCAGCAGACGGACTTGGGAGCGGTCATAAGTAGCCATTGTTATTACCTTTTCTGTAACAGTTGAATCAAATGCTGGTCGATGCGGCTCATGTTTTTGGATATCTCATCCAGCCGCCCCTCTAGCGGACCAACTGTTTCCAACACCTTGTCCATGCGTCGATGCACAACGCTCAGGTCTTCTTTCGAAATACCATTCTCGACATCGGCCTCAATCGCCGACAGACGTTGCCCTTGCTGATGGACTTGCTGGTCGATGCTTTTAACATCATCCTGCACGGATTTTATGTCCACCTGTAGGCTTTTCTTAACCGACTGCAACTCTTCGGCAGCCGCCTTATGGCGGTTACTCAATGCGACAAACAACGCTAACGCAAAATTCATTAGCAGCAGCGTCAACGTCCAAAAATTAAAATCGAAACTAATGACTGCCATCAGGCACCTATCTTGTCGATCTTGTGGCCGATGCCGATCAAACCGACGCCCTCGACAACAAAGCGAACGCCGGCGTCAATATCATGTAAACCCAGAAATATCCCTGCAATACCGTAAAAAACGGCCAATCCGGCGGCTGCTTTGGTTTTCCATCCTGTCATAAATCCCCCTTTTAATTAATATTGGCCAACTGAAAATGCATGCCGTCCGGCTTGGCCCAGGCACCACCCCAATCAAAACCGTTGTCGGTAAAGCATTCGACAAAACGCGGACTCAAATTAGGCGGCATGCCAAACCGATTCCAGCCAGCGTTGACATCGATCGCCAAGCCCCAGCTGTGCAGGCTGGGCGTCGTGCCGGTGCGTTTGGTACGGATATTGAAACAGCCGTCCCAGGTCTTCAGCTCTTTGATGCAACCGGTCATGATCAGCGCCGCCAAGGCCCTGCTTAACGGTTCCCTCAGGCGCTTGTTGCAATAAATGCGCTTGGGGATGCAGCTGATTTGCAGCTCTTCCGGCACATAGAACACCACCATGTCTTTTTCTTTAATCGGGTCGCCCAAGAGGGCTTGGCATTGTTTAGCAGTCAGCATCTGTAGCTCCGTGGTTGTTGTTGCCGGGCCTGATAGGCTTTCAAGCAGCGGCGCTTACGAAAAGTGTCGATCACGTAGTCCCTGACCCATTCGCGCCAAATGCCCGGCACCTGCTCAACAGCGGCAAGGCGTTGATCGGCAGTGCCTAAGGCGATAATGGCGGCGGCGTAATGGCGCGGGCGTAAGGACATGATGGGGAGAGCATAAACGGCAGGCAAAAAAAAACGCCCTTGGAACAAGTTCCAGGGGCGTTTCAATTTGATTTAAGTGACATTAAAACAGTAGTTTAGGTCAAGGTCAAATCCCTGTAGGGATTATTTCGCCGCGCGCATACTGATAACCTGACCCGATGCCAGCGCCACCGTCAGCCTTTCTCGGGCCAGCTGGCGCTCGGCATCCAAAAACGCCAGCAATCCGGCCAGCCGGTCGCGGTTGACCACATGCAGATCGGTTTCGGGGATTAGCAAATCAGTGACCGCTTCTTGGCAGGTGGCAATATGGTCGAGCCGGTCCAGGGCGTCGATGACGGGGTTCATGCCTTTCCCTCCAGTCGGCGGATACGATGTTCAACGCTATCGACGCTACGACCCAGCACATGGCGAATACGATGCGCGCCCCATCCCTCCTTGCGCTTTTCGCGAATAATTGCATCTTCTTCCTGCGTCCATTGCTTGTACTTACTAACCGGCGCCGGGAGCGGAACTGCTGTTGCTTTAAGACGGTTGATTTCTTGTTCCAGGAGGGTGATGTATTTGCTTTGCAGGGTAGAGTAATCGTTTGAGGGAAGAGTGGGTTGCTGTTGGCCTGTCACCAGGACGTCAAAAGTACGGATCACTTTCAGGCTGAAGGCGGGGCTGATCCACATCGCGTAAGCATAGACAAGCTCCTTAACAACGAATGTGCCTTGTTGATTTCCGCCATTGATGGTTTTAACTGGTTGATTTTGTTCCAGAGCAGGAATTCCTGCTCTGGCTATTTCATCAATAAGGTCAATCGCTTGTTGGTTTTTTAGCCAAAGGCTTGGGCGATGCTTGTTTTGATTACCAGAGGCTTTATGTAGGTCGTTTAAGCAAAAACGGCCAGCATGATCTTGTTTAATGGGGGTATTGGAAATGGTGAGGGTTAATGCGTTCATGTTGAACTCCGAGAGAAAATTAAAAACCCGGCAACATGATGCCAATCATGGGTGCCGGACTGGACAGGTTGGCATACCGGTCTCTCGGCCGGCCAGCCTTTTTAGGGGCTGCCTGCCCAGCCCGACATAATGAAGAGCTTGGGCGCACAAAAAAACCGCACAAAGCGGTTATGTGCCAAGAGAATCCGAGATGCCAATCCCGTACGCTGGATTTTGCCAGCGCACAATTAGATTAGCCCTCGGGGTTATTTTTGTCAAATTAATGCCTTACTGCAGTGCGCCGGGTATAAAGCAAGCTTTTGTAACGGTGTCTATGTCAGGGCAGTATTTATCAACCTCCGCTAAGTCGTTTTTTTCTGTTGATTTCTTGTACACATATCCCTTGGCAGCTAAGCATTCACTGTAAAGGGCCGCTCTTTCACCTGATAATTTAGAATCGTGAATCATGTCATCAAGCCTGTCTGAAGATTGTGCAGACAAAACCGCCATATTGTAGTTAAAGTTAGTTGTGGGGATAAATATTCGATCTGGGGCCTTCCTGCTGGTGTCAATTGTAGCTTTATGTGCTTCATATCCGCATTCAGTAGCAACTTGGCTTAAGTCGGCTTCGGTGGCTGCTGGGTTAATTTTGTTTCTAACTGTCCATGCGATACCGGATTTTTGCATGTAGGGCGGGATTCCGGGACCGCAATAATAGTATTTAGCACCCTTGAGCAGACCATTGTCTTCGGCATATTCAATAATAAAATTATTAGCCCCAAACGTTGTTGCTCTTTTTTTAAACCAGCTGCTTTCTAATTCACACTCTCCATAATGGCACCCGTCAGCACCAACTTGTTTGCAAGGCTGCTTATAAGCAGTTCCCGCCTCCTTTACGCTTTCCCAGTTTGGATATTTCAGGCTTGCGCATCCCGCTAATGATAGGCACACCGCCGCCATAATAATTTTATTCATATCGTCGCTCCTGTTGTGTAAAAATCCCGCCACCATACTGTAAAACTCAGCCGATGAATATCAGCCAAGGCTTACAACATCCTGTCCGGCCTCGCAAGCCAATACGCCTTGGCCGGTAATGCGCAGTTTATGGCCGCTACGCTCGACATAGCGCAGCTCTACCAGCACCGACAGGGCAAAGTCGATATCGTCGACGGCATTCTTCAATTCCGCAATCGGCGTCCATTGCTCTTGGTGCAACCGGCTGGCATTGGCTTGCCGGTCTTGATACAGGGTTTCCAGGATATGCTGGCGTTTTTTGGCGTTCAGGTTCATAGGTTGTCTCCGTGAGTTAAAAAATCAGTTATTCAAAAAATCCGCAAACAAATCCAGGTTGGCCGAAGGCTGGGCCTGTTCCACCCGCTTGCGCAATTTCCGGATGCCGCGCTCGGTGTAGCCGTATTGCTGAGCCAGCTGCCAATTTGAAGCCCCGTTGTCGTGTGCGGCCACGATGATCCGCTCCTGGATCGTCCTGACCAAATCGGCGCAACGGTCAATCTCAATGCGTTCGCCGTTGTAATAAGCGACCAGCTTGGTCAAGGCTTCAAGCCCTATATGCTCAATCAGCCAATGATCGGCCTTAACCCGTTTCGGCACTTCCAGCCGCCCGCCGCCGCGCAATTCGACAATCTTCAACGCCGCCGCCAAGCCCACCACATCAACCAGTTCGGCCACACGCCGCGGCAATAGCCCCAGGGTGGCGTCATCCAGGGGCGCAGCGTCTATGCCCGTCCTGAGCATTGTTGAGGTGGGTTTATCCATGTCAGGCCTTATGCGCCAAGGCTTGGCCGCGCTTGCTTTGGACCGGTTTATGGATCGATACGTCGCTGGCCGCCAAGTGTCCGGCGGTGACCGATTGCCAATCGGAATCTTTTTTAGGTCGCGCGGATTTGCGTTCATCTTTTACCAGATCGCCGCTCCAGCGCTGGGCCTTGTAGGCTTCGATGGCGGTTTTATCCTGCTCGGTTCCGGCGAATTCACGCACTTGATAGGCGATGCGCCTTACCCAGGCATGGCAAAAGATGTCGGTCATGCGGATTTTGTTTGCACGTTTATAGCGCTTTAACGTGGCAGCATAGGCGGTGCGGTCGTTGTTGATCTGACGGCGCAGTACGTCGAATGTGTAGGCGGCAAGTTCCGGCTTTATGCCGGGGCCGATAAAAATACATCAAGCTGTCGTCAAAACCGCCGCCGGAACTAAATACGGGGCCGCAACCGAATGCTTCGGCAATCACGGCGGACAGTTGTGTCATGTATTGCGGCGGGTTGTATTTTCCGCCTGCTTTGCTGGTTTTTTCATGCACCAGACTGGCCGCTACATCGCCGCTGGTCAGGTTGTATTTACTCATCAAGGCCGTGGCTTGACGTTTGGCCGCTTCGGCTTCAGCAGGATTATCGGATGCAGCCAGCGCCAGGCATTTGGCTATTTTTCCGGCGATTTTTTTAAGTTCGTTATCAGTCATTACGGTCATTGCGGTTTCCGGTTGGTTTCTGGGTTATCCCTTGCGGTCTTAACCGCTGCCTCAAGTTTGCCGATCTGCGGTAACAGGGCTTCATCCTTGCTGGTTTCATACAGGCGTTTGACGCCGTTCAGGTCATTCAGCAATCGGGTTAATACGTGGTTTTGCATGGATTTTGCTGCCGTTTTGGTCGGGGTAAAATCCAGGTATCTTTTTTCATGCAGCCAGCCTTGGGCCATCTTTCGGGCTTGGCCTTGCGGCAGTTCGCGCTTGGCCTCGCTCTTTGCCGCATCGATAATTTGCTGATACTCGGCATCGCTGAGCTTACCCAACTGGCTCCAGCGCATGGCGGCGCCGTCGCGGTCTTTTTTGTAATCGAACATGACCCAAAAGCCGTCAAACCAGCGCCGTTGCCGCTCGTCCAGCTTTGTGTACCAATCCTTGCCGTCACGCGGCTGGCTGGGCTTGTCGTCGCCGTAGCCTTTGCCGGTGAGCCAGTCATACAGGTCCAGCGCATAATCCAGGCAGGCTTGGCGTTTGTCCGGCGGCGGCAGGCTGCGAGCCACTACGGTTTGTACAAAGCGTTTTTTGCTCATGGTTGCCTTGGGGTGTCATAGCCGCTGCCGTGATGCACGACTCACTTCCGCTTTCTTGTCGAGTTGTTCGCGCTTATCGGCGTGCTCAAGGTCGTCAAAAGCGTTAAGAACCATGGCCGCCTGCTTTTGTTGCGCCTTATCGCGGCGCTGGGCTTCCATGAAACACAGCGCCGCGTGCTCGCTGCATAACTGTTCACGTCCCATTACTTTGTATAAGTCAGCCATTCTCTTTCTCCCAATCATTCCGACACCCCGCATCGCACCAGCGCCGTCCGTCTGCAACCGGTTCTTCGCAGAATAGGCAGGTTCCGGTCGCAACAGCTTGGGGCTCATCTTTACGGCTGGCATAGAGGCTGGTTTTCAGGTTAAGTTCGTCAAAGCGACCGGCTAAATCTGCGTCATCCATTAGTGCATGGCCTCTGTTTTTATTTCTGTCATTTTTATTAAAGGCGCATCGCCGGCCTTGATGCTGTTGATAGCGCCCAGCAAGAAGCCCTGGCAAAATTCATCGCCTTCTATTTGGCGCAACATGTCGGTCAGCAATGTTATGACCATGCGCAGGTAGTCTTTGAATTGCTGCTCGGCCAAGCCAACATTCAATAAGCCCTCGATGCGTTGCAATATCAGTTTCATATTCATTTATTTGTCCTCAATTCATTGTTAGGGGGTTCGGGTAATAGCATCCAGTGCGATGGGTTGTTGACGGTGCGGCGCTTCTCGCTGTCGAAGTTCTTCGAGGTCCATTGCCCATCTCCTCGCCTGTAGCAGTCGGTGTATCGAAACCCCTTAAAGCCTGCCCTATTCGGTATCCACGGTACAAATAGGTCTACCACTGTATTCGCCGGCGCAGTCTCAATCGGTTGCCATTCCATCGTTATATCCTTTATTCAGTTTCTTTTGATGCACTGCCAATGCGGCAATCACTTTGCTTAACTCGGCTTTGGTGCACCACTCCGCCCGTTTTTTGCCGGTTAAGCGCTCCAGCATCGATAAGGTCTTACCGTCTTTGCCTTGCTGCCGGGCGATCAGGTAATCCCAGGGCAGTTTCATATCAGCCAATTGCGCTTCAATTTTTTTTATCTGCGCTTTGTTGTCAGCGGTATGCGGGCGCTTGGTGTAGGTCTTTTTGCCTGTAAAGCCTTTGCTTTTCAGATAATCAAGCACCTTGGCCCGACCATCCGCTGACAGATCGGCCGCTGACGATACCTTGGCCACTTGCATCAGCATGTCCCGGTAGGTATCGTCATCCATGCCAAGCTCTTTCTTGGCGATATGGATTTTGGCGAGTTCACTGGCCTTGTAATCGGGCTTGCCCTTTGGTTTAGGCATGTTCTTCTCCTAAGGCTGCCGCGCTCGCTATTTCATCCGTATCGATAGGCAATGCATCCCGTGCCTTTTGATAGGTTAGAAAATCAAGCACTTCAATCGCTGGGTTATGCTTTTTCAGATGAGCGACAAATCCCCCTGCTGTATTAAATATCGGGTAGGCCATGCAAAACTTATCGTTGATGCCTTTGTCTTTGCAGACCTTTTTGCCGAATATTTTATGGTTAAGGCCTATCTCCTTAGCTGATTTTCCTTTGCGTGTCAGGCAATGAAAGCGCCTTGGAATATCGGGCATTGTGCCAAGGTCTCGCTCTTTGCCTGTCCACCACCACTCGCCCTTTATCCAGCCATTGACATAAACCTGTATTTTCAATGTCATTTTGTTTTGCCGAACTTCCGCATGAATCAGATAATCGTCGCATTTGAAATAAGCAGAGCCATAAGGTCTTGATAGTTTTAGTTTGACCTCATCCCATTGGGCTTTAGTTGGTTTAGCCATCACAACCTCGCAATATCAAGCGCAATACCTTGCCATTCGGCTTCCGGCGTTTCGCGGTGGAAGAATTGCAGGTAAGACTTGCTGCCGACGATCTGGATGCTTTCGGCAATGTCATCCATGGCTGATTTCCACACCGGGTGGTCGATCTTGTAACGGCGCAGTTCCAGCACTTTTTGGGTGTCGATAAACCCCGTTTTATCAACCCTAAAGGCTTCATTAATCAGCACTTTGATGATCTCATCGATATCGCTGCTGTGCGCCTTAATTAAGTCTTGCAGCTTTTCCATGGCATTGTTGAGCTTTTCGTTAAAGGCAATCTTGTCGTTAATTTTTAAGCTGACTTTTTCAGTGCCTGCATAGTTGATCAGCTGGATATTGCCTTTCCAGGCTTTGCGTTTGCCGTTCTCTGACGCCACGCCTATCTTTGCGGCATGCTCGCTGTTGCTGACTTCGATAAAGGCGTCAATATCGGCAAAGGTTTCGGCCTTAAAGGCTTCGATCAGTTGGGATAGCTCCTGCGCCCGGGTGTTGCGATTGTTGACCAGTCTGTCGCGAGCCAGGTCAATATCTTTAATAATGTCGACCGGACAATGGCGGCCCTTGCTATCCTTCATCATGGGTACTGCCGGATCTTGTTTGATCTCGGCAATGTGCTCATAAAGATCTTTGATTTTTTGTACGCTGTTTTTAATCAGGTCTTTAGCATGCATTGTTAGTTATCCTGCTCCAGTAGAGCGTTAATTAATTTATTCCAGGACGTAGCCGCTTTTGCCGCGATGACATCCCCCCAGTCAAACCATAGCTTCATCAATACCGCTATCGCTGCTGCCGTTACAAACGCGACTGTCAACTGCCAAACAATCACAATCTCGGTACTCATAACATCCCCAGCCGTTCCAGCTTTTTGGCCGAAGCCCGATTTCTTGCCTGCTGATAGGCTAATTTCTGATCCAGGCACCATTGCCGTAATCGCTCCCAAAACAATACCCGTTCAATCTCCCGCAATAACTCGCTTTTCATTTCGCTTCACTCCAAACCACCTGACAGCCGCACACATGCGCGGATTTTTTAATATGCACTTCATCGTCGCTATGCCGGACTTGACCGATCGCAACCCCGTGTAACAGTTGGGTGCTGGGGCAGTCGGCGACATCGATCACCGGCGTGGCTGTTTTAAAATTAACGACCTCAACTTCAATGCCTTGCTCGACCAGGGTTTGCACGGCTTGGCAAACCAACTTGCCCTTACGGCGGATCAAGGCCATGTCGGGGTAATGTTTCTTGGTTGTCATTGCGCCTCCTTCGAGTAAAGATAAGGCCTGCGAATAAACCCTTGCGCCAGCTCCTTATCAATACAAGGATGTTTTTGCGCTCGCATGTCCACGGCAATATGCTGCAACGTTTCGGTCAGCGAATGCACCAGATATCCAGTATCGGTAATGCCGGTATCGTCGGGCTGTTGCTCAGCCTGCACCGAGAAACCAATGCCGCCTGTCGGCAAATCAACCAGGTTAATGACAGCTATCATTGTTGCCCCCCTGCTAATTGATTCAGCACCGCTTTATCTTTGCTGCTTAAGCAGAATTCCGTAACGCTCCCGTTGTTACCGGTGATGGTGAGATTCAGGTAAAAGTGCTCAGGGTTGTTGCCATTGCTGCCAACCGCCTCCGCCTTGATCGTTTTAATATCTTCAATAATCAGTAACGCTCCCATCACTCACCTCCTAAACTTTGATAAGCTTGTTTAATCGTACCCAGGTTCATTGCATCGCCAGCGCCTAAGGCCAGCATGGATGCAAGCCGCAAGGTCTCGGTCACCATGCCCAGCGCTCCCGGTTTAGCCGCGATTTTGGCGCAATAATCCACCGCGCTGCGTCCGACAGTGCCGTCAATAGACAAGCCCCAGGCCGCCAAAATCACACTGACATCGTCACGAGTCGGCTGTTTCAGCGCCTGCTTTTTGCTGATCCGCCGAAACAGCGGCGCATTCAGCTCTGATCTGCGTCCGGCCAGGTTGCTGTACACCTGCTCGGAACCGACATAAGCCACGCCGATCTTGGCCACGTCGAAAATATTCTTGATACCCCACAGCGCCTCGGTAGACAACAACTGCGCTTCGTCGAAAATCAGCAGGCCTTGGGTGCCTTTAAGGCGAGCGATCACTTCATCTTCCAAATCGGCGGAGCGATTGCTAAATCCGCGCAGACCGACGGCGGTGGCAATGCGCCGCAAACACGCGGGATACGATGCGGCTGATGGCGAGACAGTCACGATGAATACATTAGGGTGCTGGGCGGCAAATGCCTCGCAGGTACTGGTTTTGCCGACCCCGGCGCCGCCATGCACCATGACTGAAACCGTCGCCATCCGTGCATAGGCCAGGGTGGAGAAGATCTTTTCCGAGGTCGGTGTCTTCACGTAGCCCGGCGCTCTGGGCATTTCCGCCCGTTGCATGGCCGACTCGTTGCGGGTTTCCAGCCAGATCGTCAGCTGTTGCTCGATTTTGTCATTGTCGCCCTGGTACTTTTCCTGCAACCATTGGTTAAGCTTGCTGCCGCCGCTGGATTCGATACCCGCTTCCTTGCTGGCCTGGGCTTGGCTGAGGCCTGCTGTCGCTATCTCTTTTTTTACTCGCTCGCGCAAGTTTTGTGTTTCCATGTTCATTTTTGCTATACTCCATTTTCTTGTTGTGGGGTGCTTTGCACTCCGGTTTAAACGGCTTTGTAGCCGCGTTTTAAAAGGGCTTTTGCTGTAACAAAAGCCCGTTATCATCCAGCGTCATTACCACGGGTAATGTCACCAGTGTTTTCCCTTCCGGCGTATCGACATAAGCCATGCCGTCACGCGCTAATATCCGAGCCAACCTATACGCTATAGTCCAACCCTTCCGGCTGGGCTTGATATAGATATAGCCGCACCGCACTTGCATATCATCAAAATTCCATTCGCCATCCTGTGCGTGGTAGTCATCCATTTCTACAGAAAGAAGCCGTTCAACGGCGGGGCCGTCCTCCATCCAGCCATTGCTATTGTCGATAATACTCATGCCCAGATGGGGGGTAATCCATATCCGTGGATCGTCCTTTTCTTCTTTGTTGAATATCGATTCCATCTGTTATAAGCCTGCGATCTTGTTCATTGCCTTGACAAAGCTGTCTTCGGCATCGATTACTTGACGGTCATTGCCCACGACGCCCTGATCCAATGGTTTATTAAACAGCCCAGTCACCACCTTGCTTGAAGGTGCCTCAGGCTCCGCCAATCCCGGCAACTTTTCATCATGCAGCTTATTAATCGCCGCATCTTCGGTCAGTTGCTTTTTAAGCAGCTTCTTCTGCCGTTGCGTCCGCTTCATCAACTCGGCCCCCGCTTCCTTATCCAAAAATGCGGTACTGGCTTGATGCTGCGCCGTCATCAAAAACCGGCCTTCAAGGTTGTAAATATCCACATCCTTGGTTAAATCATCCGGGTCGTAAAATACCGCCAGCTCCTGTCCGCGATACTCGTTAAGCCCTTCGCACCAGTATTTATTGCTGCCCAACCGACTGCGCCCGGCCTTAATGGTTACTTGCCCGTTGCTACTGCTGGCCTTCGCTCCTTCAATACATAACAACAAAATCCGCCTTTGCGCATCAGAGGCCTTACGCGGAGCCCAACTGACAAACGATTTCTCATACGCCTGGTCAAAGCTCAGCACTCCGCCGCACACCGGCGACATCCGTTTTTCCTGCGCGTTATGTCGGATCACTTCATAAGCAATAATCTCGCGCAATTCGTCAGAGCTGATTGCTGTCGCTTTACTAAAGCCACGGTCGCGGATTTTCGGGTTAGTGGCCACCTTTTCATGAATTCCGCCAATCCCAAATGCCCGCTCAATCGGCTTGCTGCCGGGTGAGCCGATGGTATGATCCGGCGTGGTAAAGTGGGCATCAATGCCCAACATCGGCAGCATCCCCATAAAATCATTAGGCTGGTTGCCGAATCGGTTCCGGCCCAGTACGCCTGCGGTCATCTGTTTGTTTGCAGCAACCCGCGTGTTATCGACTTGCATGTAAGTCGGCAAGAAATGTCCGGTTAAATCAAACGTGGCCAGCCGGAACAAATCCGTGCTTTCGGTCTTGCCCAGCCGCCAGGCGACAATCTTGCCGCTGTGCAGGTCCTGCCAAAACCACGCGGTGCTGGTGTTGATAACGTCACCGTCCGGCCATTGGGTCCATAGCCGGTCAAACTTAAGGCCGTCACCGGATACCGCTTCCCCAGCCCGAAGACTGCTTTTATCCCGCACGATAAAGGGCCTGAGTCGCCGCCACGCTTCCTCGCCTTCTCTTAAAATCGTGATAGCCTCGATCGAATATTCGGCCAGCAAGCGCCGCCGCAATGTCGCTTCGCCCGGCACCACCCACTCGGATTCTGCCGCTTTGGCTACCGTGCGCCGCCAGCCGTCCTTGAAAGACGGTTGCGAACGGTGCAGATACAAGCTGACGTAATATTCCCACGCCGCCGGTGTGCATTCCGCCATTTTGGTGCGTCCCCGATAGCTGCCTGCCCGTGCCGGTGCCCAGTCTTTCTGGTCGAAATGGATGCAGCCCGGCTTGCCCAGTTTACCCAGCCACCAGTTTTGCAGTGTCCGCCACGAGCCACACACCTCTGGATTAGCGGCGGCCACCTCCCGCAGCATGTCGTTGACTGTTTTTTTCTTCACCCGTAGCGGTGAGTTTTTGGCCCTGCGTTCTTTAGCGGCAAACACCGCCTGCCTGTCCGCGTCCATCACCCGTTTAAGTTGCAGCACCACCTCGGCCTCTTTATAAGCCTTGGTTTGTTGCTTCGCGGTTTTGCGGCGGAAATGATCCCAGTCCACAGTGAACACGACTTCTTCCGGCTGTTCTGCATGGAACTCATCAACCGACGCCTGTAACTCGGCGCTTAATACGGCCAGTTGTGGGCCATAGAGCGCGGCAGCTTCCGCTTTTCCGGCTTGGAGTGTCAGATAAGTCCGCGTTTCTTCCGGTAAAGCCGACAGCGGGTATTCCTTGCCACCGCCTTTGCCGGAGCGGGTTCTGTGTAGCCAGTTTTCGCGCTTGGCTGCACGGATAACGCCGGATTCGGTTTTTGGCATTCCGGCCAATCCTGCCAATTCTATGGCGGTGTAATAAGTTTCTGAATCCTGACTCATCGGACTATCCTAACGTTTGGGCGGAGGCCATTGACCGTGCTAAGCTTTGAATTCCACAACAAAACCCAAACCGGATAGCCTCCATGACCGAAATTAACCGCTACACCTACTATGTAAATGAACCCGAAGACTTGAAAGAACTGCTCGACTTCTGGATCAGAACTAAAGATATTTATTACCCTGTCTTTATTGAATGGGAGACCAATGGAACAAAAGGCTGTGATAGAGCAAACTTCTGGCTGGAAACCGAGTTGTACAGAGTGGGCATCAACGTCGGCAAAACTATTGCCGAGGAGCTCTATCACAGGCTTAGTAATAAATATCAAGGGCAGCATAAAGTTATTGAGTGCTGTGTTTACGTAAACGATAAAGCAGATTAGGACGCTCTTCACTGCTACAGTGTCCAATAATCTTGGTGATTAAGCCTTGTTGCTCCCGTTCAAATACCATCTGTTTTGCCGTGAGCAATAAAGCACCATATTCCCCATTATTTAGGCCAACGCTGGACATATACTGTTCAAATTCGATCTTATAATCGCCAGCCTTAAACGGTGTTCTTTTCTCATCTATCATTCCTGCTCTCCCAATTTCTTAATCATTACCAGCATTGCTTTTCAGCCGCTTTAAATCTTTCAAGCGGCTATTCATCTCTTTCAACATCTCATCTTTCATCAGCTCCAGCTTGCCGATTTCGGCATCCAGCGCATCCGCACCATAAGCCACTCGACCGCCTCTTTTAGCCACCAGCCAGTTGGTCAGATGATGCCCGGAACATACCGTTTCCAGTATCGGTGCCAGCCAAAACGGCAAAGCATGATCCAATCGGGCCGGTGAGCAATACGCATCCAGCATGTGCTTTGAAACGTCCTTGTCTGCCAGCCGGCTAACCTCGGCACTAAGCGTATAACGGTCTTTACGCCTGATTCGGCCATCAACAAACTGACCGTTTCCGACACCTCCCGGGCGTAGAAAGACTCGCCGGGGATAACAATATCAACCGTTGGAATCTCGAACAGGTCTAGCGTGACCGTATCTTTTACCCTGGCCATGTCAATCCGCCTTACGCTTTTTTACGTTGCGGGTTTTTGATAATCCCGTATCATAAACAACACCCGCTTTACGCCCTGGTGCGCCCCTATTGGGTACGCCTATCTCGTTGCCGTCGGCATCAATGCTGACGTTGTAACGGCTAGGCCAGATCACCCAGGGCGCAACGCCAATCTTGTCGGCAACTGCTTTTTCCATTTTTGGATAGGGCTTTTGCATCACATTGGCCAGCGAGGTGGGAGCCAGACCCAAATGAACGGAAAGCCGTCGAAATGACCACCCTGCTTTACGCAAGGCGGCTATGATGTCGGCGTTATGCCAGTCTTCAGGACTGGCTTTTTTAGGGCTGTTTAATGTTTCCATGTGCTATACGATAGCGCTAAATTTAGCGAACGTCAACGAAATATAGCGATTATTTTGAGGTCAGAGTTGCGTCAGAGTTTAATCGCTAAAAATAACGAGGGTATTTTATAAAATGTTTACTTATTACAATAGTTTATGCAAACTCTGACCTCGCAAGATAAAGTTTCGCATCAGGTCAGAGTTAGCGCACCTAACTCTGACGCGTTTGCTGAGCGCATTGACTGCCTAATTAGCTCTGTGGGAGGGAACTCTGAATTCGCAAGAAAGTGTGGCGCATCTGAGTCTGTAGTCAGGAGCTGGAGAAAAGGTGACTCCGATCCGTCGAGAAAACGCTTAATTACAATTGCTGAAGCCTTTGACGTGTCTCTCGTGTGGCTCGCAACTGGCGAAGGGGAAATGCACGTACAAAAGCCGCAAGGCGACCTTCGCACGAGTTCTGGCAGTGCGAGTCTGCGTGACCCATCGCCGCAATCCGCTGCTTTATCGCTTTCAGATCAAGCCCATAGCGATGAAACAGAAGCGGTTTGGGATGATTTCGCCTTGGTGCCGGTGTATGACGTCCAAGCCTCGGCAGGTCATGGCAGCCACGTAGAAGCCGAGCTTCAGACTGGTCAGCTGGCGTTTAAAAAAGCATGGTTAAGAGAAAAAGGCTTAAAAATAGGCCACTTAGCAATTATTACAGCGAAAGGCGACTCAATGGACCCGACTATTTGCGATAGAGATACGCTTCTGGTTGATACTCGCGTCGATAAAATAATTGACGACTCAATCTATATAGTACAAGCCGACCATCATTTAATCGTAAAGCGCCTGCAACAAGCCTTTGACGGCTCTGTATCCATCATCAGCGACAATCCCAGGTATAAAGAACAGACACTTACCCCAGAGCAAGCCAAAACTTTAAAAATAGCCGGACGTGTTTGCTGGTACGGCCACGAAATTTGAACCAAAAAAAGACCATTTGAAGGTTGTCCTCGAAATGGTCTTTTTTTAAACGACTGTAGGGCAAAAAAACAGAACTTTTAAATGACTTTTAAACGCTTAAACAATGAATCTTAAATATCGCAGATCATTTGACCCAAAACACTAAAAACCACCAAAATTCGTTTTTATCGCAAACTCAACGAAAAAGCGAAAAATTGCTTTAACTATCTGTTTTTATACCTGTATATACCGCATCATAACGATTCCTTCTTTATCGCATTCCTTCTGTTCCCTCACACGTAAATGGGTGTATGTGTGGTGGGATTGGATAATTAGATGGAAATTTCAGCAAAGCGATAAAAACCCCCGCTTTGCTTGGGTCACCAACTAGAATGACACTTTTGGCACCTTTAGGGAGTATCGGCTCGTCATTCCACTTAACCGTATCCGGGATAAACGATTCCATGGTAACGGCGCTCATGCGATCAATTTTATCCTGAGCTAATGCGGAATCTTCGAAAAAAATAAGCATTAAAGCTATCAAATACATTCTCATCTGGTATCTCCATTTTCTATGTGGTTGCTAAGGGTCTGCGGCTTCTGGGATGACATGTCTGCAGCCGCAGAGGTGTTTAATATAGCGATTGTTTTAGAAGGGGGTGGCGGCGTATAGATTTTATCTAAATCCCTATCAATTTTAACGGTAAGACTTTCGACGCCTTTAAGGGTTAATTTTTTATCACCGCCTTTTGTCTCTGAAATGTAATTACCGATTAATTGGCCGTCACTAACCCTGACTAAATGTCCCATAATATAAGCGAATAAAAAGCTTGGTTTATGCAGTCTGCCCACCAATACATACTCAGCTCCGGCTTTTTTCGCTAGTTCTGCGGCCATGTCGCTGTGGTCAAAAATATACCCAAAACCGCCGTTGGCCTCACGTTGAGCATCCAAATCAACAGCAATGATTTTATAACCAGCTCTTTTTAATTCGCCTTCTAGCATAGCCTTTATGCCCGCCGTTCTTTCAATTTCAGCAGGTATTCTGGGGGCAAGGGTGACATCATTTAATTCAAAATCCAATATAGCGATGCTTGTTTCAGCAAATACGCCAACACTGAACAGGCATAAAAATAATATGCCAAACATGTGATGTAATCCTGCATTGTTTCTAGGGTTCATAATAAAATTACACTGTATCTTGTTGATAAAAAAGTCATCGGTAACACCACCATTAATTGTTTCATCATATTCGTTTTATAGTCGCTAATAGAGTAGCGAGTAAATGTAAGTCCGTAACCTTATATTTGCCCGTAAAAGTCGGGCAATTTGCCCGGTCTTCCTGCGGCCCCTATTCCAGCCCCTGAATTCAAGCTTAAAATGATCAAAAAAATGAATATTTTCCGATGCTGAATCGTCAGCAAAGCATTTAACAGAAGGCTTGCGCTTGCCATGAATCTAAAATTTCACCTGCTATCACGGATTATCCTTATTGCTGGCACTTGCCTGATTGCAACGACAGCCTATGTGCTGTATCAGGCCGATCAGCAAGCTATTCTTGAGACACAAGTAACGGCTGAGTCAATCGATAAGCAACTGGAGCTTCAATTGGTGCATATCGATGCAGGTTTTGCTCAACCGGAACGTTTCCCTGATTTTAATTTATGGAAAGAGACCAGTACTGCATCCGGCGTTTGTATCAGTTACTTATCAACGATTGACAGCCTCAGGCGCAACATTTGCAATGGCGCAAAAATAACGTCACGAAGCTGGCCTATTTGGTTTGCAAGCTTTTACCAATGGGCTTTCCATCCCGGCTTGGAGGTAGTGCGACCAGTGGAATTCAAGGGGCGGATTCATGGTTCAGTAATGGTTGCACCCAGCGCTGAGATGGGAATAGCAAGCGCCTGGCAAAATATCCGTGGCTTAATGGGGCTGTCTGCCAGTACCACTTTGGCGCTTTGCTTGCTGGTTTATTTTACGATAAGTCGAGTTTTACGACCGGCACAGGTGATCGTTACAGGCTTGGAGAAAATGGAAAAGGGTGAATTGTCATTTCGGCTACCCGTTTTCGAGTTAGATGAATGGCAGCGAACCGGGAAGGCCATCAATCAACTGGCGGCAAGTCTGGAACAACTCCTTTCCGAGCGTAAGAAATTAACCTTAAAGCTGATGAATATTCAGGAAGAAGAGCGCCGTTACCTGGCCCGAGAGCTGCATGATGAGTTCGGTCAATGCCTAGCTGCGATCAACGCGGTCGCAGCTTCCATTTCACAAACCGCAGAAAATGAATGCCCGGAACTGGTTCCGGAAGGGAAAAAAATCAGTCGAATTGTCCATCATATGATGGAATCGATACGTGGATTATTATTGCGCTTACGCCCTTCTGACATTGATGAACTGGGCCTTACTGTCAGTTTAAAAAGCCTGGTGGCTGGCTGGAATGCCAGCAGTGGCGGCAAGATTCATTATAGCCTTGCTGTTCATGACGACCTTGACCGGTTACCCGAACCTATTCCCGTTACTATTTTTCGGATTGTTCAGGAATGTCTGACCAATGTGTCCAAACACTCAGCCGCTACGAATGCGAAAGTAACACTCCGAACAGTCTCTGCGAATAATTCAATAACAACCATTGAACTTAGTATCGAAGATAACGGTAAGGCCAATAAACTGCCGTTTGAAGACAGCCCCGGGATTGGTCTGCTCGGTATACGTGAACGAGTAACCGCAATCGGCGGACGGTTGACATTAAATACTGGTAACCCCAGCGGACTTGCCGTCCATGTATGGCTTCCGGTTCAATCCCTTTCAGAGACACAAACATGACAGGCTCGGAAAGTATCAGAATTTTGCTGGTCGATGATCATGCCATTGTTCGTGAAGGCTATCGCTCACTATTGGAGAAGCAATCAGGAATGGAAGTGGTTGCTGAAGCAGCTGATGGAGCAGAAGCCTATTCACGCTTTAAGGATTGCAACCCTGATATAGTCGTTATGGATATTTCGATGCCCGGCCAAGGGGGGCTGGAGACTATTGTACGTATTAAACAACGACGCCCGGATGCGAAGATCCTGGTATTCAGTATGCACCAGAATCCAAGCTTTGCTGTTCAGGCAACTCGGGCGGGTGCGCTGGGTTATGTCACCAAGAGCAGTGCACCGGATGTTTTGATCCGGGCTATCCATGATGTCTATGCAGGGCGAATTACGTTGAGTGCCGACATTGCACAAGCCTTGGCCCTGGAAAAATTAGGCGGCGATAGTATCGCGCTGCAAGAATTAACGGTACGAGAATTCGATATTCTGCGTATGTTAGTCGATGCTCGGTCAACAGATGATATTGCTCAAACACTCAACATCAGTCCAAAAACCGTATCGAACTGCCATTATATGATCAAGCGAAAACTTGGCGTTGCCAGTGATATCGAGTTGACTCGCCTAGCCATTAAGATGAATATCATTAATCTTTTGGATTTATCTTGAACGCCTTTTAAACACTTGCCGACAAACGTGAAAGGGGAATTTAATAAAACTCTTCCTGCGAATGGACTTTTCTGACAACCGACCTGCGATAAATGGCTGCTGATCATCCTGAAGCAGACAGAATCAAACACAGATGTGACGTCGCTTATGGGTCGGTTTGAGACAGTCAATATCCAATACAGATGAAACTAATTTTGGCAACTACAGATCAAGCCCAAATTTTTACCTTAAATAGTCCCGTTCTCTACCACCGGCAGCACCCAATACCGAATCCCCGAGCCGGAAAATTCCGCTCTCAGTTGATCCAATAACTGGGCCAGTCCCTGCTCCGGCACATACATCTGGAAACGGATTTTTTTCTGCCGTCCGGTAACCTGCTCCGCCAGCGATAAGCCTTCATTTTTATGGTCATGGGAACTGACCGGAAAACTGCTAAAGCCGTGTTCCGATTCCAGCGTCAACAGACAATCGACTATTGCTTCTTCAATACTCAGCGGCACGTTGAGCGTGATTAAATATTCCTTGGTGTTCATTGCTTCACCTCCGGTGACAGTCCGAATAATTTAAACAAAATCGGCAATAAGAATAACGTTAAAAACGTCGATGACACCAAGCCGCCAATGACCACGATAGCCAAGGGCCGCTGAATTTCAGACCCCGGCCCGGTTGCAAACAGTAACGGAATCAGACCGAATGCCGCGATACTGGCGGTCATCAGCACCGGGCGCAAACGCCGGGATGATCCGACCTGCACCACTTTGACCAAGTCCATGCCGGTTGCGATCAGCTGATTAAAATAACTGACCATAACCACGCCGTTCAGCACGGCTATGCCCAGCAACGCGATAAAGCCGACCGATGCCGGTACCGATAAATACTCGCCGGATAACCATAACGCAAAAACGCCGCCGACCATTGCCAACGGAATATTGGATAACACCAATACGGCTTGGCGGACTGAGCCGAACGTTGAAAACAATAACAAGAAAATCAGTCCTAACGAAACCGGAACGACCACTGACAGGGTCGCTGCAGCGCGTTGCTGGTTCTCGAACTGACCGCCGAATTCAACGGTGTAGCCGGTCGGCAATTCTACTTTGTCGGCAACGGCTTTGCGGGCTTCATCGACAAAGCCTACCAAGTCCCGGTTCAGCACGTTGCTGGTAATGACCACAAAGCGTTGGCCTCGCTCCCTGCCCACCGACACCACGCCTTCCACTTTTTCTATTTTGGCAACAGCCGTTACCGGCACCTGCCCGCCATCCGGCAAGGCAATTTGCAGGTTGTCAAAAGTGGCGGTATTGCTGTCGCCGCGTAAAATTAACGGCGTACGCTTGATGCCTTCCTGAACCACGCCAAGCTTCAAACCTTCAATCTGCGCGCGCAGCAACGTTTCGATGCTGTCGCTGTCCAGGCCCAAGCGCCCTGCCGCGGGTTTATCGATGGTCAGTTGCAAAAATTGCATGCCGTCATTTTGCTTGGCGAACACATCGCTGGCGCCGGTTATATTTTTCAATACCTCCGCTATTTGCTGCGCTTTTTCATTCAACACGGCCAGATCGGTGCCGAATAATTTGACGGCTACATCGCCGCGCGTTCCGGTCAGCATTTCCGAGACCCGCATTTCAATCGGCTGGGTAAACTGAAAGGCGATGCCCGGCGTTTGCGCCATGACTTTCCGAATCTCATCCAGCAATTGTTCCTTGCTGTCCATGCGCCATTGTTTTTTGGGCTTGAGTATCAAAAAGGTATCGGTATCGTTCAAACTCATCGGATCGAGCCCCAACTCGTCCGAGCCGACGCGGGCAACAATATCGATGATTTCGGGAATGTTTTTACGCAGGTTTTTTTGCACCAGAAGATCCAGCGCCACGGATTGCTCCAGGGTAATCGACGGCAATTTTTCCAACTGCACGATAATATCGCCTTCATCCAGGGTCGGCATAAAGGTGCTGCCGATCTGGGTAAAGACCAGTACGGTCACAGCCAACAGGGAACCTGCCGCGATAAAGACCTTTTTGCTGTTGGCAAGACACCAGACTAAAGCGGGCTGATAAAGCTTTTGCAATTGTCTAGGCAGCCAGGGTTCTTCATGCGACACCTCTTTCAACAAATAAGAGGCGATCACCGGAATCACCGTCAGCGACAACACCAGCGAACCGCTGAGTGCAAACACAATGGTCAAGGCCACCGGCGTAAATAATTTACCTTCGAGCCCTTGCAAGGTCAGCAACGGTAAAAAAACGATAATAATAATCAAAATGCCGGAAACCACCGGCTGAGCCACTTCGCGGGTGGCCCGATAAATAACATGCAGTCGCGGCAGGCGCTGGGCTTTTTCGGCATGCGCCAGATGGGTGATCAGGTTTTCAACCACCACCACGGCGGCATCCACCAGCATACCGATGGCGATGGCAAGGCCGCCCAGGCTCATCAGGTTGGCCGACATGCCCATGTAGTTCATTAAAATAAAGGTGAACAGTGCTGCCAGCGGTAAGGCCAATGCGACCACCAAAGCGGCGCGCAAATTGCCCAGAAATAAAATCAGCAGGATCACAACCAGCACAATGGCTTCCAACAAGGCGTGTAAAACCGTGTCTACCGCCTTGTCTACCAGATTGCCGCGATTGTAAAAGACCTTAACTTCAACGCCTTTAGGAAAGCCCGGGCTGATCTCGGCCAGTTTTTCTTCTATACCGGCAATGGTTTGCCTGGCGTTAGCGCCGCGCAAACTCAGCACCAGCCCGGTAACCGCTTCCCCTTCGCCGTTTTTACTGACTGCACCGTAGCGGGTCAACGCGCCTATTTTGACGATAGCGACATCGCCGACAGTAATGGGAACGCCGTTTTTGTTATCGACCACGATAATGCCGACATCGTCGAGGGTTTTAATACGGCCTTCGGCACGGACGATCAGAGCTTCTTCGCCGTCAGTCATGCGACCTGCGCCGTCATTACGGTTATTGTTTTCCAATGCGGTCGTCAGTTGGGCCATGCTGATGTTTCTGGCCGACATCCGGATGTTATCGGGTATGACCTCAAAACTCCTGACCATGCCTCCCAATGAATTGACATCGGCAACCCCGGAGACCGTGCGCAGTGCAGGCCGTATTACCCAGTCCAATAAACTGCGATGTTCCATTAAGCTTAAGCCGCCGCCTTCCACGGTAAACATAAACATTTCCCCTAGCGGCGTGGTCATCGGCGCAATACCGCCTTCGACACCGGCAGGCAAACTCCCCCACATCGTATTCAAGCGCTCGGCAACCTGCTGACGCGCCCAGAAGATATCGGTGCCCTCTTTAAAATCAACGGTAATGTCGGTTAGCGCGTATTTAGCGATGGAACGCAACATGGTCTGATGCGGAATGCCCAGCAGTTCGACCTCGATCGGCGCGGTAATTCTGGCTTCGACTTCCTCAGGCGTCATGCCGGGCGCTTTAACGATCACCTTTACCTGAGTCGGCGATACTTCAGGAAAGGCGTCAATCGGAATATTTTTAAAGGCATAATAGCCTCCGCCTGCCAGCAGCACGACCAACATCAACATCATCAGCCGCTGACCCAGCGCAAAGCGAATCAAATTAGCCATTACTCATCGCTCCCCAGCCCCAGCCAATTTGCTTTGAGCGCAACAGCGCCTTTGACGGCTATTTCTTCGTTACCGGTAAACTCGCCGCCGATAATAGACTCGTCACCCTGTTTGCCGACTACGCTAATCGGAGTCACCGCAAATCCCTGTTGAGTACGGATAAAAATAAAGGCTTTGCCTTCGTTCTGGGCAATAGCCGCATTTGGAACTTTAAAAGCCGCCTTGTCGCTGGGCTGGATAATCCGGGTATTGAGTCTTTGCCCTGGGCGTAGAGAGACAACATCCTGGGTCTTTATCACCACCGCTCTCGCCAGCATAGTCTGGTTTTCCGGGTTTACGCTTTGCCCCAATAAAGTGATTTTTGCACTGACGTCGGAGTTTTCAACCACGACCCGGTCACCGATTTTAATGCCGGCCATGCGTTCCTGCGGGATGGCAATTTCCAGCCAAAGCTCATCAAGGTTGGCGATGCGGTACAGCGGCGCCAACATATCGATGCGTGTGCCTGCAACCGCTAAGCGCTCCAGCACTACAGCGACAATGGGCGCACGGACATTGAGCTGACGGGTTAAGCGGTGCGTTTTGGCAAGATGATTAACCTCACCGGAGGTCATCCCGGCAATTTCCAACAATTGCTTGTGTTCATCAACTTCGGAAATAGCGGAATGATACTGGCTGCTGGTTTCCTGCCAGCGCCGCTCGGGAATCACGCCTTCTTCCAGCAGTTTTTTGTCTCGATTATAATTAATCAAAGCCGTTTGCTGTGCCGTGCCCGCCTTCAGATATTCCCGTTGCAGCGTCAGCAGGTCAGGACTGTTGAGCTGGGCAAGAATCTGTCCTTTCGCTACTTTATCGCCTATCGCCACATTCAGCTTGTCGATGACGCCGGCCTGCGACGCGCTGACAATATATTCCTGCGTCGGTGGGATCACCACCTTAGCGGGAGCCGATAACACCGGAATTTGTGTAACAGACTCCAGCTTGCCCAGTTTTACACCGAGGGCATCAAGATTTTCCTGTGACATTTGAATTACGTTTTCAGCAGCATGGCTGCCGAAACCGACCAGACTCAATAACAACACCATTGCAGGACGGGCAAAAAATAGTTTCATGGCATAACTCCTACGGCCTGATTATAAAGCGCGATATCGCGCTGCAACATGACTGACCGTTGCTTGGCATTTAACACCGCTTGTTGGGTTCTGGACTGAATTTTCAACAAATCCATCAAGTCAATTTCCCCCGCCGAAAAGCTTGATTGGGTCATTTTTAAATGTTCTTCGGCAACCTGCTTTAATTCATTGGCGATGCCCAGTTCGACCCGGTTGACTTCCAGATTATGCTCAGCTTCGTGATGCGCCTGTTCCAAGTCGCGGGACAATTGTTCCCGTTCTGCAACCAGTCTGTTTAATTCGACATTAACGGCGGCAACCTGTGGCGCCAGATGCGCACTACCGCCGAAAGGAACGGTAACGCCGATGTTGAAGCTTTCCGTTTGATTACTTCGCGGATCATTGGTAAACCGGTCGCTGTTGACGCCAACCGCAACATTAGTCTGGCCGGAACCCACCAATTTAATCGCGTTAAGTTCTGCCTGTTTGCGTTCAATCTGGCCGTTAATGGCGGCTAAGGCAGGATGATTTTGCTGAATCTCAGTTAACCCAACCAGCTTTTCCTGATAATCGCCGGGGATTTTAGTTATTTGAGTGATGCCGGCATAACGTTTACGGGCATGCATTAATTCCGCTTCAGCTTGAGTGACTACTGAACGTTTTTGCAGCGACTCCGACTGCGCCAATAATAAATCGGCCCTGGGCAAGTCGCCCAACTCGACACGCCGCTGCACTTTGGCCACTAACTGATCAGTAATAGCGAGCTCGATTTTTGCCTGTTCATAACTTAAGCTGGTCAGCGCAATATTCCATAAGGCGCCCCTGATCAGCCCCGCCACTCGTAATTTGATCGCATCCGATTGCGACATGGTGTTGTTTTCCGCTTGCTTTGCGACTGTTTGCTCCGCATCGCGCTGGCCCAAATTCCATAACGGTACTTGCACCGTGCCGTCAATATAATGCAGGGTGCCGCTGGTCGCTTCCTGAAAACGAAGCCCCGCTTGCGATGCACCGGCTGTCCAGCTATCGCCGCGCAGCGAGAGAGCTGTCGCTTCTTCTTCCAGAGAATTAAGCCAGGTTATATCGGGATACTTCTCCAGCGTTAAATCGACGACTTTAGCTAAACTCAGCGTCGCATCGCTTTCAATCGGGTCATGATGTTCGACAATATAGGCCGAATCGGCAAAACTGAGGGTAATCGTCACCCAAAAAATAATATTCCCTAGCAGGAACTGAGGAATGAGCCTTCTGAAAAGGTTCAAGAAAAACATAGACCAAACTCGATGCGGCGCTAACCGCGTTATTAAGTTTTAAGGAAAAACCAGTAACGTACGACTGTATGAACGGGTAATGCAGGAGCAATTACAGGGAAACATTGCATTGCAACATTCCTGCAAAAACGAAGGTTATTGAGCGGGAGGTGCGCGAGGGGATAGCGATGGAATAAGCAACCGACAAACAAACTGCGCTGATTGCGGGGAGAAATTAGTATCAAAAGGAGAGAGTGCGGTTTTAAATAGTGCGGCCTGTTGATGCAGATAGGGATTGTCATCTAAATCTGCAACGGCATTAACTTGCCTGTCTTTCATGCCGGCATCAACACTTACTATGATTCCTTCAGAATCGAAATCATAATTGACTGCCTGAGACATAAAGGCACTATGTTTAACACCATACATTTCAAGGCCGGGAACATGCAGTCCCAAGTCTGAAACCTTGTCTCCGGCATGCGCATGCACCAACGGCGCAATCAATTGCACTATTGCCAGAAAGATAACGGTAAATTTGCGTAGTGTTGTAAACATGCGCACAATGCTATGCTATTAAAAAACAATTAACAACTTGTTGTTTAATTATTCACCCCAATAATGCAAAAACCAGACTCTTGTTGCCTGAAGCAGCAAACATCACCCCCGAAGAGTGCATGACAGGAACAGTCGGCATGATTCAACTGACTAAACTTGCGAATGTATGAATAAATATACCGGAATTATTGCTACTTTATTAATGGGGCTTTCCTTAACGTTAGCCGAGATGTCAGACGCAGATGCCAAACGTTTCGGCGGCGGCAGCTCTTTTGGCGGCAGATCCTCCTACAGCGCTCCGTATCAACGCTCTGTAACCCCACCCGCTCGGCCTGCCCAGCAACAAGCTGCCACGCCAAACCCGGCAGCGACACCTGCGGCAGCTGGTCGTAGCGGTTTAATGGGTATGTTGGGCGGCTTGGCGCTGGGCGGGTTATTAGGCTCGCTATTTGCCGGCGGCGGCTTTCAGGGTATCAACTTTATGGATATACTGATTTTTGGCGGAATTGCCTTTCTACTTTATAAATGGTTTGCCGCTAAAAAAGCGAGCGCTACACCACGCCCCGCCTATAACCGGACAGCTGATAACAACTATCAGGTGTCGCCGCCAAACCAGACTGATCCTGCCGGTTTCGATACGGATATTCTGTTCGGGGATAAACACAATACCGCCACATCCGGGGCCCTCGGTCAATCCGCTCAACAGAATGCAGAAGTCGGTACAGCGAACGTTCCGGCCAACTTTGATCAAAAGGGCTTTCTGATCGGCGCCAAGATAGCCTTTACCGAACTGCAAAAAGCCTGGGATGAACGTGATCTTGCCGAAATCAGAGGCTTAACAACGGATAAAGTATTTGCCGAAATTCAGGATCAGCTTAAAGCATCGACTACGGAGAACCGCACAGAAGTCCTTAAGCTGGAAGCGGAACTGCTGGAAGTCAGGGAAGTCGGTTCAGAACTTGAAGCGGTGGTGCTGTTCGATTCCATCATGCGCGAAGACAGCAACGCTCAGGCTGAGCAAGTCAGGGAAGTCTGGCATTTTATTAAGCCTAAAGTCAGCATCCAGTCCAAATGGTATCTGGATGGCATTCAGCAATTGGAAGATTAAGCCCTATTCGCTAATTGAATTTCTACCTTGAAAGTAAGCCGGAATAAGCCGGAATAAGCCGGTTCGAGCATCAGCGAGAACTGGCGTTTCCGGCAAACACAACCCAAAATCAGGCGACCCGTTTTTTGTAGCGGATTGATGAAATCAGTGATAATGCTATCAACACTGCCCCCGTCAAGCCGGTTATAACCTCAGGAATATGATGAGTCATGCTGACAAGCATAATGCCCGCCAGTACCCCAATGGCATAATGAGCGCCATGCTCCAGAAACACATATTCATCCAGCGCACCTTTACGCACCAGATAGACTGTCAAGCTTCGCACAAACATCGCGCCGATAGCCAAGCCCAACATGATAATGACCACATCCTGGGTGATCGCAAACGCGCCGATCACGCCATCAAAGGAAAACGACGCATCCAATACTTCAAGATAGATGAAGCTCATCATGCCGCTTTTTTTGAGCACCGCAACGACCTCTTCACCTTCTTCCTCATGCTCAAACAAGGTCGCAAGACTGTCCACGATCACGTATAAAATAACCCCTGTAACACCTGCAACCAGCGCATCCAAACGGATTTCCTGGGGCAAGTAGTTTTGGATGATTAACAGCGGCCCTAATGCCATGATAATTTCAATTGCTTCAAGCTTTCCGAATGAAGACATTTTTTTTTCTATGTAACCCAACCAATGTAATTCCCTGGTTTCATCAAAGATGAACGAATAAAACACCATCAGCAAGAACATGCCGCCGAATGCCGCAATTTGTACATGAGACTCGTCTAAATGTTTGGCATAAGTCGTAGTGTCTTTTAGCGCCATCTCGGTGACGCCCATAAAGTCGATACCGGTGGCCGCAGAAACAATCACGATAGGAAACAGTAGGCGCATGCCGAAAACGGCAATCAAAATACCCCAGGTTAAAAAGTACTTCTGCCAGCGGTCATCCATACGCTTTAGAATTGATGCGTTAACAACCGCATTATCAAATGATAAACTGACTTCAAGAACTCCGAGAATAATGGCGATAAAAGCCCCCATTATTCCCCCCCAATAAAATGCTACGGCCAAACAGACCGCGGTGACGAAAAAAGAAAGACGAAAATGTTGCATAGTGTACTCGCTAAAGGTTGGTGATTTTTGTCAGGCAACTATAGGTGTATTTGATTTAAAATCAATATTTATAAAAGCTTGAGCGATACTTTGCTAATTACTAATTTTTCGATAATTTCACGGCTTCCTTTTTTGTAAAAAATCGTAAGCATTAAATTACAGACAGACCATACCGATGCCGAAATGCTAGAATTACACATTTTCACACACTGATGCTTATGCCCTTGCTCCGGTTGGCTGCTTTATTGTATCTGGCGTTCTGTTCATCACCTTTATTGGCGGAACTTGCACAGCCTGCCGAAAAGGTCTCTTTGCAACTCAAGTGGTTACATTCATTCCAGTTTGCCGGCTACTACGCGGCAAAGGAAAAAGGTTTTTACGCTGAAGAACAGCTGGACGTCACTATCCGTGAGCGTATTCCCGGCATCAATAACATTGAGCAAGTCCTAAAAGACGAGTCTCAATACGGCGTAGCCGATACCGGGCTGCTGGAACAACGGCTGGTCGGCAAGCCGGTCGTGGTTTTGGCTTCTATATTTCAACATAACCCGCTGGTATACCTTACCTTAAAGGATTCCGGCATAGTCAGCCCCTATGAGCTTCAGGGCAAACGGGTCATGGAGGACAGTTTTGACAATGCACCGCTGCTCGCCATGCTTTATGAAACAGGTATCTCCGGCGATGAATTTACCCATTTGGCAAACTCCTTCAACCCCGACGACCTGACCAATGGCAAAACCGATGTCATGGTCAGCTATCTCACCGACCAGGTTGATTACTTCAAAAACAAAAATATCGAAATTAACATCATCGATCCTCGCAGCTACGGTGTAGATTTTTTAAGCGATAATCTGTTCACCACGGAACAGGAACTAAACCGGCATCCGGAAAGAGTTCGGCGTTTCCTGCGCGCCTCGCTCAAAGGCTGGGATTATGCGCTCAAACATCAGGACGAATTGATCCGGATCATTCTAAGTCAATATAATCCCGGTAACCGGCTGTCTGCCGGGCACTTGCGTTTTGAGGCACAGGAAACGGTAAAGATGATTTTGCCGGACACTATTCCAATCGGTCACACCGATATCAAGCGTTTTCAACGGATCGCCGATACTTATCGGCAGCTCGGCCTGATAAATTCGACAGATCATCTGGAAGACTTTATTTACCTCCAAAAAGAGCAAAACAAGCTTGATTTCACTCCGGAGGAACAGGCTTGGTTGCAGACGCATCCGGTTATTCGCGTAGGCATAGACCGTGATTTTGCACCGTACGAATGGATCGATGCCAACGGTAATTACGTTGGCCTGAGCGCTGACTATATAGCCTTGGTCGGGCAGCGGCTGGGCGTAAAGCTTGACATAGTGAAGGATAAATCCTGGTCTGAAATGCTGGAAATGGCGCAGCACGGAGAGTTGGAGATGATCTCCAACGCCAATAAAACGCCAGAACGTGAGCGCTATTTAGTTTTCACAGACGCCTATCTAAGCACTCCTGCCATCATTATCAGCGATAGTAACAACGGATTTATCGGTACCCTGGATCGTCTCAGCGGCAAGCGGGTGACGCTGGAAAGAGGCTACTTCATGCAAGAACTGCTGATGCACGACCATCCTGAAATACAACTGGTTCCCACCGAAAATATTCGCGATGCATTGAATATGGTCAGCAGCGGCAAAGCGGATGCTTACATTGGCGATGCCGCTTCAACCAACTACGCGATTAAAAGAGAGGGCATGCTTAATCTCAGTTTTTCCGGAGCGACCAATTACAAAAGCCACCACCGCATGGCCGCCACCAAGACTAATCCCGAACTGGTAAGCTTACTTGCCAAAACCCTGGCCGACATCCCCCAGTCTGAAAAAGACGCCATCCAGAACCGCTGGATGAGTTTGAAATATGAAGCCGGTATAAAAACTGAAACCGTTCTGCTTTATGCCGCAGCGGCACTGTCGCTGCTTGCTTTTATTGTCATCTGGAATATGCGTTTGCAACGCGACATCAGCAAACGCAAACAGGTTGAAGAAGAACAGCGTATGGCTGCCAGCGTTTTTGCAAGTACCCAGGAAGGCATCCTGATTACCGATGCGCAGCGCAACATTATCGATATGAACCCGGCGTTCGGCAGCATAACAGGGTATTCGCGCGATGAAGTATTGGGTAAAAAGCCAAGTTTGCTTAAGTCAGGACTTCACGATATCAGCTTCTATGAAAACATGTGGCAAGCAATCGGTCAACAGGGCTACTGGCGCGGCGAGGTTTGGAACCGCAAGAAAGGCGGGGAAATCTTTGCCGAATGGCTCACTATTTCCGCGGTTGCCGATCAGCAGGGTAAAATAACGCATTACATCGGCACATCTTCAGATATTACCCAGCTTAAAGAGCAGGAACGGAAGCTGGAACTCATGGCTCACTACGATCCGCTCACCGGTGTGCCCAACCGGATTCTATTAGCGGACCGTATGCATCTGGCATTTGCTCAAACCAGGCGGGACAACTGTTTAATGGCGGTCGGTTATCTTGACCTGGACGGCTTTAAACCGGTTAACGACAGACTGGGCCATGAAGCGGGCGACCAACTGCTGATCGAAATTGCCCTGCGCATTAAAAATGCCCTGCGCGAAGGAGATACCATCGCCCGTTTAGGCGGCGATGAATTTGTATTTTTATTGCTGGGACTGGAAAAGGTTGAAGACTGCGAAACCACTTTGCATCGTCTGCTGCAAGTCATCAGCGAGCCTGTTTCCTTGAAAAACCAGGCTGTTTCGGTATCCGCCAGCATTGGCATCAGCATTTTCCCCGAAGATAATACCGACCCGGATACGCTGTTGCGGCATGCCGATCAAGCTATGTATCAGGCCAAACAAGAGGGAAAAAACTGCTTTCATATTTACAACCTGGAGCTGGATCGTCAACTCCATTCGCATCGCGAGGCGTTAAACCGTATTGAACAGGCGCTTGAAAACGAAGAATTCGAACTTTTTTTCCAGCCCAAAGTCGACATGCAGCAGGGTATCGTGTTCGGCGCAGAAGCGTTGATACGCTGGCGGCATCCTGAACGCGGCGTGGTCATGCCGGGCGATTTTCTGCCGCTGCTTGAAAACCATGACATTATAACCAAACTCGATGCCTGGGTTATCGACAAGGCCTTGCAGCACATGGAGGATTGGCAACGGCTGGGCTTACAACTCCACATCAGCGTCAATATCACCGCCAGATCGCTGCAAACCGACGATTTTATCCTGCAACTCTATTATGCGTTTGAACGCCATCCCTCTATCAAACCGGCTCATTTTGAGCTGGAGATACTGGAAACCCAGGCGTTACTTGACTTATCGCTGACCTCCCAGGTTATTAAAGACTGTCAAACATTGGGCGTACGGTTTGCGCTGGATGATTTCGGAACAGGCTATTCATCGCTGAGCTATCTTAAACATCTGCCTGCGGAAACGCTTAAAATCGACCAGACTTTCGTGCGAAATATGCTCGAAAATGAGGATGATTTAGCCATTGTGCAAGGCGTTATCGGTTTGGCCGAATCTTTCCGGCGACAAGTCATCGCCGAGGGCGTGGAATCAATCGAACACGGCATCGCTCTTTTGCAAATGGGCTGCCGCCATGCGCAAGGCTACGGCATCGCCAAACCGATGCCTGCCGCTGATCTTGCCGCTTGGGTACAAGAATGGGAAGTTCCGGCGGCGTGGAAAATACCTCATCTGTCCGCGCCGACTTAAGGGATAAACCCCGTCCATAAACTGATCCGGAATTGTGCGGATATGGGTAATCAGGCGGTTGAAAATCTTTTATTCACCGCTCAGAAAATTTCGTGTCCTTCGTGTCTCGGCAACCGCCCCATGCGTTGCTCTCGATCGCTGTTCCAGACGCGAGTCTACCTCCTGCTTCCATGCAGTCGTTCGTAGTGATATTCTTTTAAATTTCTTTACCCGATTGTTTGCGGATTGATCTCCGCAACGTTTCACTGTCACCCATCTAATCAAAACAATCATTATCCCTACATGACCTATACCGAAGACTTTCTCAAGCTGGCCCATCAGTTGATTGATGCCGGTCGATTTATCGACAGCAAAGGCTGGGTGCCTGCAACCAGCGGCAATTTCTCCGCACGGCTGCCTGACGGCACCATTGCCATTACCGTTTCCGGCAAACACAAAGGCCGTTTGCAACTCGACGATATCATGCTGATCGATGCCGATGCCAATTCCCTTGACGGTAAAAAACCGTCTGCGGAAACGGTGCTGCATACCTCGCTGTATAAACGTTTCCCGGAAGTTCAGTCGGTACTGCACCCGCATTCGATTAATGCCACCCTGACCTCACGGATATTCCAATCCGAAATCGTACTCGAAGACTATGAGCTGTTAAAAGCCTTGGCCGGTATTGATACCCACGAAAGCCGGGTTGTGATACCGATTTTTGCCAACGACCAGAATATCCCCCGTCTGGCCGGGCAAGTGGAACAGTATATGAACAAGCACGGCGCCATTTACGCCTATATAATTGCCGGACACGGACTTTATACCTGGGGCAGTTCGGTACAGGAAACGTTGCGTCATCTCGAGGCGCTGGAATTTTTATTTGATTGCGAATTACGATTACACGGAGCCAAAAGACTATGAGTGCATTAACCGTTTACCCTGAGAATCAGCCACAGTCAGGTGTTGCTTATACTGACTTTGGCGCCATACAAAAGCATCTGGATGCGATAGGCGTACAGTTCGAACGCTGGACGGCCAACTGTGAACTTACTGCCGATGCCGACCAGAATACCGTGCTTGCCGCCTACAGCGATTCCATCGACCGCCTGAAACAGCAATACAGTTTTCAGTCTGTTGACGTAATCAGTTTAAACCCGGACCACCCCGAGAAAGCGGCCTTCCGGCAGAAGTTTCTGTCCGAGCATGTCCATGCCGATTTTGAAGTGCGCTTTTTTATCGAGGGTCGCGGCCTGTTTTACCTGCACGTTGCCGACAATGTGTATGGCGTATTGTGCGAACAAGGCGACTTAATCAGCGTACCGGCCAACACCACGCACTGGTTTGATATGGGCGAAAATCCCCGGTTTAAGTGCATACGTTTATTCACGACGCCGGACGGCTGGGTGGCTGATTTTACCGGCAGCGATATTGCCAAATCTTTTCCTACGCTTGATCAATGCGTTGCCGACGACTGCACGGATGCAGGAGGTAGAGCAATGCAGGAGCAATTGCCGAACTATCATGATTAAAGCCATCGTCACCGACATCGAAGGCACGACCTCCTCGATTTTGTTTGTTAAGGAGGTGCTGTTTCCTTATGCGCGGGCAAATCTGGCCGACTATGTGCGCAGCCACGCAGCCGATCCGCAAGTAAAGCCGCTGCTGGAAGATGTCTGCAAAGAAGTTGGAGAGCAACTGTCTACCGGGCAAATCATCACCCAGCTGATCCAGTGGTTAGATGAAGACAAAAAAGTCACGCCGTTAAAGTCCTTGCAAGGCCTGATCTGGGAAGCCGGTTACCGGCAAGGCGACTTCAAAGGTCATCTGTATCCCGATGCCGCTGCACATCTCAAAGAATGGAAAGCCCGCGGCCTGGATTTATACATTTATTCTTCCGGTTCGGTTTACGCGCAAAAACTGTTGTTCGCGCATACTGAATACGGCGATTTAACGCCGTTATTTTCCGGCTATTTCGATACCCGTATCGGCGGCAAGAAAGAACAAAGCTCTTATGAAAACATAGCGGGACAACTGGAAACTCCGGCAAGCCAACTGTTGTTTTTATCGGATATTAAAGAAGAACTGGATGCCGCCAAAGCCGCAGGTTTTGAAACCATCTGGCTGACCCGGGACAGTATGCCCGACCCGCAGGCCGAGCACCGGCAGGTAAATAGTTTTGATCAAATCAGCTTTGCGACTTCATAGGCATTAACTTAAAACATATCGCCACGAAGACACGAAGAAAAAACGTAACGACTGTAAACCTTGTAGGAGCGGGCCATGCCCGCGATCAGCGGTGAACAAAAATTTCAGTTGTTGCCGAAAATGTCGAGGGCGTGGCCCGCTCCTACGACACTATCACTCTCAGTCATTGCGAGCCTTTTACGTAGGCTTGGCAAAGCGCATACCGCTACTTCCGCCTGCCATAATTCAGAGACCAGCGACTGGGCTTTACCCAATGAGCCGCTGGTCCAAAAGGATTCTCCGCCTGCCTTGGCCGCATCCGCCAACAGACCGGCAACTTCAAGCCGACGGCGCAGTTGCCGTGCAACGGCGGCGGCGGAATCTATGACAGCCACCCCGGGGCCTGCTATGTTCTGTATCAACGGCGCCAAAAACGGATAATGCGTACAGCCCAGCACTATCGTGTCAGCTTTCTGCTCCAGCAATGGAATCACATATTGCTCAAGCAATAGCCGGGTTTTATCGCCTGACAAATCGCCCGCTTCTACTTGTTCAACCAATCCGGGACATGCCTGTCCCAATATCTCGACATCCGTACCGTATCGCGCAAACAACTTCACAAAATTATCGCTGGCCAATGTCCGGCTGGTTGCCAGAACGCCGATAACCCCTGATCGGGTATTCGCCACCGCCGGTTTAACGGCTGGCTCCATCGCAATAATCGGCATGGAGAAGCGTGAGCGCAATGTCGTTATCGCCGCGCCGGTTGCCGTGTTGCAGGCCACGACAATGGCCTTGGCGTTCCGGCTCACCAAAAACTCGGTAATGGCAATCGACCGGGCCTCGATAAATTGCTGGGATTTATCGCCATACGGCGCATGGGCGGAGTCCGCCACATACAACAGATCCTCACCCGGCAACGCCCTGCGAATCTCATGTAAAACTGATAATCCGCCAACGCCTGAATCGAAAACGCCAATCGGATCTGCGGCACTCATATTTTGCAAGTTCAGCTGTTTCTCAACATTCGTACTAAATATGCAGCTTTACCTTACAAACCAAACAACTCTTTCATTTTTTGCCCGGGACTTTCCGCACGCATAAACACTTCGCCAACCAGGAAAGTATAGATTCCATTATCCAGCATCAACTGCACGTCTTCATGGGTATGAATACCGCTTTCGGTGATGATCATACGATCTGCGGGGATTTGCATTTTTAAATCCAACGTAGTCTGCAATGAGGTTTCAAAGGTGCGCAGGTTGCGGTTATTGATGCCGATCAGTTTGGTATCCAGTGTTAGCGCTCTTTGCAGTTCTTCCGCATTATGCACTTCTACCAGGACATCCATGCCCAGTTTGGTTGCGATATCTGACAGCTCATGCATTTGGCTGTCTTCCAGCGCGGCGACAATCAACAATATACAGTCGGCTCCCAAGGCGCGCGCTTCATAGATTTGGTAAGGGTCGATCATGAAGTCTTTTCGGAGCACCGGTAGCGGACAGCGTTCCCTGACCATTTGCAGGTAGACTTCCGAACCCTGGAAAAACTCCTTATCGGTTAACACCGACAAACAGGCTGCGCCATTCATCGTGTAATCCTGACCGATGGCGATAGGTTGAAAAATTTCCCTGATCACGCCTTTGCTGGGCGAGGCTTTTTTGATTTCCGCAATAATAGCCGGTTTTTTTGCCAGTACCTTGCTTTGCAGGGCGTTATAAAATCCGCGCGGTCTTTCTACAGTTCCGGCAATTTCTTCCAGATTGGCGATGGTCATGCCCAGTCTGCGTCGGGCAACTTCTTCTACTTTTTTATCGAGAATTTTTTTTAAAATATCTGGCGTATCAGTCATGGCTTCTAGTCGTTTATGAGATTTTTGAATATGCGATCAACGCATCGAATTTGGCTTTTGCCGCGCCGCTGGCGATAAGCTGCCGGGCTTTTTCTATGCCGGCGCTTAAGGAATCGGTGATATTGGCCGCGTAAATTGCCGCCCCTGCATTGAGCGCCACTATGTCCCTGGCCGCTCCGGCTTTATTATCCAGTACCGATTTTACCATTACCAGGCTGGAGGCTGCACCATCAACGGCCAATTCTGCCAAACTGGCCCGTTTAAAACCGAATTGTTCCGGCGTAATTATGTAGCTGGTGACGTTACCGTCTTTGAGTTCGGCAATGGTTGAGGGCGAGGCAATGCTGATTTCATCGAGCCCGTCATCGGCATTAACCACCAACACATGCTTGCTGCCGAGTTTTTTTAACACCTGCGCCAGCGGCTCTACCCACTGTTTGGCAAATACGCCAATCAGCTGGTTCGGCGCACCGGCGGGATTGGATAACGGACCCAAGAGATTGAACAGGGTTCTTACGCCCATTTCTTTACGGGCATTGCTGGTATGTTTCATTGCGCCGTGATGTTTGGGCGCAAATAAGAAGCCGACGCCGATTTCATTGACGCAGTGCGCGACTTGTTCGGCGCTTAAATCCAGGTTGACCCCAGCGGCTTCCAGCAGATCGGCGCTGCCGCAACTGCTCGATACGGAACGGTTGCCGTGTTTGGCCACCTGCCCGCCCGCTGCGGCCACGACAAAGGCGCAGGTGGTGGAGATGTTAAAGGTGTTCGCACCATCGCCGCCGGTGCCGCAGGTGTCGATGACATGCTCGCCCTTTACCTCCACTTTGGCGGCCAGTTCGCGCATCACTTCGGCAGCGGCGGCGATTTCGTCGATGGTTTCGCCTTTACAGCGCAGGGCGATTAAAAACCCGCCGATTTGCGCGTCAGTGGCTTGGCCGCTCATGATCAGCCGCATCACCTCGCGCATTTCATCGGAGCTTAGGTTTTGTTTGTTCAGCAGGGTTTGCAGGGCTTGTTGTATATGCATGTTTTTGTTTAGGGTAAATTATGTTTCACCACGAAGACACGAAGGACACGAAGTTTTATTTTGGTTGTCTTCGTGCTCTTCGTGTCTTCGTGGTGAATCTTTTATATATTTAAAGTTCATCCTGCAAGCGTTGATAAATGCCGCCGAAGCTGCCATTGCTCATCAACACATAATGTCCGCCGTAACGCGCTTCAAATTTGAGTTTGGCAATGATTTCATCCAGCGACTGACAGATTTCGATATTACCGGCGTATTGTTTCAGCTCGCTTAAGTCCCAGCCCATCGCTTCCGGCTGATAGATAATGGCCAAATCGGCATTACCCAAAGATTCCGCCAGCGTTTTGGTATGCACGCCCAGGCGCATGGTGTTCGAGCGCGGTTCAACTATCGCAATGATACGTTCTTGTCCCACCTGTTTGCGCAAGCCGTCCAGCGTTGTTTGTATTGCGGTCGGATGATGGGCGAAGTCGTCGTATATAGTCACCCCGCTGCCTTCGACTGCGCTCAGGACAGGGATATGGGCGATCACTTCCATACGGCGCTTGACGTTTTTAAACTGCCCCAGCGCTGCTATCGCATCCTTGGGTAAAATGCCGACGTGTTTTGCGGCGACTATCGCAGACAGCGCATTGTAAACATTATGTTCGCCGGTTAGCGACCACTCGACGCAGCCTTGCGCTTGATTGTCCATCAACACATTGAATTGGCTGCCATCCTCCTTGATCAATTGGGCATTCCACTGAGCATTTGAATTAATCGAAGTCTTGGCAACCGGCGTCCAGCAGCCCATCGCCAGCACGTCATTGATATTGGCGTCGCGTTCAGGGCTGATAATCAGGCCTTCGCCCGGCACCGTCCTGACCAGATGATGAAATTGTTTTTTGATCGCATCCAGGTCGGGAAAAATATCGGCGTGGTCGTATTCCAGGTTATTCAGGATGGCGGTGCGGGGGCGGTAGTGGACGAACTTCGAGCGCTTGTCGAAAAACGCGGAATCGTATTCGTCGGCCTCAATCACAAAAAAGTCGGACTCGCCCAACCGCGCCGAAATACCGAAATTTAGCGGGATGCCGCCGATTAAAAAGCCCGGATTAAAGCCCTGATGCTCCAGTATCCAGCTCAACATGCTGGTTGTGGTGGTTTTACCGTGGGTTCCGGCAACGCCCAGCACCCATTTATCCTGCAACACCTGCTCTGCCAGCCATTGCGGACCTGATACATATCTCAGTCCTTTATTAAGCACCGCTTCGACTTCAGGATTACCGCGCGACAGGGCATTGCCGATAATCACCAAGTCGGGTTTACCGTCCAGGTTCTCGGCCCGATAACCGTCCATCAACACGATGCCTTGCTGTTCCAGCTGCGTACTCATCGGCGGATAAACATTCTGGTCTGAACCGCTGACTTGGTGACCCAACTGCCGTGCAATCACGGCAAGTCCGCCCATGAATGTTCCGCAAATGCCTAAGATATGAATGTGCAATGTTTTATCCTGAGTTGAATTATTTTTTAACGGGTGGTTTGGCATCGGGCTTTTCCGCCGGTTTTCCGCCGGCACCGTCTTTGGCTGGAGCTGTCGCGTCTTCTATCGGCACGTCCGCCTCTTCTTTTGCCCCGGCTTTTTCCAGAATTTTAATGATTTTTTCGTGGGCGTTTTTTTTGGCTCTGCCCATGACTGTCACATTTTGTTTATCCAGCGCATTGACATCGGCTCCGGCTACAATCAGTAAATTTACGATGTCTTCATTGCCGAAAACCAGCGCATCCATTAACGCGGTCGCTCCTGCATTATCGGCAAGACTGACATCGGCTCCGTATGCCAACAGGGATTTAACAATCTGTACATTACCGTTAAAACTCGCTGCCATCAATGCGGTGCGACCGCTGGCTGTTTTACCGTTAACATCAAGCCCTTGTGCCAGCAAAGCCTCTGTTCTTTCAAGCTTGCCCATCATTGCCGCCGCAAATAAATCTTTAGTATCTTCTGCCTGAGTCGCTTGGGACAAGGCCAACAACAGAATTAAAAAGCCGTCTTTGTATTTCATACTGAATAGTTACTTGCGTTTAATGAAAAGTTACGATGAAATAATCAACACATAACCTATATGATCCAATAATGAACGAAAAAAACAAAATATTAGTTGAAGCCACACCTCATTTCATAGAAGCGCAATCTTCTCCTGATGAGGATCGCTATGTCTTCGCCTACACCATCACTATCACCAACGTCGGCGAAATACCGGCAAAGCTGCTTCAGCGTCATTGGCTGATTACCGATTCCAATGGCAAGATCCAGGAAGTCAGAGGCGATGGGGTCATAGGCGAAACTCCTTATCTTAAACCCGGCGAATCTTTTCGCTACACCAGCGGTGCAATGATAGCGACACCTGTCGGCACCATGCAAGGCGACTATACTATGCATTCGGATGATGGCGATAATTTCCGTGCCGACGTTCCCAGATTTACCTTGTCCATCCCCAGAACTCTGCATTAAAAATGTCTATTTATGCTATCGGTGATATTCAAGGCTGTTTTGATGAATTATTAAGACTCCTCGATACTATTTCTTTTAATGAACACACCGATCAGTTGTGGTTTGCCGGCGATCTGGTCAATCGAGGCCCCAAGTCTCTGGAAACCCTCCGCTTTGTAAAATCGCTTGGGGATTCTGCAATCACGGTACTGGGCAATCATGATTTGCATTTGTTGGCTGCATCCTGCGCGCCAAAAAACATAGCCCATAAAAAAGACTCGCTGCTGCCGATACTTGAAGCGCCGGACAGAGATGAGCTGATTGATTGGCTAAGACATCGGCCGCTGTTTCATTTTAACGATGATTTCTGCCTGGTGCATGCGGGTCTTCCGCCCCAATGGGATTTTAAGAAAACAAAAAAGATGGCCTTGCTGGCGGAGCAGGCCTTAAAAGATACTGATTATCAGGCGTTTTTAAAACAAATGTACGGCAACAAGCCTAATATCTGGTCATCCAATTTGAAAGGTGTCGAGAAGTTACGATTTATCATCAATTGCTTTACCCGAATGCGGTACTGCGATGTTAACGGCCGATTGGATTTTGTTAATAGCGGGCCTCCAGGCTCGCAACCCAAAAGCCTTGTTCCCTGGTTTGAAGTGCCTAAACGTAAAAACGCAGACATGCGCATTATCTTCGGCCACTGGTCTGCCTTGGGATATTATGAAGGCCCTAACTGTTACGCCATCGATACCGGCTGTCTTTGGGGCGGCCAACTCACCGCATTAAAACTCGGTGAGCAAGTGCAGCGTTTCAGCATTGATTGTCCTGAAACTAAAAAATCCAATAAAAGTTATCCGGCTGTAGCCAGTTAACTTATTAACCAATGTAGGAGCGGCTTTAGCGATAATCGCGGCTAAAGCCGCTCCTACATGTTAATGCTCATAAGCAGTCCAACGCCGGCTTTGGACTGCTAGCCTTTTCGTTTTTCCAGCTTCAAAAAACTGTAGCTAAACGCCGCATCAGGATCGTCCCGGATATCTTCCCGCTCCACCTCGATCCACTGAGCTGCATCAATTTCGGGAAAAAATGTATCACCGGGGAATTCCTGATGTATTTGCGTCAGGTAGAGCGTATCGGCAACCGGCAGCATCGACTTATAAAAATCCGAGCCGCCGATAACGAAAATTTCTTCAGCATCGCGGCAACTTCCCAGCGCCTTTTCAATATCATTAAACACCAGACAGCCCGGTTGGCTGTATGCCGGATTCCTGCTGATAATGATATTAGTACGCCCCGGCAGCGGCCTGCCTATCGACTCGTAGGTTTTTCTGCCCATCAAAATGGGCGCGCCCATGGTGATTTTTTTAAATTTTTTGAGGTCGGCGGATAAATGCCAGGGCATTTGATTGTTCAGGCCGATGGCCCGATTGCTCGCCATCGCGACGATAAGTGATATTTTCATTTTAATGCCGTATTGTTCGAGTAATTAATTTTATCCAGGCATCATACCGTGCTTATCCGGTTGTCATTTACATGAACTCAATGCAGTGAAATGGGATTTGCTTGCTATAGCTCGGCCTAGATGGAAGCGGTACGTAGATAACCGACATACTACCGGTAGTCGATATGTACGACAACCGGATATCAATACGGGGGTTAATTAACCCCAGTTTTCTCACTGCCAAAAAATAATAACGGATCATAAGGCTTCCAGAATTGATATTTTGTCATGACCACGTCAAATAACTTGGATGTTAAAAATCTGTTCAGCCACTGCTTTACAGCAGGATAAGGAGAACTCTCAAACCAATCTGAATCGACCGCCGCAAACTGGCGGATAAAAGGCAAGATAGCGGCATCAGCCAATGCAAAATAATCACCACACAAGAATTGACTTTGATTTAACCGTCTTTCAAGGTCAGTTAAAAACAGCTCACCTTGCTGCCTATAGTAAAGCTCGGAGTATGCCGGATAACGATCTGCATATTTATATCGGTCCAAATGGTATTTGAATTCCTCGTCATTCCGTCGGATCAATTGCACCGCATTTTGTAACCAAGAACTATTAAGCCAATGCTCGGCATCGTTCTGACGCAACGCCCAAAACATAATATCCAGACTTTCATCAATCACTTCACCGTTCTCAAGTTGCAGCACCGGCACCATACCCTTAGGCGAAACAGCCAGCATCGCTGCAGGTTTATCGCGTAACTCGACCTCCCTTAATTCGACAATGACTCCGGTTATTGCGATAGCCAGACGAGCTCTCATTGCATAAGGGCAGCGCCGAAAACTGTAGAAAATGGGTCGCACACGTTCGGTGGTTAACGCTAATTCAATCATTTCTCAATAGTTAGGTCATTCATCGGGCTTAGAAACATTCCTAGAGGTTGGGCTGACATTCCCGTTTCGGGCGTCGACCTCATTTCACATTGGGCGACACACGCATACGGATGTGTGTGTCGCGTGCCCAGAGATGCCTTTATTTATCCGTGGATTGCTAATGGACTGAGCAATCCGACCGGACGGTTTTCGGATTATGCGCCGGAGCTGTTTTCGACTAAAAAATCTTTTATTTCCGCATCGCAAGATCCGCACCCAGAACAAGCGTCTGTTTCCCTTGGAATCATATCCAGATCATTGATGCCCTGAGCGATAAGCTCCTTGATTTTCTCTTTAGTTGTTCCGGTACAGTAGCAAATAACATCGTCTTTTGTATTATTCATATAGAGCTGTCAACTTATTCCATAGAGCATTAATGATCACCCCAGAATTTTTTCGAACGGTAAGTAATAGCTTATTTGTTTTTTCCAGTGCATTAAAAATGCTTACTGTATATTTCCAGCGTACCAAGTCAATAATCTATTAAGAGAATTTTTACTATCAACATGAACCCTTATAACTGCATGATTTGATGGGTTAAGAGATGGGTTATATCTAGCGACAGAACTTGATATTCCAGGATTACCATTTTCTCCTTTATGGCCTCGTGGATAAAATTTCATTTTTTCAATACCCTCAATACCTTCGATTGGATATTTTTCACCCGTTATTGAATTGAAATTCACATAACAAGTAACCGTGTTTTTAGTTCCACAGAAAACAGCAATATGTCTTTGCTTCTGATCGTCTACGCTAAAACCAATAGATTTACTCTTTTCGGTATGAGCGTTAGTTGGCTTAAAGCCCAAGCTCTCTAATTGCATAATAGCTTCTTCTGGATTCCATTGACTCATTTTATTCTCTCCTATAAGTTGATCTATCGAATACGAACATGAATTGTATCTAGTTAGATGGGGGTGTGTTTTATTTCGAACACCCGGTCTTCAACTTTGGTAATTCGGAGCGTATCGCCAGGTTTTGCATTAATGACTTTATTTAAATAACCACCAAAACGTGCTCTAGGGCTAATAGTGATCGAACTTTTAACACGCATATCAGTACTTCTAATTTCATTGCCGAATCGCAGTTCAATAGGGATACCTTGGTTTCCTGTTGCTCGATCACCAAAGCAATCTGGAGGAAAAAATTCTGAAAATTTTGCAGGAATATCGATATAACCGTTTTTGATGCCCTTCTCGGTCAAATTGATTTCGATATAAGGCTTTTCTTGTTCGTTGGTGTCCACTTCATACTCAATTTCTTTCTTATATAGAATCAGCTCCATTTGTTCTGGAAACAGCGCTGTGAAAACCTGTTCGGTAAACCAAACGGGATCAACCTTAATGACCTTGGCAATGCGATGGGTATCTTTAATAGGCAGGTTATCGATATCATCTAAAATAGACCAAATTTTCTCACAGCTATAACCTAAACGTTCTGCGGCATCTGCATATCGGAATGAACCAACACTATGATCACAGAACTTTTCTAATCGCTCTTTTATAAATGGCGCTATTTCTATATAGCGTAAATTTTCCGGTAGCTCATCTTTGTCGAAAGCAATAAAAGTCGTTTCCCTAAAACCGCTTTTTCTGCCGCGCATCCAGCGTAGTGCTTCTGCGCTTTCAATATGTTCGCCATTGAAACTTTGCAGTTTATTTTCACCTTCATCACGTAGCGCATTCCTAACACTTTTTTCGTTCATATTGGTCAATAAAGTGATGTCGGCAATGCTTACCGCTTCTTCAAAGTCCAACCTATGTCTTGCATGACATAGATTCATCATGTCACGCAGACCAGAATAAACATCACCTTCAGTCCACCACTCAGGGATATTAGCACCGCTTGACATTATTGCGTATGTACCAGTCAGATTAAGAAACTCTTGGAATACTCCATCTTCACTGTCAGAAGCCCAGCTATCCCAATCAATCCCTTGAGTACAGCGCGCATGGTAAGCGTACTCATAAAAAAATAGCAAATTTCTTCCAATGCTATATTTGGATAAATCGATACGTTCAAAATCATAATGTATGTCAATATCTGTATTATCTATCGACTCAAGAAGGCGATTACCAAAGCCACCATTCCCATTGCCAAAACAGGCACCCACAAATGCGCATAAAAGAAGTATGCGCTCCGCAAGCTCTCTTTCTAGTTTTTTTAAATGAGCGTCAACGTAAGAGTTTTTCATGGTTTTCCTTAAAAAATTATTTCATGCAAATTATAAATAATTACACTAAAATGTCAAAATATAATATATAAATATTTATATTAAATTTCACTGAAATTCTTATTTTAATTTTTATTGCATATTTGTGAAATAAAAATTAAAATAGCCTTATTATCTTGATTTTTGACTTACGGAGCACGGGCATGAACTTAACACTACACGCACAGACCAGGCTAGAGCAGAGAGGCATTTCTCCCGTGATTATCGACTGGCTTGAGCAGTATGGAGCTATCGAGCCACAAAATGGCTCAGAGTTGATTTACTTCAATCAGCTCAGCCTTAAAAAGTTGGCCAGTTATACCGGTGGGATTAGCAATAAAATTGACAAGCTCAAAAGTATTTATCTGGTGAGGGGGAATAACGGCAAGATTATTACCACCGGATATCGAGAGGAGTCAATTAAACGTAAATAGCATCATCAGGATTTTTTTTAAACTTACTACTTAACAAAAGAGAACCAATACATCATGGCAAACTATCAATTTGAAAATTACAGGGCACTCATTCAAAATGAGCCTCATTTTTCTACCACTGCCCCATTACCTGATTCGCTTTTGCTAAAAAAAGAAGGAAAAATAAGCATTTATTACGCTCCATTTGAGTATGTTAATGAAAACGCAAAAATTGTACTTGTTGGCATTACACCTGGCCTTCAGCAAGCTGCTAATGCACTGAATGCTGCAAAAATTGACTTAGAAAAAGGCGGTTCTTCAGAAGATATTTTAAAAGCGGTTAAATCGGCTGCCAGCTTTAGCGGCTCCATGAGAACTAATTTAATTAGTATGCTTGATGATGTTGGGATTCACGAAAAACTGGGTATACCCAGTACTGTATTGCTTTTTACCTCTCATGCACATTTAGTGCAAATGGCATCTATTTTAAAAAACCCTGTTTTTGTTGATGGCGGAAATTATTCCGGCTCACCATCAATGCTTAAAACGCCTTTGCTAAGAGAATCGATACAAGAGTTTTTTGTAACAGAAATATGCAATAAACTAAAAACATCTCTGTTTATCCCTTTAGGGCCTAAAGTAACGGAAGCCTTGGAATGGCTCGCTTCACAAAAAATAATCAATGAGAACCAAATATTAAGCGGTATGCCTCACCCATCAGGTGCTAATGCTGAAAGAATTGCCTATTTTTTAGGAAATAAGCCGAAAGATCAGCTATCAATTAAAACAAATCCAGATTCAATTGATAAAAGTAAACGTGCTCTTTTAATAAAAATAGGTGCGTATAAATGCTGAATTTTTTAATAGTGTCGGTTGATAAAGTGATGCTTTTGGAAAAAAGAAATAAAAGATATTTTAAGTCTGTTGCTTTAGGCATTCAGTCCGGAATTATTTTGCTTCCACTTGAAGTATTTAAAGAAATTTTAATTCCTTTCGTAAAAGAAACCGGCTGGATTTGTTATATATTTTTTAACATTATTTTGGATGTTTTTACGGGTGTAAGAAACATTGCTACTCTTAGTTTTAAGTCCATATTTTACGGATTTTCTGGAAGACTTGGGCTTGAGGATGACGACGAATAAATGAGCTTTTCGTCACAAATTAGCTCTGCACTGTAGAACGAACTTAACGTTAAAATCACTCATTACTTACGTTATAACAAATTGATTTTATTATAAATTTTAATATAAGGTATCTATGCTATCAACTGACGAGCAAATAAAACCACAAATGTTTCATGAATTTCTTAGGGACAAAATTGATCAGTCCAACATTAAACAGTCAGACATGGCTGCGGAACTTAGCTTTGATCGAGCTAACATTATCAGCATGTTTAAGGCTGGCAAAACAAGAGTACCGCTCAGAAGCATTCCTCATATTGCCAAAATTCTCAACGTTGATCCAAAGCAGATGCTTAGAATGTCAATGCTTGAATACTGTCCAGAGACTCTAAAGGCCGTTGAGCAGGTATTCGGTGGCGTAATAACAAAAAATGAACAGGGGATTCTTGATGAAATTAGAAAATTATCACAAGGAACTGATCCGGAAATTACTAGCATAGCGCATAGACAAGCGGCCGAAGAGTTTGTTAAAAGACTTATGATAAAACAGCTTCAAACTGCGACTCAGTCAACGATACCAAAATCATAGACCACAGTGTAGATATGAAAAAAATAATCGCAATAACACTGTTTGCCACGTCATTAAACGTTATTGCCGCTGACCAGTCCGGCACTGCATATAACCCTAACAGTTACGGTGCGCCACAGCTATATTACAGTGCAGAAAGCATACGTGAACGCAGAGAACAAGAGCTTATGAAGGAGTCTAATGACATAGCCAAAGAGCGTTTGGAAGTAGAACGTGAACTACTTCGCGAAGAAAAACGCGAGCATCAATCTTACGGTGGGTACAACTAAATCATCCCCTCCAGCGCACCATTCGAGCACCTGGAAAACCATGAAACTTTACTGCGTAACAGTTATTCAATCTTCACCACGAAGATTTATTTTTTCTGCGTTGAGCTAACAATACCCTAGACGACTGACGAGCAATTCTGTGCACAAATCCATTCGAGTCAAATTATTTCTAACTTTTCTGCTGACCACCTTGCTGGTTGTGGCCGGCATGTATTTGTTTATGGGCTGGTCCTTGGATCGGGGCTTTAATGAACTTATTGAGACACGGCAACGTGAACGGGTCTCAAACTTGATCGATGGACTGGCCGACTATTATGCCGATGCCGGCAGTTGGGAACCTCTGGCCGGGAACAAGCAACAATGGATTCAGTTGCTGCTGCAATCCGATAACCGTCGTCACCGGCATCCGGCACCCTGGATGAAAAAAGCGCTGACCGAACCGCTGAACAGATGGCCTCCCGACATTGAATCCGAAGCCCTTAGCAATCGGCGTTTCAAACCTTTGGAAATGCGGGTGATGCTATTGGCCGCTGATAAATCGATTATTTTCGGTCAACCGGAAGCGCTGTCGCAATTAACGCTGCAAGCAATCAGGCATGAGGATCGAGTCGTCGGTTTTCTGGGACTGTTGCCGGGAAAACCCGACAATCAACTCGGCGAACTCCGGTTTATGGAAAGGCAGGCTAAAGAATTCGCCTGGATTGCACTGTTAATGATAACGCTCTCCGCCGTTCTGGCGCTTTTGCTGGCCTATATTCTGGGTCGGCCGATCAAGCGTATTACTGCGGCAGCCAAAGCACTGGCTGTCGGCCGTTACGATATCCGCCTGCCAGTCGAATCCGGTGACGAACTCGGACAGCTGGCGCGTGATTTTAATGAAATGGCCGCCGCCCTGGAACAGTCGGAACAGGCCAGGCGGCGTTGGGTTGCCGATATTTCCCATGAGTTGCGCACCCCATTGTCGGTATTGCGCGGCGAGCTGGAAGCATTGCAGGACGGCATTCGTCCAATGAACCGTGCGGCAATCGATTCTTTGTTCGGCGATGTTATGCGGCTAAACCGGTTAACGGAGGATCTTTATCAATTGGCCTTGTCCGATCAAGGCGCATTGACTTACCGAAAAGCGCTTATCGATCCGGTGGCCGTTTTAAAAGGAGATTTGGCTGCGCTGATGCCTGAATTCGACAGTAAACAGCTGAGCATTCAATTGATCAATAAGACACAGGGTACTGTCAGCCTCTATGCCGATCCGGACCGTTTATCGCAACTGTTCCGCAATGTGCTGAAAAATAGCGCCAACTATACCGACAGCGGCGGCCGTCTGGAAATCACGGTTGCAAAAAAGGCGGATACCCTGTTTATCGATATGGCCGATAGCGCCCCGGGGGTATCCGGCGAAGAAAGAGAGAAATTGTTCGACCGGTTTTACCGGGTCGAACATTCGCGCAGCAGAAATCATGGCGGTGCAGGGCTCGGTCTGGCCATTTGCCGAAACATAGTGGCCGCGCATAACGGCATTATCAAGGCGCAGGCCTCATCTCTGGGTGGACTCGCCATACACATTGAGTTACCGGTGCAATCATGACCATGAACGATACCCGCCTTATTTTAATCGTCGAAGATGAACAAAAGCTCGCCAAGCTGGCAGAGGATTATCTGCAAAATGCCGGTTTCGCCACCGCTACGCTTGGCGAGGGCAATGCGGTTGTGCCCTGGGTCAAACAGCAGCATCCGGATCTTGTATTATTGGATCTGATGTTGCCGGGTTGCGATGGTCTGACGATTTGCCGTGAACTACGCAGTTTTAGCAAAGTGCCGATTATTATGGTTACCGCGCGCATAGAGGAAATCGATCGTTTACTGGGTCTGGAAATGGGTGCCGACGATTATATTTGCAAGCCTTACAGTCCCCGCGAAATGGTGGCGCGGGTCAAGGCGGTACTGCGCCGATTGCAGCCCCAAGCGGATAATGATGAGCATCCTGTTCACTTGTTAACCCTGGATGCCAACAGTTTTCGGGTATTGGCCGCAGGGCATGAGATCGAACTGACCTCAGTGGAATTCCAACTGCTGCAAGTGTTATACCGGCAACCCGGCCGCATCTTTTCCCGGTCTAAATTGATGGACCAGATATATCAGGATCAGCGCATTGTTTCGGACCGCACTATCGACAGTCACATCAAAAAATTGAGAAAAAAACTGGCCGAACTGTTACCCGGCCAGGAGCTGATCCATTCGGTCTATGGCGCCGGTTATCGCTATGATCCGCAACGGGATAGCGATTAGTTGAAGCTCGATCATTCTGCCTACGGCAAGGAATAGATAAGCGTTAATTTGCACACTGTTTCCTTAATTGCTTCAAATTGTTTGCGCTTTTCGTGGTTAAAGTAGATCTCGAAAACGGAAAAACGCCGTTTGACGATCCTTAATCAATAGAGAGACTTAACATGAACAAAAAAATCATAACCATCGCACTGGCCTTAGCCCTTCCTTTGACTGTAGCCGCATTTCCCGGCGGCCATGACGGAGGCCATTTCGATGGACACAGGGGCGATAAAGTGGAACGTCTGGCCAAACAGCTGGATTTAAACGCGGAGCAAAAAAGTAAATTGGAAGTGATCTTCAAAGAACAGCAGGAAAAACGTGAAGCACTTCGTCAGGAAAGCCGTTTGCGTATGCAGGAAGTGTTAACTGCCGAGCAGATGACCAAGTTGGATGCCATAAAAAAAGAGCACCAGGAAAAATGGCAAAAACGTCATGAGGAAAGAAAAAACCAAAAACAAAACGAAAGCCAAAAGTAAACCCGCTTTGGTTGGAAGCGGCTGTTGTTGTCCAGGGAGGGACTTAGTCGCTAAACACCCAGATAAATCTTTTGAGGTAGATAAATATGAACAGTCTAAACCACAAAGTCATGCTCCTTGTTGGTGTGCTGATGTTATTCGGCCAACAAACCGCCATGGCAGATAACCGGTCGCCTTCGCATCGGAACGCCCAAATCAACCGTGTGCACCATGCGCCTCTGCGTAAACCTCAGGTTGGACATCGTTTCGACAGCCGCCGCAATGTGTCGGCACCCGCCTACAGGTACTATTACAAGCCCAGTTACCGGGCCAGTTACCGGGTCAATCAGTTGCCTCACCGGCATACCCGAGTTTTTGTTAATCCCCGCCGAATGTTTCTTTTTTGACGGTTTCTTTTATCGGCCCTCCAAGCGGCAGCTATGTCATCATCGAAGTGTTGATCGACGCTATAACCTATAAAACAGCGTCGACAACATTTTTTCAGTTTCATTTTTACCCGTCACTCGATAAAACAAATGCTTGCACGGCAATGTGATAATAATTTTACATAGTCGATCACAATACTGTTTTACACTGTCATCGGCTTGCTTAGCAATCAGCTGGAGTTTGGCATCGATATTCATGCTACGTTACAAGTTTGACCCACTTCCAAATTTAGAAACCATTTTTCAGCTACCGGAACTTTATTAATTCGTTGAGATAAAAATGCAGGTTAATTCAAATCATTACAGTTTCAGTTCACCTCAATATTGCTCCCACCAACGTGCTCTTTTATTAAATTTAGCTCCAGTCCTGGTTGCTATCTATTTGAGCTTAGTGTTGTGACGATGCATACGGTCAGTAATGCGTTACCAACGGTATGTGTTGTCATTCCGACCTATAACCATGTCCACACTCTCCTGCGTTCAATCAAGAGCGTTCAGCAACAACATTTTCAAAATTTTAAGCTGATCGTGATTGGCGATGGCGCCCCTGTTGAAACAGATCGTCTTATGTCCGTGCTATGTGCCGAGGATTCAAGGATCGAATTTCGCCCTCATCCCAAAGGTGCCGGTCATGGTGAGGCCTATCGGGCTGCCGTTATTTCTGAGCTGGACTGTGCCTTTATCTGCTATTTGGGCGATGATGATTTGTGGCTACCGCATCATCTTGACGTGATGGTCAAGTTGCTTGAATCGAATGATTTCGTTCATACCCTACACACAAGTGTACATACCGATGGAACTATCCATAGTCTGGGTGGACGTATCGATGATGCTGCGACTCGTGAAATTATGGCGCGAAACAAATGGAATATTTTTGGCCCTACCTGCGTTGGACATACCCTGCAGGCCTACCATCGATTACCCTATGGCTGGCGCCCGCGACCTGATGGCATTTGGAGTGATTTATATATGTGGAGGCAGTGGATCGACATGCCTGACTGCCACTTTTACTCCCATCCGCTACCGACAACGCTACACTTTCCGAGTCCATTGCGACTTGATATCTCACTGGAAGTCCGTTGCGCAGAGCTGGACTTATGGCTCGAAAAGATAACGGATCCGACGTTCTCTCAATATCTTGTAGAAACAGTGATGGGGGATTGGCAGACTCAACTTACGCCAGCCGTACCCATCACTCCCCAGAACCAAGAGGATAGAAATCAGATTAATCGTCTTGAAGCGCTAATTGGTTCTTATGATGAACAATTTGAAGCACTTGCACATTCGTATGATGAACGTCTTGAAGTACTTATGCATTCGCATAGTGAACGTCTTGAAGCACTTGTACATTCGCATAGTGAAAGCCTTGAAACACTTGTACATTCGTATGACGAACATCTTGAAGTGCTTGTGCATTCGCATAGTAAACGTCTTGAAGCACTTGTACATTCGTATGATGAATGTCTTGCTACGTTAGCTCAAAGCAATGTTTCATTGAAAAATTCTCGCAGTTGGAGAATTACATACCCGTTACGGGCCATTCGTCGCTTCATTTACCGCAGATAGCAGAATTCTTAAGTAACTGATGTTACACACTGAAGTTGATAAAGGCATGGAATATTGCCTGTTGACTGAATTCATGTGAGGTAGCTGTCATGAAAAATTCTCTGTTGGCGTTATACCGCGATTATCTGATGAGTTCGTTTGCCCGGATCACCGCGACCGGTTTGTCCCAACTGCCGGACCATGAGGTCAGCCATGATCAAATCACCCGATTTTTAGCAGGCACTGATTACACATCACGGGACTTGTGGTCGTTGGTGAAACCAACCGTCCACACTATTGAGGCGGACGAGGGCGTGCTGATCTTCGATGACACCCTTGAGGAAAAAACCTATACCGATGAAAACGAGATCATCACCCGGCATTTCGACCATTGCCAAAATCGCACCGTCAAAGGCGCCAATATCCTCAATTGTCTGTATCACGCCAATGGCATCAATGTGCCTGTCGCCTTCGAAATCGTTGACAAGGATTTGCTGTTTTGCGATATGCAAATCCCGCAGGTTAAGCGCCACAGCGCTCTTACCAAAAACGGGCAGCTACGCCAAATGCTGCGGGTATGCCGGCAAAATCAACTTTGATGTTGAGTGATACGTTTTTCAGGCAAAAGCGGACTCCAAATAAAATTGAAATACACCCTTGTCCAACATATCGGTCAACCGGTCAAGATAGTTGTAGCCGAACATGATTCATCGTTTCATAAGACTCATCGAATAGAATGGGTAATTTAAACCTTATAATGTACATTTGTCAGTAATACATAATAATCTGGCCTATTAAATACGACCGGGGGGTAAGTGAAGTCTATAAAAAATGTAGCATTATCTGCATGCAGCGATTCTCGGGGTACTCTTACTGAAATTTTTCGACATGACTGGGTGGATATGCCATTACCTGTACAATGGAACCTTGTTCAATCTGAGGCGCATGTTTTGCGTGGCGTCCATGTGCATGTGAAGCATGTTGATTATTTGGTGGTGATAAAAGGACGCATGCAGGTCGGCTTGACTGATCTGCGCGGAAAAGCTAAAAGAGTTGGATCGCTGATAGAACTATCAGAGGGGCATCGGTCGATGTTGATGATTCCGCAAGGTATTGCTCATGGCTTTTACTTTCCTGAACCAACGACATTTGTGTATGGAGTTTCAGAGTATTGGGATCCTGTTCACGATGAGCTTGGATGCCGCTGGGACGATCCCGCATTGGGTATCCCTTGGCCCGAGGAGGCCGTTGCACCGTTATTATCAGAGCGCGACGACGCAGCGTGTTCGTTGGAAGAATTGTTATTAAAACTCCACAGCGAAAGGAATAAACCATGGTAAGGGTTGGATTGATTGGTTGTGGTCGTTGGGGCCGCTTAATTCTTCGGGATCTTAAAGTTTTAGGATGCTGGGTAGGCGTGGTTGCAGCAAACTCTGGAAGCATTGCAAATGCGCAGTCCGCCTTCGCTGATTTAATCGTTCCGACAATTGATGAGCTGCCAGAGTTGGATGCATATATTGTTGCGGTTCCCACTATTCTACACGGCGAAGTGGTTTTACGTTTGGTTCCGCGTGGCGTCCCTATTTACTGCGAGAAACCGCTCACAAACAATGTTGGTTCCGCTCAAGAAATAGTTGAGACTGCGGCAGATCAAGTGTTTGTTATGGATAAATGGCGCTACCACGCGGGTGTGCATGCGTTACGCGATCTAGTGCGCAGTGGCGAGTTGGGGCCGGTACTTGGCGTCAAAACGACACGATTGCAATGGGGTTGCCCACATGACGACGTGGATCCTGCGTGGATACTGCTTCCGCATGATTTAACTATTGCATTAGAAATATTAGGCTTCTTGCCAAAACCTGTCCATGCAATTGCTGAATCGGATGCAGACGGGCTATTTGGGTTATCAGCTTGGCTATCCGGCCCAGCTTGGCTACATTGTGAAGTGGGTACACGTTCACCACAGTATAAAAGGAAAATAGAATTGCGTTGCAGGGATGGGGTGGCAGTGTTGGCGGATTCCTACGACCAACATATTTCTGTGCTGCGTTCAGACTTGGGTTCCCGGCGCCGGGAACCACCGATGTATGAACAACGTCCCTTTGTCGACAGCATGCCGCTCCTAGCTGAAATAACCGCTTTTATCGAATACGTCGAAGGTACGGGGCCTATGCCGAAAAGTTCGGCTTTGGAAGGATTGCAGGTGGTTGAAACCATTGCAAAACTCCGTAAACTGGCGAGAGTGGCTGATTCAATATGAGGCCGTTGTAGTTTTGTAATGTCACTCGGGCATTAAAACAAAGATATACCTTGCACGATCTCTTCATCATTGTGCATCCGCTGGCTAGCAGTCCGTGTGTGGTGGTCTAGTTTTCCCGGATACCAAAACCTTGGGGTTTCTTATATTGTAACTCTGTATTTCGGCATTTGGATTATAATCAGCCGTTAGTATTACACAATAACGATCAATAGGGGATCCGGGTATATGTCTCTGATAGGGAATAAGGATAAGCAATCTGTTATAGCCGGTGGGCATAGATATGCTCCACCTAAGATTAGCGGCGTCCATTTCTATGAACTGGGGAATGTCTTGACACGCAGTGGTTCCCTGATGGAATTATTCCGCAATGATTGGCTTCATTTTGATATCAAGGTTAGCCAAATTAATTGGGTACAGTTAAATCCCGATGGGCTTACAGATTGGCACTGTCACTCCAAACAAACCGATCATCTAGTTGGCGTCGGCGGTAACATCAAATTGGCTTTGTGGGATGGAAGGCCGGATTCTCCTACAAAAGGAGCGTCAGAAATTATTCGTTTTGGAGCCACGCGCCCTATAATTGTGGTTGTTCCTCCTGGTGTATGGCATGGTTTACGTAACGAGAGTGGTGTATATGCCGGCTATATCAATGTGATTAACGAGCTATATAATTATGAATCTCCTGATAATTTTAGGCTCCCTAGTAGAACATCAGAAATACCGGACATTCTTTAATACACCTCTACTGCTATCGCACCCTAAAAATGTACAACTTCAAAGCAATGAGATACTTATAAATCAAAAGCTAATATATTGCCGACTATGCGATTTTCTACTCAGTTGAGAGTAATAATTCAAAATCCGTCCTGTGCTCGTAAAGTATTAAACATTACAACGCAACAACCTGCAAAAACAGCTTTTAGATAAGCTCTTTAATACCTACAAATTTAATGACAAGTTTTGGCGATAAATTCAAGCTGACATTGATCACTAACGATCCGGTTTTGGCTGCTACTGCAGATCGCTGTGGGGTTAATCGTGTAGGAGTCGATTTAGAGTATTTAGGCAAAACTGAACGTCAACAAGGCCATGACACAAGATTTTCTAACCACCAAATAAAAGATGTAGCCAGGATTGGTAGATGTATTAGTAAAGCCAAATTATTTGTTCGCCTTAATCCGATTAATGCAAAGACATCCATTGAAATTGAGGAAGTTTTGCATAGCGGGGCTAACGTTCTTATGCTGCCTTTTTTTCGCACGCCACAAGAAGTTGAAAAATTCGTTCGCCTTGTTGATGGGCGTGCTCACCTTGTTATTTTGCTTGAAACTGCCTCTGCCTTAGTGCGAGTTCGTGAAATACTCGCCATTCCTGGGCTGCAGGAAGTTATGGTTGGTCTTAATGATCTTCGCATTGAATTGGCTGTAAATAACCATTTCGAAGTGCTGGCTTCATCGATAGTTGACACAATCGCTTGGGAAGCAAACCGGGCAGGACTTGCATTTTCAGTTGGTGGAGTGGCGCGTCCAGATGACCAATCTCTATCAATTGATCCAAATTTGGTATTGGCGCAGTATCCGCGGCTCGGAGCCACAGGTGCCTGGATATCACGATCTTTTTTTCATGGCATGCCATCAGACTGGGATTTTGAACAATCAGTTTTATTTCTAAGAAAAAGACTTACAGAATGGTCTGAAACCTCGCCGGAATTAAGAGAAGAGGCTCGAAAAAAACTTGCGGATATGGCCTCTGAAATGGCTCGACAGACTTGATCGGGGGGCTCTCGTACATTCTTCCCACCAGCGCTCCCCGCCTTTATTTTCCCATAACTTGAAATCCGAATTTTTAATATCAATTAGGTTGGCTTCAAACTCTTTCCATTCGTCCCGAAATTGTTCTTCGCTCCATGAATATTGATTACCCCATCCGTTTTCCAAGTCCTTTTTTCTTTGTCTTGTCAGGTATAACTCATGACGACGCATAAGCCGTTCAAAGCCTATATGCTTATAGTGAAGGAGGCGCAACTCATCCCGATATGGGGCGATTACATTCCCAGTTGGCTGTGCACGGTGACGGCCCAATTTAAAATTGGTTGCATCGAGTTCATTAGGTGCAAATATATTCAGCTTGCTGTACTCGGAAGAAGGAGCGCCCTTTGTCAAGATTTTACAGAGTAATGAGTTGGGTTGAGGGAACACCTCGGAAAGCATTTGGTATCCCATAGCAGGAATGATTGTTACACCTTGTTTTTTTGAAACCTTGAGATAATGTTTAATATTCGGATGATACAGATGCTCATCGATATCGGTGACAATTACCCAATCAGCTACAAAGCGACTTTCTTTCCAACATTCCTCAAGAATTGCATGATTCGAGAGGATACGCGAGTCCATATCGCAGTATGTCGGCATTGATCGCACTTCGACTTTTGGATTTTTGGCTAGCTTTTCAAGCGAATCGTCCGTTGATTCATCATCGTAAATTACATAACGATCAACAAAAGGATCGTAGTGTCGAAAGAAAAAATCCAGCATTTCGCTATCGTTCCAACATCTCGTGTAAAGGTCAATTTTCATCCATGCTTTCCGTTTATCATCTCTGACTATAGTTATTTAGATAATAAACTACGGATTGACTATGACAGTTCAATTGTGGGACTAAACAGATAGCAAGCTAGCTGTTCGTAAAATAATTTTCTGCAACGGTATGGACATCGCCATCCATTCGGATTTTACCGTGCTCAAGCCAGATAGCACGGTTACAGGTTTGTAAAATAATCTCGCGTGAATGACTGGCAATAACAAGGATGTTCGTGGCTTGGACTAACTCGGCCATGCGCTTTTCAGCTTTATGCTTGAACCTTTCATCACCCACCGATAACCACTCATCCATCAAGAGGATTTCAGGGCGTAGAATAGTCGAAACTGCAAATGCCAAACGAAGGTGCATTCCACTTGAATACGTACGCATCGGCATGTCAATAAAGTTTCCTAGTTCCGAAAACTCAATAATACCGTCGATTTGTTTATTGATTTCAGCCTTGGTCATTCCTAGCAGTCCGCCGCGAAAATAGATATTTTCTCTTCCGGTAGCTTCAGGATCGATCCCGAGGGAAATGTCAATTAATGACCCAACCACACCTTTAACACACGCACTTCCCGATGAAGGCTCGTAGACACCACAGAGCAAGCGAAGCAACGTACTTTTGCCTGCGCCATTATGTCCTAAAAGCCCAACACGATCGCCATCTTTAAGGGTGAAACACAAGCCCTCCAATGCTCTGACAACAACTCGTCCTTGCCGATCAGCGCCGAGTAGTCCACCTGTTGCAACTTGCATCAGGCGCCTCTTGAGCGACCTGCTATGTGCGTTGTATATAGGGAAATCAACGGAAACGTTGTTAAATTCGATAGATGCCATGGTTCTTTCTATAGCCAGTAAGCGATACGGCATTTATAGCGGCCATATACCATTATCGACAGACTCCATCCAACCAATGCCAACCCTAGTGATACCTCCCAGTTTATCGCAGGGGGTAATTGTCCTAGCAATGGCGCACGAACAATTTCAAGCAGATGATAGGCGGGATTTAAATCGAGCAAATAAAGACCCGCTCGTTGCGGTAGAAGGTTCGGCATCCACATGATTGGCGTCAGATAGAATAGAACTTGAAGAATACTTCCAACAATTTGTGGAAGATCACGATACCTTGCACAAAGAATTCCTAGAACAAGGGCAATCCAGGTCAAATTAACAACGACCAGCAAAAGGCCAGGGATGCTAATAAATGCTATCCAGCTCAATGGCTTGCCAACGGCGAGAAATACGAGCGGAAAGATTACAATATTATGAGCCAGAATTAATATGTTACGCCAAATCATGCGTAAGACATGAACAAATAAAGGGATGGGGAGCTGTTTAATAATCGCTTCCGCTGCAATAAAACCGGTACATCCTTCGATAATGACTGAAGATATGAACCCCCAAAAAATTATACCTGTGGCAAGAAATGGCAGAAAATCAGCCATGGTAGAGTTGAAAATTTGCCCAAAAACAATCCCAATGGTGCCAATCATTACGCCCATAGTAATGGTGAGCCAGAACGGCCCCAAGGCCGACCTTTGATAACGTTGGCGAACATCCTGCCACCCGAGCATTCCAACCATGGAATAACGTCTTATTGCTAAAGCTATGTCCGATAAGGCGATAATTATTGAGCTGTTGCGCATTAGAAACACTGAGATATCTGCAATAATATTTTATTATACGCTAATTGAGGGGTATTCATTTTGAAGTCTAAATTGCCGGAATCAACGAAGCCAGTACATTACCTTGATCACTACGCCCTTCCTACCATTCGTATCGGTTATGCCGTCTGAGGCTGAGGGTCGGTGCCAGCCTGAAACAGAGCCATTCAGTTTTTGAATAGTTTGAGCACCATGGTATTTATCGATAATAAACGCCACCTCAGTGAAGCTCTTTTTCTTGATGCGTTATAAACTAATATTGACCTCTATTGATGCAAACTATACAACTTATTCGATTCAAATTTTATTTGGTGATTCTTCATTCGAAAGAAAACAGGGATTTCTGTTAAAATCTCGGTGAACCATCATGAAAACGTAACCAATTGATTAAGAATCACTTTAAAATTTATCGCCGTCTTTCATATCTCTATCCCGTTTTCTTAAAAACGCTATAAACAGTTGATTCTTACTATCAAGTCACTACAAAATAATAAGTCTATGAAAAATATACTGGTTGTATTTACCGGCGGTACTATCGGTTCTGTTGCAATTGACGGCACAATTAATACCTCCGATACCACATCATTCAAACTAATCCGGCAGTTTCAACAACATTACGAAAATCACCGGCAAATTCATTTCGACACTATTCAGCCTCTACAGGTTTTAAGCGAGAACCTTGCGCCCGGTGCCTGGAAAACCATCATTGAAGCCATTGAAGCCGCCCGGCCCGATCAATATGACGGTATCATCATGACTCACGGCACAGATACCCTGGCTTATACAGCTTGTGCGTTGAGTTTTTATTTTCATGCCGCCAAAATTCCGATGCTGCTGGTTTCCAGCGATTATCCATTGGATCATCCTAAAGCCAACGGACTTGAAAACTTTATCTGCGCTGTTGAATTTATCCGGCAAATAAACCGAACCGGCGTTTTTGTCCCCTATCGAAACCACCAACAAACGACCCAACTGCATCAAGGCAACCGCCTGGCCTGTTCTTTACAGTTAAGCGGCGATTTTTTCAGCGTTCAGGGTAAAAGTTACATGCAATTTGAAAACCGGCAGTTTTCATTATTAAATCCCCCGACACAACAAACGTCAGCACGGCGTATTCCGTTAAAGGCCGATTTTTCCGACCGCATCTTAATGGTAAAGCCCTATCCCGGACTCGATTACGCCAGATTTAACCTGGACGATGTCGATGCCGTTTTGCATGATTTATATCACTCCGGAACTGCCTGTGCATCATTGCAATGGGGTGAAAACTATTCGTTGCTTGAGTTTATAAAACGCTGCGAAAAACAAGGCATCACCGTTTATCTGGCTCCGGCGATTAAATCAGCAGACGCTTACCAAAGCACCCAAGCCTTAATTGAACAAGGTGCCAAAATAATCTGGAATATGTCGATTGAAGCCGCTTATGTAAAACTGCTGCTGGCTTATGCGAATTTTGACGATAAGCAGGAGATAATGGATTTTATTATCGAAGATATTGCCGGGGAACACCTTTAGTCACCGTTAATGAGTCTACAGAGCCATTATTTTGCGGCTGTTCGTCATAGAAACGGGGAATGACGAACAGTATCGCGGACGCCGTTATTCAGCAATAAAATGATTTTGATAATCGTCCATGGCTCGTCTAATCACTTCATGCGCTTCTTCCCGTCCATAAACATTGGTTATTTCGCAGGAGCTCTTTTCACTCGGAAGATGTTTATACGTCAGGAAATAATGTTTCAGACGGTTGATATAAGACTCAGGACAGTCTGATACGTCGTTCCATTGCCGGTAAAACTCGTCGCCTTTCATTACCGCTATAATCTTGTCGTCGGCTTCGCCACCGTCCAGCAAACGAAAACCGCCGATGGGAATCGCCTGTAAAAGAATATCGCCATGCGTCACGCTGCGTTCACTCAAAACGCAAATATCCAGCGGATCGCCATCGCCCTTGGCAACCGATTTACCCGATTTTAATTCGGCATATTCGGCAACCCGATCCGCACAATAGGTTTGCGGAATAAAGCCGTAAAGCGTGGGCACCGTGTTGGAAAACTTTTGCGGCCGATCGATTTTAAGGTACCCGGTTTCTTTGTCGATTTCATACTTAACGGTATCCGACGGAACAATTTCGATAAAGGCCGTAACGATGTCCGGTGCATGATTGCCCGGACTAATGCCGTGCCAGGGATGCGCTTTGTATTGTATATTCATGAGTAATGGTTCATTTGTTTAAAAATGGGAAATGCCTGTTTCTGTCTTGAGCGCTAAATCACTAAACAGAAATCGGTGCCTTGATATGTTCATGAGCCTGATAATCGATGACTTCAAAATCTTCGTATTGATAATCGAATATCGATTCAGGTCTACGCTTTATTTTTAATGTCGGCAGCGTGAAAGGCTTGCGGGTTAGCTGCAAGTTAGCCTGTTGCTGATGATTCAGGTAAAGATGCACGTCGCCGCCGGTCCAGATAAAATCGCCAACTTCCAAATCGCACTGCTGGGCAACCATATGCGTCAACAAGGCGTAACTGGCTATATTGAACGGCAAACCCAAAAACGTGTCGCAGCTGCGCTGATAAAGCTGACAAGACAGCTTGCCGTCGGCCACATAAAACTGAAAAAAGGCATGACAAGGCGCCAAAGCCATTTTGCCTTGCGCCACATTCTGCTGGGGACTAATACTTTCATCCGGCAAATCCGCGACATTCCAGGCGGAAACGATAATCCGGCGGCTGTTGGGCGTTTTTTTAAGTTGGTCGATAACTTGCTGAATCTGGTCGATATGCCGACCGTCCGGTGTCGGCCACGAGCGCCATTGATGACCGTACACTGGGCCTAACTCACCGTTTTCATCAGCCCATTCATTCCAGATGTTGACATTATGCTGATGCAAAAAATTCAGGTTAGTGTCGCCTTTTAAAAACCAAATTAATTCATAAATTATTGATTTTAAATGTATCTTTTTGGTGGTAACCAGCGGAAACCCTTCCGCCAGCGGAAAACGCATCTGGTGACCGAAAATCGACAGCGTGCCGCTACCCGTTCTGTCGCCTTTTGGGTTTCCCTCAGCCAGGATTTTATCGAATAATTCTAAATATTGCTTCATGCGTTTTTTTCATGACTATTGGTTTTTAACAAAATTTACGGGTCAGTTTGGTGTTGTTATCTCGACATGGATTATCCTGATTAGCAAGATGCTTCAGCTAGCGCCAAAAAGCTCGTCATTCTGGCAGGGATGCCGGAATCCAGTCACATGGATGTGAGACTATGGCTTGGGATCAAGCCTAAATCATGCCACAGCGGTATCGGTAAAGTTACCATCCCTGGCTCTGGATACTGGCATCCCTGCCAGTATGACGGTGCTAGCTGAAGCAGCTTGCTAATCAAGTGGATTATTACCTTTATGTCGTCTCCTTCAATAAATTATTGGATTTTTGTGCATAACTGTCCACTTAATCCAGATGCTGGATTAAATTTTGCTTGGGTTTAAATCGGCCACGTAATCGCCGAACTCGCGATAAGAATCACATCATAATAACGGTTATCGCCAACTTTTTTCCAAGACTGCATAAACATGCCGATGCTGTTTATTGATGCACCTGGAAATCGCTCCTTTAGAACAACCCTGTTTAAATGGTAGACACATACACTCAAAATTACACTATCGATCCCACTGGAACTTGAGGGTAGATTCTGTAAAAAGCCTGCTTGAATGCTTTAATCAAGGCTTCCAGCGCAATAAATGCCAAGCAAATATCCCAATAGATAGACCGGGCATTGACGCTTTCTTTGATCAACAGGGTTTTGCCCGTTACCACGAACGTTATCTTCCAAATAAACACCTGTGTCAGCTTTGGACCGAGGCTGCGTCAAAACGTAAAATCCCTCACTCTGATGGAGATCATAAACTGATTATCACCTTAATTACACTACGAAGTGGTGCTAACCGTTGAAATTTTACCATGTTTGACAAGTAGATGGAGTAAATGCCGCCGCTTTAGATTTTGCTTGTGCGTTTTGACACGGCCTGGGCCGTTAGATGATTTTTTGCGGCGGACGTCAGCTAATCAACTGAACTTCCCCGTTTCATCCAGAATCAAAATTAAGCAAACTTTCGGTCTGTTTAAACATAGCGCTTGTACAGTATAGATACAGTTCACGTTCGGTATCCCTGCAATTCCCGCCTCATGGACAGAGCGTTGCACGATAGTTGTTATCCCTTATCAGTATTCGTACCAATAGATATTTTGTCGTAGCAGAGTCTATATTATCAACTACTAATTAAATCACGGTTAAGATCACATAGAGAAATCTCTCAGAATAAACTACCGTTTTATCTTGGGTTTTTTAAATTTTTTCAAAATATTAGACACCGATAAAAGCCTTTTTAGATTCCCATATTAATGATTCTCATGAAGTCCGTTGGTCATCGATATTTGCTTATCAACACACTACGCTACGCCAAGAATGTAAACGAAGCTCTTTCTGAAACTTAGTATTGGTGTACAACTTAAAAAATATTATTAAAAACCAATATGAATCAATCTGAATTACTGTCATGGAAAAATAGCAATAAGGAAGAATTAAACAGTATAAAAAACTGGATAAGCGAATTCTTATGTAACCCTCATCCATCATTAGGACGTACAGGCAATGTTTGCCCATTCGCTAGAGAAGCCATTGATAAAGATAGCATTTACTTTACATTAGAGAATTCTTTTTACTTGGATAAAGAGCATGAGATAAAAAAAATAACCAATCAAATTAGACTATTTAAAGAACTAAAAATTGATAATAATGAAGATTATAAAGTAATAATAAACGCTTACCCTTATATTAATAAAAGTGAATATAATAAAATTGAATTAATCCAAAATGAATTAAAACCAGTATTTGTCGAAGAAAGTTTAATGATTGGACAATTTTATCCTGGATGCAAAGAAAAAGGACTTTGGAATGATAACTTTTTCCCTCTTGATAGCCCTATAAGCTTCTTGGCTATCAGAAATATGGCAATAACTGATATTGCTTTTTTAATGTCAAATAATTATTTTATAGAAAAATATTTACAGCACTTCGGAAAAAGAGGGGAGGATTTTTTAAAAAAACTTATGGAGCGTAATAAATCGATATAATTAAACAGGGATAGGGATAAGCACTCCCCTTTCTTCATCTTGTCCGGGTCGATCTGTAAGTTATTGGTTGATGATGCGTTACTGAGAATTGATATTTTCGTTTTCAAACTAATAATGAACGGGCACTTACAACACTTATAATAACTTTAAATATCATCATATATTATTATGCTATCAAAAATATATACAATAAAAGAAAATCTTTATGTTAACTCTCTATATATAGATAAATTAGGGCTATCATTTAATCAATTTATAGTAGTATCAAAAGATAAAAATATAACCATAATAGAAACCGGCTTTAGAAAAAATTTCAATGAGTTATGTAAAAACATGACATTTATTGGGTTACTTCCTGAAAACATAGAAAATATAATAGTACCGCACTTCGAAGCGGATGAAATGGGAGCTGTGCCTGAAATATTAAAGGTATCAAATAAAAAAGTAAATATATATGCTCATCCTATTTGCACATTTGGTTTAAATGATATTTTTAATACAAAAGCAAAACCCGTAAAAGATAATGAGATTATATCTATCTTTGAAGGATGCTCTTTAAAGTTTATACATACAAAACATGTTCATCAATGGGATAGCTTAGTCGTTTATTGGGTCGAACAAAAAATATTATTTTCTTCTGATCTGTTCATACAAGGCGGCGAATTTACGGGTATAAATACGAACAATTGCATTTCAGAAATAGTTGATTCAATAAAAAAAGATGACTATTTACCTTCGCATACTCATCTAGTTAATGCTTTAAATAAAATAAATGAAAATGAAATAGAAATTATTTTACCAATGCATGGATCAGGGCTATCAGATAATATTGATTTTTATATAGACTCATTAAAAAATTTAAACTTTGAGTAATTATTCACATTCATAACTTATTAAAAGCCCGCTTGGAACTGAACGCGTTGCCAGGACACTAACCAATTTTTTAGGCAATGGACAGTTCTATTTATACTATCCATTGACTTAATACTTGGGCTTGATTGAAATATATTGCTAATCAAATAAGGCAATAAGCTTTAGCTGATGGTTGTTTAGTTATTTTGGGACATTGGCTTTATGCGCAAAGTAGAATAAAGTAGCACCGATCAAGATCATCGGGGTTGACAGTATCTGTCCCATAGTCAGCCAGTCCAAGGCTATATAGCCTAATTGCACGTCAGGCATCCTGAAAAACTCCACAAAAAATCTAAAGCAGCCATAAAAAAACAGTGCCATGCCGGTCGTAGCCATAACCGGTCTCGGTTTGCTGGAATACACCCAGAGTATGGCGAACAGCACAACACCCTCTAAAAAGGCTTCATACAATTGCGAAGGATGACGGGCTAACGGGCCGCCGTTAGGAAAGACCATTGCCCAAGACACATCGGTGGGTCGGCCCCATAATTCTGAATTGATAAAATTACCGATACGACCGGCTGCCAAACCTATAGGCGCCAGCGGTGCGATAATATCAGTCAATTGCAACATGCTGCATTGCTGCTTTTTTGCGAATAACCACATCGCGATAAAAACACCCAACATGCCGCCATGAAAGGACATGCCGCCCTGCCATATTTTAATCAGGATCAGCGGATTGCTGAGAAATCCTTCAAAATTATAAAACAGGATATAGCCGATCCTGCCGCCGAGAATGACGCCGAACGCGCCGTAAGTAACCAAGTCTTCTATGGCTTCCGGTTTAATCGGCGACCACGGTTGTTCGGCGCGTTTTTGCCCTAAAAACCACACGGCGGCAAAACCGATCAGATACATCAGGCCGTACCAGTGAATCTTTACCGGGCCTAAGCTTACAGCGATGGGATCAATTTGTGGAAAATTCAGCATAATTAAACATCCAGATTAGTTACATCCAACGCATTTTTAACGATGAAGTCCCGACGCGGCTCGACCACGTCTCCCATTAACGTGGTGAAAATCTCATCGGCAGCAATCACGTCTTCGATCCTGACTTGCAGCAAACGGCGGTTATTCGCATCCAGCGTGGTTTCCCACAGCTGTTCGGGATTCATTTCACCCAAACCTTTGTAACGCTGGATATGCTGGCCTTTTTTGATTTCCTTCATCATCCATTCAAAAGCCTGTTTAAAGTTGCTGACCGGCTGCTGTCTTTCGCCCATTTGCATGAATGAGCCTTCGTTAAACATGCCAGCTGTATCCGCTGCATATTGCGCAATTTTTTGATAATCCTTGCCATTGAAAAAGGTTGACGGCAACACAAAGGTTTTAGTGATTGCATGCAGGCGCTTGTTAACCACGACGGAAAAATCATTGCTTGTTTTGTAGTCCAGCTCAATGGTGTATATCGCCTTACTGTCGCAATCTGTCAGCTTTTTCTCCATGATGACAAACCAAGCGGCAAGCTTTTGCTGATCCTGCTTGAGCTCGTCGCTGATCACATCCATATAGGCAAACTGTTCCAGAAAAATCTCATCGTAACGTCTGGATAAGCGATTATTGATACCATCTACTTCAGTAAACAGTTTAGCCAGTTTTTCCAGGCCCTGCCCTTGAATTGGCGGCGCCGATACATCGGTAAAAAGCTGGGCTTTATCCAAGGCGAGTTGAATCAGGTATTCATTCAACTGGGCATCGTCTTTAACGTAATGCTCTTGTTTGCCTTTTTTAACTTTATACAACGGCGGCTGGGCAATATAGATATAGCCTTTTTCAACGATCTCGGGCAATTGGCGATAAAAGAAGGTCAGCAACAAGGTTCTGATGTGCGATCCATCGACGTCCGCATCGGTCATGATGATAATGCGGTGATAACGCAATTTAGCCAGATTGTATTCGTCCTTGCCTATGCCGCAGCCTAACGCGGTAATTAATGTTCCGACTTCTTCCGATGAAATCATTTTGTCGAAGCGGGCTTTCTCGACGTTAAGAATTTTCCCCTTTAACGGCAGGATAGCTTGGGTGCGACGGTCTCTGCCCTGCTTTGCCGATCCGCCCGCAGAATCCCCTTCCACCAGGAACAGTTCGGATAATGCGGGATCTTTTTCCTGACAATCCGCCAGTTTGCCCGGTAATCCGGCAATATCCAGCGTGGTTTTACGACGCGTCAAATCACGCGCTTTACGGGCCGCTTCTCTGGCACGGGCGGCCTCGACAATCTTGCCGACGATGGCTTTGGCTATTTGCGGTTTTTCCAGCAAAAACTCCTGTAACTTTTCGTTCATCGTCGATTCGACTATCGGCTTAATTTCCGAAGAAACCAGCTTGTCTTTTGTTTGTGAGGAAAACTTGGGATCAGGGACCTTAACTGAAAGCACTGCGGTTAAACCTTCCCGTGCATCATCGCCGGTAGTCTGTACTTTTTCTTTTTTGGCTAAACCGCTGGATTCGATGTATTGATTGATGGTTCGTGTCAAAGCGCCCCTGAAACCGGCCAAATGACTGCCGCCATCACGCTGCGGAATATTGTTGGTATAGCAAAAAACGTTTTCCTGGTACGAGTCATTCCACTGCATAGCCACTTCAACGACAACACCTTCCTTTTCCGCTGTAAAGTGGAATACCTCTGGAAATAACGGCGTTTTGTTTTTATTCAAATGCACAACAAAAGCGCCTATGCCGCCTTCAAATTCGAATACATCCTGTCTGTCTGTACGTTCATCTTCCAGGCTGATGCGTACGCCGGAATTCAGGAAGGATAATTCTCTAAGTCTTTTCGCCAGGATGTCGTAATGAAACTCGACATCGGTAAACGTTTCCGTACTGGGCTTAAAATTTATTAAAGTGCCGGAGCCTTCGGCAGACCCTACTGCGGCCATTGGAGCAACAGGATTACCCATACGATACTGCTGCTTATAAAGCTGACCATTCTTGCGGACCTCAAGATTCAACTCCTCGGATAAGGCATTCACAACCGAGACCCCAACGCCGTGCAAACCGCCGCTTACCTTGTAAGCGTTGTCATCAAATTTACCGCCGGCATGCAGCACCGTCATAATAACTTCTGCTGCCGATCTTCCCTCCTCCTTATGAATATCGACCGGAATGCCCCGGCCATCATCAGAAACAGAGACTGAGCCATTGCTGTGAATAATCACCCTGACTTCTTTACAATAGCCTGCTAAGGCCTCATCAATTGAGTTATCAACGACTTCAAAAACCATGTGGTGTAATCCGGAACCGTCATCCGTATCACCGATATACATGCCCGGTCTTTTTCTTACAGCATCCAACCCTTTTAACACTTGAATGTTAGTGCTGTCGTATTCAGGCACGGCAGTTATTATAGCGGCCGTTGTTTGGCTTGACGTTTCGACAACTTGATCAATGGAGTTACTCATGATTGTTTTTTTCCTATTGGTTGCGAATGTTCCACGTGGAACATTACACGGGTTTTATGGTGCCATGTTCCACGTGGAACATTTTGTAATTTTTTATCTGACTTAAATCGCCAAAATCTTGTGTTGCTGTAGCTGTTATAAATACTTGGCATGCCATCTCTGACAAATAGCGCAATAATTTAGCACGGTTAACTACGTCAAGTTCAGCTGCGAAATCGTCAATCAATATGCAGCCGGTCTGGCTCTGTTCATTGGCAAGCAACTGAACCTGTGCCAATTTTAAGCTCATAACCAATAGCTTTAACTGGCCGCGTGACACAAAATCCTTTGCTAACCGGTTATTGACCAATAATTGAAAATCCCCTCGATGCGGTCCGCTATGGGTAAATCCGTAGCGTAAGTCTTTGTCTTGGTCTTCAATTAAAACCCGGCTGAATTCTTTAGCCGTATCCCAACCGGACACAAGCCGCAAGTCGATTCCATCAAGGGCGAGAAATCTGCTGATAATCTCAATAAAAACAGGCTTGAATTTTTCTAAATATTGCTGACGGTAGCTATCGACTATTGTACCGTAATACACAAGTTCATTATCCCAAACATTGAGTTGTTCAAGTCGTCTTGTTTTTAACAGTGCATTGCGTTGGGACAAGGCTTTTTTAAATCTGCGCCAGGCAGGTAAGAAGTTTTGATCATTATTAAAAACGCCCCAATCTAAAAACTCTCTTCTGATTTGGGATCCGGCATCGAGTAATTCATAGCTTTTGGGATGAATAAGCTGCAATGGCAATGCATAAGCCAGATCCGAGCGTTTTTGTGTTGATTGCTGATTGATGTGAATTTCAATATTTTTACCATCCAGTTGTATCCCTAAATGCAAGCGACTCCCATTTTCCTGCAAGATTTGCGCTGAAACTACCAGATGATTTTGTGTAAAATTGATAACGGACTTGATCGCTGAAGAACGAAAAGATTTCGCTCTTCCCAAAATAAAAATAGCTTCAATGAGTGCGCTTTTTCCACTGGCATTTTCTCCAACAACAAGATTAATCGCCGGCGAAGGGTTGATAGATTCTTTTTGGATATTCCTAACTCCGTAAATATCCAGTTTCAACAAACTCATAACTGCAATATTACAGTCTCATGGGCATAACAATAAACTTATACCCGCAATCACCAGGCTCATCTATAAAACAACTGCTGGCATTGCTCGCAATGGTCAGAACCGCAAGCTCGGAATCCAGGTTTGAAACAGCATCCAGTAAATATTGCGCATTAAAAGCAATCGTTAACGGTTCACCCGTGTATTCAATAAACAGTTCTTCCTCAGCTTCATCATGCTCGGGATTATGAGTGCTGATTTTCAGGCTGTCAGATTTAATGTCAAAGGTCACGCCCTTGAATTTTTCATTCGACAAGATAGCGACACGAGTCAATGCTTCTTTCAATATCTGCTTTTGAATATGGATTTGGTTAAAAAATTCTTGCTGGAAAACTTTGCCGAAATCAGGATATTTAGAGTCCACCAGTTTCGCCGAGAAAATCAGGTTCTTGATAAAAATTCTAATATTGTTGCTGGAAAACTCAACTTTCAATTCAGCTTCCGAGTCGTCCAGCAAGCGACTCAGTTCAAGAACGCCTTTTCTGGGCAAAATAATTCGGGCTTCAAAACCGGTCGCCTGATCAAGATTATCCTCATAAATGGACAAGCGGTGTCCATCCGATGCAACCAGTTTCAACTTACTGTTGGATACATTAAGCAATAAGCCGTTCAGGTAATAACGAACATCCTGATTGGCCATGCAAAAAACCGTCTTATCGAGTGCTTTTTTAAATTTGCCGGCATTGATGAACAAATGATTCTCTAATTCGGATTCAGCAAATTCAGGATAATTATCTGCAGGCAAACAACTCAAGGAAAAACGGCTGCGACTGGAGGCGATTTTTACTTTATCGTCCTGCAACTCAAATTTTATTTCGGCTCCGTTAGGTAGAAGCCTGCAAATATCCAGGAATTTTCTGGCCGGTACCGTAATCGACCCCGGCGTAGCTGTTGCGATATTGATTTTAGCGATGATCTGAATTTCCAGATCAGTACCCGTCAAAATAAGTTCATCTTTATCAATAACCATTAGGACATTGGAAAGAATAGGCATCGTTTGCCTTTTCTCTATCACGCTGACTATTTGCTGCAAAGGGGCCAGGATTTCTTCTCTATTAATAATAAATTTCATAAAAGAATATTTTTCTATTATTACTACTAGCTTAAAAGGAACCTGTTGAAAACAGATTTTTATCCTTAATAATCAATTAGTTGTGTTGTTATAAACAATGTGGTTAAGGGTGCTGGTTTAACGTGTACGGATTGTAGTTAACTAAATGATGTTAGTAAAAGTACATTTTATCCACAGGTTGTTCCCCGTCAATGTGACAGGGTTCTCAACAGGTTCGAATAATCTTCAGCAATCTTGTTGTCAGCTTCTTTTAGCTCGGCAATTCGTTTGCAGGCGTTCATTACTGTTGTATGATCACGACCGCCAAATGCATCGCCAATTTCAGGAAAGCTGTGCGATGTCAGTTCTCTGGCCAGGCACATAGCCATTTGTCGCGGTCGGGTAATCGATTGTTTTCTATTTTTAGACGACAAATCGGCAACTCGAATTTTAAAATATTCGGCAACCGTTTTCTGGATATTGTCGATATTAACGAGTTTGTCCTGCAAGGAAATTAAATCATGCAGCGCTTCCTTGGTGAATTCGATAGTAATTTCACGACCGGTAAACTGTGCGTTGGCAATGACTCGTCTTAGAGCGCCTTCCAGATCCCGAACGTTGGAGGGGATTCTTTTAGCGATAAAAAAAGCCACATCCTGGGCTAGTTCAATATTAACAAAAGCCGCCTTCTTCATTAAAATAGCGGCTCTGGTTTCCATATCCGGGGGCTCGATTAGAACAGGAAGTCCCCAGCCAAACCGTGATTTTAAGCGGTCTTCAAGACCTATGATTTCTTTGGGATATTTGTCGCAGGTTAAAATCACCTGATGTTTCTTTTCCAACAGCGTATTGAACGTATGAAAGAACTCTTCCTGCGAGCGTTCCTTGCCGGCAAAAAATTGAATGTCGTCAATTAGCAGCACATCAACGCCCCGATAAAACTCCTTGAACGCATTGATCGAATTTTGCTGCAATGCCTTAACCATATCCTGAACGAATTTTTCAGAGTGCAGATAAACGACGGTCGCGGAAGGATTTTTTTGTAAAACGGCATTGCCTATTGCGTGCATCATGTGGGTTTTACCCAAACCTGAACTGCCGTAAATAAGTAATGGGTTATAAGCCTTGCCGATGTTCTCGGAAACCTGCATTGAAGCAGCCCTTGCCAACTGATTGGATTTACCTTCAACAAAACTGTCGAAAGTAAATGCCTTATTCAGGAAGTTGGGGCTGGTTTTTTGAGTTCCGGCAGGCTTGGCTACTTTTGCAGCCGTTGCAACGGACGAATTTCTGGAACCGATTTCCAGGCTCAAATTTAATGTGCCGTTAGAAAACTCATGAATGGTCTCTTCAATTTTTGCAAAGTGATGCTCTTTAACCCAGTCCAGTACAAAACGGTTGGGCGCTAATAATTTTATTTGTTCATCGCTTTCTATGGCCTGAAGGGGCCGTATCCATGTACTGAAGTCAGAACCTGAAATTTCATTTTCAAGTTTAGAAAGGCAGTTGTTCCAAATTGAGCTCATTGAAATAGTAAAAAGTTGATTAAAATTAATAGTGTAATTTTGCTTTTTATCACTATACAGCAATAAAACATTGCGCTACAGAATTGACAGGCCTAATGGTTTATTTTATCATCCGCTGTCTTTTTTATCTGTTTTTGTTAACACTCATCCGATCAGGCCTTAAGTAAAATGAAAAGAACATACCAACCAAGTAAAATCAAACGCGCAAGAACCCACGGTTTTCGTGCAAGAATGGCAACCGTAGGCGGCCGTAAAGTTCTCAATGCTCGCAGAGCAAAAGGTCGCGCCCAGTTAACCGTTTAGTTGACGGTTGGTGGCTGAAGAAGTTTTTAGTTTCCCCCCGCAGTTACGGTTAAAAAAACCGGCTGAATATAAAAAGGTTTTTGCTAAGCCTGTAAAATCAAGTGACCAATATTTTACCCTATTAGCCATAAGAAATGATTTCGATCATCCGCGGCTAGGCTTGGCAATTGCTAAAAAAAATATAAGAAAGGCAGTGCAAAGGAATGTAATTAAACGAACTGTCCGGGAAAACTTTAGAATAAAACAACATGGCTTGGGAAATATTGATATTGTTGTTTTGGCTCGTAGAGAAGCCGTAGATGCTCCGCTGGATTTGTTAAGAAAATCATTGGAAAGGCATTGGCTTAAGCTGGTATCCCGATGCGATTCATACTCATAGCAATTATAAAGTTTTATAAATACTTTATTAGCCCTCTGCTAGGCGATAGATGTCGTTTCTATCCAAGTTGTTCAAGTTATTCTCTGGAAGCGCTTCAGCTCCACGGGGCCATTATCGGCTCTTATCTCTCCCTCAAAAGATTATTGAAATGCCATCCGTTCCATGAAGGTGGCATTGATCCCGTTCCGGAAAAATTTGGTAATAAGAATGGATAATATAAGATTTGTACTGATCGTTACTTTTGCAATGCTTGTTTTTATGCTGCAACAAGCCTGGCAACTGGATTATGGCCCGAAACCTGAAGTTGCCGCTATTACAGACACTGTAGCCGCCAATACCAAAGAAGATTTACCTTCTGCCACAGGTGCATCGGCGCAAACAGAACCGGCAGAGCAAAATACCGCAGCCGTTCCATTGTCAACAGTTTCATCTGCCAATGTCATTACCGTTAAAACCGATGTGCTTGCGCTCCAAATTGATCCGAAAGGGGGCACAATCCAGAATCTGGATTTACTGAACTACCCGATAGAAAAATCCAACACTGTCGTAGATAAGCTACGAACAATGGTCGGTTTATCCGTTGCGGAAAAAAACACCGCTCCAGTACGCTTATTCGACAGTAGTCAGGAAAAATTATTTGTTGCGCAAAGCGGTTTAATTGCCGACAGCGGTTTTGCAATTGCGCCGAGCCACCACAGCGTATTTAAAAATGAAGCGACCAGTTACGATCTAAAACCGGGGCAAGACAGTTTAACGGTACCCTTAACATGGACTGATAATAATGGCCTGACTATTACCAAACTGTTTACCTTTAAACGCGGCAGTTATGAAATAACACTGGAACAAAAAGTAAAAAATGATTCCGGTAAGCCCTGGTCAGGCAGACAATACAGTCAGCTGCTTAAAGCACCGGATACCGGCAGCAAAGGAGGGATGCTGACTGGCGGTATGAGAGCTTATGACGGCGGCGTTATTTATACCGAAAAAGAAAAATACCAAAAAATAAGCTTTGATGACATGGTTGATGAAAATCTTGATGTGGCAACCAAAGGCGGTTGGACAGCAATGATTCAGCATTATTTTGCTTCTGCGTGGATTCCACCGGCCGATCAGGAAAATCATTTCTATACCAAGTCATTGAGTGACGGACAATATGTTATCGGAACTTATTCTCCACCGGTTACCGTTAACGCAAATTCAGACGCTCAATTTGTTGCCAAATTATTCGCCGGTCCTAAAATCCAGCCGATGATGGAAAACATAGCGCCGGGTCTTGAGTTGACTGTTGATTACAGCTTTTTAACCTTTATCGGCAAACCCATTTATTGGTTATTGAACCAGATCCACGATGCTGCCGGTAACTGGGGCGTAGCCATTATCGGCGTAACACTGTGTATTAAATTACTGTTTTTTCCATTGTCGCAATCCAGCTATAAATCAATGGCCAAGATGCGCAAAATTCAGCCGCGTCTTAAAGAACTGCAAGAACGATTTGCTGATGACAGACAGCGTTTCAACACCGAAATGATGGCCCTGTATAAAAAAGAAAAGGTCAATCCATTGGGCGGCTGCTTGCCTATCTTGGTGCAGATTCCGGTGTTTATGTGTTTATACTGGGTATTGAGCGAAACCGTCGAATTTCGTCAGGCGCCTTTCATGTTATGGATACAGGACTTATCGATACAGGACCCGTTTTATGTATTGCCGGTCATCATGGGTATCACCATGAAAATTCAGCAAGGCTTAAATCCTGCGCCGATTGATCCGATACAGGCTAAAGTGATGAAGATGTTCCCGATCGTCTTTACCATATTCTTCCTGTTTTTCCCGGCCGGTCTGGTTTTATACTGGGTAGTCAACAATACCCTGTCTATTATTCAACAGTCGTATATCACCAAGCAAATAGCTAAAATGCCATAGGCTTAAGTGGACATAGAAAACCGAGATACCATTGCAGCCATTGCGACACCGCCAGGGAATGGCGGTGTCGGCATCATTCGCATTTCGGGGGCATTGGTTCCCGAAATCGCCAAACACCTCGTCAATAAAACGTTAATTCCCAGACTGGCCCAATATTCATCGTTTACCGATGACAACGGCTCGGTCATCGATTCCGGCATCAGCCTCTATTTTCCTGCTCCGGCTTCATACACCGGTGAAGACATACTCGAACTTCAAGGTCACGGCGGCTCGGTTGTATTGGACATGCTGTTGCGGCGGGTTTTATCGTTGGGCGCACGCTTAGCCAACCCCGGTGAATTTACCGAACGCGCCTTTCTTAATGACAAACTCGATTTAGCTCAAGCTGAAGCTGTCGCCGACTTGATTGAAAGCAGCACCGAACAATCGGTCCGCTCGGCGCAAAAATCGATGCAGGGCGTTTTTTCAGTACAGATCAATGAGCTGGTCGAAGAACTGACCGAGCTCAGAACCTACGTCGAAGCAGCTATCGATTTTGTCGATGAGGAAATCGATTTTTTGACCGATGGCGTGGTCGAAAACCGGATTGTCAACATACTGCACCGCATCGAACAAATCCAAAAAACCGCACAACAGGGACGCTTATTGCGCGACGGCATGACCGTCGTCTTGGCAGGCAAACCCAACGCCGGAAAATCCAGCCTGCTTAATGCGCTGGCCGGACACGAAGCCGCGATAGTCACCGACATAGCCGGAACCACCCGCGACGTGTTAAAAGAGCGCATCCAGCTGGACGGCATGCCCCTGCATATCATCGACACCGCAGGCCTGCGCGAAAGCGACAATCCGATAGAACAAGAAGGCATCCGCAGGGCTCACCAGGAAATCAAAAACGCCGATAAAATCTTATTGCTGATCGATGCAAGAGACCCGGAAGTTGAGTCGATATTAACAACACTGCCATCCGGCAACATCACCCGAATCTACAACAAAATAGACCTGTTAGGGTTAGAACCGGAAATAAAACAAACCGAGTCCGGCACCCAAATCTACCTGTCGATAAAAACCGGCAGCGGCATGGAACTGTTGAAAGAACACCTCAAACAGAGCGTCGGTTTTAACGAGGCTACCGATAACGTTTTTATCGCCCGAAGACGGCATATCGAAGCCTTGAGCAAAGGCCATGAGTTTGTCGAAAGCGCTTTAGACCAGTTAAGAGGCAGCCAAGCCGGAGAACTGGTCGCGGAAGATTTAAGACAGGCTCAAAACAGCCTTGCGGAAATTACCGGAAAATTCACCTCGGATGATTTACTCGGGAAAATATTTTCCAGTTTTTGCATCGGAAAGTAATAGTTTAAATAATTAGCCCTTCTAAGCCTCCCCAAAGAAAATTAAAGGCTTTACAAATTAACCTACGTTTAGCCCAAGTTGCAGCAAAATAGTTTTTACCAGAGAATGTTTCATAGTCAGTTTTAATCAGTTCGCAAGGAACCCCATCAATAGGGAAATACCATGAGCTATAACGAACAAGAAACCCGCTATTACCTGATTGATCCGGTACTTCGCGAAAAAGGGTATGACGATCATTCCAAACTCAAACTTGAAACGCCTGCGCCGGTAGAAGCCATCGGCCATAAAGGCCGTCGGCGCGCAGGCGGCGGCCGCACCGATTACCTGCTTTGCGTACAAGCAGGCGACATGCCTAAGCCGTTACCGGTCGGCGTATTGGAAGCCAAAAAACAATCGGAAGACCCGCTCAAAGGCATGCAGCAAGCCAAAGGTTATTCCGAATGCAGCCGCTTTAACGTTCAGTATGTGTTTGCCACCAACGGCCATTTGTACGGCGAATACCATAAAATCAGCGGCTTGCAGGCCGGGCCGCATTCACTCAAAGACCATTTTCCCAGCCACGATGACTTAACCCGACGTTATGCCAACGATACGGGAATTGATATTGGCAAACCCGAATCGGCCTTGTTATTCATGGCCGACAGTCCGGCTTATCCTAAAGCCCGTTATTATCAGGATGCCGCGATTCGCGCCTGTTTTGAAAAAATTCTGCGTTGCGAACAAAATGGGCAGCCCAGTCGAGTGTTGTTGTCATTAGCCACCGGGGCCGGTAAAACCGTCATTGCGGCAAACCTGTTGTGGCGCTTGCATCAAGCTCAGCGTTTGCCTAAACCGGCCTTATTTCTTTGCGATCGGGACGAACTACGCGAACAGGGTTACAACAAACTCAAAGCAGTCTTCGGTGACAATGCTCGTATCGTTACTAACAGCAAAGGGGAAAACAGCGCAAAAAATGCCCGGATTCATATCGCCACTTATCAAACTTTAGGTCTGGATGACGAAGACAATGACACAACCAGCTTTCTTAGCGAACATTACCCTCCCGATGCTTTCAGCATGATTATCATTGACGAATGTCATCGTTCCGCCTGGGGCCGTTGGTCGGAAGTGTTACTGCGCAATCCCAATGCGGTGCAGATTGGCTTGACCGCCACGCCCCGACAACTGCGCGAATCTAAAACGCAAAACAAAGATGATGCCCTGATCACCGCCAACAACCTAAAGTATTTTGGCGAACCGGTTTACGAATACAACCTGATCCAAGCCCAAGAAGACGGGTATCTGGCCGCCTGCGAAATCGTCAAACGCAAGGCCTCGATAGACGGCAAAACTTTTACCAGCGACGAAGTGCTCAAAGCCAACCCAATTGATGCCAAAACCGGCAGAGAAATCAGGCAAGAAGAAATCAAAGACCAATACACGTCCCGGCATTTCGACAGCCAACTACTGATGCCGGAACGCATTGCGGCCATGTGCGAGGATTTGTTCAAGCAGCTTTGCCTGCACGGCGGTCCCGAGCAAAAAGCGATTATTTTCTGCACCCGCGAAATCCACGCCGATCGTGTAGCGATGCAGATGAACAACCTTTACAGCCAATGGTGCAAACAACAGGGCCGCACCGCCAAAGAACATTACGCGTTCAAATGCATGGGCACCGCTAACGGCGGGCGCGAGATGATCGAACCGATGCGCGGCTCCGGCGAACGGGCCTTTATCGCCTGTACCGTCGATTTGTTGGCGACCGGCGTCGATATAGAACGGCTCAATGCGGTGGTGTTTTTTCGTTATCTCGAATCCAGCATCCTGTTTTACCAAATGCTCGGACGCGGCACACGCATCGACGAAGTCACACAAAAATACAAATTCTGGCTGTACGACTACACCGGCGTAACCGATTTGTTCGGCACCGATTTCATTACCGCGCACAGTTCAGGTAGAAAGAAAACCGGCGGCGGTGGCGAAGACGGCGGGGATGGTGGCGAGGGAGGAGACGAACCGCCGGTGATTCAAATTGACGGGCAAACTGTCAGCGTCAACTCCGAAGGCCGATTTATCCTGACCCGCCGCGAAGGCCGGGATGTGAAAATCCCGATAGAAGAATACCGTCGGGAAATGCTGCAACAGGTGCTACGCGAAGCGGGCAACTTGCAGGATTTCCGGCAACTGTGGATAGAAAACAAAAAACGCCGCGACTTGATCGATCATTTGCTGGGCGAAAACTACTCGCCCGAAGTCTTACGGGAACTGGAAGAAATGCAGGATTTTGATTATTACGACATGTTCGCCCACCACGGCTATCGCGCCCAAGCCTTGAAACGGCAGGAGCGCGGCCAAGGTTATCTCGACCGGAATCTACCCTGGTTCGAAGACATGCCGAGCGATACTGCGGTTGTGCTGAAAGGCTTCGGTCATCAGTTTGGCTTGGGCGGCACCGAGGCATTGGAATCTGACTCGCTCTGGCAAGTGCCGGAAATCAGCCGGGCTGGGGGATTGGCGGCATTGAAAAAATGGGGACAACCGGGTGCGGTTATATTGGAAGCTAAAGGAAGGTTATTTGGGATATGAATAAGCTCAAGCTTTTAGATTTACTTGAATCATGGGACGCTGGAGCGTGGGGCGAATCGGCAATAGATCAGGCAACCGCTGTTTCAGTATTGAGGTCTACAAACTTTCTAAATTCAGGAGAATTAGCTTTAAAGAACCAAGCATTGTTGGATATTCCAGATGTGATTTACGAGAAGAAAAAGCTTTTTCTGAATGATATTTTACTTGAAAGGTCAGGGGGTGGTGAAAAACAGCCAGTAGGGAGAGTAGCGATTTTCAAAGAGGAAGGGAGATTTATTTGTGGTAATTTTATTTCGTGTTTAAGAGTTAAAAAAAGCGTTGTTGAACCTGAATATTTGTTACTAAGACTACTAAATGTTCATTGGAGCGGACAGACTGAAAAATTTCAAACTGCTACGACGGGAATTAGAAATTTGCAGATGAAGGAATACTTAAATCAAGAATTAGTAATTCCCGATATTGAAGAACAGTGCCAAATAACCACTAAACTTAAAGCCCAACTCGCCGAAGTAGAAACCGCCCGCAAAGCCTTAGAATTACAACAACAGGAAATCGTCAATCTGGCGAATGCTTATATCCGCGAAAGCATTGAACAATCGCCGGTCACCGAAACCCGTTTGGGCGAGGTGTTGGCAGAAGTCAAAAAAGGCATAGGCGAAACCTGGGCGGATTACCCGGTATTGGGTGCAACCCGTGGCGGCTTAGCCGCAGCTAAAACCGTAGGAGCGGGCCGTGCCCGCGATTTGAGTCACGTTGAAGCCCAATCGCGGGCACGGCCCGCTCCTACGACGACGAGAGAACCGCCGGGCAAACAGCCGCAACGCTACAAGCCGGTATTTTGCGGCACGGTTTTTTATAACCCGATGCGTATCTTGATCGGCTCGATTGCCTTTGTCGATGACGACGATGAACCCGGAATCACCAGCCCGGATTATGTCGCCTTGCAAGGCAAAGCCGGGCTGGTCGATTCGCGCTGGTTTTATTATTGGCTCAGGTCGCCTTATGGCGAGCAATGCATCAATTCATTGGCGCGCGGCGCGGTACGGGAACGAATGTTGTTTAATCGGCTGGCGGAAGGTTCGATTTTGCTGCCGCCTTATCAAGAACAGCTCAGGGTGTCTAAAGCCTTGGCAACGTTAAAGTCGGTTAAATCAGCGATGCAAGAACAGTTGAATGAGCTTAATAAAATCCCTGAACGCTTACTCGCCAAAGCTTTTGAGCAGAAATAAGAATGCGATGTGTCAATAAATTCGTTGTAGGAGCGGGCCGTGCCCGCGATCTGAGTCATGCCTAGCCCCATTCGCGGGCACGGCCCACTCCTACAGGACAGAACCTTGGCAGCTCAATATGCAGCAGAATAATCTCAACAAACCTTCTGAGAAGACTTACCGACTCAAGTCATTGAGAAGGAGTAAGAATGCCATGTTCAAATAAATTTATTGTAGGAGCGGGCCATGCCCGCGAACAGATTACGGTCGGTAATAATCGAGGGCGCGCCCCGTTCCCACAAAAGAATCGACCCGGACAGCAGGCTTTGCGCAAGGGAAGGGTGTCTTTGCCCAACCACGTTTATTTGATAACCGCTACAACACTTAATCGGCAACGTTTTTTTGATGAATTTAACGCCGGTTGCGCCGCAGCCCGGTGCTTTGAAAACAACGAAATTCTTGGCGATGCCCGAATACTTGCTTGGGTTCTGATGCCGGATCATGCGCATTGGCTGGTTGGTTTGGGCATTCAAGATAACTTGGGCATTGTCGTGAATCGACTGAAATCGTCCAGCTCAAGATTGGCGAATTGTGTTCTGGAACGGCGCGGGACGCTCTGGGACCCGGGGTATCATGATCACGCCTTACGCGCCGAGGAGGATTTACTCAATATCGCTCGATACATTATTGCCAATCCTTTGCGGGCGGGGCTGGTTCAACGGGTAGGGGATTATCCGTTTTGGAATGCGATTTGGGTTTGATTGTTAGTCACAAACGTGGTTTTAATCAGGTGATTTAAGACCATTACGAGGATGTCCTCGTAATGGTCGAAATTAAAATATGAGCTCTCGAATTTCAGGTTATTTAAATATTATTTTCGCGGGCATGGCCCGCTCCTACGAAATTATCATCAATTATGAAGAACAAGTTGGACAACACGATAAAAACAGCGAAAAAAGGCAAATCGCCCAAGTCCATCGCTTCCACGCAATCGCTATCCTCATTTGTCAAAGCCATTTGCGATGTGATGCGCCGCTCCAATTGCGCCAGCGCCTTGCAGTATGTGCCGGAATTGACCTGGATCCTGTTTTTGCGCATTCTGGATGCTCAAGAGCAAAAGGCGCGGGAAGAAGCCGAGGCTTTGGGTAACGATTATGCACCGGCCTTGACTGCGCCGTACCGTTGGCAGGATTGGGCCGCGCCGTTTGCCGATAAAGAGGATACGGAAGAACAAGCTATCGGCTGGAAGCGCAAGGAGCTTTACGCGGCGGGCGACGGCAAGCTGTTCGAGTTTATCAATAACGAGCTGTTGCCGCATTTGCACAGTTTGGATATTGATCCTATCAGCCAGTTGCCCAATAGCAATGCCAGCCGCAAGCAACGAGTAATCGGCCGGATTATGACGGCGGTGGAAAAAGTGCGGGTCGATAGTGAAACCAATCTGCGCGATATTCTCGACAAGGTGCATGAAATCCATATCGACCATATCGACGACACTCACTTTTTTACCTTGTCGCAAGTCTATGAAGATTTGCTGTTGAAAATGGGCGAGAAAAACTCCGACGGCGGCCAGTTTTTTACCCCGCGCGAAGTGATTCGAGGCATGGTGCATATTCTCGATCCGCAAGCCGGGGAGACGGTTTACGACCCTTGTTGCGGCACCGGCGGGTTTTTGGCGGTGGCGTTTGAGCATATCAGCCGCAATTTGGGCAATGCGCCCGCCGCTACGATGTTGGATGTGCTGAAACACGATACTTTTTTCGGTAGGGAAAAAGAGAACCTGGTTTTTCCTATTGCGTTAGCCAATTTGATTTTGCACGGTATAGATCAACCGAATTTATGGCACGGCAATACGCTGACCAACCGGCCTACGTATGCCGGTTTGTTTGAGCAAGCCCCGGCCACTTTCGATGTGATCCTGACCAATCCGCCGTTTGGCGGCAAGGAAGGCACTGATGCGCAAAAGAATTACAGTTTTGAGACCGGTTCGACCCAGGTTTTATTCCTGCAACATATTTTGGCTGACCTGAAAATGCCGATGGACGGCAAAGCAGGCGGGCGTTGCGGCATTGTGCTGGATGAGGGCTTGTTGTTCCGAACCAATGAAAGCGCTTTTGTCGAAACCAAGCGTAAGCTGGTCGATGAATGCGATTTGTGGTGCATTATCAGTTTGCCCGGCGGCGTGTTTTCAACGGCGGGGGCCGGAGTTAAAACCAATCTGCTGTTTTTTACCAAGGGCAAAAAAACCGAACGCATCTGGTATTACGATTTGTCGCAAATTAAGGTCGGCAAGAAAACGCCGACGACTTTGGCGTATTTTGGCTTTGATAAGCAAGGTGGCATTTTAGATGATGCTGATTTGCCTAGGCCATTGACCGCTGAATGGCTGGAACAGGAAGGCAATCAGGATAAATTTTTCCCTTCGGTTGCAAGGTTGCTTGCCAAACATGGAACTCCTGAAGCGAACAGCGATTTTTCCTGGACGATGGACTTTACCGCCCGCCGTGCAAAGGCTCAGGCAGATATGCTGCCGTTTCTGGAGGAGGTTAAAAACCTCACTGAAGCATTACTACCGCTGAAAGAAGATTTGAAAGCGCTGAAAAAAGATAAGGCCGATAAGGAAAAAATATCGGCTATCGAAGAGGCGATAAAAATCAAGGAAAAAGCCGTTCGTGAGGCGCAAACCAAGGCCGCTGACATTGATGCAGCGGTTTATGATTTAAAAGCCGTTAATCCCAATGTTAAAGCAATTGTTGATACCCGCACCGTGTTGGAGATTATCGACAATATCAATCTGCAAGGGCAGATTGCGGCTACGGCTATGGCCAATTTGCGGGGTTTGTTGGTGGAGTAATCATTATTTAATCGCCAAGCGTTTCAGCAGACGATGAAAATTCCCCCGGTCCAGTCCCAGTACCCGCGCCGTCGCAGCCATATTCCCCTGTTGCGCCGCTAATTGTTGCTGGATGAGTTGGCGCTGAAACTCGTCAACCGTGTTTTTAAAGTCTATCGACGCGGGCAAAGCTGTCGATGAATCCAGTACGGCGTCGACATGCGGAGCATTCAAAGGCTTCGGTACTATATCCAGATAGGCCAGGGAAATGGTGATGAAATCCGCCTGGCGATTTTCCGGGGTCGCCGATTTTAACGCCACCCGGCTGAGTAGATGCTCCAGCTCGCGGATGTTGCCCGGCCAGTGGTAATCCAACAGGGCTTTCCTGGCGTCCTGATCCAGACGCAACTTTTTAACGCCCAAACGCTGCTGGTTTTTTTCCAGAAAAGCACCGGCCAGCAATAAAACGTCTTTTCCCCGCTCGCGCAATGCCGGAACCTGCATCGGATAAACAGCCAGACGATGGTAAAGATCCGGGCGAAACAACCCCGCCGCGACTTCCTGTTGCAGATTGCGGTTGGTTGCGGCAATGACCCGCACATTGACTTTGATTTGCTTATCGCTGCCGACGCGCTGTATCTCGCCGTTTTGCAAGGTGCGCAATAACTTGGCCTGTATGGAAAGCGGCAGTTCGCCGATTTCATCCAGAAAAATCGTGCCGCCGTTGGCCAGCTCGAACTTGCCGGTCCGGTCGCTGATGGCGCCGGAAAATGCACCTTTAATATGGCCGAATAACTCGCTCTCGGCAATACTCTCAGGCAATGCCGCGCAATTGACGTAGACCATGACTTGATCGGCGCGATTCGATTCCATATGAATGCGCAGGGCAACCAGTTCTTTACCAACTCCCGTTTCGCCCAAAATTAAAACCGCCAGCTCCGACGGGGCGACGATGGAAATTTCATTACGCAATTTCCGCATGCAGTCGCTGTCGCCGATCATGTCGTGGTCGGTATTTTCCTTGAATAAGGTTTGGGTCGCATAACGCACCCGCTGTTCCAACGAGGCAATCAGTCCCGCCGCCTTGACCGTGGCCGCTGTCAGGCTGATAAAGGTGTTGAGTTGCAGCGGGTCGATATTGTCAAAAATCCCGGGAGTCAGCGCGTCCAGTGTTAAAACGCCCCAGGGTTCGCCATCGATAAACAGCGTAACCCCCATGCAATCATGCACCAGCAGTTGATCGTTATCTGTTTCAATCAATCCGTCGTACGGATCGGGCAGGTCGGAATCGGCGGCAAAGCGCACCGATTGAGTGGAGGCCAAAATCTGCGCCAGACGCGGATGCTCGCTGACGACAAAACGCCGTCCCAAGGTATCTTCCGATAAGCCGTTAACTGCCAGCGGTATCAGGCAATGGTTTTCAAACCTGAGCAACGCCGCTGCATCGCAAGGAAAAATCCGGCACAAATGTTCCAACAAACGTTGGTAGCGTTGTTCCGCCGACATGCGCGCGGACAGGTCGGCAACAATGGAAATTAACGAGGCGGAAAATGAGTTTGTCGTCATAGTGATAACGTTGATGTCAATTAAACAACTTGAAGCTGATGTTAATTATACAACGATACTTTGGCAACACCTGAAAACATAAGGTTTTTTGCTTGGCATGGTAAGTGCTCTTATCTATAAGCACCAACTTAGATTAATTAATTCACCACGAAGACACGAAGGGCACGAAGTTTTACCTTGGTTGTTCTTCGTGTCTTCGTGGTGATATGTCTTAAGTTGCTACATATGGGGCAGCATTCTTCTGCCACCCTAGCTGATTTATTAATTTGAGGAGAGTACCTGATGTTTTGTTACCAATGCGAACAAACCGACCGCTCCAATGCCGACAGCGGTTGCGCTACTGCCAAAGGCATGTGCGGCAAAGACGCCACGACTTCCGATTTGCAGGATTTACTGATTCACGGCGTCAAGGGCATTGCCCAGTACGCCAAACGCGCCCGCGCCCTGAATGCCCCGGATAATGCAGCCGGCGAATTTATGCTGTACGCGATGTTCACTACCTTGACCAATGTGAACTTCAACGCCACCCGCTTCGTTACCCTGATACAGGAAGCCGCCCAGGTACGGGATCGGGTCAAGGCGAGCTACATTCAAGCTGCGCTTGCATCAGGCCTTACGCCTGAACAACTCACCGGTCCAGCTGCCTGGCAGCCCGCTGCCGACATGGACGGAATGCTCAAACAGGCTGCCGACGTGGGCATCAATGCCGGACTCGACCAAGTCGGCGAGGACATTATCGGCCTGCGTTCGTTGGTGCTTTACGGTCTTAAGGGCGTTTGCGCCTATGCTCATCATGCTTACGTGTTGGGCGGGGAAAGCGATACTGTTTATGCCGGAATCGAAGATGCGCTGGATTTTTTAAGCAATGATCCCACCGATACCGAAGCGTTGTTGAATCAGTCTATGGCGTTGGGTACTTTAAATCTTGAAGTCATGGCGTTATTGGATAAGGCCAACACCGGCACTTTCGGCGCGCAACAGCCGACTCAAGTCCGCATTACTCCGATCAAAGGCAAAGCCATTCTGGTCTCCGGTCACGATCTGGGCGATCTGGCCGCTTTGCTGGAGCAAACCAAAGACACAGGCATCAATATTTACACGCACGGCGAAATGCTGCCTTCCCATGCTTACCCGAAGCTCAAGGCTTATCCGCATCTGGTCGGCAATTACGGCGGCGCATGGCAGGATCAACAAAAAGAGTTTGCCGAGTTTCCGGGCGCCATTTTGATGACCTCCAACTGCATCATCGAGCCGCAAGCCCAATACCGTCAGCGTATTTTTACCGCAGGCCCGGTAGGCTGGCCCGGCGTGCGCCATATCAGCGACAAGAATTTTGCGCCGCTAATCCAGGCTGCCAATGCATTACCCGGCTTTAAAGAGGATGCCGACGAAAAAGTCGTCACCGTCGGTTTCGGTCACGATGCTGTGCTGGGCGTGGCCGACAAGGTGATTGACGCGGTCAAGTCCGGCGCCATTCGCCACTTCTTTCTGGTAGGCGGCTGTGACGGCGCTGCATCAGGTCGCAATTACTACACTGATTTCGCCGAACAGGCCCCGCAGGACACTGTGGTGATGACCTTGGGCTGCGCCAAATACCGCTTTAATCAGCATGATTTCGGCGATATCGGCGGCATTCCGCGCCTGCTGGATTTAGGCCAATGCAACGACAGTTATTCGGCGATCAAAATTGCCACCGCGCTGGCCGGCGCTTTTGAGTGCGGCGTTAACGAGCTGCCCTTATCACTGGTCGTATCATGGTTTGAGCAAAAAGCCGCCGCCGTGCTGCTGACCTTGCTGGCGCTGGGTATCCGCAATATTCGCCTCGGCCCCACGCTGCCCGCCTTCCTGACGCCAAATTTGGTCCAGGTACTGGTCGATAAATACGGGCTGTTGCCGATTACCACCGCGCAGGCTGACATCGAAGCATCGCTGACGCGCAAAGCGGCTTAATCTTAATACTGTTGATTTAAGTCGTTCGTGCTGAGCCTTTCGACAAGCTCAGGGCGAACGGACAGGAGCCTAATCCTCCCTCTTGCTGCCGGAAACGTAAGTTTTTCCGGCAACATTTTTTATTTGGAGTCCAACCGAAACATGAACACTCACACTATTGAACTGACCACCCGAGACGGGGAACAGCTCCGTTTCGAATGCGCCGCAGACCAAAATCTGCTGGAAGCGGCCGCCGATGCGCATATCGTATTGCCCGCTCAGTGCGGACAGGGCAGTTGCGGTACTTGCTATGCCGATGTCACCCACGGCGACTTTACCTTGGGCAAACACAACCCCGCCGCCTTGCCCGTAGACGATAAAGCAAAGGGCGGCACCCTGCTTTGTTGCACCTTTCCTCAAAGCGATTTGCGCATTGACCTGCCCTTTGATCATGACCGTATTCTGATCGGTGAAATCAAGGTCAGAAACGCCGAAATTACTGCTATCGATTCCGTGGGCGAAAATACCCTGCGTTTGGAACTGCGCTTGGCGCAGGATGAAGACAGCGGCAGCGTGGCCGAGTTTGAACCCGGCCAGTTTATGGAACTGGAAGTGCCTGGACAAGACATCAAGCGCGCCTATTCGCTTGCCAATACCGGCAACTGGGAAGGTCGGCTGGAGTTTTTGATCCGTCTGCAACCCGGCGGGCTTTTTTCCACTTGGCTACGGGAGCAGGCGGCTGTCGGACAAACGTTGATCGTTCACGGTCCCAAAGGCGCGTTCGGCTTGCATGAAAGCGGCCTGAGACCGCGCTGGTTTGTAGCCGGCGGCACAGGTCTGGCACCGATGATGTCCATGTTAAGACGCATGGCCGAGTTTCAGGAACCGCATCCGGCACGGCTCTATTTCGGCGCAAATCGGGCCGAAGATTTGTTTTGCCAGACCGAGCTGGAAGCGTTGCAAGCGGAACTGCCCCAGCTTCAGGTAATTTACTGCGTCTGGAAACCGGAAGATAACTGGCTGGGTTTTAGCGGTACGCCGGTGGATGCCCTGACTCAAGATCTGGCGGCTGCGGCTGTGTTGCCTGACATTTACCTGTGCGGACCGCCGGCTTTGATCGATGCTGCCGAAGCGGCCGCGCACGCCAAAGGTGTGCCCGATAAACAGGTGCTGAGCGAAAGATTCTTGCCTACTGCGTGACCGGTAACCTTTCCATCTTTAAGTGGAGGTCTCTATAAAACGGCAATAAAAAAAGACAGGGAATAAATTCGCTCTCTAAACCGGCAAGGATAAACGCCGTTAGACAAATTGGAAGGTTATTGTTATGCTGCTACAGTATCAGTAAATGATTACACACAATTTGACTGCCTGAAGGAAAGAAGTAATGAGCGGGTTTCCACTCCCAAAAAATGCGTCTTTGATGAGTGAGAATTGGCATGATTTCAATTAAAGATTCTCGGTCAGTCAAATATCTGCTGTTAGCATTGATCGCTTCCATTTTTGTCGGCGAAGCGCTGGTCATGTTGTTTATCGACATGTTGTTGCCGCCGCTTTCGCGTTGGCTCACCGCGCTGATTGATGCTGTGTGGCTTTTGACTCTGATCTTTCCCGCTATCTATTTTCTGGTATTTCGCCCGCTTAAGACTCAATTAATTAAGCAGAAACAAGCGGAAACAATGCGGCAGGAAGCGGTGGATCGACTCCAAAAAATCGCCAGCCAGGCGCCTGGAATTGTTTTTCAATTTCAACTGCGCCTCGACGGCAGTTGTTGCGTGCCTTACGCCAATGAAGGTCTGCTTAAGATTTATCGGATTAGTCCGGAGGATGTTCGTGAAGATGCATCCTATGTGTTTACCGTTGTACATCCCGATGATTTAGAGAATCATCTAGCCTCCATTCAAACCTCGGCCCAAGACTTAATACCTTGGACTCAGGAATATCGGTTGAAGTTCGGCGATGAGCCGGAATGCTGGTTATTCGGCAATGCGCTACCGCAACGGCTGGCTGACGGCTCAACACTCTGGCACGGCTTTATCACCGACATCACCGAGCGCAAACAGGCGGAAACCGAACTTCATATCGCCGCCACCGCCTTCGAGTCCCAGGAAGGCATGGTCATCACCGACACCAACAATGTCATTATCAAAGTCAATCAGGCCTTTATCAGGCTCACCGGTTATTCAAGCGAAGAGCTGCTTAATCGGAGGATGAATATATTAAAATCCGGCCGGCATGATGAGGATTTTTATGCCTCGATGTGGGACAGTATTACTCATACAGGTACATGGCAGGGCGAAATCTGGAATCAGCTCAAAAATGCGGAGGTGCTTCCTACCTTTGTCACTATCACGGCAGTCAAAAACAATGGTGGCGAGGTTATCAATTATGTCGCTACTTATACCGATATTACCGAGCGCAAGGTTATAGAAGAAAAAATCAACAATCTGGCTTTCTACGACTCGCTTACCCAATTACCTAACCGGGTTTTATTGGCTGACCGCATGCACCAGACTTTGGCTCGCTGTCGTCGTAACAAGGAGATTGCCGCCGTCTGTATGCTTGATCTGGATGGCTTCAAACAAGTTAACGATACGCTAGGTCATGCATCAGGCGACCAGCTGTTATGGGATGTGGCTCAGCGCTTAAAAGAATGTATACGTCAGGAAGACACCGCCGCCCGTTTCGGTGGCGATGAGTTTGCCCTGCTGCTCGGCGGCTTTACAACAGTCAGTGAATGCGAACAGACGCTGGCACGCATCGTCTCCGCCATAGCGGCCCCGTACCGAATCTTCGGACAGGTTGCGCATATTTCAGCCAGCATCGGCGTCACTCTGTTTCCCGAAGACAGTAGCGACCCGGATTTACTGTTACGCCATGCCGATCAGGTCATGTATGAGGTTAAGCAAAATAGCAAAAATGGCTACAAACTGTTTAACTCCGTACACGAAATACGTAATCAAACGACTCAGGATTTTCTCAAGAAAATCGACGACGCATTGGTTAAAGGGCAATTCGAACTTTATTATCAACCCAAAGTTAATTGCCGCTTGGGTAAAGTAGTGGGCGCCGACGCATCGGTATACTGGAATCATGCTGTGCTTGGTATATTGGCGCCGTCCGAATTCATGCCCGTGATCGAACACGATGACCTGATTATCGCCTTGGGCGAATGGACAATACAGAAAGCCTTGCTGCAACTGAATGAATGGCGTAAGGCGGGATTTAACATTCAGGTCAGCGTCAATATTTCCGCCCGCCAATTCCACAATCAGCAATTTTTACAACGTCTGCAAGAATTGCTTGCCGGGCATGACTCTGAAATCATTCAGAGATTGGAAATAGAAATTATTGAAACGGCCGCATTAAAGGATGTGATTGCCGGAGCGGATGCGATTCGCAGATGCCGTGCCATGGGAATCCGCGTTACGCTGGATGACTTTGGCACCGGGTTTTCATCGCTGGTGCAATCGCTGGTACGCTTGAATCATCTTGCTGTCGATGCCTTGAAAGTCGACTTGAGTTTTGTTTCCGATATGCTGACAGACCGGGAAGACATGGCAATTGTTGAGGGTGTGGTCGGATTGGCCGCATCCTCCCGGTTTCAAGTGATTGCTAAAGGTGTAGAGTACGTCGACCAGATATTAATGTTAATGGAACTGGGGTGCGATGTTATGCAGGGTTCCGGATTCGCCAAGCCGATGCCGGCGAAGCGCATGCACACCTGGCTGGCAGCGTTTACGCCGGACCCGCTGTGGAACTTACCCGTCTCCTATTTAACTTCGCGGGATTATTTCGAGTTGCTGCTCACGGAAGCCAAGCACCGCAGCTGGACTAATCGGGTGATCGCTAATCTTGATGATCCATGTGACCACACGACTCCGGAGTCGCTGCTGGATCATCAGCAATGTCGTTTTGGCCAGTGGTATTCTGAGGAAGGCGCCAGTCATTTTCACGATGTAAGCGAGTTTGATGCACTTGACGCCGTGCATCAAAATATCCATCAGATTAGCGCGCATCTGTGCGAGCATCATCAGGCCGGTATGGATGTTGAGGCCGACGCGGACAAAGCCCAATTGCTGGTCGAGCAGCATAATATGACCAGTCTGGTACACCACTTGCTGTCTGATGAGTTACTCAAATAGCAAACCATAAGGAAAGTAGATATGGCCGATTACGATCTTATCGTATGGAATGACAAGCTGGTCACCGGAATTGGTAAAATCGACGAGCAACATCAAATTCTCGTCAACCTTTTTAATGAGGCCAATATCAAGCTGACCACTAATAATAACGCCAAATTCATGGAAGAAATTACCCGTAATTTGCTCAGCTACGCACTGTACCACTTTGAAACCGAAGAAGGCTTGATGCAGAAATACGACTACATCGAGGATAACATTGAGGATGCTGACACTCACATCCGGCAGCACCGCAGTTTTTCAGCCAAGGTAGTCGCCGTGCATAATGATATTAAAACTGGAATTTTAATTTCGCGGGAAGATTTGCTTTCCTTCCTCAACAGCTGGCTAATCAATCACATTCTTAACACTGACAAAGGATTGGTCACTTTTCTGTTGGCATCAGAGCAATACCGTTTTAACAGCCAAGTCTAATAGCTTTATAGACCTTTGATTGGCAAACTTGAGATCGGATTTGTAAATAGAAAAGCTTGCGATGCAAGCGCAACAGGGTTTGTATAAAAAAGAAGGAGGGGAGTAATGCAGAAGTTGCGAACAGTGTCCGCCAAGCAAATTGGTAGCAGTTAAAACCCTATCAGGAAACAGGATGGTATCTTGATAGGGTTAAATCGATATTAGATTAAACCTTTCAAAGCTTCAAACATTTTAGCTGCTTCTCTTAGTTCTTGTTCAGCTTCTTGTAAAGCTGCTTCTTTAGCATGAGTTTTGGCAGATTTCAGTTTGTTATTAGCTCTTGAGCGCGCCATATCAACTTTATCATTAGCGTTGATTTCTTTGCTTGCGTCCAATGCATCTTTGATAAGATCAGCAACTTTTTCCCCTTCTGCACCACTAGTTACAGCATCCAGAGCTAATTTAATTTTACCGGATACTATGTCAATTGCATCAGCAGGAGCATATGTCACTCTACCTTTATCAGTTTCAGCCAGAACTGAAGTTGAAACAGCACCCATAGAAGCTGCAATTAATAAAGATAGTAAGATTTTTTTTAAGATTTTCATATTGCACTCGTCCTCAAGTTGTTGTTAATTTTTAATTAAATTGGCTGTGTAACTATTGAATGATAATAGCCAGATACCGGAAATAATTTTAACACATTTTGAAACTATTCAACCAGATGTGGAAGAGTGTTTTTAGCAAGGTTTAATTGTTGAATAAAAAGTTAGATTGAATTATGTCGAAAACATAATTCAATCTAACTTTTTAGCACATAGATGTCTTCGTTAATTAAAGTAATTTTTCTAGGCCCGTGCTAGAATGCGATACAATGTGTATCTGGTTTATTACGCATAAACATCAAAATTACTTCCATGAGGAAAAAGTTTAATGACTTTATTGAAAAAATTAGTAATCGCTTTATTTATTGGTACTGCGTTTCTTGCAGCCGCTCCTACTGCGATGGCAAAGCCAGCAGGCAAAATAGAAAACCAATCACCAGAAGGTGTTAAGGCTGCATTTGATGAAGCAATAGCAGCAGCTGAAGCAGCTGACGCCGCTTTGCAAGCATTGACTCCTGGCGCAAATAACGATGCTGTTTTAGAGCTAATGAAAGAAGCAAAACAAGCACTAAATCATATTGAGAGCGCTACAGTTAATAGAGAAAAGGAAAGAGCAAACGGTTTTCTTAAAGATGCTCGCGGGGCTTTAATCAAAGGTGATCTTACAGCATCAAAAGCCTCAATGACTTCGGCTGTTGAAAAGTTTAAAGAGCTTAAAAAAATATACCTTAGCTTCTAAGGCTCTTTAAGATTTAATAAAAGGGGGGATTGGTGAGCCAATCCCCCCTTTTTTATTTTCTACGCCTAGAAATGCTACACACTCAATTTCAATTCTGATAGTTAAGTAGGTTAACAACATTTTTCGTTGCCCGGCATTTTGCGCGAATGTGTCGGCAGACAGGCAGTGATGTCGTCATTCCGAATGATGCCCATGCAAGTGGCAGCGTGCTATACCCTCTACAAGCTCCACAGTAAGATTTATGATAATTGCTGATGCCTCATATTTTCCAACCAATGATCAGCGTTATTGTTTATTGGCTGCCTTTCACGCAATACCTCTATTTAAAGTTACAACCCGAGCAATAAGTCGCCACGCCTTTTCTCAAAGTGGCATGAAAATACGCTCGTTTTGAATTATCAAAATCCATTATAAAACAATGGTTGTAAGATTTTGCAAAAGCATATGACTTGCCAATAAGATGGAACTAGAATTTAAAGAGCGCGGACTTATTCGTCATCTCTTTTAACATCGATAACCATTTCCCCGGAATCATCTTCGGATAAGATAAATAAAATCGGTGCACAGCAAACCGCACAGTCTTCGTAATATTGCTGCGGCCCGGAACTCGTATCCACCAATACGTCCAGGGATTCGTCGCAATAGGGGCAGACGATAATAATTTCATCCAGCTCGTGCATGATTAAACCTTTCTGAGTAAAGCGTCCAGCCAGGACATAGGCAGTATACGTTTAAGAAAGGCAAATAGATAGGTTGGAAAGGTGACGTAATATCGCATTCTAGGTTGTCTGGCTTCCAGCGCGTGGATAACTTTTTCGGTAACGGCAAAAGCCGGCAGGGTAAACGGAACGGCCGCGCCTTCTTTTTGTAAGCGCGCTTCCATGGCTTTATAGGTGTCTTTATGGTGGCTGTGAGACGGGTCTATATTTTTCTTGTACAGGGCAAAAGCGTTTGCTCTAAAGTTGCTTAGGATCGGCCCGGGTTCAATCAACGAAATATGAATATTAGTGCCGTAAAGCTCAAGCCGTAAGGTATCAGCCAAACCTTCCAGTGCAAACTTGCTGGCATTATAAGCTCCCCGATAAGTCATGGCGACGAGTCCCAATATTGAACTGTTATAGATAATCCGTCCATGCCCCTGTTTTCGCATCAAGGGTATGATCAGGTTGGTCAGTTCATGAGTGCCAAACAGATTGGTTTCAAACTGAAACCTGAGTACATCGCGGGATAAATCCTCAACCGCGCCGGGCTGACCGAAAGCGCCATTGTTAAACAGTGCATCGATTTTTCCGTCGGTTAGTTTAATTGCCGAACTGACCGCTTGTTGAATGTTGTTGCTGTCGGCTAAATCCAGTTGGATTGCGCTAAAGCCTTCCTCTTGCAACCGCAATACATCGTCCTGTTTTCTTGCCGTGGCAATAACGTTATGCCCGCGTTTTTTTAATTCAACGGCTGTGGTGTAGCCAATGCCGGTAGAGCAGCCTGTGATTAATATGGTTTTTGATGAATTCATTTAGGCAATTATTTGGCTAATTCCTGTTCGGTAAAATAGAAATTTTCCCCGCTGCTGCAACTGACTGAAAAGACTAACGTCTTCTTGGTGCTTTTACTATGTAATTCAGATGCTTCGACACGAGTGCATTGACCTGAAGCCAATGCTTTTTCTGCGGCTTGCCTTCTTAAACGTTCAATGTCGGGAAGTCTGGTTTGATGCTCTTTGACCAATTCCGGTAATTGGTCAAGAACATAAGGCGGGATAGAAAATGCTGAAAACTTCTCCGGATTATTTTTAATAAGAAACTGGTTTTTTGCGCTTTCACTCATTGCATCTTGTTTTAACTGAGCCTGTTTTTTCAGTATCTGTTCTTTCTCAAGATTTTCATCCTGTTCTTTTTTTGCTAAATCCTGTTTTTGTTTTTCCTGGTCCAGTTCGGTAGAGCGTCCTGATTTAACATTAATTTGCACGGTCTTATGTCCCAAGTCACAAGGTTTTGATTGGTAATCCGTCTTGCCATTAATGTCGGTGCATTTGTAAATACCGGCAACAGTACCGGTAGAAAAAAGGCTCCCTAAAATAAGCAGTGTAATTCTCATTTTTTTCCTCGGTTGCTCCAGCGCAAATATAAACAGTTAGCAAAGAGTATAGGTGATTGGGGCTAGGGCAGATTTTTTTGTTCGGAATAATAATAACAAATTAGAGATATTAAAAACCTATTATTACTATTAGCTAAGCGTAAACCTGTTGATAAGTGTTTATTTACATATAAAATCAGATACTTGAATAACATGGTAAAATGCAGTTAAGATTATCCTGATCTTGTGTATGGACTGTGGATAACTAAAGCCTCAACGTTATCCACATCTTCATCCACAACTTATTAAGAATTACTTAACAGGTTTACTCTATGTTGCCTTGAGCCATAACTGTATAAAATAGGTAATCTTTCATTGAAAAGATGATTTGCAGACAATATATTTGTTAAATAAAACCTGCCTGACGCTTAATGTGTGAGGCTTTCGTACCGTGTTTAAGACTAAACACCATCATGTCAGAACAACTATGTTAGAAAAAAACGGCAATAAAACCACCGCTCAACCGGCATTAATGCGGTTGAAAAACTATATTAATCAGGAGATTATCGGGCAGGATGTGCTGGTTGAGCGGATGCTGATCGGTTTGTTGGCTGATGGTCATATCCTGGTTGAAGGGGCTCCCGGTCTTGCCAAGACCCGAGCGATCAATGTATTAAGCAAAGGCATACAAGGCGATTTTCATCGGGTGCAGTTCACTCCCGATTTATTGCCCGCCGATTTGACCGGCACTGAAATTTACCGTCCCCAGCAAGGCACTTTTGAATTCCAGAAAGGGCCGTTGTTTCATAACCTGATCCTGGCCGATGAAATCAACCGGTCGCCGGCGAAAGTGCAGGCAGCTTTATTGGAAGCTATGGCCGAGCGGCAAATAACCGTAGGTCAGGCGACTTATCCGTTGCCAAAATTATTCATGGTCATGGCAACGCAAAACCCTATCGAGCAGGAAGGCACTTATCCGTTGCCGGAAGCGCAGCTGGATCGATTTTTACTGCATGTAAAAATCGATTACCCAAAAGCGGAACATGAAAAAAGCATTTTGCATTTGGCCAGAGAAGAAGCCCGTTCCGGCTCGATAAAAGCAGGTAACCAATACGAGCCGATTGAGCAAAAGACCCTGTTTGCCGCGCGCAATGAAGTACTGGATTTGCACATGGCGGAAAGTCTTGAAAACTATTTGTTGCAAATTATTTTGGCTACCCGTAATCCTGCTGCTTACGGACAGGATCTGGCGGCATGGCTGCAATATGGTGCAAGTCCGAGAGCCAGTATAGCGCTGGATCGCTGTTCCAGAGCCAAAGCCTGGTTAGCGCAACGCGATTTTGTCAGTCCGGAAGATATTCAGGATATGGCTTTTGACGTATTGCGGCATCGCTTGATATTGTCTTACGAAGCCGAAGCGGAAGGCATCACTACCGATCATTTTATTAAAGAACTTATTGCCAGAGTTGCTGTGCCTTGATGTCTTTTATTAAGCAAGCTGATCCGGCTAACGTCTCTGCCAGCGAATTAATTTCAGTGTCATTAAAGACCCTGGTCGATCTGGCGAGACCGGCCGCCGGGTTAAACCTGAAACATTCAGCCATACGTTCCGGGCAAAGCGGCGGCTATGTATCCCGATTCAAAGGCCGCGGCATGGAGTTTGAAGAAGCCAGAGGTTATCAACCGGGCGATGACATACGCAGTATTGATTGGCGGGTTACGGCACGTACCGGTGAAACTCATACCAAGGTGTTTCGCGAGGAACGTGAAAGACCGGTATTTATTTCTGTGGATAACCGCCCTGCCATGCATTTTGCCACACGGGGCGTTTTTAAATCGGTACTGGCCGCTAAACTTGCCGGATTGTTGGCGTGGGCAGCCCAACATCATGGCGACAGAATTGGCGGGCAGATATTTACAGGTAGTGTCTGCCGTGAATTGAAACCGCAAAACGGCAAACATGCCGTGCTGCGGTTTTTAAACGCAATCAGTAATCAAGATGATTATAATCGTCTTGATCAAGCAACGATTACGTTGGAACATGTGTTGGCAAGGCTGATGCAACACGCCCGCCCCGGCAGTTTGGTTTATATTATCAGCGATTTTCGCGGCATTAATGATCAGGTTGAATCGTATCTGGCAAAGCTGTCGCGACATTGCGAGGTGGTGCTGATTTTTGTTTATGACCCGCTGGAAAGCCATTTGCCGGAAAAAGGCCGATATCGATTTATCGCCAAGGATGGTGTGTATGCCGCAAGCCGGCCGGGAACAGGCGCGGCGATCGACGATAAACGGGATGTGGTTATCGATACCGGTGACCGGCAACGGCTATTAAAATATCAACAACACTTCACCCAGCGACTGCATCAGCTGGAGCAGATAGCCAAAAAAATGAATCTGGCATTTATTCAATGCAGTACGACAGACGATCCGATACAACGTTTAAGATAAATGAATCCAACTCTTCTTGATTTAAAAGATATTCACGAACCCGAAGCCATCGGCTGGTGGCCTCCGGCTGTCGGCTGGTGGATTCTGGCGGTAACAATCCCGTTGCTGATCATTTTCCTGGTCTGGCTTTATAAAAGATTGACCCGCAAGACCGCGCTTAAAACCGCCAACAAAATATTGGCCCGAATCAAACAGGATGCAACACGGGATAGTCTTCAGAAATTATCCGACCTTTCGATACTGATCAGGCGTGTCGCGATCAGCGTATCGCCCCGGACTAGGTCCGCCGGTTTGACCGGACGGCAATGGCTGGAATTTCTCGATACTTCGGTAAAAGGCTTGCCGTTCAGCGAAGGTATCGGCCAACTTCTGGCTGACGGGCCTTATCGGAAAACGCCGCCAACAGAACTGGAAATTTCCCAATTAATTGGTCTATGCGAAGACTGGCTTAAATCCCAGACAAAACAAAAATCATGATTCATTTTGAATGGCCTTGGCTGCTGGCCGCTTTACCCTTACCCTTATTGATCCGCTGGCTGGTTCCGGCCAAGATGCCGGTCGAGCAGGCGGCATTAAAAGTCCCGTTTCTGGAGGATTTTTCCGATGGCGAAACCAGGGCAGTCTCCCAAACCCGACAATGGCCGTTATTGCTGGCGGCGATTGCCTGGTTGTTGCTGGTCATCGCCTGTACTCGGCCGCAATGGCTGGGTGAGCCGATTGAACAGGCGGTCAGCGGCCGGGATTTAATGCTGGCGGTGGATTTGTCCGGCAGTATGGAAGAGCAGGATTTTGTTATTAACAAGCGGGCTGTTGACAGGCTGACAGCGGCGAAGGGGGTTGCGGGCGAATTTATCAACCGGCGTGTCGGCGACAGGGTGGGTTTGATCTTGTTCGGCACTCAGGCTTATTTGCAAACGCCATTAACCTTTGACCGAAAAACGGTAATGACCTTATTGAATGAGGCGGTCATCGGTCTTGCCGGCGACAATACCGCGATAGGCGATGCTATCGGTTTGGCGGTCAAGCGCCTTAAAAACGAGCAGACCAACAGCCGGGTTTTGGTGTTGATGACTGACGGTGCCAATACCGCCGGTGAAATTTCACCCTTAAAGGCCGCCGAATTAGCCGCAGACAATCATCTGAAAATTTACACCATCGGCATAGGCGCGGATGAAATGATCGTGCGCAGTTTTTTTGGTAATCGTAAGGTTAATCCATCCGTCGACCTGGATGAAAAAACCTTGATCAAGATTGCCGAAAGCACCGGCGGGCAATATTACCGGGCCAGAAATACCGATGAGCTGAATAATATCTATATGAGACTGGACGAACTGGAACCGGTTGAAAAAGACAAACAATATTTCAGGCCCCGCAGTGAATTGTATTACTGGCCGCTGTCACTGGCATTGGCTCTGGCGGCAGTCATTGCGTTGTCCAAGGTGCGATTGACATGAACATAACCGAATTCCATTTTATCAGGCCGTACTGGCTGCTGGCAGCCATACCTTATGTTGTGATTCTGGCTTTAATGTTCAGAAATAAACTGGCTCACGGCAACTGGTCGGCGGTATGCGATGCCGCACTGTTACCGTATCTGTTGCAGGAAAAGCCGGTCAACCAAAGCCGTTGGCCGATAACGGCTGGAGCTATTGCCGCGCTGCTGGTGATTATTGCGTTGGCAGGGCCAACTTGGGAACGCTTGCCCTCTCCGGTATTTAGAAACGACTCGGCCCTGATTATTGCGTTGGATTTGTCCCGGTCGATGGATGCCGCCGATATTAAACCCAGCCGTTTGATTATGGCGCGATACAAAATTGCCGATATTCTAAAACAGCGCAAAGACGGCCAAACAGCATTGCTGGTTTATGCCGGTGACGCTTTTACCGTAACGCCGCTGACCGATGACACCGAGACTATAGACAGCCAGCTGTCGGCATTGAATACCGATATTATGCCCAGCCAGGGCAGCAATACCGTGTTGGCACTGGAAAAGGCCGTCGAGCTGTTCAAGCAGGCAGGCCTGCAAAAAGGCCGGATATTGTTGGTCACCGATGGCGTTGATGTCGGTAAAACCTTGGCCATAGTCAAGTCATTGGATAAATATCAACTATCGATACTGGGTATCGGAACAGATGACGGTGCGCCGGTAGCGCTGCCTGAGGGCGGATTCCTTAAAGATGAGCGAGGCGATATTGTGGTGCCAAAACTAGATTCCAGCGAGCTCGCAAAACTGGCGCAGATAGGGAACGGCGTTTATCAAACCATAACGGCCAATGATGCGGATATTCAAACCGTGCTGGCAGACGTGGATAGATCGGTCGAGCAGCAGGGCAAGCAAAACGATAATTTATTATTGGATCAGTGGGCGGAAAAAGGTCCCTGGTTATTATTGCTGGTTTTACCTTTAGCGGCCCTGACGTTCAGAAAAGGCCTGTTATGTTTTGCCCTGCTGCTGATCTTGCCGCTGCCTAAAAACAGTTATGCGATGGGGTGGCAGGATTTATGGCAGACCAAGGACCAACAGGCGCAACAGGCTTATAAGAAACAGGATTATGCCAAGGCGGCGGAGCAATTTGAAAATCCGGATTGGAAAGCGGCGGCGCATTACAAGGAGGGTGAGTACGACAAGGCGCTGGAAAGCCTGAAAAGCAGCAAGTCAGAAAATGGCGCTTACAACCAGGGCAATACGCTGGCAAAAGCCGGTCAGCTGGAAGACGCTATAAAAGCCTACGAGAAAGCTTTGGGCTTTAATCCTAACGATGCCGATGCCAAACACAACAAGGATATCGTGGAAAAAGAACTGGAAAAACAGCAGAAACAGCAAAAGGACGATAAACAACAATCCAAAGACGATTCCCGACAAAACAAGGACGACGAACAATCGGAAAAATCCGACGAACAGAAACCGGACCAAAATAAATCAGGGGAAAAGCCCGAACAAAAGCCGGAGCAGAAGCAATCGGACAAACAACCGTCTGAAGAAAAGCAACAGCAAGATAAAGCCGAGGAAAAAAAACCGGAAGATGACAAGTCCCAACAAGCCGAGCAGGGCAAAGCCGAAGCCGAAGCCGAAGCCAAGGAGCAAGCTAAAGAACAAGCGCCCGCTAAAACAGAGCCATCGGATGAACAACAGCAAGCCAACGAACAATGGCTCAAAAGAATCCCCGACGATCCGGCCGGATTGTTAAAACGTAAATTTAAATATCAATACGGGCAGCGTGGCCGTCAGGCAAGCGGTGATGCTGATGGTTGGTAGGCTTCGCCAGTTGAATCGCGGAGTTTTGCCTACAAGGATAAGTAAGAGTAAGGGGGCCACGGTTCAGGATTTGAGTTTTTATCGGCCGTTTATGGACGTCCGGAATCTTGATTAATGTAAATGATGAAGCTATGAATACTATAAAAAAATTATTTTTTCTGTTGTTGCTGTTGAATTTTGTGCCCGGCAATGTATTCGCTGCACAAATCAGTGTGTCGTTCGATCGCAACCCGGTCAGCCTGGATGAATCTTTCCAGATCATTTTTACCGCCAATGACACGCCGGATAACGACCCGGATTTTGGCCCACTGGAACAGGATTTCGAGATACTCGGCCAAAGCCAGAGCAGCAATTCGTCATGGATTAACGGGCAGTCCAGCAAGACCATACAGTGGACGCTTAACGTCATGGCCAAACATCCCGGCAGCCTGATTGTTCCGGTGGTGAAGTTTGGCGATGATGTCAGTCAGGCGGCAAGCATTCTGGTTACTCAGGCGGCGGCCAATAAAGCCGTGGATACCGATGATGATTTGTTTCTGGAGGTTGAGGCGACGCCGCAAAGCCCTTATGTGCAATCCCAGGTTCTCTACACCGTGCGCTTATATAGAAGAGTCGAGATCGCCCAGGCCAGCTTGAATGAACCGGAACTGGGCGATGCGGTGATTGAAAAACTGGGCGATGACAGTAATTATAATACCCAGATCAATGGCGTTAATTATCTGGTTACCGAGCGTAAGTATTCAATTTTTCCGCAAAAAAGCGGTGCTTTAACCATCAAACCCTTGATGTTAACGGCAGAGGTCGTGGCTAATACGCGTCCGAATTTTAATGGCTTTTTTAATTCGCAGATGACCAAAACCAAAAAGATTTCATCCAAATCGGTGACGCTGGATGTAAAACCGGCTCCGGCAACGTTTACCGGTCGGCACTGGCTTTCGGCGGAACAGCTGGTTTTAAAGGAAGAATGGTCGGGCGATAACCAGCAAATGAAAGTCGGCGAGCCTTTGACCAGAACCTTGACGCTGCTGGCAAAAGGCACAACAGTCGGCCAATTGCCCGAGTTAAATATCGGCAAAATTGATGATCAGTTGAAAACCTATCCCGATCAGCCGGTCTTGCGCGAACAAAAAAAACCGGAAGGCCTGATTGCTTTCAGGGAAGAAAAAATAGCCGTAATCCCATCGAAAGCGGGCTTCTATAAATTACCGGCGATAGAAATTCCCTGGTTTAACAGCCAAAGCCAAAAAATGGAAATAGCCAAAATCCCGGAAACCACCATTACGGCGCTTGAGGCGATAGGAACCCAACAAGCTCCTGTTACACCGGTGGCTCCGGTAGTGGCGCAACCGCAAAAAATTGAAGTTGTGCCGCTTACTCAGCCGCAACAACAAAATACTTGGTTTTGGGCGGCTTTATTTTTGGCGTCAGGCTGGTTGGCGACACTGGCTTATTTCCTGATTAAACGTACGGTTAAAAAACCGGTTGCGGAAAAAAGTGAGGTGGAAATACGTTTGGAAGATAGCGTAAAAAGCCTGAAAAAAGCCTGCGCGGATAATAATGCCGTGGCTGCCAAGGATGCCTTGCTGGCATGGGGACGGCAAAAGTATGGGGCGGCGAGTCTGGGCGCCATCGCCGAGCTAAGCGACGCAAGGTTAAGGGATGAAATCCTGAACTTGAACCAGGTTCTGTATGGCAAGGCGCCGGATCAGTGGCAAGGCAAAAAGCTGTTTCAAGCGTTTGTTGAAAATAAAGCCAGGGAAAAGATAGCGGTTACGGACGATGACAAACTGGAACCGCTTTATCGATTATAAAGGCAGGCACCACGAAGACACGAAGAACACGAAGTTTTTAATTCGTCTTTTGCTTTTCTTCAGTGTCTTCGTGGTGAAAAATCATTTTAAAATTTATTTAGTCGGAAGGAAGCGCCTTAAAATACTCCAGCGCCATAAACAGCGCGGCAATTGAACGGGCTTCGGTACATTCGCCGGTCGCTAATAATTCATTGATACGGCTTAATTTCCACGGGATAACTTCCAATTCTTCGGGTTCGTCACCTTCCAGTTTTTCTTCATATAAATCCTGGGCGATAACAATCTCGGTCATGTGTTCCAGATAGGACGGTGCGATGGAAAAAGAGCTTAAATGATGCAGGCTTCTGGCGCCAAAGCCGACTTCTTCTTTAAGCTCACGGTTTGCGGCCTCCAGGAAGGACTCACCGGCGTCGGTTTTGCCCTTGGGCAAACCCAGCTCATAACGATGCACACCGGCGGAATATTCCCTGATTAGCAACACCGTTTCATCATCCAGCATCGGCACAATCAGCACGGCTCCGCCCGAGCTGCTTCGGGCCAGGCGTTCGTAGTTGCGCAGTTCGCCATTGCTGAATTCAATATCCAGCGATTCGATGCGAAATAAGCGGCTGGTAGCGATCGTTGTTTTGTTACGGATGGTTGGTTTTTCAGCCATTGTGCTATTTTATTAAGTATTTTTTTGCAAATATAACGCACTCTGATGATTGATTGGAAAAAAATTGATACTGTTTTACTGGATATGGATGGAACACTGCTGGATTTGAATTTTGATAATCATTTCTGGAAAGAGTTTGTGCCGCTTAAGTTTGCCGAAAAACAGGGCTTGTCTATAGAAGCTGCAAAGTTACAATTACAGCCGCGCTTTAAAAGCATGGAAGGCAAGTTGGAATGGTATTGCCTGGATTACTGGAGCGATGTTTTAGCGCTGGATATTGCCGGACTGAAAGCGGAAATTTCCGGCTTAATTGCCGTATTGCCGCATGTCACGGAGTTTCTGGAAAAAGCGCATCAATCGCCCAAAAAGGTGTATTTAGTAACCAATGCGCATCGGGGCAGCCTGGGACTTAAGATGGAAAAAACCTGCCTGCAGGAATTTTTCGACGGCATTATCAGCTCCCATGATTTAGGATTTCCCAAAGAGCATGCCGATTTTTGGAGATTGTTGCAGCAGCGGGTGCCGTTTGAAAAGCAAACTACACTGCTGATTGATGATAGTCTGGCAGTGCTTAATTCAGCCAGGCAGTTCGGTATAGCGCATTTGATTTCGGTGAGCAGGCCTGATTCCCTGCTGCCTAAAAAAGAAATAGCCGGTTATCCCGCTATTGAGGATTTTCGGGAGTTGATGGCTGGGCTTTAGGTTTCCAGTTTTTGTCTTGATTCGGACGTTTTCCCTGATATTCGGTTTTGATTTTTTCAGGTCTTTTTTCCGGCTTTATAATTTCAGCTAAAAGATCAGCTGTAATGGGTAGAACCGGAACTTTCTGTCCAATGTATTCTTCGATATCGGGCATTGAATAAGCGTATTGCTCGCAGATAAAACTGATGGCTACACCGCTGGCGCCAAAGCGCGCCGTGCGGCCGATTCTATGTACGTAATCTTCCACATCCTGCGGCAGATCGTAATTGAATACATGGGAAACATCGGCAATATGCAGGCCTCTGGCGGCAACATCGGTTGCAATCAATAAGGTGATTTTGTTTTCCTGAAAATCGCTCAACAAGCGTTGGCGCTTGTCTTGCGGCACATCACCGCTGAGAGCGGCAGTTTTGTAGCCGTTAGCGTTGAGGGTGTCGTCAAGTTTTTCTGCACAGCGCTTGGTGTTAACAAAAATAATACTGCGTTGCGGCTGATGCTGATTCAATATGCCGACCAGCAAAGGGATTTTTTGCTCGTTCGATGGACAAAATGCGCTTTGCTGGATGGCTTTGGAGGTGACTTCTTCGGTTTCGATGCGAATCAAAACCGGATTGTTCATGTGCTCATAAGCCAGTTCGGTCACTTTGTAGGACAAGGTTGCCGAGAACAACATATTCAGGCGCTGCTCCGGCGGCGGCATGCGTCGTAGTAAAAAACGAATGTCCTTAATAAATCCCAAATCGAACATGCGGTCGGCCTCATCCATCACCGTGACTTTCACGTTATCCAGGGTGAAGGCATTTTGCCGGTAAAAGTCGATAATGCGGCCGGGCGTGCCGATGATAATATCGACATTGGATTTTAGGCTGTCCAGTTGTTTTTGGTAGTCGGTGCCGCCGTAAATGAGCGCCAATTTAAGATTAAGATGTTTGCCCAGTTGCAAGGCATCCTTGTGGATTTGAATGGCTAACTCGCGGGTTGGCGCAAGAATAATGGCCCTGGGATATTTGATTTGCTTGTTTTTGGCAACGGTTTTTGGAGCTGGTTTTTCTGTCTCCATGTCATCGTCGGCTTGTGCTTCTGCATCATCCTCATCGATCTCATCATCCTCGGCATCATTAATCAAATACTGAAAAGTGGCCAGCAAAAAAGCGGCGGTCTTGCCGGTTCCGGTTTGGGCTTGCCCCGCAATATCCTTGCCCCGTAACGATAAAGGTAGAGCTTGTCTTTGGATCGGGGTGCAGTGATTAAAGCCGGCATCTTTTAAGCTGCATAAGATAGAATCAGACAGTTCAAGATTGCTGAAGCGAGTTTCTGTTAAATGTGTATTGTTCATAGGCTATAGCATAACGTAAAAATCAAAACAGCTGAAATTGATTGACTACCAGCTTTATCCCTCCTATAGTTTTGGTTTTAAATTTTTGGAGAAATAGTGTGAGCGATTCAGTCCTTCATGTAAGCGATAGTGAGTTTAACGAAACTGTTATTAAAGCTGCGGGTCCCGTCCTGGTTGACTATTGGGCTGAATGGTGCGGACCTTGCAAAATGATTGCACCGATTCTGGATGACATTGCCAAAGAATATGCCGGCAAGCTGACCGTTGTAAAATTAAACATCGACGAAAATCCGGAAACTCCTCAACACTATGGTGTACGCGGCATTCCGACATTGATGCTGTTCAAGGACGGCGAAGTGGAAGCGACTAAAGTAGGCGCATTGTCGAAATCGCAGCTTGCCGCTTTTCTTGATAGCAACATTTAAACTCATCCCCTTACTCAGATTCAACTCAGGCCTGTCACAAAAGGTTGGACGGGGCTGAGTACTTGAGTTACACTTATGCGGTGCGATAATCATGCGCACCCAATCTATCGTCCGATAAACTACACCCCTGAATTATTCCTGTCCTAGTAGTTGCGGTTTAACACCGTATGTACTTTTCCTTGAGTTATCTTTTATATGAATCTAACTGAGTTAAAACTAAAACAAATAAGTGAAGTTATTGAAATCGCCGAGTCCCTCGGGCTTGAAAATGTAGCCAGATCGCGAAAGCAGGATTTGATTTTTGCCATCTTGAAAAAACAGGCAAAGGCCGGTGACGATATATCAGGCGACGGCGTCCTGGAAATTTTACAGGATGGTTTTGGTTTTTTACGGACACCGGGTTGTTCTTATTTAGCGGGTCCTGACGATATTTATGTTTCACCCAGTCAAATCAGGCGATTTTCTTTAAAGACCGGCGATACGATTAGCGGAAAGATTAGACCCCCCAAAGATAACGAACGTTATTTCGCAATGCTCAAGGTTGACCAGATCAATTTTGAACCCCCCGAAAATACCAAAAACAAAATCACTTTCTCAAACCTGACTCCGTTATTCGCTAAACAACGATTTGTCCTTGAACAGGGCAATGGCACCAGCGAAGATTTAACCGGACGAATGATCGACTTGATCGCCCCGATTGGCAAAGGCCAGCGCGGTTTGATCGTATCGCCGCCTAAAGCCGGTAAAACCATGATCCTGCAAAGTCTGGCGCAGGCGATTGCAGAACAGAATCCCGAGTGTTATCTGATTGTTTTATTGATAGATGAACGTCCCGAAGAAGTCACGGAAATGGAGCGTTGTGTCCGCGGCGAAGTCATTTCCAGTACCTTTGACGAGCCGGCAACGCGCCACGTACAGGTTGCGGAAATGGTTATCGAAAAGGCGCGCCGGTTGGTCGAGCACAAACACGACGTGGTCATTTTGTTAGACTCGATTACCCGTTTGGCCCGAGCTTATAACACTGTTGTTCCTTCGTCCGGCAAGATATTAACCGGCGGTGTCGATGCGAATGCACTGGAAAAACCGAAACGGTTCTTCGGTGCGGCGCGGAATATAGAAGAAGGCGGCAGCTTGACGATCATAGCCACCGCACTGGTTGATACCGGTTCAAGAATGGACGAAGTTATTTACGAGGAATTCAAAGGTACCGGCAACATGGAACTGCATCTGGACCGCAAAATTGCCGAGAAAAGAATTTATCCTGCGATTAACATCAACCGTTCCGGCACACGTCGTGAAGAGTATCTCGTTGATCCAGATACCCTGCAAAAGACCTGGATCTTGCGCAAGATTCTTCAACCCATGGATGAAACTGCAGCTTCAGAATTTTTGATCGGTAAGCTTAAAGATTTTAAAACCAACGCAGAGTTTTTTGATTCGATGAAGCGGTAGTAGTAGGAGCGGGTCTTGCGCCCGCCCATTGGATTAGGGCATCCACAAGGGATGCCCCTACATCAGTCCTTTGGCGGCACATAGCCTTCCGGCATTTCGTTGTTACCTTCAAACAGAAACTTGGTTCTCTCTTCGGCTAAAAAGGCTCGGGCTTTCGGGTCAAAGCTGGCCAATTTCCCCTCATTAATCAGCATGGTTTGCTTGGCTAACCATTCCTTCCAGGCTTGTTTGGAGACCTTTTCAAATATTTCCTGACCTTTGGGGCCTGGAAATGGCGGTGTATCCAAGCCTTCGGTTTCTATTCCCAATTTTACGCATTTAACCAGTCTAGTCATTTTATTCTCTTGTGTGATGGTTGAAGCAGCAGCTTAATCGGTGCGGCTAAGCCAAGCTTATTAACCTGCTCAGCTTTATACCAGACAGATTGATCGGCTTCCATCACAAAATTTATAGGGTTATCGGATTGAACAAGCAGCGGCGTGTAATCCAAATGATAATGGGAAAAGGTATGGCGCCGGGTTGCCAATGTCTGCTGGCCGGTAATATGAATGTTTTTGCTTAAGCACCAGTTGTGTGCCGCTTCAATGCTGTCGAATTCAGGCAGACTCCACAAGCCGCCCCAGATACCGGTTGGAGGTCTTTTTTCCAGCAATATCCGGTTATCGGCATTACTCAGCAATAAAAAAGTAAGTTGTTTGACCGGCAAGATCTTGGCGGGTTTCGGCGTGGGGAATGCCGATACATTATCGGCAAGTCTGGCCAAGCAATCGGCATTAAGCGGGCAGGTCGCACACGCAGGTTTGCTACGGGTACAGACAGTTGCGCCCAAGTCCATCATGGCCTGAGTGTAATCCGCGACGCGGGCTATGGGGGTCAGCTTGGCACTGATCGCCCACAGCGCTTTGTTGACTGCGCTGTTGCCCGGCCAGCCGGAAACGGCTCTAAACCGGGTTAGTACTCTTTTGACATTGCCGTCGAGAATCGGTTGGCTGTTATTAAAAGCGATGCTCAATATGGCTCCCGCTGTCGACAAGCCTATGCCGGGCAAGGCGATAAGCTCATCCAGCGTATCGGGAAAACGATCCCGTTCGGCAATAAGTTGCGCTGTTTTGTGCAGGTTGCGAGCGCGTGCGTAGTAGCCCAGCCCCGACCAAAGATGGAGGACTTCATCGACTGGCGCATTCGCCAAACTTGTAATATCGGGAAATTTTTCTATAAAAGTATTGAAATAAGGAATAACGGTCGTAACCTGGGTTTGCTGCAACATGGTTTCGGAAAGCCACACGCGGTAAGGCGTAAGGTCTTTTTGCCAAGGCAGGTCTTTACGGCCGTGTTGATCGAACCAGGCGAGGATATTGTGTTGAAAAGCGGATGGGCTCATAAGAGGCAAAAGACTAAAGATGAAGGGCGAAGGGTTGTGGAGTTTAAGGGCTGCTTTTTTCGCCCTGCGCCTTTAGCCTTTTGCCTGCTCCTCCTCACCTCAAAAGACCTTTCAACAGATTGCCCAGGCCGGGGCCTATTTTTTTGTCGAGTTTATCGATTAGTTTTTCAACCTTGGCTTTGTTCTTATCGGTTAACAATGAAGCTATGTTTATCGTATAAGTCGGGTTGCTTAGCGTTCCGGCAACATCAATGGCGACAGCGCCTTTAACCTGTTCCGGCTCAGTAGCAGTCGCCTCTGAATCAAGCAGCTTGGCATCGATTTTATAGTCCAGCGCTTCAGAATTCAGGTTTACGTTGCCCTTGCCGTCGACACGTAATTTGGAGGACTTGGCTGCAAGGTCGTTATTCTGGATCAGGCCGTTAGTGATCGTGGCCGTGCCGCTCATTTCCGAAAATAGCGTTTGGTCGTTTTTATTGTCCGAGGGCAGAGCAGAACCTTTAATGATCGCCTTGCCTTCATCAATGATTTTTTGCAGATTAAAACCCTTGATCATGCCGTCTTTGAACAAGAAACTTAACTGGCCGTTGAGCGACGCTTTCAATTCGTCTGCTTTGTGTCCCAGTCCGTGCAGCTGTGCGGATGCGTTAACAATGCCGCTCATTTTAGCTTCACCCTTGTAATCTTTCAGCAACGGTTCAATTTGCACATGGTCTATTTTTTCGGTTACAGCCAGTGTCGATTTGCTGCCATGCGTATCCATGCTGAGATTGCCGGAATAGCTACCCTGGTAAAAGTGCTTGATCGACTGTTGCGTGGTAACCACGCCGTTTTTGCTGCTCAGGTTTATATGGATATCCTGCATTGCCAAATCGTTGACTTTAAGTTTGCTCAGTGACACTGCGCCATCGGCATTGAGCTTTCTCAAGGTTTCAACAGGCAAAGCGGAAAGGCCGGCTGCCAATAAAACGGCAGGGCTGGCGATGGGTTTGGGTGATTTATCGGCAGGGGATAAATAACGATCGACATCAAGCGCATCAATGTCCAAGCTGAAGTTGATAATCGATTGGGCAAAGTCTTTAACGCTGATGAAGCCTTTAATTTGGGTATCGTCCAGCGTTAGCGCCAGATTTTGCAGATCAGCCGAATCGGCTGTCGCGGTCAAGTCAAAGTTAGCGGATAGCTTGCTTAGGGCATTGGCGTCCTGCATTGCGGGCAAGGAGATCGCCAGTTGCTGCAACACTTTGGCGGGACTGAATGACGCAATGGCAACAGGGCCCTGAAAAGAGGGTTTATCCTTAATAGAGGTGCCCGCCATTTCGGCAGCGACGAGCGTGACATCGCCCGATTTGAGCTGCAACCCGTAAATTTTGGCTGTTTGTTGGTTCATATCCAGTGCTGCATCAGCAATGGTTAACGCCGTTGTTAACGATTTACCGGGAACGGTTTCACCTGACGAAGTGACTTGCAGATCGCTATGGCGTAGCGCAAAACTATCGAGTTTTTCATTAACGGTTAATTCGGTGTTTAGTTTGATGGCTTGGACCGCCTTGGACCCGGCTTCCAAGGCGGTCATGGAAACGGCGATGCCAACCGGCTGATCAAAGGTGAATTTATCGGTATTCAGGTTAAGGTCTTTTATTTCGATGTGTTTTTCGGTTTTCAAGTCGTCCCAGTTAATCCGGGCATTTTCAACAGCAATGCCGCCGATGGTAAAAGTCACTGGCGTTGCGGTGGAGATCGATTGTTCATCCTGTTTGTCGATGACAGCGGGTGCAGGTGCCGCGGTTTTGGCGGCGGCAGAATCGATTAGGTCACTCCAGTTGGTAAGGCCTTGTTTGTTTCTGGCAAGGTTTAAAATCAGGCCTTTTAAGTCAATGCGGCTGACTTCTAACTTTTTTGATAACAATGGCAGTAACAGCACGTTTACATGGCTTTCTTCAATAGTTGCAAAGGGACGGTCTTGAAACCCCGGCGCATTACTCAGTGTCATTTTTTCTGTTGAAATACCGATCCAGGGAAACAGCGAGAGTTTTAAATCACCGTCCAGTACCAGATCTCGGCCGGTTTTGTCTTTAACTGCGGCGGCAATTTCAGGCTTAAAGTCATTGGGATCGATGACGAATGGCAGGATGCAGGCCGCGGCTATCAGCAACAAAAGTATTGCGGCAATTGTCGATAGGATGATTTTAAACGGTTTTCCCACAATATTCTCCTTGCGTAAAAAATGTGATGGCGGTTAATTATGGAATATGATTATCTACTTATAACAGCTGTTGCCAGTTAAACGCTAATTAGGTAGAGTCTAAATCACTGTTTGTTTATTATAATTAAAAATGAGGTGTAAAATGTTGCATTTAGCCAGATTTGCCGCAATTGCGGTTCTTGTATGGTTTTATATGACCGCAAAGGAAAAGGGAGAGTCGCCTATTAACTGGGCTATCACAGGATTGATCGGTTATTGGATTACCTGGTGGGCGGTTAAGCTGACGGTGGTTTCCGCTTTATCAGGAATGGTCGCTAAAAATCCAACAGGAACTTTTTTGCTTATACAAATACCGGCTCTATGTGCGATCGGTGCGGCTTTTTTAATCAGAAAAAAGTTATTGGCGGATGCTGCCGAAAAAAATTAAACAGCGCTCATAAGATGGAGCTACTGTTTTATTCATGGGATTAAATACCCTGTTTTTTGGTGGTAAGAAGGTTAAAAAAGGATAACGCTGTAAAATTCGGGATGAGATGGCGCGGCGTTTTCTTTGATTTTAGTGTGGAAGGGTACCATGCGGGATTAGCTCCCAAAGCTGATTTTTCCATCAATAAGCCGAAAATCAGTTTTACCACGCTCCTCTTGAGCCTTCCATATTTGATTGCCGATTCGGATATCGACACCATTACAGATAGTCCGCTCCACAACAACCTTGGCATATTCCGCAAACGACATTTCGGCAACAAGGCTTTCCTGATCAGCTTGATGCCGGGCCATTTCGGTGGTCAGATTGTCCAAGGTACGGCGAGCCTTATCTAACAGCCCGTTTTTGTTTTTTTCAGGATTGTTTTCAATAAAGGCGATAATTTTCTTTATATCGTCCTGGTTTTTTTCATTCGCCTCAATTTCACGCTTAATGCCGTTGAGTTGCTCTTGAGTATGCGGATTTAAACCGGCCTGAATATAGGTTTTGATACCGGCATCAGAGCCAATTGAGACGGCTTGTATTAGCATCATTGCACGGGCGCTACCGCCGATGATGAGTCCCTTTTTCCCGCCAGGTTTTCCAACTAAAATTTGATTCATCGCAGTCAATTGATTATTCATGGAATATTCTTCAATGACGATGCTGGTGCCGGCTTCAATACTGACATATTTGGCAAAACGGGCACTCACCGAACCTTTACAAGAAATTTTTCCTCCCATTGATAGTGTCGATCCACCGCTGGAGTCACTGTTGCCGATCACGCCGCCTTTGATACTGATATTTCCGCCGGCTTCAATTTCTGCAGCTTCAACGGTTCCGCCTATGAATATGTCGTTTAATGCATAAACCTTCATCCCTTCCATAACATCACCCAAAATATTAATCGTACCGTCGAAGCTTAAGTTTCCGGTCGAGATATTCACCTGCGGCACGGTGATAGTGGGTGACACCATAACGCCATTGGGAATCAGCAACGGCTGGCCGATGATCGCAGACAACAACAAGTCCTTATCATCAGGGTCAAACATGGAGCCTATTAGCTCCGAGGTAAAAGGTGTATTTTGACTGGGCTTTGGAGTGAGTATTTGTCCAAGGATGTTTTTCCCTTTTTTGCCCTCGGTTGCGAGAGTACGGCGCATGAGGGGATCGCCTTGTTTCACCAGAATAAGATTCCCAAGATCACGAAAATCAGCAATACCGCGTTCATTTATTTGGGGGCGTCGTTCTTGCATTTCCGGCACCAGGCTATGAAATTGCGCATCAAGGCCAGGCACGGCCGGCAAGCCTTGAGCAATGATGTAATTCGTGGTTTGCCCTTCTTTCAGGAGGGTTTCGATTTCAGCGCTTGTGATGAGACCGCTGACTATGCCTTTTTCTTTCAGGGATTGACGAATTTGTTCAAAGGTGACCGGAGAGCCTCCATACGCAGGAGTCATGGTGAGCCAGGCGGTCATCTTATCGTCGGAGACTTTAATGATGAATTCGCCATCCCGGCGTTCACCGATTTCCAGAATAAAACTGGCATTGCTATTGTTGTATGTCTGTATTAAACGCGAAAGCGCTTTTTCATCCAGAAACAGGTCAGATAAGCTCTGACGAGCCAGCATTTCCTTGATTGCAGTTGCATCCAGAGTAACCTTATCTCCAGCTGATTCGTAGACAGCAAGTAATTTGTTGTCTCCGTCCAATTTGAATGTCAGTGCGTCCTTCTGTGTCACTTCGATCACTGTTCGCTCCTTAGACAAAACTTATAACGCTACCGCATATAAAAACGTTTTGCATGATTTAAAGTTAATTATGCCAAATAGATCACAGTTTTTATGAAAAACAAAACGTTATAACAGTTCAGGCTAATGGAAATAGCTTCATTCGTCGTAAAACAAAAAACAGTTGTACTCAGATTGTGCGTTATACGCTACCTTCATCCATTTTCATTGTACAAAAGGTCGAAAAACACACAGCCTCGGTTTTTTGTTTTCAGCCATAGCTTGTTTCATTTTTGATTATGTTGAGAATAGTGGCACATTATTGAGTAAAACCAAATATCACTATGAACCTAAAAAAACGCGTGGACATTTTTGACCGCCTGGCCGCGGCCATACCTGAACCGACTACGGAACTGCACTACACCAGCCCTTTTGAATTGTTAATTGCGGTCGTTTTATCCGCTCAGGCGACCGATAAAGGCGTCAACAAAGCGACCGCAAAATTATTTCCCGTCGCTAACACCCCTCATGACGTTTTGGCGCTGGGCGAGGCCGGCTTGAAAGAGTACATCAAGACCATTGGGCTATTTAACAGCAAGGCTAGCCATATCATCACGCTTTGCAGGCAATTGCTTGATAAACATGCAGGGCAGGTGCCTCAAACGCGGGAAGAGCTGGAGGCGCTGGCGGGAGTCGGCAGAAAAACCGCCAACGTCATACTTAATACTGCTTTTGGACAGCATACGATTGCGGTGGATACGCATATCTTCAGAGTGGCCAATCGTACCGGTATTGCTCCCGGTAAAAATGTGCTGGAAGTGGAACGCAAACTGGATAAATGGGTGCCTAAAAAACATAAGAAAGATGCGCATCATTTACTGATTTTGCATGGTCGTTACACCTGCATTGCCAGAAAGCCGCGCTGCCAAAGTTGTGTCATTGAAGATTTGTGCGAGTATGAGCATAAAACCGGACATCAAGATGACGATGCTGTAAAGAAGATCCAGCCGATAATCTGACGGAATTTATGGGGGAGAAGGATATTCATTTTTTATTCAGTTGATTTTGATATGATAAGCGGCATTCGATGCGTTTTACGTATCGATTCATCTCTCGGGTTAACCGCCGGGAACGGATTGAAACTCAATGTTTTATATCAACACTCTGGAGTCAACATGAAAAAAACTAACAAAACACCTCTAGCTGCTGCAATGGGCGCTGCCTTTTTGTCTACTTTTGCTGCAACTGCGGTTCATGCCGAAGCTAATCCTTTCGGTATGACTGAATTATCGACCGGTTACATGCAAGTTGCTGCTGCCGATAAAGCGGCTGAAATGGCATGCGGCGCTGCAATGGGCGGAATGGAAAAACCTAAGGCGGCGGAAGGCGCATGTGCAGGCAACAAAAAACCTGATGCGGCTAAAGCTACCGAAGGAAAATGCGGCGAAAGCAAATGCGGCGCGATGATGCAAGGCGGCAAAATGAAACCGGGTATGGAAGCAGCCTGCGGCGCGATGATGAAAGGCAAGGAAGGTGCATGCGGCAATATGCCTAAAGACGCAACCGGCAAATAAGCCTAAGCGCATTAGTACAGAGGGCATGATTAATCATGCCCTCCCGTTCTCATCAAATCACAGTAAGGTGTTCTTATGGACACAACCCAAAACCTCGTTCACGGTGCCGGTTTAGGTCTGCGACGGTCTTTTTTAAGTCAGATTGTTGAATCGCCCCCCGAAGATGTCGGCTTTTATGAAATCGCACCGGAAAACTGGATCACTATCGGCGGAAAATTCGGCAAACAATTTCGCGCGATGACCGAGCGCTTTGATTTTATCTGCCACGGTTTATCATTGTCGATAGGCAGCACCGATCCGCTGGATGAAAAATTCGTCCGTGAAGTCAAACAGTTCATGGCTGAACATCAAATCAAATTTTACAGCGAACATTTAAGTTATTGCAGCAAAGACGGGCACTTATACGACCTGATGCCGATTCCGTTTACCTCGGAAGCGGTCACTCACGTTGCCGGGCGAATCAGGCGCGTTCAGGATATTCTGGAGCAAAAGATAGCGATTGAAAATGTGTCCTATTACGCCGCCCCCGGTCAGGAAATGGCCGAGATCGATTTTTTCAATGCCGTTATCGAAGAAGCGGACTGCGATGTGCTGATCGACATCAATAATATTTACGTGAACAGCGTTAACCACGGTTACGATGCCGAAGCTTTTTTAAAGGCCATGCCCGCGCACCGTATCGCTTATGCCCATATCGCCGGGCATTATGTCGAGGCTGAAGATTTTCTGGTCGACACCCACGGCGCTGACGTGATCGATCCGGTCTGGAAACTGTTGGCCAAGGCTTATGAGCTTTACGGCGTGTTTCCTACACTGTTGGAAAGGGATTTTAATATCCCTTCCATGGAAGATTTAATCAAGGAAGTAAACACCATCAGCGTGATACAAAACGCGTGGGAAAAGCAACATGCCCAGCAATTTGCATGAGACCGGAATGAAAGTCGATTTTAAAGCCAAGCAGTTTGAGTTTGCGGCGTATATCAGGGATCCGGAAAACAATCCGCCGCCTGCCGATGTCCAGCCGCAACGCATGGCGATGTATCGCGAACTGTTTTTCAACAATATCGACAGTTTCCTGTCTGCCAATTTTCCGGTGTTGCGGACACTATTAAATGACCGGCAATGGTTTGAGCTGGGACAGGATTTTTTTGCCAGGCATACCAGTCGTTCGCCGCATTTTTCGGAGATCCCGGAAGAGTTTCTGGATTATCTGCAAAACGAGCGGGACAGTGCGGCTGATTTCCCGTTTATGCTGGAGTTGGCGCATTACGAATGGGTGGAAATGGCTTTATCTATCGCCAAGGAAACCGTGCCCGCCAATCACCAGAACCTGGATAACCTGCTAAACCTGAGCATCCGGCTGTCGCCTTTAGCTTGGCCGCTAGTCTATCAATATCCCGTTCAGAAAATAGCCCCCGTTTTTTTGCCTGAAACGGCGCCGGAACACGCCACATTCCTGGTTGTTTATCGCAATCCGGATGACGAGGTTAATTTTATAGAAATCACCCCGATTACTTACCGGCTGTTGCAAATAATTGAGGAGCATGAAGGTATGTTGACAGCGGATTGTCTAAAGCAGGTTGCCGAGGAGTCGAAGCATCCCAATCCTGAAATGATTATATCGGGCGGCTTGCAGATTCTAAAAGAATTGGCTGAAAAGACTGTTATTACGCTTGTTGACTTGGGCAGGTCGGAATAAGGCTATCCCAGCGCGTAGCGGCGTTTCCGGCTTGGCGGTTGCGCCTGCCGGAAACGCCTGTTCTTGCTGTCGCTCGAACAAGCTTATTCCGGCCTTGTATATTAAATACATCTCTAAAACACAGGATTATGTGACACAAAAAAGTTTATAGTGATAAGTGATTTTCTGGGGAAGCCGATCCGGCCTTAAGCTCTGAGCTTGTTCGTAGATAGGCTCCCCACC
>NZ_JAUXVR010000003.1 GCF_030680395.1 Methylobacter sp. | reverse complement strand
TTAATGATTGCGGTCGGAGCCGGCTTGACCGGCGCATCCGTGTCGATTACGACACTGGGTCGGGCGATTTCCGGGCCTACGTTTATCAAACATAAAATCAAGCGCTTGGATCGCTTAGTTGGGAATCGTCACCTAAAATCTGACCGCATCGCTTTATATGGCGCCATGGCCCGGTTTTTGTTGAAATCTCTTCCTTTGCCCCTGATTATTATTGACTGGTCGCCGTTAACTGACGATCAAAGCCAACAGCTCCTTCGCGCCTCGCTCCCCGTAGGTGGGCGTGCTATTACTTTGTATGAGGAAGTCCATCCTTGTAACAAATTAGGTAACTGTCACATACAACATCAATTTCTGGCGCACTTAAAACAACTATTCCCGCCATACGTCACGCCTATTGTGGTAGCCGACTCCGGGTTTCGCACGCCTTTTTTTCGCGAGGTGGAACACTTGCACTGGCATTGGCTGGGACGGATTCGCAATCGGGATTTCATCGCTTTTACAGAGCGTTCCGATGACGGGTTTGCAGCTAAGTTACTCTACGCTAAAGCCACCCGCAAACCCAAGTTGCTTGGCTTGGCACATTGGGTGCGCCGCAATCCGTTGTCAGGACAACTGGTAACTTTTTTCCGTACAGCCCAAGGCCGCAAGCACCTGACAGTTCAAAAGCAACCAGCCAAATCCAAGCACAGCCGTCAGCAGGCCAAACGTGAGAAAGAGCCGTGGTTACTGGTTGTATCTCCGTCCTTGGAGGCCTACTCGGCGATCCGAATTGTGGACTATTACCGAACTCGAATGCAAATCGAGGAAGGCTTTCGCGATACCAAGAGCCATCATTACGGATTGGATTTAACACGCGAAAGCAGGATTCAAGCCGAACGCAGGGCTAATCTTTTGCTGATCGCAGCGCTTATCATCTTTGCACTTTGGCTGGTTGGCCTCAGCCTAAAGGGCACCGCTACTGAACGACAGATCAAGGTTAATAGCGGTACAAAACGTTCGCCGTTTTCGCTAATTTTTTTCGGAAAAATCGCCTGTCGTTATGTTGTGTTTGAATTGCCCGATGATTATCTAAAACTGGCGCAGGTGCTGTTAGTCGGCTATTTTGAAAAATTGGAGAAAGGATAAATCGTGGGGATACCTCAGAATCTGACCCCATTGATTATGGTAGTTGCAATGAGCATTAGAACTGCTCCGATGAGTTGAAGCATAACGACCCCCTATTTTGGCGAGGCATAACGTAAAGTTGAGGGGCGCCGCGCTTTTGCGGCGTCCCGCTCGAACGCAGGGTTAGCCACGTGCTCACTTCGCAACCTGATTATGGAAGTTGTAAAGAAAGTCTGTTTCACCGCTGTAGTACCTGAGCGACGCATTGAGGTCACTGAAGATTCCAAAATATTTACGACCGTCAATTTTTGTGCAGTAAATGTTCACGCGCTTGGTCTTACCGATTTCCGCGCTCACACCGCCGGAATACTCTGCTCTTTTTGTTGCATCATCACCGCTGTACGGACCATTAATATCCACGCCATAAGTTCTTAGCAGAAAGTCAGTTGGTATTTAGAGCTGAAGCCATCCCCGATTGATGTGTCAACACTTTTCCGGACACAAAGTTAGGCAGACTTTAGCTGCATTTCGTAGTCCACTGGCGACAAATAGTTATTGGCTGAATGAAGTCGTTCACGGTTATAAAACACCTCGATATATTCAAATATATCCTGTTTAGCCTCAGCTCTAGTTTGATAGCACTGATGATGAACCTGTTCTGTTTTCAGGGTATGAAAGAAGCTTTCTGAGACGGCATTATCCCAGCTGTCCGGCGTCAACTATCCTGTCCGGGTGACGACAATTACCTTGGCCGGTTTTAGTGAAAAATTTTTGATTATTGTTTTAAGTTCTGTTTTTTTCGATAACTGTCTCCTTCTAATTCAATAATGGTTGCATGATGAATAATGCGATCTATAGCCGCAACGGTCATCATGGTGTCTGGAAAGATCTGATCCCAGTACCCCCTGCGTCAGAATAGTTGTCGCCGAACACCAAACCCGCGACTTCCATTAACCGGCCAATACGACGACGACTGACCTGCCGATCCCGCTTGATTAAGGCTTCCTTGAGCCGACGCGTTCCATAGTTTTTTCGACTCTTTTTGAACAGGGTCTTAATAACCTCAACCAGCTCGGCATCGTCTTTTTCAATGGCTGTCTGAGGACGCTCTAGCCAAGCATAGTAAGCGCTACGAGAAAGACTCATGAACCGACACATCGATTTAACCGAAAATTGGCTCTCATGTTGTTTGATCCAGGCGTACTTCACCGTTGCTCCTTGGCAAAGTACGCCGCTGCTTTTTTTAACAGATCACGTTCCTCTATTAACCGGGCGTTTTCCTTCTTTAGCCGCTTCAATTCTTCATATAGATGCTCATCGGTTCGCACGACTTTGTTGGGCTCCTTTGGCTGACTATATTTGTTGATCCAGGTATGTAGCGTATTGGGATTAACACCTAAGTCCCTGGCTGTCTGGGTGATAGGCTGATTTGAACCTATCGCCAGTTTCACGGAGGATTCTCTAAATTCGGCGCTATATATTTTTATTTTTTGTTTTTCTTGATCCATTTTTGACACTCTCTCTAATTTCAGATTATTTTAGATTGTGTGTCCGGTTTAGTGTAGCCACTTTAGTTCTGAGCTGGCAACATACTCTGTTGTTTCCGATGTATCAGACAGTAGTTCTTGTTGGTGGTGGGTTCGGTATTTTTGGTTGCCATACCAGCCGAACCCTAAAACAAGGAGTATTACAATAATTCTATTCATGCGCAGCTCTGGTTGATATTGGCTCTAACGTAGAGCTAACCGGGCGCGGCCCGGAAAGCTGAATAAACAAAACCTCACTGTAACCGCGCTCCGGTTGAGCGCCATGTTAGAGCACATATTTTCCGCCCAAGTCTGCAATGAGAGAATAGATACTCTGACGGAGACTTGGTAAGAAGCTTTGATCGATATTGAACCCTCCCGACAGGACTGTAGGTATGCCATCGGGTCTTTCGCTTTCGAGCGCATAGGTGCCGACAATACCGCCGAGTGACTGCATTGCCAAGTTAATCTGGATATCTGGCTCAGCACTAGCAAGGACTGCGGTGCTTGATTTCCCTACCGACTCGTACATGGCACCAATCTCGTTTGCGAAACGCTCAAGATCACCCAATTGAAGCCAAGCTTCAAAGTCACCACTAAAGCCATTGGTTCCGACCAGCACTTGGACGCGGACCCAATCTTCATCGTCCACCATTCGTCTTGGACGTAGTTCAATCTGCAGGCCTTGGGCATGGAGTTTCATGTGCTCTAACTGTAGAGCTAACCGGGCGCGGCACGGAAAGCTGAAAAACAAAACCGCATTATAGCCGCGCTCCGGTTGAGCGCCATGTTAGAGCTGGCCATTATTGACACCATTGCCGCTCGCAAGGAATACCATCGTTGTTACCGTCCATTTTAGTGCCAAGACAGTTGTTTATAAAAAATGTTGCTTCCTCGCACGAAGTCATTTGAGAACAATGGGTTCTACCATCACACTTGAACTGAGAACTGTTTGATGGGACATCAGGTTCTGAACTGGCAACATACTCCGTTGTTGTTTCCGATGTATCAGATAGCAGTTCCTGTTGGTGGGTTCGGTATTTTTGGTTGCCATACCAGCCCAACCCTAAAACAACAAGTATTACAATAATTCTATTCATGCGCCGCTCTGGTTGATATTAGCTCTAACGCTACGGTAAGGGGCGCGCCGCTCACTGGGCTCTAGCGAAGCCACCGAACCTTGATAAAAAACGAACTTCAAAACCGCCAACGGGCGGCGCGTCCCTTTGACCGAACTGTTAGGCTAAATTAAAGCCTTTTTTACACGCTGCTATCACTGCTTCGTAATGTACTTGGTGTTTAATAGAAATTTGTGCTGGATGATAAGTATCAATAAAAACAATAGAGTCGTGTTTTGTATAATGGGCATGTTCAATATCTTTCTTTATGTTTTCATCAGTTATACCTAAGTCAGCGTTTAATAAGTACATATTAAATCCACAACAAATAATGACATGTGGTTTGAATACTCTGATTTGCTCAAGTATTAGATGCTTTGATTTTTTGTACGCATCAGCAATCATAGACCCATTAGCTCGGGCTCCCCCTGGAATTTTCTTCAAATTGATATACGCAATAGATTCAAGTACACGGTTTTCAATTTTGTCCACTTTCGGAAGTGACTCCCATTCGGTAAAACCATTCAACATTCCATACGACACACGCAACGGTAAAGAGAAAGTTCTTTTCCATTGGCGATAACCTTTAAAATTACCATTAGATAAGAATTCTCGGAGATCCCAACCCCCTTCATCTTTTTCATCGTTAGGCTCTTTCAAAATCCATAACACCCTATATGGGGCTGATATGTAAGTTTTGAGATTTACAATTCCATCACGAACTGGCTTGTTTCCTAAGGCATCCGGTTGCATATCAGTAAAAAGTTTTTCTATTTCTAATATGTCTACTTCGTTAATCATGGTTTGAATTCTCTTAATGGATGTGGATAGTGCAATACATTACTTAAAGATAACCGAGCGCCCCCCCCGTGTGATTACAATATCTACCCTTAGTTATTTTCATCAAATAAGTTATCCAGTTCATTTTTTGATGTGGCGTAGTGAAAATCACTTTTCCACAAGGCCATGCTCTGTTCAAATTCGAAGAATTTTGAAATTAACAACCGATTTTCGATAGCCATTAGACTTTTATCGAGATACACCAGTGGCCTATTTTCCTTCTTCAAGAATAGCACTCTACCTCTCGGAATTTCCTGATATTCAACACCAGCGAGACACGGAAATTCCCGCAACCACTGACGATTTATGTCCCAGACATCAACATGATTTTCATGGCTGTCAATGATTCCTGGAACGCCCTCTATTCCAGCCTCTACACTCCCAGCTTTACCGATGACAGTGCGGTTGTGTACCCAAAAAACGCCAATTTTTGCCATGTGGATTCAATTTTAGAGTGCAATAGATGGAACAGCCTAACGTAGAGCTAACCGGGCGCGGCACGGGAAGCTAAAAAACAAAACCGCAATATTACCGCGCTCCGGTTGAGCGCCATGTTATGTGGCTATACATCCTGTGACCGGATTAGGTACTCACCGTGAGCATCAACCTGTCCTTTGTTAATGAGCTTTCTAGCGACATCCTCTATAACGAATTGGTTGTCAGAAAATGCTTGATCGACTGTTTTCGATTGGTCTGCTCCGTAGTGGTCTTCGAGTGCTTCTCTTGAGATGTGGCATGGAGTTTTCTTTCCATCTACTGTGGCCTCGAACGACATACTGTCTTGTTCCGGGTTCCACGTATATTTTCCGGTAAAGTTGATTGTTTTCGGCATCTTTATATTCCTCTTGTGTAAATAATCTGACAGGCACATAACGTAGAAATAAAGGGGCGCGGTGCTTTGGATGAAGATTAAGCATAGATTATGTCCGCGTTCCCGTTGATTGTTATGTTAGACACTTTTTAACGACTAACGCGAAATAATATGGCGTTAGAAATCGAATTAATTAGGACTGGGCAACATGTTGCCATGCTGCCCAGGACTTAAATCAGGTGAGTGGCATTACCGAAAACCAAAGAATCAGGATTTGCGCAATCTTGATTAATTTGTCAACAGTAATTTTCACCTTTAGCGTTAGCTCTATCATTGGGTTTGTACCAAATTTAGAGCGAATGCCGAGTACCCAGCACTCGCAAATAATGGAGTGTTGGTTGGTGGCTACGAGGTCTTTTCATGGTTTACGTCCAAGAACGACTTGCCCCTCTTGACCACCTTCCACAGAGTAGCTAGCTCTGCGAGGTTTCCCGTACGGCACTCCGGCCAGAGTGTTTTGTTTGTGGCGATGAACCCACATTCATCTAGCCGCACGGATTACCAATTCTTTGTGTCTAACGTAGAGCTAACCGGGCGCGGCCCGGAAAGCTGAAAAAAACAAAACCGCATTATAACCGCGCTCCGGTTGAGCGCCGGGTTAGGGAGATGGGCGGACATTGTTACAAGCGGCGGCGTTGTAGTTGTATGACATTAGATTGCATACGTCTTGGATATACGTAGATTTCGTTTGGTATGCACCCCAGATGGTGTCGCCCTGATACAGAACCACAAAGATCAATAGGCAATAGAAACCCACGCGGAGCAATTTCCATTGTGATGATAGAAACGCTGCTTTCTGCCACCACCACCAAGATAGCCCCAGCAGTAACAGGTGTGCCGCTAATTGTAGCCAATCGGAGAGCGTCAGTTGTTTGAGAATAAGCGAGTACAAGATTTCTCCTTGGAATGAGGTGATGGATGGTGGAGCAATGTAATCTCCCTAACGTTAAGTAGACACCTTTTTAGGTGTATATTAAATTTAAATTGCCGGTGTATAATGCCGCTTCGGCAATCCGTTAGGCTGGATTCTATAGTAATTACATTATTGATAGCAACCTTTTTATGCCAAATACAAATACACCTCCTAAACTGCTTGACCAAGTGCGTGACCGCATTCGGGTCAAGCACTACAGCATCCGTACAGAAACGCAATATGTGCAATGGGTCAAACGGTTTATTTTGTTTCATAACAAACGTCATCCCCAAGAAATGGGGGCTGAGCAGGTGGAGGCGTTTTTAACGCATTTGGCGGTGGATGGACAGGTATCGGCTTCGACGCAGAATCAAGCTTTATCGGCGCTACTGTTTTTGTATAAGGAGGTGTTGGCGATAGATTTGCCGTGGCTGAACAATGTGGTGCGGGCTAAGCAACCACAGCGCTTGCCGGTAGTGCTTACGCGCTCTGAGGTGCAGGAGGTGCTGGCGCGGATTAAAGGTATGTATGGGCTGATGGCGAATATGCTGTACGGAACAGGGATGCGCTTGATGGAATGCGTGCGCTTGCGGGTTAAGGATGTGGATTTTGAACGGGGCGAGATTTTAATCCGTGACGGCAAGGGCGGTAAGGACAGGGTAACGATGTTGCCGTCTTCGGTGGTGACAGGATTGCAATCGCATTTGGAACAGCGGCGGACATTGTTTGATGACGACAAACGTATCGGTAAGACGGATGTTTTTTTGCCGGACGCGTTGGCGCGAAAATATCCGAATGCGGCAACAGAATGGTGCTGGCAGTATATTTTTCCTTCCCGCAGCTATTCGGTCGACCCACGCAGCGGCGCGGATCGCCGCCATCATATTGACGAGAAATTATTGCAAAGGGCGATGAAAAAAGCGGTGCAAGCTGCGGGGATTGCTAAACCGGCCACACCGCATACCTTGCGGCATTCATTTGCGACACATCTGCTGGAAGCGGGTTATGACATCCGCATGGTGCAGGAATTGTTGGGGCATAGCGATGTCTCCACAACAATGATTTATACCCATGTATTGAATAAAGGCGGCAGGGGCGTGTTGAGCCCATTGGATCAACTATAGACTCGGCGTTTTGGTAACCGTTAAGCGAATATAGAGTATTTCATGTGGTTTTACTCATCAACCCATTCATAAATCTCAGTCAAAGCCGTATCGCACTTGCAGCAACTGGTGCCGCAAGAAGCCGTCATAGGCAGTTTACGCACCTTGCCTTTGCTGATCCATTTGTCCAGCATGCCCCGCAAGGCATCGGCATCCATGTCGAAATGAATAATTAAATCCGCTAAGGCAATGCGGTGTTGTTCCTTTAAATAAGTTCTCAAATCAGACAGGATCACTTAAAGACTCCCTGCTTTGTTTTACGGCGGTTGCATCGGCATTTTTGCCGAGTAACCACAGTCCGAACAATACGGCCAAAAACGCAAAGATTAGTCCGGTTATCCAAACCAAAGAATAGTCGGGATGCCGGCTATAGGTCATCGATTGATAAAAAATCGTTGCGGTCATGTAGGCAATGCCGGTTGTCCAGAACACCACAAACAGTGTCCAGTTCATGTTGGTTTCCCGGTAGATTGCAGCGGTTGCCGCAACGCAGGGAGCGTACAGCAAAATAAACAACAAATAGGCGAAAGCCCCGGCTTTGCCGTCAAAACTTTGCTGCATGGCGGCAAAGGTACCGGCATTGACTTCCTGCTCGCTGGCTGCCGCGGTCACATCATCGACGGTGCCGATATTCAGGCCCAATGGGTCTAACAAATTGTCTGCAACGTCTTGCAGGTTTTTAGGCACGGTTAAACAGGCGTCAATTAAAGCCTGTTCAAGATTGAACGGCGCTTTTTCGACGCTTGCGTCTGTCACCGCAAGCTGGCTGTATAAGGCATCCAGCGTTCCGACCACCGCTTCTTTGGCTAAAACGCCGGTAAAAATACCTACCGTTGCAGGCCAGTTGTCTTTTTCTATGCCCATCGGTTTAAACGCCGGTGTCAGGCCGCGGCCAATCTCGCTTAATACCGATTTATTGCTGTTTTCCTGTCCAAAGGTGCCATCCGTACCCAGTGCATTAAGAAAGTTCAGCACTAATACCATCGGCACGATGACTTTACCTGCATTGAACAAGAACGACTTGAGCCGGTCCCAAGTTCTGATAAAAACGCCGCGCACGGTCGGCATGTGATAGGCGGGCAGTTCCATAATAAAGGGGGCCGATTCGCCTTTAAACAGGGTATGGCGCATGATCAAGCCGGTCAATACTGCGATTGCAATGCCCAATAAATACAAACCGAACACCAGATTCTGGCCGCCGACCGGAAAAAATGCGGCGGCAAATAAGGCGTAAACCGGCAATCTGGCGCCGCAGGACATGAACGGATTCATCAGATTGGTCAATATCCTGTCGCGCTGACTTTCCAGTGTGCGCGTCGCCATAATCGCCGGAACATTGCAGCCGAAACCGACGATCATCGGCACGAAGGATTTGCCCGGCAAACCGATCATGCGCATGAACCTGTCCATCACGAAAGCCGCCCTGGACATGTAGCCGGAGTCTTCCAACGCCGACAGGAACATAAACAAAAAGCCGACAATAGGAATAAAGGTCGCGACGACCTGAATGCCGCCGCCTACGCCATTGGTGATTAATACAATCAGCCATTGCGGCCAATTCAGGTCAGTAAGCATTAAACTTAGGCCATCGATCAATAAAGCGCCCACGGATTGATCGAAAAAATCGACGAAAGCGCTACCGATATTGATGGTAAACATGAACATCGCATACATGACTAACAGGAAAATCGGGATGCCCAAAAAGCGATTCAATACGATGTTGTCTATTTTGTCGGTCGTATGGCGACCCACTTCGGTTAGTTTGCAGACGGCGCCATTGGTTAATTCGTTGACGAATCCATAGCGGGCATCTGCCGCAAGAATGTCTATTTCATCATCCGTTTCCGCTTCTACCCTGCGCTGTAATTGGGCAGCTGTCTGTAGGGGCGAATTAATTCGCCCTTGGGCGACTGAAGTCTCGCCTACAAATTGTTTGGCCAGCGTATCGTCTTCAAGCAAGCGAACGGCCAGCCAGCGCAGGTCGCAATGATGTTGTTGTGCGGTCTCAAGCAATAACGGTGAAATGTCATTAATGGCTTGCTCCAGCGCGGGGGTATAGCTGATTTTTACTGAAGGTATCGGCTTGGTGATAGCGGCACTGTTAATTGCGGCCTTTAATGTGCCGAGACCGCCCTTGACTGAGGCGGTAATCGGGATAACCGGACAGCCTAAAAACTGCTCAAGAAAAGCAACATCAATTTTGATGCCGCGTTGCTTGACGGCATCCATCATATTGAGCACTAAAATCATTGGCACCCGCATCTCGATCAGTTGCGAGGTCAGATACAAATTTCGTTCCAAATTAGAAGCATCGACAATGTTAATAATTAAATCGGCCTGCTTGGAGGCGACATAATCACGGGCGACTTTTTCGTCCAGGGAAACCTGATCATCCGCAGCTTCTAAAGAATAGGTGCCGGGTAGATCGACTAATTCGATCAGTTTATGATCGAAGCCGTATTCACCGGTTTTTTTCTCGACCGTAACGCCGGGCCAATTACCGACATGCTGTCTGGCGCCGGTCAGCGCATTAAATAATGTCGTCTTGCCACAATTTGGATTACCAACAACGCCAACCGTAAAATCAGTTTTCATCAGAGTTTCTCTATCAACAATATTGCCGCTTCATCCTTACGCAGGGTTAATGAAAATCCACGCAGTTTAATTTCAACCGGGTCTCCCATCGGTGCAAAACGGGTAACGCTAAACTCGGTCCCAGGCGTCAAGCCCATAGCCAGCAAGCGTTTGCGATAAGCCTTACCCGACTGTTCAAAGCCGACTATCTTTCCTAAATCACCCACAGCCAAGTTTTTTAAGCTTATCGTCATAAATTAACCATTGAAATAAAGTGCATTAAAAATCAACCGCTCCAAAAGTTATCAACAATCATTCTCATTAAGATAACTATATCATAATAATACGTGATTCCCGTATTTTTAAATGGGTGTTTTTATAGGCGGGAAAAAAGAGCGGCGCGTAAGGCAATTGCACCTTGTTTTTAAACTTAAAGGCGCCGGGGAGAGGAATATTGCACTAATGGCAATTAAATTTTTTATGAATACGCCGTGTAACACGGCGGTTTAAAAAATGTTAACGCGGGATGAGTAAAAACCGAAAATGGGGAATAAGCTTCGTTTGATTGTTGCTTGATCTACGAAAAAACGATATTGGCAAGAAAATGTGCAGGGTATCAGGCCTGCGCACCCAAGATTTCAGATAAAATCAGCGCGAATCTCTTCCAGTGCTTTATACGACTGAAGCGCATGCAGGCAGAAAAAACAAAGCGATCCCCGACCATAAAACGCCGAAAAAAGATAATAACGCCAGCAAGCGCATAATTCCCGAGAAAAACTCTTTCGTGCTTTCCTGCCTGACCTGCTTTCTATCCAGACGTTGCAAAATATCGGGCTTGAGGATTAACAACAATAACGCCAGCAGCGCCACAACGGTTATAACAATAACAGAGATCTCTACCCAAAAGTCGGCGCGGTTTCCGAGCGTGACGCAGGCAATATGTTGAACCCCGTACACAACGGCAAAATGCAATACCCAAATAAAAGGACCGGCTAGAGAGAGCAGCGCTATGCCTATAAACTTTTCAGAAAATACTTGCTTTGATGTCGTCATAATTAAATCATTCTCGGGAAGCCGTGAATTATCAAAAGACCGGCAAGTGCTTGAATCACTGTGTAATAAGCCAGCAAATTGGTATTTTCCAAGCTGGCAAAACGTACTTGGTCGAGCTTGCCGGTAAAATGCCGCGCGATCACAAACAGCGACATAATCAGCACGGCAAAAACCAGCTCGCCGTCTAAAACACCGGCCATATAGACTAATGCACCATAGCTTGATTCTGTAGGGCGAAGGCCCGTTTGCCACTGGCACCAAAGCTCCAGGTACACTGCAAACACGCTCAATAGCGCGCCGAGCAATACCAATAGCGGTGTCAATAAACTTTTTTCACCCGGTTCAGGGAGCGTTCCCTTTGCCACAGCAAAAAATGCAGCGCTGGCAATAAACAACAATCCACTAACAACAGGCCACTGCAAGCTGGGCAAATCAGCAGCATCGGCGGGCCAGACTCCGGGCGACACTGTCCAGGTGTAAAGATAAGAAAACAAATAAGCGAAATAAAGCGAACCTGCAACGAGCATCAGGATAACCATTGCCCACCAGCCGTGACCGACCGGGCCGGTGACATAAACCGGAAGCTTAAGCCCTGCCCCAATATCGATCGGGCCTTTGGCAGGACCTTTATCCAGTTCCCACGCCCAGACCAGGAAGCAGACAATAGCCAGTACGCCGCAAACAAGCGCCGGCACAACCACCTTGATAGTCAGCAAAAGAAAACAGGCGGCGATAAAGACGGCGGCGAAAAAATGCATCCAGCCAGGCCCCAGCATTTGAATGACATATTGCGGCTTGGCTTCAATGGCGGAGGTGACAATAGTCTCGCGTCCGCCGGTAGGCGCATTGGGCAAATAATGTTCACCCGCCTCGACCTGCTCAGACAGATTGGGCTGATCCCATAGTGGTTCGCGGCTGGTTACATAGGGAATGGAGCGGGTGGAGTACACATCCGTAGGCAGCCATTCAAGGGTTCCTGCTTTCCAGGGGTTGCTCATGCCGTGCTGCCCAACCCGAAAATTGCGCATCAGGTCTATGATAAAAACCAGAACTCCGGCGCCGATGATATAAGCGCCCACCGTTGATACAAAATTATAAGGCCCCCATCCCGACGCCTCCGAATACGTCCATACACGGCGCGGCATACCGATTAGACCGGTAATATGCATGTGAAAAAAAGTCACATTAAAACCGATAAATATCAGCCAGAAAGACCATTTTCCGAGCCGCTCGGACAGCATTCGCGTACTGACCATGGGGGCCCAATAATAAAAGGTGGCGAACAGCGGAAAAACCATGCCGCCGACCAATACATAATGCAGATGGGCAACGATAAAGTAGGTATCGTGTGCCTGCCAGTCGAACGGCACCATCGCGACCATTACGCCGGTCAGCCCGCCGACCGTAAAAATAAACAGCATGCCCAGCACGAACAACGAAGGTGTGTTCAACTGAAACCGGCCTTTGGCCGAGGCGATGGTAGCGATCCAGGCAAAAACCTGGATACCGGACGGCACGGCTACGGCCATGCTCGTCGCAGAAAAAAAGGCCAGACTGAGGGAGGGAATGCCGGTAGCGAACATATGGTGCACCCACAAGCCGAAACTGAAAAAGCCGGTGGCAATCAGCGCGACGACAATCAGTTTGTAACCTACCAGCGGTGTGCGCGCCATGGTTGGCACGATCATCGAGACCAGCCCGGCCGCAGGCAGGAAGATAATATACACTTCCGGATGGCCGAAAAACCAGAACAAATGTTGCCATAATAAGGGATCGCCACCGCCTGCGGCAGTAAAAAACGGCCAGCCGAAAGAGCGTTCGATCTCCAAATACATCGTTGCCAGAATCACCGCCGGAAACGCCACCACAATCATGCCTGCGAAAACCAACATGGACCAACCGAAAATAGGCAGCTTATCCAGCGACATCCCCGGCGGCCGGGTCCGTAAAATGCCGACAATAATCTCAATCGCCCCGGCGATGGCCGATATTTCAATAAAGCCTATGCCTAAAAGCCAGAAATCGGCGTTATCGCCTGGAGAATATTCTGTCAATGTTAGAGGTGGATACATAAACCAGCCGCCTTTGGGCGCCAGGTCATAAAAGATAGTACTGAAAAATACCCCCCCGCCAATGATGTACGCCCAGATAGCAAACGCGCTCAATCGCGGAAAAGGCAAATCCCTGGCAGCCAACATTTGCGGCAGCAGTAACACTCCCAAAGCCTCCATGGCCGGCACCGCGAACAGGAACATCATGGTGGTGCCGTGTACCGTAAAAAGCTGGTTGTATAAATCCTGGCTGACCAGATGATTCTCCGGTACGGCAAGTTGCGTACGCATCACTAAAGCGACCAAACCGGCGAGAACAAAAAAAACAAAGGCGGCGCCAAGATAAAGCAAGCCCACCGTTGTGTTGTTGACCGCTGTGAACCACCGCCATCCCGTCGGTTGCGCCCAAATGCGCAGCAGTTGTTCCTCTTCACCTTCGGGCCTCGGTAAAGAATTAGGTAGAGCGGCTTCTTGTTCGGTTATTTTTTTCACTAACTCCCCCTCATCGAATAAAGCAAAATCATGCCGCCTGTATAAACGATAAGAACCGCCGCTGAGTCCACGCCCATACGCCAAATTGTCCGGTCGGCGCGTTCTATCAGCCCCATTAAAAAAAATCCGGTGACGGCTAAACCCAGCAGCGTACCGATTGCGGAAAAATCGCCGATGTTAGATAACACCGGTTCTCCGGGAGCTATCATGTCAACGCCGAATATCAGTGCCACGTTGAAAGGATTGGTGCCCAAAATCCCGGATATGGCCATGGTATAGAGGCCTCGGCGTACACTGGCAAACACCATACTCGCTTCCGGCAACGATGTTGCGGCTGACATCAAGGCAAATCCGACAAATGACTCCCCTAATCTGCTTTGCCGGGCAATGGCATCTCCGACAGTCGCCAAGGTATAACCCGCAAACAGGATGACCAGAGCACTGATGACTATTTTCGAGATCAGCCAAACCGAACTGTCGCCTTCAAGAGACCGCGCGTTCTTTCCTCTCTCGCTACTGCCAAACTCCATATCGTCGGGATTGTTGATAACCCACGGTAGGCGCTGCTCGGCTTTACTGATTTTGATAAAACTGTATGCGGAAGCCGCGAATATTCCCCACGACCAAACCCCGGCACCTAAAAAAGGAACGTCGCCGACGATAATCGCCATGGCGACAAAAGTTAACAGGCAAATATTAAAGGCTCCTTGCAGCATGACTATAGGATTAGGAACCACTGAAGTCAAAGCCCGTTCGCCGAAAAAAAAGTCGGCGACAGCCAGTACCGCCACCTGCATTGCAATACCGCCGAGCATATTGTTGACGGCCAGCGGAGCATGATTGGCGTGAGCCGCAGTAAAACTGGTCGCAATTTCCGGTAGTGAAGTAAGTCCTGCGAGCAGCAACAACCCGAGCAGCGCATGACTAAAATTAAAGCGCTCAGCCAGTTCATCGGCGTAGACAGTGATTTTGGTGCCTGCGATCCAAACAGCACAAGCCGCCGCTGCAAAGATCAACAGGTTAACAGCCAGACTACTTCCATCAATATTAAGCATCGCGCTTACTCCAGGCTGTTCAGGTAAACCGATAAGGACTGAAGCTCGCTTTCAGAAAAAATATCGAAAGGCGGCATCAAATTTTCCGGTTTAATTGTTTGGTGCTGACTAATCCATTTGGCAAAGCCTTCCGTCGTGTTCGGCAAAATACCGGCGCCGAGCGACAGCCTGCTGCCGGCATGAGTCAAATCCGGCCCTATCCTTCCATCCGCCTGAGTGCCGCGAACCGTATGACAGCCGCCGCATCCGCTGGATAAAAACAGCTGTTCGCCTTGATTATCAATCGCTGGTTTCGCGTTCGCCCGCTCCTTGGCGAGCCAGGCGTCATAATCGGAAGGCGTCATCGCCACGGTATAAAATGACATCAGCGCATGGGCGCCGCCGCAATATTCCGCGCATTGCCCAGTCACAATGCCGGGCTTATCGGCCATAAAATGCAGGGTATTGATCCGCCCCGGAATCATGTCGACCTTGCCCGCATAAGCGGGTATCCAGAAGCTGTGAATCACATCCGCCGTCGATAACTCGATTTTAATAGGGCGTCCTGTAGGAATTCGCAGCTCATTGGCGCTTTCCGTAGTCTGTCCATCGTCGTGCCGATAGATAATCCGCCACCACCATTGCTCGCCTACCACCGAAATATGCACCGGATTTTCGGCCTGCACCAACGTTCCCCCGGCTTTCAAAACCAAAAAACCGTAAATCAGCAGTGCGGTTAAGGTAACTACCGGAAAAACAATCCCGCCCAGAATAATGCTTTTTTTACCGGTGAGTTTGTGACGCCAATTGGCAGGACCGGCTATTGAAATCAACGTCAATACGCATATTAAAGCTGTTATCAAAGCGGCTCCAATAAACATGATCCAGATCAGCAGTGTAATGCGCGATGAAACCGGCCCCAGACCGGAAAATGCCGATTGCCCGCCATCACAGCCCGCTATAACCAGCAAAGCCACAGCGCAAAACATTTTTTTGATGGCATGGCTCATTGTCGCAAGCCCTCCCCTGCTTTGTGCCCAACTTGTTCCGCCGATGGCTGACTCGCGAAGAATACCGCTGCGGCTTCTGCCTGTTGCTCGGTCAAACGTTTTGCAATGGTGGTCATAATCGCGCCGTGCGGCGTTTTTGTGCGGCCGCCTCTCTGCAAAAGCTGCAATTGCTGCCTGAGGTACTGCTCAGATTGACCGTCCAGACGAGGATAATCCGGACGTTTATTAGCGCCATGACACGACAGGCAAGCCGGAATCTTGCGCGATCGGTCGCCCTGTTCAGCCAGTTGGCGACCCGGCTCAAGTTTTGGCGTAGATGGATTCCGGGCGGGGTTGCCAAGAGAAACCGTAAGGGATGCGTAATAGTCCGCCAACAGATTAATATGTTCATCATCGAGTTCGGCGGCAATAGGTTCCATAAAACCGCTTTGTCGCAGATCGCTGTGATATTCCCGTAATGCCCTTTTTAGATAAGCTTTGTTCTGGCCGCCAATGCGGGGCACATAGGGGCTCATCGGCGGTGCATCGTCGGTATCATGGCAGCGGTTACACGCGGTGAGGTTAATCTTGGTCTTACCCTCACTGACAATCTCTCTAATTGAATAGTTTTGAGCTTCGCTATGGCCTCTCGCATACTGCCGATAATCCCCTGCCTCCATTAACGGCAGCACTTCCAAAAAGGCAACCACCGCCCAAACTTCATCATCACGATCCTGACCGCTCCAAGCCGGCATGCCAGTGAATTGAATACCATGACGCACAATCCAAAACAGTTGTTCGCGCGTCCACATTGGCGCATGAGTCTTCAGGTCTGGAGGCGGCGGCAGCATCTGATCATAAACGGGATTCAACGCTTGCCCCGGCGTCCTGTGACAGGTGGCACACCCTCCTTGAAAGTGTGCAGCCCCAAGCGGCACCAACTCGGCAAGATCAAGCACCGGCGCGTCAATAGTCATACTGTTGACAATGACCGAACGCCGCTTGCCCAGTGCAAAAAACCAATCCAGCCAATCCGGGTGCCCTGCGCTCGCCGCCACGCTGTAAATGCCGGAATATGCAATGGTTAGAACAAGCACAATCCCCGCGACAAAAAGCCCGAAAGCCCAAGGCAGAAGTTTACGCAAACGGCTTCTTACCGGCTCTGCCATGAGCTGTTTTCCGGTGCAACATCATTTTGCGAATCACACAGCGTCTGAAACCATCGGGAAATCAGCACAACTGCGGCGAGCACATAAGTAATGGGACAAACAGTAACCATCAGCAGTCCGGCCAACTGCTGGTCGGCGAGCTCAATAGTCATGGGCATATTAACGGCCGTCATGCCGTAAAGCACACGCGGCGCAAATATCAGTAATACGGCAATTAAACAAAACAGCTTGCCGGTCAACAACAGGGCAATGACCGCCCGCCATAAATATTCGCCGGTCTGATTAAATATTATGAGCCAAAACCATAAGGCGGAGAAAAGTAGGGTTACCTGCATCAGCAAGGCACCGGCATGCCCTTCCATCGCCAGGCCGATACCTGGCGGCGAATGCCATGCAAACAACAGAGCCGCTTGCAGGATGATAGCCGCGAACAGTGTTGAAACGCTAGCGGGTTTGGCGGACGAATAACGCAACTTTAGAAGCAAACTTGCTAAAACAGGTGCTGCGACGGTCATCAGCGCGATATGTATAATCATATGCCGCGAAAAAACACCTGCAATCTCGACATAGCAAAACGCCAACAATGCCAGCACGGCCAAGGCCGCCAATTCCATAAAGGCAAGTGATCTTAATAGATTAGTTTGCATTTGCAGTTTCTCCTGGCCGCACCCCAAGTGACATCTGCGGCAAAAGACTCTTGCCCATGCCGTGAGCACTCGAAAATATGTGACGTATATACAAGGTTGAATAGAGAATATGTCCGGCAGTTCCTTGCTGTCTGTACGGTATCGCACTGAACCTTAAACTCATCATGATGTAAAAAGCTTCGTTCTATCCCAAGGGCGTCGCTGGTATGGAAAGAAACCGTATCCGGGATGCAAGCGATCGTCAAAAACGTCAGTAAGTGTTGATTGATGGAAAGCTATAAGTAGTCAGTGCGCGATGAGCCCCGACAAAATCTCTGGACGCATTTTCTTGCCATGGGCGTGGGTCTTGGCTGATGAGTCGTTCGCCCACGGGGGATTATCAAAATCAGGCGATGGTATTTAACCATTATGATAAGCGGCGTTCCGGATGCTCGACGGCGAAAGCCTCGGCGCGGATTGGGAGAGTGCCATGGCAGGCAGGTGGCTGATCTTCAAACATACCCTGGAGCAAGATCGAAAACTACTGCGGGATAGAACCGCTACCAGGTTTAAGTCGAAGACTCCAGTAATTGCTTCACAAGTCCAGGGATTTGTTTGGCACTATACGACGCTTATAAGCGCTGGCTTATCCAATACCATTGGACTTCAGACGTCATTACTCGGGTCTTTGTCTTTGGCCTTTTGTTTTTTCTCGCGCTGATATTCAATTTGGCCAATGACCGCGAGAATGATCCATGTCAATACGACGCTCAATGCCGCCGTTCCCCAGCGCCCCATCCCTACAGCCACGCCGACAGCTGCGGTCAGCCAGATGCCTGCCGCTGTCGTTAGTCCTGTAATCTCACGTTCTTCACTCAACTTGAGAATGGCGCCGCCTCCGATAAAGCCGATGCCGGTAGCAAGCCCTTGAATCACGCGCGACAAATCGCTCGAAGACATCCCGAATTCTAAGGAAGTAACCACGAAGAGGGCCGAACCCAAAGCAACCAGCATATGCGTTCGCAATCCCGCAGGCTTGCCCAGGCGCTCACGCTGGATTCCTATTACTGCGCCTAACAGCGCAGCAGCTATCAACCGGATGGCTCCACGAACCATCTGCGGCGTGTCCGGTAGTCCGACGATGAGTTCTTTTAGAAAGTCATCCATTGTTAATCCTTTATTGTTCGATAAGGACTCAGTTTATTTCAGCACTTTAACGTGAAGCAAGGCTGCCGAACGTCGCAAACTGTTTCCTGCGAATCAATCGGTCATGACATCCTTAATTTGGCAATTGAACAGGCTGTTCAAATCATGAAAGCCCACCCTGAATCAGTTTATGATTCTATATGAGATCAAGCGTCAGATAATTTTTAACGACGGTTTACACGGAAATTTTTACGCCCTTGATGAAACGCATCGAGCCGGAGCTCTGCGGTTCATCGTGCGTATTGTTGGATAGATCGTAAGCCTTATACTTCAAACTCGGAGCGCTCATGTCCGGCGCTCAACAATTCCTGCATCCATTTTGGCGCCACTCCGCGACCTGTCCATGTTTTATTATGGTCATCAGGATGACGATATTTGATAGCAACTTTTGCGCCCTTACGAACAGACTTTTTCTCAGGCTCATGAATTTCCACAATGACATCAATAGAGGCTGCCAATTCTTTAATCTGCGCTATAACTTCTTTGCGTTTATTAGCCTGTTTATTTTTTAATGCTTTTTCTGCATTCTCAATAACAGCTTGCAATTCATGTTCAGAAAGATTTTGATATTCGGTCATTTTAATTCCTTAAGATTAGAAAACGTTATATTAACTATATCATTAATTTAATTATAAATATATTAGATATATAGCGTATAAAGTTATTCAACCTTAAAAAACTTTTCATTTAATAATTGGCCGTGCTCATCAATCAGTCTTACCGACCATTTACCATTTTCAGAGACAGTCAATAACTTGCGGCTTGATGTGCGCCAGGTATCGCCCGATATAATCAACTCCTGCTTGGAAACAATCACATCATTTTTCAGCCATTCGTGATAGACCTTGCTACCCTTCATTGATTTTAATTCAGTAAAATAATAGATCCAGGCCGGCTTTTTTCTGCTAACGTTTACAGCTCGGGCTATTTCTCCTACAGGTTCTTTATTATTAATATCGTAAGTTAACACTGCTCTTGTTACATGATGATTAACCTTTGAATACCCGATATCCTTAATAACTTTTTCAGTGGACTGCTTTTTTACAGCTGTCTTAACCGTAATGTCGGAAGCGGGTTTATTTTTCTTAGTGGCTTCTTTTGTCGGCTTAATTGGCAGGTTAGTTTTTGTAACCGCCTGCTTGGAACTATCCGGTTTTTTTATCTCGATTTCCTTAATTTCAACCTGCGGTGTTACCTTTTTTTCTATAGTATCAGCTACCACTACAGCAGTATTATCTGAATCGTTTTTTTGCGGATCATTATTAATAACATAAAATAACGCCGCTAAAATAAAAACCAGCACGCCGGCGGCAAGCAATATCCTTTTAACATTCCATTCTGTTATCATTTTTGGTTCAAATTTCTCTGTCGCTTTTCCAGATACCGGGTATTTAACTTTAATTACAATATTTCTGTTGTCTGTCATAAAATTATATCGACCATATTTTTAGATGAAAATAATTGATTGTCTTTCTTGGCTCAGCATCGCATATTTTAGTCAGCGAATGCGTTAAACCTTGGTAACATACTACTTAAGAGTTCAGACAAAGACAAAATCCTTACAGAATAAATTGGACATTCATGATGAGTAAGCTGCTTAAACTTTTTCAAGATTCTTCTTCTCTCTATGGTAGCAACGCCGGCTTTGTTGAGAACTTATATGAACGGTTTCTCGAGGACCCTGACTCGGTTGAATCCAGCTGGCAAAAAAGATTCAACGAAATTCACAACGGCGCTGATTTTGAGACACCCCACAGCCCTGTCGTAGAACGCTTTGCGCAGCTTGCGCTTAAATCTCAAGGTAGATTAGCCAAATTACAAGGATTTACCGAAGAAAGCGTCAAAAAGCAATCGGCAGTTGCCCGGCTTATTAATCATTACCGGGTCCGCGGCCATCAGATTGCAGCCAATAACCCATTGGGCAGAACCTTGCCGCCGCCTCCCGATATGGATCCCGCTTATTACGGTCTCTCCGAGCCTGATATGGATACCTTGTTCGATACCGGTGCGCTTTATGGTGGCGATCGACTGCCTTTACGCGACATTATTGCCAATCTGCAAGAAATTTACTGCGGCAGCATCGGCTCTGAATACATGCACATAGTCGATACCCATATCAGGCGCTGGATAATAAACCGTTTGGAAAGCTCTAAAGCCAACTTGGAGCTGGAACCTGAAAAAAAACTCTGGACGCTTAAGCTATTGACTGCGGCGGAAGGCATAGAAAGCCATTTACATAATCGGTTTGTCGGTCAAAAACGTTTTTCTCTGGAAGGCGGCGAATCGCTGATCCCGATTCTGGATGAATTAACTCAAGGATTTGGCGAAAAAGGCGTTAATGAGATTGTGATCGGCATGGCTCACCGAGGCCGGTTAAATGTGCTGGTCAATATTTTAGGCAAAAGCCCGGCCAGCCTGTTTAATGAGTTTGCCGGTACATCGCCGCTTTCGCCGGGTGTCGGTACCGGCGATGTGAAATATCACATGGGCTTTTCGTCCGACATCAGTACGCCCGGCGGTCCGGTGCATATAACGCTGGCATTCAACCCGTCGCATCTGGAGATCATCAACCCGGTTGTCGAAGGTTCGGTTAAAGCCCGTCAGGACCGAGCAGGAATAAACGGCAAAAATACGGTAATCCCCATTTTAATCCACGGCGATGCGGCCTTTTCCGGACAAGGCATCGTCATGGAAACCTTGAACATGTCGCAAACCCGCGCTTTTTATACCGGCGGAACCGTCCATATCGTCATCAACAATCAAATCGGTTTTACCACCAGTAACCCGCTGGACGCGCGCTCCACGCTTTATTGCACCGATGTGGCCAGCATGATCCAGGCGCCGGTTTTTCATGTCAACGGCGATGATCCTGACGCCGTTATCTTTGTAACCAAACTGGCAATGGACTACCGGATGACTTTTAATAAAGATGTAGTCATCGACCTTATTTGCTATCGCAGGCTTGGACATAATGAAGCCGATGAGCCTTCGACGACCCAACCCTTGATGTATAAAAAAATCCGCAAACTTAAGTCTACGCGGAAACTTTACGCCGAAAAACTGATTAAAACCGGGCTTATCACTGTTGAACAAGCGACAGAGTTGGAACAAAATTACCAAAAACTGCTGGAAGCCGGTGAAGTTGTTTCCAGACCGATCCTGTCCGATGGTCCCTATCCGTACACCAATCAATGGAACAAATTTCTGGGCAGCGACTGGAAAGCACCCTGCAACACCTCGGTTTCCATGGATCGTCTGCGCTTTTGCAGCGATAGAATGCAGCGGCTGCCGACCGGTTTTGAAATGCACCCCAGAGTCGCCAAAGTCATGGATAACCGCCGTAAAATGGCGGCCGGAGCAATGCCGCTGGACTGGGGTTTTGCCGAAAACATGGCCTACGCGACGCTATTGATGGAAAAGCATAATGTTCGCTTGACCGGGCAGGATGTCGGTCGCGGCACCTTTGTACATCGCCATGCTGTTTTGCATAATCAACTCCATAATAAAACCTATACGCCGCTTAAACACCTGGACAAAGATCAGGGCAATACGCAGATTTTCGACTCCCTGCTGTCCGAAGCAGGCGTGTTAGGTTTTGAATACGGCTACAGCACGACGATGCCGAACACTCTGGTTATCTGGGAAGCGCAATTCGGCGACTTTGCCAATGGCGCGCAAGTGGTTATCGACCAATTTATCAGTTCCGGCGAAACCAAATGGGGGCGCATGTGCAATCTGGTGATGCTGTTGCCGCACGGCTTTGAAGGCCAAGGGCCGGAACACTCCTCCGCCCGATTGGAACGCTATCTGCAACTGTGCGCCGAACATAATATACAGGTTTGCAGTCCGACTACGCCGGCGCAAATATTTCATTTGTTGCGCCGCCAAATGCTGCGTTCGTATCGGAAACCGTTGATAGTTATGAGTCCCAAGAGTTTGCTGCGCCATAAGCTTGCGATTTCCACACTGGAAGATTTAACCGACGGTCAATTCCTGCCCGTCATCGGCGAGCAGGACGACATCAATCCCAAAAAAGTGACCCGCCTGGTCATGTGTGCAGGCAAAGTCTATTACGATCTGCTGGAAGCACGGCGCCAGGATGACCTTAAGCACGTCGCTATTGCCCGCATAGAACAGCTCTACCCTTTTCCCGATGAATTATTTAAAGCGGAAGTCGGCAGATACCCGCAGCTTAAAGAGTTCATCTGGTGTCAGGAAGAACCCCAAAATCAAGGTGCCTGGTATCAATCCCGACATCACTTTTCCGACAACATCGGTTCCCGGATCAGCATGACCTATGCCGGTCGAGAAGCATCGGCAGCGCCTGCTGTCGGCAATTTCCGTGTCCATATAGAACAACAAAAAGCAGTCGTTCAATCGGCCCTTTACGGCAAACTTTCAGGAAAATAACATGAGCATTGAAATCATCGTTCCCAACCTACCCGAATCCGTTTCAGATGCAACGCTGATCACTTGGCATAAGCAGCCCGGCGACACTGTTATTAAAAACGAAAACCTCGTCGATCTTGAAACAGACAAAGTTGTACTGGAAGTTCCTGCGCCGGAATCCGGCATCCTTGGCAAAATCCTCAAGGAAGACGGTTCCATTGTTGTCGGTGGAGATGTACTGGCTTTGCTGGAACCTCAAGCCGTAGAAGAAGGCCCAAAAACAGCGGCGACCAGCCCTGAACCTGAGGATGAGGAAGAATCGGGTATTCCGCTAAGCCCATCGGTACGCCGGTTAATTGCTGAAAATACGCTGGACCCTTCCGTTATCAAAGGTTCCGGAAAAGACGGCCGCCTGACTAAAACCGATGTGCTTGACTACCTGCATAAAAAAACCCTGCAAGAAGCTCAGCTGATAGTTCCGGCCGCCAAAGCCGAGCCGGAAGCCCCCAAAGAAGCTGAAAAAACCGTTGCGCCTTATGCGCCAAAGGTAGAAGCCGAAAGCAGGGGGATTTCAAATCTACGGCCGGAACAGCGCGTCCCGATGACCCGGCTAAGAGCCAAAGTTGCCGAACGCCTGTTACAGGCGCAGCAAAATGCGGCGATGCTGACTACCTTTAATGAGGTCAACATGCAAAACGTGATTGATCTTCGCAACCAATACAAAGAACGCTTTGAAAAAAAGCACCACGTCAAACTGGGCTTTATGTCGTTCTTTGTTAAGGCTTCTATTGAGGCTTTAAAGCGCTTTCCGGCCATTAACGCCTCGATAGACGATAACGACATTATCTATCACGGCTACTATGACATCGGCATCGCGGTCAGCACCGAGCGCGGCCTGATCGTGCCGGTATTGCGCGATGCCGATCAACTCGATTTTGCCGGCATCGAACAAAGCATCGTCGATTTCGGCGCAAAGACCCGATCCGGCACCTTGACTTATGATGACTTAAAAGGCGGTACGTTTACTATTACCAACGGCGGCATTTTCGGTTCGATGTTGTCCACACCGATACTCAATCCGCCGCAGTGCGCTATCTTGGGCATGCATGCCATTAAAGAGCGGCCTGTGGTTGAAAACGGACAGATTGTTATCAGGCCGATCATGTATCTGGCTTTATCGTATGATCATCGATTGGTTGACGGTCGCGAGGCCGTGCAATTTTTAGTCACTATCAAAGAATGCCTGGAAGCGCCCGCTCACCTATTGCTTAACATATAAGACTATGTCAAAAAAACAAGCAAAATCGTTTGACGTAATCGTTATCGGTGCAGGACCTGCCGGTTATTCCAGCGCTATCAGATGCGCCGAGCTAGGCTTAAGAACCGCCTGTGTCGATAACTGGCATGATGAAAAAGGCCGGAGCAATCTGGGAGGCACTTATCTCAACGCCGGTTGTGTTGCGTCCATCGCCCTGCTGGAATCAGCGAAAATTTATCAATCGATCACCCACAACCTGAAAGAACACGGCATCCAGGTCGAAGGTGTCTCTGTGGATATCGCGCAGATGATGCAGCGTAAAAACAATATTATTGACGCACTCAGCCGGCAAATCGCCGACTCATTTGCTCATTACAAAATCGACTGCATTCGGGCAGAGGCCAAGCTGCTCAATGAACGGCTGGTGGAAATCACGCCGACCGATCATTCCGCTGTATCGATAATCGAAGCCAAACATATTATCCTGGCCGCCGGCTCCTCCCCAATCGATTTACCCTGCGCACCGATTGATAATGAATTTATTATTGATTCTACTATGGCTTTGAATCTTAATGCGGTACCCAAGAGATTAGCTATTATCGGTGCGGGCATTATAGGACTTGAACTAGCAGGCATTTGGAACAGACTCGGCGCTGAAACCATTCTGCTGGAAGCGCAGGAATCGTTTTTAAGCATGGCCGACCAGCAAATTGCACGCGAGGCCTATCGTATCTACACTGAACAGGGACTGGAACTGCGCCTGGGTGCGCGGGTTATTTCTGCCAAAAAAGGCAGTAAAAAAGCCAGTCTTGAGCGTAGCCGAAAGGTCACCGTAGAATATCAGGATAGCGAAGGCACTCATGCCCTGCGTGTCGATAAGCTGATTGTTGCATCCGGTCGAAAACCCAATACTGAAAATCTGGCTGCCGCTGAAGCCAATTTACTGCTCGATGAAAACGGTTATGTCCACGTTGATGAGAACTGCCGCACCACCCTGCCCGGCGTTTATGCAATAGGCGACCTGACCTTGCTTGGCCCCATGATTGCCCATAAAGGCATAGAAGAAGGCCTGTTTGTTGCCGAACAAGTCGCGGGGCTTCACCATCCTGTCAATTACGACCTCCTGCCCAGCGTTGCTTTTACCGATCCTGAAATTGCCTGGGTAGGTCAAACCGAACAAGCCTTAAGGGCCATGGGCGAACCCATCAAAATCGGCACCTTTCCGTTAAAAGCCACTGCTCGCGCCCAAGCTGTAGGTCAAGCAGAGGGCATGGTTAAAATTATCGCACACGCCGAAACCGATGCCCTGCTCGGCATTCATATTATTGGCACACAAGCCTCCGAAATGATTGCCGAAGCCGTGCTGGCTATGGAGTTTTCCGCCAGTAGCGAAGACTTGGCCAGAACCATACACGCCCACCCTACCCTTGCCAAAGCCCTGCATGGCGCAGCACTTAGCCTTAAAAACAAAAGCAAACCTTAGCTCATCAAGCCGATACTGACGGCGACCATCCGGCGTTTTGACTGTTTGCTCTGCCAGCCCTCTGCAATAGCAAACCCAAGCCCGGTCCCTTGTGGCTATACCGTTCAGAATCGCCCAACTGATGAAATTCGTGATGATGGCCTGGGGCAACGTGTCCAGGACCTCCAACACGGCTTGGTCGCCGCCCTTGCGGCATAACACATTGTCATTCTTAAATTTAGCTCATAAGTGCAATCGATGACTGGATACGGCCTTTACCTTGTTTCGTCAGTATGTCCAATACTGCATTGATTATTCCCCTCTGTTTTTAAAGAGATTTTAATATACCCATCCGCTCTACGCCCCATTTCTGAAGCATCCTGCTTTATTTCGTGTCAAAATATGCCTTTACCTTAAATGTATAAATCGAGAACTTAAGTCTTTATGAAAATAGCTATTTTGTCCCGTAACCCCAAACTGTATTCGACCTCTCGATTGGTTAAAGCCGCAGAAGCACGGGGTCATAAGGTACGGGTTTTGGATGTATTGCGTTGCTATATGAATATTACCTCGCATAATCCTTCTATCCATTATCGGGGCGAAGACTTAACGGGATTCGATGCCGTTATTCCCAGAATTGGCGCTTCAGTCACTTTCTACGGGACTGCGGTATTGAGGCAGTTTGAAATGATGAATGTTTTTCCTTTGAATGAGTCTGTGGCCATATCACGGTCGCGCGATAAATTAAGGTCAACTCAGTTACTTGCCAGAAAAGGTATTGGCCTGCCGGTGACCGGTTTTGCTAATAATCCTGACGACATTGAGGATTTAATTGCTCAAGTCGGCGGCGCGCCGCTGGTGATTAAATTACTGGAAGGCACGCAAGGTATCGGTGTGGTCCTGGCAGAAACCCACAATGCCGCAGAGAGTGTTATTCAGGCTTTTATGGGACTCAAAGCCAATATCATGGTGCAGGAATTTATTAAGGAAGCCGGTGGCAGTGATATTCGCTGCTTTGTAGTAGACGGTAAAGTCGTTGCCGCGATGAAACGCCAGGCAACGGCAGGTGAGTTTCGTTCAAATTTACACCGCGGCGGCTCTGCAACTTTGGTGCGTTTAACGCCTGAAGAACGTTCTACTGCGGTGCGTGCTGCAAAAATCATGGGACTGAACGTGTGTGGGGTCGATATGCTGCGATCTAACCACGGTCCTGTCATTATGGAGGTTAACTCATCGCCCGGATTGCAAGGTATCGAAGTTGCCAGCGGCAAGGATATTGCGGATTTAATCATTCAATTTATTGAAAAACGTTTTGAGACGCTGGAAATTTCAAAAGACAAATCTCCTACCAATAGCAGCACAAGAACCCGTACTCGCGGTAAAGGTTAACTGTGCAACCGGTTTTCAACACGCGTAGACTACCCTTTCAATTATCTTAAGAGACAGAATATGTCGGATTTTAAAAAGTATCATTGTTTGGAATGCGAGCATATCTATGATGAAGCCAAAGGCGACCCTGACAGCGGTATTGCACCGGGCACCCGCTGGGCCGATATTCCCGATAGCTGGGATTGTCCGATATGCGGCGCGCCGAAAAGTTTTTTTAAGTTGCTGGAATAATCGAGCACTTTTGGACCATGGGCATCAAAAATGAAACATAGTCGTGCTTTTTACAATGCCTACATAGTTCCAGGTAAGAGCAGTGAGCAAGGAGCAATAGCTTTACCCCTCGACATACCCGCTAACAAAACCGCCAAGGCACTCATTTTAGCGCTGCTGTTTTTTTGTCCCTTTAACATATTCGCTGCCGATACCTGGAGCTATCATCAGAAAAGCGACCCATTAAGCAATCGAACCTATAGCTTTGCCCAGTCGCCTTTGCCGGCCCGCGGTCTTTACGACAATCTCAGACTGGAGATCGTTTGTAAGGACAATGCCTTGCAAGTGGTCATTGATGCCGATAAGTTGATCGCCTCGCAGGGTAGCGCCTTTGATTTTGAATATCAGATCGACAAAAATCCCCCTGTTACGATTCAAATGAAAACCTTTAAAGATTCAAAGCGAAAAGGCTATACGGAAGACTATGCCAAACGCATCGTCGATGACATATTGACCGGACAGTCCGTTTTTATCCGCGTTCATACCATGATACGCAAGATCCTGTCCGCCGCAATACCCTTAGAAAATGCCGGCGACCCCATTAAACACGTCGTTACCGATTGCGGCCTTAGCGTATCCGATAACGCAGCAAATGAATCCGCCTATAGCCTGGCCGAATTTGAACAGGACTTTGCCAAACTGCCTCCAGAGCAGCAACAGCAAGTATTGCATAAAATAAAAAAAATCATCCTGGAAACACAAAGGGCTCTTTCAAGAGAGAAATGAGTATAATTAACGGCATTCTCGAACGCTGAGCTGAACTGGCTGGAAACATAGCAATGAAATCACAACCTATTTTTGATTACCCTCTTTTTGCACTTGGATTTAGAGCCTTTTTTGCCTTGGCAGGCCTCGCAGCACTGATTCTGATTGTGTTTTGGAATGCCATATTCAACGGCACATTAACGTCGGAACATTATTATCCCAATAACTACTGGCATGCACACGAAATGCTGTTGGGTTATGCCGTAGCCGTCATTGCAGGTTTTTTATTGACGGCAGTTAAAAACTGGACAGGAAAACCGACTGTGACTGGCGACCAATTGGCAAGCCTGTGCCTGTTATGGCTTTATGGACGTATCCTGCCGTTTTATGCAGGCGTGCTGCCTGATGCCTTGATTGCACTGGTGGATTTTTCATTTTTACCCGTCTTGACTTATCAAGTCAGCAAGCCAATCATTCAGGCAAAACAGTTTAAAAATCTATTTTTTATCGGGTTGTTACTGCTGTTGGCCTTGGGTAATGGCTTGATCCATGCTGAAATGTTGGGTCTGCAAGAAAACACTGCAACAATAGGAATCCAACTGGTCGTTGCAACAATTATCATCTTAATACTGATTATCGCCGGGCGCGTTTTTCCTTTTTTTACCGAACGCGGCATACCGGGAACGCTGATTATCAGAAGCCCGTTACTGGATAGCTTGTCTGTAGCATCAGCCGTCATCGTATTTGCCCTGCAAATAGCCGGCATTTCAGGAACCTTGCTGGCCTTGGCGGCGCTTGCTGCTGTTATCGTGAATATCGCCAGACTAGCCGGCTGGTATGTGCAACGCGTCATGTACGTACCGATGTTATGGGTGCTTTATGCCGGTTACGGGTGGGTCATTCTGGGTTTTATGCTGACTGTGTTATCGGCCTATTCTGTAGTAATGCCTTCGTTGGCGCTGCATGCTTTTACGCTGGGAGGCATCGGCGTATTAACACTGGGCATGATGGCGAGGGTATCGCTAGGCCATACCGGCCGTGCGCTGAAGGCTTCCAATGCGATAGCTATCGCGTTTGTGCTGATTAATGTCGCCGCATTGTTTCGGGTTTTATTACCGATAGCGATGCCGGGCTGGTACGAAAATTTAATCTATGTATCGACACTTTGCTGGCTGGCGGCATTCTCCTTATTCGTCTTTGTTTATGCCCCCATATTAACCAGCGCAAGAATTGACGGCCAGGACGGCTAAGTGTTGTCCAAACTGGATGGCATTGTTGAACTGATAACCAGTTCCCTGGTTTTATTTTCCAGTATCGGTATTTTCGTACTGACCTTAAACGCCCGTTATACCCATGCTATCGGACGTGTCAGAGACATTTACACTGAGCTAAAAACCAGCAACGAAGCAGAAAAGCTGGAAAAGGAACTCAATGCGATGGTGTACCGCTGTCAAGTACTCAAGTGGAGTTTCGGCCTGCTTTTATGTAGTGCGATAAGCAGCGGCGTATTTATGCTGGGGTCAATAACGTTACGTTTTACCGATCAAATCAGCACTGAAATTCTGATTCTATTTGTGGTGTTCAGCGTGTTATTTATATTCAGCTCAATGGTTTGCCTGTTTATCGATGTGCTGGCTTCTTTAAGAGCAACCATGATTCATATTGAAAGAGCCAAGTAAGCGTTTTATTTCGCCGTTTTTGTTTTTTCTCGTAACAGGTTTAATAATTGCTCCGAAAAACCAGTTTCAGGAATAGCTTTTACGGGAATATACCAATGTTGGCTGGTTGCAAACGTCATACATTTTACCGCGTCTTTCTCGGTCATCAAGACCGGCTCGGAACCTGGAAACAAGATGTCGCCAAGCTGGAATTTATAGTGATCCGGGAAGCTATGGCTTTTACAGGTCAAACCGGCTGACTCAAGCAGTTTAAAAAACCGGTCGGGATTGCCTATGCCGGCCAAAGCATGACAGCCGGTGCCGATAAATTCCTGCAATGACTTTTGCTCTCCGGTGGTTAAATTAACCGCAGTGTTTCCAGTGATTTGCATCGAAAACTCGTTATCTTCCGTTTTCTCTCCGTTCACCACGATAAAATCGACGCTCTGTAATCTTTCTATGGGTTCGCGCAAGGGACCTGCCGGTAGACAGTAGCTGTTACCAAAACGCCTTTCGCCGTCAATTACGGCAATTTCAATATCCCTGTTCAGCGCGTAATGCTGCAAACCATCGTCGGATAGAATGACATTACAGTCCGACTTTTCAAGCAGCAGCTTCGCGGCATCCACCCGCAACGGGCTTACGGCCATTGGACAGGCGGTTTGCTTGGCGATCAACATGGCTTCATCGCCGACATGTTCCGCTGTGCTGTTTGCATCGACCCATTGCGGCCATGATTCGGCTTGTCCGCCGTAGCCTCTGCTGATAATGCCGGGCTTAAAACCCTCGCTTTTAAGCAACTCGGCCAGCCAGATAATCAACGGCGTTTTGCCTGTGCCGCCCACGGTAATATTGCCTATCACGATAACCGGAACCGGCAGAGTGTGTTTTTTTAACACGCCGACACGGTACAGGAATTTTCTGAATTTAACGAAATCGCTGAATAAAAAACCCAACGGCATAAGCCACACGCCAATAAACGGGTCTTTATACCAGATATCCACCAGCCATCGGGATAAGGTTTTTTTCATAATTATTCGGCAGGATGCAGGGTTGCAAAGGTGATGCGACTGAATCCCACTTGACCGGCAATATCCAGCGCCGTCATGACCGCTTTGTTAGGCGTTTTGTCATCGGCATTGATAATAAAAGGGACATCCTTTGAATTTACCGCAAGTGCACTCAGTTCCTGTTTTAAGCCCGCCCTGCTTTGGTCGATTAATTGATGAGGCAAGCCGTCATCGCCGACCAAGGCGTAAATGCCGTTTGCATCAATCACCAGTGAGACTGTTTTGGGATGCTCCTCAGCTGCTGACCCTTCCGCCTCAGGAAGCTTGATATTAACTTCCGTTTGCCGGTTAAACGTGGTCGTCACCATGAAAAAAATCAGCAGTAAAAAAACAACATCTATCATCGGCGTTATCGATATGTCGATTTTCTCCTTTTTTTTGCGTTGAAAATTCATCACGCCTCCTCGCGGTTTCCATGCAAAACATCGATCAGTTTTACGGCTTCCTCTTCCATGCTGACCACGTATTCATCGACCAATCTTTCAAAATAACGATGAAAAATCAAACTGGGAATGGCAACCGTCAATCCCGCCGCCGTAGTAATCAGAGCTACCGAAATACCGCCTGCCAGAACGCCGGGATTACCAACGCCATGCTCCATTAACGATGAAAAAACATCAATCATGCCGAACACGGTTCCAAGCAAGCCCAGCAACGGAGTTATTAATGCGATAGTACCCAAGGTGTTAAGAAAACGTTCTAAATCATGCACGACCGACCGGCCCGCTTCTTCGACGCATTCTTTCATGAATTTTCTGCCGTGATGGCTGTTGGCAAGACCTGCCGCCAAAATACAACCGAGAGGGGAGCTGTTTTTCAAATGGCGCAAGGTGACATCATCCAACTTCTTTTCACGGGATAATCGCCATACCTGAGGCACCAGATCCGGCGGTAAAATCCTCTTTCTTCGTAATGACCAGAAACGCTCAACAACGATGCCCATGGCGCCGATTGAACACAGTATGATTGGCAGCATCAGCCAGCCGCCGTTTTTTATGATTTCAAACACATTATTTCCCAAATATTTGCAGACCGAGTTAGCACAACCTGTGCCCCATTTTAACCTAATACAGCCTTATCCTGAGAACTTTCCCGTCCAACCCAGATATAGGCAATAATAAAAGCAATACTACAAAATACTGCCGCCATTGAATAGACGAACTCCGCACCCAACGACTCCCAATAATAACCGCTATAGTAGCTGCCCAGCATTCCGCCCAGACCAAAACCTAAACTGGCGTAGAGCGCTTGGCCTTTACCCTGATGCCGGTCGCCAAAATACTGATGGACTAAGTGAATAGCGGCGACATGCACGCCTGCAAACGTTGCCGCATGTAATAGTTGGGCAAAGACCAATACCCAAAAATAGTCGATGCACCAGCCAATGATCAACCAGCGAATGATCGACAACAGACTGCTGGTCAATAAAATTGACCGCAGGGAAAAGCGTTTCAACACACGGCGCATGTAAATAAATAAAACGATCTCGGCAAAAACACCCAGCGCCCAAAGAAATCCGGTCAGACTTGCCGAGTACTGATAATGTTTCAGATAGATCGAATAAAAAACGTAATACGGTGCATGGGCGAACTGCAGCAACATACTAGCCAGCAGAAACGCGACGACTTCCGGTCTTTTTATGATTTGCAGGATACCGATACCGTCAGTCTCGTGATGGGGCGCCTGAGTCGCCGGCGTCATCAAGCTGACCAGCCATATCAACGTCATCCATGCGGTAACCACTGCCGGGATCATGTCGGTCGACAGGTAATCCAATAACCGGCCTACACCCAGCACCGCAACAATAAAACCGATAGATCCCCACAGTCTTATCCGGCTGTAGCGATGCTCCTGGTGTTTTAAATGATATAAGGTTACCGCTTCGAATTGCGGCAACGTGGAGTTCCAAAAAATGCCAAAGGCAATCGTTAGCCAGGCAAACCAGGAATAACCGTGAATAATTATAAAACCGGCAAAGAGTAAAGCGGTTAAAAAAGAAGTTATGCGGATGATGCGTAAGTTTTTCCCGGTATGATCGGCAACCCAGCCGCATAGCATCGGCGCAACAATTCTTGTGCCGCCTAGCAGCGCAAAAAGTTCGCCGATTTGAACAGGATTAAATCCGCTTTCTTTTAAATAGAGGCTCCAGTAAGGGAGAAAAGTCCCTACTGTGGCGAAATAAAAGAAGTAAAAGCCTGACAGTCGCCAGTATGGGATAGGCATTGAATTATTCATCTTCGCTAGTTCCCACGCGTTGCGTGGGAATGTCTGGTGGACGGCGTTGCGTTCCATGCTTTTGCCATCTACGTTTCGAATATTATGCGTTACTAGTGACGCAACCGTGGGAACGAGGAAGTGCTTCCTGTCTTTTCCGGTAGATTAGCGCAAAACAGGCAATCCCGATTGCACGTTGATGTTTTGCGCCCGATGACGCAGCAAATGATCCATGATAACTATCGCCATCATCGCTTCGGCAATCGGCGTTGCGCGTATGCCTACGCAGGGATCGTGACGGCCTTCGGTGACCACATTAATAGCCTCGCCTTGCAGGTTGATGCTTCTGCCCGGCAGGCGCAGGCTGGAGGTTGGTTTTAAAGCGATACTGGCAGTGATATGTTGGCCGCTGGAAATGCCGCCCAAAATACCGCCGGCATGATTGCTTAAAAAACCGTCCGGAGTGATTTCATCGCGAAACTTTGTACCTTTGCTGTTGACGCAATCGAAACCGTCGCCAATTTCTACGCCTTTTACCGCATTAATGCTCATCAAAGCATGAGCCAAGTCAGCATCAAGACGGTCAAAAACAGGCTCGCCCAACCCCGGCGGGACGTTGGTTGCGACCACCTCTATTCTAGCTCCGATGGATTCGCCTTCCTTGCGTAGCGCATCCATATAAGCTTCCATTTCAGCCACTTTATCGGCATCCGGGCAGAAAAAAGGATTGCTGTCGATAATCGCCCAGTCGACTTTCTCGATTTTTATCGGCCCCAGTTGCGATAGATAACCGCGTATTTCTATGCCCGCCTGTTCCTTGAGGTATTTTTTGGCAATGCCGCCCGCCGCAACACGCATGGCCGTTTCGCGAGCGGATGAGCGCCCCCCTCCGCGATAATCCCGGATACCGTATTTATGCTGATAGGTATAGTCCGCATGACCGGGCCTGAAGGTATCGGCGATCTTGGAATAATCTTTGGAGCGTTGATCGGTATTTTCAATCAACAGTCCAATCGACGTACCGGTGGTTTTGCCTTCAAATACGCCGGACAGGATTTTGACTTCATCGGCTTCACGCCGTTGGGTGGTGTGTCGTGAAGTGCCGGGCTTTCTGCGATCCAGATCTTCTTGTAAATCGGCTTCGGTCAAGGCCATTCCCGGAGGACAGCCATCAACGATACAACCTATGGCAGGGCCGTGACTTTCGCCAAATGAAGTAACGGTAAATAATTTTCCTATTGAGTTTCCAGACATATCTAATCTAAAGCCGTTAAAAATAATTCGTTATATTGACTAACCTGTTCAGCCGTCAGCAAAAACACGCCATCGCCGCCACGCTCAAAATTCAGCCAGTAAAAAGGCACATCGGGGAAAGCGTTTTGCAACGTTTCGGCGCTGCTGCCCACTTCCACAACCAGAATCCCCTGCTCCGCCAGATATTGATCGGCATCGACCAGAATACGTAAAACAATATCCAGCCCTGAGTGTCCGCCTTTAAAGCCCATATCAGGCTCGGCGCGAAATTCTGCGGGCAACTGCTCCCATTCTTCAAGGCACACGTAAGGCGGGTTGCTGACGATGATGTCATAACGAGTGCCGGGCAGTTCTTTAAACAAATCCGACTGGTAAAGCGTCACCGCGTCGGCCAGTTGATGCTTGGCGACATTCAACTCGGCCACGGCCAGCGCATCCGCCGATAGATCCACCGCATCGACATCGGCATCGGCAAAGGCATAAGCGCAGGCTATGGCGATGCAGGCGCTGCCGGTACACAAATCCAGAATGCGGCCGACCTGCTCTTCATTCACCCAAGGCGCAAAACGCTGTTCGATTAATTCGGCAATCGGCGATCTCGGCACCAACACCCGCTCGTCAACATAAAATGACAGCCCCGCAAAAATGGCTTCATGCGTTAAGTAAGCGGCCGGTACGCGTTCGTTGATGCGTCTGTCGATCATATCGATTACAGCCTGGCGTTCAGTCAGCGTTAAAACGCTTTGCAGATACGCATCGGCCAGATTATAGGGCTGATGAAGGGTATGCAAAACCAGAGCTGCCGCTTCATCCAGTGCAGTTGTAGTGCCATGACCGAAACTCACTTCGGCCTCGGTAAATCGGCTGGCGGCCCAGCGAATATAGTCACGAATAGTTGATAAAGTTGTTAAAACTTCAGATGGCGTTGTTTTCATTGCTGTACAAAGTAAGATAGCTGCACTACGGTTCGACGAATAGATAGATTTTAAACTAAACTTTGCGAGCTTGTTTGAATATTAAATAGACATAACATGAGCCAAACCACTAACAACCTTAGCAATATCAGCGCAAGTTTGGCTAAAAACAAACTTTTAACGGACTGTTATCGGCATATGCAATCCGATGATCTGATGCTGCCGACCATCCCGGATGTGGCTTTTAAAATTCGCCGCGCCATTAACGATGATAAATCCAGCACCTCCTCAATAGCCCGCATAGTCCAAATTGATCCGTCAATTACCGCCAAACTGATACAAATCGCCAACAGCCCTTTGTATATGAGTCGAAAAAAGATTGAAAGCTGCCCCGAAGCGTTGACCCGATTGGGATTAAAAACGGCCCAGGACATTATTACTGCGTTTGCGATGAAATCGGTATTTAACGCCAAGTCCCCCGTTATTCGTCAGAAAATGGCGGAATTATGGACGCACAGCAGTTACATTGCCTCCATCAGCGCCGTTTTCGCCCATAAAATTCCAGGCTTTGATCCGGACCGGGCCATGCTGGCCGGACTGATCCATGATATTGGCATCGTCCCCATTTTGACTTATGCCGATAACCATCCCGATATTCTTGCTAATCCAAAAGACCTTGTAGAAACGGTAAAGGAACTAAGAGCAGACATTGGCGTGCAAATTATTCGTCACTGGGATTTTCCTGAGGATTTTGAGGATGTGGTGATTAATGCCGAAAATTGGTTTCGCAACAACAAGAATCCAGCCAATTACGCAGACATTGTAATGATCTCGCAATTGCACAGTTTTATCGGCAAAGTTGATATAAAAAAAATACCCAAAATAGATGACCTGCCTGCTTATAAAAAACTGGCCGGACATTTGAATGCAAACGACAGCATTAATATATTGGACACTGCCAAAGATGAGATCGAGCATATTCAAAAAATGTTGGCTTAAGATATTATTCAATGGATATTAACTCGCCAATAAACACTCAGTCCCTGTCAGCCTCTAACAGGCTGTTGGAAAACACTTTAAGCCTGAAAGTCGGTCAACAACTTGACGTAAAAGTGATTAACGCCGATATACAAGCGGCTAAAAACGCTATTGCCTTATCATTGGGCGGCAAGAGCGTCACCGTACAAAGCAACCAGCCTATTACCCTAAACTCTGGGCAGGACTTAAAAATCCAGGTCACCCAGGTCGCTCCAGTGATTGAATTTAAAGTTCTTGAGCCGTTACCCGAACTAAAAAACCCAGCCATTGAATTGCGCTTAAAGTTAATACCGACTGCCAGGGATGGCGGGAGTGCCGCAAGCGGCAGGGAACCGATGCGTCCAACCGCCAAGGATGCTGGAAACGTCGCAACCGGTCGACTGACAGTCACTGAGAAACAGGATAACGCCGCCTCCCCATCGTCCGTAAAGCAGCTTTTGGACGCAAAGATAATCAGTATTATCGGCAATAAAATTCAGCTACAGATTTTCAATCCATCGACAGCGAATACCGGCAATAAACAAGTTACTGTTATCACTATTGATCGAACTCAACTGACCAATGCACCGTCGGATTTAAAAACCGGGCAAAGCCTGAATCTGGAAATCATAAAAGCTGGAACCACGCCGGAATTTAAAATTAGCCCTGCCGCCAATAACATTCCTGAAGCAAAAATAGCCGAATTTACAAAGCAGTTTCTACCGCGACATGAAGCTTCGCCCATCTTTTTAAATCAGTTAATAAAGGATTTGCCGCAGCTAATGAAGAACGAAAGCGTTCCTCAAGTTTTGAAGGATATTGCCGCAAAAATAGTTCAGAATCTGCCGCCAAAAGAGCAGTTGATTACTAGCCAGGGCCTTAAGCTGGCAATTACCAATTCGGGGCTGTTTCTCGAAGCCAAACTGCCGGCTCAAGCCGAATTAATTAAAGAACTACCCCAGCTGATAAAAAATGAAAGCGTACCTCAATCATTGCAACGCATAGCCGCTGAAATATTACAGAATTTGACGCAAAAAGAACCCTTGCTTAACGGACCGGGTGCTAATCCGAAGCCTGTTCATGGAGCCGAGTTGCTACCTTCAAAGTTAAATCCGGATGATGGCATCAATGTAGTGCCCAAAGCAGGCGCTTTAGCCGATACCGGACTGGTTGCCGAGGATTTTAAAGCCAATTTGCTTAAATTCATTCAAGCTTTAAAGCAGGAAATTACCCATCAAGGCGAACAGCCATTAAATCAAGTCGATCTCGACCTGCTCAAGAATCTGCAACATAAAACCGAAAACACCGTTGCCAAACTGGTATTGGATCAATTGATGTCCCTGCCCAAGGAAGACAACCCAAAACAGCTATGGATTATCGATATTCCTTTTATTGACCGGCAACAGGCGGAATCGGTTCGGATTGAAGTGCAGCAGGACAAGGAAAACAAACAGCAATCCGGCAACGGCGACTGGTCGGTTAATATCACCATTACGCCGCCGGGACTGGGTACCATTCATTGCATCGTTTCCTACCGGAACGATGTTATCAATACCTTTTTCAAAAGCCAAAACATGCAAACAACTGAACTCATCAAACACAACCTTGATTACCTGAAAAACCAGCTTGAAGAATCAGGATTAAAAACGGGGCACATGGACGCCCACGACGGCGCTCAAAAAACGCAAGCGGCGCATCCGCATCAACTGACAGGGAAAAAACTGTTTGATGATAATGCGTAGGTAGGTTGGTTAACGGTTTTATCGTTAACCAACATCGTAACCCAAAAAGTTGATTGTCAAATAGCAGACAACTCAACTGCCATCATAGCTGCGAGTCAGCTACGGCAGATTTCGACCCATTGTGGTCATTGGGTGGGCAATGCTTTTTTACCCACCGTTTAGAGGGATAGCTATAATACCGCGTGAACACAAAACGTGTGCCCGCCCTACTGGCTAAGTCTTTTGATTCTTGACAACAAAATCGAAGCGACTTTTTATTAGCTCGTTAATGCGTTTTGTAGAATCAGTAATACGCAAATATGTCCTTATTTTTTCGAAAGTTAATTCTTCAAGTAATCTTATAAATGCTGCATTTATAAAAGCCGAAGGTACGGAACTAATTCCTTCAAAGGAGATAGTTACGGGTCTATCGTGCTTTATTTCGAATAATATTTTTTTGAAAATTACCTCCCCATCTTCATAAGTTGATGCGTTTGGTACATAATCTAAAATACGAATTACCATTCAAATACCTCCTCTTTTGTGTCTTCGGTAAATTGCTTAAGAGTATCTGTACGTAACCCAACTTTTACAAGCGTTCCAGGATAAGCAATATCATGTTGAGTTTGAGTTGCAATAATTTCTGGACTGAAAATCTTTCCTTTATTTTTATTTGCAAAAACACGAGCCTTTCCAGAGATAATTAAAACAGTGCCACTATTACGCAGAGTGATATATTTCATTAAATTTGGGAGTCCAGCGCCGCGATTTCTAACATTACTTTGTGTAGTGAAACCTTCTTCACATGCTTTACACAAAGCGTCAGAGTCAAAGCTTATGCTCGGCACTTTTGTTTTGACTAACTTAGGAATACCAACTCCAAAATCTGATATTACTATTTGAATTTCATTTCTATTTTTAGCGTACTGTGCGAAAACATAACCCACCTTTTCGCCCGAATGATCTCGAATATTATGAAATATTTCTTCAATTGCTGATCGAAGTGTTGATAAAGAATCTTCGGGCAGGTTAACTTCTCGCTCAACCCATGGAATTAAATCGAAATACAGGTATCCCATTGCATCATCGCTAGAAACTAGCTGGGGATTTTTGTAACAATAATGTTTCTGATTCGACTTGATTCTTTTTTGTGGATATTTTCTCTTAGGTTGGTATTTTTCTTTAAGATGGTGCTTAAAGAACCCATTCTGATCAAGAAATAAGTTAGCTTCACTTTGTATTTCAAAACCTTCAAAGATCACATCAACATTGATTTTATCAAAATGATCAATAAGATTACTTAAAACTACTACGCCAACAGGCTCAATAGATACCAATGTAGAAAAATTAAAATAAATTTTTTTGCATTTTGTTTTGCGTTGTTCATTAATTGTATCGTCAATAAACCTAAGCATTGTATTTTCATTGAAAGAGGCTGGTAACTCAGGTCTTACTTTCTCAAGTCTGACTTTCTCTTTGCGACGAAAGATTTTTTTTATCCATGTCATAATAAAGTTATTCGTCCATTGGTTGTTGATTAATCATTCAGTGCCCGAAATCCAGTAATTCTGAATGTCGCAAATTGGCCGAACTACGTCATTCGCGAAAGCCCAAGTTCTCCCTACCAGTTGAATATATTTTGAACCGTAAAGCCGATCGGGTCTGAATTCGTGCAACCCGGACCCGATCAATTCTACAATTCCCGCGTCGCGCTGAATTTAATATCCGGCCAGCGCTCTTCGGTCAGTTGCAGGTTGACTCGGCTATTAGCAACGTAAACCAGGTAACCGCCGCCGTCTTCGGCCAGGTTATCAAAAGCTTTGTTCCTGAACTCTTCCAGCTTGGCCGGTTTGTCTGAACTTACCCAACGCACGGCTGAGATGGGGATGGCGTCATAAACGCATTCAACGTTGTATTCGCTTTTAAGCCTGAACGCAGTGACGTCAAACTGCAAGACACCGACCGCGCCCAGAATTAGGTCGTTGTTTTTTAACGGTCTGAACAGCTGAGTCGCGCCTTCTTCGGTCAACTGCACTAGTCCTTTTTGCAGAGCTTTGGCTCTTAACGGGTCTTTTAACACCACGCGGCGGAATAACTCCGGCGCAAAATAAGGAATGCCGCCGTATTTAAGCGTTTCGCCCTGGGTAAAGGTATCGCCAACCTGGATGGTGCCGTGGTTATGCAGGCCGATGATGTCGCCGGGATACGCTTCTTCGACGCTTTTTCGGGTGTCGGCCTGGAAGGTAATGGCGTTGGCAACCTGAATGTTTTTTCCGATACGCACATGATGAACCTTCATGCCCTTGTCGAATTTACCGGAACACACTCTTAAAAAGGCAATCCGGTCTCTGTGAGACGGGTCCATGTTGGCCTGAACTTTAAACACAAAGCCGGTAAACGCCGGCTCATCCGGCAACACCGTGCGCTGCTCTGCCTCTCTGGGTCTGGGTGCCGGCGCATATTCAGCGAACGCATCCAGCAATTCAATGATCCCGAAATTGTTGATGGCTGAGCCGAAAAAAACCGGCGTTAGCTTGCCCGCCAAATAGTCTTCAAGATCGAATTCATGGCTGGCGCCCTTGACCAAATCAATTTCCTCCCTGAGTTCTTCGGCCTGATCGTCCAGCAGCTCATCCAGCTTTGGATTATTCAAGCCTTTGATGATTTCAGCTTGGGCAATCTTGCCGCCATGTTGGGCGCTGAACAGGTGTATTTCATCTTTATACAGATGATAAACACCCTTAAAGCGTTTGCCCATGCCGATAGGCCAGGTCATCGGCGCACATTTGATGTTCAGGATATTCTCGACCTCGTCCATCAATTCGATAGGTTCGCGCCCTTCCCTGTCCAGTTTGTTGATAAAGGTCAGAATCGGCGTGGTACGCAGGCGGCACACTTCCATCAGGTTGATGGTGCGGTCTTCAACACCTTTGGCAACGTCGATTACCATCAGTGCCGAATCGACCGCGGTCAAGGTGCGGTAGGTATCCTCGGAAAAATCCTCATGGCCTGGGGTATCGAGCAGGTTAATAATGCAGTCTTTATGCTCGAACTGCATCACCGAGGTGGTTACCGAAATGCCCCGCTCCTTTTCCATTTCCATCCAGTCGGAAGTCGCATGACGCGCCGCTTTTCGGCCTTTCACCGAACCTGCCAGCTGAATCGCGCCTCCGAACAGCAATAGTTTTTCGGTGATGGTGGTTTTTCCCGCGTCAGGATGGGAGATGATAGCAAAAGTTCTACGACGCTTGGTTTCAGAGCTTATTTCAGTAATCGACATGTTTTATGCAAAAAATAGGTACGCACACGGTACACAACAAAAAGACTACCCATTTGTTAATGGGGGACGAATGGACGATTGAAGGCTTTTATCAATAGTATAAAACCCTGTTGGTGAGCGGCATTATCGGTAAATCTAACTAAACGTGGGCAAGGCGTTTTAAAAATACCGAGATCGCTTCAACTGACTGATTTTACCTAATTCACATAAAATAAGTAAGCCTCAGACTCATTCAGTACTGAATGAGTCTGCTTGAGCATCTTCCGGCAGGTCTAGCAGCTTCACCTGCTAGGTAACAGTGCTTATTGATTGAGTCCCTCGTATTTTCTATCCTATAGACACGTGTACCGCCCCATCCGTTTTTACAGCCGATGTCTTTTCGATTGGTTGCGATATCAATTTAACTATATAAACTTTAAATAATATAATGGTAACTAAACATCTATTATCCGCAGAAATTTTGAAATAGGTTCCTTCCTGCATAATTGCAAAGGCATACCGATTCCCTATATTAATCTGCCACCATGCCCAACAAATCATCCACATGGAACAAGATATGAATCATAGCAAAGAAAATCGATTAGCCGGCCGATATCCTACATTTTGTACCGTTGAACTTGATTCAGGTACGGGCGTAACACGCAATCTGAGTACTATTGGGGTTTGTTTTACTACGGATAATGCGGTCGAGCCGAATTCAATGCTGCGATGCTTCATTCTCAAGCAAAAAATGGGCAAAAACATGACCCGTCTTCGCTGTGAAGGCAGGGTGGTGCGCGCAAATAAATCAGCAGATGGCTGGGAGGTCGCCCTTAACTTCACGACATTAGAATGGTAATTGTAGGGCTTATTTGATGGACTCAGTACGTCACTTGCAATAAAAGCCGCATTGATCAAATATCGATGCGGCTGTCATCTACCAAGTCGGGTATCAATGAAACAATAGCATTTTTGATAGCAGTGGCCGCAGTTCGCAGGACTTGCTGTTCGCTGTCGTCCAACTCAGGGTGTAAATGACGGATAATGCCGCTGCGTCCTACTACCACCGGGATGCTAAAGCAGTTATCTTGAATGCCCATCCAGTCGTCAAACCGCGTAACGAGCGGCATGGTGCGGTATTCGTCGAAAACCACAGCCTCAATAACCATGCATGTCGCAGTGGCGATAGCGTGATTTGTATAACCTTTGAGACGATAAACCTCAAAACCGGCCTCGGTAACCTGTGCAAATAACTGTCGGTGAATTGGCGTGTCGCCGATGCTCTCCCCTCCCGCTTCTGCACTGCTCAATATAGGTAATTGATTGGAACCGTGCTCACCCAGAATATAGGCTCGAAGATCGTCAGGATGAATATGTTCTTCCTGTGAAAGTAAGGCACGAAATCGGGCGGAATCCACCAGCGTCCCAACGCCTATCACCCGATTGGAGGCAAAACCGGATAATTTACACGCAGCATAAGTCATTACATCGACCGGATTGGTGACGATAACAAACACGGCGTTGGGATTATTGACAGCCAGTATTGGAATCAATTCCCTGAACAGCAGTGTATTTTTCTCGCCCAATTGCAGACGAGAAGTCAAAACCTGCCCATCAGGCGCAACCGATGCGGTGATTACAACAATATCGGCATCCTTTACCTGCTCATTGGTACAGCTCTCAATACGCATAGGCCTTGAGCAAAAAGCCAACGTGTGTTGCAAATCCAGAGCATCGCCCCGGGCTTTTTCATAAGTACGCCCGGCAATCACCAGATGATCACAAATCTGTTTTATTACCAAGGCATAAGCAAGAGTCGAGCCGACACGACCGGTTCCGATGATGGCAATTTTCATAAGTTAGGTGACTATCCGTTTTTTAATAAGACATTAAGTTGATTGTAACGAGTTGTGACAGCTTTATTTTAGATAACACCAGCAATAATATTTTTGTCGATTTTTTTGATTGCTCGTCACAACCATTGAAAACGCCACTCAGTTTCAAGTCTATATTGATATGGCTAACCCTAACAAAGCAACTGCATAAACAAAATACGTAAAAATACATACCAATCGTCGAAAGTTTAGCCGGTAATAACATGGTTTTTAAACAGCCGATTAGAAATCAATATGGCTGATCCAAACCGCCATTAATTATCAAATAATTCTGGATTAAAATAAGCGAATTCTTGGATACGTGCTATTACTAATGGAGCTAAGTATCCTTGTGTATTAACTCGTGATTGTGATAATGTTAATTATAACTTGCTAATTTATTGTAACTTTTAAATATTTAAGACTTTTATTTTATCGTTTGCAAATAAATTATTTTGTTGTTGCCCTCCAGGCCCAGTGTCTGTTCACTTTAATGGATTTTACGAGGACTCATAATGAATACAGATTTTCGGATTGGACTGATTAGCGATGATCCCTATCATCTGGGGTTATTGAAAGGGTATTGTCATGCAAATCGTTATAAGGTTTTTGAATCCACTGCCGACAAGGAATCTATTAATAAAATGATTCAGATGCAGCCAAATATAGTTATTCTTACTGCGGGACCGACACAAGATCAAGCTCAAAAAATTAACTTCGACTTGATCCGTGACATGAGTATTAATCATCAAATTCCAGTATGTTATTTACGTGACGTTAATAACGCTTCCAATGTAGCAAAAGAAGCAATTCGCTGGGTAGATACAACTTTAGATACGCCTCTTGATGTCAATCAACTGAAAGATTATCTGCATAACAAATTCAAGCTCCGTCATCGATTTACTCAAGAAAAAAGAAATTATGAAAGGCGAGCCGCTAATGATCGCAGACTGCTGTGGCTTCAGCAGCAAAATGCGGCTATCTGCAACAATCAGCCGTCTAATAATCTGGCCAATAATGACAACTGCTTTACGGTAGAACCTTTTCAAATCGATCAACGTTCCAAATCCGTCCTGTTTAACGGGAAGTTATTGAATCTGACCCGTAAAGAATTTGAACTTTTTGAGTTATTGGCGAAAGATATTGATCGCGTATTTATGACCCATGAAATTATCAACCATCTCTGGCCTGAAAATAACCGGGCAACCAAATCGGATCTTTATCAGTACATGCATCTATTAAGAAAAAAGATTGAAGACGACCCTAACAACCCGCAATGGATTTTGACTGTAAAAGGTTTTGGATACAAACTGAATGTGGCTGTACCTGTTAAAATAAGCTCGCCAGGCATTTAGCGAATCACCTTATTAATTGCGGCAACTCCCGATAATATCGTTTTTTACTATCAGACTCTAAAGTGAAACTTTGTGAAGACATTTTATTATAGTCACCCTGATTTTCTTTTTCATGAAACAGGTGTTGGACACCCTGAATGCGCTGACCGACTCAGGAGTATAGAAAAAGCATTGGCCGCACCGGAGTTCTCAGGTTTAATCCGCCAATCACCGCCACTCGGTACAGAAGAGCAAATTCGACTGGTTCATCCCCAATTTCATATTGATGCCATTCTTGAAGCTATTCCCACACAAGGCGAGCACTATCTGGATCATGATACAGTGCTGTCGCCTGGATCAAGACAAGCCGCTTTTCGCGCGGTTGGCGCTGTTTGCGATGCAGTTGATAAAGTCTTGACCGGCAAAGCCGACAATGCATTCTGCGCCATACGTCCACCGGGTCATCATGCAGAACCCCAGCTGGCAATGGGATTTTGCCTATTTAATAATATAGCGATTGCGGCTAATTATGCGCGTCAACATTTCCAGCTAGAACGTATCGCCATTGTTGACTTTGATGTCCATCATGGTAACGGCACACAGGCGGCTTTTTACAATCAGCCTAATGTGCTTTATGCATCCAGCCATGAAATGCCGCATTACCCCGGCACCGGACATCCTGCAGAAACCGGTGTCGGCAATATTATCAATGTGCCGCTGGCTGCGGGTGATTCCGGCATTGAATTCCGGCAAAAATACAACAACCTTATTTTGCCCGCACTGAAAAAGTTCAAACCTGATTTATTGCTGATTTCAGCCGGTTTCGATGCCCATAAGGATGATCCGTTAGCCTCCATCATGCTGGTTGAAGATGATTTCAAATGGATTACTCAGGAGTTAATGAGCATTGCTGACAGTTGTTGCAAGGGCCGGATTATTTCAGCCTTAGAAGGAGGCTATAATCTTAACGCGTTAGCTGCCAGTGTTGCTATTCATGTTAAGACATTAATGACTGGCTTCAATGATATTGAATAGCCGATATTTTTAACAAATTAAGTCATTAAACTCTTATGTTAATTCCAGATATGTTCAACTCGATAGCGACCCAATAAGTCCCATTGTCCCTGCACAACAGCAGTTAGATCAATCCAAGTTTGTAGCGAAAAATTTATTTATATTTTTGGCATAACTTGCCTGGCATCAAGTATTAATTCCCAATATCTTCCGCAAATTACTTAACTTCCGTTCTCCTGTAAAAGCGTCGTAAAACGCTTGCCTATTTGACGCAGCATTAAAGGCCAGCCGTCGTTAATTCATTAAATTTAATCAGCTTATCAACTTAAAGCAGATAATCGACAATCTATTTTTGCGTCGTCAACTTACATGGACTATAGTTAAATAAATACTTTCTAAAATCGCAGTACTTAGTACATGACTACGCAAAAAAATATCCCCCCGTTTAAAAAAACCGCCTCTATTGATAACGAACTTTCTGCCGATTTACAAAAAATCATCAGTCAAGTTGAAAAGTTAACTGACATCGGTATTGCGCTTTCCTCTGAAAAAGATACTGCGCAATTATTGGAAAAAATTTTGCTGGGAGCAAAATCCATTACCAACTCAGATGGAGGAACAATATACCGGGTTGATGGTAACGCCATTAGAATAGAAATCATCCGTTCCGATAGTCTTGGTATTTTTTTAGGAGGAGGAGGAAATCCCATTAGTATTCCGAATATTCCCCTGTATGGAGAAAATGGGGAACCCAACCTCAAGAATGTCGTCTGTTATTCGTATCACAACAATAAAACCATCAACATTGACGATGCCTACGATGCCGTTAATTTCGATTTTGCCGGTACCAAGGCATTCGATAAAAAAAATAATTATCGCTCAAAATCTTTCCTTTCCATTCCCCTGACCAATCACCAAGGTGAGATCATCGGCATCCTGCAACTGATTAATGCCATTGATCCTGAAACCAAAGAAATCATCAAGTTCGATTCAGTCTCTCAACGTTTTGCCGAAGCCTTGGCTTCACAAGCGGCAACCGTATTAACAAAACAACAGCTTATTACCGACCTGGAAAACATGTTTGAGTCACTGGTCAAATTAATAGCGACTGCGGTTGATGAAAAATCGCCTTATACCGGCGGACATTGTCGTCGCGTCCCGGAGTTGACCTTAATGCTGGCAGAAGCGGCAAGCGATACTACCCATGGCTATTTGCAGGATTTTAAACTTAGCGACGCAGATCATTACGAACTCACTATCGCAAGTTGGTTACACGACTGCGGCAAGATCATCACGCCCGAATATGTCATTGACAAGGCAACAAAGCTGGAAGCTATTTTTGACCGTATTCATTTGGTGGAAGCCCGCTTTGAAGTATTAAAACGCGATCAGGAGATCGCTCTGCTTAAACAGCAAATTGCTGAATTGCAAAACAAGAAAGCGCCGTCCCCCGAACCGGAACAAACTTACCAAGCCAATATTGCCCAACTGGACGATGACTTGGCATTTATCCGCCGCTGCAATACCGGAGGAGAAGCAATGTTGGATGAAGACATTGTCCGTCTTAAATCGTTACAAAAGCTTACATGGTCACCCAACAATGACAGCGTCCCGTTATTAAGCGATGAAGAGGTTTACAATTTGAGTATATTCCGAGGCACGTTGACCTCGGAGGAACGAAAAATCATCAATAATCATATTAACGTTACTATTGCCATGCTGGAAGCCATTAAATTCCCCAAACACTTACAAAACGTCGTCGAATATGCCGGCGGCCATCATGAACGCATGGACGGCAAAGGGTACCCAAAAGGACTTAACCGAGAACAAATGTCCATTCCGGCACGGGTAATGGCCATAGCCGATGTCTTTGAAGCATTAACAGCAAAAGACCGGCCTTACAAATCAGGAAAAAAACTTTCTGACGCTTTGTTTATCTTAAAGAAAATGAAAGAAGAAAAGCATATTGACCCCGATCTGTATGATGCATTTATTGAACATAAAATCTATAAAAAATATGCTGAAAAGTTTCTGGATGCTTACCAAATTGACGTTGATTAAATAGATAAGAAAAAATATTACCGCAGTGAAGGCAACGTTATACGCAAAGGAACGCCAACAAAACTTTGCGAAACTCTATATGGCTTGGCGGTTAAATATTTCCCATTCCCCACGCCTCACTCATCCTGATCAACTTGGCTTCTTTGATGAAATTCAGTAATAAATGGCTTAAATTTTATCGTTTTCTGGCATGTGCTTTAATCACGCTGTTATTCATGGCTCACACTGCACACTGGCTACATATTCCAACCCTGCAGCGCATGGAAAATATTTTATATGACTTGCGCTTGCGGACAACGGTTCTCAACTCCGTCGATCCACGCATTGTCATTATCGATATAGATGAGGAAAGCCTTGCCAAAGAAGGCCGCTGGCCCTGGCGCAGGGATAAACTGGCCTATTTGGTCGATATGCTGTTTGATTATTACAACGTCAAGTTACTGGGTTTCGACGTGGTCTTTTCCGAGCCTGATACCAGCGCGGGAGTTGAATTGCTGGAAAAAATGGCATCCGGCCCTTTGCAAAAGAATGCCGATTTTTTATCGACTCTGGAAACGATGCGTCCGCAACTGTCTTACGATGACATGTTTGCCAAAAGTATCGAAAACAGGCCTGTAGTTTTGGGTTATTTCGCCAGCCATATAACCGAAAAAACTCCGGAAGTGGGCATATTGCCAGCGTCCTTGGCGGCAGCAGATGGCTTACCTTTCAGTCCTTTATTGTTCAACGGACAAAGCTATGCCGCTAACCTGCCTAAACTGCAAACAGCGGCTATGGCAGGTGGTTTTTTTAACAATCCCAACGTCGATGAAGATGGTGTTTATCGAAGACTGCCACTGTTAATCAATTATAATCATCAGCTTTATGAAGCATTGTCGCTGGCATTATTCAGAGCCTTGTTGGGCATGCCGGAGGTTAAATTTATTACCGGCGAGGGTTATGGCAAAAATAATATCGATAGCCATCTGGAAGGCCTGGACATTGAAAGCTTTCATATTCCGGTCGATCAGAGCAGCACCCTTTTGGTGCCCTATCGCGGCAGACAGGGCAGTTTTCCCTATATTTCAGCTACCGATGTGCTTAATGGTGTAGCCGACGTAGAGAAATTGAAAGACAAAATTGTTATTGTCGGCACGTCGGCGGCGGGATTGCTCGATTTACGGGTAACTCCGGTACAAAACGTCTATGCAGGCGTTGAGGTACATGCCAATATTCTCAGCGGATTACTCGATCAAACCATTAAATCCAGACCCAGTTATATCCTGGCGGTTGAATTGGGTGAGTTACTATGGGTCTGCCTGCTGGCTATCTTTGTATTTCCCCGCTTACCCGTATTTTTATCCGCGCTTATATTCGGTGTATTGCTTATTGCCGGAATAGCATTCAATTTTTACTGTTGGGCGATGTGGAACATCGATACTGTACTGGCAAGCCCCATCACCTTATTGACTTTACTGTACGGCATCCAGATATTTTTCGGTTTTTTCTTTGAAAGCCGCAAGAAAAAACAAATGGGCAACATGTTCGGCCAATATATTCCGCCCGAATTAGTCGAACAAATGAGCCAATCGGATGAAGAATTTTCATTAAAAGGCGAAAGCCGGGAAATGACCGTATTATTTTCCGATGTCAGGGGCTTTACCACCATCTCTGAAGGCATGGAACCTCAGGAACTGTGTGAACTGATTAACGATATCTTAACACCGGTAACCCGCGTCATACATGAACACAAAGGTACTATCGACAAATATATCGGCGATGCCATCATGGCGTTTTGGGGCGCTCCGATGCATAACCCGCAACATGCCACCTACGCAGTAAGAGCCGGTCTTGCAATCTTGCAAGCTTTAACGACCATTCAAAAAGATTTTAAAGCCAAAGGCTGGCCGGAAGTTGACATTGGCATAGGCCTTAATACCGGCAAAATGAGTGTAGGCAATATGGGATCGCAATTTCGCATTGCCTACACAATCATGGGCGATGCAGTCAATTTAGGCTCACGCTTGGAAGGACTCACCAAACAATATGGGGTAAAAATGATTGTCAGTGAAAGCACCCTTATGGCGGCTCCGGAGTTCACCTATCGGGAACTGGACAAAGTACGCGTCAAGGGCAAGCACAAACCTATTACCATTTATGAACCGTTGGGCGTAACAGAGGATATCAGTGCCGGGCAATTGCAGATTCTCGACTTATTGAACCAGGGCCTGCACAGTTATCGACAACAACAATGGGTAGCCGCACAAATCGTTTTCGAGCAATTAGCTGAGCAGTATCCACATGATAAGTTGTACCCAATTTATCTTGACCGGATAGCCTACTATCTTGAATCGCCGCCTGAAAGCGACTGGGATGGCGCGTTTACCCACACCAGTAAGTAACATTTTGACAATTGGCTCGCATTTTTCACTGATAACCTTAAGGAATTGGGTTAGCCGCCGATATAATGTAATCAAATAATTACAATTAAAGTGCGCTTTATGACCATGAAAACCTATCGGAAAAAACAGTCCGCGCACCGGCAGTCATTGTTTGGCGCAAACCAGCCGCTGCGTCGCGCACTTCATCTGGCTGTTTTAACGATACTCTACCCTTCTTTTTCTTATGCCAACCCCGACGGCGCGCAAATCATAAGCGGGCAAGTCAGCATTGATACCGCCACGCCGGGCGTGACCGTCGTCACCAACAGCCCCAATGCGATTATCAACTGGCAAAACTTCAGCATCGCTCAAAACGAACTCACCCGGTTCATTCAG
>NZ_JAUXVR010000044.1 GCF_030680395.1 Methylobacter sp. | reverse complement strand
TGATAAAACCATTTTTGTATTGCATTGGGATTTAACGCCGAAAAAAGTCGTGCACAGTGCGCTGCACTTATTAAGTAAAGACGGTCATATGAATATTGCCGGAATTGTCTTGCAGAAAGTTAACTTGCAACAATACGGCCGTTATGGCTATGGCGATTCCGGCTATTATTACCATTACGGCCGTTATAGCCAGTATTACACCAGCTAACAAAGCCTCTTATAACAGAGGCTTATTTTAAAACTTTACATAAGTAACACCAGGTATACATCAGAATGGGATGTCGTCATCATAAGGCGCATCAAAATTATCATGGCTGGGAGCTTGCTGGGCAGATGGCTGTGAAGATTGATAATTTTGTTGCGGTGGCTGGCTTGACTCGTTTCTTTTACCGACCAAATCGATAATATTGGCGTTAAGCTCCAGGCTGGTTTTAGTCGAGCCGTCTTGAGCCCGGTATTCACTTTGACTCAGTTCGCCCGAGACAAACACCTGTTGGCCTTTTTTCAGATAATTTTGTAGCTGCCCTTCAGCACGTTTACCCCATATCGCACACCTGATCCATAGCGTTTGCTGCTTATCGCCAAAGCCGATATTGTTGGCTACGGTAACATTCAATACCGCTTGACCCGACGGCAAATACCGGACTTCTGCATCACGGCCAACAGTGCCGGTAAAACTAAATACGTTGCTCATTTTTTTCTCATTGATGGTTAAATTAATAATCCGGCTATTATCGACTGGTTCCATCAAAAAGAAAAATGCAAAACCTCAGATCGGTTTTGATTATCGACCGATCAAACCCGGTTGCATAACCAAATCACTGGAATGACAAGCTCTGTTGCGATAAGTGTTTATTTCGGGGGCGATAATCAATCGACAATGGACACACGGCTCAGACATTTATCTAAATCTTTTCGCTATGTAGACTGCGGAGCCTTGTGGCCCCAATGGTACCAAGCCTCGTATTACAAAATATTTAGTCATTTAAGGCGATTAAGAAAGTAATCGAATTGGCTGTTCTTTAGCGATTCAAGGATGTTTTGGAGATAGATTTGATCGGGGATGTTTTGCTGCGTAAAGCCAAGATTCTTGCTAATCAAAAAATGTTATATTGAAAGTCGCTTTTTTACCTTATCATTAAGTAAGATAAGTCCTACAAACCATGTCGCTTCTTAATCAGCCACTCATTTAATTTTAATAACAAGAGATTCACTATGAATACATTTCCAATCGATCTTGGAGCTTATCAACGCATTAGTTTAAACGCAAACAATGCGACACTGACTGACGAACAACGGGCCAGCCTCAAGGCTAATATCCAACTATGCCGTGACGCGATCGTCTTTTTTACTGCGACCGGCGCTGCGAGAGGCGTCGGCGGACATACCGGCGGACCTTACGATACCGTGCCGGAAGTCGTAATAATGGATGCTTTATTCCGTGGCGATGCTGATAAATACGTACCTGTTTTTTTTGACGAAGCCGGACATCGCGTTGCGACTCAATATCTGATGTCTACTCTTAACGGCGATCTGCCCGCTGAACGTCTGATGGAATACCGCGCCGCGCATTCTCATCTACCGGGTCATCCTGAACTGGGATTTACGCCCGGCGTAAAATTCAGCTCCGGACGGTTGGGTCACATGTGGCCCTATGTTAATGGCGTGGCTATCGCTAACCCAGGTAAAACACTGTTTTGCCTGGGTTCCGATGGCTCGCAGCAGGAAGGTAATGACGCAGAAGCCGCGCGCTTGGCCGTCGCTCAAAACCTGAATGTTAAATTAATTATCGATGATAATGACGTAACCATCGCCGGTCACCCTTCCCACTATTTGACCGGTTGCTCTACCGCTAAGACGTTGACCGGCCACGGTTTAACCGTATTGGAAGGCGACGGCGAGGATATCGACGATCTTTATAAGCGTATTTGTACTGCCATTAACACCGATGGCCCGGTTGCTGTTATTAATCATCGCGCCATGTGTCCGGGCATTGTCGGACTGGAAGGCTCAACCCACGGCCATGATGTAGTCTCGGTAAAAGTGGCAGTAGAGTATTTAGAGTCTCACGGCCGGCAGGCTGCAGCAGATCACCTTAAAGAAATCAAAGCACCAAAAAATGACGCTGTATTTCTGGGTTCCAGCGACAAGTGGGATGCTAACCGCAACGTTTTCGGCGACGCAGCTGTCGCGATTATGGGCCGGATGAGCGAGGCCGAGCGTATCGAAAAAATTCGCGTCGTTGACAGCGACCTGGAAGGCTCCTGCGGTCTGTTCAAAATCCACAGTGCTTATCCTGAAGTGTTTATTTCTTCCGGCATTATGGAGCGCGGTAACTTTTCGGCCGCGGCCGGTTTCGGGATGGAAGCAGGCAAACAGGGTATTTTTGGAACCTTTAGCGCTTTCTTGGAGATGCTGCTTTCTGAAATTACCATGGCGCGATTGAATCATTCCAATGTGCTCAGCCATTTCTCGCATTCAGGGATTGACGACATGGCCGACAACACCTGCCATTTCGGTTTGAACAACATGTTTGCCGATAATGGCTTGAGCGACGGCTATGCGACCAACCTTTACTTTCCAGCTGACCCGCTGCAAATGAAAGCCTGTTTGGAAACCATCTTCTTTAACCCGGGTTTGCGGTTTGTCTTCTCGACCCGCTCTAAAGTACCGACTATTTTGAATACTGACGGTCAGGAGTATTTTGGCGGAGATTACAAATTTGTCTCGGGCAAAGATGAGATTATTCGCGAAGGCACTCAAGGTTATATTGTCAGCTTCGGCGAAGCGTTATATCGGGCATTGGACGCAGTAGAACGTCTAAAACAGGACGGCATAGATGTCGGTTTGATCAACAAACCTACCTTGAATGTCATTGATGAAGAGATGATGGCTAAAATCGGCAATTCGCCGATGGTGTTGATTGTCGAGTCGTATAACCGGAAAACCGGATTGGGCAGCCGCTTCGGTTCCTGGTTGCTGGAGCGTGGCCTGACCCCAAAATACGCACATATTGCCACACATAAAGAAGGTTGCGGCGGTCTCTGGGAACAGTTCCCACATCAAGGTATCGATCCGGCAGGGATTATGGCTAAAGTTAAGGATTTGCTAAAAGATTAATTCGATTAATCATTAAAAGGGCGCATAGAGCGCCCTTTTTTTTGCTGATAAGCATCACGGCTTATTATGAGTGTTTACCGATTCCTTTACGGGCAATCACTCGCTTCCGGCGAAACTAACTGTGTTGGATGGTGTATTTTGCCGGTTTTTCAGATACACCGCTCAGGTGTAGAACATACCCGTGCGCTTGTTGTAGCCTGTACCAATCATTTTGCATAATTCCTTACACGACCGGCAGCGACGACTATTAATACTTCTTCTTCGATTTATACCGGTTATGAATTCATTAAGAATATCGAAAAATGAAAATATTAGGGATCAACCTATTGTGCTGATCCTGGCTTATTTTCCAGAGCTTAATTTTAACGAAATATTCGGGCTAAAATCATATGAATGATTGCCTTTCCGCTTATCAATCCTTTAACGCTCTAAAAGAAAATCTATTTGATATTCGTGCCAATATTGGCAAATCTAGTTTGTTTAAAAGTGAATTATCTTTTCAACTATTGTTTACGTTAGAGGTTGGTCTTGTTCTAAATATTTGCAGCATAGCCAAAGTTCTAGTATCTTTTAAATCATCAGTTTATAAAAATAAAACGCAAGAAAAAGATAAATGAAGAAAATGGACTTATCTTTATTTGATTTTTCAATGCTGACTCTGGGTTCAGAGAACCTACCTTTCCTCGCTTCTATATGTAATGTAAAGATCGAAAAATTTTTCTTTGTGTCATAGTCTTAGCGGGATTGAACTCTCAAGCACCTATTTTACAAAGAAGCTTTTGGAGCAAAATTTTTGTTATTTGCTGTACTTCATTCAGGTTATTTTATAGTTTTTGTCAATTATGCTACTGAGTATATTTATCCGATTTAGCGTGTTGTTGGCCGCTATTTTTATGTCTTCAAAGTGTATGGCGGCTGAGTTTGGTTGTTTGATTGAACCCGCGCAAATGGTTGAGGTAGGTAGCTCGGTCACTGGCAGGATAGATCGCGTTTATGTTAAGCGTGGCGACTGGGTAAAAAAGATGCAAACTTTGGCAACGCTTGAGTCGGATGCAGAACGTGCAGCTTTGGAGTTAGCTAAATTCAAATCTCAGCAAGTAGGCCCTACGCAAATGGCTGAAGGCAAAATGGAGTTTTCTAAAAAGAAACTTAAGAGACGTCAGGAGATGGCGAGTCAGAAATTAATGGCTTTGCAAGATAGCGAAGACACGGAAGCGGAGTTTCGATTGTCCGAGGCAGAACTTCAAGTTGCTAAAGAAAATCGCCAAATAGCCAAGTTGGAACTTCAGCAACAAAACAGCTTGCTTAATTTACGCACTATTAAAAGCCCCGTAGAAGGCGTTGTAGTTGACCAAGGCGCGTTTCAAGGAGAAGTTTTTGAGTTGGGTTCAAATAAAAAATATATTTTCAAAGTAGCAGACATGAACCCGCTTAGGGTTCATGTCATCTTGCCGAAGCAGGTGTTTGGTGAGCTTAAACATGGAATGAGTGCAAATGTTACGCCGGAGATTCCTCAAGGCAGCATTTATTCCGCCAAAGTCAATATGGTTGACCGGTTGGTTGATGCGGCCAGCGGGACTTTTGTCGTATTTCTTGAGCTGCCGAATCCAAAACTTGAGATTCCTGCTGGAGTGAAATGCAAAGTCGTTTTTCCTGAGCTAGGTAAAAAATAATAACTAATTGTCCGAAACAGGGCTGATCCATAAGAGGTTGATAATGCGTAAATCTACTAAAAAAGAAGATCGTTCTGTTCAGAGTCCTAATTTTAAAATGTCGCTCCTCATGTCCGCGCTTAAAAAGGCCCTTAGAACGCCTAACGGACAATCGAAACCATTCTCCGACTCAGCTGCCAATAAAGCAAAAAAACCAACCGCTAATTCTGCTATTCGTTTTGAAGCCCTCGAACCCAGAGTGCTGCTGTCAGGGGATTTAAATCCGGCGCAAACAGTATCGGGCTCCATTGATGTGCAAGGCGAAGTAGACCAATATGGATTTACGCTCACTCAAAACACTCAAATCGTATTTGATTCGTTGACCGACAATTCCAATATGAATTGGAGCTTGTCAGGGCCTGACGGGGCAGTAGTCGGTAACAGGCGTTTTACTAATTCGGATTCGGCATACGCTTCAGCCAGCCCATTGCTTAATTTAGCAGTGGGGGATTATACGCTTACAGTGGATGCTAATACTGACCAGATCGGCGCTTACAGTTTCCGCTTAATTGATGTGCTGAAAGCGCAAGAAATCGCTCCAGGAACTAATGTGGAGGGTACCCTGGATTTGGCAAATCAGACCAATGTATACAAATTTAATGCAACAGCAGGGGACCACTATTATTTTAATAGCCTGAATTTAACTGGCGAAAATCCCTATTGGCGGTTAATTGATCCTAATGGGAATAACGTATTCGGTCCCTCTTATTTTACTAGCGACGCTGACATTACTACGGCGGTCGACGGTTCTTATACCTTGTTGGTTGAAGGACTGATCAGTGCAACAGGGAGCAGTAATTACAGCTTTAATGTTCAGAAAGTTACTGATGACCAGTCCGCGCTCACTTTAGGTGATACGGTTAACGGCAGCATAGCCCATGCCGGGCAGCGCGACTTTTACAACTTTAGTTTGGGCGAAGCCAAGCAGTTGTATTTCGATGCCTTGAGTAATACCGCTACCAATTGGATATTAATTGGTCCCCGAGGGGCGGTAGTCTCAGCAATGGATTTCACCAAGAGCGACTCAAATTATCCTAATGGTTCAGCTATTTATGATCTGGTTGCCGGCGATTACACGCTGATTATCGACGGCAATGCCGATATGGTGGGCAACTATAGCTTCCGTTTATTGGATATCGCTCAAGCCACACCAGTGACACCGGGAACGGTTGTGAACGGCCAACTCAGCCCGGCCAATGAGACCGATCTGTACCAATTCAATGTCACAGCCGGAGACCAATATGTCTTTGATAGTCAAAGCCTATCGAATGGTGCTGTTTGGAGGTTGCTGGACCCTTATGGTCAGCTGGTATTCGGCCACAATTACATGGGTAGCGATATAGGGTCGATCACCTTAACGCAAACCGGCACCTACACCTTACTGACAGAAGGCTATATAGGCAGCACCGACACGACCAATTATCAGTTTAATGTGGTTTACCAGGGTAATACCCCTATAGCCCCATTGCCGACGGGTACGGCATTGACCTTGGGTACAACCGTAGCGGGTGTACTGCCGTCCACACAAACGGATTTCTACAGCTTTACTTTAGACAGTGACGCCAGCGTTTATTTTGATGCGTTGAGCAATAACAGCAGCCTGACTTGGACATTGACCGGGCCTCGCGGCACCGTAGTGTCGGCAAGGAGTTTTACCGATAGCGATTCGATTAATCTCGGCGGGGTCGCAGCCATACCGCTGGTGGCGGGCACCTACTCATTACGCATCAATGGCCCGGCATCTTGGGGTTACAGCTTTCGTGTATTGAACATAGCTCAAGCCGCGCCATTGACACCGGGCACGGTTGTGAGCGGCCAACTCAGCCCGGCCAATGAGACCGACCTGTACCAATTCGCTGTCACGGCGGGCGAACGGTTTTATTTTGATTATAAAAGCGCATCAGGGCCTATCTATTACACTTATTGGCGGTTGTTAGACCCCTATGGTCAAGTCGTGTTTGGGCCTGATTATTTTTCTTTAGATAAGGAACCGCTGACCCTGATGCAAACAGGGGCTTATACCCTGCTGGTAGAAGGCTGGATCAACAATGTAAGTACAACCAACAACTACAGCTTCACTGTGCAGAAAGTTACCGATGAGCAGTTCCCGCTCACGGTGGGCGATACCGTTACCGGCAGCATCGCCCATGCCGGGCAGCGCGACTTTTACAACTTCAGCCTGAGTGAAGCCAAGCAGCTGTATTTCGATGCCTTGAGTAATACCGCTACCAATTGGACATTGATTGGTCCCCGAGGGGCGGTAGTCTCAGCATTGGATTTTACCAAGAGCGACTCAAATTATCCTAATGGTTCAGCCATTTATGATCTGGTTGCCGGCGACTACACGCTGATTATTGACGGCAATGCCGATATGGTGGGTAACTACAGCTTCCGTTTATTGGATATCGCTCAAGCCACGCCATTGACACCGGGAACGGTTGTCAGCGGCCAACTCAGCCCGGCCAATGAGACCGACCTGTACCAATTCAATGTCACAGCCGGCGAACGATTTTATTTCAACTATATAAGTATTTCAGCCACCAACTATTGGCCTTATTGGCGGCTCTTGGATCCCAATGGGCAACTGGTGTTTGGCCCTGGAAGTTTTGGGTCGGATAAGGAACCACAGACCCTGACCCAAACCGGAGTCTATACCTTGCTGATCGAAGGGAATGTCTCTAATACTGGGACAGCTAACAACTACAGTTTCGCTGTGCAGAAAGTTACCGATGAGCAGTTCCCGCTCACGGTCGGCGATACCGTTACCGGCAGCATCGCCCATGCCGGGCAGCGCGACTTTTACAGCTTTAGCCTGAGTGAAGCCAAGCAGCTGTATTTCGATGCCTTGGCGGGCACCCATACCAACTGGACGTTGGTCGGCCCCCGAGGCACGGTTGTGTTCGAACGGCCTCTTGGCAACACGGATTCGGGTACCTTCACCGGTGCTTCGGCCATTTATGACCTGGTTGCCGGCGACTACACGCTGATTATCGATGGCTATCGCGACTTGGTCGGCAACTACAGCTTCCGTTTATTGGATATCGCCCAAGCCACGCCATTGACGCCGGGCACGACGGTCAGCGGCCAGCTCAGCCCGGTCAATGAGACGGACCTGTATCAATTCGCTGTCATGGCCGGTGAACGCTTTTATTTCGATTATCAAAGCTTTTCAGGGAACTGGAGCTATCGGCCTTATTGGCGGTTAGTGGATCCCTACGGGCAACTGGCGTTTGGCCCTGATACTCTCGAGATCGAAAAAGGACCGCTGACCTTGATGCAAACAGGGGCTTATACCTTGCTGATAGAGGGCCGGGTCACTAATCCGGAGATAAGCACTAACTATAGCTTCGTGGTGCAGAAAATCACTGACGAACAGTACCCGCTGACGGTAGGCAATACCGTTACCGGCAGCATTGCCCATGCCGGGCAGCGCGACTTTTACAACTTCAGCCTGAGTGAAGCCAAGCAGCTTTACTTCGATTCATTGACGAACAATAGTAGCTTCAACTGGACACTGATAGGTCCTCAAGGGACGATAGTCTCAGCATTGGATTTCACCAAGAGCGACTCAAATTATCCTAGTGGTTCGGCCATTTATGATCTGGTCGCCGGCGACTATACGCTGATTATCGACAGCAATGCCGACATGGTCGGCAACTACAGTTTCCGCGTACTGGACATCGCCCAAGCCACGGCCTTGATGCCGGGAACGGTCGTGAGCAGCGAGCTCAGCCCGGCTAATGAGACGGACCTGTACCAATTCAATGTCACAGCTGGCGAACGGTTTTATTTCAGCTATAAAAGTTTTTCAGGAAGCGCTTCGCCTTTTTGGCGGTTAGTGGATACCTACGGGCAACTGGTGTTTGGCCCAGAGGGCTTCTCTACCCAAAAAGGACCGCTGACCCTGACACAAACCGGTGCCTATACCCTGCTGATAGAAGGCTGGGTCAAAGATACGGGAGCGCTGAGCAACTACAGTTTCGCTGTGCAGAAAGTCACTGACGAGCAGTACCCGCTCACCGTGGGCAATACCGTTAACGGCAGCATCGCCCATGCCGGGCAGCGCGACTTTTATAACTTTAGCCTGAGTGAAGCCAAACAGCTTTACTTCGACTCATTGACTAACAACAACAGCGTCAATTGGACGTTGATCGGCCCCCGAGGCAAGGTTGTGTCGGGTCTGAACTTTGGCAGCACGGATTCAAGCAGCTTCACTGGTGGTTCGGCCATTTATGATCTGGTCGCCGGCGACTACACACTGATTATCGACGGCAATGCCGACATGGTCGGCAACTATAGCTTCCGCTTATTGGATATCGCTCAAGCCACACTGGTAACGCCGGGAACGCCGGCAACAGGGCAATTTACCCCAGCCAATGAAACCGATCTGTACCGATTCAATGTCACGGTTGGAGACCGATATATCTTTGATAGCCAAAGCCTATCGAATGGTGCTTATTGGAGGTTGCTGGACCCTTATGGCCAGCTGGTGTTCGGCCCCCAATATATGGGCAGCGATATAGGGTCAACCATCTTAACGCAAACCGGCATCTATACTTTGCTGGCTGAAGGCTTGATTTACGCTACCGGCACGACCAATTATCAGTTTAATGTGGTTTACCAGGGTAATACCCCTATAGCCCCATTGCCGACGGGTACGGCATTGACCTTGGGTACAACCGTAGCGGGTGTACTGCCGTCCGCACAAACGGATTTCTACAGCTTTACTTTAGACAGTGACGCCAGCGTTTATTTTGATGCGTTGAGCAATAACAGCAGCCTGACTTGGGCATTGACCGGGCCTCGCGGCACCGTAGTGTCGGCCAGGAGCTTTGTCAATAGCGATTCGATTAATCTCGGCGGGGCCGCAACCATACCGCTGGTGGCCGGAACCTATTCTTTGCGCATCAATGGCCCGGCAGCCAATGGTTATAGCTTCCGTTTATTGAACTTAGCCCAGGCCACGGCCTTGACGCCGGGCACGGTTGTGAACGGCCAGCTCAGCCCGGTCAATGAGACCGACCTGTACCAGTTCAATGTTATGGATGGCGAACGGTTTTATTTTGATTATAAAAGTTATTCAGGAGGTCTTTATTATTATCGTCCTAACTGGTGGCTGTTGGACCCCAATGGACAGCTGGTGTTTGGCCCTGAAAGTTTTGGGGCGGATAAGGAACCACTGACCCTGACCCAAACCGGTGCCTATACCTTGCTGATCGAAGGCCGGATCAATAATATAGGAGAAACCAGCAATTACAGCTTTAATGTGCAGAAAGTCACTGACGAGCAGTCCACGCTGACGGTCGGCGATATCGTTACCGGCAGCATCGCCCATGCCGGGCAGCGCGACTTTTACAGCTTCAGCCTTGGGGAAGCCAAGCAGCTGTATTTCGATGCCTTGACGAGCACCGCTACCAATTGGACATTGGCTGGTCCCAAGGGCACCATAGTGTCGGGCCGGAACTTTGCCAACACGGATTCGGACGGCCTTACTGGTGCCTCGGCCATTTATGATTTAGTCGCCGGCGACTACACGCTGATTATCGACGGCAATGCCGACATGGTCGGCAACTATAGCTTCCGTTTATTGGATATCGCCCAAGCCACGCCATTGACGCCAGGAACGCCAGTGGACGGCCAGCTCAGCCCGGCCAATGAGACGGACCTGTACCAATTCAATGTCACAGCCGGCGAACGGTTTTATTTTGATTATAAAAGTTCTTCAGGCGGCAGCTATTGGCCTTATTGGCGGTTAGTTGCTCCCAACGGGCAACTGGTGTTTGGCCCCGATGTTCTCTATAACGAAAAAGAACCGCTGACCCTGACCCAAACCGGTGCGTATACCCTGCTGATAGAAGGTCATGTCTATTATGATACGGAAGCAAGCAATTACAGCTTTAATGTGCAGAAAGTCACTGACGAGCAGTCCACGCTCACCGTGGGCGATACCGTTAACGGTAGCATCGCGCATGCCGGACAGCGCGACTTTTACAGTTTTAGCCTGAGTGAAGCCAAACAGCTGTATTTCGACTCATTGTCGAACAATAACAGTTTCAACTGGACACTGATAGGCCCCCGAGGGACGGTAGTCTCAGCAATGGATTTCACCAGGAGCGACTCAGAATATCGTAGTGGTTCAGCTATCTATGATTTAGCGGCTGGCGATTACACACTGATTGTTGATAGTTATGGTGATAAGGTCGGTGACTACAGCTTCCGCTTATTGGATATAGTCCAGGCAACCTCTATTACGCCGGGGACAGTTATTAGCGGCCAGCTTAATCCAGCGAATGAGACAGATATTTACCGGTTCAACGCGACCGCCGGCGATCAATATTATTTCGACAGTCAAGCGCTATCGAATGCGGCTTACTGGCGATTGCTGGATCCTTACGGACAAGTCGTGTTTGATGTCCGCTATATGGGATCTGACACAGGCCCGATAGTGCTGGCGCAAACCGGCGTTTATACATTATTGATCGAAGGGCTTATTGAGACTTCAGGCACTACCAACTATAAATTTAGTGCCGTAGAGGTACCTAAAATTGCCAAAATTATCATTACCGGTTTAGGGAGTGAGCCGGGGCCTGATTTAATCGTCCGCAACCTGGCGGTTGCTCCGGTTGAGACGCAACTAAAATCAGGCGGACAAGTCGTATTGAGCTGGGAAACCTTTAATACTGGCGACCAAGCGACCGAATCGGCGTGGCAAGATCGAGTAATCGTCCGCAATGTGTCGACTAACGAAATCATCGCCAATTATTTGGTCAATTACGATGACATCGGAACATCGCCTTTGCAAGCGGGAGCAGGCCGTAATCGGCAAATCACCATGACCTTGCCGGAAGGCTATAGAGGTGCGGGGGATTTGTCTTTTCAAGTGACGGCGGACGTTGCCAACAATGTTACTGAAACCGGCATTAATGGCGAACAAAACAATGCAGCCATCACCACTATCCAATCGACATTATCCGCTTATCCCGATTTAAAATTAGGTTCGTTAAGCGTTGAACCGCCTGGGGCATGGGCGCCCGGCACTGCCGTGACGATGAATTGGCGGGTCAGCAACACCGGCGATGCCGATATTACCAAAGCATGGAAAGACCATTTACAGGTGCGGAACCTGTCGACCGGTCAATTGGTTGCCAGTGCCGATTTGCCCTATCTCCCTTCAGTCGACGGCACATTGGCGGCAGGCGGTTTTATCGACCGCGCTTATACCTTGACGTGGCCTACAGGGATCAATGCGGCCGGGCAGTTTGAGTTTGTTCTGAGCACCGATTACAACGCGGACATCTTTGAAAATAACCTGCAAGATACCGCTGAAACCAATAACACGGGCATAGTCACCATCGCTTCCGGCCCGGACCTGCTGGTTAAGAATCTGCATACCGAACAAATCGAGATTTATGCCGGCGGCTTAATTACTCTGGCATGGGAGACCTGGAACGAAGGGCAAGCGGTTACGCCTGCCGGGTTTAATGAGCGGATTATTATCACCAATAAAACCACCGGCGAGCAGTTGCTTAATACCAGCATTGCTTACGATATTACCCAAGCGGGAGCGGGGGTGATTGCTTCGGGCGAGTTCAGGAATCGCAGCTTTAATTTCCGGCTTCCCGATGGCTTGCGCGGCGTAGGCGAAATCGAAATCCGTGTAGTCACTAACCAAAATGGGGCGGGGCAAAGCGCATTGTTTGAAACTAACGCCGCCAATACTGCCGGTTCCAACAATAGCGCAAGTATCCAGGAGCAATCCTCAGCGGTTCCTTATGCGGATTTGCAGGCGGCAAATTTCACTGCACCCGTCGACGGCGTGGCGGGAGAAGCCATCAATGTCAGCTGGAGCGTAGCCAATAACGGTGATCTTGACACGCCGGCCGCTTGGAATGACCAGATAGTCTTCAGTACGGACAGTATTATCGGCAATAGCGATGACGTGGTGATCGGCACTTACCGTCATAATGGTGCGCTTAAAGCGGGCGAGTCCTATACCAAATCCGTTTCTGTCAATTTGCCCTATAAGCCTGCGGGCCGGTATTACTTGGCGGTTAAATCCGATAGCGGTTTGGAGGTACTGGAACCCGATACGCGTGCCGACAATACCAGCTTGGTATCGGCAATAGACGTACAGACCCCTTATGCCGATTTGACCGTTGTCAATGTGACCGCACCGGAAAGCGCATTAAGCGGCGAAAACATCCTGATTACCTGGGAAGTTAACAACAACGGCAATGCCAAAACCGATCTCGCGCTATGGAACGACCGCGTGGTGTTATCCAGCGATGCCAGTTTGAGCAACGACGATATTATCCTGTCCGGTTCGATTACCCATGCCGGCCAGATAGCGGCCGGGCAAGGTTATCTGGGCAAAGCCATCCTGACTTTACCAAGAGACTTGGTTGGCGACTATTACGTTCTGGTTGACACCAACACCAACCGCACTGTGACCGAAAACGGTTATACCGCCAATAATGTCGGGGTCAGCATAACCAAATTGAGCGTCAGTCTGGCGCCCGTAGCCGATTTAACCGTCAGTGACGTGACCGGACCGTTGGCGTTGCGTCCCGGTGAACAGGCAACAGTCAGCTACGCCATTGCCAATTTGGGCAATACCGCTGCGGCAGGTCCCTGGCGCGACCGGATCTATCTGGATACCGGCGCCGACGGCTTGCAGGAAGTCGCCAACAGCTTCTACCTGGATACCCTGCAAGCGGGGGCCAGCGAAACCAGGACGGTAACGTTTACATTGCCGGCGGGATTTGCCGAAGGCGATTTCCACTGGGTGGTAAAAACCGATACCGACAATACCATTTATGAGCGGACCGCCGAAAATAATAATGCGGCAAGTTCGACCGCAACTGTCCATGTTGCGCGCATTGATCTTGCCGTCACCGGCTTGACCGGGCCCAGTCTGGTCGAGTCTGGGTCAACAGTCCACCTGGAGTGGTCGGTAGTCAACAACGGCAGCAATGCTTTAGGCAGCTGGGTTGACCAAGTATTCCTGTCAAAGAACGGCGTCTTGACCAAAGTCGCCGAGATAGCCAGAAACGGTCAGCTGGCAACAGCTGAAACCTATACGGCGGCTGCCGACTTTTTAATTCCGATTGAATTAAACGGCGAATACGAACTGGTCGTTGTCGCCGATGCCAAAGCGGCATTTGACGATCGACTGCAAGATAATAACCGTTTGTCGTCGGCTCTCACTATCGATCTGGCCGCTTACGCCGATTTAACGGTCACCGAAATCCTTGCGCCAACGCAAGTGATCGACGATCCGGCGCCCGTCGATATAACCTGGACCGTTGCCAACCAGGGTACAGGCGTCGGCCAAACCGCTGCCTGGACCGACCGCGTGGTGTTATCCAAAGACAGTACTTTCGGCAATTGGGATGATTTGTCATCGGGGAATTTCTCCATGACGGCGCGCTGGCATCCGGAGAATCATACAGCCGTAGCGAACGGATGTTGTTAGGGCCCGGAACGACGGGCAGTTACAAACTGTTCGTTGTCAGCGATGCTCGAAGCAAAGTTTTCGAGAATTTTTCCGAAAGCAACAACGTCTTGCAAGCCGCTGAAAGCCTTGACGTAATGCCGATTCCCTATGCCGATTTGCAGGTGGAATCCGTCACCACGCAAGGGGCCGCAGCCAGCGGTAGGCCGCTGAGCATCAGCTGGGAAGTGGTCAACAACGGCATCGGCATCACCAACATCGACAGCTGGAGCGACAGGGTCTGGTTAAGCCGCAATGCCGACGGCACCGATATAGCCGCCGACTTCGGTAGTGCTAATCATATTGGGAAATTGGCCGTCGATGGCCGTTATGCGCGCAGCATCAACGTCATGTTGCCTGAAGGCATAGCCGGTAATTTTTACGTTAATGTTAGTACCGGCGGGCCGTTCGAATTCACTTTCGATAAAAACAATATAGGCAGATCGGTAGCTATTCCTGTCGAACTATCCCCATCGCCGGATTTGCTTGTTGAAAGCATAACCTTGCCTGCCGTCGCTAACGAAGGCGGGTTGATTGACGTCACCTGGACGGTTGTCAACCAGGGCGATGCCGCGGCTTCGGGTTTATGGGTGGACAGTGTATTGCTTATTCCAGTCGGCGCTACCGGCCAAGCCGTTACGCTGGGCAGTTTTACCTATGACCGCAGCCTGGAATCGGGAATTCGTTATACCCGCACCGAACAACTGCGCTTGCCCGCCAAAATAGAGGGCTTGTATCGCATTAAAGTGGTTTCTAACGCCAACCTGGGTAAAGCGGGTAGCCAAGTCTATGAGTATGGCGCGGCAAGGGAAAACAATGCGCTGGATTCTGCGGACACCCTCCAAGTCAGCTTGAATGATCGTCCGGATCTGCGGGTAACTTCAGTTATAGCGCCCGAGCATGTTACGGCAGGTACGGCGGCCGGTATTCGTTACACCATCAGCAACCAGGGGCCGGCTGCGACTACCGGCCGCTGGGCCGACAAAGTCTACCTGTCGCTTGACGGTAACCTGAGCGCTGACGACAGGTTGGTGGGGCAGTTTGAAAACGGTTCGGCGCTGGCAACCAGCGAGAGCTACGCCAACGAAACCGGCATGGTCGATATTCCCATCACCTATCGTGGCGACGCCTATCTGATTGTGGTTGCCGACGGTAATTACAATGTTGACGAGTATCCCAATGAGACTAACAACGTCAGGGCCACGCATTTTTATGTCGATCCCGTTCCTTTTGGCGATCTTGTCGCCAGCGATGTCGTGGCCCCGGATCAGGCTGTATACGGTTCCAGCATTGAGGTGCGTTACAAGGTCAGCAATAAGGGCAGCGATACCACGCGAGGCGAGGCGGCGGCTGTCAATAGCTGGACCGACAGCATCTGGCTGGCGCGGAACAAGCTCAAGCCGGGAGCCTACAAAGGGGACATCCTGCTGGGATCGTTCACCCATGTCGGCAATCTGGCCGTAGACCAGGATTACTCGGGCACCGTACAGGTGAAAATTCCTGACAATATGCTGTCAGGCGATTATTTCATTACCGTATGGAGCGATACCTATAACGTCATTCTTGAGGACACCTTAGCGACCAATATCAATACCGACGATCCGACAGCCGTCGACAATAACAACTACAAAGCCCGCGCCATCAGCGTGCTGGGCATTACTCCGCCGGATCTGGTCGTGAGTGAAGTTTCAGGGCAGGATGTCGCCGATGCAGGCGGCAGCTATAGTTTTAACTACACCGTACAAAACCGCGGCGATATTTTCACCGGCAATTGGACCGATGTTGTTTATATCACCGATAACCCGGATTTTGCTGCGGCAAAGGAAGTCTGGGAAATCGGCCGGTACACGCAAGCTCGCAGCTTGGGCCATAACGAGCAATACAGCGTAAGCCAGACTGTCCAGCTTGCGCCATCGGTTAAAGGGCGCTACCTGATTGTCAGGACCGATGCTTATCCTGGCTCTCAAGTTGCCGAAAGCAATGAAAGCAATAATACCGGTTCTGACTTATCGGTCGCTACCGATCATCCTGCGGATCTACAGGTCGTCGATATTCGAACAGAACCGGAAAACTTTTCCGGTGAAGACACCACCATTACCTGGACGGTCAATAACCTGGGCGATGCGGTTTGGGCGGGAACCAAGAGCTGGAACGATGCCGTTTATCTCAGTAAAGATCCGTCTTTTATTCCCGAGCGTGCGACGTTCCTGGGCATTTTTGAGCACTCGAATATTCAAGGGCTGGCGGCAGGCGGAAGTTACACCACCTCAACAAAAGTCAAACTGCCGCCCGGCACCGATGGCGATTATTATATTTACGTTATTGCCGATAATCAGGATAACCCGGTTGAATTGTCTAATCGCAAAGCAAAAGGCGAGTACCTGTCCGGGTCGAATGCCGGCGCGTTGGGTTTTTATGCGGGTGGCAATATTGGCGGTACCTACCGGGCAGGCACCGCCTACGAGGCAGGCCGTAACGCCAACAACATCATGCGAGGCTCGCTGAACATTATTTATCGTGAGCCGGATCTGAGGGTCGACAGCATTGTCCTGTCCGACCCCAATCCGTCTTCTGGACAACAGGTCACGGTCACCTGGACAGTCAGCAATCAAGGGACTCGGGAAACGCGCACCAATGGCTGGCTTGACGGACTTTACCTGTCACGCGATGCCTCATTGGACGCAAGCGACTATCCGCTGGTAGACAGCGCCATTGCTCAGAGTTCAGAGCATGTCTTGCGGGTTAAATCCGTATCCTTCTACGAAAATAACAAACCGAAATACCTGAAACCGGGCGAGTCGTACACCTATTCGGCGGTGGTTAATCTGCCTGAATCCATCAGCGGCGATTTCCACCTGATCGTTAAAGCCGATACCAATATTTACAAGGATAATTATAAAAGCGAACTCAGCACCGTCCGGGACGACATCGATGTAGTCAGGGATATGGGCGGCAGCGGCTTGGTGCCGGAATTCCAGGACGAAGGCAACAATGTCTTATCGATCAGTCTGCCTATCACCTTAGCGACGCCGCCGGATTTGCAAGTGGCTTCCGTCACAGCGCCGGCGTCCGTGGTAGCCGGGCAGAATTTTACCGTCAGTTACCAAGTCATTAACGCGGGCGGCAACACCCCCGGCGACCAAAGCAGCTGGAACGACCTGGTTTACCTGTCCAAAGACCGCTTCCTGGATATTAACAAGGACAGTTATTTAGGTTATATCAGTCACGCCGGCGGCCTGTCGGTCGGCGGCAATTACGACGTCAGCTTGAACATTACCGCACCGAAAAACCTCGAAGGCCCCTATTACGTTTTTGTCATTACCGACCCTGCACGGGCCTGGGGCGCAGGCGAAAACGGCAAGGTGCGCGAATTCGGCAAGGAGCAAAATAACGCGACCGCGGCACTACAGCCGATCTTGGTAGAAACGCCGCCGCCCGCGGACCTCATCGCCGGCAACGTGATATTGCCTGCCGCTGCAAAAGTCGGCGACGACATCCAGGTCGACTACACCATCACCAACGACTCGATCAATCCCGCTTACGGACGCTGGACCGATGCGGTTTACCTGTCCAGCGACAACAGTTGGGATTTGGGCGACATCCTGATCGGTAAAGTCGATCATAACGGCGGCCTGAATGCCAATGCCAGTTACAACGCCAGCCTGAAAGCCAAACTGCCGCCGCTCAAAGACGGAAATTGGCGGGTGATCGTCAGGCCCGATCTTTACAACGAAGTGTTCGAGGGCAAGATAACCTACACCGCTACCGGCCTGAATTTACCGCCTCAGGAAGCCAACAATCGCACCGCTTCAGCGGCAACCTTGCAGGTGCAAGTGCCCGAATTAAGTGTTGCCAGCCCGTTGCAAACCACGCTGAGTCCCAAGCAAACCCGTCTCTACAAAGTCAGCGTCGCCTCCGGCGAAACCCTGCGCGTACTGCTCGATTCCTCAGCGGAAGAGGGCGCAAACGAGATCTATATCCGCTATGGCGATGTGCCGACCAGCTACCTGTTCGATGCGTCGTACACGACCCCGTTATCGGCCGATCAACAGGCCTTCATTCCGAGTACCCAAGCAGGCGATTATTACGTATTGGTCAGGTCCAACCAAGGCGCTGCCGATACGCCGGTCACCTTAAGGGCGGATTTACTGCCGCTGTCCATTACCAAAGTGACGCCGGATCAAGGCGGTGTAGGCGACGACAATCACCGCTGGGTGACCTTGGATATTTACGGATCCCATTTCAAGGCCGGAGCGCTGGTCAAGCTGTCGCGTCCGGGCGTTTTCGAGGTAGAACCGGATCGCTGGCAGGTGCTTGATGCAACGCATATCCGTGCGATATTCGATCTGCGTACTGCGCCCCACGGCTTGTACGACGTCAGCGTGATCAACCCTGACGGTCAGCAAGTCACCGATGCGATGCGCTATCTGATAGAGCGCGGTATTGAAGCCGATGTCACCATCGGCATCGGCGGATCGCATACGGTTAATCCGGGCGACAATGCAAACTACAGCGTTTCTCTACAGAGCCTGACCAACGTCGATACGCCTTACGTCCGTTTCGACGTGGGAGCGCCGGAAATGGGCTACAGCACCGATGTACTGGGCGGCATGAGTCTCCCGTATGTGGTGTTCGGCAGCAATATCGGCGGCCAACCGGATGGCTTAACGCTGGATAATGGCGGCAACACCCAAGCCTACGGCATCACGCCGACCAACGGCACGTTACGGAGCGACATTCCCTGGGCGCAGCTCGACGGTACGCAAAATACCGCAGGCTTTAATCTGGTCCCCGGCTATGCTTTGGATGTAGCGGCGGGCGGGTTTGTCGGCGCAACATTCAATGTCCAGACTTACCCCGGTTTGAAGGAGTGGCTGAATTACGATTTTGAAGGATTGAGGGACAAACTTTACGCCTTAAGACCTGAATGGAAGACGCAAGGGTTGTTGGATGGCGGCGTACAAGACCTTGATAATATTTCATCAGGCTTGGCGCAGAAATTCCTGTCCAAAGACCCGGAAACACACGTCACCAAACTGGAGTGGTTGGCAATCCCGTTTCGTTTTAATGTGGTCGGCACGGCAACGCCCATCACTCGCGATGAATTTATCTTGGATCAAACCCAACACGCCAAGAAATTGCGCGATGCAATTTTAGCGGACGCCCAAGCTCCGTCCGGTTTAAGTACGCTCGCCGCTGATGAAGAACAGTGGGTGGCAGGCTGGCTGGGCGCGCTTGAGAGCGCAGGCTTATTGCGTCCATTAAACGAAGCGCCGCCGATCCGCGAGAACCCGAAGGTGGTCAGCTTGAATGCCACCTTAGCCACCGGCATCCTGCTGGCCAAAGCTGGCGAAAGCTACCGTACGCAAGCCGATATACTGGGCTTTTTTGCCAAAGTTCAACAATGGTACGGCGATACCGCCAAATACGCGGGCGATCCTGATGCGGCCAAGGCGGGCATCGACTATGTCGAAACGCGCGAAGACAGCGAAGGCAACATCGTTGAAATCCCCGTCCCGAAATTGGCGGATGCTCAGGCTTTTGACATAAATGCGGCGCAAGATACCCATTTCATCAACTTCAATATTTTCGCGGGCGGCAACACCGAGCTTGAATATTTGCGCCATATCGGCGTACTCGATGCGGACTTCAACCCCGTTTCCGCGCAAGCCTTAAACTTGTCGCAATACCTGCAACAAACCGCTCAGCAGAGCGCCGACGCCAATGCCTTAGTCAGCGTTCGCGGCCCTCAGGCGGTAACAGGCAGCGACGGCAACAGCTATGTACCGGCGGATGTCGCGCTGCCGTATACCGTGTCGTTCACCAACCCAACCGAGGCCGGTATCGGCCAGTTGCGTCTCGTCAGCGAAATCGATGCCGACCTCGATATTCGTACCTTACGTCTTGGCGACCTTAAACTGGGCGACATCAACATCCATCTGCCGGTCGACCGAACCAACTTCCAGGGCGATTTCGATTTTACCGGCAGCAAAGGCTTCATCCTGCGCGTCAGCGCCGGAATAGACGCGTCGACCCGCATTGCCACCTGGTTATTGCAAGCCATCGATCCCGATACCGGCGAAGTTTTGCAGGATAACGTGCGCGGCTTACTGCTGCCGGCAGCCGATGCCAATGTCGCCAACGCCGAGCAACTGAAGAAAGGTTTTGTCAGCTATACCGTGCGGGCAGCGGATACCGCGCCGTCAAAAGCCGAGATCATTTCTTCCGCGCGGATTTTTGTCGATGCGGCGCCGCCTATCGATAGCGCAAAGAGCCTGGTTACGCTGGACGCCAAAGCCCCAAGCACCCTGCTGACCGTGGCCTCCCAAGGCAATGACGCCCAAGGTGCGCCCAGTTACGATTTAAGCTGGACAGCAACGGATGACGATAGCGGCGTCAAGTCGGTCACCGTTTATGTCGCCGAAAACGGCGGAGATTTCAAGATATGGCTGCGTCAGGCCGATCCTTCCAGGACCCAGGCTGTTTTTACCGGCGAGACCGGCAAGCGTTACGAATTCTTGGTCGTGGCGACCGATAAATCGGGCAACCGTGAAACGGCTTCCTTAACCAACGCCGTGCTGCCCGACGACGGCAGCCGCCAGGAAATACTCGACTCGCTGGGCGTGAATCAAAGCCTGAGCCAAACCGCCGAGTTCCCGCTAGCCGCCGCAGACCGCAGTTATGCGGCCAACGCGCTGTTCCAGCAAGCGGGCAGCCAGCTTCCCGGACATGTCGCGACTGTGCAAAAATCCGATTTGCGCTCAGTGATGGCGCCTTTCACCTTGCGCGGATTTGCCGACGGCTACCAAACCAGTGCAGCCGATATTGGCGCATTAGCCATGGTCGAACTTGCCGACCACAGCATACTTGCGAGCGCCGGAAGCCTGCGTAATGAAGTGTTCCATTACGGCAAAGACGGAGGCAGAAGCACGACGCCATTGTTTACGCTGGAGTCACCGGTCCTCGATATGGCCGTTGATCAGCTCGGACAATTATGGGTGATGACCGGCGCGCAATTGCTACAGGTCGATGCAAACACGGGCGAAGAATTGCAGCGCCTTAGCGGACCCGGCCAGGACCCGTTGACGCACTCGCTGGCTATCCAGCCCACGACCGGAGACATCTACGTTTCATCGGGAAACGGCATTGAAATTTTCCATCCCGGCGAAACCGATGCGGCTAAAACTTGGAAGCATTTCAGCAACCAGCGTGTCGGCGATCTGGCGTTCGGCCCGGATGGCCGCTTGTGGGCGGTGACTTGGACAGGCAGCGAAGTGGCCTCCGCCCAGCCCAATCCCACCACCGACATCATCAGCTTTCCAATGAGCGGCCGCACTATGGGACGCCCGGAACTTGAATACCGCTTGTCCGGCGTGATCGACAGCATTACGTTTGGGGCCGATGGCACACCGCTGGAAGGCTTGCTGATAGCCTCCAGCAACCTGCAACAACGTTCGGTGATTAATGGACAAACCACATTAGCCAATGTACCGCATCAGGCTTCGGTATGGATGGTTGAACTTGCCAGCAAGCGCGTCCTGCAACTGGCCGATGGCGGCACCCGCGGCGAAAGCATCATTACCACCGCTGACGGCCGTATCCTGATTGCCCAAACCGGGCATATCGATGTGATTGCGCCGCGCAAAGCGCCGGTCGTCAAGGCGATCACCGTGCCCGATGGGGCGTTGGTTCCGTTGCCGATGGCGCAGATTGGCGTGGTCTTCGACCAGGACATGTGGACAGGCGAACCCGGAACGGAAACGGCGGATCTTGCCAGCGTGCTCAATCCGGCAAACTTTACCTTAACCGCCACTTCGACTGCGCTCAGTACAGGACTGGGCGCTAATGCGGGCGCTGCGATTACTCCGCCAAATATCCGTTGGGATGCCGCGACAAGAACCGCCTGGATTGATGTGCAGGGATTGGCGGCAGGCCAGTACCAACTCAATATCAGCAGCACCCTGCAAAACAGCGCCGAAATCCGCTTGGAGCAAGGCTATGTCAGCACCTTTACCGCATTGCTGGATATGACCAGCCAGGTGCAGCTTGAGTTCAGCAACACCCGCGCCGACCGGGCGACCGGCGAAATCAGCTACGATGTCAGCCTGACCAACATCGGTACCGACGATCTTAAAGGTCCGCTTAGTTTATTGCTGGATCCGGGCCGTTATTTCGGCGATTCGATCGATAGCGCAGGCATTGGCGGCGGCGACCAATCGGATTTGTGGATACTTGACCTTAGCGCTGCCTTATTGGCAAACGGCGGAACATTTAGCGTCGGCGCCACCATTGCAGATCAAACTGTCACCGTCATCCCTGCGAGCCTGTTTGCCACCCGCGCAGGCATGGCCGATTTGGTCAAATTCAATCTGGGTTATGGCGTGTACGCCGTGCCTCAGGAGAATTTACCGCCGTCATTAAGCGTTGCCGGTCTCATTGATGCCGATACCTTGGATACGGCTACAGCAGGCCAAGCCTGGACCGGACAAATCGAGGCCATCGACTCGGACGGCACAGTATTTTACTGGGAGTTGGTGCAAGCGCCTGCCGGAGTAACGCTGACTCCGCCAACAGAAATTCTGTCGGCAGATGACGGCTATCATGCCGTAGCGACACTGAACTGGACGCCTTCGGCACTGGATGCAGCCGATACCGAAATCATCGTGCGTGTACAGGACAGTCGCGGCGGGGTCGCTACACGCAAGTTCCAACTGCCGGTTATCGGCGGCAATAACACCCCCGTGGTTGACGTCGTCAGGGATATTACCCTGAAAGAGGGCGAAGCCCTGAGCTTGCCGATCATCGCAGCCGATGCGGACGGCGATGCGCTGACACTGGTTATCCGCAACTTGCCTGCAGGTGCCGTGTTTGACGCAGCCAGCGGGATATTGAGCTGGACGCCCGGTTACGATCAAGCGGGCGTCTACCAAAATATCACCGTCGTCGCCAGCGACGGCATAACAACAAGCAGCCGACATTTTAACCTGACCGTAGAGCAAGGTTACGCCAAACCTGTTTTAGGCTCAGTTGCACAGCAAACGCTGAGGGAAGGGGAACGATACGCCCTGCAATTGGCAGGTCATGTGTCTGGCAGCGAAGCCCTGGCGGATGGCACCACCGTGACGCTGGAATACAGCGCGCCGTGGCTGCCCGGCGGGGCCAAACTGAACACTGAGACCGGCTGGCTGGAATGGACGCCCGATTATAACCAGCATGGCGCCTTCCGTATCTCGGTCACCTTGACCGCAACCTGGACTACGCCCGGCAGCGTCCGGTCATCACCTCAGTGACCCAGGACGTGGTCTTAAACGTTCTCAACGCCAACGGCGCGCCGGTCTTCGATGCGCCCGAAACTTGGAATATCCTGGAAGGCCAGTCGCTACAAATCAGCGCTTTCGCATTCGATCCCGATAACCCGGATTTTGAGCCGCGCATCCGCTTTCAGGCAGGTGCTACGGCAACCGGCCCTGAGACCACGGCGGCAACCGTCAGCTATCAGGTAGCGGGTTTGCCGGACGGCGCGACATTCGATCCTGAGACCTTGGAAATACTTTGGACGCCGGGTTTTGCCCAAGCGGGCACATACAGCATCACAGTAACGGCGACCGATGATGGCGACGGCACCGGCGTGCCCGCCGTCAGCCAACTGGTGCTGCCGATTGTCGTGGGCAACGCCAACCGAGCGCCGGACATCGGCGACATCAGCAATGCCTTTGTCGACAAAGGCAGCGTGATCGAAATCCCCGTATCGGTGGTTGACGCAGACGGCAATCCTATCCAGGTCAGCATCTTAGGCTTGCCGAGATTTGCTACCTACACCCAAAATCCGTCCAACAACGGGACAGCTTCCGGCGTGATCAGCTTTGCGCCGGGCGCAAACGACCGTGGCGATTACACCATAACGGTGGTTGCGCAGGATAATGGCGATCCCCTTCGATTGGACTCAGGACAGGCCTCGACAGGCTCAGGACAGACGGCCAATAATAGCGTGCTCACCCAAGCCAAGAGCTTCGTCCTGACCGTGCGCAGCGAGACCGAAGCGCCGGTCATTACCGCGCCGCGCCAAGTCGTCGCCGTCGCAGGCCAACCGTTGAGCGTAGCGCTGCTGGCAAACGATATGGATCAGGACGCCTTGACCTGGAGCGCCAACGGCCTCCCCGTGGGTGCTGAAATACAAGAAGCCATCCAATACGGTCATGCCGCCCTGATCTGGACACCGACAGTCGATGACATCGGTTCTCGCGATATTGAGCTGGTCGTCACCGACAGTGGCCTTGCCCCTGAAAATGCAGGCTACGTGCAACCTGAGAACCCTGTGCCCAACGTGACCAAGCATACCGTGCGCGTCGTCGTGCGCGCAGCCAATGCCGCGCCTGAAATGCTGGGCGTACAGGTCAACGGCTCGCAAGTTACAGATACTGGCGCTACCGCCCCCATCCAACTCAATGCCTCAGAAGGCGTGCCGCTCACGATAGAACTGTTCGGCCGGGATACCGATGCCGACCTGATCGATTGGGCGACGACCGGCCTGCCGCGCGGCATGATCCTGGATGTGCCGAGCGCAAGCAACGGCAACCTCGCCGTACTCCGATGGACGCCGGATACCTTTGCCGCGCAAGACAGCAACACCGGCACCGCCGGACAATGGCGCTTCACCGTGCGCGGCAGTGACGGCGCGGCCCAGTTCGAGCGCAGCTTCGAAGTCAATGTCGCCAACGTCAACCAGACGCCTCGTCTGCTGCCGATGCCGTTACAACTGGTCAACGAAGGCCAGACCGTCAATTTCACCCTGCGCAGCTTCGATGCCGATAACGACGCCATCAGCATGAGCCTGGTTTACGACAGCACCACGCCGTCCGGCGTGGTCTTTGACAGTGCCACCGGCTACTTTGAATGGACGCCCGATCAAAACGTCGTTAACAGTGCCATTGAAAACGACCATCCCTACAGCTTTACCTTCCAGGCGACCGATGGCAATGCGACGACCACGCAAACCGTGCAAGTACGGGTATTCGATACTAACCGTCTGCCCCAACTGACCGCGACCAATCACGCGCTGGTTATCGGGCAAACTTTAAGCTTGCCGGTTGAATTGGGCGCGGCTGCCAACCCTAACGGCATCAGCGCAACCGACCCGGACGGCGCGGAACAAACCGCAGCGTTAGTAGTCAGCTTCGCCAACCTGCCGGAAGGAGCAAGTTACGATGCGCAAACGCGCCGTCTCAATTGGGTTCCAGGCCCAGGGCAGATCGGCGACTTTACCGTCACCGCCAAAGTCAGCGACGGTAAAAACATCACCGCCAGAACCTTCACCTTGCGTGTCGTGGCGGAAGCCTCGGCCAACCAGCCCAAAATCACCGTGTCGACGACGCCAAGCACACCGGCGCTACCCGGCCAAACCGTCATCGCCAGCGTCAGGGCCGATGCCTGGAGCGGTATCGCCGGCATTGTCACCGAAGTGCGCGGCAGCGGCTTAGGCGCTGCCGATACTTGGCAGACCGTAGCGCTGGATAGTGCAGGGCGCATGAAACTCCTGCCCACCCAGCCCGGCTTGATTGAAGTACGCGTCACTGCAACAGACCGCGATGGTTTTGTCAGCAGCCAAACCCATACCGTGCGCGTCAAAAACCCGGCCGATACCGCAGCGCCGCTGTTGGCATGGACGGATAAGCTAAGCGGTGCGACAGCCGCCACCAAGCCGGTGGAAATTAGTCAAATTACAGCCTTGAAAGCCGGTTTAGTTGAGCAGCAACTGATGGGCTACAAACTGCAAATAGCCCCGGCTGGCAGCGACGCCTGGCAGACGCTGGCCGAGCATGACGATGCCGCGGTCAGCATTGATCGACAACTAGACCTGATCAGCATAGCCCCGTCCAAATTCGCCAACGGCGTCTATCAATTGCGTCTATCGGCGTGGGATCTGGTCGGCCGCACTACAGAAATTGAAGCGCACATCATCATCGACACCGCGCAAAAAGACTTAAGTACGCTGACCGTTACCGACAACAGCTACCAGCTTGCCGGTCATACGTTAGCCTTTAACCGCAACATCGATACAACGGCAAACAACCAGCAGACCGGCGACTTGGGCAACTGGCAGCTAGCCCTGTTGGACACACAACTGACCACCGACCAGCCCACCACAACGGATAGCGGCGCAACCGCATCGTGGCAGGAAGGCGCACGCGTCTGGCTGCAAATCCCTGAAAACCTGTCGGAAGCCACAGCCAAAATGCTCAGTCTAAGCTTCACCCTGAGCACAAACAGCGAACGCCTAGGCCAGGATCCAAACGCACCGCAAGTATTCCACCCTGAGTTCAGCGACTCACAAGGCTGGCAGTTGCAAGCCCATACCAGCGTAGCCGACAATGCAAAAGAAAACTTGATGCGCCAAGGCAGTCATCTTTATGATCAAACGACAGGCCTGCCGTGGGTGCCGAGCTCATACACCCTGATTGCGCCCGACGGCAGCCGATATGAACTAGATGCGCAAGGCAAAATTTCCGCCGTCACCTTCCAAGATGGCGCGCAATGGCTGGTTTCCGATGCCGGTATTGCCGCAGTCACCGGCGATGTTACGCAACGCGTCGAAATCCAACGCGACAGCCAAGGCCGCATCAGCCGCGTCACCGGCCCCGATGCCCAAGGCGAGACGGTCAGCACCGTCTACCGTTACGATGCACAAGGCCGCCTCGCTTTGGTACGCAACCTTAACAGTAACGATCTGGGCACGCCGTTGGCCTACGATAGCCAAGGCAAACTGTTTACCGACACCATAACCGCCAAGTTTGGCGCGGCGGTCAATTGGCTGGGCGACAGCAGCGCCAACCAATGGACGGGCGAACTGGTCCAAAATGGCACCGCCTTGGCTTTTAACGTCCGTGACTCAGAGCTTGCTTCAACCGTGCATAGCCCCGGTGCGCAAGGCGCGATTGTTTATGCGCTGGAAACCGAACTACCGGCAGATGCCAACATCGAAGTCACCGGCGCAACGCTGATCGGCAACGCCACCGTGAACGGCAAAAACACCTTGCTCGTGCGGGTGACCGAAGCAGGCGCCAAACTTATCCGCATAAACGGCGCCGGCGCAGCCAGCGTACGCATCAGCGTCGCAGGAGACTTGAACCGCGACGGCAATGTCGACGGCGCAGACAGCGAAGCGTGGCAGCAAAATGCATTAGACAGCAATCCCGCAGGCGACCTCAACGGCGATGGACAAACCAACGCCGCAGACCGACAACTGCTCTATGCTAACTACGGCTTCAAAGCCAATCTGGCCCCCACCGCTGTTACCGACTTACCGCAAGGCAAAACCCACACCGACCTTGCCACAAAAATGAGCGTCAGTGCCATTGCCGAGGATATTGAGGGCGATAGCGTTTTCCTGCGCGTCATTAACGCAACGCACGGCAGCGCCAAACTCAGCCGGGACGGCAGCAGCCTGATCTTCACCCCGGAAGCCGGCTACGCAGGCCAAGCCACGATCACCTTGCAAGCCGATGACGGCTATGCTTTGGGTGCGCCTATCGAGTTGAATGTGAACGTCAGCGGCGCGGCATTGACCTCCATCCGCATCACCAACCTGGCCGATCTGATCAACATGCAAACCGGCCAAGGCACCCGCATCCATGCCGTGGGCGACTTTGCCGATGAACAAGACGTTGATTTAACCGCCGGTTCCGGCGACTACCTGACCCTTAATACCCTGGATCTTAGCCCATTGGGCAAAGTTGGGGCTATTGCGATCACTATCGACGATGCCCGCGACTTGGTTAGCGCCAAAGCCGCAGGCGCAGGACTGATCAGCCTTAGCCGTTCAGCAACGGACGCCCAGCAACAAACCTACACCATCCGCACCGTTGCGGCCATTAACGCCGCGCAGCCAGGGCAGCTCGATCCGCAAACCGGCGAACTCACCGATACCCGCGCATCATTGACAGTAACCCCCGATGTTTATCCCGGCACATTGACCCTAATTCCAGGAAGCACCCGGCAGTTGAAAGTCCATGTGACCGATCCCAATACCGGACTCAATTCAGATGTTCACGAAGCCAGCCAAACCGCATTTGCAGGTAGTCCAGAGACAATAGATGAGTATGTAGATCTGGATACCGGTGAAATCACCACTTACATCTATGCGGCCATACCTGCCGTGTTTAGCGGCACCCGCTATATCGTTTCCGATGACAGCATCGCCAGCGTCAGCGATAACGGCTTAATCACCGCATTACGTAGCGGCCAAGTCACCGTTTCCATCGTCCATTTGGGCAGCGTGGTCGACGCCTACGGCACCGTCAGCGAACAAGTGATCGGCCAAAGCGACATCAAGCTGTCCGTACAAACCGCGCAAACCACCGATAACGACCCTGCCACCGCGACGCCGCAAACGATTGCCGTTAATGCCCATGAAGGCGCAGCCATCAGCGCCGAAACCGGGGAAACCGTCTTGATCGGCGCAGGTGCATTGAAACAGGATACCCCGGTAGCCATCAGCCGTATTGATTTAGCCACTATAGATCCAAGCACAGCCATCTTTGCCGCCCAGCCCGGCGGACTCGAAGCCGTCGGCGCCTTCACGCTCAACGTCGGCAGTTCCACCACCGCTTACCCGCTGCAACTCGCCATCCCCGTGCAAAACGGCATCGCCGCGCAAGCCGGGGATGAAGTCTGGTTCCTGCGCAAAGGCAAAGTGCTTGCGGAAGGCAGTACGGCCACAAACCTCATTTACCAAGATACCTGGTGGGTAGTCGATAACGGCTTTATCAGCCTGGATGCGGGCGGCAATGCCATCGCCAAAACCGCCAGTCCCCCGTATGGCGGTTTGGATGCCTCCGGCGAGTACATGGTGTACAAAAAATTGCCGGGGGTTATCAGCAGCCCGTTCGAGCTCACAGTCGGCATCGGCGACTCAATGACCTTTGCTGGGTCGGTTGGCCTTACCATGAGCTTTGGCAGCACAGTGCTGCCCATAGGGATCACCTCCAACATGATCGGCATCGTCGCCACTATGGCGACCATGGGAACAGCCTCCAGCTACCACTTTGGCGTACCCCAGTTTGCAGATATAGTTATTCCCAAAGTCAACGAACCGCCGGTCATCAACACCAGCGCCAAATTGCCGCCCGTAATGACCCCTTACGGTAACGTCGTCGTGCCTAACATCACCGGTGCGGCAGCGAATGGCGCCGGTACCGTTACCATCACCGTTGACAACACCAATCCCGGCCAGTTAACGGGTAAAATCATGCTGCGCGCCCTGTTTGCCAATGGCATACACATTGATGTGCAAGAACTTGGTGGTGCAACCAGCGGTGTAATAAGAGTCGAAACCTCAAAATTAGAGACCCAAGACGGCAAAGTCTTCGCTGTCGGCAGCGTCAGCTGGCAATTGGTGCGCATCATCCCCGGCTTCCTGCCCGGCGTTGCACCGATAGAATTTGCAGGCAACACCGCCCGCATCACGCCCAAGGCGGACATGGCAGCGACACTGACCCGCACCGGCATCGAATTCTTCCGGGAAAACAAAACCATAAGCGTCGCTCAAGTCAACCTAGTCAACAAAATCGGCACAGGGCAAGCCATAGACTTTAAAAATAAACCGAATAACAGTAGCGTCTACCTCACCGGCAACAAAGTCCAACCCATCGCCTTTTCCACCGACCTAAGCCGCGCCTACGTGGCAGGCACCGGCGTCATCTATGAAATCGACCTGCTCACCTTCCAACTCATAGACAGCATTCCTATACAAGGCGGTAAAAACATCGTCAGCTTGGCATCGGTGGGTAGCCTGCTGATAGTCGGTGAAGGCCAAAGCTATGGCAACGGTGCCGGCAACAACCAGCTGTATGCGATGGATACCAATCCCGGCAGCAGCACCTACAAAACCTTTAAATCTATCCAAGGCACCGGCATAGAGAACAGCAAACTCGGCGTAGCAGGCATGACCGCTGGGCCGGATGGGCAGACCCTCGTGGTTGCCATGCCGCAAATGTCCAATACCGTATCGCTTAGCCCTAATACGACTGATCGGGGCAACATCCTCATATTGGACTTTAAAACCTTTAACTTTAAAACCGGCGCCATTGCCCCGCCTATCCAAGCCAGCCTGCCGAACGACAGCCTGAGCGGCAAAACCCCGCAAGTCATCACCGCCACCCGCGATGAAAACCGTTACCTGGTCGCCAACGTATCCGATTACAACCGCGGCCTGTCCACACTCACCTTGACCCGCGATGCCGACGGTAAGATCACCGGCGCCAAGCTGGAGGCCATTCCCCTGTCGCAACCGACCGATAAAATCACCATAGACCGCCTGGACATCCAGAGGGCGCAAAGCGCGGTACTGGTCGAACAAGACGGCGTCGAATACGCGATCGTCTCCGACGACAACTACCACTTCCTGGATCCTTACTGGAAGGCCATGTACGAAGCGCCGAGCTTCGTATTCACCCCGTCCGGCCCGCCGCTGGCCGTGGGCGGCTCGGCTTCCGCTAAAAAAGTGGCGGTCGGCGGCAAACTCGGCATCGTTAAAGACCCGTTCGGCAGAGAAGGCAGCCCCGAATACTTGGGCGCCACCTTGCCGCTGGACGGCTACGGCATCGTCAACCTCAGCCTGTCCGAAGACGGTAAAGTCCTGATCGGCCAATTGAAAGGCACTTATAGCGGCAACCTCCTGAGCGAGGAGTCTTTAAGCCAAAAGCCCAGCCAAAGCCATGCCTGGGATGTCAAAGCCCTGATTGCAGCAACCCTGGCCCAGACCGACCAGGACCGTTTGCGCAAGCACATCAGCTTGATCGATACTCCCAATGCCGAGCAGAGCATCGCCAATCCCGGTAGCGAATTCAGAGGGACGATAGGCACCGCGTTCGATCCCGAATGGATCAACGCCAGCGTCGAAGGCCGTATGGGCGACGTGATCGGTGTCGATCTCAAAGAACTGGCTGCGCGGCAATTATTGGTGCGGGAAGGCTTGCTGACCGAGGCAAGTGCCAAACTGCCCTTTGATAAACTGAACGAGGAAGAATACGGGCTTATTACTACTAGAATGGAAGAACTGCATGATTTCTCATTAGATCAACAACAATTAAACTTATTTACGGGCAGGCTTGCAGAAACACCTGCGATGAAGCTTTTGACCAACAACGTAAATGCTTCCGGTATTCCCAGCATCCTCTCACGCAAATCGGCGTATAGCAGTAATGCCCTAAGTACGGAGACAGCAGATTTTACAAATAGTGGTGTTTTATTTTTTGTGCCGAACATTACCGATGTAAAGAACTTACCCAGTGAATTGTCCGACATAGAAAAGTTACGCGCAGGGCAAACCCTAGCGGATAAATTCGCGGGATTGATTTTTTATTTCAAAGACCGTTTGCAAGCGGCAAACGATCCAGAGACAGGTAAAGGACTGGTCACTATCACCGTCAAAGACTATGCTTCCACGCCTAATGCCTTTGTTGGCGACAGGCCGCTGGATAACCCCGGCTACTTGGCATTTCAACTAAAAGGCGGCGTTGATACGAACGCCCAAAACATTCTGGACATTACCCGTGTTGAACAGCGCCTAAAGTATTTGGGCTATGCCGCCACCAACTCGGTTAGTGGCAAGCCAGAGCAAGAAATCAAAGTCGGTGACGGTAAATTTGATGACAATGAGCAAAAGGCACTCAAGTTGTTTGAGACAGTGGTGCGCTATACCTCAGCAATAGGTACAGGGCGAGATAGCAACAACATCGTAGAAATCCAATACCGGGCGACCGTCACGGGTAGTGGCGCAAACAACAAAACTGTAAAACTGGAAGAAGTCCCTGGCAGCTTCAAACTATTATCAGCCAACAACCCGACGCAGGCGCAGATCGAGGCCGCACGAGCGGCCGCTCGACAAAACGCCTTACGCGCTGCGGGCTATCAAAGTGAAACCGACCTCAACGGCATAGACGGCAAAATCGAAGCCGATGCCAATAACGCCCAACGAAAAACTACCATTGATTGGCTCAGCGCCTACAACGCGCCGCATTGGCTGCAGTTTTTCGCCAGCCTCGGCACCGGCTATCAAACCACCAATGCCCGGTTAGGGGTGAACAGCTGGATGAATCTACAAACAGGCGGCGATAAAGGCGGCAATGTGTTCGGCACCAGTTGGGTGTTTGACTTGATGGTAGCAAGCCAGCAGGCCAACCACGCGCTAAACGACGCTGTGGTTAGGCCTAACAGCCTCTTGTTTGCCGGCACCGGGCCTTTGGGTGTGGCTTTGAACCTGGGCATCAATACCGCGTACATCTCAAAAACAGAAAATGGGTCCGGTAATCAGGACAGAGTCAACGGCAAGGACGTCATTTTGGGCATCATTCCTGACAAAAATAAGGACAGCGAACTAGGGAGCGTACCCGATAAAGGAGCCTACAAAAGCCAGCAATGGGATTTAGCCAATGCCCAATACCTGGCTGGGCTATTGCGCAACCCGAATATCGACAACACCAATGGCAGCCCTGGTAACAGCAGTGGCGCCAACCAACAAGATCAGGCTCTACTGGACTTTCTGTCTGTGTATTCGACGACCCAAAAAGGAGAAAATGGCGGTGGTTGGAACAACATCAATATTGTCAATAGCGATGCCGATACGATCCGTACTGCTTTGTTTGGAAATGGAACGCAGGCGGGGAGCGTGATTAACAATAATCAGATATTGATTGGTGGAACGGCCAAAACATTAGGCGAGGAGATGACGGCAGAATCGTTGGCAGCGTTTATGGGTAATATGAGTGGTGTTGACTATCAATCTTGGGTGGAGCCTTTGAAACTAGCGATGAAAGAGTTCAAGATCGATACCCCGCAGCGGATTGCGGCATTCATGAGTCAGGCAAGAGCTGAAACTGGAGGACTCTCTAAACTCAAAGAACAGCTGGGGCCTTATCGAGTAGGGGTTATATTGGATAAATTCATAAGCGCATTTACTTATAACGGCCATGAAAATATGCACTCCGCCACGGCGACGATCACCGCAAGGGAGGCGAGGTTTTTAAATTTGAAAGACTTTGTCAAAAATACGCTTCATTTATCAGTTTTGGACGGTGTAAGTTTAAGCGATCCAGGTGTAGATGCTCCTCTCGTTAATGGGGTAAGGGTTTATTCGCAGAGCATGTCCCTTGCAACAGGGGCGACTTGGAACGGTGTAAGGGATCTGTTTATAGACAGAATTTATTCAGAAGACTTGGGTACTGGTCTGGTTGGAAACGGCAAAGCTTCAGATAACACTGCCCACAATTGGGTTGGGCGAGGATTAGTACAGCTTACCCATCAGCCATCGTATCTACAGTTTGCCGATTATATTCAGAGGAAACATCCCGAACTAATTACATCTATTGGAGGAAAAAGTATACAAGACTCAATTTTAGAGAATCCTGACTTAATTAGCCAAAACACCCCCAATGGTCACATGCTTTCAGCACTGGCTGGTGCTTGGTTTTGGGGAAATAATGATGCTAAGAGAGATAACGGTACAAGTATAGGTAGAACCTTGAATCAACAAGCGGATTTATTGCAGTGGAGCAATCCTGTTTCTGATGCTGGCACGCAAGACTTTAGGCGGGTATCTAGGGGTATTACTACCGATACAGAGTCATTCAGAAAACGCTGGGATAATTACCGCAATATCCCCAGCGCCCAAAATCATATAAGTGGTATTGTGCCACAAGCCACCAAAGGCGGTAACCCTTACGAAAACATCCAGGCTGCACTAAAAAACCTGGGCTTTAAATCATTGAGTGCCGAACGCTACGACGCTCAATTTGGCATTAGTCTACAAAAGCGTGAAATAGTTCCGATTACCCGTAGCCCGCAGCCTTTAAATGCCGCAACGCTAGAATCATTCAACACAACCACCGTCAAAACGGATACGGCACTTTCTAGCGTGATTCAACAATTACTAACACAAGCAACCGCTTCACTTAACCTTAATCCAGGAGACAATGTTATGGTCTGGTTTACTGAACCACCCTCTGCTCCGAATCAGCCACTAATCACTCTAGTGGTTGCCCAAGTGCAGGATCAAACCCAAATTACCGCCCAAACAGAGACTGCTAACCAGAAAAAACGAATTATAGGTGTTTGCGAAATCGTTAATGGTGCCGGTGAGCTGCCCGAACCGAAAACAGAAATTTATGCTGAGGCTAATGCTATGCACTATATGTACGATTACGAGGGTAAGGATTTATGGTTTGTAACCAACCCTAAAACTACCATTATCGAACCACCCAAGCACGGGCACCTAGAACAAGGCTATTACTACCCAGACAAAGGCTATTATGGCAACGACAGTCTTATTGCTCAGGTGGAAGAAAATGGGGTTAGCGTTGAGGTGCGGTTCTTTATTCACGTACTTGAAGAGTATGTTTCTTCTTCTGACGAACCCTATAAATGGTTCTGCAACGCGGACATACCACCAGGTGCTACTAATCCATGGAAAATCTCCATAGCACCAATAATCGTAGATACTGTAAGCTTAACCGATGGTGCTTATTCTTTCAGTCTGCCCGAAGCCTTTGCAGGCGCCAGCCCTGCCGTGACTTTCGCCAACCTCACCGGCACAGCCGTTGGCGAAACCAAAGGCTCAGGCGCAAACGCCACCATCACCCTAGACACCGACGCCGACGGCCACGGCTGGTACATCGACTACACCCCGTACCTGAACGACAGCTTCCTGCCCACCAGCAACCCCAACGAATGGGTTGCCAAAGCCGGCAGCGAGGCCGCCGGCAAAATGGATATGCTGTCCGTGCTGCTGCATGAATACGGCCATGCTTTAGGCTTGGAGCACAGCGCCGACGCCCATAACTTCATGGGAACCACCTTAACCCCCGGCACCCGCCGGTTGCCGTCGGCCGACGAATTGACGCTGATGGCGCAATTGGTCACCGAAGCCAAGCAAAATCTGGCCGGGCTAGACGGCGCTACGGTTTCCGTCAATGGCACCAACCCCACACCATCGCCGATCCCCACCTTGCCGCTGGGCGCCGGTTTCGGCATCTCCTTCCTCGGCCTGACGCGCCGCAACAATAACAGCGCCGGTAGCTTGTTTGGGGAAGGCGCAACCGCCAACGCCCCGGCGCAATACGATACCGCCGCCAATCCGGCCCTAGTTAACGGTGAGCTGAACAGCCTAGACGGCTGGACAACCACCGGCAACGTCGCCGTCAATCCTTCGACAGGCTCAGGGCAAGCGGGAGGCGAGGCGGTCTTGACCGAAACGGCAGGCAACCAAACCCGCCTGAACCAAGTCTTCGTCCTCGGCGAGCACGACCGCTTCCTGTCCTTCACCCTCGCCAACGCCACGCTGGGCGACCAAGCCACTGGTCCGGACGACGCGTTCGAAGCCGCGTTGCTCGACGCCAACACCGGCCTGTCGCTACTCGGCGCGACCGGTTTGACTCGCAATGACGCGTTCCTGAACCGCCAAGCCAACGGCGAAGAACACGTCGCTTCCGGCATCACGCGGATCGACAATGCCGACGGCAGCCGCACCTACTTGGTCGATCTCGGCGGCATTGCCGCCGGCACTACGGTCAACCTGTCGTTCGACCTGATCGGTTTCGGACAAGGCAGCGAGGCGAGCAACAGCCAAATCACCGTGCGCGACCTGCGCCTGGGCGTGCCGCAGACCGCCGACGACAGCGCCACCTTGGCCGAAGACACTCCGGCCGTGATCGACGCGCTGGCGAACGACATCAACGCGCTCCACCCCGGCTTTATACCGGTCATCGTCAACGCCCCGAGCCACGGACAAGTCACGATCAATCTGTCCAATCCCGAGCTAGGCCAGCTGGGCAGCTTCAGCTACACCCCGGATAAGGATTGGTACGGAGAGGATAGCTTCAGCTATAAACTGAGCGATAGCCGGGTCGACTCCAACCTCGCCACCGTGACGCTGACCGTTACCCCGGTCAACGACGCGCCGGTTGCCGTTGACACTGCGCTAACCCTGGCGGAAGACGCCACGGTCACGATCGACCTTTTGTCGCTGGCCGTTGACGTTGACAGCAGCGCACTCGCTTCCGCCATTGTCAGCGGTCCGGCGCATGGCAGTCTTAGCCAAAACACCGACGGCAGCTGGATTTATACGCCCAATGCGAACTATAACGGTGCCGACAGCTTTACCTACAAGGTCAACGACGGCGAGCTGGACTCCAACCTTGCTACGGTGACGCTGAATATCATCCCGGTCAACGACGCGCCGACCGCAGGCGATCAGCAACTGGTTACCGACGAAGACACGCCAATCACCGGCAATCTGTTGGCCGTTGCGGCCGACATCGACAGCACTTTATTGCAAGGCCGCATCGTCGCCGGACCGCAGCACGGCCAAGTCAACGTTGCCGCCGACGGCAGCTTTACCTACACGCCCGATGCGAATTACAACGGGGCCGACAGCTTCACTTACAAAGTCAACGACGGCGAGCTGGATTCGACTATCGCCACGGTGATGCTGACCATCGTCCCGGTCAACGATGCGCCGGTGGTTAGCCCGATTGCCTCCACCTTGCTCGAAGACGGGCGCATCACGCTCAACCTGCTCGGAAGTACCAACGACGTCGATGGCGACCCGCTCAGTGTTAGCGTCGGCACGCCGCAGCACGGCCAGTTGCTCAAGAACGCCGACGGCATTTATACCTATGTTCCGCAGGCCGACTACAACGGCGAGGACAGTTTCAGCTATTCGGTCAGCGATGGGCAGTTGGATTCCGGGCAAGCTCTGGTGCGTCTGACCATCACTGCGGTGAACGATGCCCCGGTCGCGCAGGACGATAGCGTCACGCTGGATGAAGACAATCGCATCCATCTTTCGATCATGGCTAACGATTACGATGTCGACGGCGATAGTTTGAACCTGATTATCGTCAGTCAACCGGCTCACGGCACCCTGGCGGTGAACGCCGACCACACTGTCAGCTACACTCCGCTAGAGAACTGGAGCGGTGAAGACAGCTTCAGCTACCAGCTGAACGATGGCGAACTGGATTCCGGCATCGCCACCGTTCGCCTGATCGTGACCGCGGTAGCCGATGCCCCTACGCTGGTGTTGAGCGAGGTCGGCGGCGCCAGTCGCGAACTGTTCCGTACCGGCTGGGAAAGCGTGGGCAACCGGAACACCAACTCGACGCTACTCGAACAGCGCGAACTTGAAGGCTGGATAGCCGTCGCCCGGCCGGGTAAAAACCACGGCGACCACGACGATCATGACGACCACGATGACCACGACGACCATGACAGTCACGAAGAGCACGGCAGCTTCGAAATCTGGAGCAGCGGCGACCTTATGCGTGATGTCCAAGGCCGGCGCAGAATCGTCAATGCCGCAAGCGGCAACGGCAGCAACTGGCTCGAACTCAACGATGCCAAGGGCGAAGGTCATGAAACGCTGGGCATAGAACGCAGCATCGAAACTATCGCCGGAGCCACCTACATCCTGAGCCTCGACCTTGCCGGTCACCTGGGTTATGGCGCGGACAGCACCCGGATCGGCATCTACATCGATGGCATAAAAATCGGCAGCGAGGACAGCACCAGCCCATCCACAATGCTCAACTGGCAAACCCGCACTTTCCAATTCATCGGCAAAGGCGGAGCGCAAACGCTTCGCATCGTCAGCGAAGCCACCCGGCGCGAGTCCAATGGCCGCGGCATGATGATCGACAACATCGCCCTGAGCGAAACCCTCCCGTCCAACACCGGCTTTGAGGACGCCGCTGTCCCGCTATCGGTTATCGGTGCGGCCTTGCGGGATACCGACGGTTCCGAAATCTTAACTTTGTCCATCGGAGCTATTCCGGTCGGTGCTACGCTAACCGACGGCGTTAACAGCTTCACGGCCACCCTGGACAATACCACGGCGGATGTGACCGGCTGGAACTTGGGCAAGCTTGCGCTCATGCCGCCCAAGGACTTTAACGGCCAATTCGCTCTAAAGGTTATTGCCACAACGACGGAACAATCCAATCAGTCCAAGGCAACTGTCGAAGCCGATCTTCAGGTCACCGTCCTCCCGGTGAACGATGCTCCGCTCGCCAGCAACGTCAGTTATACGCTGACCGAAGGCGGCGGCATCGTCATCGACTTTGCCGGGCTGATCAGCGATGTCGATGGCGATGTGCTGGTCCTAAGTTTCACCAATCCTAAGAAAGGTAAGCTTACCAAGAATGTAGACAGCACCTATACCTATACTCCGAAGCACGAGTTCTCGGGTACGGAGACCATCAGCTACAGCGTATCCGACGGAAAGCTCATCACGATGGCAAGCATCACCTTGACCGTACTGCCTAAAAATGACGATGACGAACATCATCACGACAATGGTCGGCATCACGGATTCAAGCACAGTGAGCACCACGGCTACCCAAGCTACGATGACGAACGCAGCGCCAAGATTATCGTGCAGTCTGTCCACCCCGATTACGGGCAACGGCATGACGACCGGAAAGACGCTATCATCGTCAATCAGTACAGCGGCAGGATGGGCAATAAGATCGACTGGGCCGGCCAAGCGCCGCTTTTGGGCAAGCTCAAAAAAGACGATTGGGTTGCGGAGCAGCTGACAGAGCAGCCCAAGGAGCAAAGCCTGGCAGAGCTGACGGGCTTGGTGGTGAGGGCGAAGTGAGTAATGTGATGAGTCGAAGAATGAGACGTATCAGTCGCGAGCGATGCGCTTCCTGCGTCAGCACATTCTACTTGGCTGATTGGAACGATTTAAATGCCAGGGTCGATAGGACGACGGTTTATGATAGTCATGGTAACCTACTTTCTGGAGTCGCAGCAGATGCACTGAATTTCCGGGAAGCTCATGCAGGGGATCAAGGTGCTCCGTCAGCACAAGACTTCCAAAACAGAAAAACTCTATGGGAAAACGTTAGTAAAGTCATTTATGACCAGAATACCTATGGCAATATGGGCTGGATATTGAAATCGCTCGGCATTTCGTCTCAAAATAACAAGAACTACAATACCCAGTTTGGCATTAATCTAAACAAGCCAAAATTACAGGAAATTGTGTCTGCTATCCCAAGTAATTTGGTGGCGGGGCTATTGTTTCGGAATCCAATCGAACATTGCAGGAGCAATTGCAAGTCGAATTTGATATCCAGCCTGAAGGATTTGATATGTTGATCATGGACATGTTCGTTACACCACAGCAAGAAGTGCCGGTTATTGTTACCGTTGCTCAGACTAATCCCGCCAAATCTCCATCGGAGCCGCTGTATGGAGCGGTCGGGGTTTGCACGATTTCGCCAATTTTTGAACGGTTGAAACAAAAAACTAATTATTCATCTTTTTTAGATGATATGCCGCTTTATCCTGAAGCCGCTGCAGGTCAGCTGTTCCCGGAAGCGAGTGATAGTGCAGATATGCAGACCGCTATCGAAGCGGCTAAGATTGAGGTTGTACAGCAGCCCCACTATGGCGCAATGACTGCTAAAGGCGGATATAAGTATATGCCAAACGAGGGATATACGGGTAAAGATAAAGCTGTGTTCTTGGTGAATATCGACGGTCACATAGTAAAGGTGGAGGAATTTATCAATGTGATAGATGCCGATATATTTTCAGGAAAGTTCGAGGAAATATATAAAAAATATTGTCCACAAGAGCAGTGGACCATTCCTTCCAGTACTACGAAATCTAGTAGTGCCATGACTACCAAAATGCTTGATAAAAAGTTTAAGCCCGATTCCGCCAGTTTTAACGTTATATTTAGCAATCTTCTAAGCGCAGCCGTCGGTGAGACCCAAGGCGAGGGCGCCGATGCGGCCATGACTCTCGGCACTGACGCCTCAGGCCACGGCCGGTACATCGACTTTCTCCCGTACCTGAACGACGAATTCCTGACTACCAGCAACCAATGAATAGGACGTTAAAGCAAGTAGCCGTGCCGCTAGCTACAAATCCAATCAAGAGTTTTGCATGTCCATAAGCAGTGTATTAAGCCTTCAAAAAATAATTTTGATAATAAAACCAGCCACCTTTTTCAATAAGCTTCGCCATTGGCGACTGATGCTGGTGATTAGCCCTTTTTTATGCAACATAGCGCATGCGGAGACTCTATCTTACCTATTAGACATGGCAAGAATTAATGAACCTGCCTATCTGAGCGCCAAGGCCGCCGTACAGGCTGCCAGAGCGCGAACAGACCAGGCATTCGGCGGTTTGCTGCCGCAAATCAATGTGACTGCCAATGTTAATTTCAACAAGCGGAAGTATCTTACCCGTAGCTCAGAAGTACCGCCTGCGCAGGATCAATATGATAGCGATTCTGAACAAATAACCCTTACGCAGCCGATCTGGAAACGTCCAAGTTATATCGGCTTGCAGCAAGCTGAAACTGCGGCCTTTCAGGCAGAGCAGCAATTGGCGAATACCGAGCAGGAGCTTTTGGCAAAGGTCGTTTCCGTGTGGCTTGATTTGTTGGCCGCTCGGGATCAGGTGGTGTTTACTCAGCGCCAGATTGCTGTTGCCCAGCACCGATGGGAAGAGACGAAACGCGGCTTTGAGCTTAATTATATTGGTCGGCCGGAGCTTGAGGAGGCCAAGGCAAAACTGGGTCAAGCCATGGCTGAACAAGTATCTGCCGAAACGGATTTAAATCTTAAGCGTGCGGAATTGGAGCAAATCATCGGTAATGTCGACCAATTGACTCCTACATTCATGCGGACGGATGCCGAGCTTGCCGACTTGAGCGGTGAAAAGCTCAAAGCTGTGTTAGAAAGTGTGGAGGCTGGAAATCACAATATATTGGCAGCTATACAAGCTCATGAATCCGCTTCGCATGAGGTTCGCAAGCAGCAGGCAGGGCACCAGCCTACTCTGGATTTGGTCGCCAGCTATGGCAAAAATAGCCAGGCAGTCGGCGGTTTTCCAGGACAGGCAGGGTACGACATTATGCTGGGAACCGTTGGCTTGCAGCTCAATATGCCTATTTATTCCGGCGGTACTCAGTCAGCCAAGGTTGATGAGGCCGTTGCGCAAAAAGAGAAAGCCCGTTTCGATATTGATGCGGCACGAAATCTATCGATTTTATCTGCCAAGCAGGCGTGGTATGGCTGGTATTCCGCCTACTCAAAAGCCCGTGCCGCCGGGCAGGCAATCAAGGCCGCAAACTCAGCTTTACTAGCGGCGACAGTTGCCAGCCACAATGGCTTGAAGTTTGAAACAGCCGTCCTGGAAGCGCAGCAGAAGCTATCTGAAGCGCAACGCGATTACAGTAAAAGCCGTTATGACCAGGTCGTTAACTTTGTGAAGTTAAAATCGATTATGGGTGTTTTGCTAAATGAAGATATTGCGGCTTTAGATTCCCTTTTTGTGGACATGCCGACAGATGCAACGGATAAAGTTCTTACGGAGCTTGTCGAGTGAATCAACACACACAAGATAATGATTTGGCTCAAGAAGATCAGGCCTTAATCGGTGCATCGCCTTGGGATGCTTTTGTTAATGCAAATACATCAAATGAATTATGCCAAGCCTGGCTTGCTTTGATATGCGAACAAATTCCAGGCGCAAGCGCGGCAGCGGTATTGGTTGAAAACCAGGAAATGCAAATTTATGTGCCGATGGCCGTTTGGCCCAAAGCAAGTCCAAGCATGGGCCGACTGGCAAAAATAGTCGAGGTTTGCTTGCGGGACCGGCGCGGTGTTGTTCAGTCGACCGCTTCACCGCAACAAGTTGAAGATGCACCTGATCAGCCTGATTTGGCTCATTTAACCCAGATTGCTTACCCAATTCTTTTAGAGCAGCGCGTGAGTGCGATTGTTGCCGTTGAAGCCGCGTGCGATGATGGTGATGTCAATAAGATATTTCGTGACATTCATTGGGCCAGCGCCTGGCTGTCGAGCTTGCTTACCGGGCGGGAGCTGGAAGATGCAATAACTGCCAAGGCTCATGCCGGTTCGGTATTGGAAGTCATTGCGGTTGTTTTGCGTCATGGACAATTACAGCAAGTCTTATTCGAAATGGTCAACGAACTGCGGCAGCGTCTTAATTGCGCAAGGGTTGCGATAGGCTTGGTAAACAACGATAACGTCAAGTTGGCTGCGCTATCGGAAGCTGCAACCTTCGAGAAAAATACGTCGCTTGCCAAAGCTTATATGCGCGCCATGGAAGAGGCTTACGATCACGGCAAGATGGAACTGATCAATAAGAGCTCAGAGAATAATCATTTCCCAGTGCATCGCGAGCTGATGCAAATATCCGGTTCCAGGTCGGTTATTTCCTGTCCGCTTTTTGAGGGCGGGCGCAGCATGGGTGTGCTTGTATTAGAGTCGTCCGGCAAGGCTTTTGACAATGCAAACTTGGTTTGGCTGGATGCTTTTACTGCGATGGCCGCCCCGATTATTTCGCAGCGAAAAAAGGCGGAACAAAATGGCTGGGTGCGTCTGGCTGATGGCGCCAAATCGATACTGGCAAAGCTGTTTGGGCCGCGTTATTTGATATGGAAAGCGGCAGCGGCATCATTGGTTATATTGTTGGCGATTTTATTGCTGGTGCATATCGATTACCGGGTGACTGCAAAAACTGTCATTGAAGGAGAAATACAACGCGTCGTATCGGCTCCATTCGATGGCTTTGTCGGCGCGGCCTATGTCCGTGCAGGCGATACGGTCAAGCAAGGGCAATTGCTGGCGGCTTTAGATGATCATGAGCTGATGATCGAGAAGGCGCGCTGGTCGAGCGAGCGCGATCAGTACGATAACCGTCTGCGCGAGGCTATGGCCACTCATGATTTGGCGGAGGTGCAGGTACTGGGAGCCCAGTTGAATCAAGCTGAAGCTGAACTAAATCTGGTGACTAAAAAGATTGAGTATGCGCATTTGGTCGCTCCTTTTGACGGATTGGTTGTATCCGGCGATTTAAGTCAGCAAGTTGGAGCGCCGGTTGAGGTGGGTAAAAAATTATTTGAGATTGCGCCGTTGCAAAGTTACCGGGTCATTTTGCAAATAGATGAGAGAGAAATACGTCATATAAAAATAGGGCAGATGGGAATGCTGGTCATTACCGGCATAGCAGGTGATCCGCAAGCGTTGACGGTGCAAAAAGTGACGCCCGTCGCAACGGCGGAGGATGGAAAAAATTTCTTCAGAGTCGAGGCGAGTCTTTCCGATGCGTCTACGCGGCTTCGTCCAGGTATGGAAGGCATAGGAAAGGTTGTTACGGATCGGCATTCATTGTGGTGGGTGTTGATTCACAGCTTTACCGATTGGTTAACGCTGACATTGTGGACTTGGATACCATGAAATTATTTTGTCCACGAAAAGCACGAACAGTAATAAATAAATCGATGTGTTGTGTTTAATTTAGCCATTTTCCAAAGAGTGATGGTCTACAGTCTGGAATCTCTATGAATATGTTCGTGTCTTTCGTGGACAAAGTGCAGTTTTTCCAGATGAAGAGCTGTCAATGACTCGCAGTATTTTCAGTTCTTCATGGCACAGCGTTGCCGAGTTAAAACCGCGCCTGGCTCCGCAAGCGCGCGTGCATCGCCATGTGTATCGCGGCCAGGTTTGGTATGTGATGCAGGACCAGACCGGCGGACGGTATCACAGGCTTTCTCCGAGAGCTTATGCGCTGGTAAAGGGAATGGATGGCGCAAAGTCGGTTCAGACGCTGTGGGAACTTGCTAATACCGGAGGCGAAGGAGATGCCTGCACCCAAAACGAGGTTGTCGATTTATTGGTGCAAATGCATGCGGCCGACCTGTTGCAAGTCGATTCTGTGCCGGATTCGGTAGCGCTGTTTCAGCGGTATAACAAAAAACGCATTGCTATCTTGAAGCAGTGGTTCCTTAACCCGATGAGCCTTAAGCTGCCATTGGTCGATCCCGATAATTTCCTGTCGCGCTGGGTGCCGAGCTTGGCCTGGCTTTTTAGCCCGGCGGGCGCTTTGCTGTGGCTGGCAGTGGTGTTTCCTGCGATGTTTCTGGCGGCGCAGCATTGGCCGGAGTTGACCAACAATTTATCGGATAACGTGCTGTCATCAAGCAACCTGATGGTGATGGTTCTGGTTTTTCCGGTCGTTAAGTTGCTGCATGAGTTGGGACACGCTTTCGCGGTTAAAGTATGGGGCGGTGCAGTGCATGAAATGGGACTGATGTTTCTTGTCTTTGCGCCCGTACCCTATGTGGATGCTTCTGCGTCGGCGGCGTTCCCTTCAAAATACAAACGCGCCATCGTGGCGGCGGCAGGCATGCTGGTCGAACTTTTTCTTGCTGCGCTGGCACTGTATGTTTGGCTGTCGATTGAGCCGGGCATTGTTCGTGCGATGGCGTTTAACGTGATGGTGGTTGCCGGCGTTTCTTCGCTGGTGGTAAACGGCAATCCGTTACTGCGCTACGACGGCTATTATATTTTTACCGACCTGGTTGAAATTCCCAATCTCGCCCAGCGCGGGCAAAAGTACCTGACCTACTTTTGGGATAAGCATGTCTTTGGTGCGCATGATTTCGCCCCTTCGCATGAGACCCAATCGGAACGGCTTTGGCTGCTTTGTTATACACCGCTGGCATGGCTGTATCGTACTTTCGTGACGGTGTCTGTCATTCTATTTATTGCCGACAAGTTTTTTATTTTCGGCGTTCTACTGGCGCTATGGGGCGGTTTTAAACTGATCGCAATACCCTTATGGGCGGCTTATAAGCATGTGACAGGCTCAGCCAATTTGAGACGACGGCGTAAGGCGTCATTAGTGGTCTCGCTGACTATGCTGACCAGTATAGGATTGTTGGGCTTTGTCCTGCCGATGCCGCTTTATACCAGCGCCGAGGGAGTCGTCTGGTTGCCTGATCAGTCCATTTTACGTGCCGGGGGCAACGGTTTTTTTCGCCGCTGGTTGGTTTCTCCCGGCGTAAGGGTCAAGAAATCAACGCCGCTGTATGTCTTAGAGGATGATTTGCTATTCACCGAGCTTGCCGTCGCAACAGCCAAAGTTAAAGAAACCGAGGCAAAATATAACGCGGAACAATTTACTGAACCGACAAAGGCTGCGGTTTTGTTTCGGCAATTGCAAGGCGAGCAGGAGAAGCGGACTCAGATGGAGAAACGTGCTGAAAATCTGATCGGTTATGCCAATACCGAGGGTGTGTTTGTCGCTGCGCAGCCGCAAGATATGCCCTGCAAATATTTCAAAAAAGGCGACCTGATCGGCTATGTATTGGAACGCGATGCTTTATTGACGCGCGTGGTTGTTCTCCAAGACGATATAGATTTGGTGCGCTCGCGGCTGGCGTCGATAGAACTGCGGCTATCGAATTGGATCGCTCAAAGCCACCACGTTAACTTAGCCAGGGAATCCGCAGGCGGGATAAACGAACTGCCATCTGCGGCCTTATCGTTAAGCGGCGGCGGAACCATCGCCACCGTCCCCGACGATCCGGACGGATTGAAGACGGTCGAGCGCGTTTTTATCGTAGATATTGCACTGCCGGAGACTGTTTCAACGGTAACGTTTGGAGAGCGCGTACACGTTCGCTTCGATCATGGCAATGAGCCTTTAGCCTGGCAGGGCTTACGCCGTTTGCGGCAATTATTCCTGAGTCGCTTCGGTGTCTGATATTCGAGCGCTGATTGCCGGGCGCACCATAGAGGTTAGCGATGGCTGCTACGTCGAACGGGTCGACTTGCATGAATCCGAGCTTGAAGAGCGCTTGCGCGGGTTCATGGCCCACTTCTCTTCGAGCGGCACCGCTAAAGCCAAACGTTTTGTACAAAAAGTTAATGCGCTGGAGTCTTCCATTTGGAAGCATCAAGACGACGGTTTGCGCGCCGAGTTGTCTACAGTTGGTCGGGAACTGCAAAAAAAAGGCTTTCGCGATGATCTGCTGGTGATCGCCTTTGCAGTTATACGCGAAGCATCAAGACGCATACTGGGCATGCGCCATCATGATGTTCAGTTGATGGCCGGGCGTTTTCTGTTACAGGGAAAGATTGCCGAAATGTCCACAGGGGAGGGCAAAACGCTTGCCGCTACCTTAGCGATATGTACTGCCGCCGCCACGGGCGCTTCAGTGCATGTTGTTACCGTCAACGATTATCTGGCCGAACGCGATGCCGAAAAAAATGAGCCGCTGTTTTCTTTTTTCGGCTTTTCCCTCGGTGTAGTGATTCAGGATACCGCTCTGGACATGCGCCGCGAGCAATACGCCAATAATATTGTCTACGTTTCAAATAAAGAACTGACCTTTGATTACTTAAAGGATCGAATCGCGGCAGGCGGAGTGTTGCATTCCCATCTTAAACTTCGCCGATTGGAGAATAACCGTTCTGCGCCCGCATTAATATTAAGCGGTTTACATGTGGCCATTGTCGACGAGGCCGATAGCGTTCTGATTGATGAGGCGCGCACACCGCTGATTATTTCGGAAACGGTACCCGATGATATTGACGAGAAGGTTTATGACCAAGCCATTACCGTGGCGCAGCAATTAAAAGCCAATGTGGATTTTGTGCAGAGCAAGGACCGGGATATTTGGCTAACCGCGACAGGCAATCAAACGCTCAAGAGCCTTACTGAGGATTTGGATGGCTTATGGAAATCGACCTTATGGCGTCATGAACTGATACAAAAAGCCCTGTCGGCCCTATATTTGTTTCAACGGGATCAACACTACATCGTTGCAGAAAACAAAGTGCAGATTGTCGATGAGTTCACCGGCCGCGCGATGCCTGACAGGACTTGGGAGCGGGGGCTGCATCAGATGATTGAGGTTAAGGAAAATTGCGAAATAAGCGGGCAACGAAAAACCTTGTCACAAATTACCTATCAGCGATTTTTTGGACGCTATCTGCTCCTTTCAGGCATGACGGGAACTGCTAAAGAAGTCGAACCTGAGTTGAAGCGGTTTTACGATATTTCGGTGGCAAAGGTTCCGACGCACAAAGCCAGCCGTCGAAAAAGATTGCCGGATCGGGTGTTTTTGACTTCGGAAGCGCGATGGCAGCATGTAGCCGTTCGCACGGCCGAATTGGCGGCAATGGGAAGGGCCGTGTTAGTTGGCACGCGTTCCGTAGAAGGGTCTGAATATCTGGGCCGGCTCCTTGCCGACATGGGGCTTGTGCATACCGTGCTGAATGCGCGCCAAGACGATATTGAAGCGGAAGCGGTCGCACAGGCAGGTTTACCGGGCAAGGTAACGGTAGCCACGAATATGGCGGGTCGGGGCACCGACATCAAGCTATCGGATGAAGTGGCTGAAACAGGAGGGCTGCACGTTATATTGACCGAGTTTCATGAAAGTGCGCGAGTGGACAGGCAATTATTCGGCCGTGCAGCCCGTCAAGGCGATCCGGGGACTGTCGAAGCCATTGTCAGTTTGGAAGATGAGTTATTTATCAGATATGCGCCGTTAATCACGCGGGCAGCGGCAAGATCAATATTGCCAAATACCAGGTTCATACAAGAAAATCTTTTCCGCTTACTGGTTCTTTATGCGCAGACTAAAGCTGAGCATTATGCCCGTAAAATCAGGCTTGACACGATACGAAGAGATAAGAAATGGCGGCAGGCATTAGGCTTCATTGGCTTAGATAAGAAATAAGCGGTATATGATTAAAGCGTGATGATAAAGTGACAGGCAATAAAAAAGGCCTTAGGTTTGCACCTAAAGCCTTGATATTCTTGGAGCTGGCGATGGGAATCGAACCCGCGACCGGCTGATTACAAATCAGCTGCTCTACCGACTGAGCTACACCAGCAAAGAAGCGGGTATTATACACAACAAATCTTCTTTGGCTAGTGCTTTAGTGGATTATTTTGGCTTTCTTTTCGTTTTATTTTTGTTTGCAGAATACGGTTTGCTTTTTCCGGAACGGGGATTGTCCAGTCCGGTGTATTTGGTTTTAAAGCGTTGAATTTTGTCGGGCGTTTCAACCGTGCCTTTGGGCTGAAAGGTAGGGATCAAATGCTGCTTGCCGTTGCCGATCAATTCGCTGCGGCCCATATCTTTTAAGGCTTCGCGCAACAACGGCCAGTTTTTGGGGTCGTGATAGCGCAGGAAGGCTTTGTGCAGGCGGCGCTGCTTGAAGCTCTTGGGTATAGCAATGTCTTCGGCAAAGCGACTGACTTTACGCAAAGTGTCTTTGCCGGAGTGATACATGGCGGTGGCGATGGACATCGGCGAAGGCAAGAATGCCTGCACCTGGTCGGCCCTGAAACCGTTACGCTTTAGCCATAACGCCAGATTGAGCATGTCGTTATCGGTAGTGCCGGGATGGGCTGCGATAAAGTACGGGATCAAATATTGCTCTTTACCGGCTTCCTTTGAATACTTGTCAAACATTTCCTTGAAGCGGTCATAAGTGCCCATGCCCGGCTTCATCATTTTGGATAGCACGCCTTGCTCGGTATGTTCCGGAGCGATTTTAAGATAGCCGCCGACATGATGGGTGACCAGTTCCTTGACGTATTCCGGCGATTCTACGGCCAGGTCGTAACGCAGACCGGAGGCGATAAAGATTTTCTTGATACCGGGCAAGGCGCGGGCTCTGCGGTAGAGCTTAATCAGCGGCGTATGGTCGGTGTTCAGGTTGGGGCAAATGCCGGGGTAAACGCAGGACGGCTTACGGCAAGCGGCTTCGATTTCCGGGTCTTTGCAGGCCAGCCGGTACATGTTGGCGGTGGGGCCGCCCAAGTCGGAAATATGGCCGGTAAACGCGGGCGAGGTGTCGCGGATGGCTTCGATTTCCTTGATAATCGAATCTTCCGATCGGCTTTGGATGATCCGTCCTTCATGTTCGGTGATCGAGCAGAAGGTGCAGCCGCCGAAACAGCCGCGCATGATGTTGACCGAATGCTGGATCATTTCAAAGGCGGGCACGTTGGCGTTGCCGTATTCCTTGTGCGGTACGCGGGAATAGGGCAAGTCGAACACGCCGTCCATTTCTTTGGTGGTCAGCGGAATAGGCGGCGGATTAATCCACACTTGGCGCGTGCCGTGCAGTTGAATCAATGCGCGCGCGTTACCGGGGTTGGTCTCGCCATGCATGACGCGCGAGGCATGAGCATACAGTATCGGGTCGTCTTTTACTGTTTCATAAGCGGGTAGGCGTATGACGGTTTGCGCGCGCTGGTTTCTGATCTGCAATTTATCAAAATGAATGACTTTTTCGTCCGCATTGCTCTGTTCCGGTTTTTTATCGCAGGCAGGCTGTTCCTGGTACGGGTCGATAGGTATCATCGCCGCGCCGGGTTTATCAATATCGGTGGAGTCTTTAACCGCCCAGCCTTCCGGTATTTGTTTAACAAAGTGTACCGTGCCGCGTATGCCTTTCAGCTCCGATATGGCTTCGCCGTTAGCCAGGCGATGAGCGATTTCGACGACTTGGCGCTCGGCGTTGCCGTAAACCAGCAGGTCGGCTTTGGAGTCCAGCAGCACGGATTTCCTGACCTTATCGGACCAATAATCGTAATGCGCGATGCGGCGCAAACTGGCTTCGATGCCGCCGATGATAATAGGCACATCTTTATAAGCCTCGCGGCAGCGGTGCGAGTAGACGTTGACAGCGCGGTCAGGGCGTTTGCCCGCCGCGCCGTTGGGTGTATAGGCATCGTTGGAGCGGATTTTTTTGTCCGAAGTGTAACGATTGACCATGGAATCCATATTGCCGCCGGTCACGCCGAAAAACAGGTTCGGGCGGCCGAGCTTCATGAAATCCTTGGCGCTGGTCCAGTCGGGCTGGGAGATGATGCCGACCCGGAATCCTTGCGCTTCAAGCAGCCTTCCAATCAGCGCCATGCCAAAGCTCGGGTGATCGATATAGGCATCGCCGGTTACTAAAATCACATCGCAGGCATCCCAGCCGAGGTCGTCCATTTCCGCCTTGCTCATCGGCAAAACAGGCGCAACGCCAAAGCGTTGCGCCCAGTATAAGCGGTAACTGAACAGGTTGGGTTCGGTTTGTAAGGCGGTAGACATTATTTTTGTATCGAGTTGTTGATGACGCTGGAATTGTGTTTGGCTATCTCTTTTAAATAAGAGATAAATTCGATCTGGTAAAGCTGTTCAAGAATGATGGCTCTGGTTCTTAAATCTTTCATTGAATAGAGAGGAGCCTCTTTATTGAAGGCCAAGCCGATAATATTGCCACGGTTTTTAACGGGGAGAAATAGAACTCTCCAGTCAAAAGTACTTCCCAGCCACAGGGCAACCTGCTGGAATAGGGGATTGCTGAGGCCGCCCCAAAGGTTGATGACCAGCATGCCGTCTTTTTTCAGCAAAGCCTTACAGGCATCAAAAAAGGCATGATTACTGATTGATGACGCCATGCCTTCATGGTCAAATGCATCGATAAACATCAGGCTGTATTGTTCGCTTTGGCTTTCGGTTCGTTGGCGCACATATTTCGCACCGTCATCGATTATCATTTTCAGGCGCGGATCGAGGGGCAGGCCGAAATGACTGCGCGCGATCTTGACCACGCTTTCCCTGTATTCTATGGCTTTTAAACGGCAGTCCGGGAAGTGATGTAGCAGATGCTTGGTTAACGAGCCGCCGCCCAAGCCGATAATCAAGGCCTCATCATCCAGCGTGGGTTTGAACAACATCCAGCTGGTCATGGCGCGCACATAATTCAGGTACAGTTTATCCGGGTCGGACAGCAGCATGCTGCTCTGCCGGGGAAACGAGCCAAAGTGCAGGGACCTTACGCCATCACGCTCGACAACCTCTAAAATGCCGTCATCATCGTGACTTTCGTAGATAACCCGGCCTTCATATCTATACATAAACGCAGTAAGTTCTTAAAAGATTGGCTAAACATTATACAGGAGAATAGAGTTTAACTTGTGAGTGTTGATTCGGCGGTTCCGCGGGTGCAGTGGAAAGTCAGCGGAAGGAAAGAGTGTCTTGATCTGTCCGGTCAACGTCGGATGGTGTTCAAGTCCGAAGGTAGCGCATCAACAGCATGCATTTCAGGCGATGCATGGCGCTGTTGCCGAGGACACGAAGCTCAAGGTAGCTTCATGTCCTCGGCAAAGTGCAAGGCTTTAAATCGTCTATCAAGTTGATGCGCCTCTGTGTGAAGCTAATCAGCCATCCTGGTTGATTTTTGCAATAATGGCTTTTAAATGTTGTTCGCTGTCCTGATTATCGACCTGACAAGTTCCTGCGTTCAGGTGCCCGCCGCCATTATAGCTAAGGCAAAGCTCGCCGATATTGGTGTTGGAAGAGCGATTCAGGATAGATTTACCTATCGCAAATACGGTATTTTGCTGCTTAACGCCCCACATGACATGGATGGAGATATTGCATTCGGGGTACAGCGCATAAATCATGAAACGATTGACTGCGTAGATGGTTTCTTCATCGCGCAAATCCAATACCACCAGGTTATTGTAGACAGTAGAGCAGCGCTGAATTTGCTCTTTGGCTGCCGCTTCATGTTCTTTAAACAGATTGACCCGTTCCTGAACGTCGGGAAGTTGCAGAATGTCATTAATAGAATGATCTTTGCAGTAATCAATCAGGTTCATCATTAATTGATAATTCGACACGGTAAAGTCTCTGAATCGGCCTAAACCGGTACGCGCATCCATCAGGAAATTCATTAACACCCAGTCTTCCGGATTCAAGATTTCTTCGCGATTGAATTGCGCCGCATCGCCCTTATCGACAGCGGCCATCATTTCGTTCCAGCTGGCAGGAAAGCGGGTTGCGCCGCCGTAATAATCATAAACAACTCGAGCGGCTGAAGGAGCATCCGGATCTATGATGTGATTTTCGGCTTTTTCGTTGCGGATGGTTTCGCTTAAATGATGGTCGAAGGCAAGATGCACGCCTTTGACATAAGGTAGGTTGGTGGTGATGTCGCGGTCGTTAATATCGATGATGCCGTCTTGCATGTCCTTGGGATGGACGAATTTAATATCGTCAATCAAGTCCAGTTCTTTTAATAAAACCGCGCAGATTAAGCCGTCAAAATCACTGCGTGTAACGAGTCGAAATTTTTGGTCTGTCATGATATTACCTTGGATGAAGGGGAGGTGGGGGTAGGGGTTCAATATGCTGAACCCCTCTTTGGTTAAAATAAGCCGGTGATTTTGCCGTTATTGTCGATATCAATTCTTTCCGCAGCAGGCACTTTAGGTAAGCCGGGCATGGTCATCATGTCTCCCGCAATCGCCACAATAAAGCCTGCGCCGTTTGCCAGCCGAACATCCCTGATTTCAATGACATGCCCTGACGGCGCGCCTTTGGAATTCGGATTGGTTGAAAACGACATTTGGGTTTTTGCCATGCAAATCGGGAACTTGCCGTAATCTACATCCCATGCGGCCAGTTGCGCTTTCACTTTAGGGCTTGCGGTGACGCTGCCCGCACCGTACAGCTTGGTGGCAATGGCTTCGATTTTTTCCCAGAGGCTCAGGTTTTCGTCGTAGACGTAGTTAAATCCGGGTTCGCGGTTATCGGCGATGTTGATGATTTCTCTGGCCAGTTCTTCCGCACCGGCGCCGCCTTCAGCCCAGTGTTTGGAAACCATGCATTTTGCGCCCAAGGCTTCGCATTTTTTCTTCAGCAAAGCGATTTCTGCGTCGGAATCAAAAGTAAAATGGTTAATACACACCACGCAAGGCAGGCCGTAATGGTGAGTAATATTGTGGTAATGGCGCTCAAGATTGGCAAAACCTTGTTCCAGCGCTGCCAAATTCTCCTGATTTAATTCTTCTTTAACCACGCCGCCGTGGAATTTTAGCGCTCTTACCGTGGCGACCAGCACCACGGCGGAGGGCTTGAGTCCGGCTATGCGGCACTTGATGTCTAGGAATTTTTCAGCGCCCAAATCGGCCCCGAAACCCGCTTCGGTCACCACATAATCGGCCAGTTTCAGCGCGGTTTTGGTGGCGGTTACGGTGTTGCAGCCGTGGGCAATATTGGCGAACGGCCCGCCGTGGATAATCGCGATATTGTTTTCCAGTGTTTGCACCAGATTCGGTTTGATCGCATCTTTTAGCAAGGCCGCCATCGAGCCTTGCGCGTTCAGGTCGCGGGCATAAACCGGCGTGACCCGGTCGGATTTATAGCCGATTACGATGCGGCCGAGACGTTCTTTAAGATCCGCGCGGCTGGTCGCCAGACATAAAATCGCCATGACTTCGGAAGCGACCACGATGTCGTAACCGTCTTCACGCAAGTAGCCGTTGGCCGGACCGCCCATCCCGACCACGATGTTACGCAGGGCGCGGTCGTTCATGTCGACAACGCGTTTCCATTGGATGCGCCGTGGATCTATGTCCAGTTCGTTGCCGTGGTTGATATGGTTGTCGATCAACGCCGACAGCAGATTGTGCGCGACGCCGATCGCATGAAAATCGCCGGTAAAATGCAGGTTGATGTCTTCCATCGGCACCACTTGCGAGTAACCGCCGCCCGCCGCGCCGCCTTTTACGCCAAAGCACGGGCCTAATGACGGTTCGCGCAGGCACATCATGGTTTTTTTGCCGATACGGTTCATCGCATCGCCCAAGCCCACGGTGGTGGTGGTCTTGCCTTCGCCGGCCGGGGTAGGGCTGATTGCGGTAACTAAAATCAGTTTGCCGTCTTCTTTATCGGACAGACTGTTGACGTATTCCAGCGACATCTTGGCTTTGTAATGACCGTAAGGGTCAAGGTGTTCGGCGTCGATGCCGTATTGTTCTTTAACCAAGCCGATGATCGGTTTCATGTTGGCTTGTTGGGCGATTTCTATATCTGACATTGTTTGTTTTTAAAAAAGGTTGGTTGATTTTGGTTTTTAGCCGAAATGTCGGGCAATGCAGCCGTAAAGCGCCTACTTTTGGTACCCGACCTACCCATTAACTATAAACCGGAAACCGCGCACAAAGATTACTGACCTTGTCACGTACCGTTGCAATGACGTTTTCGTCTTCCATATTCTCCATCACATCGCACATCATATTGGCGATTTCGATCATTTCCGCCTCTTTAAAGCCACGTGTGGTTGGCGCAGGTGTGCCGACACGAATGCCGCTGGTCACAAACGGCGATTGCGGGTCGTTAGGCACGGCGTTTTTGTTAACGGTGATGTGCGCTTTGCTCAATGCCGCATCGGCCGCTTTGCCGGTGATGCCTTTGGCAATCAGGGAAACCAGCATTAAATGATCGTCGGTGCCGCCGGAAACTACGTCGAAACCGCGTTTCATAAACACTGCGGCCATGGCTTGGGCGTTTTTGATAACCTGTTGTTGATAAACGCGGAATTCAGGCTGCATGGCTTCTTTAAAGGCAACGGCTTTGGCGGCGATCACATGCATTAACGGGCCGCCCTGAATGCCGGGGAAGATATTGGAGTCGAATTTTTTCTCCAGTTCCGGGTTGCTTTTACACAAAATCAAACCGCCGCGCGGGCCGCGCAATGATTTGTGCGTGGTGCTGGTGACCACGTCTGCAATCGGCACGGGGTTGGGGTATAAACCTGCGGCAACTAAACCGGCGACATGCGCCATGTCGACAAACAGGTACGCGCCCACTTTATCGGCGATGTCGCGGAAGCGTTGCCAGTCCCAGATACGAGAGTAGGCGGAAAATCCGGCAACCAGCACTTTAGGTTTGTGTTCCAGCGCCAGCGCTTCAACTTGCGCATAATCGATTTCACCGGTTTCAGGATGCAAGCCGTACTGAACGGCGTGGTAGATTTTACCGGAGAAGTTGGGTTTTGCGCCGTGAGTTAAATGGCCGCCATCGGCAAGGCTCAGGCCCAGGATGGTGTCGCCCGGTTGAATCAGGGCCATGAACACCGCCATGTTGGCTTGCGAGCCTGAATGCGGTTGGACGTTGGCGTAATCGGCGCCGAACAAGGCTTTGGCGCGGTCGATAGCCAATTGCTCGGCCTTGTCGACAAATTCGCAGCCGCCATAGTAACGTTTGCCGGGGTAGCCTTCGGCATATTTGTTGGTTAATTGCGAGCCTTGCGCTTCCATAACCCGGGGGCTGGCATAGTTTTCAGAGGCGATCAGTTCGATATGATCTTCCTGGCGTTGACGTTCTTCTTCCATTGCCTGGAATAATTCGTCATCGAAGCCTTTGATGGTCATTGATTTTTTAAACATGGTGTTCTCCTGGATTAATATTTCTTGTTTAAGGTGCGGGCTGGATCAGCACTATTTGCAGATCGGCGACATTGGTGCCTGTCGCGCCGGTATTCACTAAGTCGTCAGACGCTTTTAAAGCGGTGTACGAATCGTTATTTTCAAGTAGCTCAATCGGATTTAGGCCTGCTTGAGTCATGCGTTGTATCGTGTTTCGGTCGACGACACCGCCTGCCGCATCGGTGGGACCGTCGCGGCCGTCGGTGCCTCCGCTCAGGAATGCCCAGTTGCCGGTTAGGCCTTGTTGTTCTGCGGCAATAGCAAAAGCCAGTGCCATTTCCTGATTGCGGCCGCCGCGTCCATTTCCTTTTAGTGTAACCGTGGTTTCGCCGCCCGCCAGCAGGGCTATGGGTTGGCTTACGGTAAGCGCTTTGGCGTGAATAACCAGTTTTTCAGCTTCTGCTCTGGCCTCGCCGCATAAATGATCGCTGTACAGTTTTGTCTCGTAGCCCAGATTATTAGCCGCTTGCAGCATTGCGTTGACGCTGATGCTGTTGCTGCCGATCAGGGTATGTCCGGTATTTTTAAACGCATCATCGCCCGGCTTGGGTGTTTCTGCAATATTGCCCAGCTTACCTTGTTCCAGATGCCCCCGGACATTGATAGGCACCTGATCCCAAACGCCCTTGGCTTTCAAAATCTCAATGGCGTCGGCATAAGTAGTGGGGTCAGCGACGGTGGGGCCGCTGGCAATGGCGCTTAGATCATCGCCCAATACATCGGACAAAATCAATGCATGCAAACGGGCGGGTGCAGCCAGTCGGGCCAGGCCGCCGCCTTTTAGTCGCGACAAATGTTTGCGTACACAGTTAATTTGGTTGATGGTCGCGCCGGAGGCCAACAGCAGATCGGTGGTGGCAATCTTTTCCTGCAAGGTAATTTGATCGGCGGGGTAGGGGATCAGCGCCGAGCCGCCGCCGCTCACCAGTACCAGTACCAGTTCATTCTGTTGAGCATTATGCACTCGCTCGGCAATGATCTTCGCGGCGTTAAGCCCGGCCGCATCGGGCAACGGATGCGATGCGCCGATCACGTCAACATTATCGATGCCGGTTACATTCTCGTAATTGGTAACGGCTATGCCTCTTCCCGCCAGCATCCCGGGAGGAATGATTTCCGAAGCGGCCTGCGCCATTGCGCAAGCTGCCTTGCCGAACGCGATAAGATGGACTTTTGAGCAAGAGCCAAACAGCTTCGGGACAAGGTGGCGTTTAACCGCCTGATAAGGATCGGCCGCCGCTATGCCTGCCTGAAAAACGCTGAAGGCGTCTTGCCTTATCGATGCCGAGTCGGCTTGATCTGTTAAAGGGCTCATGTCAGGTTATATTGAAGGTAATGGAGGCTGTTTATGCCATTTCCTTAGCCAGCGCGAAGATATTTTCGGCATCGAAAACCTGCTTGTTGTCTTCAAATAGTTTTGCGATACAGGCGCGGTGTAATGCCAGTTTTAACGATCCGAAACCGATAGCGCCCCAGATGATTTTGCCGTTGCGCAGGTTGCCTTTGTCCATTACATCTGTTCCGCCGATGCCTAGCGGAGGTGTAGCGTTGGCATCGGCCATCATTTCGATATGGGGATTATGTTGCCATTGATCGGCCGAGAGCAGCTCTACTCCTGCCGCGCCGGTAGCAAAAACGATGTTTGCGTGTTCAATGGCCTTGGCGCGGGCATCGTTATCGAATGCTTCAATAGGGGTCAGGTTGACGCCAAAGCGTGCTTTCATGTTGTCGCAGGCTTGAACGGCACGTTCCATTTTACGGGCTGTTAATGATACCTCTGCGCCTTCCTTTGCCAGCATCGCCGCCGCACGTTGTCCTACCGGGCCGGTACCGGCCAGTACTACCGCTTTTTTACCGGCCAGTGTGCCGCTGGATGCAAGTTTTGCAACAGCGGCGGCGGCTGTGGTATTGCTGCCGTTACTGTCGAGCATGACTGAGACCTGAAAGCCTGGAAAAAAGTGTTTTTGCACGGCAACAAATAATGCCTGACCAGCGATCATGTCACTGCCGCCAACAAAAATGGCGGTATTTTTCTTGTCTTTGGGCGCACGGGTAAACATCGTGCCTTCTACCAGAGCCGTGATATTTTCAGGTGTCAGTCCTCCGTGTCCGATGACATGATCTGCACCGCCGTCATAGGCTACAACAGTATCGAAAACTGAAGGGTGAGTGTCTGTATCGAATTGGAATAGCAGTTTTTTCATTAACTTACTCGTAGTGGGTTTGGCTAGTATGCATGAATACGATTATTAAACCGGCATATTATACTCAATAAACTCAACAGTGCCTTATTTAGCCTGCTTCCTGTTTGGGTGCGGCTTGAATCTGGAGTATGTTTTTTTGATATGCTTGCTTGTAGAGGCTTATCTTCGTTATTATCTGTAAAAATGGATTTATGCTGTGGTTGTTGTGCGTTGTCGGGAATGGATTTGGTTGTAATATTTTCCGGGTATTTTGGTAGCTTTATCGAAACAAGCTTAGGAAAAAATATAAAATTAAAGGAAAAATAGATGAAAACACCCGTTCACATCGCTGTAACAGGCGCCGCAGGCCAAATCAGTTATTCTTTGCTGTTTCGATTGGCCGCCGGTGCGCTGCTCGGGGCCGACCAGCCGATCGTATTGCATTTACTTGAAATAACCCCTGCAATGAGCGCCTTGCAAGGCGTGGTCATGGAGTTAAAGGATTGCGCTTTCCCCCTGCTGCATCGCATTGAAGTCACAGACGATCCCAACGTGGCCTTTAAGAATGTTGACTATGCATTTTTGGTTGGCGCGCGGCCAAGAGGACCGGGCATGGAGCGCAAGGATTTGTTGGAGGTGAACGCAGAGATTTTTGCGGTTCAAGGCAAGGCCTTGAATGACGTCGCAAGCAGAAAGGTAAAAATCTTGGTAACGGGTAACCCTGCCAACACCAATGCCCTGATTGCCTTGAGCAATGCGCCGGATTTAAGGCCGGAGAATTTTTCTGCAATGACACGGTTGGATCATAATCGGGCGTTAAGCCAATTGGCTGAAAAATGCGGCGTTTTGCCGGTTGATGTAAAAAATATGACTGTTTGGGGTAATCATTCGACTACGCAGTACCCGGACATCTATCATGCCAAGGTCAAAGGACAGGATGCCTTGTCTTTGGTTGATAAGGGTTGGTACGTTAATGAATTTATTCCCATCGTTCAGCAGCGGGGAGCGGAAATCATTAAAGCCAGAGGGCAATCCAGCGCCGCATCGGCTGCAAATGCGGCGATAGGCCAGATGAAAACCTGGGCTTTGGGTACCGAACCAGGCGACTGGGTAAGCATGGCTGTGTTATCGGACGGCAATTACGGCATTGAATCGGGGTTGGTTTACTCTTTCCCGGTAACGGTAGTTGATGGCGAGGTTAATGTTGTAAGAGGCTTGGAGATTAACGATTTCAGTCGACAAAGAATGCGTATTACCGAGACTGAGTTAAAAGAAGAAAGGGATGCGGTTAAGCATTTGTTGAGGTAAAAAAGGCGGTTTAGCCCAAGCTCCTCTGGTAGATACCTATGCTTGCAGGAGCGACTACAAAGTAGCCCCTACAGTGTTATTCGTGGTTTCGTCATGGGGATTTAATATGGAACAATTTTAATGTCTCCTATCATTCGATTCGACCACGTATCGGTCATTGTCCACGAAAAAACGATCCTATCCGACATCAGCTTTACGCTCTTCCTTGGAGAAAAAGCGGTGTTAAGCGGCAAATCCGGCTCCGGTAAAAGCAGTATCCTGAAAACCCTGTTGGGACTTCATTCTATAAAACAAGGTACGGTTTACTTTCAGGAGCAGCCGCTGACGCCGGTATCCGTTCAGGCGATTCGCAGCTGTACCGCTTACATTGGACAAGAACCGATGCTGGGTGCTGAAAGCGTACGGGAGGCGCTGCTGCTGCCTTTTCAATTCAAAACGCATCGCAATCATCGGCCTACGGAAGCGCAACTTATTGATGTATTGCAACGGCTGCACTTGCCTGCGGATATTTTGCGACAGGAAAGCAACCGGATTTCCGGAGGCGAAAAACAGCGGATTGCACTGGCTCGGGGTCTGTTATTGGGCAAAAAACTGTATCTGCTGGATGAGATAACCAGTGCTCTGGACGCGGAAAGCAAGCAAGTCGTGTTCGATGTTTTCACCGATCCGCATTTGACTGTTCTTTCGGTGGCTCACGACCCTGAGTGGTTGGAGCGTTGCGGCATTGTTTTTGAACTTGAAGCGGGTCGATTGACTCAGGTAAAGGGTAATGGAAACACTTGATATTGAGCTGCCGCGGATGGCGCTGCTCTACGGCCTTTGTTTGCTGCCCTGGATAATGCTCAGGCTGATTGGTTTACGCTTGAGTCGGGATATCGGCATCAGCATCCTGCGCATGAGTATCCAGTTGGCACTGGTTGGGATCTACCTGAAAATGCTGTTCGATCTTAACCATCCCTGGCTCAACGGCTTATGGATACTTGTGATGTTGTTAGTCGCGGATTTAAGTATTCTGCGACGCGCAGGACTTAAAGCGCGTTATTTCGTACTGGCTACTTTTATGGCTATTGCATCCAGCATACTGTTCTCCACCGCTTATCTGGTGATTCTGGTCATTCAGCCGACTCACTTTTACGACGCCCGTTACATCGTACCTTTGGCGGGTATGATTCTCGGCAACTGTCTGCAAGGAAACGTCATCGCGTTAGAACGTTTTTATTCGACGCTACGCAAGAACGAGAACGAATATGCGACCTTTCTAATGCTGGGGGCGACACGCTGGGAAGCGGTGCGTCCGTATTTTCGCGATGCCGTCAAAGCCGCGCTCAATCCGACCATTGCCGGTATGGCGACCATGGGTCTGGTATCCTTGCCCGGCATGATGACAGGCCAAATCCTGGGCGGCAGCGAACCGTGGTTGGCGGTGAAATATCAAATCGCTATCATGATCTGTATTTTCACCAGTACCACTATCGCCTGCATCATTAACTTGAAACTCAGCCTCAATATCGCCTTCAATACATTTGATGTGTTGAGGGATGAGGTGATTGATAAGCCTTAGTCATTGAGGCGAATCAACGAATGGTGGTTATTCTTGGACTTGCCGTGGAGACTCGGTTGCGCGGCCAGTGAGCATGCGTGATGAGTCGTCCCTTGTTCAATTTGCAAGGTGCTGTGATGAATGGAGTAGCGTTCTTCCAGTGTTTGTGCGATGTCATCCAAAAATATATCGCCAGGGTAGCCGTCAGGCATGACCAAATGAACCGTCAACGCAGTTTCGGTGGTGCTCAAGCCCCAAATATGCAAATCGTGAATGTCGCTTACGCCGTCCAATTGGCGCAGGTAGATGTCGATTGCAGGCGCATTTATCCGCTCAGGCACGGCACTCAAGGCCAAGCGTAGCGAATCGCGCAGCAAGCCCCATGTGCCGATCACGATCACGAGCACAATCGCTAAACTGATGGCCGGGTCGAGCCAATACCAGCCGAAATGAAACATTGCCAGACCGGTTATTACCACGGCAAGCGATACGGCGGTATCCGCCAACATATGCAGGTAAGCGCCCCGAATATTCAAATCATCCTTGCTGCCTTTCCTCAACAGCCACGCGGACAGCCCATTGATGATTATCCCAATCGCCGCGATACCCGATACCGTTAGACTGGCGACCTCGGGTGGCTGTGCAAAGCGGTGGCCGGCTTCCAATGCAATCGCCCCGCATGCCACCAAGAGTAATGCGGCATTAGCGAGCGCCGCCAGAATGGAGGTGCTGCGCAGTCCGTAGGTGTAACGTAGACTGGGCTGCTTGCGCGCCAACATAACTGCGCCCCATGCCAACAGCAGGCCGAGCACGTCGGATGCATTATGTCCCGCATCGGCCATTAATGCCGTGGAATTGGCGATGAAGCCATAGGCGAACTCAATCACTACAAATGCCAGATTCAGCAATATGGTGAAGATGAAAGTACGCCCTTGGTTATTCCCCGCGGTATTCAAGGTACCGTGATGGTGTCCGGCAGAATGATCGTGTTTATGATGATGTGCCATTACTTATAAACCTTTGTCCGACAAAATAACTGATGATCTTGGAACGGCATAGCCTTTTCCCGTTTTGCGCTTGGATTTGTCCTAAGCTTGTATCGTATAACGTTAGGTCTAAATATCCGCCCGGTCGATCATGCGGATTCTTTGTACCGACCCTTTTAGTTTATTTTTTGAATGTTCGCATCACAAAATAAACCCTGGGTGTGGCTATCAGGGACAATAACACGGAAAGCATCAGCGCTCCAATCGCCGCAATAGCCAATGGTTTCAGCATGTCCGATTCGGCGCCGATGTCGTAAGCCAAGGGTAAAAGCCCTAAAGCCGCCACGCCGATACCGATGATCGCGCCCGGCAACGCAACAATATTGACTGAAGTTAGCGGATGATCCTCAAAACGGGCGCAACCGGTGAGCGAAAGGCTCAACAAGGTAAGGGAGGAGTGTCGGATGGATGAGTCGTTGCATGTTTGGAATGTTAACAGTCCATTCCAAACATGCAGTATGACAAGCAGATTACAATCTTGTCAGAATTGAAAGGTTATCTGTCAGCATGAACGAAGTCATGCAGGGTAGGTTGCGCATACCCTTTTCATGAGCGGAAAAAACAGGCGGTAGCATTCCAGGCTACCGGGAAACCCATTATTCAAATTATGTTTTCCCCTTGTCCTGTTTCGATTCGGCCTTTTTAACGCGGATTTTGTTACCCGCGACATCTTTGTCGTTGAGGATATTCATTGCCGTCTTGGCCTCGCCTTGCTTGGGCATCTCAACAAAGCCAAAACCCTTGCTGTCGCCGGTTTCGTTATCCATTACCAGGGTGCAGGACTGCACTGTGCCGTGGGCTTCGAACATAGCCCGAAGCTCTGCTTCTGTTGTGGTGCGGGCTAGATTGCGTATCAGTAGTTTCATAGGATTGCGTAAGGATCTATTAATAGAGGTAGTGATGTAGTGTACGCTATGCGTGCCCTTTCAATATAAACTTAACTAAGGCACACACGCAACGTATAGGCTTTTTATAGCCTTGTTAGGCAAAATAACCCATCCAATATGCGATGCCGGCACCTAAGAATAGACATGAAAGATAGTCAGCTGGCAATACCAGTAAAAAGCTGATGCGAAAAATCATGAAGGTACAAAGCATCGCAGCTCTTTGCATCCCATGATCATTTATGCTTCAACAGCCAAGCGTGGCTAGAAATAACCATACGCCAGATTGGTTGACATTTACGTTATAGATTTTTACTTGTTGAGCAAATTGTTCTGATTTTCTCTCAAACTCATTGTATTTAAGTATGGGTATTTTCTTCGTACAGGTAACGTTTGAATTTATCGGATTACATGCGGTTTGCAACCCGATATTAATTCGTTCTTAATAACCTCGGTTCTTAAACAACCCGATCAGGGAGATGATCCCCGGCAAAGAATGCGGCCAGGTTGGCTAACACTTTTTCACCCATGGCTGTGCGTGTCCCTAAGGTGGCGCTGCCTAAATGCGGCAGTAGCGATACATTATCCAGGGTCAGGAAGCCTTCGTGGACATTAGGTTCCCCTTCATAAACATCAAGGCCTGCTCCGGCAATCCGTTTGTTTTTGAGCGCTTCAATCAGCGCGTCGCTGTCAACCACGTCGCCTCGGGCGGTATTGATTAAGTGCGCGGACGGTTTCATCAGGTTGAGCATGTCGGCATTGATTAAATGCCGGGTTGCCTCGCCGCCGGGGCAGTGCAACGACACGTAGTCGGCTACTTGCAGCAGCTCTTCTATGGACTCGCATCGGGTCGCGTTAAGGTCGTCGGTGACATATTCGTCGGCCGGACTGGGTTTGAAATAGACGATTTTCATGCCGAAGCCGTGATGGGCTTTTCTTGCCATGGCTTGCGCGATACGACCGAAGCCGATCAGACCCAGGGTTGCGCCGGTTACATCGCTGCTCAGCATGTGCGTCGGGCACCAGCCTTGCCATTGTTTGGCACGTACCAGACGGTCGCCTTCTGCGCCCCGACGTGCGGACATTAACAATAAGGTCATCGCAATATCGGCAGTGCTGTGCGTCAACACGCCGGGTGTGTTGCTCACAACCAAACCTTGCGCTTTGGCGGCGTTGATGTCGATATGGTTGTAGCCTACCCCGAAGTTGCCCAGAATTTTGCAGCGTTTGTTGTCGACGTTGATAACATCGGCAGGAAATGAATCGCAAACGGTGGGACAAACGGCATCGTAATTTTGCAGCGCGGATTTGAATTCGTCTGCTGTTAACGGCCGGTCATCTTCGTTTAGCGTTACATCGTAAAGAGCTTTGAGTTTGGCTTCGACTGAGGCAGGCCATTTGCGGGTAACAAAGACTTTGGGTTTGCTCATGGGTTATCCTCACGTTGGCGTGTGGTGGATTAAGATATATCACCACGAAGACACGAAGAGCACGAAGAAAAAACAGAATGAAAATTACTAATTAAATATACAGGCTTTCTGTTTAAAACATAACGCCATGATAGAAAACGAAATCAAAGCTTCGTGTTCTCGGCAATTGCTTCTGCATTGCTAAGCCACAGGGATGTGGCGAATGCAGAAAACGCAGGAGCGGTTTTCTGCCTACCTCCTGCATCCATGCAGTCGTTCGTGCCTTCGTGGTGAATTTTTTACTTTAAGTTGGCGTGCGGGGCGTGTTGCACACGCCCCTGCGATGTTACTGAGCTGTTGAACGATAGTATTCAATCGCTGCTGCAACGCCGGCACCCGGCTTGAAATCAAAGCCGTTGTCCAGCATCGCCATTTCAACGCCTGCGATAGCGCCGAGCATGGAAACGTCGTTCATGTCGCCGACGTGGCCGATACGGAAAGCTTTACCGGCAAGTTCGGATAAACCGGCGCCTAAAGAAATATCGTATCTGCTAAACGCGGTGCTGATTACCTCTCTGGCATCTTTGTCTTCCGGAACAACAATCGCAGTCACTGTGTCCGATTCAAAACCGGGGTGAGCGCAGGTTGTTAATCCCCAAGCGGCAACAGCTTTACGAACGCCTTCGGCCAAACGGTGATGACGCGCGAAAACATTCTCCAAACCTTCTTCCTGTAACAGGTCTAACGCTTTGCGCAAGCCGTATAGAATAGGCAATGCCGGAGTATAAGGCGTATAGCCGTCTTTGTTGGTGTTCATCTGGTCTTTTAAGTCCAGGAAGCAACGCGGATAGGTTGATGTTTCAACGGCTTTTAATGCTTTTTGGCTGAATGCCAGAAACGCACCGCCGGCAGGCATCATAAAGCCTTTTTGCGAGCCGCTGATGGCTCCGTCGACGCCCCATTCGTCCATGCGAAAGTCGAGACTTGCAATAGAGCTGACGCCGTCAACAAATAACAGTGCAGGGTGATTTGCCGCGTTCAATGCTTTACGAACACCGCCAATATCGCTGGTAACACCGGTAGCGGTTTCGTTATGCGTCGCCAAAACGGCTTTAATTTCGTGGTTGGTGTCTTCTTTTAAACGCGCTTCCATTCTGTCCAAAGGGATACCTTTGCCCCAGACTTCCTGATGAATTTCGACGTCGAAGCCCAGACGTTTTGCCATTTCAGCCCATAAATGGCTGAATTGACCGAAGCGATAGATTAAAACCTTGTCGCCCGGATTTAAGGTGTTGGTCAGCGCAACTTCCCAACCTGCGGTGCCGGTCGCGGGAAAAATAAAGGCTTGTCCGGTTTCTGTTTTAAAGATTTTTTTCAGATCTTGTAAAAGAGGTGTCAGCAGTTTTGGAAACACAGGAGAGCGATGGTCTTCCATGTTGACATGCATAGCGTTAAGAATTTCATTTGGCACATTGGTAGGGCCAGGAATATATAGATGGTTACGACCAGCCATTGCATTGCCTCTTTGTAGTGGTTGAGTGATTGAAATGCAGCTTGGACATTGAAAAAGCTAATGTCCAAAAACTGGCAATAATGACATAGCCGCTAAAAATCGGCAAGGCCAGATTAGGGCTTGAGCTGGGAAATAAGCTTTAAAAATTGACTTTGAGACCTCTGAAAGTAAAATGTGCGGTTGATTTAAGATCGGCTTAAGCCGCGTAAGTCGGGTTTACCTAGCGTACCCGACACTGGCAATGGTAGCCGAAAAATGTCGGGTTATGCCAACCTGAATGGATTTACAACATTGAAATTAGGAAAGCACAAATGAGCCACACCTTATATGCAGCGTCAGTTCAACGAGTTCAACGCTGTGAATTAGCCGTTCCGGGTTCTAGCCCTGAAATGTTTGAAAAAGCGATGAGAAGTGGCGCTGATTTTATTTTTCTCGATCTTGAGGATGCCGTTGCTCCGGATGACAAACTACAAGCCAGAAAGAACATTATTGAAGCGATTAATGATCTGGACTGGAAAGGACACGGCGTAACCATTTCTGTGCGCATCAATGGCCTGGATACTCAATATATGGTGCGTGATGTGGTGGATCTGGTCGAGCAGTGCGGTGCAAAGCTGGACACGGTTTTAATTCCTAAAGTGGGTGTTTATGCCGATGTTTATATGGTTGAAGCCATGCTTAACCAGCTGGAAATGCAACAAGGGCTGAAAAACAAAATCGGCATTGAAGCCTTGATTGAAACGGCTTTGGGTATGGCTAATGTTGAAGACATTGCGCGTAACGGCGCGTCGGGGCGTCTTGAAGCTCTGCATTTCGGTGTGGCCGATTACGCGGCAAGCAACCGTGCCAGAACCACGAACATCGGTGGTTTAAATCCTGACTATCCAGGCGACCAATGGCATTTTGCAATCAGCCGAATGACGGTTGCGTGTCGTGCTTACGGTTTACGCCCTATTGACGGTCCTTTTGGCGATATTAAAGATCCCGATGGCTACAAAATGGCCGGAAGGCGAGCGGCGGCTTTAGGTTGCGAAGGTAAATGGGCGATACATCCGTCACAAGTCGAATTAGCCAATGAAATATTTACTCCTCCGGCGGCTGAAGTTGAGAAGGCAAAACGCATTCTGGTCGCTTTGAAGGAAGCGGCAGCTCAAGGTAAAGGCGCGGCAGCATTAGATGGTCGTTTAATTGATGCGGCATCGGAAAAAATGGCGAATAACGTGGTCAGAGCTGCCGAAGCTATCGCAGCGAAAAAATAAACAGTTTTGTAGATCGGGTTTGCTCTAGGACATAGCAGGGCAACGTAATCCGATAATCGAAGCCGAAAAATGTCGGGTTAAGTTACGTTAATCCGACCTACACAACACACAAACAGGAGATGCTGTGGATATTCATGAGTATCAGGCGAAAGAAATTTTAAGCGGTTATGGCGTTAAAATCGCCGAAGGCGGTATGGCCTACAGCCCGGAAGAAGCTGTGCAACGCGCCAGAGACATTGGCGGGCATATTTGGGCGGTCAAAGCGCAGATTCATTCCGGTGCACGCGGTAAAGCGGGCGGTATTAAAATCTGTAAAACGCACGATGAAGTTGAAGCGGCGGCAGAAGCTTTATTAGGCAAAAGACTGATCACTCATCAAACCGGTCCGGCAGGTAAAGTGTGCGGTAGATTGTATGTTGAAGCCGGAACCGATATCGTCAAGGAAATGTACTTCTGTTTTCTGGTTGATCGCAGTTCAGAGCGTATTGTCATGGTTGGTTCCGCTCAAGGCGGCATGGAAATCGAGGAACTGGCCGAGAACAATCCCGATGCCATTACCAAAATTTACATCGAGCCTGCAGTGGGTCTGCAAGACTATCAGGCACGTGAAATGGCTTTTGCATTGGGGCTGGATCCTGAATTGCTGAGTCATGCGGTTAAAACTATCAGAGGTTGTTATCGTGCCTTGCGTGAGCTTGATGCCAGCATGCTGGAAATCAATCCGCTGGTGGTTACCCGCAGTAACGAGTTGGTCGCTTTGGACGCCAAAATGGGCTTTGATGACAATGCCTTGTTTCGTCAGCAAAAAATTTCCGAACTGCGCGATAAAACTCAGGAAGATCCTCGCGAAATGGCGGCTGCCGACCGTGGTTTAAGCTATGTAGGCCTGGATGGCGACATCGGCTGCATGATTAACGGGGCCGGTTTGGCGATGGCGACTATGGACATGATTAAACTGGCCGGCGGCGAGCCAGCCAACTTCCTCGACGTAGGCGGCGGCGCATCGGCTGAACGTACCGAAAAAGCCTTTCGTTTAGTATTGGCCGATAAGGGCGTAAAAGCCATGCTGGTTAATATTTTTGCCGGTATCAACCGTTGCGACTGGATTGCCGAAGGCGTTGTTGAAGCGGTCAAGAAAATCGATATGAAAATACCGTTGATTGTCAGATTGTCAGGCACTAACGTTGAAGAAGGCCGTCGGATTATCGCAGAAAGTGGCTTGCCTATTATTACCGCGGAAACCTTGGCCGAAGCGGCTGAAAAAGCGGTGCAAGCGCGTAATGAAGCGGTTGCGAAAGAAGCAGCTCAGGGAGCGTAAAATGGCTATTTTAATTGACGAAACAACACGCATAATTGTTCAAGGCTTTACCGGAAAAATCGGCAGCTTTCATGCCCAGGATATGATCAACTACGGTTCAAACGTGGTCGGAGGTATCACCCCCGGCAAAGGCGGTCAAACCCATTTAGGCTTGCCGGTTTTTAATACTGTAAAAGAAGCTGTACGCGAAGTTGGAGCGGAAGCCAGTATTATCTTCGTTCCGCCTGCCTTTGCCGCTGATTCGATTATGGAAGCCGCCGATGCGGGCATTAAATATTGTGTGGCGATTACCGACGGTATTCCCACTCAGGATATGATGACGGTTAAAAACTTTCTGCGTCGTTCTCCGGTGGAGCAACGAATGATACTGACCGGTCCCAACTGTGCGGGCACTATCAGTCCGGGTCGCGCCATGCTGGGTATTATGCCCGGACATATTTACATGCGGGGCAATGTAGGCATTGTCGGTCGTTCAGGCACCTTGGGCTATGAGGCCGCAGACCAGATGAAACGCTTGAATATAGGCATTTCAACCTCGGTCGGTATCGGCGGCGACCCGATCAACGGCAGTTCGCACCGTGATATTCTGGAAAAATTTGAAGCCGATCCGGAAACCAAAGTGATCGTCATGATTGGCGAAATCGGCGGCCCGCAAGAAGTTGAAGCCGGGATTTTTGCCAAAGAACACATGAGTAAACCGGTGATCGCCTATATCGCCGGTTTAACTGCACCGGAAGGCCGACGCATGGGCCATGCCGGTGCGATTATTTCATCAGCAGGTGAAAGCGCCGCAGAAAAAGTAGCTATACTGAAAGAGTTGGGAGTTACGATCTGCCCAACACCGGCGGCTATGGGGGAAACAGTAGCGGCAGTACTAGCCCGGTTGTAAGGGAAAGATACAAGCCGAAAAAAGGCGAAGGGCGAAAGATATAAGGTTTTAGCCTTTTGTCTTTCGCCCTTCGCCTGCTTTTATTTTTAACACTCACAGGGCGTAAATGAAAATACTTATTCTTGGCGCCGGTGTTACCGGTTCATCGGTTGCCGGGGCGCTGGCAAGCGAAGAGAACGATATTGTCGTCGTTGATTTCAGGACGGAGTTGCTTGATGCGTTAAAGGAGCGTTTCGATATTGCCACGGTTGCCGGTAACGCGGCGCACCCGAGGGTACTCGAACAGGCTGGAGCCCGGACTGCCGATATGATTATCGCGGTTACCGACAGCGACGAAACCAATATGCTGGCGTGTGTGATCATCAATGCGCTTTACAGTCGGCCGAAAACGATTGCCCGGGTGCGTGCTGTCGATTATCTGAAAAATCCGCAATTATTCGGCCCGAACGGTATTCCGGTGGATATTGTTATTAGCCCGGAACAAATCGTTATGGAGGCCATTCGTAATTTGATCGAGTTCCCCGGCGTCCAACATATTTCCAATTTTGCTGACGGGCTGGTACGCCTTTTTTCGGTTAAAGTGGTGGCGGACGGCTCCTTAACAGGCAAAAAAATTAAAACTCTGAAAGAGCGACTGGTCGGCGGTAAAATTCGCGTGGCGGCTATTTTTCGGCAAGGGATTCCGATGGTAGTAAACGGTGAGGCCGTTATTGAAACGGGCGACGAAGTTTTTTTTGTGGCGCCTCGTGAAGAGGTGCGTCGAGTATTGAAAGAGCTGAACAAGCTGGAGGCTCCGTTAAAGCGAATTATCATTGCCGGTGGCGGTCATGTCGGCAAGCGCCTGGCGCTGGCGTTGGAAAAAGACCACCAAGTAAAAATCATTGAAAAAGATCCCAGACGCGCTCACAAGATAGCCAATGATCTTGATCATGCCGTGGTGCTATTAGGCGATTGCGCCGATGAAGCGATGTTGCTTGATGAGTCTATCGATAGTACCGATTTATTTTGTGCGATTACTGAAAATGACGGCGTTAATATCGTTTCCGCTTCTTTGGCAAAAAGTTTGGGCGCGCGCAAGGCTATCTGTTTGCTCAACCATGTTTCGTACAGCAAGCTTTTGCCGGGAACAGGAATTGATGTTGCAGTGCTGCCCAATCAGGAGACGCTCGGCAGTATCTTAAAACATGTACGTCGCGGTGATGTGGCGCAAGTCAGTTCGCTATGCGGCGGTACCGCTGAGGCTATCGAGGCTATTGCACACCAAAGTAATGATCTGAATTCCGTCGTCGGATTTCGGGTGGATTCCATTAATTTCCCTGAAGGTATTGTGATGGGGGCACTGATTCGCAACCAGCAAGTCATTTCGATTCACCATGAAACGGTGTTCGAAGAAGGTGATCATGTGGTTATGTTCGCGATGGATAAAAAATTGGTCGTAAACATCGAGAAAAAATTCCAGCCTCTTTAATATAAGGGCAGGCGAAGGGCAAAAGGCAAAAAACCTTAGCCTTTGACCTTTTGTCCGTAGTCTTGAACCTTTCGCTTTGAATCTAATTCCATGAATGTCATCTTTACGATCATCAATATTTTCGGTTTGGTCACCATGGGATTCAGCGGCTTAATGGCCACTTGTTTGTTGACTTCCTTTATAACTGATGACGGTGCTACTAATGCCTTTTATCAGGGCTCTTTGATTACCATGTTGCTGGGCGCGTTGATGTTTATTCCGACGCTACGCATACCCAAGAAGGTGTCAAGACAAACAGGGTTTTTGATGGTAGCGATTACTTGGTCAATAATTCCGGTATTTTGTACCTTGCCGCTGATGATGTATTTACCTGAGCTCAGCTTTATCGACGCTTATTTTGAGACTGTTTCCGGCCTTACTACGACCGGCGCGACTATATTCAGCGGTATTGATCAGTTGCCGATGTCGATTAACCTGTGGCGGCATGAGTTGAACTGGATAGCGGGTATGGGCATCATTATATTTGCGGTTGCTATTTTGCCCATTCTGGGTATCGGCGGCATGCAGTTATATATCGCGGAATCGCCGGGAACGGTCAAGGAGTCGGATTTGCCGCCGCGTATAGCACAAACTGCCAAAGCTTTATGGTTGGTCTATGCGGGCATAACTCTGGCCTGTATTGTGGCTTTGCGTTTCGCGGGTATGGATTGGTTTGATGCTATTTGTCATGCCTTTTCCGCGATGAGTTTAGGCGGATTTTCTACTCACGATAGTAGTGTCGGTTTTTTTAATTCGCTATCTATCGAGATGGTGTTAACCATCTTTCAATTGCTGGCAGCGATCAATTTCGCCACCCATTTTGTGGCTCTCCGGAAAGGATCCTTCAATCCTTATGTCGATGACAGGGAAGCAAGAGCTTTCCTCGCTTTAGTGTTGGGAAGTTGCCTGATAACGGCATCGGTGCTGTGGCATGCTGGCACTTATCCTGACTTTTTTACCGCATTACGCCATGCAACGTTTAATCTGGTCACCATCGCTACCGATTGCGGCTATGCTACACAAGATTTTAATCAATGGCCTATCTTTGTGCCAATGTGGATGTTGTTTTTATGTTGTATTTCGGCTTCTTCCGGTTCCACCGGCGGGGGTATTCGAATGATTCGTACCATCATTCTGATGAAGCAGGCACGTCTGGAATTGTTCAAGTTCATTCATCCTTTTGCGGTTAAATCCATGAAAATCGGCGACACAGTGGTGAGTAATAAAATTGTTGCCTCTGTAACCGGATTTATTTTTCTGTATTTCATTAGCATCGTCATTCTGGTGTTCATGCTGTTGTTGAGCGGTATGGATTTTATAAGCGCTTTCTCGGCTATTATCGCCTGTTTTAACAATGCCGGCCCGGGTCTTAATCAAGTGGGGCCTGCGACTAATTACGCCAGTCTGAACGACATTCAAACGGGTATTTGTATCTTTGCGATGCTTCTGGGCCGGGTGCAGATATTTTCTATTGTTATTTTATTTGTACCGGAATTTTGGAGAAAATAATTTACGTCTGAGTGTTGAGTGCGGTGGAATTTTTAAAGATGCTCCCAAGCTTTTTTGGAGTGAAAGCTAAAAGACGTTTATAGTGAGCTTTGATAAAATTTGGATAAGTGTAGCGGGTGATATGAGGATTGAGCGGGGAGTTGGCTGGTAAGTTCGCCCTGTATTTTGCAATCAAAAACAAGGCTTGTAAAAACAAAAAACCCAGCTATAAGCTGGGTTTTTTGGTACTGCCAATAATTCTATTTATAGTTGAATAGAACTAGAAATTTTTTGTGCAGATTTATCAGGATCATCCATGCAACCAGATAAGCCAACAATCATTAATGCCATAGCTATAAGAGATAAAATTTTATTCATACGAATATCCTCCAAAGGGGTTTCAATTATTTTTATTAATTTGCGCCATTAAATTAAAGCACATGCATTTTATATCATGACTCGAATGATGATGCAATAATAAAAATTGAATAATTATCCGCTCAGTTAAAGCTGATTGATGTTGTCGGGCAAATCGAAAGAGATTTGGTTGTCGGTCCATTTTGCCGTTCCGATAGTGGTCCACGGAGATGCGAAATTTTTATGTAATTGATCATGAATCCAGTAAGAAGGCGCATTGATTTTTTTGAGCTTTATGTTGAAAACGACATTTTCAAGATTTAAACCACAATCTATTCCCCAGAAAGCGGTGACTTTCATGATGAATTTGTGCAAGCGTTTGTTATCAATGTTTGGCGTTACGGCAATATTGGCCCACATGGAGTGAACGCGGCCCCAGTTGGGGGCAAGAAGACGACCTTGTTCATTGACAAAAGGTAGCCAGTGCTCAGCGCCATTTTGGTCAGTGTAGGTGAGCGCTAAAATATGATCATAGCCTGTAAAATGGTCATGCAGATAAAGCGCATGGGGTGTGATGCCCAGAAAGGTCTGTGAGGCCATTAAAATGGCGTTGCTGGCCTGTGAGATGGGATTTCGAGGGTTGTCGACATTGAGTCTGTAAATAAGCCCGTAATGAATCGAGCTGTTTAATTGAAAAACGATGAGTGCCAGTAATATTTTTGAAAGTTTCCTGGAAAATGCGTGCGGTTTTTGTGTGGCAACACCTTCAAAAAATTGATGATAGAGAGTAGTGTCCGGCAGGGCTTGTGGCAGAAGGCAGGCAGATGTGCATGGGATGCGATTGCGTGTATCGGCAATAGAACGGTATTTTTTTAAGGCAAATTGATGAATTCCCGGAAGGCTCAAAATAATACCGATAGGAAATAAATAACGCATTTTTATAAAGATCTGGGCATAAGTGTCAACGCCCGAATAAATGCGGTTGGTGCGATCCAGTGCGTATAAATCGGTTAAAAGAGTTTCATTGTTGATGGCAGCAAGCGCCGGATAGTGTGCTGCATGTTCCTGAGCGCTTTTAAAGTCTATGCAGCTGAATATGTCGAAATGATTAAGGATCAAAACGGTGCGATTACATAAAGGGCACAGCTGGTCATAAAATACGGTAAGAGAGGGCTGTTTTGCCGTGACTAAGCGGCCGATACATCGCCACCATTTAAAAGGAACCAGTAAGGCATAAAAGGCGAGCATCCCCAAGCCAAAAGGATAAATGTTGAAAGATAAAGTGATGCCAAGATGAAGACCAAGGCCGACCAGCAAATAAACTGTGCGTAACTGGCGCTGGGTGAAAAAGAAGATAAAGGTAAATTGAAAAACTAAGATGGTATAGCCAAGAATGTTTTGCAAAAACGTATTGTTCAGCAAATACGACATATCGATGGCTGAAACATAATAAGGCTGTGTTGCGGGCAGCCAAGTGCCAAGGCCGTTGCGCCAGTGTTCGGCAAACATTTTATGTATGGCTGAATCAAAGTAGAGAAAGCCGAGGCAAATAGCAACGGGCAGGATGTACGCAAGAGTTGAAACGGTTGGTTTCGGATAGGCGCTGTAATGAGTAAAAGGGGTGCTAAGCTTATGTCGAAGATGGTCTATTGAAAATGCTCGATCTCCAGGCATAAAAAGCAGGAAAAATCCCGCTCCGATCATGAATAAATCAAAGCCGCCATCAAAATCCCGTTGCATGGGGGTGAAATTAACAAAAATAATCCAGATAATGTAATTACAGGTTATTGCAAATTGGTAGCGGTAACCCACCACAATAAAAGCGGCAATAACGCCCCAAAGGCACAAGAAAAAAGGAATCATCGGGAATTCGACATCTATATAGGGAATAGGGTCGAAAATTAAGTGATTAAAGTACAGCAGGAAAATGATTTCCTGTAGAGTGATTAAGCCGTAAAGAATCCGGAATAAGCCTATGCCGATAGCAGGAGCTTGCTTGGAATGAAGTTCTAGAATTTTACTGGAGATAAGTTTATACATTTCATGATTCGAAAAATCGGGAAGATGTATAAATTATATAAGAAATGTAGGGTTTATGTATTGAAATGTGCAGACAAAACAAAGGCCGCACTCAACTCATAAAGAATTGAAGTGAGCGGCCTAAGCTAAGATTAAATCGTTTGAAGACTTATTTTTCGTCGTCTGGGTGTTCGGCAAATACCCATTTTACCAGGAAGTAGCCAGCAGCTATAACTACAACCGCGCCGACCATACCAGCTGGTTCTTTTAACATTTCGGTGATATCTAAGATCGCTCCCATGGGATGTCCTACCTATAATTTTGTATTTTTAGAAATATTGCTAATTACATAGCAAACGGAATGAGCATAATACTTTAGGGAAAGTTAAAGTCAAGGCTTATTGTCACGTGTTTTTTTTGATGAGATATAACTATTGTTCCCGGTTGAAATTTATTGCTCGATAGCCAGTGTGGTATAGTTTAGAATCTATTTTTGAGTGCTGATACATTTTGAGATAAGGAATTATGATGAATAGATGCGTTAAAATATTACCACTGGTCGCAATTTTCTTTACGTTATCAGCAAATGCTGACGTTCAACTAAAAGATAATTCTGAGATTTTAGGGAAATGGAATCTTCATGATGAAGCAGTTACGTTAACCGGCCAAAAAAAGGCCATAACACAGGAATGGGACTTTAGACCGGATGGAACTCTTATGTCAACGGCATCAGATGTGGCTGGACGAATCAGTGAACTGAAGATTGCCATTAAGTATTCCGTCGAAAATGGGGAAATTAAAAAGCAGGTAGCTCCTGGACGAGAAAAATATGAATCCTGCAAAGTGATTGAAAAAGAGGGTTCAAACATGATATTAAAGTGTGCGTATTTCTTCTTTCTAACAAAAAAATAATTTAAAAAAGGATATAGCTATGATAGGTGGCATTATAATGATTTTTGTGGCTCTCTGGATTTACCAGTCGGCTATGAGAGCAAAAACGAGTAATGTAATGATGTGGGTAGCGATTGGTACAGTTACCTTTTTTGTAGTACAGCTAGGATTTATCGATATCAATCTTTATATTTTGGAGGCAGTACGAGGTGGTGAGGGCGGTAGTGACTACGAGCGTGATTTAACCAGTATTGGCGATAGAAAAAATGAAGGCGGTTTTCAGGGATTTGGAGGCATTCTGCTTTCATTATATCTGGAACTGATGCCATCAATTGTTGGCGTTTTAGCGGCTGCGCTGGTTAGGATAAAATTTATTACCAAGGAACCAATTACAATTGGCAATTTATTTGGCGATATTAAAGAAATGTTTCAAAGCATAAAACAAAGTTTCAAAACATCGTCTGAAAAGTAAGGCGTAAAGTTGGTTATAAAAAAAAGCCCAAGTGATGCTTGGGCTTTTTTTATGGCTACATGGCTGTATTGTTTTTTAGATTATCGATTCTGATGTTTAAACGCTATTTGCCTAAAATAATAGAAACAAGAAAAACGAGACCGGAAACGAAAAGCACAGTAAAAATTAATCCTGCAATAACATACGTTGGAAGAGATCCCTGTGTGAAATCCTTTTGCCTGTTATCATCGCTTTGCACCCCAATGGCAGCAGCTAGAACGCTTTTTATGACTTGAGTAATCGTTGGTTTTGACATGCTCATCTCCGGCAAAAATAGTAAAAAATAATAGTGCTTGATTACCTTTTAAGCAATGATTATATCCAAATTAAATAACCCCCTGATCTTTCCTATGAGCAAAACAGAATTATTAAAGCAGCAATTATCCCGGCGCATTTTATTTCTCGATGGTGCGATGGGCACGATGATCCAAAGCTACAAATTAGAAGAAAAAGACTATCGTGGTCAGCGTTTTGCACAGTGGGATGTCGATCTTAAGGGGAATAACGATCTTTTGTCGCTGACCCAGCCGGACATTATTAAAGCCATTCATAGTGCCTATTTTGAAGTCGGCTCCGACATTGTTGAAACCAATACCTTCAATGCGACCAGTATCGCCATGGCCGATTACAAAATGGAATCGCTGGCCTATGAAATTAATGTTGAGGCTGCGCGAGTGGCAAAACAAGCGGCTGACGAATACACCCAAAAGACGCCGGAAAAACCGCGTTTTGTTGCCGGCGTTTTAGGTCCCACCAACCGCACGGCCTCCATGTCACCCGATGTTAACGATCCGGGCTTTCGCAATATTTTCTTTGACGACTTGGTCGTAGCTTACACAGAAGCCACTCAAGGCCTGATTGACGGCGGCGCGGATATTATTCTGATCGAAACCGTTTTCGATACCCTGAATGCCAAAGCCGCCATTTTTGCGGTTGAACAATATTTTGAACAGATCGGCTACAAACTGCCGGTGATGATTTCCGGCACCATTACCGATGCATCAGGCAGAACGCTGTCCGGACAAACTGTTGCCGCTTTCTGGAATTCACTCAAGCATGTAGAGCCGATCTCTTTCGGCTTTAACTGCGCGTTAGGCGCAACAGAACTGCGCCAATATATCGCCGAATTATCAAGTATTGCCGACACGCATATTTCCGCACATCCCAATGCGGGCTTGCCTAACGAGTTCGGAGAATACGACGAAACACCCGAAGCGATGGCCGAAGAACTGGCCGATTGGGCGCAAAACGGCTACCTGAATATTATCGGCGGTTGCTGCGGAACCTCGCCTGCGAATATCAAAGCGATCGTTGAGGCCGTGCAACAATACAGTCCAAGAATAGTTCCGGAGATACCCAAACAGTGTCGATTATCAGGACTCGAACCCATGAACATCGGGCCGGACTCGTTGTTCGTCAATGTCGGCGAGCGCACCAACGTTACCGGTTCGGCGGCATTCAAACGACTGGTTATCGAGGGCGATTTTGAAGCGGCGCTGGACGTTGCCAAGCAGCAAGTTGAAAACGGCGCGCAAATTATCGACATCAATATGGACGAAGGCATGCTGGAGTCCAAGGAAGCGATGGTACGCTTTTTGATGCTGATCGCGTCCGAGCCTGACATTGCCAAAGTGCCGATCATGCTGGATTCATCCAAATGGGAAATTCTGGAAGCCGGACTTAAATGTATTCAGGGCAAAGGCGTGGTGAATTCCATCTCGCTGAAAGAAGGCGAAGCCGCGTTTATCGAACACGCCAAACTGGTACGTCGCTATGGTGCGGCAGTTATCGTCATGGCTTTTGATGAAGAAGGGCAAGCGGATACCAAAACCCGGAAAGTCGAAATATGCCAACGGGCTTACAAGATTCTCACCGAACAAGTCGGCTTTCCGCCCGAAGATATTATTTTCGATCCCAATATATTTGCCGTCGCCACCGGTATCGACGAACACAACAATTACGGTCTGGATTTTATTGAAGCCACTCAAGAGATCAAACGCACCTTGCCTTACGCGCTGATTTCCGGTGGCGTGTCCAACGTATCGTTTTCGTTTCGGGGCAATAATCCGGTACGGGAAGCGATCCATGCGGTGTTTTTATATCATGCCATTCAGGCCGGCATGGATATGGGCATCGTCAATGCCGGTCAATTGGCGATTTATGAAGATATTCCCCGAGATCTGCGCGATGCGGTTGAAGATGTTATTTTAAACCGGCACGACGGCAGCGGCACCGATAAATTGCTGGAACTTGCCGACAAATATCGCGGCGACGGCAGCAGCAGCGCCGGAAAAGAGCAGGATCTGGAATGGCGCAGCTGGCCGGTCACCAAGCGTCTGGAACATGCGCTGGTTAAAGGCATCACCGATTACATCGACGAAGATACTGAACAGGCAAGACTGGAGGCCGAAAGACCGTTGCATGTCATTGAAGGCGCGTTAATGGATGGCATGAACGTAGTCGGCGACTTGTTCGGCGCGGGTAAAATGTTCCTGCCGCAAGTGGTTAAATCGGCGCGGGTCATGAAAAAGGCCGTGGCTTATTTGATGCCGTTTATGGAAGCCGATAAAGCGGCGGGTGAGCGGCAAACCAACGGCAAAATTCTGATGGCGACGGTAAAAGGCGATGTGCATGACATCGGCAAGAATATCGTCGGCGTGGTCTTGCAATGTAATAACTATGACGTGATTGATATGGGCGTGATGGTGCCCGCCGAAAAGATTTTACAAACCGCGCGTTTGGAAAACGTCGACATTATCGGCTTAAGCGGCCTGATTACGCCGTCGCTGGATGAAATGGTGCATGTCGCCAAAGAAATGCAGCGCCAGGGTTTTACCATCCCGTTGATGATAGGCGGCGCCACAACTTCGCGCGCGCATACCGCAGTCAAAATCGCCCCGAATTACGACGGCCCGATTGTTTACGTGACCGATGCATCGCGCGGCGTCGGCGTAGCCAGCAACTTGCTCAGCGCCGATTTAAAAGACGAGTTCGTCAACAGCATCCGGGAAGAATACGAGGAAGTCAGGGAACGGCACAAAGGCCGGGAAGCCAAAACCAAACAACATCCTTTAGAAGAAGCCCGGCGCAATAAATTCAACTGGGGCAACTACGAGCCGGTTAAACCGTCGTTCCTGGGCATAAAAGTCATCGATCATTTTCCGTTGGATACGTTGGTCTGGTATATCGACTGGTCGCCGTTTTTCCAAACCTGGGAAATGGCTGGAAGCTACCCCAAAATACTCGACGACAAAGTCATCGGCGTTGAAGCCAGAAAGCTGTTTCAAGACGCGCAGGACATGCTGAAAAAAATCATCAGCGAAGAATGGGTGACCGCCCGCGCCGTAGTCGGATTCTTCCCGGCCAACAGCGACGGCGATGATGTCGTGGTGTATACCGATGACACCCGCAGCCAGAAAAAGGAAACCCTGCATCATTTGCGTCAACAGAACGTCAAAGCGCCGGGCAGACCCAATTATTGCCTGTCCGATTTTATCGCCCCGGTTGACAGCGGAAAAGCCGACTATATCGGCGCTTTTGCGGTAACGACCGGCATCGGCATAGAGCAAAAACTGCAAGAATTTGAGCTGGATAATGATGATTACAGCTCAATCATGCTCAAAGCGCTGGCCGACAGATTGGCCGAAGCGTTTGCAGAATACATGCACCAAGTAGTCAGGAAAGAGTATTGGGGCTATGCCAAAGATGAAACTCATGAGGCCGATCAGTTAATCAACGAAGCCTATCAAGGCATACGGCCGGCGCCGGGTTACCCAGCGTGTCCCGATCATACCGAGAAGGGCAAGCTGTTTGAATTACTCAATGCGACCGAACATACCACGATAGAGCTGACCGAAAGTTATGCGATGTATCCCGCCTCAGCGGTAAGCGGCTGGTATTTTTCCCATCCCGAATCGCAGTATTTTAATGTCGGCAAGATCGATAAAGACCAACTGCAAGATTACGCCAGACGCAAAGGCATCGCCGAAGAAGTCGCCGAGCGCTGGCTGGCGGCGCATGTGCATCATTGATATGCGCTTAATACTGTTCGGCACCTCCGGCTGCCATCTCTGCGAACAGGCGGAGGTTATTGTTAATGCCTTTGTGCCGGGTGGTGTTGACTATGTGGATATTGCCGAGCAGGAACAGTGGCAGGAGCAATACGCGATACGCATTCCGGTTTTGTATGATCCGGAGAGTGGGCGGGAGTTGGGTTGGCCGTTTGATCAAGCGGAGGTTGAAGATTTTATTGATCGCGTAGCCCGTATGTAGTATCGCGGAATACGGGATGATTTGCCACGAAGCCTTGGATTCCGCAAGCTTCATCCAGGCTACTCGCTCGGGCTTGAGCAGAATAAAGCGTTGTTTGGCGAGTAAATCCCGGTCCTCGCCGAGCATCAGCTGTTGCCATGACAGTTGAAGGTTTTTTCCGTTCAGTAATGCCTCTATCACGGCCCGGATATTATTCAACAACGGATTCAGGTCGACCGGCAATTCGCGGTCATCGGTGGTAATGGCAAGCGACACAATCGACAGCAGGCTCTTCAGGCTGTTGTCGCCGGACAGTGTACCGATAAACGGTTGCGCCTCCGCCAATTTACCGGTCAATTCATTCAGGTCGTCAAGGTCGAGATAAAACAGGCCGTGCCGGTCGAAAAAGTCGCCTTCGCCCGGAATATAAACGGATTTTATCTGCTGTTGCTCATTCTTGAATTGGGCGCCAAGATAATCGAGCGCTTGCGTTGCCTGTTCCGGCGTTTCGGCATCGACGACGACCAATACCGCTTGGTCGTCCTGGGGAAAAGCTTTAAGAAAACGGGCGCGATCCTGTAAAAAGGCAAATCCTCGGATAATATTTTCGTGGTATCGGTATTAATGCCAAGATTCCGCGCGGTGTAATACAGGCTGATTGCGCAGGCAATGGCTACAAGGAAAATCAAAGTCTTCGGGAAACGCATAAAACCTGTTTCCAGAGCGGTGAGAAAAGAAACGTATAGATCGGACATCTTTTCATGCTTCACCTCGGTCTTTGTTTTTTGCTAGTTTGACATAATTTTTCGGACCTTGTACAGCGCGCTATGTGAAGCTTGTAAACCCAAGGGCAAGAAGGACGCTTGGGATTGTTTTGCCGTTTTAAAATTAAGTTATCTTAGGCTTTGCCAAAGATAACTTAATTTGTCATGCAGAATGATGGATTAATTCCCCACACCCGCAAAGCCCGGCTTCGGCAAGTCGTTATTGACCGTTTGCAGCAGTAGATCTTCATAAGTGTAAAAGCCTATAGCGCAATTTGCGAGTTGGGATAACGCGAAAGCTGCGCCGGTGCCGAATGCTTCGCGCCTGATCGATGAATGGACTAAGCGGACTGTTTGGTGGGGGAAGCCGAAAATGACTTCATGCTCGCCAATAATTCCACCGAGCCGCAACGAGGTGATTTGATTGTCCTCCAGGCCTAGTTTTTCTGCAATTTTGATTGCCGTTCCTGAAATTTCCGGCTTTTCCTTAAAATGTTGCTCAAGGATTTCCACGTCGGCGAATGGAGCGATCTTGCGCAGCAGATTGGCCGCCGTCATCAGGAAATTGATGCCCAAAGTAATATTGGGAGAACACATGACGCGCGTGTGCTTGCCAAGATTGCGAACATAAGCCAGGTCGCTTTTCGAATAAGCGGAAATCGCGCTGACCAATATGATTTTGCGTTTGCGCACTATCTCCCCGTAAGCATGAACGGCTTCCTGCGAAGAAAAATCCACTACCGCATCGACCGGATGCCGGGCAAACAATATTTCGAACGATTGCCGATCGACGCCGAAAATAGGAATAGCGGTATCAGGATGAGTTTGGGGTGAACTGGCGGCAGTGCGCCGGGCAATCCAGCAGAGTTCGAAACGCGGGTCGGTGCTGAGTACATTAGCTACGGCTTTGCCGGTCTTACCATAACCGATAAGACCGATACGTGTTTTATGGGACACGATAAACCTCCTTTGATGTGTATTGGAGAATATTAAAGATACGCAATCGAATGCATACGATTAAATGTTGGGATAGCGTAGAACAAAGAGCGAATATTGAAATGCAGTCGGAAAAAATCTAACAATACACAGCAAATGTAATGGTAGAGGCCTTTTCGCGTACCTCTGGAATGATAGCTTTTCGATCCTTAAATTTTGATTAAAGTTTGCTTAAAAAGTTTTTTTAACAATATTCTTGCTGAGTACAAGAGCGTTGTTATAGCTTGCTTTGTCGTATCAATTCCATATTTTTAGTAAATGCAGCTTACCACCTATCACGTTACTTAAATAGCACGCTACACCGGCAATCCCTGCCGGAACGACGTATTGGATATTCTCGTTAAACTGATAGGTGTTAAGGTAAATGCAGGTTGATTCGCCTCGGGATGTTATGGGCAGAACGGCCGCCCTTGGCACATAAGCTTGAGAGCGTTACATCATGTATGCCAGCCATATTACTTGAAAAAACCTATAAATAATCAGACGGAAAGGGCTTTATGTTCGATACCGAACTGATGGCGACTGACTTTAAATCTAAAATTGATTCAGTTAAAAATATCACTAGCCGATAGGTCAGATTGATGTAAGGCTTTTGCCTGACGATGCAGTGCTATTTGTTCTCAGGGATATGCGCCATCCAATATCCGGGTATAAATCATAATCGAATTGACCCTCATCATTTTATTGTTCATCTGGAGAATTAATTATGAAAACAATCAAAGCTTGTTCAGCATTTTTCCTTGCTCTGGCATTAACATCAATAGCCGGTTACGGGACGGCGATATCCGGTGAAAGAATGGATATGGCAGCCGGAGGCGGTCAAAGCGCCGGCGATTATATTGACGATGCCGTGATAACGACCAAGGTAAAAGCGGCCATCGCTGCCGATGACAATCTGAGTGCCTTCCAAATCAATGTTGAGACACTTAAAGGCGTTGTGCAATTAAGCGGCTTCGTAGACACTCATGATGAAATCACCAGAGCGGCTGAGGTTGCCCAGAAAGTTGAAGGTGTTAAATCAGTAACAACCAAGATCCAACTTAAAGACGAAAAATCAAAATAAGCTCGCCAGGAAAATAAGGATATGAACTCTTGGCGCAGGGACGGAGCATCCGAGGCCAAAACAACGGATGAACAAGCCGCCGCGACTGGCAATGCAAACATGTTGTTGACCAAGCGGACGTTAATCGTGGCAGTTGTCGGGGTTGCGGTTATTGCGTTGGTGCTGATGGTTTGGCAGGCGGCCCAGATTTTACTGCTGGTTTTCGCAAGCCTGTTATTGGCTCTTTTTCTGCGCACTCTGGCGAACTTCATCAGCAGCCGTACGTCGTTATCTGTAGCTTGGTGCCTAACGTTCGTGGTTGTACTTCTGTTAGGTGCGCTCGTACTGATTCTGGTACTGTACGGCCCGGATATTGCCGATGGTTTCTATAAATTGTTCCGGCAGCTGCCGTCGGCACAGGGGCGGTTACGGAGCCAACTTGAGCAATACGACTGGGGGCCAACGGCTATGGATGCGTTATCCCGAGCCGGACGCGGCCTGGCCAATCCACAGCAACTGGGGAACATTGCCGGGATTTTTTCGACTGCGTTCGGTGCTTTGGGCAGTCTTGTCATCGTGATCGTGCTGAGCCTTTATTTTGCGGCCGATCCGAAAACCTACGTTAGAGGCACGATACACCTGTTTCCCCAGCAGCGTAGGGAGTGTGTCGGTGAAGCTTTCGACAGGCTCGAACATGTACTTCGTTGGTGGCTGATTGGCCGGATTGCGGCCATGCTCGTAGTGGGAATATTGATCGGTACCGGACTGGCTTTATTGGGAGTGCCGTTCGCATTCATTCTTGGCCTGATTGCCGCCATGTTGGATTTCGTGCCTAACATCGGGCCGCTGATCGCTGCCGTGCCCGCTGTGATGGTCGGGTTGTCCCAAGGCGGCACGACGGCGATGTCTATCATCGCCCTTTATTTCGTGGTGCAGAGTCTGGAAGGCTATGTGATCTCACCGTATATCCAGGAAAGGATAATTTCAATGCCACCGGCGCTGTTGCTGATCGCCCAGCTGGTGCTGGGAGCCGGTTTCGGCATTCTGGGGCTTCTGCTAGCCCCGCCGCTGGCGGCCGTGATCATGGTGCTGGTGCAGATGCTGTATATGCGGGACATCTTGGAAGAGCAGGTGGACTTACCCTGAAAGCTGCTAATCAGCTTGATTTTGTAACCGTTAAATCGTTTAGTATGCTGCGAATATGATGATCATTGTTGCCACCTTCGTTATAACGCTCATCTGCGTATTTTTTGTTGTCAATCTCAGTTTTGGCAGCAAACCCATAGACGCGCGCGTCGAAACGCTTTACACCGTTGCCGACCCGCAATTCTTAAGGGCTGTGGGACATCTTTTAGGCCCCCCGGTTATCGAAGGCAACCGTGTCCAAACCTTATTGAATGGCGACGAAATTTTTCCTTCCATGCTGGAAGCCATACGCGGCGCGCGGAAAACCGTCACTTTCGAAACTTTTATTTATTGGTCCGGAACTATCGGTAAAGAGTTTGCCGAAGCACTGAGCGAACGGGCGCGGGCGAATGTGCGTGTACATGTCATGCTGGATTGGCTCGGTTGTAGCGATATCGACGAAGCCTACGTCAATCAGATGAAGCAAGCGGGTGTGGAAGTCTATCGCTACAATCCGTTACGTTGGTACACGTTGGACCGTATGAACAACCGGACGCATCGCAAACTGCTGGTGATCGACGGCAAAGTCGGTTTCACCGGCGGCGTTGGCATCGCGACACAGTGGACCGGAAATGCGCAAGACAAGGCCCATTGGCGGGATACGCATTTTCGTATTGAAGGTCCGGCGGTCGCGCAGCTACAGTCCGCTTTCATCGATAACTGGGTTCAAGTCTGCGGCCAGGTATTGCACAGTGCGGCCTATTTGCCTCCGCTCGAGCCGGCCGGTGAGTACACTGCGCAGGTGTTCAAGAGTTCGCCTGGAGGCGGCGCCGAAAGCGTTCAACTTATGTATCTGCTGTCGATTGCAGCGGCAAAAACCTCGGTGCGGTTATCGATGTCGTACTTCGTTCCCGATAAGGTCGCCATTAACACATTGGTCGCTGCGCAAAAACGCGGGGTTCGTGTACAAATGATTGTCCCGGGACCTTATATTGACCGGAAGGTGCTTCGATATGCCTCGCGCTACGCGTGGGGCGCATTGTTGCAGGCGGGCATCGAAATTTATGAATACCAGCCGACCATGTTCCACTGCAAAGTGATGATCGTGGACGAGCTATGGACCTCGGTAGGATCGACCAATTTCGACAACCGCTCATTCAGCCTTAACGACGAAGCCAACCTTAACATCTACAGCGCTGAGTTTGCACGCATACAAGCAAGGATTTTCGAACAGGATTTATGCAATTCACGCCGTATAACCTTGGAGGAATGGCAGAATAGGCCTTGGAAGAACAAAATCCGGGATAGCATTGCAGACCTTATCAGTCCGCAATTATAGAGCGGGATGCTTAATGCCTTTCAATGAAGTAAACACCTGATCGTCTTGATTGCGTAGAACTGTCAGACTGCCGTCCGTTTCCAGTACAACGGCGGCGACACTTTCCATTTCCGACGAACCTTGCGAGCGCACGGCGGCACGCACTTCGGCTTCGGTAACGCGTTCACCTTTCAAGGCCTCATGAAGAAAGCGCCCATTGAAATAAAGCAGGGAAGGCTCCGCTTTAATCAGGTTTTCCACCCGGCGCGAACGCACTGACAGCCAGGTAATGACATATTGCAGCCCAATCAATAGCGTGAAAGCCACCACGCCCTCGGCAAGAGCCACGTCCTTAGAGAGCAGAACCGTCGCCAACGTGGAGCCGATTGCCACGGTCACAACCAAGTCGAAAGCATTCATTTTCGATAAAGTGCGCTTGCCTGAAACACGCAATAGCAGCACCAAAGACAAATAGGCCAAGGTGCCGACGATGACCACTCGAAGCAAGCTAAACTCATCGTTAAAAAACATGATTTATTCCTCTTGAGTATGACTCTGGGCCAGAGCAAGCAATGTTTGTTGAAGCCGATCGGCTACGCGTCGGCGGTCGGTTTGGTTAGTGATTTGGCTCGCGTCTTCACCAACCAGCTGAGCATGCCGCATTAACAGGATGCGGTCCTGGTCGCGGTATACATCAGGCGCAATTTCGCCGATGATTGCAAGAAGGTGTAGCATCACGTCCGGATTGCGGGCGCCATAGAGACGAATCTGGCTGAAAGCGATGTCGGCCAACTCCTCGAAATCGAGCGTGCAGGCAATCACGCGCAACCGGCCGTGTTCATCCTGACGCAGCGGCATAGGTAGTTCGCGCCTTGCCACGCCGCATAGCGACGCCCCTATCCAATCGATACAAGTCAAGGCGGTGAAAGGTTCGTTGATGCCCGGCGACAGCGCATGGACCGCGATTTCGACCATCTGCTGCAACATATACTGTGCGTCCTGATGCGGCGTACGATGGGCTCCGAGACTAAAGCAGTCTCGCAATTCAAGCTCGATGTCATGGTTTATATGCGCACGCGGCAGCACACGCAGCAACGTCGAGGTAGCGGTCACGAAATCGCCGGGGCGCCTTGCCAATTGCAGCATCAAGTCGTGTTGCGTCGCCAACTGCATTAACTGTTCATCGTCCACGACTTGCACATAGCCATTGGCCGTGGATAGCACAATATCTGCGGCTTGCCATTGGCTGTCATCGGGCAACTGCTCTGAGCGGGTGTTGTCGCTGTGCGGCCGGCCGATGCGTTCGGGGAACAGAAGCGGCAGCGATTTTCGGAATTGTTCTCCCACATTGGCGATCAGATTCTCGGCCTGAATGTTTTGCGAAATGTGATGAATGAAATAGATCAGCACGGCCATTGAAGCCAGCGCCAACAGTATGCCGATGTTCACGGACAGATACGGCACGAAGCTTTTTTCTTCGAGTGAGCGCACTGTCCGCAAGACCAGCAGGCAATAGACAAAAGTGGCGATAAAGGTGCCGAGCGTGAATTGAACACCCCGGTCGGAGGTAAAGTTTCTCAGCACGCGCGGCCCGAAATGCGATGACGTTTGCGCCAGTGTGGTCACGGTCAGCGAAAACACAATCGAAACGACGGTCATGACTGAACCGGCAATGACCGACAGTACGCTACGTGCGCCTTCGGTACCGCCTGACCACACCCAGCCCATGTTACGCAGCCATGCGCTGCCGATGGCATAATCAATGGCAGTGCTACTCAGCGCCGCGCCTGCTGCAATCAGTGCCATCACTGCCGGTAAAAACCAGAAAGTATCGACCGTCGCATCACGGATTTTGATGAATTGCAGCTTCATCGCCGCTTGGAATTCTGTTCGGTTGAAAGAGCTTCTTTTAACTCACGCAATGCATCGACGATACGTGCCGGACGCGGGGCATCGCCTTTGCCTTGAGGCCAGCCTTCGCGCTGGCGTGAACGGTCGCCGTCGGATTCTTCGGTCTGGTCGTGGAACAGGATCTGTTGCGTCGGGAACGGCAAATCGAAGCCTTCGGATAAAAGCGCATTAGCTACTTTTTCCAAAACAATATCTTGCGCATTCAGGCTTTCAAACCGGCGCGGCGGTTGCACCCACCAGCGCAAGCGGATATTGACGCTGCTATCGGCCAGTTTGACCACCAGCGCATCGGGCTTCGGATCGTCAAGTACTTCCGGAATCTCTTGCACAGTATTGAGCAGAATACGCTTGGCGTGAGCGATGTCATCGCCGTAGCCGATACTGATGTCATATTCCAGGCGACGTTTTTCATAGGCGGTGTTGACCGTCACCGAATTAGTGAACAGATTGGAATTGGGAATCACCACCCGCCGCCCGTCATAAGTTCTGATGAAAGTCGCGCGAGTCTGGATGTCCTCGACCGTGCCTTCGAAATTGTTAAGAATGATCTGGTCGCCGATACGGAAAGGTTCGGCCAACAGCAGTAAAATGCCGGCAAGAAAATTTTGCAGGATGTCGCGAAAGGCAAAACCGATAGCGACGCTGGACAGCCCTAGAACATTGACCAGTTCGCCCGGCGTAAAGCCGGGAATGGCTATCACAAGAGCAATCAGCAAGCCGATAAAGATTATCAAGCCATAACTCAGCCGCCCCATCACCAGGCCCAAGTTATAGTGGCGATGGTTGCGTTGCGTGACAGCGCGTACGGTTGCCCGTACGCCTTTGCCGACCAACAGGAAAAATATAAAAACAACGACAGCAATAGCCAGATAGGGCAGCCGTTCAAAAAAGCCGCTAATCATCGTCTGCACAGAACCGGTTGCTTCGCTAAGATTAAACTTCACAGACTATACTCCATAGCGGCTAAAGAGGGCTTGTCAGGCATAAGAAAATCCGACATGCCTGCTGCCCATGAGGATTTAACTCAGCCACGACCTGAAACTGCCGGTATCCAGATGGACAAAGTTGCCTCGCCGACAATAGCCGACGCCTCCGCGGTGCATCTCCAATGCGGCGTTCCTAATCTTGCGCGTGTCCAGTCCGCCCACGTGAAGATCGATAGCGCGGCCTTGCATATGGAGACTGTGTTTTGCGATGCCACGGTTTTTTTTCCGTAATCTCGCATTGGTACGCGGCGAGCGATAACCCGAGGTAACAACAAAAGATTTATTGATCCCGAGTACAAGCTTCAAATCATATAACTGATCCAGCAAGGCCGGATCAATCGGATGAACGGCGTCGGTATGGTAATCACGCATCAGGTAATTGATTTCCTGCAAGGCGTCTTCAATATAATCGCCCTGTTCAAAATAGGTTAACTTCAGCTTATCGCCGGTATGGACATGGTTTAAGGCAATCGTTTTGTGTGCCGGTGGCGATCTGACTGCGGCATTTAAACTTTCTATCCCGCTCAGTGTCAGTAAGGAAATACCGGCTACCGTTTTTAAAAAACCGCGCCTGGACGCTACAAAACGGTCATCATTACTGTTTATGCTTTCTATTATGGGCTTGTTCATAATATGTCTTTATAACGCTTAGCTTTAAAACAATCTTATACCCAAAGGGCATAAGTTTCGTTTGAGCAGACGAGCTGCTCAACTCAGCTTTAAATAGCCGCAACAATACGCAACTACTTAACCCCGACAGCTCCCAGCTAATTAAGGACACTCTTCTGTTGCATTCGGCATGCAATTCCCGATAAACCCATTCAGCCGTTGCTGAATCACATGCCATGCAAGTTAAACTCAGTGCGTTACCATGCCCGCCATTTGCCGGCAGCTTTCGGCACATTGACGGCAAGTGGATGCGCACTCTTCCATATCGCCGACATTGCTACAGTCCATGGCGCAGGCTTCGCAGATTTCTGCGCAGACTTCACAGGTACGGTTATGGAAACGCGAACCGCTCAGCATGAAGTTGGCCGACAACTGGCAGATTTCGGCGCAGTTCATCATGAGTCGGAAGTGTTCCGGTTCAACGTGCCGCCCACCCATCTCCAGGCATTGGTTCATCGCGGTCTGTAGGCAGACTTGGGCACAACGGATACAGTCTTCTATACAGGACTGCATGGATGAGAGAGGGCCGGTTGATGATTTTGCTTGTTCGGATTGAGAAGTATGCATGAGGGTTTCTCCAAAATTTTTAAAAGACAAACATCAGTAGAGAAGACGCTATTTTTTTGAAAATAAGGTTTACAGGTTACGCCGAAACCTGATTTGTAAATTACCCGAAACAGTACTTTTAGTCCGTACGTTGCCGTACTTAACCTTTATTTTGCGCTAGATATAATGACTTTTTTGATACGCTTACGGCCCCACCTTTGAAAAAAGAAATGCCGTTTTTATGCGCCGATGTGGAAACTTGAGCTAGCCCGGAGCGGGCTGTTGGCCGATTAAAAACCGCTTAGAAGGGGAATTTAAATATCTGGTGTTTACTCTAAGGGCTACCGGGTCGGTAGCCCTTAGAATTTATAATGGGACCGGATGATTATTTCACTTTCATTCAGCCCAGCAACAGCCGCGGATTTAGTGTGAAGGCCGATACGTATTTTATTGGTCAATTGAAATCTCCTGTATCTATGTAATTATATGATTAAAATCATTAATTATTCCTTAAAGTACAATGCTCATACGAGCTTTTACAGCACACACGAAGCTGTTCAAACGCAAAATCTTGTTTTTTTCCAAGTCGAATAAACAGTGGTTTATGCAGGATACTTGTTACAATTGAATTTCACCCTATTCTGTAATTTAACCTCTGCCGGAGTCTACCTATGGAAGCTTATCCCTCTGAACTCCTACTGATCGTATTCGTTGGAATGCTGGCACCGCTCCTTGCCGAGATACCCACAGGCTTTCGCTTGCCGGTTGTGGTTCTTGAAATCGTTTTGGGAATAGTGATAGGCCCCCAGGCATTCCATCTGGCCAATCCTGATGGCATGATCGCCATGCTGGGAGAGCTTGGCTTGGCCTTTTTGCTGTTCCTGGTAGGACTTGAAATCGATTTCGACAAGATTCGCGGCAAACCCTTGTCATTGGCGGTAGGCAGTTGGTTTATTACCTTCCTGTTGGCGATAGTTTGTATGTTTTTCTTCAATGTCATCGGACTCATCCAGAGTCCGCCTTTATTGGCCGCAACCGCCTTATCCACCACCGCCTTGGGCATACTGGCGCCCATTCTGCGCGACCGGGGCGAACTGAACACCGATTTCGGCAAGTACATCGTGGCAACCGCCGCTGTCGGTGAGTTCGGCCCTTTGGTGATCATTTCGCTGTTGCTGATCACCACCCATGACACTTTTCTACACACGCTGTTCATAGTGACCTTTATCATCATCTCCTTGGCCGTGGCGAATATCGCCCTGCACATGCGCTCGTCGCCATTGCTCGATAAATTGGCGCACACCATGCAGAGCAGCGGCCAGCTTCCGGTGCGAATTTGTATCTTGTTGCAGGTCTTGTTAGCCACGCTCGCCGCTAAATTCGGCCTGAATATCGTGCTGGGAGCATTTACTGCGGGCATGGTGGTCAGACTCGCCATTAAAGGCACAGAGGGCGAGCTGTTGCAGCATAAGTTGGATGCAATCGGTTATGGCTTCCTGATACCCATCTTCTTTATCGTCGCAGGCATGAAGTTCGAACTCAGCGCGCTATGGTCTACTCCCCTCGCTCCCATACAAATCGCTCTTTTGTCGGGTTTGTTGGTTCTGGTTCGAGGCGTTCCGTTGTTCTTTTACAAGCATGAACTGACTGCCGAAGAAAAAATACCCTTCATATTTTATTCGGCCACAGGCCTGCCGCTGATCGTTATCATCAGTGAAATCGGCGTTTCTTCTGGATTGATGCCGCCGGACAGGGCCTCAATCCTGGTGAGCGCGGGTGTGGTTTCGGTGTTGTTGTTCCCCGTGTTGGCCGTAAAACTGCGCGCGAAATTCAGCCTGCCTTGGTGAATGCGCGGGAGCGCTGGCGTTCCTCGGGTGTGTCGTCAACGTTGATCGGGGTGGTGGTTGCGGTGGCATTATTGCCGCCGCTAGGAGCCTGTCGGACAGACTCCTAGCTCAGCAAGATACGCAGCACCAAGACCCCGGCTATCGAGATTCAAAAAACGCGATGGCTTCAAAATGTTCTGCTTCAGCACCGGGGGGAAGTAATAACTCACCGCAATAATGCCCGCGCTTTGCGGCTAACTTCTTCGGCGGGGATAAGCTGTACAAGCCCCTGATCTATTTCTGCCGCCCTGCGCTCCGCCTCGTCAAGCCATGCCTGCTCAATTTCAGGTTCAGACATATCTTCAAGGCTTAACAATAGCTTATGAGCGAGCTTGGCTCTATCCGATACAGGCAGATGCAAAGCTTCGCGTTCAATTGTGGTTGGGTCCATAGTTCGCAATCGTTTGATTAAGAATGGCATTAAAGCTATCAGAGCTCGGTAAGGTACGTAACTGAAAACAGAAAAGTCGGGCTTATGCCCGACTTTTCTAAGCTTTATTCAACCATACTACCCAACTGAGAGGGAGTAATCCCTTTAAGCCGGGCATTAACTGCCGGTTCCTCGGCTTGACCTTGCTGATTGATAAAGGTAAACGGTACAGAAACCAGTCTCATGCCCCTGTTAATCTGAACCGCGAAATGCAAATGCGGGCCGGTGGTAAAACCGGTGTTGCCCGAATAACCGATCAATTGTCCGGCCGCTACCGCCAAGCCCGGATAAACCTGGGCTTTTTCCAGTTCCAGGTGGGCGTAAACTGTCATAGAACCGTCATCGTGCAGAATCCTGATGTTGTTGGCTTCGGAAGCGTAGGCTTTATTGGAGCCGCCTTTATAAAAATCATCCTCGGCTTCCAGGACAATACCTGATCTGGCTGCATGAACCGGTGTGCCAATCGGCATGACTATATCTACGGCATATTTGTTTTGTTCGTCGGTATGGCTGAAATTGCCGCTGAAAGCTTGGGAAATTTGAAACGATGTACCAGGGGCTAGCGGCGGCAAATAGCGGGCTGTTGAGCTGTAATGGGCTAGAGGGCCACCGATGATATAGCGGTATTTAAGTCCGAGTCGCCATGGTTTATGTTCGTCAATGCCATTTATATCAAAAAGCGTGTCCGATGTTCCGGGTTCAATAACAAACAGTCTGGGCAGGTCAGGCGTAGCCCGGACATTGTCTTGCTCGGAAAAATTGATTTCGACTTCCACGGGGCCTGCATAATCATTACGGATATAAAACCTGGGATGCCGTTCTTCGCCCGACCGCAATAGCCAAACTAATTGCTTGGGTGCGGCTTTAAGTTGCCTGACTTCAACTTTTAACTCGGTTTGATTTTGGCTGGATGCCGTAGGCCTGTCGGTAAAATGCCATATACCTTGCTCGTCCTGAAATTTATAGAGCTTTTGTCCAACGGCAGTTAACGAATGCAGCAGTAACAGGATAAAAATTGATAGCGAAATTCGTATCATTTTAGGTGCCTTTTAAACTTTATCTTCATCCATTAACCTACGGCTGACCGGTTTTTGAGCGACATAACCAGATTGATGAGGTTGTCGGTTTATGTCAGGTTGGTGGTTGGGAGAGGCGGAAAAAGAATATTCATTGATTAAAATAGGAACAAACAGTGCAATCATTACCGCAATTGCAACAAAAGCAGGATGAATAACGCCTGCTAACCAATAGGCCATTACACTTCCCCAGACCATGCGCATTGGCGTGGGCATTTTAACAATTTTCAAAATAGGCTCCTTAGTTATAAACAGAGTCGTAGGATATGTTTGATATTGACGGGCTTTCGCTTAAGGCAGGACAAGCGGCAAGGCTTAAACTATCCCGTGGCATTTTTGGTATTATGGCAGCTGATTTCAATGAGCCTTCATTTACAAAAGGCAATCATAGACCGATTTTGAAAATAAAACATGCACTATTCAAACAGTAAGTATTGGGATTTTGGCGCCCCAATTGCCGGTATTTTACTCACTTTATCTTTTGCCCCCTTTGATTATTCCTGTTTGGCGCCGGTAGCGTTGGCGTTTTTATTCGCCTGCTGGCAGAATAATTCGGCTAAGCAGGCGGCTTTGCGCGGTTATTTATTCGGCTTGGGTGCGTTCGGTTCAGGGGTATCCTGGGTTTACATCAGCATGCATGATTTTGGCGGAGCCGGAGTGCTTGAGGCGACTCTGCTGACCACTTTGTTTTCCGCTTTCTGGGCATTATTTCCGGCCTTAACCGGTTATCTTGCAGTAAAAACGAATCCGGCAAATAAGGGATCGGTTCGGATCATGTTGATGCCGGTTATCTGGATACTGGTTGAATATTTCCGGGGCTATTGGGTGTTGAACGGATTTCCCTGGTTGCATGTTGCATACTCCCAGTTGGAGACTCCTCTGGCCGGATACATACCGGTATTGGGCGTTTACGGTACCGGTTTTATTGTGGCATTAACGGCTTCGGTTGCTGTAGAAGTTTTGCGTATGGCGGCACGGGCAGAGATTTTGTTCCGTACAAAACCTGCATTTTCGGGTATTAGGGGGGGAAGCGGATTCGCTAACGCACCCTTACGGGGCATTCGCCCTGGGCGACTAAAGTCGCCCCTACCGTTAATAATGGTGCTTGCCGTTTTGTGGGGAGCGGGCGGCTTGCTGCGGAACGTAACATGGACCCATGAAATCGGGCAGCCCCTTCGCGTTTCCATGATTCAAGGCAATATAGCGCAGGATCAAAAGTGGCGGCCGGAAAATAAAATTACCACGCTTTTAAAATATAAAAAGATGACCGAAGAGCATTGGGATTCCAATGTCATTATTTGGCCGGAAACCGCAATTCCGGCCTATCTGGACCAGGTTAAAGATGCCTTTTTAGCACCCTTGGGTAACAACGCCAAGCTGCACAATACCGATTTAATCATCAGCGTCCCGGTACAGGAACAATCTCCGACCAGGAGCTTCAATGCCGTGATAACCTTGGGCAAGGAAGAAGGCATGTACCGTAAAATCCATTTATTGCCTTTTGGCGAATATCTGCCGCTACAGCCCTTATCCGGTTTTGTGCTTAACCTAATAAATATAAGATTGGGTAATTTCACGCCGGGGGCGGTAAACCAGCCCTTGTTGAAAGCGGGCGGTTATCCGTTTATAACTTTGATCTGTTACGAAGACGTATTTGGCGATTTGAGTATTCGAGGATTGCCGGACGCAGCTTATCTGGTTAACGTGACCAATGACGGCTGGTTCGGCAACTCGATAGAACCTCATCAGCATATGCAAATGGCAAGAATGCGGGCGATGGAAACCGGGCGCTTTTTGTTGCGGGCGACAAACACGGGCATGACGGCTGTAGTTTCTCCAAAGGGAGAGATCGTCAATCTGGCGCCTTTGTTTCAGGAAACGGCACTTACCGGAACTATAATCCCGATGGGTGGCATGACGCCTTACGCGAACTTGGGGGACAAACCGGTTATTTGGGTAATGGTTATTTTATTATTAGGTTTGATGGGGTACGGCAGGTTTTTTAACTTAAAAGATTAGTGTAGCCGCTTCACTTAAGTGTAAGAGTCCAGACCTGGTCAGACATTATTTAAAACTCAATTCCAATAAAATTGAACATTGGCGGCATCGACCCAAACCAGACTGTCGAAAGCTGACGATATAAGTATTCGCACATATCCCAAAACGCTAAATTAACGCTTAAGCTATCCCATCCTTTGATGATACTTTGGCCCTAGGGGGAGCAAAGCAATTTCATGCCCCCCTCTTTTTTGTATTTAATTAATGGGTTCATCTGCGTACTAAAGCTCTTTAAAACTGGTACTCGGTCAATTCTATTTTGACGGGTAAAAGTAAATCCGTTCGTCCTGAGCAAAGTAAGCCCCCTTCGGTGGCAAGGCGTTACCAAGAAACAGCCGCTGTTTGGCGCAATTTTTTGTATTTTATATTTTTTCAAGCCATTGATATTACAAATACAAAAAGCTGTTTCTTGAGAGCCTGTCATGAGCTTGTCGAATGAGATGAGCGAATTTACGCTGAGCTAAACAATTTTTACACGACATAACCAGACTGACTGAGTACTGGAATTACTATGACAATACACATTGAATTTACTTCGGAAACATTAGGAATTTTAAAAAGGAAAGGCATGCCCACCTCATCCCGTTAGTTCGCCGCCTAGAAACACTGTGGCTAAAAAGCCGAGGCCTATCCAATTATAGGATCGCCTTATTGGTGGACGTTTATGAAACTACTTTGCGTGATTACTTTCAGTTGTATCAACAAAGCGGAGTAGAGTGCCTCAAAAGTCGTTACTTTTGTTTCGATTAAAACTAAATCAACGCTTGCGCGTGACATTCCGGTGTCAATCAGCGACCAGTATATTTACCAGTAAACAGCGTCATAATTGACCATGTAAATTATTATACTGTTTTGTAAGGCTTATTTTCTGGTGAGACAGTAAAAAGCGATGCTGAAAGTGGCAACTTTTTCATGCTAATGTCCAATGAGAGTCGCCGGTATCGTCAACCTAACGAAAATGAGGTAAAAACAAATGAGCGAAAAAAAAGAGCAATAGCAAAAAATGGCAGAGGATAACTTGAAGGAGGCAAAGACAGTAGCAGAGTTAACACAATCGAAAGATAAACTGGCGCTGGATACTAAGTGGATCGCATGAAGTTCGTTGGTTATTGCTGCCAGCTGTGCTGACAACGCAAACGAACTTCTCGCCGGGCACTTACCGATAGGGGAATCAACATAAAATAATAACACCCCCGTTATGAAAATAACGGGGGTGTTATTTCAATTACCTACGTCACCAGTGACGTTGCTGGTTTTTCTCTTTTCTATATTCTTGAAGGTTTCAGCTTGCAACTGCTCTACCGCGCCACTTTGCAAATGCTTAGTTTCGTCCTTTTTCAGCAACACAACTAAAACAATAACAGCAGCAATGGCAACGCCAGCGATCAACCATGTGTTGTCTTTTTCTTTTTCTTCAGCCATTTTAAGATCCTCGTAGTCTATTTAATTATATTTCGTTCCCTTTCCTCAAAGGGCGCTTGACTGGACAAAATGATATGCAGGTCTGCAATTGGTCAAAAATTGCTGATCTATCACCCCGCCCATAATCTAACAATACATATTCAGAATTGAATGCACAATATGTAATGATACCTATATTTACTAACTCAAAAAATCGGCGGCTTTTATATGCATGTAAACAATTCATGAAGTTTACTGACTGTCCGGTTTTGGCCGAAAACAGCCAGCGCGTAGCGCGTAGGACGGGTAGAATGCAGTGAAAAACCCATCTCAATGATAGTGAATTAGGATGGGTTTCGTTATCACTCTACCCATCCTGTCTCGCTTTAAAAATCCGCGTAAACCAGTCAAATCCGTGTTTTCGTCTCCTATTTTATAAGCTAAATTACAGCCTCAAATCCTTAACAACCCGCACCACTTCATTATCACCGGCGATAGTTTCGATACTGAAACCCAGCTTGGCAACCAGCGACAACATGGGCTTGTTAATAGCCAGCACCTCACCTTCAAAGAATGACAGGCCTTTGGCTTTGGCGGTTTGCAGCAAGGTTTTCATCAGTCGGGTGCCTATGCCCATGCACTGGCAATCGTCGGCAACGACCAGCGCAAATTCTACGGAATGACCGTCCGGGTTGACCATATAGCGGCCTACGCCCAATTCATTCGGCATGTTTTCATCTTCGGTTACCGCAACAAAAGCCATTTCACGGTCGTAATCTATTTGCGTGAAACGAACCACCATTTCCGGCGTTAATTCCTGTAAAGCCTGCATAAAACGGAAGTATTTGGTGCGCTCGGATAAGCGATGAACAAAATCCTTTTCCATGCCTGCGTCTTCAGGGCGAATAGGCCTGATCGTAATATTGGCGCCGTTCGATAATTGATGATGCTGGATTAATTGATGGGGATAAGGATGGATCGCCATATGCGAATAAGGCGTGAGCTGGTGCGATGTTTCCGCTTTAATACGGGCATCAACCGCCATGACGCCGTGCTCATCAACGATTAGCGGATTAATATCCAGCTCCAGAATCTCCGGCAGCTCGCTGACCATGGTCGATACATTAAGCAGCACATCCACCAGGGCTTGTTTATTGGCGATCGGTAATTGACGGAACGCCTCCAGATATCTGGCCGCCTTGGTTTTGGCAATCATTTGCTCAACCATATAGGCATTCAGGGGGGGCAGGGCGACGGCACTGTCTTTCAAAATCTCCACCATGGTGCCGCCCAAACCAACGCTGATCGCAGGGCCGAATACAGGATCCCTGACCACGCCTATCATCAATTCACGTCCGCTCTGAGAACGGAACATAGGTTCAACAGTCATGCCGACTTCGGTAATTTCCGGGTATTTTTGCTTAATCGCAGCTTCCATTTCCATGTAATGGTGCGAAATTTCCTGAACACTGTTGATGTTAAGCCGCACGCCGCCAATATCGGATTTATGGCTAAACTCGGCCATGTTGATTTTTAACACCACTGGAAAGCGCATCGTTTCTGCGGCAATCATCGCATCCTTGGCGCTGGAAACCTTGATAGTCTGATTGACCGGAATGTTGAAGGCGGCAAGAATGGCTTTGGATTCCTGTGCGGTTAAAACCTGGCGGCCTTCTGAAAGTACCCGTTCAACAATCAAGCGGGCACCGGCAACATCGGGTGTCGCCAGTTCGTCGGTAGGCGAGGGGATTTGTTTCAGCAGGATTTGATTCTGGGTATAGCTGGCCAGAAATGAAAACGCATCGACAGCGATTTCCGGCGTACTAAAGTGAGCCACTTTACTGTTGGCAAAAAGATTGCGCCCTTCCTGAACCCGTGCGCCGCCGGTCCATGAAGCCAATACCGGTTTTTTGCTGGCTTTCGCGCCTTCAATAATGCATTCGGCAACCTGGGTCGGATTGGTCATCGCCTGGGGTGTCAAAATGACCAGTATGCCGTCGATATTTTTATCTTTAATACAGATTTCCAGCGCTTTCTGATAACGCTCGGAGGTCGCATCGCCCAGAATGTCGACAGGATTGGCATGAGACCAGTGTACCGGCAAAACCTCGTCCAGCGCGGCGATGCTGGCAGGGCTCAGCTCCGCCATTTGCACGCCGACATCTTCAGCGCGGTCGGTGCTCATCACGCCGGGGCCGCCTGCGTTGGTGATAATCGCCAGACGATCCTTTTTGACCACATAATTGTTGGCCAAAACGCGGGCGGCGGAAAACAATTCATTGATGCTATAGACCCGAACTACACCCGCTCGGGCAATCGCGGCATCGAACACATTGTCGCCGCCGACCATCGCGCCGGTATGGGACATCGCCGCCTTGCAACCGGCTTCATGACGGCCGGATTTAATCAGGATCACTGGCTTTAGCCGCGCCGCCGCTTTAAGACCGCTCAAAAAACGACGCGCATCGCGGATGCCTTCAACGTACATCAAAATGCCGGTGGTTTTGCTGTCCGTCGCCAAATAATCCAGCACCTCGCCAAAATCGATGTCCGCCGCGCCGCCCATCGATACCACCGTTGAAAAACCGATGTCCTGGGATTTGGCCCAATCCAGAATCGCCGTACACACTGCGCCCGATTGAGACAGCAGCGCCAGATTACCGTCTTTAACCGTGCCGTCGCCGAAAGTCGCATTCAGCTGTCCGCTGGGACGAATAACGCCCAGACAGTTAGGGCCGATAATGCGGATGCTGTAACGATGGGCGATATCCAGAACTTCCTGTTGCAGCCGCTTGCCTTCCGTACCGAGTTCGCCGAAGCCCGCGCTGATAATGATCACGGAAGTGACGCCTTTCTCGCCGCACTGGCGCACAACGCTGGGAACGCTGGGCGCCGGGGTCGCTATCACCACCAGATCGAGATCCTCGGGAACGGCGTTGAGATCGGGGTAAGCCTTTAAGCCTAGTAAAGTTTCGCGTTTGTTATTGACCGGATAAAGCCCGCCTTTAAAGCCCGCCTCCTGCATGTTAAGCAGCAGCCGATAGCCCACGCTTTCTTCGCGTTCGGATGCGCCAACGATAGCAACGGATTTTGGGGTAAAAAAACGGTTCAGATAGTGAGGGCCCATTGATGCTCCAGAAATAACGGAAAGAAAATACGGTTTATAGCGAAAATTCTAGCATTGTTAGCCTGTTGACCCGATTAAATTTTAATGACGGAGCCATAAGCGGCGCCATAAATTGATACACTAGTCTCTTTGAATGGGCGGAAAGTATTTTGAAACGTTTGACGATACTGTTACTGATCAGCGCGCTTTTTAGTTTAATGTTTTATCAACCGGTATTTGCTCATGCCGGAGTAGATCACAACAATAGTTGTTTTCTGACTGTGGGCGATACTCGCTTGCGAATAAGCGGTTACCAATTTCAGCCCGAACTGGAAGGGAAACACTTCTGCCATTTTTTTCCTGAGCTTGGACAAATAGTGCTGGCGGTGGAACCATTGGAAGAGGGGCGGAACAAGACCTTGGTTACACTGGAATTGGCGGCATTGACTTCGTGGTTAAATCCCGCCGAGGCTTTTACCGTGATTAAACAGCAAGCTGAGCAGCCTATAGATACAGGTCTTGCTTCAATTTCGCAAACTATCCGGCAGCGCGGTATCTACAGGCTTAATGTGATGTTGAAAGAGGGTTCCGGTAATAGCCAGGAACAGCGCTTTGTATTTTTGGTGGGTATTCCGATGACTAAAATACTGGTGATGATTGCCGGCGGGTTATTGGTTTTGGTGCTTGGATTTGTTGGGGTAAACGGTTTAAAAAAGGAAAGTTAAAGATTGTTGGCGATAATAAGCGCGGAAAAATCGAATGGCTTTATCCGGCGGTCCAGCCAGACTTAACGTTCTGTGCTTGATTTGACCGATTTAAAGACCAGTTTCAGCTTAACGATAAAGATAGGGCTCTCGTCTCGCCCCGAGGGGCTTGCTGAGCCATCACCGTCAGGCTTGGTGAAATAATCAAACAGCAAAGCCCTGCTTCAGCAATGCATCAAGCTGCTCAGCCGATACCGGTTTGCTGAATAGATAACCTTGCATCTCATCACAACCCTGTTCGTGCAGGAACGCTTGCTGCCCTGCCGTTTCCACGCCTTCGGCAATGATTTTCAGGCCAAGACTCTTCGCCAGGTTGATAATGGCGCTGACGATGGCCTTGTCTTCCGGATCGGTACTGATGTCGCGGACAAAGGACTGGTCGATCTTGAGTTTGTACACCTTGAATTTCTTCAGATAGCTCAGCGAGGAATAACCGGTGCCGAAATCATCGATCGACATACGAATACCGCGCTCGTGCAGATTGTTCATCACGGCGATGGCGCCTTGCGGGTTGTGCATTGCCACGCCTTCGGTCAGCTCCAGCTCCAGATACTCGGGCGGCAAGCCCTCTTCGTCGAGTATGCGCGTGACCAGCTCCGGCAAATCGGGATGACGAAACTGCACCGCGGACAGGTTCACGGCCATAACCAGCGGGCCGAAACCCTCATCCATCCAGACTTTTGCCTGCCGCACGGCGCACCGTAATACCCATTCGCCGATCGGCAGGATCAGCCCGCTGCCTTCCGCGACAGGAATAAATTCTGCCGGAGACACCCCGCCCAATTCGGGATGCTGCCAGCGCAACAAGGCCTCCGCCCCGATAATGCGGTCCTCTCGCATGGAAACTTGCGGCTGGTAATAGACCTGTAATTGGTCGCGTTCCAGCGCATGACGTAGCGCATTCACCAATTGCAGATTGCGTGCCGAGCTTGCTTGCATTTCCTGGGTAAAAAAGCGATAGCATTGGCGGCCTTCCTGTTTGGCACGGTACATCGCGGTATCGGCGCTTTTGGAGAGTGCTTCCAGGTTCTCGCCATCTTCAGGATAGAGCGCAATGCCAACCGATGCGGTCAGAGCCAGGTCATAATGCTCAATCCGGTAAGACTCGGCAATGGTGTTCAGTAGCTTTTGCGCCACATGCGCCGCGCCAATGGCATCGACGCCGGGTAATAACAAAATGAATTCGTCCCCGCCCAAGCGCGTTACCGTATCTTCCTCGCGCAATGCCATGCGCAAACGCTTGGACAACTCAATCAACAAGACATCGCCGATGCTGTGGCCGAGCGAGTCATTGATATCTTTGAAGTGGTCGAGATCGAGGAACATCAAGGCCAAATGCCCGTTGCTGCGTTTCGCCAGGCTGAGGGCATAGTTAAGATGATCATTCAGTTGAGCGCGGTTCGGCAATCCGGTCAGCGGATCGAAATTTGCCAGATAATGAATATGTTCCTCGGCGCGTTTACGTTCGGTGATGTCAGAAAAATTGCCCACATAATGAGTGGTTTTATCATCGCCGTCCTTAACGGCAGTAATTGTCAGCCATTTTGGGTAGGTGTGCCCATCTTTATGTCGATCCAGAATTTCACCTTGCCAGTACCCCTCACTATCCAGGATTTTGTGTATTTCATGGTAGAAAAGACTATCGTGGCGGCCGGATTTAAGCATGGAGGGTCTGTTACCGATCGCTTCTTCCGTTGAGTAGCCGGTGATGTTTGTAAAGGCTTGATTGACGCGGACAATAATCTGGTTTGCATCGGTAACGATAATGCCTTCCTGAGTTTGAAATGCAGTAGCGAAAATACGTTGCTCCTGTTCTGCAAGTTTTTTCTTGGTAATGTCGCGTACGGCGCCTACGGTGCGAACGGCTCGACAGGCTTCTCCATCCGTTTTGAAGAATGTTTGCGACCGTGTTGTCAGCCACCGAATTTCGGCGCCTTGACGAAAAATCCTGTAGTCGATGTCGAGCAGGCCGTTCCCGGATGGAGTTTGAACATGCCGGATAGCTTCGATAACCCGCTTCTTGTCTTCCGGATGAATACTGGCGGAAAATGTCTGCGCAGTCACGAGTTCATCGGCCTTCCATCCAAAGTGGGTGCGTAGTTCAGGGGAACAATAGATTGAATCGTTGCAATAGTTTTGTTCGAAAATACCTGTTCCGGAGACACGCGTTGCTTGATGCAACCTGTCCTCGTTTAATCGAAGAATTTCACTGACCCGCTCTTTTTCTTCAAGATTATGCTTCCGCTCGATCTCCATACCGATGCGCTGGCCGATGATACGCAGAACCGCTTGGTCCTCACTGGTAAAGTCATGCGGTTTATCGTCCAGCAGGCAAGTAACCGCGACCACTTTGCCATGGTTATCCAGCGAAGGGAAACCGCAGTAAGCAACGGCGTTATGGTCTTGGAGAAAAGCCGCTTCGGGGAAAAGCTCTTTTACCCGATCATAGACTTGAATATCTTTCGATTGCTCAACTGTTGCGCAAGGGGTAATTGCAAGCAGGCATGAACCGGCATTGCTGTATATTTCTCCATCCATACACACGGCCAGAAAATTGAGCTGTTCCCCTTGTATTTCGGACAAGCAAACAATTTTGACTTCCAGCAATTCACCGATCATTTTGGCTGCATGCTGGAATATTTCCATGGGGTCACCCGATAACGTCAAGCTAAGTTCAAACAGCTTTTTAAGCCTGGATATTTGAGCATCTTTCATGGCGGCGTTGAATTCAAGTTGAACTGTATTTTGATCGGATAAATTAATTATATCGAATTGGTCATGCCGGTGCATTTTGAATCAAAGCGATGCTTGACAAGTTTGGATCTGATAAAAGGCATAGCGTTAAGCCTTATCCAGTAGCATCCATCCACTGCCGGGCTTTGCTGTAAAAATGAGGATATCCGGGTTAGGCCGCCGAAAAAGATCAGATTTGCGGTGTTTCTATCAGAACGGCTCCAGTATAAGAATAAAGGTAAGGTATAGTAAAAACCTATAGCTTCATAGAAAGTCATTATTATACAAACATTTATCTTTCAATATATGATTGCCGCACATTGAAATCCTGCACCGCCTATTTTTGCTTGTTCACCGGGGAATGCGAATTAAGTCTTATCCAGCAGCATCCATTGCTGGGCTTTGTTATAAAAATGATTGATATCTGTGATGAGTTCGCAGCCTGGCAATGTGGCACCTGGATGCCAGTATCGGGCGCCATCGCCACCTATCCAGACAGTCGAGGCCGCAGTTTCTTTTGCTGTGATGACGATTTGCAATTGTTCAATGGTTATCGGTTCCGGCGGTGTTTTCACCAAACCGATAACGATGATGTCGGGTTGTAAATGGTGGATCGCTTCGACAATATCCTTGCCGGGTAAATTCGCTCCCAGAAAAAAGCAGCGGTATTGCTGAACGGCCGCCAGCAAGCAGCTTAACAGAATGCCGCATTCATGGGGCTCGTTACTCGGGGTGGCGAACAGCATGGTCGGGCTGTTGGTTGACGCATTTTGCAGGTTGTTGACCATGCTCAGCACGATGCGGTTGACGCAACAAGTAAACATGTGTTCCTGGGCGATGCTTAATTTTTCTTCATGCCAAAGTTCACCTACTTTTTTCAGCGCGGGCAATAAAATGTCACGAGCGTATTCCAAGGGCTCGCTAGCTACCAGAGCGCGCTTCAACAACTGCTCGCAACGGTCGATACGATAGGCCATGAGCGCTTCAATAATCTGGTCCAGCAGCGGATGCGACGAATCTTTATGCGCGGCTTTTGATTGTTGTTGCAGGTCGCGCAACGCCTCGCAATTCAAGCCGGCGATTTTACTGATGGTGTGGCCGCTACGCGTCAGTTCGGCGAGTAGCATCAGTTTTTCCATATCCTGTTGCGAATACAGGCGGCGGCCATTGTCGCTACGCGCCGGGGTGATGCTTGCGTAACGGCGTTCCCAGGCCCGCAGGGTTTCGGCAGTCAGTCCGGTCAAAAGAGTAATGGCTTTAATTGAATACATTGTTTATGTTTTGTATAGAATAATTGTTGACAAATATTGTACATTTGGAGTAATTTTATTGCCAGGTTTAAAAAACATTAACGGATCAAGCCATGACAGAAGTCGTACTTAATGCTGCTCATCCAACCGCTTCGGTAAGCCAAGCAGAACCGCTTGCGCTTGCGATAGAGATGGAGCAGGCCAGACAGGATCTGCTGTTGCTGTTGTTGGCAGAAGATGAAGCGTCGACATTATTACTCAAGCAGTGCCTGTCCCATTTGGGCCGCGGACTGGATATTTCTGAAATCGTCAGCGACAAAACTGTCAATGCGATTATTGTACAAGGTGCCGATTTTGTACAGCCTAACCTTAGTCAAACTGTCCAGTATTTGCTGGAAAACTCCGATGCCAGATCTGCGTTACTCAGTCTGCGCTTTTTACCGAGTTTTTTAATTGAGGTATCCGGTTTGTTTATGGCCATGACTAAGCCTTGGCATGGTTTTAACGAATATCGGCTCAAGCTTGGTCGAGCGTCTCAAACCTTGCAGCGGCTTAGACAGCAAATGATCGCCAATAATATTCGCTTGGCGGCATTTGTCGCCCACAAACACAAAACCACGGTGCTGAGTTTTGATGATTTGCTGCAGGAGGGCGTAATCGGTTTGATCAAGGCAGTAGACCGTTTCGATCCTTATCGCGGTTATCAGTTTTCGACCTATGCGATTCCCTGGATCAAACAGGCTATCTCGAGGCTGATTGTTAAACAGGAAAAAATCGTGCGCCTGCCGGTGGCGTTGGCGGAAAGGGCTTGCGCGGTGTTTGAAGCGATGCGCAACGCTTATCTGCAAACCGAGCGCTGGCCCAGTATCGAACAATTGAAAGTGCTATGCGATTTAAGCGAAGGCGAAATCAAAACCATCAGAAGTTATTACCAGGCTACCCATTCCCTGGATGCGGCCGTAGATACCGAAGAAGATGAAGGCCAGGCGTTGATGGCGCGCATGAAACAACAGCAATTCGCGCTGCCGTTGGATGAATTGATTGATCACAATTTAGGCCAGTATCTCGATCAGGTTGTCGCGACGTTGCCGGAAAAAGAAGCGGCGATCCTTAATATGCGTTTCGGACTGAAAAATCACACGGAAATGACCTTACAGGCCATTGCCGATCAACTACAGGTAAGCCGGGAGAGAGTCAGGCAGATACAAAATGAAGCGTTAAAGAAACTTAAAAACCAGTTCGGTTACGACCTGATGCTGTTCCTTGAGCCCAACGACAGCTACTAAAACCAGATCGCGCCACAGCAACAGGAGGAGTGATTATGTCATCAGAAAAACACAATACCACCAAACAAACCCAGCAACCGGACTGGAAGTTTGAGTTTGAAAAACACTGGAAAGCCTTTTGCCGGAAATCGGCCGACTACTTTATCAGCTATAAAAATCAATTGTCAGTGTCGAAAATGGGCGGAATAGTTGGCGGCGGCTTGTTGCTGATTTGGCTGGCGAGCGGCGTTTACATTGTTGACGAAGGTAATCGCGGGGTGGTTTCCCGCTTTGGTGCCTACAGCGAAACGACCAAGCCGGGGCCGCATTGGCGTATGCCCGCGCCGATAGAAAAAGTCGCGATTATTAATGTCGAGCAGCAACGTTTTATTGAAGTCGGTTATCGGGATACCGGTCGAGGCAGCAAGGCGACCAGCATTGCGCAAGAGTCGTTGATGCTGACTACCGATGAAAACATCGTTAATGTGCATCTTGCCGTGCAATACCAGATAAATAATGCCAGGGATTACCTTTTTAACGTCAAGAACAACGAAGCAACGCTGAAGCAGCTCACCGAAAGCGTCGAGCGCGCGGTGATCGGCGCTAACAACATGGATTTTGTATTGACCGAAGGCCGTAGCGAGATTGTCGCCCAGATCAAACGCGACATTCAGGCCGCAATGGATGATTACAAGGCCGGAATCATTATTGCCAGCGTCAACCTGCAGGATGCCCAGCCGCCGGAAGAAGTGCAGGGCGCTTTTGAAGACGCGATCCGCGCACGGGAAGACAAACAGCGCCTGATCAATGAAGCCGAAGCTTACAGCAACGAGATTATCCCCAAAGCACGCGGCGCTGCGTCTCGCTTGCTACTGGAAGCGGAAGCCTACGAGGCGGAAAAAGTCGCTAAAGCCAAAGGCGAAACCGAGCGTTTCGAGCAATTGCTGGTCGAATATGAAAAAGCCCCGGCCATTACCCGTAAACGCTTGTATCTGGAAGCCAAGGAAAAGCTGTTCAGCAGTACCAATAAGGTGATTGTCGATGCCGGTCAAAGTGCGCCTCAGCTGTATATGCCTTTGCAAAATCCGGCATCGCATCCGGCGGCAGAGAGTAAATCGCCGCAAGCGGAAATTACTGGCGAGCCTGCCGCAATTGACAAAAATAACGGCCAAAAATCGGCCGGTAACGCCTTACGTCCCAGCCGGAGCAAACCATGAGCAGAACACAAATTTTGTTGCCCGCCAGTTTCAGCCTGTTAATACTGGCCTATCTATCGGTTTTTTATGTCAATGAACATGAAAAAGCCATTTTGTTTCGTCTTGGTGAAATGGTCGTTTCAGACTTTAAACCGGGACTCCATGTTAAGACCCCCATCATTAATAATGTCAGTACATTTGATGCGCGTGTGCTGACCTTGGACGCTAAGTCCGAGCGTTTTCTTACCTCCGAAAAGAAGAATGTAATTGTTGATTCGTTTGCCACGTGGCAAATCGGTGATGTGGGTCTTTTTTACACCACGGTCGGCGGCGATGAATATCAAGCCAATTTACGCCTCGACCAAATCATGAAGGACGCGATGCGTAGCGAGTTCGGCATTCGCACCATCAAACAGCTGATCTCCGAAGACCGTAGCGAGCTGCGCCGCACCTTACTGAACAAGTTATCGCCGGTGGCCGCCAAGTTCGGCATTGAACTGATCGATATTCGCATCAAGCGTATCGATTTGCCGCAGGAAGTCAGCAATTCGGTGTATCAGCGGATGCGCGCCGAACGGGAACGGGTGGCGCGGGAATTTCGTTCGCAAGGCGCGGAAACCGCCGAGCAAATCAGTGCCGAGGCCGACAAGCAAAAACAGGTGATGCTGGCTAATGCCCGCCGTGATGGCGAAAATATCCGCGGCCGCGGCGATGCCCAATCCGCTGATATTTATGCGAAAAGTTTTGGTAAAAACGCCGAGTTTTATGCTTTTTACCGCAGCTTGCAGGCTTATCAGACCGCCTTTGAAAAAACCCAGGATACGTTGGTACTGAAGCCGGACTCCGATTTTTTCAAATACTTTAGCCGTGAAAATTGACTGTTAAGCGGAGAGGCAAAAACATGAAAATATATATTTTTCGTATCGTCGCCATTTGCGTGATCGGCGTGGTGTTATTTGGCATTTTCAATCGCACCGCCCCGGATTATGAGGAAAACTACGCGGTGGCCTATTCAGACTTTATTGAGAGCATACGCAGTCGCAGTATCTCGGAAGTGGTGATCAGCGGCACTAATATAGAAGGCCGACGCAGTAATGGCGAGCGCTTTACCACTTACAATCCCAACGATCCGCGCCTGATAGACGAGTTGTTGGAGTATGGCGTGAAGATCAAGGTGGAAAAGTCGCAAGTGCCTTCGACTTTTACCCAAATCCTGATTTCCTGGGCGCCGATGCTGTTGCTGATCGGCTTGGCGGTTTACTTCATGCGTAAGCAAACGGGAGGGGCTGGGCAAATGGGCTTCGGCAAAAGCCGCGCCAAGTTGATGGCCGAAGATCAGGTCAAGGTGCGTTTTTCCGATGTTGCCGGGGTCGAAGAAGCCAAAGAGGATGTTGTGGAAATGGTCGATTTTCTTAAAGATCCCGGCAAATACGAAGTATTGGGCGGCAAGATACCGCGCGGCGTATTAATGGTAGGTCCGCCGGGCACTGGTAAAACACTGCTGGCGAGAGCCATTGCCGGTGAAGCCGGGGTGCCGTTCTTCTCCATCTCTGGTTCCGATTTCGTGGAAATGTTTGTCGGCGTCGGCGCATCAAGGGTGCGGGATATGTTTGTAGAAGCCAAAAAACGTGCGCCGTGCATTATCTTTATCGATGAAATCGATGCGGTAGGTCGGCATCGCGGCAATGGCAGTACGGGCGGCGGTAATGACGAGCGCGAGCAAACCCTGAACCAGTTGCTGGTTGAAATGGACGGTTTCAGCGGCAACGAGGGCATTATTGTCATCGCCGCAACCAACCGCGCCGATGTGCTCGACAAAGCCTTATTGAGACCGGGCCGCTTCGACCGCCAGGTACAGGTCGGCTTGCCCGACATCAAGGGCCGCGAACAAATACTCAAAGTGCATGCCAATAAAGTGCCGCTGGCCGATGACGTCAACATCAACGATTTGGCGCGCGGCACGCCGGGCTTTTCAGGCGCCGAGCTGGCTAATCTGATTAACGAAGGCGCGTTGTTCGCAGCCCGGCTTAATCAGCGCGAGGTGACCATGAACAACCTTGATAAGGCCCGCGACAAAATGATCATGGGCGCGGAAAAACGCACCATGGTGATGAGCAGGGACGACCTGTTGATGACCGCTTATCACGAGGCCGGTCATGCGATTGTCGGCCGGATCGTGCCCGACCACGACCCGGTTTATAAAGTCAGCATCATGCCGCGCGGCGGCGCATTGGGCATCACCATGTTTTTGCCGGAACGCGATCAATACAGTGCCAATAAAGATAAGCTGGAAGGCCAAATCTCCAGCCTGTTTGGCGGCAGGGTCGCGGAAGCGTTGATTTACGGCAAAAATAAAGTGACCACCGGCGCGTCCAACGACATTGAACGCGCGACACAATTGGCGCGCAACATGGTGACCAAATGGGGCTTGTCTGATCGTCTCGGCCCTATGGATTACGGCGATAGCGAAGGCAGCTATATGGGGCCGCAAGCCAAGCCGATGTCCGAGAAAATGGCGCAAGTCATCGACGAGGAAATCCGCCATGTCATCGATACCAACTATCAACGCGCCGAGCAAATCCTGAAAGATCATATCGAAATTCTGCACAACATGGCGCATGCCTTGCTGGATTGGGAGACGTTGGACAAATACCAGATTGATGCGTTGATGCAAGGACGAATGATTGACCCGCCCGAGCCGGTTGCAGACGCCGACCAATCCTCGGTTAGCGAGATTGCGCTGGATAAAGGCGACCGCAGTAAAACCCCGGAAGTATCGCAACTTCCGGCTTCTTGAATTAAACCTATTGAGTCGGCGGTTGACGCCCCGACTAACCTGTCCTCCTCTATATGCCCTTCAAACCTTGTCTTTATGAAGGGCATCTTTTTCTATGGAGATAATTATGATCGCCAAATTCTTAAATCATAAAGCGCTGCAATTGCTAAGCATGTTGTCGGCAGTCAATTTTAATGCCTCTATTATTTTTCTGCTGATTGTCAGCCTTATTTCCGCGGCCGGCAGTACCGTTATTTTTGACAATAACAGCGAGCTTTATGGGCCGTTGGCCGGTAACCTGCGCTTGATGCTGATTTATTTAACGTTAAGCCAATTTGCCGCGTACTGTTTTTGCAGTTACACCCAAAACTACCGTCCATTAGTGCCGGTAGGTCTGTTCTGGTTGCTGCTTATGGGGTCAATTGAATTTTACGGGATGGTTAACCAGATCCCCATAGATGAAGATTATGGCCGAGTTTTTCTGTATTTGGGATTGTCTAATCTGGTTTATGGCGGGATTATGATTTTAAACGGGTATCAGTGCCGGGATATTGATTGACGGATCATGGATGTCGTAAATTACTTCGAAATGTCATTATCCTCACACACGCTTATATAGGAGCGATGCAACTCGCCATCGCTCAGCTTTAATTCCGTCGTCAATCTCATAGCCGGCGTCATTGCCTGATTGCCTCTCCGACGACAATCCCTCCGTGTCCCTTAACCCATGTCAATGTTTTAGCCAAAGCCCGGTTACTTATATTTCGTCGCGGCAAGAAATTTGAATGTTCATAGGGTAATAGTAAATATTGACTTCAAAAATCAGCAAACTATTATTTTAGGCTGAGCAGTTACCGCGTATGATGACAATACTCTTTCAGTATCGGGTGGTAAATCGATTGCAGTTCAAACGATTTAGATGTTTTATAAGTCAATATGAATAATAACAATAATATACGCATGTTTCAGTCGTGCGCTACCGATGCAAGACGGGCTGTGCAGGAGTTTCATGCTGCGGTGGCGCAGCAGGGCACGGAGCTGGTGGTTTTCTTCTGCTCCAGCGAATACGACCTTGACCTGCTGGCTGCAGAAATGCACCGCTTGTTTGCCGGGATTCAAGTAGTCGGCTGCACCACGGCAGGAGAAATCGGGCCGGCCGGGTATTGCCAGCATAGCCTGTCCGGCGTTAGTTTTTCTGAAACCAGTTGCGTCGCTGTCAGCGGACTGCTGGATCAATTAAGCCGGTTCGATATTACCAAAGGGCATGACTTTGCCCAAACCCTGTTACAGCGGTTTGAGAGTAAAGCCCCGAACCCAAGCCCGGACCATAGCTTCGCACTGCTGCTGATTGACGGTATGTCCGGGCGCGAAGAACGAGTGGCGCATGCGTTGCAATATACATTGGGCAAGATCACGCTGTTTGGCGGATCGGCGGGTGACGACCAAAAGTTTGCCAAAACTTATGTTTACAGCAATGGCGGTTTCCACACCGATAGCGCGGTACTGGTTCTGGTCAACACTGACTTGCCCTTCAAAATATTCAAGACTCATCATTTTGTTTCGACTGACGAGCGTCTGGTGGTCACGGAAGCCGATCCCGCCAAGCGCATTGTCAAGGAGATCAATGGACTACCCGCTGCCACAGAGTACGCCCGATTGGTCGGTGTTGACGTTAACGAATTCAATGCAAAAGATTTTGCCTTTCCCTCCGTGGTGGTAAAAATCGGCGGTACGGATTATGTACGTTCTATCCAGAAGGCAAATACAGACGGCAGCCTGACTTTCTATTGTGCCATTGAAGCGGGCTTGGTGCTCAGACTGGCGCATGGCGTGAATTTAGTGAATAACCTGGAGCAGAGTTTCGACGCAATTCGAACAAAAATCGGCCCAATTCAACTGGTTTTGGGTTGCGACTGCATTTTGCGCAATCTGGAAGTTTCCAAGAACGGATTGAAAGACCGTGTCATGGAGATTTTCCGGCGCAACAACACCATCGGTTTCAGTAGCTACGGCGAACAATTCCGCGGCATACACAACAATCAGACTTTCACCGGCTGTGCTATTGGCATCGCTTCCGGGATAGAGGCCGAGACGCGCGATGGCTGATCAAGCGGGTATGAACGAGCAGGTATTGCATGCCGAGATCGTGCGCTTGAACAAAGTCGTTCAGGCATTGATAAATCGTGCCGAAAGCAGCGCGAACATCGATACGTCCGACTTCAATCTGTTTCAGACTGCAATTACGCTTGAAGATCTGGTACGTCGCCGCACCGATGAACTGGAAGCGGCATTGCGGGAAAACGAGAAAATTACCCGTGCCTTGCGTGAAAGCGAAAACCACAACCGCTTGCTGGTCGAAAACTCTCCCATGTGCATCCACGAGATAGACATAGGCGGCAGAATAGTTTCCATGAACAGGGCGGGGCTGAGCATGTTGGGGCTCAAAGAAGAATGCGAGGTGCAAGATTATTTATATCTGGATTCAGTCGGCGCTGCCGACCGGGAACGCATAGGAGTATTACTTGCCCAAGCGTATACAGGGGAAAGCAGCCACTTCGAGTTTAAGGCTAGCGGACCGCTCGGGCCGATTTATAAGTCGTGTTTTGTTCCGATCAAGGACAAGAATGGCGGCGTTGAAAAATTGATGGGTATCACCGAGGACATCACCGAGCGCAAGCATCTGGAACAACAACTGGTGGAGCGCGAAGAGTTGTTTCGCGCCATTTTCGAACAGGCGCCCAACGCTATCGAACTGATAGACCCGGAGACATTGCACTTTGTCGAGGCCAATCCTGCCGCATGCCGCATGTTGGGCTATACCCATGAAGAATATCTCCGGCTGCGGCTGGTCGACACTCAGGCCGACTTGAATGAAGAGGAGCTGGTTGCGGCGATTTGGCAGGCGGGGGAATCGGGTGGGACGTCTTTAGAGAACCGGCACCGCTGCAAGAACGGAGACATTCTGGATGTCGAGATCAATTCCCGCATGCTGGATCTCTCCGGCAAGCGTCTGCTGGTTGGCGTCTGGCGCGACATCACTGAGCATAAGCGGGCGCAGGAGGAAATCAAACTCAAGAATACGATCCTGCAAACCCAGCAGGAGGTTTCGCCCGATGCCATTCTGGTGGTTGATGAAAACGCGCACATCATCTCTTATAATCAACAATTCATCGACCTGTGGCAGATCCCCCCGCAGATGGTCAATGAGCGGCTGGATGCGCCAATGCTTCAAACAATTGTTGAACAAATCGCCGAACCGGATTTATTTCTCGCCCGTGCCCACTATCTATACGAGCACCGGGACGATAAAAGCCGCGAAGAAATAGCGCTGAAAGATGGCAGAATAATCGACCGGTATTCTGCTCCTGCCGCCGGAGCGGACGGCAAGTACTACGGACGCGTCTGGTATTTTCGCGACATCACCGAACGCAAGCGTGCGGTGGAAGACTTGCGCATCATTGCCGGTGTGTTCGACAACAGCCAGGAAGGCATCGTGATCACCGATGCGAACAATGTCTTCTTGAACGTTAACCCGGCATTCACCAGGATTACAGGCTACGCCCGCGAAGAGGTGATCGGCAAGAACCCCAAGATGCTGAGTTCGGGGCGACAGGACAAGGCGTTTTATGCCGAGATGTGGCAAACCCTGAAGCAGAAAAGGGCTTGGCGTGGCGAGATTTGGAACCGACAAAAGTCTGGCGAGGTTTTTGCGGAGCTACTCTCGATTGCGGCCATCTGCGACGATGAGGGCAGGGTGCGACGCTATGTCGGGGTGTTTTCCGACATCAGCTATCTCAAAACGCATGAGGCCGAGCTGAGCCAAGTTGCCTATTACGATGCGCTCACCGGCATTCCTAATCGGCGCTTGCTGGCCGACCGTATGGATCAGTCCATCGCGCGGGCGCAACGCAGCGGCAGGATGCTGTTCGTCTGCTACCTGGACCTCGACGGCTTCAAACAGGTCAACGACCGGTATGGGCACGAGGCAGGCGACCAACTGCTGGTCGAAGTCAGCCGCCGCTTGCAAGAAGCGTTGCGCACGGGCGACACCTTGGCACGACTGGGCGGGGATGAATTCGTTGTGTTGTTTAATGATCTTGCCGGTGAGCGGGAGTGCCGCCAAATTCTCGACCGCATTCTGGAAATTATCGCTCTGCCGGTAGTCCTCGGTAGTCATCAGGTTGCGGTGTCGGCCAGCATAGGCGTAACTTTTCAGACGCCTGCTAACGAGGACGGCGATACGCTATTGCGCCAAGCCGATCAGGCTATGTATGTCGCCAAGCAGACCGGAAAGAGCCGCTATCATTTGTACGACGGGAAACATGACTGGATTTAAACGCTGGGCATCCGCTCTTGGGGATCGACTTGCTGTATGGGTCGAAAGCCGATAGAGACCAAGTTCCTGTTTCAGGCAGTGAAAAAACTGTGGATGGATGCAACGTGAACCGCCTCCGTAAGCAGACGTTGCCATTCGCGTCCATGATATTGAGGTCTGCATCGTCTTCGATTCCGATCCCGTGGACATGAGTTCTGAGCGGTCAAAGGCTTGCGGTTTCCGCTTTTGGAGCCAGCACCCGATATCGTTCCAAATCCTCCGGCGTATCCAAATCCCATTGTTCGCTCAGTTCGCAATGACGAAGCTTATAGCGTTCGATACGGTTACGGGTTTGGTCGAGCACTCGCGCCGTTCCCCAAGGCATGTTATCGAAGAGTTCCGGGTGGGGTCGGCTGAGTCCGATCAGTACATAGCCGCCGTCCTCTGCGGGGGCTAATGCGACTTCATTGTCCTGATTTAAGGCGGTTAACGCTTGTTCCAAATCCTGTTCGGTTAATGACGGACAATCGCAGCCCATTAACAAGGCGTGAGAGTAGTCGGCAAGCGCCGAGCAAAAAGCGTGGTGCATGCGTTCGCCCAGATCGGCCCCTTGTTGTTGCCGAAGACTTATCGGATAGGCTGCTGCCGATGCGGTAAAAAAAGCATGGTCGATTGTCGGTGAACACCAGAGTTGTACCGGGCATAAACGGCTGTTGATCGCCCGTTGCAGTGTTTTTATACTGAGTTCGATATGAAGTTCGGATGCCTGCTCGGCGGTTAATTCCGGGATTAACCGGGTTTTGACCTGGCCGGGAATCGGGGCCTTGCAGAAAATCATCAGGACTGAGTTGGGGTATTTGTAAGTCATGATTGATCGGGTATGGGCGGTTGAAGGATCATTTTTATACGTAGGTATTTAAGCAACGCGTCATCCCGGCAGGGATGACGTTTTTCTGGTTTGGGCGGTATCTCTATCTATGGGGAACGGCCGTAATCACCGTTTCCGCAATGCCTTAAAAGGCAGCAGCAATAACTGCATAAAGCCTAGTTCATGTGGCTCGCGGAAAGGCTTTAAGCCAATAGCCATGGTCGTCTGAGGTTGCTTGGGCTCGGCAATATAGGTTTTGCACAGCCTGTCCCAGCAGGAAATCGAAAAGCCGTAATTACTGTCTGTTTCTGTCGGAATGGTCGAGTGATGGATGCGGTGCATGTCCGGGGTGATGAGCAGCCAACGCAATTTTTTATCAATCGCCGGTGGGATGTTGATGTTGCTATGGTTAAAGGTCGCTGCACCGTTCAGGATAATCTCAAACGCGATAACCGCCCATGGATTGGCGCCGATCAAAACAATGCACAGCACCTTGTACAGCATCGAAATCATGATCTCCAGCGGATGAAAGCGCACGGCGGTGGTGGCGTCGAATTCCAGGTCGGTATGATGCACCTGATGTAAATGCCACAGCAGCGGCCATTTATGCGAAACGATATGCTGGCAGTAAATGGCAAAATCAAGAAATAATAAAGTTACGATAATCGACAGCCATTCCGGCGCGGCCAGCCAGTTTAACAGTCCGTAACCTTGATCTATGGCGGCTACGGCGCTCATATAAGCAATGCCGCCGAGGCTTAAGCGCATGATCGCGATGTTGAATGCGGCGAGTCCCAGATTGACCGGCCAGCGCTGTTTGCGGCTGATATGCTGGATTCTTCTGGGGCTGACATATTCCCAGCCAATCATGATGCAGAAAATGCCCAGTGCTGCGGATAAACGAATTATGGTTTCCAAAACTGCCCCCTGGAATAAAGTGCGGCCAATAGTTGCGGGTCAGCGCCAAAGAAGTAACGCAGGCGCAAACTCCACATCAGCAGTATAGTCCTGTAGAGCCCATAGCGCTCCCATCTTCGGCCGGAGCTGGTGACTTTTGCTTTAAGACACATCGGCGGGCTGATTTTTTGTAGCGCCTTGCTCAAGGCGATGTCTTCCATCAGGGCGATTTCGGGATACTGTCCCACCGCTGCAAACGCTTCCCGCCTGACAAAAATCACTTGGTCGCCTGTGGCAATGCCGGTCAGGCGGGAGCGCCAATTCATCATCCAGGCGATGACTTTCAACATGACATGGTTGCCACTTAATTGAATGTCGAAACGTCCCCATTGCTTGTTGCCGAGGTGTTGTTCGACCAGTTGCAAGGCATGCTCGGGCAGGTAGGTGTCGGCGTGGAGGAAGATCAAAATGTCGCCGCTTGCATGGCTTGCGCCGATGTTCATTTGCAGGGCGCGGCCTTTTGCCGAGTTTATGATTTGGTCGGCCAAACGGGCATGGGGGTAATCAATAAGCGGCCGGTCATTGGTGGCGTCAACAATGATGATTTCGCAGTTGCTGCGTAACGCCTGCAACGGCAGCAAACACGAGGCTATGGTTTTTTCTTCATTCAGGGTTGGGATGATGATCGAAAATTTCATTGGATGAGGGTATTCCGCTAACTCCGCTAGTTCCCAAGCTCAAGCTTGGGAATTCAGTGTCGGAAGCTCCAGCTTCCCGTTTCGCGAAGCTGGAGCTTCGCCTTTGGGGTTCCCAATCTGGAGATTGGGAACCAGCGTAGGTTGCCGAACGCGATGCTGGAGCGTCACGGACTGCGTTCCCACGCCGGAACTTGGGGACGCTACAAAACTCCGTGTCCTTCGTGCCCTCGTGGTGAATAAAGAATTTTTAATAATCACCCCGTTTGATGCTGCAAAGCCGCCCTGACACAGCGTAAAACCCCATAACTGTATTGCCCCTCAAACAGCTCATAAACCGGCTTAAGCGCGTTCCGTTGGTCTTCGGGCAAGTTGATAATAGCTTCTTCTATCCGGCTGATTTCCTGCTCGGGCAGTTCAACCACATCAGCCAGCACCAGCATCCCTTGTTCCAGGGACTGGGCCAAATGTCCGTAAACGGTGGTCTCTTGCAGCTCTCGTTGCCGGGCGATCTGCTTGACGCTGTAACCCAACCGGAATAAGGCTACCGATTCGGCCATGGTATCCGACAGACCAATTGGCCCGTTTTTGTTGATATCGACAAATTTGCTGATGACTGCCAGAAATTCATCGGCGTATAGTTCCAGCTTGCGCACGCCGATACCGGACAGCAAGCCCATTTGCTGACGGTTGGTCGGCTTGGCTTCCAGCATCGCCATCAACGTTGCGTCATGAAAAATAACATAGGGCGGCACATCCTGTGCCTCGGCAATCATCTTGCGCTTGGCGCGCAAGGCATTCCACAGCAAAGTATCGTCAGTTTTAGCAAACTCCCTGCTTGCTTTCTTGCTACCCTTAACTTTTTCGGGTTGCAAGTCCTTGCGCAGCATCAGTTGCTGTTCGCCCCGTAAAACAGGCCGACAGGATTCGGTCAATTGCAGTGCGCCGAAGCGGTCGAAATCGACAGCAACCAAGCCCCGCGCGACCAGCTGACGAAATACCGAATGCCATTGTTGCTCTTCAATATCCGTGCCGATGCCGAAGGTCGAAAGCTTGTCATGAGCGGCTTTGACAATCCGCTCAGTGGCCTTGCCTCGCAACACATCGATCAAATAGCCGACGCCGTAACGTTGCTGGGTGCGATGAATACAGGACAGCGCTTTTTGTGCGGCCAGGGTTCCGTCCCAGGTCTTGACCGGCTCCAGACAGGTGTCGCAGTTACCGCAGGGTTGCTCAAGCAGGTCGCCGAAATAACCGAGCAAAGCCTGGCGACGGCAATGGACCTGTTCGCATAAGGCCAGCATCGCGTCGAGTTTGTGATATTCGATACGCTTATGCGCTTCATCGGCGTTGGAGTCTTGCAGCATTTTCCGTAGCGTGATCACATCCTGCAAGCCGTAAGCCATCCAGGCGTCGGCGGGCAAGCCGTCGCGCCCGCCCCGGCCGGTTTCCTGATAATAGGCTTCAACGCTTTTGGGCAAATCCAAATGCGCGACAAAGCGGACGTTGGGCTTGTCGATGCCCATGCCGAACGCGATGGTCGCCACGATCACCAAACCCTCTTCCATTAAAAACTGGTGTTGGTGTTTGGCGCGTGAACCGGCATCCATTCCGGCATGATAGGGCAGGGCGTTGACGCCTTTGGTTCTGAGCCATTCGGCGGTGGCATCGACTTTTTTACGCGATAAACAATACACAATCCCGGAATCGCCGGCGTGTTCGGCGCGAATAAAATCAATCAGCTGATCGCGGGCATTTTGTTTTTGCACAATCCGGTAACGGATGTTGGGCCGGTCGAAACCGCTAAGATAAAGTTGCGCCTGCTCCAGATTCAGGCGTAATTTGATTTCTTCGCGGGTTTTATCGTCTGCGGTTGCGGTCAGAGCGATGCGGGGAATGTCGGGGAAGCGCTCGTGCAGCAGGGACAGCTGGAGATAATCGACCCGAAAATCATGGCCCCATTGGGAGACGCAATGCGCCTCGTCAATCGCAAACAGGGCGATCTTGATGCGCTCGAACAGCGCGCCGGTACGCGCCGAGGTCAATCGTTCCGGCGCGATGTACAGCAAATCGAGCTCGCCGTTCAGCAACTGCTGCTCGATTCTCCGGGATTCTTCAAGCGATAAGGTTGAGTTCAGGAAAGCGGCTTTGACGCCCAATTGCAGCAAGGCACTGACCTGGTCCTGCATTAGCGCGATCAACGGCGAAATCACGATGCCGACGCCGGGCCGGATCAATGCCGGAATCTGGTAGCACAGCGACTTGCCGCCGCCGGTCGGCATCAGCACCAACGCATCCTGCCCGGCTATCAGCTGTTCAATGACATCCTGCTGTTGGCCTCTAAATTTATCGTAACCGAAAACGGTTTTGAGGATTTCAATCGGTTTGTTGTTCATAACGTCTTTTTATCAGTTGGGTAGGCCGGAATAAGTCGGTTTGAGCAATAGCGAAAATCGGCGTTTCCGGCAGCACAACGCCGAAATAGTCGGGATAAGGTCGGCCTTAGCATCTTAAAACTGCCTTACAACGGCTCAAACAAGGCCGTCAGATCCTCCGCCGTCAGCTTCAACGATTCCTCTTTCGCTCCGCCCTTGTAAATCCCTTCGGCCAGTGCGCGCTTTTTGTCCTGCATCGCGATAATCTTTTCTTCCACGGTATTTTCGGTAATGAGTTTATACACGAACACAGGCTTGTCCTGGCCTATTCGATGGGCGCGGTCTGCGGCCTGGCTTTCTGCGGCCGGGTTCCACCACGGATCGTAAATAATCACGGTATCGGCTTCGGTCAGGTTTAAGCCGACGCCGCCCGCTTTCAGGCTGATCAGGAACACATTCACCTCGCCGCTTTTAAACCGATCTATGGCTTCGTCGCGGTTGCGGGTTTGGCCAGTCAGTTTGGCATAACCAATTTTTCGGGCATTCAACTCACCTTCAATCAACGCAATCATGCGGGTGAATTGCGAGAACACTAAAATTCGGCGACCTTCTTCCAGTTGTTCAGGCAATATCTCCATCAACAGGTCGAGTTTGGCGGATTGTTGTACTTTTTGCGCTTCCTTTAGCGGTAGGGTGCGCGGGTCGCAGCAGGTTTGGCGAAGTTTGAGCAAGGCATCCAGAATGGTGATGTGGCTACGCGACAGGCCTTTTTGGGCAATCGCATCGCGGACTTTTTTCTCCATGGTCAGACGGATGCTCTCGTATAAAGCGGCCTGTTTTTCGTACAGCGGCACGGAGCGAATAATCTCGGTCTTAAGCGGCAACTCGGTGGCGACCTCCTGCTTGGTGCGGCGCAGCATAAACGGCGCAACCCGGCGTGATAGCCGCGCTCTTTGCTCGCTATCGCCATGCACTTCAATGGGTGTGCGGTAGTGTTTTTTAAAGGTGGCGATGTCGCCCAGAAAGCCCGGCATCAGGAAATCGAATTGCGCCCAAAGTTCGCCCAAGTGATTTTCCATCGGGGTGCCGGTCAGACAAAGCCGGTGATTGGCTTTAATACGACGCACCATTTGGGCGGCTTTGGACAGCGGGTTTTTAACGGTTTGGGCTTCGTCCAGAATCAGGTAATGATACTCATGCTCCAGCAGCGTTTCCTCATCCCGGGACAGCAAAGGGTAGGTAGTCAGGATCAGGTCGTAGTCCCTGATTTTGTAAAATAGCTGCTTGCGTTCGGTGCCCTGTAGGATCAGGATTTTCAAGTTGGGGGTGAAGCGTTCGGTTTCCCGTCGCCAGTTGCTCATCAGGCTGGTCGGCGCGATGATCAGGCTGGGCAGGTTCATCCGGCCGCTTTGTTTTTCGAGCAACAGGTGGGCGAGCGTCTGTATGGTTTTGCCCAGGCCCATGTCGTCGGCGAGAATGCCGGAGAATTTATATTCCCGTAAAAATTGCAGCCAGTTGAGCCCCTGTTGCTGGTAATGCCGCAGTTCCGCCTGCAAGTTGACAGGCAGGGCGACATCCTGAATGCCGGTAAAGTTTTTGAGCTTTTGCCCCAGTTCGCGCAACTCTTTTCCGCCGCTGATGCTGAATAGGCCGTGGTTGTGTTCTTCCATGTCGGCCAGCGTGGCGGCGTTAAACCGGGACAGTTTCAGCGAGCCGTCCTTGCCCATCGTGCTGGTGTTAAACAGCTCTATCAACACGTTTAGAAACGGTTTGATTTTGTCGCTGGGTAAATTCAGGTAGTTATGCTCGCCCAAGGGAATACTGAGCATTTCAGGCAGGTTTTCCGGATCGTAGTTTTCCAGTACCGGCATAATCAACGGCAGTAAAGGCAAAGGCTGGCCGTCAACTTCTATGGTAAAGCGCATTTCAAACCAGTCCTGCTGGCTTTCGCTGATTTGGGCATCCCAGTTCTGGGCGGTTTGAAAATTAAGCAGAAAACTGTCATCTATATCGATAATCCAGCCGTCTTGTTCCAGCTCCAGCAGGGTGTTTTGGAGAAAGTCTCCCCAGCGGGCGGCGCTTTCCATTTTGGTTTGGGCCGGGCTATATAAAAACAGTTCTTGTGCGCCGATTTGCACGGTAGAGACAGGGGCAAAGCCGAGATCAGTCAGGCGATGTATTGCCAACTGCTCGGTTTCTACGTTGCGTTTAATCCGTACCAATCCTTGATCGGTTCTTACCACGCTATAGTCTTCGGGGATGATCGCAGAAAGCGTCCAATCCCCGTAATTGAAACCTACTGCGATAAAATGGGTGTACTGCTGCGGCGTTAGCTGATGGCCGAACAGCAAAAGTTTAGGTGTAGGCGTCAGCTGATCGGCTTCGATTAATTCGACTTTCTTGGGAGCGGGCAGCGACAGGCTGGGGTGTTCAATAATCAGGCGTTGGCTGAATTCATCGGCATATTCGGGCGGGATGAGCGGGGCGGCCAGAATGTTTTTAAGTTGATCGATCGAGAGGTTATGAGTGTTCAGCGCGCCTATCAAACCCAAAGAGCCGTCCAGGTATTGCGGCGGATCGGTTAGCAACAGGATCGCGGGCGGATCGATTTCGACAGCTAATTGATAGTCGCCGTTATCGGCTGTCCGCCAGTTAAATTTTAAGTCGCGTACGGTTCCTTTTATTAACGGAGCCCGCTCAACGTCCTGCCAGAACAGCCGACCTGATTTCAGTAACGTGGATAAGGCTAAATAACCGGTGGCGCCGGCAATCAGGGGTTCATCTTTAAACGTGGGGTTAAGCGCCGTCAGCAGTTTGGCAATTTCCTGATCTTCCGGTTGAACATAATTGAAGTAGGAATAGCTGTAACGAAGATTGTTTAAGGTTGTTTTCCTGCCTTTATTTAATCCTCCGGTTTTCTTTTCTTTGGTGATTAACAGGTCGATAGTGAATTGGTGTTTTGCATTGCCGGGCTTGAGGATGTAAGCGATAAAATCCTGATGGGCATCGTGCTGCCTCGGGGCTGGTTCATGAAGGCTGTCGAGCCAATCCAGACAACTGGATTTTGTATCCGATGCAGCAAAGCTTTGATTGGAATTTTGATACATCAGGCAAACAGCGGCGACGTGCTTACAGTTGTAGCCGACAGGGCAAGTACAGTCGCCTTCAATCTCTGCCGCTCTATAGTCCGGCCTCCAGACTATGCGAATATTTTGCCGGTACGGGTCTTTATGGCTGCCTTTAACGGCGGCATTGATCTGTACAAAAAGAGCGCCTTCGCTTTTAACGGTAAGGTTAATTACGGCGCCTCTCTCAAAATAGCTGCGTCCACGCTCGTAAAAGGCGTCGCCACATTCGTAGCGTATATCGGAACGGAGCAGTTTTTTTTGTTTATTCATGAGAGCATGGGCGAACAGTTGGACAGGGGACTTATTGTACTGCAATCCGGCGCAGTTGCAGGAATAGGTATCTTTAACAATAGTCTTATTGCAGATTTTCTGGTTAAGTATGACTAAAAAATGATGATCGAAAATTTGTAAATAGCAGGAGAAAAATATGAAACGGTATTTATTCACTATCTGTTTGTTGTTGAACGCTTGCTCGACTTTGCCGACCGCGATAAAAAATCCTCCTTTGAATGATATTTCCTATACTGAGGCAATCCTGAATATTGCCAATTATAAAAATGCGCCGGTGCGTTGGGGCGGTATTATTGTTGATGTCGAAAATGAACAAAACTTCAGTCTGGTGCAGGTGCTGTATTATCCCCTGGACAGCGATGGCGAACCGCAGAAAGATAAACCGAATCAAGGGCGATTTGTTTTTAAAAGCCCGGAGTTTCTCGATCCGGCTGTGTACACCCAAAACACCGAAATTACCGTTGCGGGAACTCTTATAGGTGATATTGAACGCACGATAGGCAAAAAAGTTATGCGCTTACCGCTGATTTCAGCCACGACCATTTACCGCTGGCCGGTTTATGTGTACGACAATCGTTACGATAGTTTCGGCTATGGCTATGGTTACAACCCTTATTATGGCGGTTATCCTTATTACTGGGGGAACTACTATTGGCCATCCGCTAGCCCATTCATTCGTCCAGCCTTTCGTCCCCGTTAAATGCTGTATTTAAGTCAGACGTGACCTTTTTTGGATATAGGTCTAGTTTATTTTTTTTGTTGCTATATAATACGCGGCTTACCAAAGTTATCGATGCCTCGGTGGCGAAATTGGTAGACGCAAGGGACTTAAAATCCCTCGTTCGTAAGGACGTGCCGGTTCGACTCCGGCCCGAGGCACCATAAAAATCAAGGGCTTAGTCAATCTGACAAGCTCTTTTTTATTGCCTGAAATAAAATTGTCCCAATTCTGTCCCATTCTCAAAAAAACACCCGCAACACATGCCAACAATTCAGGCACAAAAAAGCCGGAATTAACCGGCTTCATTATTATAAAGTAACAACCTACCCCGGCAATCAATCAACCACACTTAAAAGTATCTCGGTGTATTCTGCCACCTGTTCGGGTTCTGCCCATTGATTAAATGTAGGCTCACCAATACAACCGGCCAGCGTCCTAACTGCAATTATATCGACTTTGATTTGCTCACATACGGCAATCAAAGCAACATCCATTGATGATAACTTATTTAAAAATAGGTGCGCTTCCTGCTGGCAGTCCGGTACAAAAGCCGCCGCTGTCATTAATGTTCTGGTTTTCCAATACATGCCACCGTAAAACAAGCCCAACATATACAAACCCATTACACGCTTTCTATATCTGTAATCCAAGCATTTATAAGTATGCTGCTCAATACTGGCAACAATACTATCCAGCTCGTTTTTATCTTGCCGTATTGCTGCATCAAAACAAAGCGCGGCTTGCTCTTGGGGGGTTAGCTTGTTGTAAAGTTTATTAACTTGTTCGGGCTTCATTCTCTGGCCTCCAACTGTTTTTCTATTCGTTGCAAGCGTTCGGTTAATTCTTCCAGCTCTACCAACTTGCCTTGATTAGATAATGCCGTTATTAACTGGCTGCCTATATCCGGCGGTATTTGCCCCGCCAGCGTTGCCCGTATAACTTCCCCGCCCTGTTCGACCAATGAACCATTAACCGGTAAGCATATCGGCATCGCTTGGGGTTTAAGCGTTGGGCATACTCTATCAAGCAAGCACTTTGCCGCCGCCACATCGCCAGCTTTAGCCTGTTCTATCAGGGTTAGAATAATATCCGGCATCGCTTCGGCAATGGATTTTCTTAATAAGGTTGCCGGGGTTTTATCCTTTGGCTTGCCTTTGGGATTACCGGACACGCCCGGTTTAAATAAATGCTCTCTCATATCTGCTCTCTATCTGCTGGATTCAGTTAAAAACCGCTTAATTCATCGTTGCTTTGGTGAACGCCGTCCTAATCCGGCCATCCATTACATAATCGGTGGTTACTGTCAGCAATCCGTAAAACGCCGCTTTATCTTCCATTTTGTCAAAGTGAATACGCCCGTCATCCAGTGCGTTAATCACATCAGCGCCGCATGTTGCCAACATTGTTTTTAGCTCGTCCGGCTTGTTTACGTCAAACGGTATACCTATCGCCATTTGATGTAATCTTTCAAGCGTTGGACTCATCATTAACTCGTGTGCTTTTTCTTCTAAATTCATTTTTTTGTAATCCTTAAAATTAGTGTTTTTTCTTGTAAATGTCCTTACCCCGCACCCACTAAACCCGCTAAAGTACCTAAAAAGGGGTTTAGCTGGTTTAGCGGGTTCAAGGTAGGCGTGTTTTCACAAAAAAACGGGATTAATGTAATACTCTGGTAAAGGTGGCCGTCCGGTAGGCGGTTTCGGTTTTCTCTGCATCATTAGCCAGTTTTCCTCAATCAGAATATTACAAGCCGCTTCGACTTCCTCTTTATCCTTCAAGCCATGCCAGCCTTTGTCATAAATGGCTTTGGTAGTGAATGGACTGGGCACAATACCGGCTTTTATCTTATCGGCCAGCCTTACCGCCGCTTCATGCTCTGGACTCTCGGCCATTGCATAAATGCGCCTTGCGTGGGATTCCAGATAACCGCACCACTCAACCGCCAGCCTTGCCGCCTGCGCTGATACATTGCCCCGCGCTTTACCGTCGGCAATGTCGATACTATGGAATATCAAGGCTAATGAAGGCATCAATGAACGGAACTTCCCGAAGTGCTCAATCATCAGGGGATTAGTTTCCTGTTGAATCTTGACGGTTTGTAAGTTGGTTAGCCATTCATTGAATACCGCCTGTCCTGCCTCATCAAAACGAAAGTAAGGCCTGTCGTCATACTCGGATTGAACCGCGCCACATCCGATAAAATCCAGTTTGGCCAATGCCTTCATAATATCGAAGGCTCGGCGTTTTTCGGCCTTGTTCGGTATCGTGTCAATCAATCGCCAGTGTTCCGGCTCATCCGGCCACACGGCAAGCTGCAAGCGTTGCATCAGGCCGTCATTACTGCCGTTCTGCGCTTGGTATAGATACCGCCGCAACTTATCCGGCTGTATGCCACCTAACAGGCTTATGCAAACATTCGGTGCTTCGGTTAGGCCTCGCCCTATCTTGAAGTCAGTGTAAGAACCGTTACCATTCCAGCCTTCCAGAAAATAGGCGCGTTCGTCTGCGCCATCCTCCCTGTCCCATTTCACAAGCAAGGCGGTTAATTCATCCCGGAACGTCAACAGGCCGCGCGGGTTCTGGTTCTGCAAAACCGTCATGCTTTGGATGCTGGTTTCATTGGTTTTGAATAATCGGCGCGTGGGTTCGGGTTCGGCGTTTCCTGATAGCTCCATGTAATCAGCTTTTAACTTCTGCAAGTCATCACCTTTTACTACGCCATCTTTGCCCTTGCCCTTTGCCGCTTTGGATAGCTGCACCTTCACATCATCAATCATGGCTTTGTTTGCCAGCATATCGAATTCAGCCCCGGCCTTGTCCTGTTCGTACTGTTCGCCATACTCAGCTTGCAAGCGTTCAAGTAAACTCATCGGCTCTTTCATGCTTGGGGATTTCAGTACAACCGAAGGCCGTCCAATCGCCGCGCCCCATACATTAGGGATAATCTCCCAATCATCCAATTTTTTAGGCTTGATACTACACCCGGCGCCAATGATTGAACCAACGATGACAATTGATGATATGGCCGCAAAGTCTGGCGGTGTCTGCATCCGGTGGGACACGTCAGCCAGCCAATGCCGGAACGGTTCGGGGATTAATTCCGGTGGTAATGCTTGAACGGGTGGCGTTTTAGTTTCAATTTCTCCCGGTTTTTCCCAGTCAAAAACGCTAGAGCATGAACCAGCTAAACCCGCTAAAGTCCAATCACTTGGCACATACTCGGCGGTTTTCAGCTCTGCGCGTAGTTCTTCCCTTAATGCCTCATGCAAGTTTTCAGCAATAGGCGCATAGCCATCCCAATCATTAATGAAGGATTGCAGCCAGTCCACGACATCACCTTTAACAGGCAAGCCGGATAACACAACCACCTTGCACTGTGGCGGTGAATCCAAGGCCATTAACGCCCGGTAAACGTCCTGCATGTAATGTTCGCCCGGCTCGTCTGCATCCGGTAACAGGTAGGCCAGCTTATAACCGTTTAACGGTGTCCAGTCTGCTTGATTTGCCGCCTGAGAGCCTCCAAGACTACTAACGGCTGTAATACCTATACTCTGCAAGGCCGCCGCCGACTTTTCACCCTCGACGACAAAAACAGCCTTGTCCCTTGGGTGTGTTGCCAGCTTATCAAGCCCAAATAAAGGCCGTGGATTTAACGTGATACCCGCCGCCCAGGTTGCACCATTGCGTTTGAAGAAAGGCACAATTTCCTTTTTGCCGCTGCCGTCCTGATACCGGCCAACAACCCCGAAGGGTGCGCCATCCGTAGCGCAATAAGTCCAAGCATGAATTAAGGGTTTGCCGTGGTAGCTTTGGGGGATTTCATTCATAAAAGCCCCCACTCGTCAGCCAGCTTTGCCAATGCTTCGACAAATTGAAGCCCATACACGGCCATTGTGAAAGCGACAACATCACCGCCAGCTTCGCCACAACTAAAGCATTTATAAGCCCCTGTCGTCAGATTTACACGGAATGAGCCGGGGTTATTGTCACCATGAAAGCAACATAAGCCCCCATCATTCCAGCCCTGCCGTTTTAGTGGTGCGTTGGGTAGTTCGTGCCGGTAAAAATCTAACGGGCTTAAGCGTTGTTTGATAAAATCAGCATTCAGTTTTTTGTTAAACATTACTCTATCCCTATCTGCTGTATGTTCTAAGTGTGGGCGGTTGCCGCCGCCCTTGCTTCAAGTTCGTCCACCGCTTTGCAAAACGCTTTAATCCGTTCGGCCAGTTCCGGCGTAAACGCTGCGAACAATTCGTAGCGTGTAAAGGTTACAATTCGCCGTACAATATCCTTTGTCAATGCCGCTTCATCATGATTTACAATCGTCCACCCTTTATCCCGCAACTTGTCGATATAGCCGCCTAAACGGTAGCTGTGAGATGCAAAATCAAACTCTCGGTGTGACAACATCACGCCAGCCGGTAACAGCCGCCTTAATGCCCTAGATTGAAGGCTGCCAATTCTGGGGAATATCACATACTCAGAACTTAACAGGGGCTTGGTGTCGTTGTAATCGGCGCGGGTAATGTGGCGGCGATTGTCTCTGATAACTTTTGAAGTAATCATTTACGCCACCGCCTTATTTTGTGATTCAACCCAAGTGAAAAACTTTGACTCATCTATAAGAACCTTTCGGCCAATGCGAACAACTGCCCCTGACTTAGCAAGGCCGTTTGTGTGTTCATTGAATATAAGAGCGCGTAGGCCGCCGGTAGTAAATGCGGGGTTTTTTTGTATAAACTGGGTAACTGTTAAATAAGCCCAGGCTGTTTGTGTTGTCATTTTTAATTGCCTATTGTTAAGGTTAGCCGGTGCGTTTTGCTCCGGCTTGTGGCAATTAAATCAATCGAAGGTGTGGGTGTTCGAAGTGGTGGCGCGTGGGTGTTCGTGGGTGTTTTTTTATAACGCTATGTTTTAACGATTAATTATTGCCTCGCCTTGCATAACTTTCATGGTTTTCCATTTGCCATAGCGTCTTGATTCCAAGTTTCCATGCCCTATCAAATGCCGTGATTGCATCAAACAATTTTGAATAATCCGACTCACAAATTAATTTGATAGTTCCTTTTTCATTGTCCGGTATCGCCATCGGCTTAAATTTCTTGGCTTCAATAACTTTCAAAATAGCCGCTTGTTGTTTTTCCAGCTTAGTTGATGCTTTTTGCTTCGGCTCTGTGATTGCATGACTACCCACGGTTTCGGTTTGCTGTTCTTTAGTTGGCTTATTGATACCTTGCCAGAAAGTCTCCCAGTTTGCCGGTGAATCAATAAATGTCTTTTCACCCGCCCGTAGTCTTATCTTGCCTATAGTTCTAAGCTCGATTGATTCAGTAAAAAACATATATTCGTTGATAAAATGGCTACGCACCTGTTCAGTGCTTATCTGTGGGCATGGTTTGAAGCCCTGCAAAATGTAAATAGCATCAACCCATGTCCAAGCCGCCAGCTTGTTGTAATCCTGCCTTTGTTCATCTGTGAGCGGCTCAAGTGGTTGTATGCTTCCGCTCCAAGTGATGTTTTTCAGGTTTTGGTGTTTATCTAAAAAATCACTTATTTCTTGCGCCAAGTCCCAATTATTCGACTTTGCCAGTTCGAAAAATCTAACAGGGTCTATTTGAAAGTATTCAATAGAGCCGTCATCATTAACCCTTCTTCCCTGCAATTTTCCGGTTCTTATCCAGCTTTCAGCATCGCCCCGTCGGTTGATGTAAGCTTCATCATTGTTAAGTCCGATAGAATCAAAAAACGACAAATCCTTATCATTCGGGTCTTCTTCCAATGACAAAAGCAAAAGCTCACCAAGGGTAAGCTGTTCGCGGTTTAGCCAGTCATCCCAGTTAATACCATCCATCACACGCCCCCAAATATTTTAGCGTTCATGCTTTCAATCACGCTTGAAACATGCCCGTCTGATAAATGCGCGTAACGCTTAACCATTTGCAGGGTTTTATGTCCTAGAATCTCGGCAATTTCAGCCAGTGACGCGCCATTCATGGCAAGATATGACGCTGTACAGTGTCTTAAGTCATGCCAGTGAAAATCTGTAATCTCAGCCGCTTTAAGTGCCTCTGTAAATGCTCCACGTAGAAGCATGGGTTTATCTGCATGAACTTTGCCGGGGAATAGTAGTTGGGTATCAAGTCGCCTTACCTTGGCGTGTTCTCGCAGTAATTCCAGTCCATGCCCGGCTAACGGTACACGCCGCCGGGTTCCGTTCTTGGTTTTGTGCAGGATTAGATAATTATCCTTTAAATTAACATCCGGCCATTTAAGCCCCATCAATTCACCTTGTCTCATGCCAGTTGATAACGCCAGAATGACACAAGGATAAAGCAAAGGGTTTGAAGATTCTTTGCAAGCGGCCAATAGTTTGGCGCGTTCGTCATCATCCAAGAATCGAACACGGCCGTCCGATTCAGTTGGATTTTTAACTTTTCGGGTTGGTGAATCTTCCAGCCATTCCCATTCATTCACGGCAATACTGAAAGCATGGCTTAACGCGGCCATATATCGAACCACTGTGGCCGGGCTTCGCTGTGTTCCTCTGTAGGTCATCCCGGTTGATAATTCGTTGCGATATTGAACAATTAACGCCGGGGTTACATCAGACAGAAGGTAAACGCCCATTTTTTCACTCCACCATTCAAGCTGCATTTTTTGTCTAACAGCTTGTTTAGGTTTAGTGGGCAATACATCCTTAATGTATCTATCAACCAAATCGGCGAAAGTGTGCTTTTTTGCTTCAACAGTTTTAAAGTGCCGCCCCTCTCTTATTGCGCTCTCAGTGTCTTGAATCCACTTGTTAGCGTCAGTCTTTCTTTTAAAGGTTGCTGTTTGTGCTGGATAGCCTTTTAGCCGGACTTCTGCTGTATAGCGAAATGTTCCGTCTGTAGCTGTGCGGGTTTTAATACGTGCCATGATTGCCCCTATAGGATAGCAACCGGCTTTTTGATATGATGTATTCAGCCATTGCTTAACCCAGAATTAAGTTATTGGTAAGGCCTTGTTTGGTGGTGGTACACCTGCGAGGCCGCTTTGTTTCTAGGGTTTCATTATATATCTTTGTCCCATTTTTGTCCCAATTGGCTATAAAAATGGGCAATAAATGGGGATAAATGACAACAAGGATAATCAATTAAGTTATTGAATTAATTATTATTGATTGTTGTGGAATGTTACGGTTTTTTGATTATGTGAGACTTAAAATCCCTCGTTCGTAAGGACGTGCCGGTTCGACTCCGGCCCGAGGCACCATAAAAATCAAGGGCTTAGTCAATTTGACAAGCTCTTTTTTATTGCCCGTCGTTTCTGTCAGACACTGGCAGGGCTACTCAAATTAAAAAAGCCGCAACAAACCCCCATATAAAAGGCTGTTTCAGAAGCACAAGCGTCTCGTCTTTCCTGTCGGTCGTATTTAAGCATCTAAAGCTCGCCGCCGTCTGTATCTGTAATAAGCCCGATCCGCTAGTCTGTACTGCCTATCCATGCAATTTATTGAGAAGTCCGAGATCAGCTCAGCGTTTAAGATTTTTAGATAAAGAAGCCACGCTTCCATTGTTAAATTTCTAAGCATCATTTTATCCCTCAGTCTAAGCCGAAAATGGCGCAATAAATCGCTTTAGTTGAAATGCAAATTTAATGCGTAAGTAAACCTAAAAAATAGTTGGTTTTGTATGGTTTTCTGTAGGATAGAGAGTTCAACTTTTTCAATCAATAGGTAGCATTACCTACTAGGTGAGCGTGGTTTTGAGTTGGATGCCATTCCGATGATTGCGGGGAAAACCGAAGCTGAGGCTTAAAGTTGCTTGGCGAGCCTGTTTTCGGGCAAGTCAAAATTCGCCCTGCGTTGCTCATTCCGGGGTGGAGATGTTAGTAATGCATGCGTCCCGTGTATTACGTATATTGTTTAAATTGGATCATACCAATCAACCGCAATAATTAATTTTTCACTCGTTTTACAACCCCAGTCCCTAACAACAAAACCAACGCCCCCCACAATAAACCCGGAACCAGCCAGAACCAGTTTTGGTAGAAGGTGGCGGGCGGATTCTTCAGGTAAGGTACTTCGTATAAGCCTGCCCAGGTCTGATGTATCGGCGAGCGTTCCAGGATTTCTCCCGACGCCAGCGATACCGTCGAAATGCCGGTGTTGGTGACGCGCAGTACCGGACGGCGAAATTCCACGCCGCGCGCCAAAGTCATATACATGTGCTGGTAGGGTTCCTGCCATGCGCCATACCAGGAGTCGTTGGTCACATTGACGATGAACTGCGCGCCGAGTTCAGCCAGCGAGCGAGTGAATCGGGGGAACAGGCTTTCGTAACATATTTGCGCGCCCATTTTATAGTCGTTCCAGCGCAGTAACTCGGTCGGGCCGTGGCCTCTGGCGAAATGGCCGGTGGGCGGCAGCCAGTTGCGGATTTCGGGGAAAATCTGTTCGCCGGGTATGTATTCGCCGAAGGCCAGCAAGATCGATTTGCTGTAATGCGGCGGCACTATCTCGCCGTCCTTGTTCAATACAAACAGGGAATTGGTGATCAGCCGGGATGGTTCATCAACGCTATATGCGCCGGTAATAAGCGGCAGCTGTCGTTCATGGAGAAACTGCGCTAAGGCTACGGGGTAAGTATCGAAATTAAATTGCTCACCCAATAATGCCGGGAATGCGGTTTCAGGCCACATGGCAAAGTCGATTTTGGCGTCTTTATGGGCTTTGAGCGCGTTATCGGTCAGCGTGACATAGCGGTTGAATATTTCTTTGCCATAGCCTTTGCCCAGTTCTGCGGCCAGCTTTTCTGCGTTTTCAATGTAGGCTTGTATAAAAAGTGTTTTAAACGAGGCATCCGGTTGCGGCAGTCTGTTTTTAAGCCACAGGCCGCCGATATTCAGCAGGATAAAGCCTGTAACGACAGTTGCTAATATGATTTTACCGGCATTCTGTTTGCGCTTTTCCCAAGCCACATAAAGCGGTAGATTGCAAAGCAGTGTCGCGGCGCTGAGTCCGCTAAAGCCGATTATTTCCGCCCAATGGTAAACGGGGATATTTGCGCCATACCACGAATAACCGAAGTTCCAGTCGAACAGGGTCAGCGAGTAGGCTTCGCAAAGAATAGTGATTAGCGCCATGAGTCCCAGCGAAAGCCGCTTTGACCATTGGAATTTATTTCGGCCCCAAAACCACAATATACCAGCCAGCGGCACAAACAAGTGGGCAATCAAACCATAAACTACCATGCCGATGACTGCTACAGGCCAGTCCAGATGGGCAAACTCATGTAGCAGGTAAGTGACCCAGTTAAAACCGATCAGCGTGAAGACGAACGATGTGATCATGCCGCCGAGAAAAACGTTTTTTAAGCGGGTTTGCTGATTCCAGAAAATCCATAAAGGAATGAAACAGAATAGCGAAGCCCAGGGAGGGAAAGGAATGTAACTGGTGCCGATCAGGATGCCGGACAGGATGGGGAGTAGCCAGGGCTTAAGGTTGCCGGGTGTAACGCTGTTCATAGTATAGGGGCGTGGTGTGATTGTGCGGGAACCCAGGAGGCGAAGCGTCGGCTTCGCGAGGATAGGAAGCTTGAGCTTGGGAACTAGCCCAAAAACTTCGTGTTGTTCATGGTGACTAATCAGTGTTTCCGGCAATCTGTACGATGTGCCGGAAACCCCTGTTTTCGCTTGCGCTCAAACAGGCTTATTCCGGCCTACAAACTAGCTGCCATGAATCTCTGCATGTAACGCGCGGTATTCGTCAGTCAGTTTATGATTGGGAACATAATGCACCAGCGGTTTTGATTCTGAGTGCGACTCCCTGACTTTGACCGATGGCGAGATCATTGCGGCCAATACCGGTAACCCTTCGGCAATAAGCTCTTCGACTATCTGACGGGGCATATTGGCTTGTTTTTGATATTGGTTGACGATGATGCCTTCAACTTCAAGATTCTGGTTGTGGTCGGCTTTGACTTCCGCCACCACCTGCATCAATGAATACAGGGCTTCTCTGGCAAAGGTATCGCAATCGAACGGGATCAGGCATTTTTCGGCCGCGATTAACGCGGACTGGCTGTAGAAGTTCAGGATCGGCGGCGTGTCCATATAGATCTCGTCAAAGCCTTCGAGCTTTTCCAGCGCTTCTTTTAACTTAAAGATTTTCATCCGCGATTCCAAACGGCTTTGCAACGGTTCAAGCTCGGGGTGGGATGGAATCACAAACAGGTTGGGGAACGGAGTCTCATGTATTGCGCTTTCAAGGCCGGAGCCGGATGAGCCGCCGCCAAACAGGGACAGGCTCAGGCAATCTTTAAAAAAGTGGGCGATGGTTTTATCGCTATCGCTGATTTTATTGCCGAGCAGGTATTGCGTTGAATTGCCCTGAACATCAAGATCGATGACTAATGTACGCTTACCTTCAACAGCACTGATGGCGGCCAAATTGCACGTAATAGTAGATTTGCCGACGCCGCCTTTCTGGTTGAAAATGACTCTGCGCATGTTATCCCCGTTAAATCAAATAGTTGAAAGTCGCATTATAAGGCTTGGGCCGGTAATATCAAATGCGGATAAAGGTTTTACCATGACATTGCGGGCATTCAGGGATTTCACTGGCTGTTTTAAACGCAATTTCCTTGCCGCAGTCGTCACAGATAAAAGTTCCCGGTACAGTAACGTCGCCGCTGTGATAAGTGTGCGCTTTTGCCAATTCTTCCAGTTTTGCCAGTTCCAGACGGGTTTTATCGGCAACGCTTAAAAAAGCATCCAGAGCGAAGTTTTCAATCAGCTCAACATCGAATTTAAACCACTCTGACAACGATTCCTTATCTTCCTCGGTTGATAAACCTTGAGCCGCATGTTCAACATCGCGTCTAACATACTCTGAAACCCTGTCCAGCTCATCGCTGGTCAAGTTACTGTCTTTTCTGGTTTTTTCTTTTGATATTTCCAGCGCTTCGGCAAAAGAATGCAGCGTATCTTCCATGGTTTCATGGAGATGCTTCATAAAATCGGTATAGGCGGTGACAAGTTTGTTTTTATTCATAGGTTCACTCCTGAAAATGGCGCTTTAGATTTAAGCAACTGTACGGTATTCTAACGCTTTTGACTGGTAAAAGACGAGAAGGATGCAAGAAAATTATAAGCCGTTGGCAATTGAGCAAGAAGTACAGGCCGCTTGGGATGCATCAGGTGTGTTTAATGTGTCGGAATCGTCAACACAGGACGACTGCATGGATGCAGGAGGTAGAGCAACGCAGGGAACAGTTGCCGAAAAATACTATTGTTTATCCATGTTCCCTTATCCTAGCGGTAAATTACACATGGGACATGTGCGTAACTATACCATTGGCGATGTTATCAGCCGCTATCAGCGCATGTTGGGCAAGAATGTGTTGCAGCCTATGGGTTGGGACGCATTCGGCCTGCCGGCTGAAAATGCCGCGATGCAGCACGGCGTCCATCCGGCCGACTGGACCTACAGCAATATCGACTATATGCGCGACCAGCTCAAACGGCTGGGTTTCGGCTATGACTGGAGCCGCGAATTAGCTACGTGCGATCCCTCTTATTATAAGTGGGAGCAGTGGTTCTTCCTGAAATTGCTGGAAAAAGGCCTGGTTTACAAAAAAACCGCGCCAGTCAACTGGTGTCCGCATGACATGACCGTTCTGGCTAACGAGCAGGTCATCGACGGCTGCTGCTGGCGCTGCGATACGCAAGTCGAACGCAAGGAAATCGCCCAGTGGTTCTTAAAAATCACCGCCTATGCCGATGAGTTGCTCGCCTCGCTGGAAACACTGGACGGCTGGCCGGAACAGGTCAAAACCATGCAGGCCAACTGGATAGGCCGCTCCGAAGGCGTGGAGATGGATTTCCCGGTGCCTGGGTCTGACCAGCCTTTGAGCATTTATACCACGCGCCCCGATACCTTGATGGGTGTGACTTATCTCGCCGTGGCGGCGGAACATCCGCTGGCGCTAAAAGCCGCGGAAACCAATCCTGAAATCAGCGCGTTTATCGATGATTGCAAGATGATGGAAACGTCGGAAGCGGCCATGGAAACCATGGAAAAACGAGGCATCGACTCCGGCATCAAAGCGGTTCACCCGATTACCGGCGAACAGGTTCCGGTGTGGATTGCCAATTTTGTGTTGATGGGTTACGGCACCGGCGCGGTGATGTCCGTTCCGGCTCATGACCAACGCGATTTCGAGTTTGCGCTTAAGTACGGCATTGCGATCAAGCAGGTGATTTTTGCCAAAGACGGCGGGGATGACGATTGCTCGGAGCAGGCTTACACTGTAAAAGGTGTGTTGAAAAATTCAGGCGTGTTTGACGGCTTGACCTCGGAACAGGCTTTTGCAGCCATTTCGGAAGCACTGGAAAAAGATCAAAAAGGCCAACGAAAAACCAATTTCAGATTGCGCGATTGGGGCGTTTCCCGTCAGCGTTACTGGGGCGCGCCGATTCCGGTTATTTATTGCGACGACTGCGGTACGGTTCCGGTTCCCGAACAGGATTTGCCGGTGGAACTGCCTAGAGACGTGGTGCTGGACGGCTCGCAATCGCCTCTGGTTGCTCATCCGACTTTTTCCCATACCACCTGTCCGACATGCGGCAAAGCGGCGCGTCGGGAAACCGATACCTTCGATACCTTTATGGAGTCGTCCTGGTATTTTGCGCGCTTTGCGGGCAATAATCCGGACAGTATGCTCGATGAAAGCGCCAAATACTGGCTGCCTGTCGATCATTATATCGGCGGCATCGAACACGCTATTTTGCATTTGTTGTATGCACGGTTTTATACCAAATTGTTGCGCGATGAAGGCTTGCTGGTTTGCGACGAGCCGTTTAAAAAGCTGTTGACGCAAGGCATGGTGCTCAAAGACGGTAGCAAAATGTCCAAATCCAAGGGCAACACCGTTGATCCGCAAGGCCTGATAGACCAATACGGCGCCGATACCGTGCGTCTGTTTATTATGTTTGCAGCGCCGCCGGAGCAATCGCTGGAATGGTCCGACAGTGGCGTAGAGGGCGCGTTCAGGTTCCTGAAGCGGCTTTGGAAACAGGCTTATCAGCATTGTGACGCAGGCGGTTCTACGGTGCCGCTTGATAAGCAGGCACTAACCGAAGAGCAGCAGGGAGTCCGTCGCCAGCTGCATCTAACGATCCAGAAAGTAACCGATGATTTTGGCCGGCGCTATACCTTTAATACTGTTATTGCCGCAAATATGGAGCTGATCAATACCTTGTCCAAATTTGATGATGATTCCGACAACGGCAAGGCGGTTCGACATGAAGCATTGGAAGCCATTGTGTTGATGTTATCGCCGATAGTGCCGCATATCTGCCATCAATTGTGGCTGGATCTGGGGCATCAGCAAGCGGTGGTCAGCGCGTCATGGCCCGAGGTTGATACAACGGCTTTGGAGCAGGATACCTTGGAGCTGGTGTTGCAGGTCAATGGCAAACTGCGCAGCAAGATGAAGGTATCGGTCAATGCATCTAAAGAAGAAATTGAGGCAATGGCGCTGAGTGATGAGCACATCAGGCGCTTTATTGAAGCCCAGCCGATCAAAAAGGTGATAGTGGTGCCTAAAAAATTGGTCAATATTGTTGTTTAGGTGAAAGACGAAGGGCGAAGGGCGAAAAAAAGCTTGCATTTGGATTTAAGGAGCGCTGCAATTTTTAGCCTTTAGCCTTTAGCCTTTTCAGTATCACCCGTGTTCTATTTATTAAGGGGGAGTGTGTGTTAACAAAAAAAGCGGTCATCTTGGTTATGGCTTTGTTATTGAGCGCTTGCGGCTATCATTTGCGGGGCGCTTTTGAATTGCCTGCAAATATGAGAAATGTTTATGTAGAGGGCGGATCAGGGCCGCTACGCGAACAATTCAGCCAAGTCATGAAGACATCTTCCGGACAGCTCGCCGGTTCCCGTAAAGACGCTGGTATTGTTATCAAGATATTAAGCGAAGATTTTAATCGGCGCGTGTTGTCGTTGAGTACCCGAGGCAAGTCTAACGAGTTTGAACTTGAATATCGCCTGGACTATGAGTTTGCTAATGCCGGGGATGCCCTGTTGATGCCTCGGCAGTCTGTTGAAATCAGGCGTGAGTATTACAATGATCAGCAATTTATGATTGCCAAGGACAATGAAGAAGCCGTAATACGTAACGAAATGTATCAACAGGCCGTTCATACCGTCGTTAATCGTGCCAGGGTCGTATTAGAGGCAGACGCGAAATAACATGCGGCTCAAGCCCGAACAGATAGCTGCGGCGTTGCAAAAAGGTTTGATGCCGGTTTATTTTATTAGCGGCGACGAACCGTTGCAGTTGGGCGAGATGGCGGATGCGATCAGGGCAGCGGCACGAAAAGCGGGCTATGACAGTCGTGAGGTTCTTGTTGCCGACTCCGGATTTTCATGGAATGAATTAACGGAGTCGGCCGGTTCTTTATCTATTTTTGCCGACAAAAAAATCATCGATTTAAGATTGCCCACCGGTACGCCGGGTGTTGATGGCTCAAAGGCTTTAATCGCCTATTGCGAACGCTTGCCGGAAGATACGCTGTTATTGATTACCGCCGCAAAGATGGCAGGCGCTTCATTAAAAGCGCGCTGGTTTCAGGCTTTGGATAAGGCCGGTTGTGTTATTCAGGTCTGGCCGCTGGAGGGGCAAGACCTGATTCGTTGGTTACAGCAAAGAATGCAGCGGCGCGGGCTACAGGCTGAAACGGAAGGTATCAAAATACTGGCTTCCAGAATTGAAGGGAATCTGTTGGCGGCCGCGCAGGAAATAGAAAAGCTTTACGTGTTATACGGAGAGGGCCGGCTCAGCAATCAGCAAATTTTCGACGTGGTGGCCGACAGTTCCAGATTCGATGTGTTTAAGCTGATGGATAGCGTGCTGGCGGCCAGAGTCGGTCGGATCTTCAAGATATTGTCAGGGCTGCAGGCAGAAGGCGTTCCGGCCCCGGTAGTATTATGGGCTTTGACGCGGGAAGCTCGGGTGTTAATCAGGATTAAGCAGGCGTTAGCTCAAGGGCAAAATAGAGCGGCGGTTTTTAAAAGCAATCAAATTTGGGACAAGCGGCAGCAGTTGGTTAGTGACGCGTTGAACAGGCTGGGCGACAGTGATCTAAATGGTATTCTTACGTTGAGCGCAAAGGCGGATCGGCAGATTAAAGGCCAGCAGCAAGGCGAGCCGTGGGAAACGTTGCTGGCTGTTTGCCTGATGTTTGCGGTAAAGGGTAAAGGGTAAAGGGTAAAGGCTAAAGGCGAAGGGCGAAAAATTGAAATATCCCTGAACTTAAAGGCACGCTTTTTTGCCTTTCGTCTTTTTTATCCCTTTCTAACTGCTGAATATAATCACGGTAAATACAGTTTAAATCTGGCCCCGCCAAACTGACTATTATTGTCGGTAATAATGAAACCCCGATTGTTGCCTTTGATATGTAATTGCGCAATGGTCTCGGTAAAAAACAAACCCAATCCGGTGTTGCCGTTGGCCAGATCAATCTGGGGGAGTTGTTTGTAATCGGACGATATAAGATTTTCCGGGTAACCCTTGCCATCATCTTCAATGCAAAAAATAATATAATCATCTTCCTGAACGACAGAAAGCAGAACCTTGCTCAGACAATAACGCTGTGCGTTATTGACCAGGGTACACAGAGCATTGCTGATCAGGGCGTTGTCGCAATAACAGAATAGATCATCATGGCATTCGGTAATGAGTTGAACGGTACCCAAGGATAATAAGGTGGATTGCTGGGCGACAACATCCTCCAATATGTCGGCGACGCTATGCTCGTCTATGGACAGGCTGAATTGGGATAAATCGATTTTATAGAGCGTCAATAACTGCATGAGGCAATTGTTCATGCGATTGGTTTCAAATTCCAGTTGCCTGAATTCAGTTGGTTTCGGATCTTGGTAGACAGTTTCCAGCTGGCTGAGGAGCGCCCGAAGAGCTGTCAATGAATTCTTTATGTCATGCACTGAAGAGGCGAGTATGGCGGGGAAACCGATTGAAAGTATACGAGTATTAGGCATTTGGGCAGGTTATTGAGTGGTTTTGAGTTGAATAGTGTCCAGCTCTATTTGAAGGCCACTGATTTGATTGTGCGGTATGCCTATTTGAATGGCTTTATTGATATAGGACTGGGCACTTATAATTTTTTCAGGGCCGGATGATTTAGATGTTTTAATGTCATGAATAATGATTTTTATCATATTCAAAATGATCGTTTGATTATCAGGCATTTTTGCAATGGCCTTTTCAAAAACGGCGAGAGCTTCCTTGATGTTGCCTTCCTGAAACAGGCTGACACCTTTATTGTTGATGTCGACCAGTTCTTTTTTTATGTGTTGAATCAGCGTTGCGGCATGGTTTTCACCAATAATGGCGGTGCACATGGTTACGATGTCTTTGATAAAAAGCTTATTATCAATATTGGTTTTAATTAAATCATTAAGAATTTCATCGCAAATTTCGCCGTTTCCATTCAGATAAAAAGTCTTTGCCACTTCCAGTCGTAGTTCTTTGGATACATGCTTATTAAATTGTTCATTCAATTTAAATGTTTTTTCATAAGCTTGCTGGGCCAGTACCTTGTTGCCTTTTGTCTGATGAATCTTGGTTTCCAGCAGGGCAGCCCTGAGCTTTGCTTCGGGATCATTTTGAGACTGCTGATTCAGCTCATACAATATCTTTAGCGCCTCGTTGGCGGCGTTGTTTTTTAAGTGGACATTGGCCAAGCCCGAATAGTCGGCGGATGAGCCGTGTATGGAGTTTTTGCCCAATTTGATGGTAGCCGCGTAGGCTTTTTTGGCAACCGCGAAGTTTTGGGTTTTGTCAGCCAGTAAAGCCAGTTTTTTTTGTCTTAAGATGGACAGAGGCGAAAGTGTAACGGCTGAATTAAGAGAGGATACGGCATGCTCGTCGTTACCCACAGATTCGTGCGCTTTTACCAGCCAGTCGTAAGCCTCCAGCATCACCGGATATTGCTCGATGAGTTCCTGAAAAGTCTTGATGGCTTGGTCATAATAACCGAGAAAAAAGGCCACAATACCCAGCCCCAATCTGGCCCAGGGAAGTTCCCTTTCTTGCAGGATATCCTGATAAATGGCCTCGGCCGTCTTAAAGTCGCCGACCTTAATGGTTAGTTCGGCATGCAATTTTAATAATTGCATACGCATTTTTTTATCGTCCTGCTGGAGCAGTTGCTCGCAATTATGTATAGCTTGGTAAAGATTGCCGCGGTCTATTTCATTTTCAATGCCCGCCAAGTATCTCTTGCGGATATGGCATCTTTCAATACGGCTTAATAGTTGTTGCCGGTTAAAGGGTTTAATCAGGTAGTCATCGGGCTTGTTGTCGATGGCGCTCAGTACCATTTCCTGGCTCTGTTCGCATGTCACCATGATAAAGATGGCATTAACCGGTAATAGTTTAAGATGTCTGGCCTCTTCCAGAACCTGCTGGCCGTTTTTTCCTCTGAGCAGATTGTAATCGCAGAGCACAATATCAAATCGGTCAATTCTCATCGCCGTTATTGCGTTGATGCCGGATTCAGCTTCAACAATAAACCGGGCACCGAATGAACCCAGTATATGTTTAATGGTTTCTCGCATGATCGCTTGATCTTCGACAACCAATATTTTTTTTGAAGCGAGATTTATTGCCATAATGGATTAAGAATAGCTTCTATTTCATCTGACTGGTTTGGACTTGAAAAAAACCAATGCGTCCCAATATCGGCCTTAATCTTATAATTAATCAGGATTGATAAAAATGACTGTTGAAGCAAAAAAAGAAACATTAGGATTTGAAACTGAAGTTAAGCATCTGTTGCATTTAATGATCCATTCATTATATAGCAACAAGGAAATATTTTTACGCGAATTGATTTCCAATGCATCGGACGCGGCGGACAAACTACGCTTTGAAGCGCTGTCCAACGACAGCTTGTATGAAGGCGATAGCGAGCTGAAAATTCGCCTGGAATACGACAAAGAAAAACGCACCATTACCATTATCGATAACGGTATCGGCATGACCCGTGCAGAAGTTCAGGAACATATCGGCACCATTGCAAAATCAGGCACCAAACAGTTTTTTCAAGCATTAACCGGCGACCAAGCCAAAGACAGCGAATTGATCGGCCAGTTCGGTGTAGGTTTTTATTCAGCGTTTATCGTCGCCGACAAAGTGACCTTAATCACCCGCAAGGCCGGTGCCGACAAGAGCGACGGCGTACGCTGGGAATCGGCGGGCGAGGGCGATTACACACTCGAATCGGTAGAAAAAGCCCAACGCGGCACCGAAATCGTGTTGCACATGAAAGAAGCTGAAAGCGAGTTCCTGGACGGCTACCGCATCCGCTCTATCGTCAGAAAATTCTCCGATCATATTTCCCTGCCTATCGTGATGGACAAAGAAGTTGCACCGTCCATGGGTGAAGAAGGCGAAGAGGAAAAACCGGCGGAAATCGTTGAAGAGACCGTTAACTCGGCTTCCGCATTATGGACCAAAGCCCGTCAGGAAATTTCCGATGAGGCGTATAGCGAGTTTTACAAACATGTGGGCCACGACTTTCAAGACCCGCTAACCCATGTACACAGCAAAGTCGAAGGCACCAATGAATACACCTTGCTGCTTTACGTGCCGTCACGTGCGCCTTTCGATATGTGGGACAGAGATACCAAGCACGGCGTAAAACTGTACATACGCAAAGTGTTTATCACCGATGATGCCGAGCAGTTAATGCCGCGTTACCTGCGCTTTATCAGAGGAATTATCGACGCCAACTCCCTGCCGCTGAACGTGTCGCGGGAAATCCTGCAACAAAGCAAACAAATCAGCACCATTAAATCGGGCGCGGTTAAAAAAGTGCTGGGTATGCTGGAAGACCTGGCCAAGACTGAACCGGAAAAATACGAGACGTTCTGGTCTCAGTTTGGTCAGGTTATCAAAGAAGGCCCGATTGAAGATCATGGCAATAAAGAGCGTGTCGCCAAATTGCTGCGTTTTGCGTCAACCCATGCCGATACCGACAAACAGGATGTGTCGCTGGAAACTTATGTCGGTCGCATGAAAGAAGGGCAGGACAAGATTTATTATGTCACCGCAGACAGCTTCTCGGCGGCAAAAAACAGTCCGCATTTGGAAATTTTCCGCAAGAAAGGCATTGAAGTCTTGTTGTTATCGGATCGTATCGACGAATGGCTGGTGTCTAACCTCGACGAATTCGACGGTAAGCATTTGCAGTCCGTCGCCAAAGGCGATCTGGACTTGGGCGTTTTGGATGCCGAAGAAGACAAAGCCGCCCAGGAAGAAGTGACTAAGGATTTTGAAGCGGTACTCAAGCAGATTAAAGACGTGCTGGCCGATAAAGTCAGCGAAGTGCGCTTGAGCCACCGTTTGACCGAATCGCCCGCCTGTCTGGTTGCCGATGTTTACGGCATGAGCCTGAATATGGAAAGAATCATGAAGGATGCCGGACAAGGTTTGGGCATGGGAATGGGCAGAAAGCCGATTTTCGAGCTTAACCCGACCCATCCGTTGGTGGTCAAGATGAAAGAAGAGCAAGACGACAGCCGTTTTGCCGATCTGACTCATATCCTGTTCGATCAGGCCATCCTCAGCGAAGGCGGTCAGCTGGACGATCCGGCGGCTTTCGTGCATAAATTGAACGGATTGCTGCAGGGTTTGTTGCACTAACCGTTAAAAACAAAAAAGGCTGGATGTTTTCCAGCCTTTTTTATAGGTAACAGTTTTTTGGGTGGGCGTATTGTGCGCATCATTACCAAACGGCGAAGCAAAGTTTTAATTCTTCACATATACATTGATTTAAAAAGGCTGGATAATTCCCAGCCTTATTAATGTTCTCAAATTTTTATGGACTTCAAATTAATCAATACGGACGGTCATGCGCGGCGCGGTCAACTTACGTTTGCCCGCGGCATCGTGAAAACCCCTATTTTTATGCCGGTCGGCACTTATGGAACGGTTAAATCACTAACACCCGATGAGCTAACCGGCATCGGCGCGCAGATTATTCTGGGTAATACCTTTCATTTAATGCTGCGTCCCGGCATGGATGTGGTCAAGGCGCATGGCGACTTGCATGATTTTATGCATTGGGACAAACCGATATTGACCGATTCCGGCGGTTTTCAGGTATTCAGTCTGGGCGCGTTAAGAAAAATCACCGAAAAAGGCGTGACTTTCAAATCACCTATCAACGGCAGTTCCATTTTTATGGGGCCTGAAGAATCGATGCAGGTGCAGCGCGATTTAGGGTCGGATATCGTGATGATTTTCGATGAATGCACGCCCTATCCTGCGACGGTGCATGAGGCGGCCGATTCGATGCGCTTATCGTTGCGTTGGGCGGCGCGCAGCAAGGCGGCTCACGAGGGCAATGCGTCGGCCTTGTTCGGCATTGTGCAGGGCGGGATGTATGAGCACCTGCGCCAGGAATCGATAGCCGGTTTGGTGGATATTGGTTTTGACGGTTACGCGATCGGCGGCTTGTCGGTCGGCGAACCCAAAGAAGAAATGATGGCGACGCTGGATGTGGTGCATAGCAAAATGCCGGTCGATAAGCCGCGCTATTTAATGGGTGTCGGGACGCCGGAAGACTTGGTGGATGCAGTCAGGCGCGGTATCGATATGTTCGATTGCGTGATGCCGACCCGTAATGCCCGTAACGGTCATTTATTTACCACCTTCGGCGTGGTAAAAATCAGGAACAGTCAGTATGAGTTTGATACCGGTCCGCTGGATGAATCCTGCGACTGTTATACCTGTCGGAATTATTCAAGAGCCTATTTGCGACACCTGGATAAATGTAAGGAGATGCTGGGTTCAAGGCTCAATACAATACATAATCTTTATTATTACCTGAGCCTGATGCAAGGCTTGCGTGACGCGATTGAAAGGCAAGAGCTGGATATTTTTGTCAAGCAATTTTACCAACAACGAGGAAAAGCCGTGCCGACTGTGGCATAATGGCAAAATTTTTTAATTACAATGCTTTTCTATAATAATAACCTCCGAGGATAACCATGAGTTTTTTTATTTCTGATGCTGTAGCTGCAGCTGCTCCCGCTGCCCAATCGCCTGGTATTGAAGGCATGCTGTTCCCACTGGGTATACTGGTATTTTTTTACTTTTTGTTCCTGCGTCCGCAATCCAAGCGCACTAAAGAGAAGAAAGAAATGGTCGCTGCCATGACCAAAGGCTCCGAAGTGGTCACTTCGGGCGGTATTTTAGGTAAGGTCGTTGATCTGGATGAAAATTTCGTCAAACTTGAAGTCTGCGACAATACCTTTATTCAAGTACAGCGTCATAGTATTGAAAGCATGATGCCGAAAGGAACTTATAAAGCGATCACTAAAAAAGTCGCTAAAGTTTAATGCTGTGGATGCGGGTTTATTCGCGCTTTTAACCTGCTGCGCGGATAAACTCGTGCCCACAACGTCTCTACGACATAGTTGAATTGTTGGAATAACACATGCAAAATCGTTTCCCGCTTTGGAAAAATTTATTGGTCCTGATTGTTTTTGCCGTCGGGATTATTTATGCGTTGCCGAACTTGTACGGCGACGATCCTTCTGTTCAAGTGTCATCGACACACCCTGCCAAATTGGTGCAGGAACAGGCGAACCAGATCGAGACTGTCATTAAGACGGCCGGATTTAATATAAAGGCATTTGAGTTTAAAGACGGTCATATTTTAGCCCGGTTTAACAGCGCCGATGATCAACTGAAAGTGGCAGATTTGCTCAGGGATAAAATGAGCGACGATTATAACGTTGCACTAAATCTGGCGCCGACGACGCCCGCTTGGCTAAGGTCTTTGGGGGCGGATGCGATGTATCTGGGGCTAGACTTGCGCGGTGGGGTGCATTTCCTGCTTGAAGTGGACATGGATGCTGCTGTCAAGCAAGCTGAAGATCGCTACAACGATGATGTGCGTTTGGCGCTAAGAAACGAGAAATTACGCTATCAATCGGTTTCCAAAGACGACGGCTTCATTAAGGTTAAGCTGAACTCGGCTGACGACAAACCTGCACTGTTGAAGGTGCTGGGTAAAGATTTTCGCGCGCTGGAGGTTACCGAACCCAAAGAGCAGGATCAAGTTTGGTTGAAGCTTTCCGAAAAAGAAGTGCGGGATATCAAGAAATTTGCCGTAGCGCAAAATATGACCACCTTGCGTAATCGCGTCAACGAATTAGGTGTTGCGGAGCCGGTGATTCAGCAACAAGGTGAAAACCGTATCATGGTTCAGTTGCCTGGCGTACAGGATACCAACCGGGCCAAGGAAATTTTGGGCACAACGGCGACTCTGGAATACCGTCTGGTTGATGTGGAGCACGATGTGCAAAAAGCGGTCGAAGGCCATGTTCCGGTCGGCAGTCGTTTGTATTATGAAAGAAACGGCAACCCGATCCTGTTGGATCGCCGGGTTATCGTAACCGGCGATCAAATCGTCGATTCCTCTTCCGGCGTTGATCAGGACGGCAGACCTTCGGTGAATATTTCCCTGAACGGCGTCGGCGCAACCAAAATGGGTAAATTGACACAGGCTAATATTGGCAAGCCGATGGCGGTGGTATTCATTGAATATAAAGTTGAAACCAAAGTAGTGAACGGCCAAAAAGTCCGTCATAAACAGAAGGTTGAAAAAGTCATCAACGTGGCGACTATCCAGGGCGTTTTTAGTCATCGCTTCCAGACTACCGGTTTAGACAGTCCTCAGGAAGCACGTGACCTGTCTCTGTTGTTAAGAGCCGGCGCGCTGGCAGCTCCCGTTGATATTGTCGAAGAACGCACCGTGGGTCCAAGCCTAGGTCAGGACAATATCGATAAGGGCATGTTGTCTTTTATGGTGGGTTTTGCTCTGGTCGCGCTGTTCATGATGGTTTATTACCGGCTTTGCGGCGTGTTCGCTAATGTTGCGCTGGTGTTTAACGTGTTCATTATTGTGGCAATTTTGTCGATGTTGCAGGCGACGCTGACCTTGCCGGGCATTGCCGGTATCATCTTGACCGTGGGTATGTCGGTTGATGCCAACGTATTGATTTTTGAGCGAATTAAGGAGGAGATGCGCAATGGTAATACACCGCAATCTGCTATCTATATCGGTTTTGAAAAAGCCTTTGCGACCATTCTCGATTCCAATATCACCACGCTGTTGGTGGCGGTCATGTTATTTGCTTTTGGTACCGGTTCGGTAAAAGGTTTTGCGGTGACGCTGATTATAGGTCTTTTGTCGTCTATGTTTACCGCCATTACCGGCACGCGGATGATTATGAACTGGGTATACGGTAACCGCAGGGTTGAGAAGTTATCCATTTAGCACTTTCTATGAAGATTAAATCATGTCAAAAACAAATATAAATTTTATGGGCAACCGCAACATAGCGCTGATATTTTCCGCTGTGCTGTCGCTTATCTCGATAGGATCGCTGGCTGTGCGCGGCTTGCATATGGGTATCGATTTTACCGGCGGGACGCTGATTGAGGTCGGTTACCAGCAGGCGGCAGATTTGACGGTGCTTCGCAATACCTTGGACAGCTCCGGTTTTGCCGATGCTACGGTGCAGAACTTCGGCACCACAAAAGATGTACTGATTCGCTTGAAGCCTCATGAAGACGTGAGTAACGTCGATTTAAGCGCCAAGGTGCTTGAGGCCATTAACAAAACGACTAAAGAGCCGGCCAGTATCCGCCGCGTTGAATTTGTCGGTCCTCAGGTTGGCGACGATCTGGCTGAGGATGGGTTCCTGGCCTTGTTGTATTCAACAATAGGCATTTTGATTTATGTAGCATGGCGATTTGAGTGGAAATTCGCGGTCGGCTCCATCATAGCGACATTTCATGACGTCATTGTTACGCTGGGACTATTCTCCATGTTAGGGTTGGAGTTCGATCTGACGGTACTGGCGGCAATTCTTGCGCTGATCGGTTATTCGTTGAACGATACTATTGTAGTTTATGACCGTATCCGGGAAAATTTCCGCGCATTAAGAAACAAATCGACTGAAGAAATCATGAATATTTCGGTTAATGTGACCTTAAGCCGAACTATCATGACTTCGTTGACGGTGTTCCTGGTGTTGGTTTCGTTGTTTTTCTTGGGCGGAGAGGTGATTCATAATTTTTCCATTGCGCTGTTGTTCGGCGTGGTTTTTGGTACTTATTCCTCTATTTTTATCGCCAGTCCTATGGCTTTACTGTTGGGTATCAGTTCTGAGGATTTGATGATCCCGGTAAAAGAAGGCGCGGAACTGGATGGCAGACCTTAACTGTCAGGTATTTTCAAAATACAGCGGTTGATCAGGTATAATCAGCCGCTTAATAAATATTTATTCATAATTTGGAGTTTTAAAAAAATGGCGATAGAACGCACTTTCTCAATCATTAAACCTGATGCTGTAGCAAAAAATGTAATCGGCGAAATTTACAGCCGTTTTGAAAAGAACGATTTAAAAATCGTTGCTGCAAAAATGCTGCACCTGACCAAAGAACAAGCGGAAGGTTTTTACGCAGAACACAGCGAACGCGGTTTCTTTAATGATTTAGTGGCATTTATGATTTCAGGTCCTGTGATCATGCAAGTGCTGGAAGGCGAAAACGCGGTTCTTAAGCATCGCGACATCATGGGTGCTACCAACCCGAAAGAAGCGGCTGCAGGAACTATCCGCGCCGATTTTGCCAGCAGCATCGATGAAAATGCCGTACACGGCTCAGACGCTGTCGAAACCGCTCAAAGGGAAATTGCTTACTTTTTCTCAGACAATGAAATCTGTGCTAGAACCCGTTAATACAAAAACCATCAATTTGCTCGATTTCGACAGAAAAGGCCTTGCGGCCTTTTTTGTCGAGTTAGGCGAGAAGCCTTTTCGGGCGACGCAGTTGCTCAAATGGATCTATCAGGAAGGCGTCGAAGACTTCGACCTGATGACCAATTTGAGCAAGTCATTGCGTGCTTATTTAACTGAAAACTGTTACATAGCAACGCCTGAAATCGTGCTTGAAAAAGTCGCAACGGACGGTACCTGTAAATGGGTCATGCAAACCGGTTGCGGCAATCGGATAGAAACGGTTTTTATTCCTGAAGAGGGACGCGGCACTTTATGCGTCTCGTCGCAAATCGGCTGTGCCTTGGCCTGCACTTTTTGTTCTACCGCCCAGCAAGGCTTTAACCGTAACTTGACCACGGCTGAAATTATCGGCCAGTTATTCGTTGCGCAAAAAAGGTTGGGGCCGGAAAACAGAATTACCAATGTGGTGATGATGGGCATGGGCGAACCGCTGCTTAATTTTGACAATGTAGTCGCGGCCATGAACCTGATGATGGATGATTTTACCTTCGGGCTTTCCAAGCGCCGGGTAACCATCAGTACCTCGGGCGTAGTGCCGGCCATGTACCGCTTAACCCAAGTCTGCGATGTCAGTCTTGCGGTATCGTTACATGCGGTAACCGATGAATTAAGGGATGAACTGGTTCCCATCAATAAAAAATATCCATTGAAGGAACTGATGGAAGCGTGCCGGGATAACGCCAAGATAGCGCCACGGCGCACCGTCACTTTCGAATATGTGATGCTCGATGGCATTAACGACTCGGTACAGGATGCGCGGGGACTTATTAAGCTGTTAAAAACGGTGCCGTCAAAAATCAATTTAATACCGTTTAACCCGTTTCCTAACTCTGCTTATCGTTGTTCCAGCAAAGAAGCGATTAATCGCTTTAAAACGCTGTTAAACGACGCAGGCATAGTCACCACGGTCAGAAAGACGCGCGGCGAAGACATAGATGCCGCCTGCGGTCAGTTGGTAGGCCAGGTTAAAGATAAAAGCCGCAGGCACTTAAAGCTCCAACCGTCAGGCTCCGAACGTGCAGCTTGATTTATCAAGAATGATTAATCGATTTGTGCTTGGCCTGTTCGTTACGACTTTAGTAGCTTGCAGTTCAGCAAGTAGCACTAAAAGCAATAATTCCGACGATGTGCATTTGCAGCTGGGAGTGCGCTATCTAAGCATGAATAAGCTGGAATTGGCTAAGGAGAATTTGCTGCTGGCATTAAAAAATAATTCGGATAATACACAGGCGCATAATGCTCTGGCTTTTTTGTATGAAAAATTAAATCAGCCCGACAACGCCAAAGAGCATTATGAGACCGCGCTGGATCTGACACCTGATGACTTGGGTGTGAAAAATAATTTTGGTCGTTTCCTCTGCGAACATGGAGAGTTTGAAGAAGGCATGGCGTTATTATCCGAGGCCAGTTCAAATCCGCTAAATGACAGGCAGTGGCTGGCATTAACGAATGCCGGGCGATGCGGACTGAGCATGGGGCAAAAACAACAAGCCGAGAATTATTTCAGACAAGCGTTGCAACTGAATAACGCCTATGCGCCGGCGTTGTCGGAAATGCAAAAAATTGCTTATCACAACGGCGATTTTTGGGCGGCAAAAGGCTTTTTGCAGCGTTATCTGGGCGTTGCGGACCATACGCCTGAAACCTTATGGTTTGCTGCGCAAGCTGAGCGGGCATTGGGTAACAAAGAACTTGCCAGGGAATATAAAAGTTTATTGCTGGAAACATTCCCGCTTTCCAATGAAGCAAAAAAAATCGCAGGGGTTAAAGATTTTTAACTTCTACAAAACTCCAATTAAATATGGCAAATAATATTCAAGCAATTCGCGGGATGCACGATGTGCTTCCTGAGCAGACCCCGCTTTGGCAGTATGCGGAACAACATATCAGAGACGTACTCGGCGCTTATGGTTACAGTGAAATTCGGTTGCCCATTGTGGAAAAAACCGAATTGTTCAAGCGCTCTATCGGCGAAGTGACCGATATTGTCGAAAAGGAAATGTACACGTTTGACGACCGGAACGGCGACTCCTTGACTTTGCGTCCGGAAGGCACAGCCGGCTGTCTTAGAGCCTGTCTGGAACATGGCTTATTACATAATCAGGTACACCGGTTATGGTATTACGGGCCGATGTACAGGCATGAACGCCCGCAAAAAGGCCGTTATCGCCAGTTTTTTCAGCTGGGTGTCGAAACCTACGGTATGGTGGGACCCGATATTGATGCAGAGTTGATCCTGATTATGGACCGGCTGTGGAAAAAACTGGGTATCCGCGACAAGGTTCGCCTACAGCTCAATTCATTAGGCACAATTGCCGAGCGCATCGTTTACCGGGAAAGTCTGGTCCGCTATTTTCAAGGGCACCTTGATCAATTGGATGAAGACAGTTTGCGTCGGTTGGAGACCAATCCGTTGCGGATTTTGGATACCAAAAATCCGGCTATGCAGCAGGTTGTCGCTAACGCACCGGAATTGACGGACTACTTGGGCGATGAGAGTCGCCAGCATTTTAACGCAATAACCACGATTCTGGATGATCTGGACATAGGCTACGAGATCAATTCGCGATTGGTGCGCGGCCTCGATTATTACAGCAAGACGGTTTTTGAATGGGTCACTGACGAATTGGGTTCGCAGGGCACTGTCTGTGCAGGCGGGCGTTATGACGGACTGATAGAGCAACTGGGCGGCAAACCCAATCATGCCGTCGGTTTTGCGATGGGCATGGAGCGCTTGTTGGCTTTGATGGAAACGCTGGATAATGTGCAACTTGCCAAATCGGTTGATGTCTACATGATTAGAGTCGGTGAAACAGCGGAACAAGAAGGCATGCGTTTTGCCGAGACCATCAGGAATGAAATTCCCGGTTTGAAATTACAGGTCAATTGCGGCGGCGGCAGTTTTAAAAGCCAGTTCAAAAAAGCCGACAAAAGCGGTGCGGAATTTGCGATCATTCTGGGAGACGATGAAGTCAGTCGTGGCGAGGTCAGTGTCAAACCGCTGCGTAATAGCGAGCTGGAGCAACAGAATATGTCTCAGCAGCAGGTGATTGAGTTTTTGATAGAACACCGATGACACGGGTTTAAAAGGCGAAAGGCGAAGAACGAAGGGCAAAAGAACTTCGCCTTTCGCCTTTCGTCCTTCGCCTTTTTTTAAACATCAAACAAGAGAAAAAACAAGTGGAAATGTACGATACAGAAGAAGAACAGGTTGAAGCCTTAAAAAGATGGTGGAAAGAAAACTCGACCTCTACCATCGTGGGCTTGGTCATGGGTATTGTCATTATTCTGGGCTGGAATTATTGGCAAGATCATAAGAAAACGCAGGCAGCGCAAGCTTCTGCCGCTTATGATCAATTACTGAAAGCACTGGACGGGGATAAAAAAGAGTCCGCGGCCGCGACTGCTCCCGGCAGTCCTGCGGCACTTTCTCCATCCATAGCGGTCGAAAAACTGGCCGAACGCATGCAGGAGCAGTTCAAGGGTACGGAATATGCAGCATTCAGCGGATTATTCGAGGCCAAGTTAAAATCTCAGCAAGGCGATTTCGCCGCGGCAAAGCAGATATTGAAGACTATTGCGGCAGAGTCGAATAAGCAGTTGAGTAATATTGCCAAGATAAGACTGGTACGCTTAATGCTGGCTACCGGTGAATATGAGCAGGGCTTGCAGGTAATTAACGAAGTGGATGCCAAAGTCGCGGCCAGTTACTCAGCCAATTATGATGAATTGGTAGGTGATTTGTACGTAGCTCTGGATCGTTTGGATGAAGCGCGTACCTCGTATCAAAATGCCTTAAGAAATGGACAGCCGTCACCGTTATTGCAGTTCAAAATTGATGACCTGACCCCTCAAGAAAAGCTGGAAAATCAAAAATAATGCGTCTTACCCTATCTGTATTGATTTTTGTCACCTTATTAACAGGCTGTACGGCTGTTGATACTGTTGGTGAATCTATTTCCGGCATTACCGATTATTTTAGTGGCGGTGAAGACAACGCCGATCCTCCGAGCCTCCTGGTTGAGTATGTCCCTGAAATCAAGCTGGAAGTCATCTGGAAGGAATCAGTAGGAATAGGCGCTGACGAGCAATCCTTAAAACTGATTCCGGTAATCGGCAACGGAAAAATACTGGCTGCAGACTTGGAAGGAGTGGTGCAGGCCAGAAGCCTGACTACCGGAAACCTCATTTGGGAGACTGAAACCGACGTTCATTTTTCCGGCGGACCGGGGCTTGGCGCCGGCACCGTGATTTTGGGTTCCAGTGATGCCGAAGTCGTTGCCTTAGACATTGAAACGGGCGCGGTGCTGTGGAAAAGCACAGTATCCAGCGAAGTGCTTTCGGTACCTGTTATAGATAATAACATCGTTGTGGTTCGTACCACCGATGGAGCAGTGATCGCTCTTGACGAAAAGACCGGCGGCAAACGCTGGAGTTACGAACGTGCCGTACCGGCTTTAAGTCTACGCGGAACCGGATCGCCGTTGATTACTGAAGGTAACCTCATCGGCGGTTATGATAACGGTAAATTAATGGCCTTGCGTTTGGCTGACGGCAAATATGTATGGGAAACCAGCATTGCCATCCCCAAAGGACGCTCTGAAATTGAACGGCTGGTTGATCTGGACGTCGATCCCATCGTGATTAACGGCGTAATTTATATTGCCAGCTATCAGGGCGGCATAGCGGCTATTTCGGAATTGGACGGCGATATATTGTGGCGCAATGAAACTATTTCGTCGCATTCAGGTTTGAGTAACGACTATCGGTATTTATACCTGACAGATTCGGAAAGCCATGTGATGCAGCTGGATCAGCGTAGCGGCGCGGCTTTGTGGAAGCAAAAGGATTTGCATCAAAGAAGATTAACAGCGCCTGCCGCCTATGAGAATTATGTAGTGGCAGGTGATTTTGAAGGCTATGTGCATTGGTTATCCAGTACCGATGGCAGACAACTGGGTCGCGTACAAGTGACCGACGGTGCGATTGATGCCAAGCCTATCGTGGTAGATAATACTGTTTATGTTTATGCAAAAGACGGCACTCTCGCCGCTTTAAAAGTTCAATAAAAATATGTTACCTGTAATAGCCTTAGTAGGGCGACCCAATGTGGGCAAATCCACATTATTCAATTATTTAACGCGCAGCCGCGATGCTCTGGTTGCGGATTTTTCAGGATTAACCCGCGACAGGCAATACGGTCGGGTGAAGTTGGGCGATCGTCCCTGTCTGGTTGTCGATACCGGCGGTATAGCCGATGACGCGGAAGGTATAGAAAGTTTTGCCAGAAAACAGGTGCAGGTCGCGCTGGAAGAGGCCGACATCGTATTCTTCATGGTTGACGCGCGCGAAGGCTTGAGTGCTTCCGACAAAGTAATTGCCGACACTCTGAGAAAACTGCAAAAGCCGATTATATTGGTCACCAATAAAGTTGACGGTCTTGACGCCAACGTTGCGGCGTCGGACTTTTATTCGCTGGCCTTGGGCGAGCCGGTACAGATCGCCGCCTCCCATGGCAAGGGCATACCCGAATTATTGGAAAAAGTTAACCAACTGCTGCCGCCGGACAAAGGCGAAGTCGAAGAGGCGCATGGCGGAATCGGCATCGCAGTGGTCGGACGGCCCAATGTCGGCAAATCAACCTTGGTCAATCGCTTGCTGGGTGAAGAGCGGGTTATCGTATTCGATGAGCCGGGCACCACACGCGACAGCATCTACATTCCTTTTGAACGCAACGGCAAGAAATTCACGCTGATCGATACCGCCGGAATGCGCAGAAGATCGAAGATAGCCGAAACCATTGAAAAATTCAGCGTCATTAAATCGTTGCAGGCGATTGAAAAAGCCAACGTAGTCATTTACCTGATTGATGCCCAGGAAGGCATCACCGATCAGGATGCGCATTTATTGGGCTTGGTATTGGAAGCCGGAAGAGCCCTGATTATCGGCTTGAACAAATGGGACGGCATCAGCGCCGACCAAAAGGCAACCATTCATCGGCAACTCGACGTCAAGCTGTCCTTTCTTGAATTTGCGGAAAAACATCCAATTTCTGCTCTGCATGGCAGTGGCGTCGGCAAAATGTTCGATGTCGTACAGCAATTGTACGCCGCGGCAATGCTCGACATGTCCACGCCGGTGCTGACCCGTATCTTGAAAGAAGCCACCACCGCGCATCAGCCGCCGATAGTAAATAGCCGTCGTATTAAGCTGAAATATGCGCATCAGGGCGGCAGGAATCCGCCGATCGTGGTGATTCACGGCGTGCAGACCGACTCACTGCCGGAATCTTACAAACGGTATTTAATAAACTACTACCGTGACAAAATGGGTCTGGTCGGAACGCCTATACGTTTGGTGTTCAAGTCGGCGGCTAATCCATTTCACGGACAAAAGAACAAGCTGACCGAATGGCAGGTGAAAAAGAAAGAACGCTTGATGAAGCGGGTGAAAAGCAAGAAGAAGGATTAACAAGGGCAAGATAAAAGGCGAAAGGCGTAGGCCGGAATAAGACTACCCAAGCGTAGCGCGAGGTAGCGTTTCCGGCGAATTAGGGAGGCTTTGCCGGAAACGCCTGTTTTCGCTGTCGCTCAAACCGGCTTATTCCGGCCTATGCTAAAGCCCTCTCGGCAACCGCTCCATGTGTTGCTCTACCTCCTGCATAACCCACATGGATGTGGGGAATGCAGATATTGCAGGAGCAAATATCTGTCCATGCAGTCGCCCAGAGGGGGAAGGGGAATAAACATGGCCCAAGACTGTCTAAGCCTGTCGAGCATGAATGTCTTAAGGCATGTTATTAAATCAACAATACAGGAAACAACCATGGCTACAATCACATTTCAAGGCAAACCCCTCAACACCTCCGGCGAATTACCCGCAGTAGACAGCGATGCACCGGCATTTTCTCTAACGAGTCGCGAGTTAGTGGATGTTACGTTGGCAACCTATGCCGGTAAAAGAAAAGTGCTGAATATCGTACCCAGCCTGGACACCCCAACCTGTGCCGCGTCAACCCGCAAGTTCAACCAGAAAGCCTCGCATCTGGACAATACCGTCGTGTTAGCCGTTTCTGCCGACCTGCCTTTTGCCCAAAGCCGTTTTTGCGAATCGGAAGGCTTAAAAGACGTTATTTCCTTGTCTACTTTCCGCTCCAGTTTCGCCAATGATTACGGCGTAACCATCGTCGATACCTTTCTTCGCGGTTTGACTGCCCGTGCCATCGTTATTATCGATGAGAATGACAAAGTGATTTACACGCAATTGGTCGGTGAGATCGCCGATGAGCCGGATTATGAAAGCGCATTGGCGGTGCTGTAAAACCAGATTCTGATCGGCTGCCGGGTATGGCAACCGATTCCATCGTCTATATATGGAACCCCGTTTTTGGAATGTAATTGATTATTGGTAGAATCAAATCACTCTCGTTAGTCTCTCAACCAGCAAACGGGAATATTGATCCTGATCATAGTGATGATCGTTGCAATTACTGTTGAGCAGATCAGTCTTGACAATGCCTCCTTCACCGAGCGATACGCTATCCAGCATGATGTAGCGGATATTGTTTTGCATGCAAAACAGCTGCATGGTCCGGTTGAATTCCAGGGTCAGCGCGGTTCTTTCCACTTGCGATGCAGTTACTTCCCGCCGGGCGTTGGCAATATCGCCCCAGTCGTTGCCGTCCTGAATGGTGGGCAGCGGGGTGCTGATGCATACAACCTCGAAGCGCATTTTTAATTCAGCCAAAAAACCGGAATAACTTGCGATGGCTTTGTCCATCATCGCAGTAACAGACTCCTGATATTTCTGCGCCCGGTACCAAATGACAAACCCCGTATCAACTTCGCCCAGCATCACAATGACTTGCTTTGCAGTGGTTTGCATGGCGGCTTTCCTGAAGACGGGATAGGCCTTGGTTGTTGAATTGGGGTTTTCCAGTCCCGATGCTGTCGCACCAATGACGGTGAGCACGTTGAAAAACAGGTTCGGAAATTTTTCTTTGAACAACGGGTGAGCGAAAACGGGACTATGGGAATCGCCAAGAACCAATATTTCTCTTATTAGCGCCTCATGTTTAACATGGTTTTGCATGCAATTTTACTCCGCTCTTTCCCATACGTTTAAAATACACTCTTAATCACTTTAGCGTCCGATCCATAAAAATGGGTGGGACAGCGCTTAATTATGCCTACAAAGCTGATTGTCAGGCCGGCATAACCCGAAAACGCGACTGCATCGAGTCCAGTGGCGTCAACCTACCTTATATCATAACAGCCTCAAAAAAATCATCGCCAAATCGAATACAATGACTAGCGCGTGAAGATTAGAATGTACAAAACGATGTAACATTATCATTCAATAGATGAGTAGTACGATAGCCCTATGCTCATCGTTTGCTCAAAATCATTTATAGCTTTTGAAATTGCGGCAGAATATTGCTGCATTCCTTATGATGACTGAGACCGAGCGAGTAGACCACTTACTGCACCGACGTATTTTTAAACGAGCTCACCTGTTTAAAAATAATTATTCTTAATTCAAATGCACAAACTCAGCCTATGGAACTCAACATAAGTAATTTTTTTAAAAAAGATATATGGCTGTTACACGAGGATAAACTTCCGCCATTTAACGCAAAAATAATCAAAGCGCTAAAAATATTAATGTTATCCGTCCAAGGTTTCTCTCGCGATTTGTGTTCGCTAAGGGCATCTGCATTAACGCTTTATACGCTATTGTCGATAGTGCCTGTCATCGCCTTGCTGTTTGGCATCGCCAAGGGTTTCGGCCTTGAGAAAATGATGAAGCAGGAATTAATAGAAAAAATACCTAGTCAGGAAACTATGGTATTGCAATTAATCAATTTTGCGCAAAATATGCTGGAAAGCACTAAAGGAGAAGTTGTTGCCGGGACTGGTATCATTATCCTGTTTTGGACCATTATTAAAGTCATCGGCAATATCGAAGAATCATTTAACTACATCTGGAAATTAGAGCAAGGCAGATCTATAAGCCGTAAATTCAGCGATTATTTATCTCTGATGTTGTTGGCTCCGATTATATTAATAACGTCAGGCAGTATTACAGTCTTTCTCAAAACGCAGCTAACCTGGTTAATAAATGCGATTCAGTTACCGGGAATTGGCGATTGGTTGGTCATTAGGGCGCTAAGTTTGGCGCCTCTGGTGCTTATGGCAGGACTGTTTTCCTTTACGTTTATTTTTATGCCTAATCATAAAATTAATTACAAGGCCGGCATCATTGCCGGTATTGTCACAGCGATTATGTATGCTCTGGCGCAGTCGGCTTATCTAAGTTTGCAGATTGGCGTGTCGACCTATAATGCAATTTACGGCAGTTTTGCAGCATTACCCTTATTCGTCGCCTGGTTACAAATCGGCTGGATGATTGTCTTATTCGGTTGTGAAATAGCTTTTTTTTTGCAGAACTATGAAAATTATCGGCACAGTAGCGAGTTTTCTAATTTAAGTTTTTCCCTGAAAAAAGTCATTGCACTGCAAATTACGCATTTAATCGTTAAGAATTTCATTCCGATAAATAACCCCTTAACAGCCGCCCAAATAGCTAAAGAACTGGCTGTCCCGATAGCCATTATTCAATCGATTTTACTAAAGTTAATGGCAAGTCATATTATTGTCGAGTTTAAAACTCAGGACGAATATGAGGTCTATCAGCCTGCAGTCGATGTGAATAGACTTACTATTGCTTACGTTGTTAATGCATTGGAACAGTGCGGGCAAAACCATTTGCCGGGTATCAATCAAGAACAGCTGTTTGTGGATATCGTCAATAATTTCAGGAAATTGATCGAAGCCTCTGAACAAGATCGTTTATTGAAAGATATCTAGTGCCAGTCATGTTGAAACGAAGCGATAGAATGAAATATCATTCAGGCCTATTTTTTAACCGTTACTGCAATGCAATAGTTATTACAAAGAGCATTTATGAACGTCCTTTTATATAACGAACTCAATCCTAAAACTATCCCCGGCTTCGCCAAGCTGCAAAAGTACTTGCAAGACGATGACTTTAAATCGGCGGAGGTTAAAAAAGTCGGCGATAACCTGTATCGGGCCAGACTCAATCAACGCGATCGCTTGTTATTTTCGATTTATCAACATCAGCACCAAAACTATGCGCTGATTCTGGAATTCATTAAAAACCATGCTTATCAGGATTCGCGTTTTTTGCGTCAGGTCAGCGGCATTGATGAGGATAAAATACCGGTTATACTCAAGCCCGATGAAACCGGCGACAAGGGGCTGGTCTACCTCAATCCCGGTCATAATTCATTTAATCTGCTGGATAAAATCATCTCGTTCGATGACCGCCAACAATCGATTTACGACTTGCAGCCGCCGCTGATTGTTATCGGTTCGGCCGGTAGCGGCAAAACCGCCCTGACGCTGGAAAAAATGAAACAGGCCGTGGGCGACGTGTTGTATGTGACCCAGTCGGCTTATCTGGTTAAAAACTCCCGCGATTTGTATTACGCGCATCATTACGATAACCCTGATCAGCAGATCGATTTTTTATCGTTCCAGGAGTTTTTGGAGAGTATCCGGGTGCCTGCGGGCAAGCCGGTTGCTTTCCAGGCCTTCCAGCAGTGGTTTAGCCGCTTTCGCCAGGGCCAACTGAAAGATGCGCACAAACTGTTTGAGGAGTTTCGCGGCGTCATCACCGGGCCTGCCACCGATAAAAGCTGGCTGAGCCGCGAAGATTACCTGAATCTTGGCGTCAAGGAATCGATCTTCTTAGGTGAAGAACGCGATGCGGTGTACAACGTTTTTGAAAAATACCTGAGCTTTTTACAGGAGCAGCAGCTTTACGACAGCAACATCGTCAGTCACCAGTATTTGCAGCATGTTCAACCTTGTTACGATTTTGTTGTTGTCGATGAAGTGCAGGATTTAACCAATATCCAGCTTTATTTGATCATCAAATCGTTGCGTCAGGCGCAGGAGTTTATCTTGTGCGGCGATTCCAACCAGATTGTCCATCCCAACTTTTTTTCCTGGTCGAAAGTGAAAAGCCTGTTTTACCGGCAGGAGGATTTGCAGACCTCGGATGAATTGATCCGGATTCTGAACACCAATTACCGCAATTCGCCGCAAGTCACCGACATTGCCAACAAAATTCTGAAAATCAAAAACCAGCGTTTCGGTTCCATCGACAAAGAAAGCCATTATCTGGTCGAAAGCAACGGCCACACCCAGGGCGAAGTGATGTTTTTGCAGGACACCGCCACTATTCGCCAGGAGCTGGACAGCAAAACCAAAGCCTCCACGCTGTTTGCGGTCATCGTCATGACGGTCGACCAAAAACCGGCGGCGCAGCAGCATTTCAGCACGCCGTTGGTCTTTACCATCCAGGAGGCTAAAGGCCTGGAATATGAAAATATCATCCTCTATAACTTCCTGAGCCAGGAAGAGGTCCGTTACCGCGAAATCAGCAAAGGCGTCAGTCCAGCCGATTTGGAACAGGGCATTAAATACGCCCGCGCCAAGGATAAAACCGACAAATCGCTGGAAGTTTACAAGTTCTATATCAACGCCCTGTATGTTGCGATAACGCGGGCCGTTAAAAACCTGTACTGGATTGAAAGCAGCCCGAAACAACCCTTGCTGGATCTGCTGGGCTTGCGCGACGCCCAAAGCAGCCTGCAACTCGCCAACCAAAACTCCACTTTGGATGCCTGGCGTCAGGAAGCGCATAAGCTGGAACTGCAAGGCAAACAGGAGCAGGCCGACCGGATTCGCAACGAAATTCTCAAACAAAAAACGCCGGATTGGCAGGTCATCACCGCTGCAACGCTCGCCGATCTGAAACGCAAAGCCTTCGAAGGCAACGATAAAAACGCCAGGATGACCTTGTTCGAATACGGCTTGGTTTATGAAGACCGCTACATCATCAACAATCTGCTGAAAGCCGACTTCAAAGCCGCCAAACAGCCCGACAAAGGCTTGCAGATGCTGCAACAAAAGCACTACAGCGCCTACAGCTTTAAAAAGCCGGATGCCGTGCTCAAACAAGTCGATCAATACGGCCCGGATTTTCGCAATATCTTCAATCAAACGCCGTTAATGGTCGCGGCCTGGATGGGCAATGTCGAAGTCATCAAAGCGTTATTTGAGCTGGGCGCCGACACCGAAAAAGTCGATGGCAACGGCTTGGCCGCGTTTCAAATCGCGCTGGCGCAAACCGATCGCAACGACAGCTACGCCAAAAAGAAACTGGCCGATATTTACGAACAACTGGAACCGACCAGTATGAGCATTCAGGTCGATGGCCGCCTGATCAAGCTCGATAAACACAGCATGGAATTTTTCATGCTCAACCTGATGATCGCGCTGTTTTACCGGGTAATGCCGAAAAAAATGACCTATCACCTCGAAGGTTTTACCACCCAGGACTTTATCGACGCCGTGCAGCACATCCCCGGCAGCATCCTCCCTGAACGGCGCAAACAAAGGGCCTACCTATCCAGCATCCTGTCTAAAAACGAAATCGGCAAGGACGACAAGCACAACCGAAAACTGTTCTATCGCGTACGGCACGGCGCTTATATTTTCAATCCCAGACTGGCGCTCAAAGTGGAAGACGAATGGGTTAATATTTACGACTTGTTGATTATTGATAGATTGGCGCCAGTTTATAAAGACAAGCAAGACTGGTGGAATGAGTATGCTGAAAAAGGTATGGTTGTCTGTAAAGGGTTATTGAAGCAGTTGATTGCCGAGAAAACAGGAGAAAAACCATGAGCAAAAAACTAACTCCCTATACACCCGAACAAATCGAGATATTAAAAAAGCAGCGGTTTAGCGGCACAGAACCGGGAACGCTGTTAAAAGATTTAGAGGATTCAACGCATAAGTGCAATCGACGCCAGTAGGTTAGCTAATATAGTTTCACAGCTAAATAAATGCTTAACGTTTTTTTTCGTCAGCTTCGTATTCACCCTCCTATTCGTCAATTCAAAACGTATTCAGAAAAAAGGAAAACTAATGAGAGTTCTATTGCTGTTTGTTTTATTCACGGTTTCTGCACAAACCGCAGCTACCAACGCTTTGCCGGTTAAAGAAATCACCGCCGGCGTGTATGTGCATTTCGGCAAACACCAATTTCCGGATAGCAAAAACCACGGCGAAATCGCCAATCTTGGCTTTGTTGTCGGGCAAAAATGCGTGGCGGTTATTGATAGCGGCGGCAATCCTGAGCAGGGTTCTGCGTTAAAACAAGCCGTTACCGAAACCACACAGACACCGATCTGTTATGTAATTAACACCCATGTTCATCCCGATCATATTTACGGCAATAGTGCCTTCAAAGCGACTGGGGTTAAATTTGTCGGCCATCATAAATTAGCCCGAGCAATGGCGGCGCGCGGCTCATACTATTTGGGCAAAGCCGCCGAACAATTAGACGTCAAACTGAGTGCTGCCGATTTAATTACGCCTGATGTAGAAGTTAAAGACAGTTTGAAGCTGGATTTAGGCGGACGGACTTTAACCTTAAAAGCCCATCCTACCGCGCATACCGATAACGATTTGAGCGTGTACGACGAAAAAACCAATACAATATGGCTGTCGGATTTATTATTTACCGAGCATGTGCCAACGCTGGACGGCAGCTTAAAAGGCTGGCTTTCGGAAATCGACAAACTGGAAAAACAATCTTTCCATTATGTGATTCCGGGACATGGCGAATTAGTCACGGATTGGCCGCAGAGCATGCAGCCGCAAAAGCATTATTTAACCTTGTTACTCACTGAAATTCGCGCTGCGATTAAAAAAGGTCAGCATTTGGAAGATGCCGTAAAAACCGTCGGTTATTCCGAAAAAAATAACTGGGCTTTATTCGATGAATATCACCGCAAAAACGTCACCAGCGCTTTTGCCGAATTAGAATGGGAAGATTAATCGGCTGATAAAAAAGAACATGTATTAATTTCTAACATTCCGCAAAGGATAAGGTCATTACTAACTTTTCGACATAGATCGGGTAAAATTTTTCCGTTCGCCCTGAGCTTGTCGAAGGGTGAGCGGAAAAATTTTGAGCTACCGCGTCAAGCCGATCATGCTTCGACAAGGCTCTCCTGAGCATAGCCGAAGGACTCAGCACGAACGGCTTGACGACCGAAAAGAGTGATTTCGGGATGTTTTTAACCAAATCCAAAACTAAAACAAAATAGGAAAAGGCAATGAAATATTCAAAACTATTACCGGCAATCTTCATAATAGCAACATTACCGATTGCCGCGATCGCCGCTGAAGATGAAAAGATTTGGAATAACATTTTGAAACCAGAATACTTCGCGCAACAAGCAATCGAAGAATCCGATAAAGTGATTGAACTGGAAGCGCCTGTACGCGCAGAAGACCCTGCTTTAGTGCCGATCAAAGTCACCAGCAAAATCAAGCAAACCAAAGAGCACTACATCAAAAAAATCCTGGTGTTAGTCGATAACAACCCTTATCCCTTTGTCGGCGACTTCGAGTTCACCCCGGAAAGCGGCAAAGCCGATATTGCGATGCGGATACGCGTTAACAGCAACAGCAATATCCGCGCGATTGCCCAAACGAATGACGGCAAATTGACGATGACTAAAAAATTCGTCAAAGCCAGCGGCGGCTGTTCCGCTCCGGTCGGCGCCAATCTGGATGAAGCGATGGCCCGCCTAGGCAAAATGAAATTCAGGCTGGAGGGCGACGTTAAAGTCGGCGAGCCAACCTCAGTGCAGTTAATGATCAGCCATCCCAACATTACCGGCATGCAAATGGATCAAGTCACTCGCTTTATTAAAAAAGCGCATTTTGTTAAAGACGTTAAAGTGTCGTTTAACGGCAAACCGGTTTTAACTGCGAAAACCGATATTGCGATTAGTACCGATCCTAATTTCAGATTCTATTTCGTGCCGGACAAAGCGGGCGAGTTAAAAGCCGAAGCGACCGATACCTCTTGCGAAACGCCAACCAAGAGAGATGTTTGCACTAAAGGCAATACTTATACTGAAACGTTTAAAGTTCAGCCGTAGTTTTAAAAATAAGTATTGCAAGTGTTAATAGCTTACCGGGTATGTTAAAAGCGCGGTTTTTAGATGATTATCACCCGCGCCCCCATCCTTTGAATGTATAGGCATCTATATAGCACGTCATCCCGGCATGGATTGCAGGGATCCAGAACACAGGGATGTGATAGGCGACCATACGAAAAATAACTTAAAAAGTAGAGCTACAGCCCATCTTGTTAGCCGCACAAAGAAGCATCAGACAGTCAATCAGCATAGATATACAATAAAAACATGTATATCTTTCCAGCACGGGAGTCCGTCATGCAAGTCGCAGAATGGGGTAATAGTTTGGCCGTAAGATTGCCCGCGCCGGTGGTCGAAGCGCTTCAGCTTAAAGAAGGCGATGATATCGAGATTCATATCGTCGGTGAGCGGATTTTCGAAATTGAGAAAAAGCCCAGTTCGTAAGAGTTGTTAGCCCGGTTGCGCAAATATCGGGGGCGCTTGCCCGCCGACTTCAAGTTCGACCGCTTGGAAGCCCATGAAAACCGATAGGCCGTTTTTCGATACCGACGTTCTGTTGTATTTATTGTTGAAGATAACCGCAAAGCGGACCGAGCCGAAGCGATTATTGCTTCGGGCGGTATCATAAGCGTTCAAGTGCTCAATGAATTCGCCTCGGTCGCATCGCGAAAACTGGGGATGAGCTATGCCGAAATACGCGATATGTTGGGAACGGTACGTGCCGTATGTCAAACCCAAGCGGTGACTGTCGATACCCACGAACGGGGACTGGATATTGCGGAACGATTCGGTTTTTCTCTGTATAACAGTATGATCGTTAGCTCAGCGCTTCAATTCGACTGTACCGTTTTGTATTCGGAAGATATGCAGCATGGTGGTCAAGAAATCGATGGTCAATTGGTGGTTTTAAATCCTTTTCTGGGGAATTAAGGGATAACCAATAAGGGCTTACATTGTGCTTTGTTGAAAATAACCATGAAATATCTACAGCTGGTAGTTTTGTATGCAAGATGCAAGGTCAGGAGCATTTTTTTGTGTATTAAAATCCAGCGGCAGGCTATCCTAACCTGAGGCGCTAGAATAAACGGGGGGCACCATGAAAACATTAACCATTCAAGTTGAAGATACTTTGTATGATGCGTTATTGGAAATATTAGAAAATTTACCGAAACATAAAATCAAAATACAGGAAACGGGTAGCGACAACCGCCTCGATTTTGAGCAAGCTATGGACTACACCCTGGATAAAAACAAAGAGCTGTATAAACGGTTGTCCTAATGCAATTATTAACGCTGGATCAGGTTATAAAACTGCATAAACGAGTCATTGAACAATCAGGCGGCGCCATCGGTATACGTAATCAAGAGGGATTAGAATCCGCATTGGCACAGCCTCTCATGAGTTATGCAGATCATGAGCTGTACCCGACATTAATCGAAAAAGTAGCGGCGTTAGGTTTCTCTTTGATTAACAACCATCCGTTTGTCGATGGCAATAAACGTATCGGTCATGCCGCGCTTGAAGTTACCTTGCTGATGAATGGTTATGAAATACAAGCCGACGTTGATAGCCAAGAAACAGTAATCTTGGCGGTCGCCGCCAGTAAAATGAACCGGCAAGATTTTTTAGACTGGTTGCAAGAGCATGTTGTGCAGCGCTAACAAGTAGATCGGCCGCTCCATAGCATGATAAGCCCATCCAAGCTGTGCGTTCTGACAAATTCTGATGCTGCTTACCAAGCGCCAATACTCGTTGCCATTCAAGGCGGCTTACTACGACCAGGGCTATTGCTCAAATTTCATATAAAAAATTATGTGAGTATGAGTAAAAAGGGGAGGTAGATGCACAATGCAAGACCTGGAACTTTTTTTGGTTACAAACCACGTCCCGCTGGGGCACAATTCAAATATAGGCCAGCGATAAATGTCATTCCTGAAAAAAATATTATTCAAACTGTCAGCCTCATTATTCTCTGATTTGAGATCAGCATTTGTGTCCATAATGATAACTCTAGTTGTTGGTGGTAGCTCTGGTCTTTTATTCTTCGTTGAAAGTGCAAGGACTGCAACAATTGAAACTCTCCAAAAACCTCAGCCGCTATGGGTATCCATTGCGCTGGCTCTGATAGTGATTTTATACACATATCAAAAGACTCATTCATTGCAGCCACCTAGGGCAAAGCCACCAAAACTTAAATGGTTCACATATTGCGATATGAAATGGAAAGTTCTCATCTCCGATAGCGACTTTAAAGTAGACAAAGTTCCTTTCTGCATTGATCATGACCAACAGTTTATAGTTAAAATTGCGGTTACCAGTGTCCTGGAATTGAAGATCGAGTATGTGAGAGCTTGATTCCAAATGAACTGCATGATGAATTTCACTCCGCTGTTGTAAGCACCGTTGAAAGGAAAATCAGGAAAGGAGAGAAATTGTGTTAATAACGCCGCGCGTTCGTTTTGTACTTTAATAGCACAAAGTCACGTAGAGAACGCTCCATGACTTAATCTACATCAAAACCTTGAGTCTGTTTGTTTTCGCAACTTGAGCGGGAATAATTTCCCTCTGCTCCAATTAAAACCGCGATTACCCTGCAATTAAATGCGATTAAACTTAATAAAATATCAGCTTGGGCAGAGTTGGCTGCGAAGCCAATAGGCCGACCTGCAAATTTACTTTCATGAATTATATAGTGGACCCCGAAAGCCGGACAATAGTTTAAGCTATGTTCTGTCGAAAAATGAGAAGCAGGAAATGAGCGAAAGCAAACGGAAGATTTATACAGGGGCGCAAAAAGCCAAGGTTGCCTTGGAAGCGGTTCGAGGCATAAAGACCATCAATGAGATTGCCCAGGATAACAACGTCCATCCGACTCAGGTTAGTCAATGGAAAAAAGAATTGATGGACAATGCCGGCAGCCTGTTTGATGGTAAGCGGGGACCAAAGCCGACCAATGCACAGAGCGATCCGGATCGGCTGTATGCCAAAATCGGGCAATTAAACATGGAATTGGACTGGCTTAAAAAAAAGTCTGGACTCAGCCTTTAGATGAGCGGCAATCGTGGATAGCACCGGATAATACACTGGCGCTATCCCTGCAATGCAAGCTGCTCCAGGTTACGCGCTCGGTCGTCTATGCCCATAAAAAGCGTCTACTAAAAGCCGTTGATGAAGATGAATGCCTGTTGTTGCAGTTGCTCGATGAAGAGTATACGCGGCACCCCTTTTATGGCTCACGGCGGATGACGAAATACTTATGTGGACTTGGGCACAGGGTTAATCGTAAACGAGTTCAGCGCTTGATGCAAACGCTAGGCCTGGCCAGTATGGCACCTGGCCCCAATACCAGCAAGCCGCATCCGCAACATAAGATTTATCCCTATCTGTTAAGGGGCATCGACATCATTCGCCCCAATCAGGTGTGGAGCACTGACATCACTTATATCCGGCTACCCCGCGGATTTGTTTATCTGGTGGCAATCATCGACTGGTATAGCCGCAAAATACTTTCCTGGCGGTTGTCGAACACCATGGGTGCGGGATTCTGTGTCGACTGTTTGGAAGAAGCCATCAAGGCCTACGGGACGCCTGAGATCTTCAATAGTGATCAGGGATCACAATTCACCAGCGATGCTTTTACTGGCGTGCTGCTCAACAGCGGCATCACGATCAGCATGGATGGGCGTGGTCGCGCACTGGACAATATTTTTGTCGAGCGGCTCTGGAGAACGGTGAAATATGAAGAAGTCTATTTGAAGCAGCATGACAGTGTACAGAGCTTGCTGATGGGATTGACCGACTACTTCATGTTTTATAATGAAGAGCGGCGTCATCAATCATTGGGCTATGAAACACCCAGTGTGGTTTACCAAACCGCTAGGGGTGGCGGTGTAATGATCGTGGATAAATACGGGGCGGCAGAAATATCAGTTCCCGTGTCAAAAAATTGGGACAGCGCCATTCAGCTGGAGTGTGAACAGGCCTCTATCTTAAATTAAGGCATTATTTGTCTGGACAATGGGGTCCACTATATTAAGTCGTTACGTATTTTGGTTATTTCATTTATCCAAGAGGGATAATGTAAGTCTAATTTATTAGATACATGCTCAAAACATCCAGCATGTGTGACTTTATTAGTCGTAGGATGAAGCTTGTTTACAATATGATGTAGCGTGTCAAAAACACTATACTGCCCTATAAAACGCTCGAAAATTTGCTCATAGGATTGCGTATAAGAAAACCAATTTAATGCTCCCAACATTAAATTTCCCATTTTATTTGTTTTATTATTCAACCAAAATACTTCAGCTTTTTCGATCAGCATCTTCATATCGGAGTGTCTAGGTCTAGCAAAATCCACCAATTCACCTTGTTTAATTGGCGTTTTAATCAAATATCCCCAGTTTTCAGGGTTTAGCCTTAGCCCATGCAGCCACCCAAAAAAAACGACAATAAATTCAAGGAATTCACGATCATAATTTCCATTTATTTGGAAAATACAATGGGTTGGTGGTAATTCAAATCTTGAAGCAGCAACTCTAGGGCTGAGTTTATCCGTTTTATAAACTATAGGTGGGTAATACCAAGCGCCATTATGCTGCGATGAGTTCATTACTTCGCTAATTGCATTATCAAAATCTGCAATAGGTTCAATTATTATAGAGTTTGTCTCAACTACACTGTTATCATTTAACCAACCAAATTTCATCTTCATCATTAGTCCCCTAGTTCCCAAATTGTTGATAGCCAACAATAGCGCATTTAAAGTAATGTTGATATTAGGAAAAGGCTTACAACAAAATGCCGGAAGCAGGTGTCCCGAAAGCCCAGTAGGCCGGAATAAGTCAGTTTGAGCGACAGCGAGAACTGGCGTTTCCGGCAAACACTACTAATTCGCCGGAAACGCCACCTCGCGCTACGCGCTTGGATGGCCTTATTCCGGCCTATCTGGCTAGAGCAAGGGTTCGATAGTAAATGAGCTTGACTGCTTTGACAGGGCCAGTTCATAGCTCGTACTACGCCCTCCGCCATCCGCTTTTACTAATGCGTCTAGCTCGACCAGGGTGAGAATGTCGCGGTAAGCGGTGTCCTGGGAGCATTTCGCCAGCTTGGCCCATTTGGATGTGGTCAACCTACCTTCGAAGCCGTCCAGCAGACGGTTGAGCACTTTGATTTGATGCTCGTTCATTGGCGCGCTGGCAAAGCGTTCCCAGAATTTGGCTTTTGCCAGCACGGCTGACAGTGTTTCGCCGGCTTGAGCGATGGCGCGTTGCAGACAAGCGAGGAACCATAGCAGCCACTCGGTTATGTCTAGGTCGCTTTTTTGGCTGCGTTCCAGCACGTTGTAGAACTGTAGGGTGGATTAGCCGTAAGGCAATCCGCCGCAACTTCGGTAGGCTGATATCGGCGTTGTGCGTCTGTGACGGTTTGCTATCGCGAAACCATCCTACGAGCTAAATGCGTCATCCGATCCAATAGACGGTTAATAGCCTGTTCCTCATCAATAGCTAAATCCGGGTAACTCAACAATTCCATCCGAGGGATGGCACTAAATCCGCAAGCTGGCAGACTGATGCCGCTTAGAATGGAAATAGCTTCGTCGTTGCCTTTAAGTAAGCCGATGATGGTATTGGTATCAAGCAGATAGCTAAGACCATTCATCACGCATCGCCTGTTGAATCTCTAATGGGTTGCCGGTGAATGAAGGGGAGTTTTTTAGTATCCCGGCAAAGTCGGTCAGTAATTCAGGCTGCTCGGCATGATGGGCTTGCTGTGTGCTGCGATGTACTTGCGCCAGATTTTTTAATAATTGCGCCGGGCTAATATGCTCATGCTCTGCCAATTCTTTAAGCAGGAAAGCCGTTTCATCGTCTAATTCTATGATTGCCATGGTTTATATCCCCTTTTAAAGTTTGTAGCTTATGCTTCATCACTGAGAAAAGTAAAATTTTCTTCAAATTCGCGCGGGTCTTTTTTAGCCGTTCGGCATCTTGCCGAGTTGTAAGTCAGCGATTTTTAATAACTTGACTAGTTATGACTGCCGCTTAAAACTTTCTAAAATCATAATTCAAAAACGAATCATCAGTTAGAGTCATTTCGAAATGATGCGCTTATTTTTATCTAAGCCATGCCTTGCTGCTACAATGCGCCCATCTTAAACTGCACAAGAACTCGAAAAATGGATGTAATCCAACGCATTGCCGAAGAATTAGCCGTTAACCCGAAACAAGTCAGCGCCGCTGTCAGCTTGCTGGACGAAGGCGCGACCGTTCCGTTTATTTCCCGTTACCGCAAGGAAGTGACTGGTGGTCTGGATGATACGCAATTAAGGCTGCTGGAAGAGCGTTTGGGCTATTTGCGCGAACTTAACGCGCGGCGCAAAACGATTCTGGACAGCATCCGGTCACAGGACAAGCTGACGCCGGAACTGGAAAGAGCCATTAACAATGCAGACACCAAAACCCTGCTGGAAGATTTGTATTTGCCCTACAAACCCAAGCGCCGCACTAAAGCGCAAATTGCCCGCGAGGCAGGACTTGAACCGCTTGCCGATGCTTTATTGGCTGATCGTAGTCTGATCCCTGCACAAGTCGCCGCCGGCTATATCGATGCGGAAAAAGGTGTACCGGATACCGCCGCCGCTCTGGATGGCGCACGGCAAATCATCATGGAGCGTATTTCCGAAGACGCCGAGTTGTTAGCCGAACTGCGCGAACGCATCTGGCAAAAAGGCATTGTTCACGCCACCGTTGCGACCGGCAAAGAGCAGGCTGCTGAAAAATTCAAAGACTATTTCGATTACGAAGAAGCCATCAACAAAATCCCTTCGCACCGGGCTTTGGCCTTATTTCGAGGGCGTAATGAGGATTTGTTAAATCTAACGCTTAAACCCGGTGCTGACGATAAGGCGGAACACGACCTTTGCGCCCAGTTTGTCGCCCGTCGCCTGGCTATTACCGACACATCAAAACCGGACGATGCCTGGCTGGCGGAAACCGCGCGTTTTGCCTGGAAAATCAAGCTGTACACCCGTATTGATCTGGACTTGAAACTCAGGCTGCGCGAAGCCGCCGAATTGGAAGCCATCCGGGTGTTCGCCAGCAATTTAAGAGACTTGTTGCTGGCCGCACCGGCCGGTCCTAAAGCCACGATGGGCCTTGACCCCGGCATACGCACCGGCGTTAAGGTTGCCATTGTCGATCCTACCGGAAAAGTACTGGGGACGGACACCATTTACCCGCACCCGCCGCGCAAGGACTGGGACGGATCGATAAACACGCTGGCAAAACTTATCCAAAAGCACAAGGTCGATTTGGTCAGCATAGGCAACGGCACCGGTTCTCGGGAAACCGACCAGCTGGTGGCCGATGTGATGAAACGGCACAGCGAACTTAAATTCACCAAGATCACTGTGTCGGAAGCGGGTGCGTCGGTTTATTCGGCGTCCGAACTGGCCGCCAAGGAATTTCCCGAATTGGACGTGTCTTTGCGCGGCGCGGTTTCGATCGCCAGACGTTTGCAGGACCCGCTGGCAGAGCTGGTCAAGATCGACCCCAAATCGATCGGCGTGGGCCAGTACCAGCACGACGTGAATCAGGCTCAGTTGGCTAAAGGACTGGATACGGTCGTTGAAGATTGCGTCAACGCGGTCGGCGTCGATGTGAATACCGCATCGGTAGCCCTGCTTAAACAGGTGTCCGGCCTGTCCGCCAGTATCAGCGAGAATATCGTCGCGTTTCGCAATGAAAACGGCCCGTTTGCCAATCGCAAGCAATTGAAAAAAGTGCCGCGCTTGGGCGACAAGGCTTACGAACAGGCGGCGGGATTCTTGCGTATTATGAATGGCGACAATCCGCTGGATGCGTCTTCGGTTCATCCTGAAGCTTATCCCGTTGTTGAGGCCATCATCGGCAGCACCGGAAAATCCATCCGCGATCTGATCGGTCAAAGCCAATTTCTGCGCGGCTTGAATCCTGCCAATTATACTAACGAACATTTCGGTTTGCCGACGGTGACCGACATCTTGCTGGAGCTGGAAAAGCCCGGTCGTGATCCGAGACCGGAATTCAAAAGCGTGGAATTCAAGGCTGGCATCGAGAAAATCACCGATCTTGAAGTCGGCATGAGATTGGACGGCGTAGTCACCAACGTCGCCAACTTCGGCGCGTTTGTCGACATTGGCGTGCATCAGGACGGCTTGGTGCATATCTCCCATTTGTCCGATACCTTTGTCAAAGATCCCAGGGATGCCGTTAAAACCGGTGAGATGGTCAAAGTGACGGTGTTGGAGATCGATGTCGAGCGCAAACGTATTTCGCTATCGATGAAAACAAATCCTGAGGCGAGCGATGCCAGACCCGAACGAAATAATCAAAAGCCGACTGCGCATAAGCCTAAACAACAAGCGCCTATACAGAACTCAATGGCTAGCGCCTTTGCCAAGGCGCGGATCAGTAAATAATTGCAGCTCTGCTATACTGATTCCATTATTAACACACTAAACAGGATTTGAAATGCGTAAATTCAGTCGTTCTTTTGTTTTCCTTTTATTCGCCAGCCTGTTTACGGCATATGCGCCGATGACTCAGGCCGATATGCAGCAACAGGGTTATGGCACTCCCGCGACTCAAGAAGGGCTATATCAACACCGGAGCTTTGGCAACAGCTATGGCAGCAAGGTTGGCAACAAGGCGCTGAATGCCTTTGCCAATCTGACTACCAGTGTGTTGGAAATTCCTAAAAATATGATTAACACGACCAATCAAAGCAACGTTTTTTATGGCATTATCGGCGGGTTATTTAAAGGTATAGTTCACACCGCCGGACGCATAGGTGTGGGGATTGCTGATTTGGTTACCATACCTCTTCCTACCCAGCCTATCGCTTATCCTGTATATATTTGGGAAGATTTTGATATAGACACCACTTACGGACCGGTATTCCGTTTGGACCAAAGCCAGGAGGCAGAGCCTCTTATTGTTCAAGCGCCTGGGCCGGAACCGGTTGTTGCCGCACCGATAGCGCCCAAACCAGAACCGATTGATAACACAAAGCAATACCACCAAGAAACCAACCAGAAATTGGATGCAATATTCAAAAAAGAGATGAAAAAATAACGCTGCACTGTTAAAGCAAAAAAGCCCGGAGGTGGAAACCTGCCGGGCTTTTTTATGTGCAGCTATTCTTAAGACATTACTTTTTTGAATCAGGCGATGGCTGGGGAGTAAATTCCGGGTGCGCAACACTAAGTTTGGTGCCAACTTCGCCCATATAAAATACCAGAATCTTGACCGGCTCTTCGCCTATGTTGCGGCCATTGTGGAGTACGCCGACAGACTCTGGCAAGACATCGCCGGAATGGAGGATTTTAACTTCGCCTGTGGCAAGCTTTAATTCCAGCTCGCCTTCCATGATGTAGCCAAGCGCAGGCACAGGGTGCTCGTGCCATCCGGTCTCGCCCTCCGGTGCAATTTCAACGATCAGGGCCGTGACTTCACTTTGCCCTTTGGGATAGACGATGGGTTTGCCATCCCAGCTGGTGGTCGTCTTGAGCAGCGGGGTCACTTTAAGTGCTGTATCTTCATCCAGGGCGAATGCTGTAAACGGGCAGCATAGCGCCATGAGGAATATAAACTGGATTTTGACGTTCATTATCAAAACTGAATCGATCAATACCATCGATTACTTAACCCGGCGGCCAAATCATTTGCCGGCCGCCCAGCAGGTGCAGATGCAGGTGATAAACGTCCTGTCCGCCTTTCCTGTTGCAGTTGAATACGGTTCTGTAACCCGCTTCAGAAATGTCTTCCTGTTTAGCCAGCTTTGTCGCGGTCTGCAATATGTGGCCTGCCAACAGGGCATCATCCAGATCATTCAAAGTTGCAATATGGCGTTTCGGGATAATCAATATATGAACAGGAGCTTGAGGCTTAATATCCCTGAAAGCCAGAACATTTTCGTCTTCAAAAACTACATCCGGTTTGATGTCACCGGCAACCATTTTGCAAAATAAACAATCAGTCATAGCTTTTTACCTTTTTGGATGGGTGGGAGATGGCCCGGTTGTCGCTACATTCCTACGCGGCCGTTAAAGGCGTGCGATAAGGTGCCGCTGTCGGTAAACTCCAATTCACCGCCCATGGGTACGCCGTGGGCAATCCGGCTGGCCGGGACATGGTGTTTTCTGGCCAGTTCGCTGATGAAATAGGCGGTTGCCTCGCCTTCAACCGTGGAGTTGGTCGCCAGGATCAGTTCCTTGATATGGCCTGATGCCAGCTGGTGTTCAAGGTGATCCAGGCCGAGTTCATCGGGTCCTATGCCGTCCAACGGCGATAATCGCCCATGCAGCACAAAATAGCGTCCCTTGAATGCCGTTGCCTGATCGATAATCCAGACGTCGGAAGGATTTTCTACGATGCAGATAATGGACTCGTCTCTTGACTTATCGGCGCAGATCTCACAAACATCACCTTCGGTCAAGGTGCGGCATTGTCTGCAATGTCCTATTTCTTCAATCGCTCGAAGCAGCGTTTGAGCCAACGCTTTTGCGCCGTTGCGGTCGCGCTGGAGCAGATGAAACGCCATGCGCTGAGCAGATTTAGGGCCGACGCCGGGCAAACAGCATAAATTCTGGATCAGTTGCCCTAATAAGCCTGCTTTTTTCATAGTAAAGAGGCGCGCCTATTAAAAAGGCAACTGGAATCCGGGAGGCAAGGGCAGTCCTGCTGTAACGTCCGCCATTTTTTCTTTTTTCATTTTCGCGACTTTGTTGACTGCATCGTTAATGGCCGCGGCGACCAAGTCTTCCAGCATATCCTTATCATCGCCCAGCAAGGAGGGATCGATGGTTACCTTTCTGGCTTCGCGTTTGCCGGTCATCAGGATGGTCACCAGACCGCCGCCGGATTCGCCCATAACCTGCATGGAGTTAAGTTCTTCCTGTGCTTTCTTTAGGTCTTCCTGCATTTTTTGGGCTTGCTGCATGATGTTGCCGAGTGCGTTTTTCATTTGCTTCTCTCCTGTCTCGTTAAGTCGGTTCTATAGTGCCGGGCATGACTCTGGCCCCTAAGTGTTCTTTTAAAGCCTGAACATTTTCGTCTGAATTAATCGCGTCAACCGCTGCCTGTTGTTTGTCTTCACGCGCTTTGGTCAATTGCACGGCGGGTGTGGCGATTGTTGTTTTTTCGGTGGTGATCACCAGTTTTAAAGGTGATTTGCGATAAGCCTGCAAGGCTTTTTGTAAATTTTCTTCGGTGCGGCTGCTGCGCAGTTGTTTATGTCCCGGATCCAATATCAAGGTACAGACGGCATCATCAATATTTTCCAGCACACAATTATGGGCCAACTCTCTGGTTAAGCCGTTAATTTTCATTGCGGCAACCATTTCCGCCCAATTGGAATCGGGCTTTTGAATAACGGTTTCCTGAACGGTTGTTTCGGCGACGATAGCGGGTTGCGTGGTCACCGCTGTATTGTAAACAGGTTGCGCTTGATTAGAAGCAGGCTGTGCTTGGGGTTTGTTAATAGGCTGACGAACCTGAACCGGTTTAGCCAGAGCCGATGCGGTGCCGACCGGTCTGAAAGTCAGCATGCGTAACATGACCATTTCAAAACCGCTACGGGGATCGGGCGCTAAATCCAGGTCGCGTTGTCCTACCAAACCTATCTGATAGTAAAGCTGCACATCTTCGGGTGTGAGTTTGGATGCCAATGCCGCAATCATATCCGCATCAAAATCATGGTCGATTGCTGTAGGTATTTGTTGCAGCAATGCAATACGATGCAGGACTTGCAAAATCTGTTGCAGCACATCGCCAAAGTCAGGCGTCAAGTTGGCTATTTCATTTATTTTATCGAGTATCGCCGCCGCATCGCCCTCGGCCAGCGCCGTTAAAATATCCTCGACAGGTTGCTGCGCCACGGTGCCCAGCATCGCGTTGACATCTTCGGTGCCGACCTTGCCGTTACCGTAAACGATGGCTTGGTCGAGCAGGCTTAAACCGTCGCGCATGCTGCCGTCGGCGGCACGTGATAATAATTTTAAAGCGCCTGATTCGGCTTCAATGTGTTCCTGTTGGAGTATGAATTCCATCTGGGTAAAAATCTGGCCGGGCAGCAAGCGCTTGAGATTAAACTGCAAACAGCGGGACAATACGGTGACAGGGATTTTATGCGGATCGGTAGTGGCCAGCAGGAATTTTACATGCGCGGGCGGCTCTTCCAGCGTTTTCAGCAGGGCATTGAAACTGTGCCCGGACAGCATGTGTACTTCGTCGATCAGGTAGACTTTATAGCGGCCGTGATTGGGCGCGTATTGCGCGTTATCGAGTAAATCGCGAGTGTCTTCGACTTTGGTGCGCGATGCCGCATCGACCTCGATTAAATCCAGAAACCGTCCTTCATCCAGATCGCGGCACACGCTGCAGACGCCGCAAGGATTAAAATCCTGGAGATTTTCGCAATTGATGGCTTTGGCTAAGATTCGGGCAATGGTGGTTTTGCCGACGCCGCGGGTTCCGGTAAATAAATAGGCGTGATGAAGTCGATCATGTTGCAAAGCGTTCATTAACGATTTGACGACATGCTCTTGTCCGACAACTTCTGTGAAATTATGGGGACGCCATTTTCTGGCGAGAACCTGATAATTCATTGCAGGCTCGTAAGGTAAGTATGTTTTGGGCGGCGATCATGCCAGCCACATCCCGGCACACGAATCTGCTGCTACCGTTGCTCCCTTCCGGGCCTGGCGGGGTTTACAGCGTATCGTTGCGAGAGGACCGACACGATCACCATTAAAACATTAGCCGTACTGGCTAAAGGACGACCATTATCGTTGAATCGGTTTAATAACACAAGTCGTAATGGCATAAGTTTTGTAAATTCACCGCGAAGGCACAAAGGATACGAAGTTTTTACCTTGTTATTTTCTTCGTGTCCTTTGTGTCTTCGTGCTGTTATGCCTTAAGTTTTTGTGTATGAAAGCCGCTGGTTACCATTTACCCCGGCCAAATAATCACCGCCGTCCTGAGCCGGCTTTTGCCAAAACTGGACATCCGGCTGAAATCCTCACAGGCGATAGGAATAAATTGGCAATCAAGTTCGCTCTGGCGTATTTCTTCGGGATCCGGGTCGTGCATATACAGACAGTCATCGTCGAAGCCGCTCATTACCACCCAGTGCGGCGCCTTTTTTTTATCCATTTGAAAGGTGCTGATCAGAATCAACGGTATCGCCCCGGCTTTAAAAGCGCTGATCAGGTCATTCTGGCTGATATTGGCGTAATGTATTTTGATGTCTTGTTGTTGCGCCTCGCGCTTGAAACAGTTATCGACTAGTTCTATGACCCGTTTTTTTTCTTCACTGCGCACACCGTCTATAAACAGCGCTCCGGTCTGGTTAACCCAGACCTCAACCGCAAACTGCCTCCGCTTTGCCGCCAGCGCCAGACCTATCGGGTGGCAGCCGCCAGGTCCCGACGTCATAAAAATAGTTGTCGCTTCGCGCCACAGGTTGAGTTCTTCCTCCTGCGAGGGTTGATAAGTCCTGTTTAAGCCGTGCATAGCCATCATCAACGATGCCGGACCGCAGGTAAACGGCGTGGTTTGTCTTAGCCAATGCACCGACCGGTGTTGAAAGTTACCGTGATAGCGGCGGATACGCTTTTGGTAACGCAATGCGTCTTTATGGTCTTCATAGTAATCGCGGTAGATGCCGAATTTTTGGTAGCCCAGCCATTCATAAAGCTTGATCGCCGAATTATTATCGACGCTGACTTCAAGACGCAGATACAGTCTACCGGCATCACTGGCGGCCTGTTCGCCTGCCGACATCAGCAATTTTGCGATGCCTTTGCCTCTGTGCTGAGGCGCAACGCCCAGCGAATAGACTCTGGCCAGCCGGGTGCCCGGGTGATAAATAATAAGAATATAGCCGGCGATTGTTCCTTCCATATCGGCAACTAGCAAAGCGCGATGTTCTGTGCTTATCCAGTGTTTGAAACTGCGTCGGCTTAATTGATCGATGTCGAAACAGCTTTCCTCAAGCGCCACCAACTGATTAAGATCGGTTAACAGCGCTGGGCGAATGACAACGCTCAAGACGACATCTCCTGCAAGCCTTGCGCAATCACCTGTCTGGCCCGGAACAACACCATTTCCCGCCATGCCTGATCGTTGGGACAAAAATGACGGCGCATGACTTTGCTGTGTTCCAGACGGGCTTGCCCGTTATCGGGTTGCGCCCACAATTGATGGTCACGCAGTAAAGTTTCAAACAATTGATCGGTGCTGAACGTGCCGAATTCCAGAGTGATGTAACAGCTGCGATCATTCATGATCGCGTGCCAGGCATAATCCAGTAACCCTGTTTTGGGTACCGAGCTGGATGTGCCCAGCAACGGCAATGTCACCGAATCGCCATACCAATGACGGGCTGCACGCGCTCCCGCACTGTCCGGCTCATGATCGCAAATGATTTCCCCGTAACCGTAAGAGCCCAGGCCGGTGTGTAGATCGATGACCGCCAAGTCTCGTTCTTGTAGGTCGTATCGACGCATCAGATTTTCGCAGACCAGCCTGCCGTGCGCGGGCGCTGTTCCGCCGTAAAATGGCCCGGACGGATCGCTGTATTGTCCGGCGCTGACCGCCTTTTCCAGCGCTACCCGGCCATGCTGTTGCTCAAATTCGGCAAGGGCGATTTTCCGTTGCGCAGCATCCGCTAGATAAAACGTATCTTTGAGCCGGTCATAGTCTTTATTCTCAGGCAGCGGCCTGGAAAAATCGACGCTATTGCGGTTAAGATCAACGCCGTCCGCATCGCAGCGCCGTTGCCAGGCATAACCCCACGGCGTGAGCGCATGGATCATCAGCACCGCCGCATTGGCCGGAATAACCACATGACCTTCGGCAATCAACTCTAGTTGATCAACTTGTATCGCGCTGCCCGCAAAACCTTCAATGCCGTGCGTTCCGCCGATTAAAACCAATACTCTTGAAGCATCTTCCGAACCGATCCAGACTGTATCGGTAGCCAGTTCTTCGGCTTCAGGGCCGGTACCGCCACAGTGATAAGACAGGTATTGCGTAGGGCAAGAAAGATTATCCAATTGTGCAAGCCAGCGCTGTCGGCCGACAGCATAACTGTCGGGAAAAACGGCGGTATCGATAGCGGCAAGAGGAAGGCGATAAGACATAACGGTTAACCTGAAAATTTCTTTTATTTAGCATAGCCCCAGTTAAGCTAATCATGAAATATTTTTCAATGCTTATAAAAACTCCTTGTGCAATCAACTGGCTGGTTACAGAATTAAGCCTTCTCTGACCTTACAGGATTTTTTATGGCGCGTACTCTTCTGGTTGTTGATGATCTCTCCGACTGGAATCCCTATTATCCCAGCGACCAAGTCATCACCTTTGAAACTTATCTTGCGACCGAACAGGACGTATCGCAGCAGCGAGTCCGTATCATCAACCTTTGCAGCAGCTATCGTTATCTTTCCGATGGTTATTATTGCTCGTTGCTGGCCGAAGCCAGAGGCCATCACGTTATTCCTTCGGTTAAAGTACTGAACGATCTGGGCAAAAAGGCGCTCTACCGGTTGCAGCTTGACGATTTGTCTCAAACGCTGGAGCGTGCATTTAAAAAAACCGATAAAGACAGGGAAATAACCTTGATGAGCTATTTCGGTACTACGCCCGATCCGGCTTTTCAGGAACTCAGCAGACAGTTGTTTGAACGCTTTTCCTGTCCCATTCTGGAAGTGACGTTGCACTATTACTCACAGCAGTGGGAAATCGTCGGCCTAAAAGCCGTTTCGCATCGGCATCTGGATGATGCCATGCAAACCGTTTTTGCCGACGCGCTGGATAAATTCAGCAAGAAAGTCTGGCGTAAGGGCCGCTCCCGTAAAGCGGCACGGTTCGATCTGGCCATCCTGATCAACCCCGAAGAGCAATTGCCGCCGAGTAACCGTGGCGCGCTGAAAAAGTTCATCAAAATCGGCAGGGAGCTGGGCATTGAAATAGAATTGATAACCCAGCAGCATTATGTACGCCTGCCCGAGTTTGACGGCTTGTTTATCCGCGAAACCACCAACATCGATCACCACACCTACCGTTTCGCCAAAAAGGCCGAGGCCGAGGGACTGGTGGTTATCGACGATCCGACTTCGATGCTGCGCTGCACCAATAAAGTCTATCTTGCCGATTTGTTCCGCACTCATAAAGTGCCTACACCGAAGACCTGGCTGCTGCATAAAGGCAATGCCGCTCATTTGGATAGAGTGGAAGCGGAAGCCGGATTTCCGGTAGTAGTCAAAATCCCTGACGGCTCGTTTTCTCGCGGTATCGTTAAAGTGCATGATCGGAAAGAGCTGGAACTCAAAGTCGAAGAGCTGTTTCAAAAATCCGCGCTGCTGCTGGCGCAGGAATTTCTTTATACCGATTTCGATTGGCGCATCGGCATTTTCAACAACAAAGCCTTATACGCGTGCCGCTATTACATGGTCAAAAACCATTGGCAGATTTACCGCCACGGCAGCAGCCGGATCGATGCCGGCAGTTTCGCTACCTTACCGACCTTTGAAGTTCCCAAAGCCGTGCTGGACGCCGCATTAAAAGCGACCCAGCCGATAGGCAACGGTTTATACGGCGTGGACGTTAAGGAAAAAGACGGCAAAGGCTATGTGATAGAAGTCAATGACAACCCCAACATCGACAGCGGCGTCGAGGATAAATATCTGGGCGACGAGCTGTATCGATTGATTATGACCGAATTGCTGCGGCGCATGGAAAATCGCAGTAAAGGGGTTTGATTGTTTTCGGTGTCAGAATTGTAGGATGGGCTATACGCGGCTGCATTGAAGTGGAATGAAAATATTAAACAATGACGAAAAAGAAAGTTTCATCTATACTAAGTTGCGATGCAACTAGTTATTAGTTGCAAGGAGCGGGTTATCCATAATGTCTGATTTGAGCAAGCAAAAAACCAGAATAAAATCAAAGCCAACTGATTATAAATGGGGTGAGTTAACGAGTTTATTAAGCAAGTTGGGTTACGCGGAAATACAAGGTAATGGTTCAAGGGTTAAGTTTTATAACAACAAAAAAGATTCTTTAATAGCGTTACATAAACCTCATCCAAGCTCGATTCTAAAACAATATATGGTTAAAGCAATAGTTAATAAACTTGAAGAAGCGGGGTTCTTATGATGGCTTCAAATAATAAGACGTTACAATACAAAGGTTTTTTAGGATCCATTGAAATGGACTTAGATGAATTTTTTATGTTCGGTGAGTTGCTCTTTATTAACGACCTTATTACTTACGAGGCCAAGTCACTTGAAGATCTTCAGAAAGAGTTTGAAGCCTCAGTAGATGATTATTTGGAGACATGCAAAGAATTAAAGCGTGATCCACAAAAACCATACAGTGGCACATTTAATGTGCGAATTGGCGCAGAACTTCATAGGCAAGTAGCAATGCATTCATTACTTTTAGGTACAAGTATTAATGATTTTGTGAAAATAGCAGTACAAGAAAAGATAGAGGACAAAAAACATATCCACAATCATATTCACTATCACACTACAGAAATGGTTGAAGATGTTACATTTGGCAAAAAAGAAGAGTTATGGACAGTAAATTAATTAGAGTAAGACTTTTAAAGTCACTATGTAATTTTAGCCAATCACCTGTTAAAAATTCTAAAGGGCAATTGAATGTTTCTTTTTCGTTTGATATGAAACAGAATCTTGAAAACGATAAATTGTTTAATGCTCAACTTGAAATAACAATTATTGGCAAACAGATTGATATTGTCGATGATATTTTTGATTTGAATATAATTATGGCAGGAGAATATGAATCAAAAGCTAAGCCTGACATGGAAGCTATCGAGAAGAACAAGTATAAATATTTACTTCCATTGGTCCCGCTAGTTCATTTGCATACTAATGATCTCCTTACAAGATTGGATATAGGTTCAATTTCTATTAAGCAAGAATTTTTTTACAGTTCACTCGAAGAAAGCTGTGCACTCGAAGAAACTAAACGACCTAAAGTAAAACGACCAACTAAAACCAAGCGTCAGTAACGGCGGCTGTGGTGACCCATATGAGTCACCGATTTATCAATAGATAATGAAAGACTACCGTTGGTTTTAGGTAGTTGCTGATCTGTAGTTTTGCATGACGGGTGAAAGCATTCCAGACTTTTGGGTGTTTTTGATGTGGCAAACATTGCTGGCATTGCTTAATTAGTGACTGAACGAAAATGCCATTAATTTATATATTTCATATGGTTAAGTGTTCTTTCGAGAACGAAGATTTTCTAAATTGGAGCAATGCATTGGATTGGTCGCTTTCAACTTATTGATTTATATAGGGTGACATTGCCGGACTAAAAAATATTCGCGCGTCGAAATAGGCTAATTCATCTATATAATCATGATGATACGAATTTTCGTCCAGACATTAATTACTCCCATCTGAGCCAGAGTCGTATTTCGTTGAAAACCCTGTAGCCTTGAGCTAGCAATGGATTTGTGTTGTTTAAAGTTGTACGGTTTCACAGTAAGACAGGAGTAGTTATTAATAGTGCATAAACTCCGTAATCAAAACCACTAACCCATGCTAGCCACACTCGTCCGCTTCTCCATCCGTTTCTACGGCATCGTCATCGCGCTTGCGGTATTGATCCTGCTCTACGGCAGTTACCGCTTCGCCACGGCAGGCCTGGATATTTTTCCTGAATTCTCGCCCAAGCAAGTCATCATCCAAACCGAATCGCCGGGCCTTTCTTCGGAGCAGGTCGAGGTGCTGGTAACCCAGCAAATCGAAACGTCGATCAGCGGTTTGATCGGCATGAAGTCGGTGCGCTCCGAATCGATCCAGGGCCTGTCGATTATTATTGCGACTTTTGCCGAAAACAGCGATGTGTACCGCAACCGCCAGTTGATCAGCGAGCGACTGACCACTCTGGCCGGACAGCTGCCGCTAGGCATTACGCCGGTTGCGATACCACTGTCCTCGTCTTCGGCGACCGTATTAACTATTGGTTTAAACAAGGACGATCAGACCGATTTGATGGCTTTGCGCAGTCTGGTCGACTGGACGATAGTGCCGCGCTTGAAGGCCGTTCCCGGCGTTGCCGATGTCAACGTGTTCGGCGGCGACATTCAGCAATTGCAAATCCAGGTCGATCCGCTGCAATTGCATCGTTTTAACCTGACGCTGGAGGATATTATTTTGGCCGCCTCAAAGGCCGGTAACATCCAGGGCGGCGGTTTTATCGAAAACAATAACCAGCGCTTCACCTTGCAGGTGACGGGACAGTCCGCCACGCCGGAACAATTCGCCAAGATTATCGTCAAGCGGGATCAGGGGCGCAATGTGACGCTGGGCGAAGTCACTACGATTGGCTATGCGCCGGAACCGCCGATTGGCGCGGCGCAAATTATGGGCAAGCCCGGCATCGTAATGATGGTGATCGGTCAATACGGGGCTAATACTTTGTCGGTATCCAAACAGGTCGAACAAACGCTGCACGAGTTCGAGCCTATTTTCAACAAACAGGCGATTAATTTTTACTCGCACCTGTTTCGCCCCGCCGATTATATCGAACGCTCGCTGAGCAATTTGTCCGGGCATCTGCTGATCGGCGGCCTGTTCGTGCTGATTATCCTGTACCTGTTTTTGTTCAATTTCCGCACCGCGTTTATCTCCGCGCTGGCGATTCCGGTGTCTTTGGTCGGTGCAGTGATTGTGCTGCTGGAAAGCGGAGTTAATCTCAATATCATGGTGCTGGGCGGACTGGCTATCGCGCTGGGCGAGGTGGTTGACGATGCGATTATCGATACCGAAAACATTTTCCGGCGCTTGCGCGAGAATCGTTTGTTAGCCAAGCCATTGCCGGTTGCCGATGTGGTTTACAGCGCATCGCTGGAAGTGCGCAGCTCAGTGGTTTACGCCAGCTTTATCGTCGCGCTGGTTTTTGTGCCGTTGTTGACCTTAAACGGCGTTGCCGGGCGCTTGTTTGCGCCGCTGGGATATTCCTATATTCTGGCGATTTTAATGTCGCTGCTGGTGGCGCTGACCTTAACACCGGCGCTGTGCTATGCATTGCTGGGCAACGCCGATCTCGCTAATGACGATCCGCCGCTGATCAAGCGTATCAAGCCGCTGTACAAGGATTTGTTGGGCACGGTTTCCAAATATTTTAAGCCGGTGCTTATCGGCAGCGTTATCATTTGCCTGTCAGGCTTGCTGGCTTTTTTCAGTCTCGACAGCAAGTTCCTGCCGGAACTGCGCGAAGGCCATTATATCGTCCATACCACCAGCATTCCCGGCACGGCGTTGCAGGAATCGATCAGAATCGGCAGCAAGCTGACCGAACAGTTTATGGCTATTCCCGGCATACAATCGGTATCGCAATGGGCGGGGCGGGCAGAGCGGGGCGTGGATACTTACGGCAGCCATTACAGCGAGTATGAAGTGCGGCTTGAGCCGATGTCGGGAGCCGAACAACAACAGATCAAGGACAGGCTGCGGGGCATTCTGGTCGGTTTCCCCGGCATCTTGTTTGAAGCCAACACTTTTTTGACGGAACGGGTCGACGAAACCATTTCCGGCTACACCTCGCCGGTGGTGGTTAATATTTACGGCAATGATCTGAATCAGCTTGATGCTAAAGCGCAGGCGGTCGCCGGGATTATGCGAGACATAGACGGCGCTACCGATGTGCAATTGCGCTCGCCGCCCGGCACGCCGTTACTGCAAATTGCGCTGAATCTCGACCAGATGGGTTTCTGGGGCGTGTTGCCTGCCCAGATTGTCGATACCTTGCAAGCCGCTTACGAAACCCGTGTGGTCGGCAAAAATATTCAAGGCAACAAAATCTACAACGTCGCGGTGACCTTAACGCCGGAGCTAAGGCAGCAGACTGAATCGATAGCCAAGTTGCCGGTCAGGACCCTCGACGGCACGATGATTACGCTGGAGCAGGTCGCGGAAATCAGGCATGCGGCCAGCCGCTACAACATCCTCCATCAAGGCTCGCAGCGGCGGCAAACCGTGACCGGCAATGTGATCGACCGGGATCTGGATGCTTTTGTCGAGGAGCTTAAAGCGCGGGTATTAAAAGAGATTCCGTTCTCTGCGGATATTTATCCCGAGTTTACCGGCGCGGCAATTGAACAGGCGCAGGCGCGGAAAGAATTAATTCTGCATTCGCTGCTGGCCGGAGCCGGGGTGCTGATTTTCATTTATATCGCCATCGGCAGTATACGCCACGTGTTGCTGACCCTTGCCAACTTGCCTTTTGCGCTGATCGGCGGGGTTGCGGCCGTGGTGTTGACCGGGGCCACCTTGTCGGTCGGCTCGGTCGTCGGTTTTGTGACGCTATTCGGCATTACCGCGCGCAACAGCATCATGCTGCTGTCGCATTATCGCCATCTGGTCGAGGTCGAAGGCAAAGATTGGAATCTGGACACCGCCGTACTGGGCGCTCAGGAACGATTGCCGTCGATCCTGATGACGGCGCTGGTGACCGCGTTAGCGATGTTCCCGATCGCATTCAATAGCGATAATCCGGGGCGCGAGATCATGGGGCCGATGGCGGCGATTATTATCGGCGGCTTGGCCTCTTCAACGATACTGAACTTATTATTACTACCCGCCATTTTGCTGCGCTATGGAAAATTTAAAAGCCAAACTGATACCGATAGATAAAGATTCGGAAGCCATTATTCTGCTGCACGGTCTGGCCAGAACCAGCCGCAGCATGAACAAAGCCGCTAAGTTGCTGGCTGCTTACGGTTATCAAATCATCAATGTCGATTATCCTTCGCGAAGCGCAGGCATTAGTTTTTTGGCGCAAAAATATATCGCTCAGGCATTGAAACAGTGCGACGTGAAAGATGTTAAGAAAATCCATTTTCTGACGCACTCTATGGGCGGTATTTTGCTGCGCGATTATTTGGCTAACCAAACTATCGATAAGCTGGGGCGAGTGGTGATGCTGGCGCCGCCCAATCAAGGCACCGAAATCATGGATAAACTGGCAGGTTGGAGGCTGTTTTACACTTTAAGCGGTCCGGCGGTATTGCAGCTGGGCACCGATAACAACAGTGTGCCGAACCGGCTTGGTCCGGTGAATTTTCAGCTTGGGGTTATTGCCGGCGATAAAACCGTCAATCCTTTGTTCTCATGGCTGATTCCCGGCGTCAACGACGGCATCGTGTCGATAAGCCGGGCGCAAGTGGCGGGTATGAAAGACTTTATCGTTATGCCGTATTCACATCCGTTTATTATGCGGCGTAAGGCGGTCATAGAACAGGCGCTACATTTTATTCAGCAGGGTACTTTTGCGAGATGAGTCATGTCTTAAGCTGAGTCGGTATGCCTTAGCCCTGCTTTCTATGTTGGCTATTCGGCATTAATTCGGCTTGAAGATGCTCACACATTTTTATCGCCGAATCACGTTCATTTTCGATTTTTTTAATCTCGTCCTTAGCCATTAAAACTTCAAACTCAAGTTTGATGGAACGCCTGAACCATTCATCGCCTGATGATTTAAGCGCCTTGTTTTTTTGCATTAACTCAAAAATTCGTTTGTTTGAACGGTCTAAATGCGCGGCTACGGCTTGTAGTTGGTTTTGAACAGTGTAAAGCGACTCAACGCATTTCCTTACGCCTTCGCTCATTATCTGTTGGGCTTTGCAGCTTTGGTTGAGTTCATATTTTTTTTGGGATAATTCGTCCTCCAGCCGTTCGATTCTTGCTATCGCGGCATCATACTTTTCGCTCATTCCGGCGGTTTTTTTATTCGCATCGATCAGAGCGTTGCTGTGTTTTTTAGTGAAATTGAACATAGTCGGACATTTATTTTCACAAAGACGAAATACATTAATCTAAAAAATCGGTTGGTGTTGTACAGATGTCTTTAGGATAGAGAGTTCAACTTATTCAATCAATAAGTGCTGTTACTTATCGGGGTGAATCCGCTATTGTGCTGAATGCCTTACAGGGTCGAAGGATAGAGATAAAATCAACGCTATTGCCCACGCTTGGTCAGTTAACCAAGTTATTATCCGGAGCAAATTGAAGATTTGTAGCAATATACAACCACACTTAGCCAACAATTTGGAAATGAGCAACAATAAACGGTGTTTTAGGGCAATGTATGCCCGACTTTATTAAAAAAAATAAAGTAAAATAACCGCTTTTTAAAATATTACTCCGTAGATATTAAGCAGACAGCAAAGGTACATAATGAAGAATTATAAAATCGCAGTGTTAGCCGGTGACGGTATCGGTCCTGAAATTACCCGGGAAGCCATTAAAGTGCTCAAGCTTATTGAAGAGCGTAATGATGTTTCTTTTGAACTGATGCCCGCAGCTTTTGGAGCCTGCGCCTATTTTGAATTCGGCGATGCCTTTCCGCAATCGACCATCGATATTTGCGACCAAGCCGATGCGATTCTTAAAGGCCCGATTGGTTTGAGCCATGAACAATCCAAAACCATTCCCATTGATAAGCAGCCCGAACGCGGTGCGCTGCTGCCGATGCGTCGCCGTTACAACACTTACGCAAACTTTCGGCCGGTTTTCCTGCCTAAAGCTTTGGCCCATTTCTCGCCGCTAAAACCTGAAATTATCGGCGAGGGCATCGATATTATTATGGTTCGGGAACTGGTTGGCGGCCTGTATTTCGGGAGCAAGGAAACCGGTATTAATGAGCAAGGTTTGCGTTATGTCAAAGAAACCCTGGAATACGATGAGCACCAAATCAGCCAGATTTTGCATCAGGCATTTAAGCTCGCCCAAAAACGCAAGAAAGTGCTGCATAACATTCATAAAAGCAATGTACTGAAATCCAGTGTCTTGTGGAACGAAATACTCGATGAAGTGGCTAAAGAATACCCCGAAGTGGAAGTTATCCATCAGCTGGTTGACTCGGCCGCAACCAACCTGTGCCTCAAGCCTACCCAGTTCGACGTGATGGTTATGGAAAACATGTTTGGCGATATACTCAGCGATCAGGGCGGCGGTATCCTGGGTTCGCTGGGCTTGATGCCTTCGGCTTGCATTGGTGACGAAAAAGCCTACTACGAGCCGTCACATGGCTCGGCACCGGACATCGCGGGAAAAAATATCGCCAATCCTTATTCCATGATCGGCTCGGTTGCGATGATGCTGGAAAACAGCTTCGATATGGCAGCAGAAGCCAAGAATGTCTGGGATGCGATGCAAGGTGTGTTTGGCGACGGTTACTCAACCGCCGACCTGTCCAAGCCGGGCAGCGGTGTTACCATGATCAGCACCGAACAGTTCGGCGACAAGGTTGTTGAAAAGCTGAGGCAGATGCCAAGGGTGTCGGCAGCGTAGTTCGGAATAAGGGCATCCAAGCCTGTCCTGGGTTTGTCGAAGGGAGCGTAGCGCGAGGTGGCGTTTTACGTCAGGTTATCCTGCCTGACGCCCTTCGGGTAAATGCAAATTTGTTACAGACAGATTTGTCCGGCGAATCGGGGTGGTGTTTCTGCCGGAAAAGCTTCCGTTCTTCGGCAACTGCTACTGTTGGTGCTCTACCTCCTGCGTCCATGCAGTCATGCTCACGTCTCTTGCCTACAGTCCTATATAGCTGACATAAGCCCGATAACCTGCAAAAACCGATAACATCAGAAAGATGGTCCCGCTGATCTTGTGCAACAATCCCAGCGGGACTTTTTTCAAAATAGTGCGGCCTGCTAGAATGCCCAAGGCGGATGTTGAGGCCAGTGCGACTGTCGAACCGAACCATACGGCAATAGGCGTTGCAGTGCTGCTTAAGCCGACAACAGCCAACTGAGTCTTGTCGCCGAATTCAGCTACGGTAATCAATAAAAAAGTGGTGAAGAAAATGCCGTGACCGCTTTTTTCCTTAACTTCCTCATTTTCGTCTTCCATTTCTACGCGTAAGGAATGAATACCGAAGGCGGCGAACAAGATCGCGACGACTGTCGCGACTATGTATTCCGGTAGCCAGCTGGCAATGGCGATGCCAAACATAACGGCGAGGGTGTTCAAAAAGGCAAAAGCCGAAATGGCGCCCAGCAAAACCGGCATGGCTCTGTGGCGGGATGCCAGCGTCATGCATACCAGCTGGCTTTTATCGCCAATTTCAGCTGCCGCAATCAGGGCAAAACTGGTCGCTGCCGTGGCTGATATTTCGCCAAAGTTGCCGTTGCTCAGCAACGATAAAAAATGCTGTAAAGAGCTTTGAAGATTTTCGTAAAGATGTGCGGAGCTCAGTGACGCTAGAAGATGTTGTAAATAGCTTTGAAGATGATCCATTTTGTTTCCTGAGAACGATTTTCCTGCATGCGCCGTTGCAAGGTACGTACAACTGATCCTGCAACGATATTGATAGGCAGGATATTAACCCAGCATATTGTCCAGGGTCATCATAATGATGAAGCCGATCATTAATGCAAATGTAGCGTAGCGCGAACGGCCGTTGGAGTGGGTCTCGGGAATAATTTCTTCGCTGATCACAAAGAGCATGGCACCGGCGGCAAAGCCCATGGCTATCGGCAGAATGGGTTCGAAGACGGTGACCATGGTGATGCCGAGCAAGCCGCCCACTGGTTCCACCAGACCTGTTAGCGTCGCAATGCCCACAGCTCGCCATTTGTTGTAGCCCAGTCCGACCAGAGGCAGGGCGACGGCCAAGCCTTCGGGAATATTTTGCAGGGCGATGGCGATAGCCAGAACTACGCCGTTTTTCATTTCCCCTGAGCCAAAGCTGACGCCGACCGACATGCCTTCAGGAAAGTTATGGATAGTGATGGCAATGATGAACAGCCAGACTTTTTTTAGCGAACTCAGATTAGTATCGGAAGTTGACTCAAAATGTACATGCGGCAACTGACGATCAGCGTAATGCAGGAACAGGGCGCCGATCAACATGCCTATGGAAACGATGTAAATGCCTTTGCCCGGCCAGATCAGATTGCCGTATGCCATGCCGGGCACCAGCAGGGAGAATGCGGTTGCGGCCAGCATGACACCGGCAGCAGCGCCGAGCATACTGTTAAACAGGTTTTGGGAGATGTCTTTGAAAAACAGCGCCGGTAAGGCGCCAAGACCTGTAGCCAGTCCGGCCAGAATGCTGGCAAAAAAACCGATAACAACGATCCGTCCGAAAATTAAATATAAACCGCCGAACACCACCAGTTGTGACAACAGGAACAATCCCGCCACTGTCGCCCAACGTTGTAACGGCGGCATAGCCAGCAGTTTTTGATAGTTCTCGCTGGATTTTATGGCGTCTACCTGGTCTTCAAAATAGCGTTGCAATTTTGTTACAGTCTTTGTTGTTAAAGTCATAAGGTTTACCTGCATCAGCTTGTTTTGGGATATTCGCCAAGCATTATAACCAAATACCCATAGCTTGGGGTTGTTTGTGGTGGATTGCCTTGGGGCGCATCCTGCGTCCATATGCCCGCTTTCCAGTGACATAGGAATATTTCCTTTTGTCGGTGGCTGTCTAGTGCCTGAGTAATGGTTTGGCTATGATGGCGGTATTATTGATCAGGAGTGAAGAATGAAAAAATTGACATGCACAATACTCGGGTTAAGTCTGACGGCGGCCGGCGCGGTGTCGGCCAAAGACAAACCGCTGGATTTGGGTATTATAGACGTTGTCGGCGTTACGCCGTTGCAGGGTAGCGGGGTTGCCGCATCTAAGATACCGGCCAATATCCAAACCGTTTCTTCCGAACAGCTGGAAAAAGCCCAGAGCATCTCTCTGGCGGATTACATCAACCGCTATCTGGGCAGCGTACATATCAATGAAGCGCAAAATAACCCGTTGCAGCCTGACGTTTCCTATCGCGGCTTTGTCGCTTCACCGCTGCTCGGCTTGCCGCAAGGCTTATCGACCTATGTTAACGGTGTCCGCTTTAACGAACCGTTTGGCGACACCGTCAATTGGGATTTGATTCCCGAAGGCGCGATTGATTCGATGGCGTTATATCCGGGCTCTAACCCGGTTTACGGCCTGAACAGTTTAGGCGGAGCCATATCGATCAAGACTAAAACCGGTTTTTCGGCGCCCAAGCATGAGATTGAGGCTTACGGCGGCTCTTGGGGCAGGCATTCCGAGGAGTTAAGCAGCGGCTGGAATAACGGTACGTGGGGTTATTTTTTAGACCTGCATCATTTTGAGGAAGACGGTTGGCGGGATTTTTCACCGACCAAGGCCGATCAGGCATTCGGCACCTTGAGCTGGCGTGGCGATAAAGGCTCGTTAGACCTGACCTTGGGCGGCAATGATAATAAGATGCGGGGTAATGGCGCCGTACCTGTCCAGTTGCAGCAGCAAGACCGTGCGGCGGTGTTTACCCATCCCGACCAGACCGTAACCCGCATGTTCTTTTCCGAATTAGCGGGCAGCTACGATCTGGCTGATGACATTGAAGTGAGCGGTAATGCCTATTTCAGGCAGAATCGGATCAGGACCTTTAATGGCGATAACAGTGATTATGACGACTGCGAATTCGGAGGCAATGCAGGGTTTTTATGTGAAGACCCCGAGGACGATCCGGATGAAGAAGCCGTTATGGACATCAATGGCAATCAGGTGGCCGCCACTGACGCGGTTGAAGGCGCAACCAACAACACCAGCCAAACCTATATGCGCAGCCGTGGCGGCACTTTGCAGACGGCGTTTGCCAAAGACTTGTTCAAGCATAAAAACAACCTGACCGTAGGCACCAGTTATGACTATGCCGAGGTGCATTTCGGCTCGGACACCGAGCTGGGTTCGCTGACTGACACGCGGGGAACAACGCAAAGCGGGATTCTTGTCGATGAATCCAGAGTCCGTTTGCATACCAATACTTCGACGGTGGGCGTATTCCTGACCGACAGTTTTTCCATTACCGATGATCTGACGGCGACCATTGCCGGACGTTACAACTATATTCATGTCAACATGGAAGACAAGTATGTAAACAGTGCAAAAACCCTGGACGGGTCGCACACCTTTGAGCGGCTAAATCCTTCTGCCGGATTGACTTATCAAATCAGGGATAACCTGAATGTGTACGGCAGCTACAGCGAGTCTGCGCGCGCGCCATCGCCGATGGAATTAAGCTGCGCCGATCCGACGGCGCCGTGTAAATTGCCCAACTCGTTTGTGGCCGATCCGCCGCTGGAACAGGTGGTTGCCAAAACTTGGGAAGGCGGTTTCAGAGGAGATTTGGATGAGCTGCTAGGCAAGGGGGATTTAAAATGGAACCTTGGTTATTTCAATACTATTAATCACAACGATATTCTTTTTCGTCGAGATGGTTCCAGCGGGCTTATCAGCCAAGGCTATTTCAGCAATGTGGGCAAGACTCGACGCTACGGCATAGAAGCGGGCACGACCGTTAATTATCCGCAGTTGTTCAGCGGTATTGACGACTGGCATTTTTCGACCAACTATACCTATTTGAATGCCCGGTTTATGGATGGTTTTGATATTCAGAACCCGCTGGATACGACTCAGGCGATGGCAGTCGGCAAAGGCGACAGAATTCCGGGTATTCCCGAGCATATCTATAAGGCTGCTGTGGGGGTCGATTTATGGCAGCGCGTGTCGTTGGGCATTGACGGCATATACAGCGGCAATAAGTACTTCAGGGGCGACGAGGCCAATAGCACTGCACCGTTAGCCGGTTACTGGCTGTTTAACGCAAAGGCGGAATACAAGGTCACCAAGAATTTTGCGGTATTCGGCAAAGTCGATAATATTTTCGACAAGAACTATAACTCTTTCGGTGTTTATGGGCAGGCTGATGAAGTATTTCCGCAATTTGATAATAACCGCTTTGTATCGCCCGGGGCGCCAAGAGCGGGCTGGATTGGGGTAAGGTTGAGTATGTAGATAAAAAAGGCTAAAGGAGAAAGGTGAAAGGTGAAAGGTGAAAGGTGCAAGGTGCAAGGTGCAAGGTGCAAGGTGCAAGGTGCAAGGTGCAAGGTGCAAGGTGCAAGGTGCAAGGGATTTTTTCGTCTTGCGCCTTTAGCCTTTCGCCCGTTGTCTTTTTTTGGGCAATAAAAAGCCCGCATAAAGCGGGCGTGTTGAGTGCTGTTATTATTGTTATTTAGTTGTCGTTTGCAACTTGACCCAAGCAGTGTCACTTATTTTATTATTATTATCAGCTAGTCTAAAAGACTAAATTCCCCCTCTTAGTCGGTAATTAAACCGAGCTCATTCCCTTAAGCTGGTGCGAATTCTATTCAAATGAACTCCTGTTGTCTATTTAAAAATGGGGTTTAGCGTGAAAAATATGAGTACGTCGGAAATATGTAATAAATACAGTTTATTACGAAGTTTTAGAAGCTGCTAATAAACAAAATGACAGGCAGGCAGTGCTTCTTGTTCAGGTAGCGTTCAGGGTTTCATCGGTTGCGTCTGGCTTCTTCTTCCTCATTGCTAAAGAAGTTGAGCCGTTCATTGAGGATAGAGGATAGTTGGAAATTAAGGCCTTTTGATTTTTGAGCCAGTTTTATTTGCAGGATTGCATCTTTGGTTTGCCCCGTTGCATAGTAATATTCCGCCAGATAACGATGAGATTCGGCGGGTTGATTTAAGTCGCTATAAGCTTGTGCCAACAGTTGCGAATAAATCGGTTGTTGCTGGGTTTTAGGCTTTAACAGAAGTAAGTTTTTCCGTGCCAAGCCGGCGTTACCTGCTTTTAGCAGGGAGGTAATATATTCGAGCTTAATGGCTTCGTTACCCGGAAATTGCTCGGTCAGTTTTTTATATCGGGCAAGCGCTGTGCTGTAATTTTTGGAGTCCAGTGCCGTGCGGGCAAGTGCGGTGACGTATTGCGCCTGATTTGGGTATTCCTTGCTCAACTGCTGAAAAATTGTTTCCGCTTCAGTGAATTTTTGCGAGTAAAGCGCACACAGTCCAAGTCCGTAGCGCGCAACGGTGCGTTGTTCGATCGTGCCTTGAGCTGATCGGGCTTGAAAGTATTTAAGCGTCTCGGCATTGTCAGTGTCGGTTAACACCCGGATTTTTGCTTTGGCTAACTGGTAGCCGAGCGAGTCGGGATATTGTTTATAGGGATAGGTTTCAGCGCGGCCGCGGGTATCGGAAATACGTGAGGCGGTAACCGGGTGAGTTCTTAGAAATTCAGGAATATTCTGTCCATAATAGCGGCTGGATTGCTGTAGGCGCTCGAAAAAAGTGGGCATGCTGCGCGGATCATATTGGGAGCCTGCCAAGGTTTGCATACCTACCCGATCAGCTTCTGCCTCGTTTTCGCGAGTAAAGTCAATTTGAAACTGAACGTTACCGGCCTGAATAGCCACGATGGCAGCCTGTCCGAGCGCGGGGGATTGGGTGCCCAATAAAATGGCAGCCAGGGTTGCGGCGGCAGTAGGGATCGATAAGCGACTGGATGCCTCGTAAGCGCGGTACAAATGGCGCTGGGTAACGTGGGCAATTTCGTGCGCCATAACCGATGCTAATTCGCTTTCGGCTTCGGTGATTAAAATTAATCCGGAATTTACGCCAATATAGCCGCCAGGTCCCGCAAAAGCGTTAATGTCATTTTCCAGCACCACAAAAAAATGGAACGGGTTGCCCGGCGTGTCGCTATTGGCTGCCAGTCTTTCACCGATAGTCTGGATGTATTGTTGAATTTCGGCATCCTGATTGATGGAAATTTGCGAGTGCAGACTGCGGAAAAATGCTTCGCCAAACTCTTTTTCTTCGGCGGGCGTAATCAGGGTGCCGGAAGAATCGCCCATGTCAGGCAACTCGATTTTGGTAATCTCAACGGCCTGTTGCGGGACAGGGAAGAGAGCAAGGCTTAAAGCCAGTGTAATAGCGGATGGTTTGAATTTCATACGATGAGACTGAATAAAATTTAACTTGAGTTTAATCGGGCTGTTAGTGGCTCAATCATCATATTTCGTCAGGTTTATGATCTTGAGTTTTATCAGGCGGACGTGGATCTATTGTTCCAGATATTCTCCGGTTTCGCAAAGCGGGAGGCAAATACACTGGTTACGACCTTTCAGTTTGGCTTGATAAAGTGCCGCGTCGGCTTTGTTTAACAGGTTGTCGTCGTTTTCCGGAATGCCGGTGCAAAGACCGACGCTAATCGTTATCTGATTGAATGGGCGGGATTTTATATGCGGCATTGCCAGATTAAAAACGGCGCTTCTTAGTTTTTCAGCAAATTGTTCGGCGACTTTTTGGGGTAAATGCGGCATGACCAGAACAAATTCCTCTCCGCCATAACGTGCCACGATGTCGGTGGCGCGCGATAGTTGCGATTTTAATGCGCTCGCGACCTGCTTTATTGCATTATCGCCGGCTATATGTCCGTAATAATCGTTATAGGACTTAAAAAAATCAATATCGACCATGAAGATGGATAAAGGGTGTTTTTGCCGCTTTGCCTCGGCGATGGCCATTTCATAATGCGCATCGAAAAATCTGCGATTGCAGATGTCAGTCAAGCTGTCCGTTGTTGCTTCTATCTTCAGGATTTCCGAGTGTGAGCGCAGTATTTTTTCACGCTTGATTGAGGTGCTGGAATCCGTTACCTGAATGAGGCAGCATGATTCGTTCAGTTGCGACTGAATGGGCGTGATGGTGATCGATTGATACATCCTGGTTTGCTGTTGATTTTCTTCGGATGAATCGTACAGAGGCAGTGGCGTACGGTGCAGGGCCGTCGACAAAACCACGGGCAGTCGGTGTGTCAGGGTATTTTTGAGGGCGGTCAGGAATGCGGGCGACACAGACTCTGAAAACACGTTTTCCAGTTGCCGGTTAAGGGCGTCGGTTTCATTAATATCGCTATGTTTGGCAATCCAGTTGTTCCAAAGCAATACTTTGCTATCGGCATCGACAACAATTAACCCGAGGTTAATTGCATTGGATATATCTTCCATGCCAAAACGTCCCGTGTCGATTGTATTCATGAAATACTACCAAGGAATTGATTAATATGGATAACAAGATTAGTCAGAGATGTGGAGCTTAACAGGAACACGAGATTGCCGGTCGTATGTCGCTTTTCGATGGTGAGATCGATATGCAATACCATAACATAGGGCTGATTCGAGTTGTCTTTGAGACGATGTAATATTTCATCGGCTGATGCGACTCTGTAACTGGGTAAGGAGCTTTCCAATGTGAAGTGGAGTATGTCAGCCATCGCGGATAGGCAGGCATTCAAAATGATATTGCCCAATTCGCACATGGCTTCGTGCTCAAATTCTGCAAGTTCTTCAATGCTCATTTGCGATCCCATCATATCGCCGACAATTTTTAAGGCTTGCTCTTCGGTAAATAAAAGCACAGCCTCGGCATTAAATGGGCCGCTAAAATACTGAGTTACCGCACCAAAACGTCCACTGTTTAATGACAGTGTTGTCGAACTTATGTCTTGTGAGTTAATGACTTGCACATAGGGGACGGAAATGTGTACTTCGTCACCGACAATTTCGCTAAGGCTTAATGCTGCGCGACCTGCGCCGATGCTAAATATTTCAGCCAAAGCATCAAGATGAATTTCGCTGAGATTGCTCATTTGGAATTTGTAAAATAGTCTAGCGTCAGGGCAATTGATTTTTCTGTGACCGGTTTTGCAACTAATATGGACCCAAACGAACGGGCCCGGTTTTTATGCGTTTCTTGAATGTTTGCCGAGAAAATAACGATTTTCATTGAAGGATATTTGGATAGTATCTGCTCTGCTGCATCGGTTCCCGGAATCCCCGGCATGTTAATATCCATGGTGCAATAGTCCTGAAGCTCATTATCGACAAGTTCAATAGCGTCTTCGCCGCAGACTGCTTCAGAAATCACCCATTCGGGGCGTTGGGCAAGAATATGTGTGCGGATTAACATTCTTGATACCTTGCTATCATCGACGATCAAAAGTTTTTTTATTGAACTGTCCACAGGCATGATTGATTTTTACTAAGGCTAAACTTGAAATATTCTACATGAAAAGATAAAAGTCGCGAAGCTATTCTATAGCTTGGGTTGTAGGGGGCTACCAGTTTTTTGCTGATGAAAATATAAGCTGAGTATAAAACTATTCATTATTTTTCATGGGGATAGGAAATAACTTGAGGAAGTAAGTGGAAGTTATATTTTAGGTGGATAAATACCATACGTTTTATGGTAGTGTATAAACTTAATAATAATAAAAAAAGGATGAAATACCATGCCAGAGATTAATTTCTTCCAACAAAAACGCGCCCTTACCGCGAGCACCGTGGCATTCACCGCCTGCTTTGCAGTGTGGACTATCTTTTCCATTATCGGTTTGCAAATTCAGAAAGACTTGCAGCTAAGCGAGACCGAATTCGGCTTGCTGGTCGGCACGCCGATACTTTCAGGGTCGTTAATCCGGTTGATGCTGGGTATCTGGAGCGATCAGTACGGCGGCCGTATCGTCTATCTGTTGGTGATGGTGACGGCGGCTATTGCCACCATGCTGTTGACCATCGTTGAAACTTATACGATGTTTCTAGTGACAGCACTCGGTATCGGCGTCGCCGGCGGTTCGTTTGCGGTGGGCATCGCCTATGTTTCGCGTTGGTTTCCTAAAGAGAAGCAAGGAACGGCGTTAGGTATTTTCGGGCTCGGCAATGTTGGAGCTGCGGTCACCAAATTTGTCGCGCCTTTTGTGATGGTCGCATTCGGATGGCATGCCGTAGCGCAAATCTGGGCGGCAGCTCTGCTGCTGATGGCGGTAATCTTCTGGTTTGTTACCGATGATGAGCCGATGCTGAAAGGGCGCCGCGAGTCCGGCATCAAGCCTGATTCGTTTTTAAAGCAACTGGAGCCGTTGAAGGATATGCGGGTCTGGCGGTTTTCGCTTTATTACTTCTGCGTATTCGGTGCTTTTGTCGCCTTGGCGTTGTGGTTGCCGCGCTATCTGGTCGGCGCATACGGTTTCGATATTAAGTCGGCGGGTATGCTGGCTGCTGCCTATTCCATTTTTGCCAGTCTGTTTCGTGCGTTGGGCGGCTGGTTGTCCGACCGTTATGGCGCGCGGTTGTTGATGTACTGGACATTTATTGTCGCCACGATCTGTACCTTTTTCCTGTCTTACCCGCCTACCGATTACATCGTACACGGCATTAAGGGCGATATGGCCTTTAATCTGGCGCTTCAACCGATGGGCTTTATCTTGTTGGTCTCGGTGCTGGGTCTGTTCATGTCATTCGGCAAGGCGGCGGTGTACAAACATATTCCGGTTTATTATCCCGATAACGTCGGCGCTGTCGGCGGCGCGGTCGGCATGATCGGTGGTCTGGGCGGGTTCTTGCTGCCGCTGACTTTCGGTATGTTGAACGACTTGACCGGCATCTGGAGCAGCTGCTTCATGTTGCTATTCGTATTGATGGCGATTGCGTTGACCTGGATGCATTTTTCCATAGTGCGGATGGAGCGCCGCGTCGTCCCGGAACTGGCCAAAATATCCAAAGATTTGCATGAGCTGAGTCATCCGGCACCGCTGGTGCTCACCGAATGGAATCCTGAAGACCAGGACTTTTGGGAAAAGACCGGCAAGCGCATCGCTACCCGCAACCTGTGGATCAGTATTCCGGCCTTGCTGCTGGCTTTTGCAGTGTGGATGGTGTGGAGCGTCGTGGTGATTAATCTGCCCAGCATCGGCTTTAAATACACCACCAACGAGCTGTTCTGGTTGGCGGCATTGCCAGGCCTGTCAGGGGCAACCTTACGTATTTTCTACTCGTTTATGGTGCCGATTTTTGGCGGCCGTCGCTGGACTACGATCAGTACCGCTTCGTTGCTGTTGCCGTCCTTATGGATAGGTTTTGCGGTGCAAAATCCCGAAACGCCTTATGTATTAATGGTGGTCTTAGCCTTGTTATGCGGTTTCGGCGGCGGCAACTTTGCGTCCAGCATGGCGAATATCAGCTTTTTCTATCCCCAATCCCAAAAAGGTACTGCACTGGGCTTGAATGCCGGTTTAGGCAATTTGGGCGTCAGCACCGTGCAGTTTGTGGTGCCTTTGGTTATCGCAGCCGGTGTATTCGGTTCGCTGGGCGGCGAGCCTCAAGAATGGGTTAAGGGCGGCGTCACCAAGTCGATCTGGCTGCAAAACGCCGGATTTATCTGGGTGCCGTTTATCATCGCAACCAGTATCGCGGCGTGGTTCGGCATGAATGACATTGCCTCCGCCAAGGCCTCATTCAAGGAACAATCGATTATTTTCAAGCGCAAACATAACTGGCTCATGTGTTGGCTTTATACCGGCACGTTCGGCTCGTTTATCGGCTATGCGGCCGGTTTTCCGATGTTGATTAAAATCCTGTTTCCCGATGTCAACCCGATGCAGTACGCTTTTTTGGGGCCGCTGGTCGGCGCGCTGATCAGGCCGGTCGGCGGTTGGCTGGCCGACAAGTTGGGCGGTGCGCAAGTGACGCTGTGGAATTTCGTGATCATGATAGTCGCGGTGTTCGGCGTATTGCATTTTATGCCTTCGGCCGGTAATCCCGGCGATTTCTGGGGCTTTCTGGCGATGTTCATGCTGCTGTTTATCACCACCGGCATCGGCAACGGCTCCACCTTCCGCATGATTCCGGTTATTTTTATGACCGAACGCTTGTGTGCGGCAAAAGGGCAGGGCGGAGAAGCGATTGCCAACGCCAAAAAAGATGCGGCTAAAGAAGCGGCGGCGGTGCTGGGCTTTAGCTCGGCGATTGCCGCTTACGGCGCATTTTTTATCCCCAAGAGTTACGGGACGGCGATCAGCATGACCGGCGCACCCGATGCGGCGTTGTATTGTTTTATTGCTTTCTATCTGGTGTGCATTGGCATCACCTGGTGGTTTTATGCGCGTAAAAATGCGGGAATGCCTTGTTAATTTAGTAGAGTATATTGCTCTCTCCAAGCCAAATATATTACCTACATAGTTGAGGATTAAGATGGAAATAACTGAGGAAATGATTTTAGAGTGCTACGAAGCGTTTAAAGCGGATAACGTTAAGTATGTTCCTGAAGGGATGAGCGATAGTTCAGCAGGAATGACGATGAAGTGGCTTAATAGCATATTAAATACAAAAAAGTCTTACAATCGTAGCGGTAGCCTTATGCAATATAATGTTATCTTAGAAAAAATTAGACAAGATTATGGTAGTCAGAGAGCCAAGGAAGCAGCATTAGTGCTAATGGAGTATTGCGAACAACATAACAGGCAATCTCACATAACAATATTAGAGCGGTTTATAAATCCCCCAAAAAATGCTAACTAATTGTGTGCTTGGCTTAGCATCCCAAACCGAATAAATAACCCACAGGTATTCCCATGAGTCATTTTCTGGATCGTTTACTGTTCTTCAAGAAAAAAACCGAAACTTTTTCCGGTAATCACGGCGTGGTGACCGATGAAGACCGAAGCTGGGAGAACAGCTACCGATCGCGCTGGCAGCACGACAAAATCGTGCGCTCCACGCACGGCGTCAATTGCACCGGTTCTTGCAGCTGGAAGATCTACGTTAAAAACGGGCTGGTGACTTGGGAAACCCAGCAAACCGATTACCCGCGCACCCGTCCCGACCTACCCAACCATGAGCCGCGCGGCTGTCCTCGCGGTGCAAGTTACTCCTGGTATTTATACAGCGCCAACCGCCTTAAATATCCGCTGATACGCGGCCGTCTTGTTCGTTTGTGGCGCGAGGCCAGATTGACTTTAGACCCTGTTGACGCCTGGGCTTCGATAGTCGAAGACCCTGCTAAAACGGCAGAATACAAGTCGGTACGCGGTTTGGGCGGTTTGGTTCGCGCCGGATGGGAAGAGGTTAACGAAATTATTGCGGCCGCCAACATATATACCGTAAAAACCTTCGGCCCCGACCGGATTATCGGTTTTTCGCCGATCCCGGCCATGTCGATGGTGTCTTATGCGGCCGGTAGCCGTTATCTGTCGCTGATCGGCGGCGTCAGTATGAGTTTTTACGACTGGTATTGCGATTTGCCGCCGGCATCGCCGCAAACCTGGGGCGAGCAAACCGACGTGCCGGAATCGGCCGACTGGTATAACGCAGGGTTCTTGATGCTGTGGGGATCGAATGTACCGCAAACCCGCACTCCCGACGCTCATTTTATGACCGAAGCGCGTTATAAAGGTGCGAAAGTCGTGGTCGTAAGTCCCGATTATTCGGAGGCCAGCAAGTTCGCCGATCTGTGGCTGCATCCCAAACAAGGTACCGATGCCGCGCTGGCGATGGCGATAGGTCATGTCATCCTCAAGGAATTTCATGTCGAGCGGCAAAGCCCGTATTTCAACCAGTATGTGCGCGAAAATACCGATTTGCCGTTCCTGGTCATGCTGAAAGAGCAGGACGGTTACTATGTGCAAGACCGGTTTTTCAGGGCCTCGGACTTTTTAGGCCAACTGGGTCAAGACAATAACCCTGACTGGAAAACGGTAGCCTACGATGAAATCAACGGCCAGATCGTCCCGCCCTGCGGTTCTATCGGTTTTCGCTGGGGTGAAAGCGGACATTGGAATATCGAACAAAAAACCGCAGACGATCAGGAAGTGCGCTTACGCTTGAGCTTGAACGACATTAAAGACGATGTCGCCGGCGTCGGTTTTCCGTATTTTGGCGGCTCCGAACATCCGCATTTTACCCACTCCGCCCACGACGCGATTCAAAAGCGCAATGTGCCGGTCAAGAAAATCACCTTGGCCGACGGCACCGAAGTATTGGCGACCACGGTTTTCGATCTGCTGGTGGCCAATTACGGCATAGATCGTGGCCTAGGCGATGTCGCCGGTAAAAATGGGTGCGGCGGCAATGTCGCTGCATCTTATGATGAGGATGTTCCGTACACACCCGCTTGGCAAGAAAAAATCACCGGCGTTACCCGAAAAAATGTGATCGCGGTGGCGCGGGAATTTGCGAGAAACGCCGAAAAAACCCGGGGCCGCTCGATGGTCATTCTGGGTGCGGGTATCAACCACTGGTACCACATGGACATGAATTACCGCGGCATCATGAATATGCTGATGCTGTGCGGTTGCGTCGGGCAGTCCGGCGGCGGTTGGGCGCATTATGTCGGGCAGGAAAAGCTGCGTCCGCAAACCGGCTGGTTACCTCTGGCGTTTGGTCTGGACTGGAAGCGTCCGCCACGGCAAATGAACAGCACCTCGTTTTTCTACAATCACACCAGTCAATGGCGTTATGAAAAGCTCAAGGTTCATGAGATTTTGTCGCCGCTGGCAAAGCCGAAAGACTGGCAAGGCAGTTTGATCGACTTTAACGTCAGATCCGAACGCATGGGCTGGTTGCCGTCTGCGCCGCAATTGCAAACCAACCCGTTGCAAGTGGTCAGGGATGCTGAAAAAGCTAAACAAGACCCGATTGAATACGTCGTAAAATCGCTCAAAAGCGGCAAATTAAAAATGTCCTGTGAAGACCCGGATAACCCGCAAAACTTTCCGCGCAACATGTTTGTGTGGCGCTCTAATTTACTGGGATCTTCGGGCAAAGGCCATGAATACTTCCTGAAGTATTTGCTGGGTACGCAACACGGCTTGCAGGGCAAAGACTTAGGCGATGGCGGCGACAAGCCTTCGGAAGTCGAATGGCATGACACCGCCGCAGAAGGCAAGCTCGATTTGCTGGTCACGCTGGATTTTCGGATGTCCACAACCTGTTTGTATTCGGACATTATTCTGCCGACCGCAACCTGGTACGAGAAAAACGACCTGAACACTTCGGACATGCACCCGTTCATCCATCCGTTGTCGAAGGCGGTCGACCCCGCCTGGGAATCGCGTTCCGATTGGGATATCTATAAAGGCATCGCCAAGAAATTCTCGGAATTGACCGCAGGCCATTTGGGATTGGAAAAAGACATCGTCGCCGTGCCGATCCTGCATGACACACCGGCAGAGCTGGCCCAGCCGTTCGATGTCAAGGATTGGAAGAAAAAGCAATGCGAACCGATTCCCGGAAAAACCATGCCGACGCTGGTGGTGGTCGAGCGCGATTATCCGAACACCTACAAAATGTTCACCTCGCTGGGGCCGTTGATGAGCAAAATCGGCAACGGCGGCAAGGGGATAAGTTGGAATACCGAGACCGAGGTTAAGCAGTTGGGCGAACTGAACCGGCTGGTGACCGAGGAAGGCATCAGTAAAGGCCTGCCGCGTATCGAATCCGATATTGATGCGACCGAAGTGATCCTGATGCTGGCGCCTGAAACCAACGGTCATGTCGCGGTTAAAGCCTGGGAAGCCTTAAGTAAAATCACCGGGCGGGATCATACCCATCTGGCACGGCCGCGCGAAGATGACAAAATCCGTTTTCATGACGTACAGGCGCAGCCGCGCAAGATCATCTCGTCGCCGACCTGGAGCGGCGTGGAATCCGAGCAAGTCTGTTACAACGCCTGTTACACCAATGTCCACGAGCGGATTCCCTGGCGCACGCTGACAGGCCGCCAGCAGTTTTACCAGGATCACAGCTGGATGCGGGCGTTTGGCGAGACCTTGTGCGTCTATAAGCCGCCTGTCGATACCCGCTCCATCGCGCCGATCTTGGGACAAAAGCCCAACGGTAATGACGAGCTGGTATTGAATTTCATCACACCTCACCAGAAATGGGGCATCCACAGCACCTATACCGACAACCTTTTGATGCTGACCTTGTCTCGCGGCGGGCCAATTGTGTGGATGGGCGAAGTCGATGCGGCAAAAGTCGGCATCAAGGACAATGATTGGATAGAGGCCTTTAATGTCAACGGTGCGCTGGTCGCCAGAGCGGTCGTCAGTCAGCGCGTCCCGGAAGGCATGTGCATGATGTATCACGCTCAGGAAAAGATTGTTAATACGCCGGGTTCGGAAATGACCGGTATGCGTGGCGGCATCCATAACTCGGTTACCCGGGCGACGCTTAAACCCACGCACATGATCGGCGGTTACGCCCAGCTAAGTTACGGCTTTAACTATTACGGCACGGTCGGTTCCAATCGGGATGAATTTGTGATTGTGCGCAAGATGAGCAAAGTCGATTGGCTGGACGAAACCAGCGAGCCCAATCAAGATGGCCAGGCTGCGAGTCAGCAGGAGGAAGTGTAATGACTAATCCCAGCAAAAGACCGCGCAATATTCGCGCACAAATAGGCATGGTGCTAAACCTGGACAAGTGCATCGGCTGTCACACCTGTTCCATTACCTGCAAAAACGTCTGGACCTCGCGTAAAGGGGTCGAATATGCGTGGTTTAACAATGTCGAAACCAAGCCGGGGGTGGGTTTTCCGCAGCAGTGGGAAAACCAGGACAAATGGAACGGCGGCTGGGTGCGTAAAATCAACGGCAAGATAGAACCGCGCCAAGGCAACAAGCGCCAGATATTGCGCAATATTTTCGGTAATCCCGATTTGCCGGAAATCGACGATTATTACGAACCGTTCGATTTCGATTACCAGCATTTACACACTGCCAAGGAATCAAAAAACCCGCCTACTGCGCGTCCGTATTCGGTGATTACCGGCGAGCGTATGGAGAAAATCGAAGGCGGCCCGAATTGGGAGGAAATTCTGGGCACCGAATTTTCATCACGTTCGCGCGATACCAACTTCGACAACATCCAAAAAGACATGTACGGTGAATTTGAAAACACCTTCATGATGTATTTGCCGAGGTTGTGCGAACACTGCCTTAACCCGACCTGCGTTGCAGCTTGCCCCAGCGGCTCGATCTACAAGCGCGAAGAAGACGGCATTGTTTTAATAGACCAGGACAAATGCCGCGGCTGGCGGATGTGTGTTTCCGCCTGTCCGTACAAAAAAATCTACTACAATTGGGAAACCGGGAAATCGGAAAAATGCACGTTCTGCTATCCGCGCATCGAAGCCGGCGAGCCGACGGTTTGCTCGGAAACCTGCGTCGGGCGGATTCGTTATTTGGGCGTGCTGCTGTACGACGCCGACCGTATCGAAGCCGCGGCCAGCTGCGAAAACGAGCAGGACTTGTACCAGCAACAGCTGGATGTTTTTCTCGATCCATTCGATGAAACAGTAATAGCGGAGGCGCGGGCAGCAGGCATTCCCGAATCCTGGCTGACAGCCGCGCAAGAGTCGCCGGTTTATAAAATGGCGATAGACTGGAAAGTGGCGTTTCCGCTGCATCCCGAGTTTCGCACATTGCCGATGGTCTGGTATGTGCCGCCGCTATCGCCGATTCAATCGGCGGCGGAAAACGACCAGATCGGCATGGATGGCGACATTCCCGACGTGCGCTCGTTGCGCATTCCGGTGCAGTATCTGGCCAACTTACTGACAGCGGGCAAGGAAGAACCGGTCTTGTTGGGCTTGGAACGGATGCTGGCGATGCGGGCTTATATGCGCAGCCTTACCGTCGATGACGTAGTCAATACCGAAGTACTGGAACGCGTCGGTTTGACCCAGTTGCAGGTTGAAGAAATGTACCGTTATATGGCGATTGCCAATTACGAAGACCGTTTTGTGATTCCAAGCAGCCATCGCGAATACGCAAGCTCTACCTTTGATGCTTACGGCGAGCAGGGCGGCTGCGGGTTCAGTTTCGGTAGCGGATGTTCTACGGGCAGTAATGACGCCAATCTGTTCGGCGGCAACAAGAAGCCGCAACGTAGCGGCGGCATTCCGATCAAGATTCCGATTAAAGTCGAACCGGCAAAATAAAGGTCTGTTTTTTAGCTATCAATTAAAAACATTTCACCACGAAGACACGAAGAACACGAAGAAAGACAAGGTAAGAACTTCGTGTTCTTCGTGTCTTCGTGTCTTCGTGGTGAGTTAATCAATCTGTTTAGACTTTAAATATTATGCTTACACTAAAAGTTCTATCGTTACTGCTGAGCTATCCCGAAGCCGAGATGCTTGAAGCATTAGACGAAATGGCCGCCGTCGTCGAACAGGAAAACCTGTTGCCGGAAGACCATAAAAAATCCGTGCTAACGCTGATCGATTCCTACCGCGACGCAGACCTGCTGGATAGCCAAGAGCACTATGTAGCGCTATTCGACCGGGGACGGTTTTTGTCGCTGCATATATTCGAGCATGTCCACGGCGAATCCCGAGACCGGGGGCAGGCCATGGTTAATCTGCTGCAAATGTACGAAGCGCACGGCTTTGAAATGTCCAGCCATGAACTGCCGGACTACATTCCGCTATTTCTGGAGTTTCTCTCCCAGCAAGAACAGGCCGAAGCGGTGCAGTTATTGCACGACGCAATGCCGGTGTTAAGTTTGCTGGGCGCACGGTTAACCGAGCGCGGCAGCGAGTTTAGCGCAGTGTTCGACGCACTGGCAGGTTTTGCAGGCGAACCCGAAGCGCTGGAAGAAATCCGCCGGCAAGCAGCGACCGAGGGCGAGGATGAAACCCTGGTCAACATGGATGAAATATGGGAAGAAGAAGCCGTCAGTTTTATGGGGGCAGGGGATACGTGCAAAAGCCAAACCGACGCTGTCAGTCCAATCACAATCACGCCGCGCGATGAATATTTAAAATCGCAAAATCGTTCTCTTTAGAAGGAGTCAATCGTGGATTATCTCAATACCTTACTGTTCGGTTATTACCCCTATATCGCCATCAGCGTATTTTTCATCGGCAGTCTGGCGCGTTACGACCGTGATCAATACACATGGCGTACCGGTTCCAGCCAATTTCTGCGCGCCAAAGAACTAAGACTGGGCAGCAATTTGTTCCATATCGGCATCCTGTTGCTGTTCGTCGGGCATTTCGTCGGCCTGCTGACGCCGCCTGCGGTTTATCATGCCCTGGGACTGTCAACGTCCGCCAAGCAAATCCTGGCCGTTATTGCGGGCGGTGTTTTCGGCGGCGTGTGTTTAAAAGGCATCATCATCCTGATACGCCGTCGCCTGACCGATGCCCGCATTCGCGCCACCAGCAGCCGCATGGATATTTTCATTCTACTGTTGATTGGCGTACAGCTGGTGCTGGGTTTGCTGACCCTGCCCATTTCGCTTTATCATTATGACGGTGCTAATATGCTGCTGCTGGCGGAATGGGCGCAACGCATCGTAACCTTTCGCGGCGGCGCAGCGGATCAACTCAGCGAGATCGGTTTTATTTTTAAATTACATTTGTTTTTAGGGCAGACCTTGTTCCTGGTTTTTCCTTTTTCACGACTGGTGCATGTTTGGAGCGTTCCGCTTGGCTATGTCACGCGCCCTTATCAAGTCGTTCGCAGGCGTTGATAGGGTAGGGCGTGGCCTGCGCGCCTTTCCCACGACTCTCTGGCGCGCCCTGCAATTAAGTAAGGTGCGCGGCCAGTATCAAACTCAAAAGGTAAAATCATGAACAGATTATCCAGCTTGCTATTACTGACAATAACACTGGGCAGCTTGATTACCGCCTGCTCCGATGAAGCACAAAACAAAGCGGAACTTGAAAAATATGCCGCTGTTCAAGCCGAGAAAGCAAAAAGTAAATCGATACCGACAGCAAAAAAGGCTGAACATTCTAGTGGTGGGATGCACCACTCGATGCCGATGCCCTCCGAATCAGCAAGCGCTCATCAAAGCGAAATGGACGATATTGGCCGCCGTGCCGATGATCTACCGGCGCCGTTGAACAGAACACAATCTCAACTGATCAATATCGATCTTTATAGCGACGAACTGGTTGCCGAAATGATGCCCGGCGTGACCTATGAATACTGGACCTATAACGGCAAGGTGCCGGGGCCGTTTATCCGCGTCAGAGCGGGCGATCAGGTGGAAATACACTTGAATCACGGCAAGCCCGGTACTGCGGGTGCAGCCCATAGCGAACATACCTCGACTGAACATGCTACAGCAGGCCACGAGGCGCACTCCATCGATTTGCATGCGGTGGTCGGCCCCGGTGGCGGTACACCGTTAACGCAAGTCGGGCAGGGCAAACAAAAAAGTTTTCGCTTTAAAGCCACGCATCCGGGTATTTATGTTTATCACTGCGGCACGTCGCATGTGCCGACCCATGTCGCCAACGGCATGTACGGCATGATACTGGTCGAGCCGGAACAGGGCTTGGCAAAAGTAGATCGCGAGTTTTACGTGATGCAGGGCGATTTTTACACCAGCGGCAAGTACGGCGATAAAGGCCTGCAAGCATTCAGTAAGGAGAAAATGCTAGCCGAAAAACCGGATTATTTCTTATTCAATGGTCGGGTCAACTCGCTCAGCGGCGAGCGGGCTTTAAAAGCCAAAGTGGGTGAAAAAATCCGCCTGTTTGTCGGCGTCGGATCGCATATTGCAGCTAATTTCCACATCATCGGCGCTATTTTCGATAGCTTGTATCCGGAAGGCGCGATCATGAATCCGCCGCTGAAAAACGTCCAGACCACAGTCATAGCTCCAGGCTCTGCGGTGATGATTGAATTTACCGCCGAAGTCCCCGGCAAATACCTGCTGGTCGACCACAGCCTGACACGCGCTATTGATAAGGGCGCGCTTGCCGAATTGATTATAGAAGGACCTGCTCAGCCGGAACTTTATCAGCAGGTTGGTCATTAATGGGGTAGTCTGGGCAACAGCTTTTTGTTGTCCAACATCTTGAGTGCTTCAATTTTGGTTATTGCTTCCCAGTTTTACTATTTTATTATTGTCATGCTTCCATCGTTTTATAAAAACCTCAATGAGAGGAAAAAACAACGATGTTTTATTTTTATCCTTGTAAATCTCGTAAACAGGATTTTTATTAACATGGGTAAATTTGTCGTAATGTTGCAGCCACATGTAAGATTCAGTGGTGATCATCTTCCAAATCGGCTTTTGATCATAGAGTTTTAGTTCAACATTAACATTATTGGCTTTTAATGCATCGCAAAAAGCTTTTGTTTTCTCATAATCTGTCTTAAATTTATTTTCAGGAAGCTGTAATCCAGATCTGCGTAGTTCGCTTTCTTTACACTCGGGGTCAATTAATAAGATCCTTAATTCGCCTTTATAATTCATTAAAAAATCATGAAGTGGGGCTGACTCGCTGCCAAATGTATCCCATCCATTTAACGCTAAAATATTTAAATTTTGAGGCTGGCTTAATTTTAAATACTTAAGCAAAGTATCCCACTCGTTCCTCCTGATTGGCTCATCGATATAGGGGAAAAATCCTTTAATGCCATAGGCCTCAATTAAGCCTTTTAATTTTTCATTTTCTCGCTTTGATGTGATTGCGTATTTGCTGACATGTCCAAGAATTATAAAAAATATTATGGCTATTACAATAATGGATCCGAAAATGATTTGATGCAGAGTATTAAAACTGCTTAGTTTCAGCCATCCAGTAAGAAACCATGTAGATACTGGCCAAGCAAGAAAAGACCATCCAAAAATAAGCGCCCAAACCGCTTTTTTTAAAATCATCTCTAAAATCCACCCGAGCGGATCTCTTTTAAGTTTAGCTATGGAGTCTTTTAGATTTGTAAACATATAAATACTGGGCACAAAAAAAGGCCCAAGATGGGCCTTTTAGCGAGAAAATTTAGTTAAATTTTTAATTTAGTTCTGTCAACATTTCGCGGAACATAGGTAAGACTTTTCTCTTTCGGAGATCTATCGTATATCATTTGCATAATCGACTTAATTAATTTTTCTCCTTTTAAATTAAGTATTACACAAACAATAGCCACTATAAAAACAACAACCCATTGCACCATAAATCACCTCAAAATCAGTCTAATTTTTAATAAATACGCTCAGAACAAGACACCAGTTCTTGCGTAATATCGCTAATGCTCTAGTTATTTGTTAAATGTTGTGGGTGTAAATTCTACATCGCTGGGATTTATGGATATAGTTTAATTGTAATTAATGCCCATTGAAAACAACATTTAGTAGTAAAAAACAAAAACAACACAACATATTGTGTTGTTTTTCTATAATTTATAGAATCTATTTATTGGCTATCGGCAATAGCTGCTCTTATAAGTAAAGAAGAGCCTGTTACCTTGAATCAGGCGTTTCCTGTAACCGCCTTATATCGGATTCAAAGCTCTCGCATGCTATTGTGCTCGATATTTAGAGCCAAGTAGGGGCGCATCACGTCCCTGTTTCGAAACCTCCACGCCGGACGGGGTTTGCAACCTCGTCCCAAATGTTTTTACAATGCCTGTACTTAATGGCTATGCTTAACCAACGCCTTACATTTCGAACGGGGCATCATGCCCCATTCAGCTCTGGAGATTCTTCATTGGAAAATATTATCTCGCCGTGTGTAAGGGACTGCTGCCTGAATGAGGAAGATGTTTGCCTTGGTTGCTTTCGCAGCATTGATGAAATTCTTCAATGGAGCGATGCAACAGAACAGCAAAAGCAGAAAATAATACATTTGGCAAATGCACGAAAATTGAGCATCGATTTAAATATGGATCATATATAGATTCTGGCGGTGATAGCCATGTAGGTCGGGTTAGCGTAGCGTAACCCGACATTTGTCGCTTCGATGTGTCGGGTTACGCTACGCTAACCCGATCTACGCAACTACCCATCAGAAGGTAAACGAAGGGATTATTTCTTCTTAAATCCATGCACCATCGCTCTTGCCAGATTTTCGCGATGTATATAGCTTTCAACGGCCACGCCTGCTACATGCACAACCACCAGCACCAGCGTGAAGTTGGCGAAAAATTCATGCACTTCTTCCCACATCTTTTCGTTGGCGGAGCCTATACCAGCCAGCGGCCCGGCTGCCTGGTCTGCGCCGTACACAGCAAAGCCTGTAATAACTGTCGCTAATAAACTGACCAGCAATAACACAATCATTGCCGCACCCGCAGGATTGTGGCCGAGGTATCGCTGGGTTTTTAATGTGATCAGGTCTTTAAGATAAGCAATCGACTTGACAGGGCTGCATAAGAAATTCGAGAATCGGGCATAGTCGTTGCCGACAAATCCCCACACCAATCTGAACGCCAATAATCCGGTGACCAGATAACCGGCCCAGACGTGAACCGTTAATAACTCATCTTCAGTCAGGTAAGCGATAAAAAATCCGGCAACCAGCAGCCAGTGAAAGATTCTAAGCGGGAGATCCCATACTTTAATTAACTCTTGCGATTCCATTTTTGTACTCCTGTTTTAATGTGATGACATGTTATTGGGGAAAATAAAAAATGCACTTGAGCTTAACATGGCGCGCGATTATTTAACATCACCCACGATAGCCTCGGTTTCCCAGCCGCCGCCTAGCGATTTGTAGAGAGCAATCAGATTACTGGAAAGCGTCGATTCGCTGGCGACTAACAGGGTTTGGGCTTGATAAAGTGCCGTTTGACTGATCAATACATCGAGAAACGCGGTCAGGCCCCTTTGATAGCGTTCGTTGGCTAATTGAACGGCCAGCTGGTTTGCTTCAACGGCTTTTGCCAGCGCTTTGTACCGTTCCTGCTCTTTGCTATAAGCGATCAGTGCATCTTCCACTTCCTTAAAAGCCGATAAAACCGTGGACTGATAAGTCAGGAAGACTTGCTCGAATTGCGCTTTTTTGCTTTTGATATTGGCGTTCAGTTTGCCCCAATTGAAGATCGGCATGGTTAACGATGACGCTGCCGACCATGATTTCCCGATAGGCGTGAAGTCGGTGATGGTCGTGTTCTGCAAGCCGATAAACGCAGCCAGATTGATTTTCGGGTAAAGCTCGGCAGTTGCAACGCCAACGGATGCGTTGGCGACGGCCAATTGCCGTTCGGCGCGACGAATATCCGGTCTGCGCTGTAATAATTCGGAGGGAAGGTTGGTTATCACCTTAACGGCAATGGTTGGGATAACGCCTTGTTGATCAAGTTGAATGGCTAGCGCGCCGGGCGCTTTGCCGAGCAATACGCTGAGTGCATGTATCGATTGCTTAACTGCCGTTTCATAATTCGGCAACTGCGCTTCTGTCGTGGCGGCTTGGGCTTGTGCCTGGGCCACTTCCAGCATACTTGCAAGCCCGGTCTGTTGCCGGATTTGAGTCAGCTCTTGGGTTTCCTGTTGCGCGTGCAAGTTTTCACCGGTAATTGCGATCAGTCGCTGGTTGGCGCGCAGCTCAACGTAGTTGCGGGCAACATCTCCCAGCAGGGTGACCAGTACATCCCGGCTGTTTTCGACTTCGACATCAATCGTTGCATCGGCGGCTTCTACCGCACGCCTGACGCCGCCGAAAAAATCCAGCTCCCATTGGGCGTCAAAGCCCATTTGAAAAATGTTGATGAACTGATTACCGATACCAAAACCGCCGCCCGCAGAGGGTGTGCCGGTTTGGGACGCCGGTGAGGACGAGTTATTGAACCGCCTGCTGACGTTGCTCTTGGCATCTATGCTGGGCAAACCCGCTGCAATAGTCGCAGAGCGCAGGGCTCGGGCGTCTTTAACCCGCTCCAAGGCAAGCTTCAAATCCAGGTTGGAAGCGATGGCGTCTCTGATCAGTTTGTCGAGTACCGGATCGTTAAACGTCTTCCACCATTTATCCGGTTGCGCCGGTTGAGAACCTGTAGCCGCAGTCGTTTCAGTCCATTGCCGGGGAACCTGGATTTTGGGGCGCTCATAGTCGGGGCCGACAGCAAAGCAGCCGGATAACAGCAGAGTGGCAAAAAGCGCAAGCGGGCACCGGATCATAATGGGGAACCGCCGTCGCCCGCATAATCCTTGGCTTCAATGAATACGTCCATCTGCTGGCCTACATAGACGGGCAGTTGGCTTCTGTCAAAGCTGTACAGCGCCTGTAACACGCGCGTATCAACCTGCTCGGTGCTGTCGCCGGTCAGCGATTTTTTGGGTATTACGTAAGGCTCGACATAAGCCGGAATCAGGTCGGTTTTGAAGTTTCGGTTGCCGCGCAGGAAGGCTACGGCCTTGCTGTTTTTGTCAAACCGCCAGGCATCATTCTCGTCGATGTCTACCCGCACATGCAGCTGGTCCATATTACCCAACATCAGTAGCGGTGTGATTAGGGCTCCGGCCTGGGCGAATTCACCCGGCCGGATGTTGACTTGCAGCACCTCGCCGTTTACCGGCGCTTGAACGATGAGCCGGGCCAGCGTGGTTTGTGTTGTTGTCAGCGCGGCTTCCGCCTGTTGCACCAAGGCTTTGGCGCTGTCCAGTTTGGCTGCGCTGATGAGCAGGGCATTGCGGCGTCGAAGCAGTTCCTCGGAGCTGATGGCGCGCCGGTCGGTCACCGCTTCAGCCAAGTCGCTCAGTGATTGGGTATCTTTGAGCGACGCTAAGGCTTCGTTAACGCCTGCCCGAGCTTTTGCAAGATCGGCAAGTTTAACGGCCAGCTCGGCATGGGTATCCCGGTCGTCCAGATAAAACAGCGGCGCACCGGCCTTGACTTTGTCGCCAACTTTGACGGCGACGGCCTTGACGATGCCCGACAAAGGCGTGCCGATGGCGATGTTCTGGCTTTGCGCCTCGACAATACCCGCTCCGGCAATAAATGATCTAAAAGGTGCGGAGGCGGGCGGCGCAACGGCCGGAGCAACGGGTATCGGCTTATTGCTGCTGACGACTGTATATGCCGCAAAAAGGAACCCGGCAGCCGCCAGTATGGGTAATGTGTATTTGACTTGCATACCACCTCCTGTAGATAGGTTTATGATTCGGTTGTTCTGCTGATCACGAACTTATATGGGTATTGTCCACGAAAAGCATGAAAGGGACGAAAGTGCTTTGCAGCATAATTTTTCCTGATTAGCCAACCAACGTAGAGACGCGATTTATCGCGTCTTTCGATTTATCGCGTCTCTAATTGTTGCGCCTTTTCTATATCTTGGATCAAACTGGAGAGCAGACGCGATAAATCGCGTCTCTACAGCTCACATTTTTTGGAACTAGCTGTTGGTATATCGAATATTTTGTCTTTGGCTGAAGCATCTCGCTAATCAGGTAATTTTTAGCCTTTAGTCCCTTTAACCTTAACAATATGCCCGTCATCCATTTCGGCTATACGGTCGGCGAAGTCGAAAATCCGGGCGTCATGGGTAACGATGACCAAGGTCCGGTCTTTGTACAAAGCCACATCCTTAAGCAAAGTCATCACATTGTGCCCGGTTTCATGATCCAGCGAACTGGTGGGTTCGTCGCAAACGATGAGTCGCGGGCTATGAACCAGCGCTCGAGCAATGGCGACACGTTGCTGCTGTCCGCCGGAAAGCTCGGAAGATAAAGCCTTTACACGCGCGCCCAAGCCTACCTGCTCCAGTACGGAAATGGCTTTACGCTCAGCCTCGGCACGCTTGATGCCGTTGATAATAAGCGGTATCGACACATTTTCCGCAGCGTTGAGCGAAGGCAGCAGGTTAAAAGCCTGAAAAACGAAACCGATATTGCGCGCCCTGAAATTCAGTTTGTGCTGATTGCTCATGCTCAGTAAATCCTCGCCCAACACTTCGCAATGACCGCTATCCTGATCGAGAATACCGGCGATGACTGAAATCAAGGTAGTCTTGCCGCAGCCTGACGGTCCGACCAGCATCATCAGTTCTCCCGTCGCAATCTCCAGATTGACGCTGTTAAGTGCGGTTACTTTTTGGTCGCCGGTGTCGTAAGTTTTGATTACATTCTGACAGCGTACTGCCAATGATGGCGAGTTCATGCTTTAGCCTTTAAACACAATAGCGGGTTCCAGGCGAATCACTTTGATGATACTGAGCAGTGCCGCAAAAATACAAATCAGGCTGACTCCGGCACCGCTAAACAACAATAGTTGCCAGGGAAACTTGAACGCCAGTATCGAATGGCGCATCGAATAGCCGAACAATGCGGTCAAGCCCACGCCTAGACCGTAACCGATGGTACCCACTAACACCGCCTGTAACAAAATCATGCGCAGCAATATCCAGTTGCTGGTGCCCATCGCTTTCAGTACCCCGAATTGACGCAGATTTTCCAGAGTGCTGTTGTAAAAAGTCTGGCCGGCAATGGCTGCGCCGACGATAAAGCCCAACAGCACCGAAATGCCGAAATTAATCGGGATGCCGGTGTTATGCATAAAATACTCATAAGTGAGGGACATGAATTCCTCTCGGGTATAAGCCGCCAGACCGGTTGTTGCACGGATGCGGCGGGTTAGTTCGCCAAAATCCTGTCCTGGTTTGGCTTTAACCAAAACAAAAGACAGCAGCTTGCGTTCCTTGGGGGCGTAGCTTTTGGCACGGGAGTAAGTGGTATAGACCACGGGCTGGGATTGAAAAGTGCGGGTGACCTTGGCGATACCGACAACGATGGCGCGGTGGTCGTTTAATTCCAGACTGTCGCCGACCTTAAGCGGGATGGGTTTGCCGCCGGGTATCGGTGAAGGCTTGCCCAGTTTATCCCGGGCGCCGTCTATATCGACGATAACCCCGTCGCTGCGGCGCAAATCTTCAACCGTCCCTTCGAGCATGACCGGCGGCCCGCCGATTAAGGTGGCATCGTCCAAGCCGACGACATTACAGGTCTGAAAAGTGCCGTCGACCAGTCGCGCTTTTAAAAGCCCCTTGTACATCGGCATGGCCCACTCCACACCGGAAATGCCGCGCACCCGGTAAAGCTCGGTGTCCTGCAAGGGCTTGATATCATCGACGAATTGCACTTTTGAGTCCATCACCCATATATCAGGCAAACCCACATCCGATATGAAGCTGTAAGAGCGCGACATCAGCCCCAAAAAAATCGCCGGTTGCTGGGTCATGATCAACGAGGCAAAAGTCAGCCCCATGACGATGCCGAGATATTTGCCTCGATCTCCCATCAGCATTTTTAAGGCAATGTGATTCATGGCTTTGGACTCTTGGTTAGCAGAATTTAAGAAATTTTATCATGCAACGCAAATTGACAACGTACAACCGTATTCATAGAATATAAACCATGAACACTATGACCTCATCTCTAAAACTTAACACACGATGGCTGCGAAAGATTATTAGCTTTCGCAGCAGTGTTGTTTTGTTGGTTTATTAATTCCATTTTATCAAAACAACTGCGGGTCTTGTCCCAGTTGCTTTGATAGTCTTTCCGGCAAGATTCGCAGTTTTCCATCTTAAGGAGAAGTTTGTGCATCAACCCGAATCCGTTATACCGCAAAGCAATCGTCAGGCTATTTTCGGTTATCTGTTTGTTTTACTTGGCGCATTTGGCTTTTCTGCTAAAGCGGTATTGGTCAAACTGGCTTACAGCTGCAGTCATCAACTGGATGCCATCACGTTGATGGTGCTGCGCATGGCGATTTCGTTACCGTTTTTTCTGGCGGTTGCGTTATGGTCGGCTAACGATTCGGCAAAAACAAACGATGCGCAACGCTTAAACAGGCTGGACTGGCTGATGGTTTTCGGTTTGGGCCTGTTAGGTTATTACATTGCCAGCTTTCTTGATTTTGCAGGCCTGCAATATATCTCGGCCGGTCTTGAACGTTTGATTATTTTCCTCTATCCGACCTTTGTCGTTTTGTTCACGGCGGCACTACAACGCCGAATGATTAACCGTCACCAAGCGCTTGCGTTAGCGTTGAGTTATGCCGGGATGATTTTGGTGTTTGTCGACAACATGACGGCAATAGCATCATCGGGACTCTTGTTAGGTTCGGCATTGGTTTTGGGCAGCGCAATTGCGTTTGCCTTTTTCTTGATGGGCAGCGGCATGATGGTCAAACGGATCGGTTCGACGCGTTTTACCGCCTATTCGATGACGGTAGCGTGTTTGGCAACCGGGTTGCATTTTGTGATGCAGCACGGCGTTAAACTGTTGCATTTACCGACCGATGTTTATTGGCTGGCGCTGATCATGGCTATTTTCTCCACCGTGCTTCCTGCGTTTTTTATGAATGCCGGGATCAGGCGCATCGGCGCGGGTTCGGCATCTATTATCAGTTCTATAGGGCCGATAGGTACGCTGGCGTTGGCTTTCTTATTGTTAGGCGAGACATTGACCGCGGCGCAACTGGCCGGGACTGCTTTGGTGTTAATCGGCGTTTATGTGGTCAGTCGGGCTAAGTGAAACAGGTTGGGTTAGGCGCGGCTTTTTGCGTTGTAACCCAACGGGTACGACCTTGGGTTATTGGGATGGCTTAGTTATTCCTGCTTCCTGTATCGGGTTACGGCGCGAGGAACGTAGATGGTTAAACTTCAAACCGGCGCGCCTAACTCGACCTACGCACTCGGCTCATTTCGCCTTAAGTTGCTCTAATAATTGGAGTGTCAAAGCATCCCGCTCTCCATTAAAGTACTTGTCAAGGATACGGGGAAACACGGAGTATGGATCTGCCACACAGGCAAACAGTGTCATGGAAGATTTAAGCTTTAGATTATCAGGGTAACCAAAAATTTCTGAAATTGATCGCCCTTCAACACTGAAAACCGCTTCTGCGCATTCCAACAGTCTTTTTCCAAGAACAGGATGGTTCAAGTATTGTCGAGCCTCTTCCAGGTTCTTAATGGCATAGTGTTTTGAAGTTGAACTGTGCCCCAATCCATCAATTTGCGGGAATATATACCACATCCAGTGAGTTCGTTTCCGGCGGCTTTTTAACTCTGCGAGGACGCTGTCATAGATGCTTTCTTGCGCACTCGTGAAACGGCTTAAGTCGATGTTGTCGCTTGCGTTTATCATGCTTGGCCCTTTATTACTCTACCCAACAGATTATTATCCGGTTCCGGATAGCTTATACACCTACTTCAATTACGCATTACAGTCATTCGTTCCAAGACTGATTTTTCTTTAACTGGATAATATCGAAAAAAATGCATAATCTTTTCCTTGAAAATTAAACGGTTACGCTATTTTCAACGAAAAGTCGCCCGCCAATTCAAGAGTGCCTGTAATACAAAGCCATCACTGTTTTAACGTAATTGCGTGTTTCGGGGTAGGGGGGGATGGAGTTGTGGTGCCTGATCACCGCGTTTTCACCGGCGTTATAGGCGGCAACGGCCAGATCCAGATTCGAATCAAACATCCTGAGCAGATCTTTCAAATAATGGGTGCCGCCGTCGATATTCTGAACCGGATCATTTCGGTTAACAACGCCGTAGCGTCTTGCGGTATCGGGCATTAGCTGCATTAAACCGACGGCTCCGGCTGAGGAGATTGCGCTTGCATTGTAGGCGGACTCCGCCTGAATAACGGCATGTACAAGTTTAACATCAACCTGATGCCGGTTGGCCGCTTCAGTAATAAGGTCGGCGAATCTCTTTTTGTTGGTGCCCATATAAGGCAGGGCTGCGGAATAATTCAGAGCCCTGGTGCGGATGATGCGCTTGTACAGGCCGTTTTTAGGCTTGTCGGTGTAGTAGATGCGGCCGTCATTCGCGATAAATTTATAGATGTCGGCCAGCACCTCGTTTGAGATGAGTAAAGTAGTTAAAATAACGGCAATTCTCATCATGGCTTCACCTACCTGTCAGGTTTGATAACGATCATACTCGCGGCCTTAACCGCCCTGTTTCTGGCTTCATCGACTGATTCAGCGGTGGCTAACGCAACGCCCATGCGCCTGTTTGTAAACGCTTCAGGCTTGCCGAATAATCTGATTTCGCTGGTCGGGACAGACAGCGCCTTGTCCAGTCCTTCATAAATCACGCCTTGTGCATCCAGACCGCCTAATATTACGGCACTGGCTCCTGTGCTTTGCATGCCGGTATCGACGGGCAAGCCTAGAATGGCCCTAGCGTGCAATTCAAATTCATTTTGTTTCTGGGTGACCAATGTCACCATGCCGGTATCATGCGGCCTGGGACTGACTTCGCTAAACCAGACCCTATCGCCTTTGATAAACAGTTCGACGCCAAACAGGCCGAGCCCTGCGATTTCATTGGTGATTTTAAAAGCAATGTCCTGCGACGCTTTGATGGCGGCGGAATTCATGGCTTGCGGTTGCCAGCTCTCGCGGTAATCGCCGCTTTCCTGCACATGACCTATGGGGGCGCAAAAGTGAGTCTCGATTTCACCGCGCTGGTTCAGGGCTCGTACCGTCAGCAGGGTGATTTCAAAATCAAAGTCTATTTTTGCTTCGACGATGACCTTGCCGGTGTCTACCCTGCCGCTGGATTTGGCGTAATCCCAGGCTGCCTTAAGCCCGTCTGCGTTTTTAACCATCGATTGACCTTTGCCGGATGATGACATAGTCGGCTTGATAAAGCACGGATAACCGATGCCGCCGTCAACCGCCGCCTGCAATTGTTCAAAACTTTGTGCAAACGCGTAGTCCGAGGTGGGAATTTTAAGCTGCTCGGCGGCCAGAGTTCTGATGCCCTCCCTGTTCATAGTCAGTTGAATTGCTCGGGCGTTGGGTACAACTATACACCCGCCTTCCGCCTCAATGTCCAGCAACGCCCGGGTCGCAATTGCTTCAATTTCCGGGATGATAAAGTCCGGCTGCTCCAGCGCAATCAGTTTTTTGACTGCTTCGGTGTCGGTCATATCAATTACATGGCTGCGATGCGCGACATGTTGTGCCGGTGCATTCGGATAACGGTCTACGGCAATGACTTCCACGCCGTAACGTTGCAGTGCGATAGCCAGTTCCTTGCCCAGCTCGCCGCTGCCGAGCAGCAGGGCTTTGGTTGCGCTGTTTGATAATGCGGTGCCTATTTTCATTGTGAATCTGCCAGATAGTTGTCGATGTCTTCTTTGGAAAAACCGATCTTTTTAGCCACGCGATCGGCATGGCTGACGCGGGAAATGCCTGCAACCAGTTTGTAGGTTGGCGCGTCATTGGCAAACTCAACCTGTCTTGGCAAACCGATGCCCTGAGCGACAAAATGATCGACCAGTTGATGGTTGTGGGTAATCAAGATGGTGCTGTTGCCTTTCCGGTAAAAGCCGTTCAGCACATTCGACGACGATTCCATTTTTTCTTCAAAGGTTGTGCCTTCGGATAATTCATCCAGCACCACCAGACTTTTAGCGGCAGCCGCCAGGAAAATGTCTTTGGTGCGTTTTAATTCCGTACCGAAGCGGCCCTCCCCGTCATCCAGATGGCTGATTTCAGGCGCTTGGTAAAAAATCCGGTCGGCGACGGTCAGGGTTGCCGATTTGGCCGGAATATAGCAGCCGATTTGTGCAAGCAGCTGGATCTGGGTAACGGTTTTGCAAAAAGCCGTCTTGCCGCCGCTGTTGGGACCGGTTATCAGTACCAGTTTGTCCTCATCCAACACAAAATCGTTGCCGACATAATCCGGGTTTTGTTTGCCTAAAACCGGGTTTCTGGCATCAGCCAAATTTATCCGGTGATGCGGCGCATCGACCAGTTCAGGCAACACCTTGCTTCCGCCGAATGCCTCTGCAAATTTTATAAACGACAGCAATTCATCAAGCTGACCCAGCGCATCTATAGTTTCTGCTACCGCCGGGGATTTTTTGAACTCATTTCTTAGCGGGATAATGCAGCTGTCACGATCAAACCCGCCAACGATAGGGTAATAAATCAACAAAAAAGGCACAAAGAAAATAGTCGCGGTCGGGATGGCCTCAACTGAAACCTGGAACATGTCGGTCGGAAAAAAATGCGCCAACGCCCAGATGGCTCCGAAAAACAGGCTGATCAACAGCGGTTTGAAGAGTCGGGGTCTAAAAATAATCGCAGGTGAAAACGCTCCCTTCCTTTGTTCCTTGCATTGAACATTATTTTCAGTGATATAAACAGGCCCTTCCATTAACGAATAGGGTCGCGACTCTGCGAACGCTTTGATCTTGTCGCAAATGTTTTTTAGATAGTCGCTTTGCGGAGTTTCCACGGATTGAATCTGGTCGACCAGTTCCAGCAAAAAACGGATGCCGCGCTTATATTGCAGATAACCGTAGCCTTCAATTTCATGCTCTTCTCTGGCTGTGCCGAATGAGCCCATAAATTCGCCGAACAACAGTAAATAGAAGTTTTTTTCATTGGACACAGCCTGTTGGACGATCTGTTCAAGCTGTTCTTTCAGTGCCGGATTATTGCGTAGTTCTTCAACGGCTTGCTGTTTGGCCTTGATTTGATCCAGCTCATTCAGCGGTTGGGCTAAAGAGCGAAATAACGTCGCTTGTCCGGCAATCGTCGAGGCGTGGTTGACGGCATCGAACAGTTCGTCGACTTCAATGGTATTGAAGGTTCTTTGGTCGATAACGCCGTCGCCGGTATCCAGAGGTTTGCTGGATTTGGTGGTCGGCCAGCTGCTGTCTTGCCAGTTTTGTAATAGTGTTTGGTTCATCTGAATAAGCCTTTTTGTCCGTCGTTTGCAACACCAAAGGTGCGTATATTCAATCAATAAATATAAGCAGATTGACTAATTCACCACGAAGACACGAACAGCACGAAGAAAAAACCACAATAAAAACTTCGTGTTCTTCGTGTCTCGGCAACTGCTCCATGCGTCGCCTAAAGCGCCTACTGTTGGTGCTCTACCTCCTGCTTCCATGCAGTCGTTCGTGGTGCAATGTCTTAAATTAAAGCTTCTGTTCAAGCAGATTAACTATAGCATCAACATGAATTTCCGAATCATTCAGCGCCGCGATATAACGATATTCGACGCCGCCGGACTCCATAAAAACAGCCTTGTTCTCCATCGCTATTTCTTCCAACGTTTCCAGACAGTCCACCGCAAACCCCGGACAGACAATATCTATCTTTTTAATACCTTGTCCCGGAAGCTCTTTCAAGGTGTCCACACAATAAGGTTTCAACCATTGCGCCTTGCCGAAACGCGACTGGAATACAATCATCCATTGTTTTTCATCAATGCCTAATTTCTCGGCAATCAGGGCTGCAGTTTTATGGCACTGGTGAAAATAAGGATCACCCCATTTGGTAAGTTGCTCGGGCAAGCCGTGAAAGGACATCAACAATAGCTCGTTTTTGCCGTGCTCTTGCCAGCTCTGCTTGATGGATTCGGCAACTGCGGCAATATAGTGGCTGTGCTGATGATAATCGCTGATAAAGTGAATGTTGGGCAGGTGTTTCCACTGATTCAATTCCTTCACCACGTCATCGTAGATTGATGCGGTGGTGGTTGAGGAATATTGCGGATACAACGGCAGGATGATTAAATTATCAACGCCCGCCGTTTTGAACGCTTTCAACTGCTTCGCTATGGAGGGTTCGCCGTAGCGCATTACATGCTGGGTGGTGACGCCCCTGGCACGCAACCTATCGGCAACCCGCTCGCTTAATTGCAGGGTCAGGAAAATTAACGGCGAACCTTTTTCATCCCACACTTTGCGATAGGCCAAGGCTGATTTTCGGGGGCGAAAAGGCAGCACGAAAAAATGCAGTATCACCCACCACAACGGTCTGGGCAGGTTGACGACGCGCGGATCCCAAAGAAACTCTTTAAGAAACCGCCTGACCGCTGACGTTGTCGGTGCGGTAGGCGAACCCAGATTCGCTAATAGTACGCCGGTTTTTTTTACGGTCATTTCAAGTTTGTCTGTTGATAAGATTTAAAAATTCCGAGCGGGTGCTGATTTCTTTACGGAAAACCCCAGTCATCACTGAAGTCGTCATTACCGAGTTTTGCTTCTCGACACCGCGCATCATCATGCACAAATGCTTGGCTTCAATAACCACGGCCACGCCTCGGGCGCCGGTTGCCAGTTCAATCGCGTCCGCTATTTGTTTGGTCAATTTTTCCTGAATTTGCAGGCGGCGTGCGTACATATCGATCACGCGAGCCACTTTGGACAAACCCATCACCTTGCCTTTCGGCAAATAACCCACATGACATTTGCCGATAAACGGCAGTAAATGATGTTCGCATAAAGAATACAGTTCAATATCCTTCACAATAACCATGTCTTCGGTGTCGGCGGTAAAAATAGCGCCGTTAAGCACTTCTTCCAGCGTTTTTTCGTAGCCGTTGTTTAAAAACTTGAAAGCCTTGGCCGCGCGTTTTGGCGTATCGATCAGGCCTTCGCGGTTTAAATCTTCACCGACTGCTTCGATAAGCTTGGCAAAATGCTGTTCCATTGTTTCAATCCCAGTTATAAAAATAGCTGGTCAGTATACACATTGAGCCTTGAGTTTTAAAGTTTCCGCTCCTCGACAATTACTCCCGCTCGCGCCCCTTGCCTACATCCCTGTAGGCAACGCATTCAAAATCACATTGATGTCCGTGCCGGGTTTACACACATTTTCGCTAAGATGCCGTCTCCAGCCTCTGGCTCCCGGTTCGCCATGAAAAAGGCCTAAAATATGCCGGGATATACTATTTAAGCGAACTCCATCTTTAAGCTCAAGCTGTTCCCGGATATAGGGGATTAACAAATCCATAACCATTTCCCGTGATCTGGGTTCTGTGGACTCGCCATAAAAGCGCCGGTCCACCTCGGCCAGTAAATAAGGGTTGTGGTAAGCCTCCCGGCCAACCATGACGCCGTCGACATGGGTCAGAACAGCTTCGGCCTGATCCAATGTGATGATGCCGCCGTTCAGTATGATTTCCAGTTGCGGAAAATCCTGTTTTATTTGGTAGACCACATCGTAGCGCAGCGGTGGAATATCTCGGTTTTGCTTGGGCGACAAGCCGCTTAACCACGCTTTTCTGGCGTGGATAATAAAAGTTTCGCAACCGGCATCGGCAACTGTCGATATAAAATGCACCAGCTCTTCGTAAGAATCGCGTTCATCAATGCCGATTCTCGATTTGACAGTAACCGGGATCGAAACTGCCTGACTCATGGCGGCAATGCACTCGGCGACCAGTTCGGGTTCAGCCATCAGGCAAGCGCCAAAACGGCCATTTTGAACCCGGTCGCTGGGACAACCGACGTTTAAATTCACCTCATCATAGCCATAATCTTCAACCATCTTGGCGCAAATGGCTAATTCCCGTGGATTGCTGCCGCCCAATTGGAACGCAACCGGGTTCTCGGCTGCGCTGAATTGCAGAAACCGGTGGTGGTCGCCATGAATCAACGCGCCGGTAGTGACCATTTCGGTATACAAAAGCGCATGTTGTGAAATCAGCCGGTGAAAATAACGACAGTGTCTATCAGTCCAGTCCAGCATCGGGGCAACGCAGAATTTTCTGCCGGGATGAAGATTTTTATTTTGCTTACTTATCAATTTCTTATCGGATAGTTGAGTGGGTTAGGTTACGGATTGGCGATGGGAGCGCGGGTATTATGCGACTCATGCCGAAGAATATTATAACGGGAGCTCATTCATAAACAGAAATTAGGCGGATGGTCGAAGCCCAAGTTGTCAGGTTTCACCCTACTATCAAGTACGGATCCATGTAAAATAAGCCAACATTTTAATAAGGAACTTCTTTTGAACACACAAACTTTCTGCCTTTGCGGATCGGGCATTGAATACGCTCAATGCTGCGGCCCATTTCATTCCGGCGAAAAAAAGCCCGTAACTGCCGAAGCTTTGATGCGTTCGCGCTTTACTGCTTATGCTTTGCATAATGCCTGTTATTTGCAAGATACTTGGGATGCCACGGTGCGGCCTGAATTGATCGATTTCTCCAAGGAAAAAGTCGATTGGCAACGCTTGGAAATCGGCAACACTAAAAAAGGCGGGGCTAAGGATGCTAAAGGCGTGGTGGAGTTTAAGGCGTACTATTTGGAGGATGGCGAAGAGTACGTCATGACGGAGATCAGCCAATTTATTAAACGCGCGGGCGGCTGGTTTTATCTGGATGGGCTGGTTAAGTCGATCGGCAAGGTAGGTTTACAGACTAATCTGGGCAAGAATGCCCCGTGTTCCTGCGGTAGCGGCAAGAAGTTTAAACGGTGTTGCGGCGTCGAGTGAGGCGAGGCGAAAAGGGCGACCGATTGGGCGGCCGCCCTGGGTTGTTCTGATCAGGCTACCAGCGTTATTTTTCGTCTTTTGTCGGTTCTTCCGATTCCCCGATCAGCGCGGACAAACAGTCCATCTGGCTTTCGGTATAGTTGGAATGCGCTTCTGCAAGCTCTTGTGCCGAGCCGAAATCAGTGCGTAATTCTTCAAGGGTCTTTTTAGGGTCTTTAGACGAGGACAGCGTCAACATTTTTGTATAGTTACGGTAAGCGGTCAAGCGCTTGGGGTCGAGAGCAAAAATGCCGGGCATGTTGTTCGATGTCGTATCAACGACGCATTTAGCCATGCGCTCGGGAGATAATTTGTAGTCCTTAATGTCTTTTTCCAGCTGCATTTGCTCCAATACAGTCTCTTCATATTGTTTTCTATCTGCGCAACCGGAGAGTAATAATGCAGACAGGGAAATGAGCAGTAGTTTTTTCATGTGAGTGTTACCGTAATTAAATTGAAAATGCGCCGTGCGGCATTATACGCATATATGAAGGGCGAAAGGCTAAAGGGACTCTTCTTTTTGCCCTTTGTCTTTCGCTTTTGGCCTGAATCAATCCATCTCCTTCATTGCCTGCGTTATCCAGGCCTCCGCTTCGGCATTGATGTCGGCGGCTTTGCGTCCCTTGGTTTCTATAACCGGGCCGATTTTTAACTTGATCACGCCGGGGTACTTTAAAAAACTATAGCGCGGCCAGAAATCCCCGGCATTATGTGCGACCGGAATGACGGGGTAGCCGGTTTTATGCGCCAACATGGCGCCGCCGATATTAAACTTCAATACTTCCCTGGCTCCGGCGCGAGTGCCTTCAGGAAAAATCAGCACCCATAAGCCCTCATTTAAATATTTAGTGCCTTGTTCGAGCAGGGAGCGTAATGAGGCGCGTTGGTTTTTCCGGTTGATGACGATGGATTTCAGGGTGAGCAGCGACCATCCCCAAATCGGGAGATAAAGCAGTTCACGTTTTATGACCACTGAATGTGGCGGCAGAATATATCTTAACGCCAGAGTTTCCCACGCAGACTGATGATTGCTCAAAATAATGGCAGGCCGTTGCGGATCGATGGTTTCCAGTCCTTCCACTTCATAGGTGAGGCCGCAAGTAACTCTGGTTATCCAACTGATAATCGCGCACCAGGCATGACCGATTTTCCAACGCACTTTAAAGGTCGTCAGCATGCCTAGAATAAGTAATATTCCGACGATGGTAGCAGTAGAAAAAATGCCCAAAAATAGCAGGGCCGAGCCTATATAGTTTTTAGGTCTGGGATCTTGATGTGAGGTGTTTTGCTGCGTCATATAAGTTCTCAAAAACAGGAATGTCGAGATTAGGATTTTCAGTTAGGGTTTTTCGGCCTTTACCGGTTTTAACCAGTATCGGGCTTGCACCGACCGCCTGCGCTGCCTGGAGGTCGCGGAGCGAATCACCGATAAAAGCTATACCGCTCAGGTTGACATGGTGATCGCCTGCAAAGGCTTCAAGCAATCCCGGCTTGGGTTTGCGGCAGTTGCAGTCGTCGTCGGGACCATGCGGACAAAAATAGATAGCGTCGATTTTTCCGCCTTTTTCTGCGGCCATGCGTTGCATTTTTGCATGGATTTTTTCCAGCGTAACGGCATCAAGTAAGCCGCGGGCCAGACCGGATTGATTGGTGATCACCACGACTTTATAGCCATGCTTGTTGAGCAGGGCGATGGCCTCAAGACTGCCTTCAATCGGCAGCCATTGTTCCGGGGATTTTATGAATTCATCCGAATCGTGGTTAATGACGCCATCACGATCCAGCAACACGTAGCGGTTTTCGGGCATGGATTATAGTGCGTTCCCGCGCCGGTGGAGCGACGCTGACTGCGCGCCCACGCTGGAGCGTGGGAACGATGAACCCTGTGGTATGTTCATTTACGATTGCAGTTTGGAGATGTCGGCGCAGGTCAAAAACTGCTCGGACAACAGGTTGAGCAATGCCAGCCGGTTGGCGCGCAAGTCGAGATCGTCGGTCATCACCATCACATGATCGAAAAAGGCGTCGACGTCATTGCGTAATCCCGCCAAACGGTTAAGCGTTGCTTGATAATTGCGCTGCGCCAGTAACGGTTGAATGTCATCGGCAGATTGCAGCGCCGCTTGCAACAGCTGCTTTTCTTGCGGCTCCAGCAATGCGCCGACGCTGGCGGCCGGTTGGGACTCCGATTTTTTCAGGATATTGCGGATGCGTTTATTCGCCGCCGCCAGACTTTCGGCTTCGGGCAGTTGCCTGAAGGCTTTAACCGCCTGCAAACGTTGCATAAAATCCAGCGGTTCGGCGGGAGTTACGGTGATCACCGCATCGAATTCATCGGCGGTGTAGCCCTGATCAAGACAATAACCTTTCAAGCGGTCGAAAATAAAATCGATAACCCGGTCGGATGTTCCCGATTGATCGGCAACGGTTTTAATTTGAGCGCCGGCGAATTCCGTCAGCTCGATGATATTGATGTTGAGTTTATTTTCTATGATGGTTCGGAGAATGCCTAACGCGGCGCGGCGCAATGCATAAGGGTCTTTGTCGCCGGTAGGGATCAAGCCGACGGCAAAAATACCTACCAGCGTGTCTATTTTTTCCGCGATAGCAAGGACTTGCCCCGTTGTACTGCCGGCAGTCGGACTACCGGATTGTTTGGGGAAATACTGTTCCTCAATTGCCAGTGCGACCTCTTCCGGCTCGTTGTCCGCCAGCGCATAGTAGCGCCCCATAATGCCTTGCAGGTTGCCGAATTCGCCGACCATTTCGGTCATCAGGTCGGTTTTGGCCAATAACGCGGCGCGTTCGGCCAGTTCGACATTGGCGTTCAGGTGTCCGGCAATGAATTTCGCGAGATTTTGCACGCGTTTGGTTTTGGCGAAAACCGTGCCCAGATTCTCCTGAAAAACCACGCTGGACAAGCTTTCCACGCGATCTTCCAACGTTTTTTTCCGATCCTGGTTCCAGAAAAATTCCGCATCGGAAAGGCGCGGGGTTACCACGCGCTCATTACCCTGCTGTATGGACTTGGGGTTGGTGCTTTCAATGTTGCTGAAAGTGATGAAGTTCGCCAGCAAACCGCCATCGGCATTTTTAACCGGAAAATATTTCTGGTTGGTCTGCATCGTGGTGATCAATACTTCCGGCGGCAGCTCAAGGAAACGCGGGTCGAAAGTCCCGGTAATCGGCACCGGCCATTCGTTCAAGGCGGCAATCTCTTCCAGCAAATCGTCTTCGATATGTGCAATGCCGTTCACCGCAGCGGCAGCTTTTTGCGCCGCGTCGCGAATGATGGTCTTCCTTTGTTCAAAGTCGACAATAACATGGCCTTGTTGGTATAGCGCATCAGCATAATCTTCCGGCTTGGTTAGGGTGATTTTTTGCGGAGCGTGGAAGCGGTGGCCTTGCGTGGTTGCGCCGGTTCTTAATCCTAAGATTTCCATGTCAATAACGCTGTCGCCATAAAGTAAAACCGCCCAATGCACGGGCCTGACGAATTCGTTAGTGTAGTTCCCCCAACGCATTCTTTTAGCAATAGGTAAGTTGGAAACAGCACATTCAACAATACTAGGCAAGAAAAAATCTGTATCTTTACCAGTTACTTCAGCTTTATAAACTAATCTTTCATTCTTGCCTTGACCTGTCCTTTGTAGCTGGTCAACTCTAATATCAAATTTACTGGCAAATCCTTCCGCTGCTCTAGTGGGATTACCATTATCATCATAGGATGCAGAAACAGCCGGGCCTAATACTTCAACTAATTGATTTCTTTGTTGAGTATTAAGGGCAATAACTTTGACCGCTAATCTCCTTGGAGTGGCGAAATATTCAATTTCCTGAAAATCTATTTGTAGGGTTTCAAGCTGCTTTCGAAACCCATCAGCTAAAGCCTGAGAGAGTTTTTTAAGTGTTTTGGGCGGCAATTCTTCCGAACCCAGTTCGAACAATAAATGTTTGCTTGTGTCCATGTTATGCTCCCTGCTCGGTTAACATTGGAAATCCCAGCGATTCCCTGCGTTGGTAATAGACTTCGGCTACGGATTTAGCCAAATTCCTGACTCTCAACAGATAACGTTGGCGCTCGGTAACCGAAATGGCGTGGCGCGCATCCAGCAGGTTAAAGGCATGCGAGGCTTTCAGCACCATTTCATAGGCCGGCAGCGGCAAGTTCAATTCGATCAGCTTGGTGCATTCCTGCTCGTAAGTGTTGAAACACTCGAACATGAACTCGACGTTGGCGTGTTCGAAGTTGTAAGCGGACATTTCCACTTCGTTTTGATGGAACACATCGCCGTAAGTTACGGTGCCGAAGGGGCCTTTGGTCCAGACCAGGTCGTAAACGCTTTTAACGCCCTGCAAGTACATCGCGATGCGCTCCAGACCGTAAGTGATTTCGCCGGTGATCGGCCTGCATTCAAGGCCGCCGACTTGCTGGAAATAGGTGAACTGGGTCACTTCCATGCCGTTCAGCCAGACTTCCCAGCCTAGTCCCCATGCGCCCAGAGTCGGCGACTCCCAATTGTCTTCGACGAAGCGCACGTCGTGTTCGAGCAAATCCAGGCCCAAATGGCGTAACGAACCCAGATACAATTCCTGAATATTGTCCGGCGACGGTTTTAAAACCACCTGAAACTGGTAGTAATGCTGGAGTCGGTTGGGGTTTTCGCCAAAGCGGCCGTCGGTCGGCCTGCGCGACGGTTGCACATAGGCCGCGTTCCAAGGCTCAGGGCCTATGGCGCGTAAAAATGTGGCGGGATGAAATGTCCCCGCGCCAACTTCTTGATCCAACGGCTGTAATAAAATACAGCCTTGATCTGACCAGTATTTCTGTAAGGCCAGGATGAGTCCCTGAAAAGTAGATAAGTCGTTGTTTATGCTGGACACGGATTAACGCTCTTGGGCAATAAAAAGGGGAGGATTATAACTGAAAAACTGCCATGGGGCATATCGTTAGATTGGGTCGCCGCAAATTTAGACAGGCGGATTCGGCAAGTATTTTAGCCCGGAAAGGTGTCTGCGAGCGTTAAGTGCAAGCGCATTCGCCGATGTCTTCAAACCAGATTTGCGGCGATTGTTCGATAAAGCGCCGCATCAGCGCAATGCAATCGGCGTCGTTCATTTCAACAATATGTACTCCGGCGTCTTTAAGCCAATCGAGGTGGCCTTCGAAGTTGACCGATTCACCGACTACCACCGTGCCGATATTGAATTGCCGGATCAAGCCCGAGCAATACCAGCAGGGCGCCAATGTCGTTACCAAAATCTTGTCGCGATAGTTGGTTTGGCGACCGGCTTTACGAAAGGCGTCGGTTTCGCCGTGGACGGAAGGGTCGTTGTCCTGCACCCGGCGATTGCGACCGCGTCCGAGCAGATTGCCATGTGCGTCGAACAGCGCCGCGCCGACCGGTACGCCGCCTTCGTCAAAACCGGCTTGCGCTTCGGCGAACGCTACGGCCAGCATGTTTGTATAGTTCATCGAAAGTTCCCCTGAGTGGATTTATTGTTATAGGCGGGTTATGCGTTAAAAATAACAAAAATATTGTACCCCAAACGGCTCGTTTAAGCGGAATAGCGCTTGATTTAAGCGCGGGATTATTTCTGCATCAATTCATTTTGAGAAAAATAGTTGTTGCTATAGTATCGGGTCAAAGTAATAGGCGGTGAGGCGGTGTCATACATCGTTATCAGAATTTTGATGAACATCTGAGTGGGTGTCGCTTAATGTGAGGTGACATTTTTCTATAATCAAAAGGAGAAACGACATGAACGATCAAGAAAAACAACGGGCTGTAGATATTCTTAACAAAATTATGGAACTTGAACTGGCGGGGGTTGTTCGCTACACACATTACTCGCTGATGGTTTACGGTTATAACCGTATTCCAATTGTTTCCTGGCTTAAAGGCAATGCTGACGAGAGTCTTGCCCATGCGCATAAAGCCGGCGAACTGGTAACTTTATTAGGAGGGCATCCTTCGCTTAAGATTGGTCCTTTATTGGAAACGGCAAAGCACGATATTGGCGATATTCTAAGAGAAAGTCTGGAACACGAGAAAACAGCGATAGCCGCCTATTTTGACCTGCTGAAAGCCTCCGAGGGCGTTTCAGTATTGTTGGAGGAGTATGCGCGAGAAATGATTGTAGGGGAAGAATTGCATCTGGACGAAGTGAATAAAATGCTTCGGAAACCGGGCGATGTTCAACCGTTTGATCAGTAAGGTGGAGAACAAATGCGTCAGCGGAAAGGGCGCATGAGGTAGTCAGTCATGCGCCGGATCCACGAAGAGTATTTTACAAAACACCCACTGCACGCCGCAAATGCAATGCAGCCAACGCGGCATCATAAGTGGCATTGTTCAAATTAACATAGGTTGTGGTACGCAAATCTTCCGCCTTAAGTACATCGGTATTAGTGGACAAACCTTGTTGATAGCGGTCGGTGGTGACTTTTAAATTTTCATCGGCTTGCGCTATCGCTTGCTGAGTCACGGCGATGCGTTTTTGCGTTTCTTGGATATCCAGCCAGGCTTGGCGCACCTGCAAGCCGATCACGCTGGATAAGTCGTCGCGTTGCTCTTTTAAGGAAATAGCTTGTCGGGTAATCGCATCGCTACGATGGCCGGAACTGCCGTCGAATATTTTCCAATCCATGCCGACATTGGCCATCCACATGCCTTCAAAGGCCTGATAGCGGTTCTCCTGATATTGATAGCCGCCATTGACGGCAACCTGCGGCAACAGTCCGGCTTTTACGCTCTGCGCCTGCTGGCCTAGCGACTCTATTTGCTGCGCCAGTGTGACCAATTCGGGCCGTTGTTTTAACGCATTGCCGCTCAGGTCGTTTAATGTGCCTTGTGGGGTTTCAGGGAACTGATGAGCCAGTTTAACCTCATCGGCAAGATTTCGATCCAGCAACTGGTTATAGCGCGCCTTGGCAATGTCCAGCTGATTATTCGCCTGAACGACCAGCTGTTGGGCATTGGCCAGTTCCACATTGGCCGCCAATACGTCATTGCGCGCCACCATGCCTTGATCGAACAGGTTATTCACATCCTTCATATGCAGCTCTAGCGTATCGACATGGCTTTGCGCGACCTGCAAGGCGCTATCCATGCGCAATACCGCGATATAGGCTTCCGCCACCTGCATTTTGATATTTAATACCGAGGTAATTTCATTGGATTGAACCGCTTGCAAGGAGGCTTCGGCGGCATCGATATTATGGCTGATGCGCCCGCTGGTAAAAATCGGCACCGAGGCAATCGCCTGGGCTTTCACGCTTCCGGCCTGAGTGGTGCTGAACTGAGCTGTTTGGCCTCCTATCTGGGTTTTCGCTGCCGGGGTTTCACTAAACTGGGTATAACCGCTGCTTACGTTAAGATCAGGCAATCGCTGCCCCTCTGCCGAATGTAACTGCTGTTCGGAGGCGCTGGTGTCGGCTTTCGCCGACTTGATCTGATGGTTATTATTAAGGGCGCTGTCCCAGGCGTCTTCCAGCGTTTCCGCCGAAGCCCCCGTTGCAGTCAGAAACATTAACAAGCCGATTAAAGGATTGTTATGGCTTAGCATGGAGCATACCCCGCATATAAAAAGCAATGACTTTTGAAATCAGCTGTTTTTTTTCGTCAGCGGAAGGCCGTAGCGTTTTCGTCAACAGGCAGCGCAAATGCAAATCGCCTTTCAGCATGCTGAAAAACGCATCCGCCGCAAATACCGGATCGGCAATGTGATAGCGGCCGTCGGCATTCAAGCGCCGGAAATAGTCTTCCAGTTGTGTCAATACGGTTTGCGGGCCGCTCTGATAAAATAATTGACCCAGCTCAGGAAAATCGGGGCTTTCCGCCACCACCAGCCGATAAATAGCCAGCGCATCTTCGGCATAAATCAAATCCACCGCGGAGGTCGCGATTTGGGTCAGATTGTTTTCAACATCATCCGACTCGATAGTCGCCTGGGTCATGGTCTGCAATAAAGACTCGCAAAGGTCGGAAATGACCGCCGCGAGCAGGGCGTTTTTACTGTCGAAATGGTTATACAGCGTCGCCTTGGAAACCGGTGCGGCCTGGGCGATTTTTTCCATACTGACGTTACGGTAGCCGTGCGCCAGGAACATGCGGGTTGCGCCATTAAGAATGGCTTGGCGCTTGGGATCGGTGGGTTCTGAAGTCATTTATTTGTTAAATTTAGGGTGATGGCTGATGTGAATTATCGTTACCACGCTGGGGCGTGGGAACGATAATTCTTCGTGTCTCGGCAATGGCTCCTGCATTTATGCCGTCGTTCTTGGTAATTTCATAACTTTTTGTTTTTGCGTAAAAGCAAATCATAAGTTAGACTAAACTAAACCGTTTAGTTTATCAAGGTCATTTTATGCTTCGCTTTCGCTCTGTTTTACTGATTTTATTGATAGTGGTCCCTCTAGTCGCAGGAATCGGCTATTGGCTGGTGGATCGCCAGCAATATGAGACTACCGACGACGCTTATCTACAAAGCAATATCGTGTTAATCAGTCCCCGAGTGCAGGGTTATGTGACGCACATAGCCGTTAATGACAATCAGGCCGTCAAGCAAAATGACGTTCTAGTAACGATTGATGACCGGGATTATCAGGCGAAAGTTATTCAGGCCGAAGCCAATGTCAGCGCGGAAGTAGCTCACATTGAGCGTTTGCGGGCGATGAAAACCTCCCAGCATGCGCATATCGAAACGGCCGGCGCCAATATAATTGCGGTGCAAGCCAGACGGGAGCAAATTCAAAAAGATTTGCAGCGCTTTAATAACCTGATTGATCGGGGTTCGGCGTCCAGGCAATCTCTGGATAAAGTTCAATCGGAGTCCAAGCAGGCAACGGCCGAACTCAGAGGTTCGCAGGCCTCAGCCAGCGCCGAACACAATCAACTAGCCACGCTCGACATTGAAATCACCGAAACCGAAGCCCGCTTGGAAAATGCCCAGGCACAATTGACCTTGGCGAAAATCGACCTGGAACATACCCAGGTCAAAGCGCCGGTAGACGGCATCATCGGCAATCGCGGCGTACAGCTTGGGCAATTGGTGCGCCCCGGCGTTGCGTTGGCTTCTCTGGTGCAAAACAGCAAAATCTGGGTGGAGGCGAATTTCAAGGAAACCCAACTGCAACACATGCGCTTGGGGCAGCCGGTTACGGTTAAAGTGGACGCCTATCCCGATCTTGAGTTGACCGGCAAAGTGGACAGTTTTTCACCGGCCAGCGGTTCCGAATTCAGTATCCTGCCTGAGGAAAATGCCACCGGCAACTTTACCAAAATCGTGCGCCGGGTACCGGTAAAAATAGTCTTCGATTCGTCCGAGAATATCCAGTTATTAAGGCCGGGCTTGTCGGCTGAAGCCAAAGTAAAAGTCCATTAATCCTGTGATGGAAACAGATCATCAGCAAACAGAAACGCCGCTGACCCTGGGCCAGTGGATCGGTTTTTTCAGCATGGCGATAGGCGTGTTTATGGCGGTACTGGACATCCAGGTCGTCGCCAGTTCGCTACAGGAAATACAGGCCGGGCTGTCCGCTACCCAGGACGAAATTGCCTGGGTGCAGACCTCTTACCTGATTGCCGAAGTCATCGTCATTCCGTTGTCCGGCTGGCTGGGCCGGGTTTTTTCGACCCGCTATTTATACGTCATATCTGCAGGCGGATTCACCTTAGCCAGTCTGCTTTGCGCATTCGCCTGGAATTTACCGTCGATGATCGTGTTCCGCTGTTTGCAGGGCTTTCTTGGCGGCGCGATGATTCCGATGACCTTTACCGTAATCTTCATTTTGTTTCCTCCGCGTCTGCAACCGGCCATGACCATCGTGCTCGGTTTGATTGTGACCATGGCGCCGACTATCGGGCCGGTGCTTGGCGGCTTTCTTACCGAAACCTACAATTGGCAATTGCTGTTTTTGATCAATATCATCCCCGGGATCATAGTCTGCGTTATGGTGTGGAAGTATCTTGATATTGATCAGCCCGACTGGGCGCTGTTGCAGAAAATCGATTTTGTCGGCATCGCCCTGATTGCCGTTTTTTTAGGCAGTATGCAGTTCGTGCTGGAAGAGGGCGTACGCAAGCAGTGGTTTGAAGATCATATGATTGTCGCCTTGACGATAGTTGCCGTCATCAGTGGTATCGGGATGCTGATTTGGGAGTTAAAAAATCCTCACCCGATTATCGATCTCTATGCGTTCCGCAATACCAATTTTGCTGTAGGTTGCGGCTACAGTTTTGTGCTGGGCGTGGGGCTTTATACCATCATTTATTTGACACCCATTTATCTGTCCAGCGTTAAAGGCCTTAACAGCTTGCAAATCGGCTATTACCTAATGGTTGTCGGGGTGTTTCAATTGCTTTCGGCATTTATAGCCGGGCCATTGCAGAAAAAAATGGATTTGCGCTGGATGCTATGTCTGGGGTTTAGCTTGTTCGCGTTGGGTTCATGGCTGAATGGCAATTTAACTGCCGAGTCCGGATATTGGGATTTTTTCTGGCCGCAGGCTATTCGAGGCACAGCATTAATGTTGTGTTTTCTGCCCATTAACACCTTGGCCTTAGGCCTGTTACCGGTGGAAGAAATCAAAAATGCCAGCGGGCTTTATAACCTGATGCGTAATTTGGGCGGCGCGATCGGTCTTGCGGTTGCCAATACGCAAATGATTTATTTAACCAAAGCCCATTATGCGACGTTGCGAGACTCGGTTACCGCAACCAGCTATCAGGCGCAGGAAATGCTGGAAGGATTATCGGCGTCGATGCAGCAAATGAATTTGCCTGATCCCGATTTGGCTGCGTTAAAACAAATCACCGGGCTTGCTCTGCGGGAAGCGGAAGTGATGACCTTTAATAACCTGTTTCAGGTTATCGCCGTTATCTTCCTGGCTTCGCTTGTTGTTGCGCCTTTTCTAAAGAAAGTCGATGGCGAAAAGGCCGCTGCAATTCACGAGTAAAGTTGTCTCAGTACAGGGCGCGACCTGTGCAAAGTGACGCGTACGAAAAAAGCCAATAGCCCTTATTATGCAAGCCCCATACGGGCTGCTTGTTTTCCCCGGATTGTGTTTTCATCGGATAACACGGCCTTAATAAAGATCAACTCGTTGTCGTTGATGGCAATTTAAGCTGGCACAGTATTACTAAGCAGTGTATTTGGTGGTAGATTGCTGCCAGTGCGGAATGAATAAAATCGCCATGAAAAACACCTGCGGCGACGACTGTCCAAACGATCCGATTTTGGCGTAGACAACTATGCGCCGCCCCTTGCTGATGCAGTCAACATCGTGCTTTAGGTTGAAACGATCAAAGACTGATCGGCCTTGTTTGTTAATACAGCTCAGAGGAAGAAACCATGAAACTTTATTACAGCAAAGGCGCCTGTTCTTTATCACCCCACATCGTCGCTTGTGAAGCGGAACTGCCGATTGAATTGATTGAAGTTGATTTGCAAAGCAAACGCACCAAAGCGGGGGATGATTTCCGGCTGATAAATCCTAACGGTTACGTGCCGGTGCTGATCCTTGACGACGGCAACAAGCTGATGGAAGGTCCCGCTATTGTGCAGTATCTTGCCGATCAGGCGCCCGAGAAAGAATTAGCGCCACCGGCTGGTACATTCGAGCGTTATCAGCTGCAACAATGGCTGAATTTTATTTCCACCGAGATTCATAAAGGAGGCTTTGGACCGTTGTTTAATTCCGCCACGCCTGAGGCCGCTAAAAAAATGGCGATTGCAACACTGACTTCGCGCCTGGAAACCGTCGCCGAGCATCTTTCGAAGCATGCATTTTTGCTCGGCGAGCATTTTACCGTGGCCGATGCCTATTTGTTTGTCATGCTGGGCTGGGGAGCTTATGTCGATGTCGATATTTCGCGTTGGCCGGTGCTGGCGGACTATGCCGCTAAAATTTCCGCGCGTCCCGCAGTGCAAAAAGCGACGAAGGAAGAAGGGCTTGTTTGAATTTCGCTAGATCCCACGCTCGCTAGTTCCCAAGTTCCCCAGCTTCCTGTATCACGAAGCTGGGGCTTCGCCTTCGAGATTCCCAATCTGGCGATTGGGAATCAGCGCAACTTGTTCCAGAACAAGCTTCGTAATTGTTTGTACGCCATGTTCCGTTGTTTTATACTCGGCTCAATCAAAACAGTTAGGCCGTGTCATTGGCATTGAACTTCGGGAAATTAATTTATGAATACCGCCAACAGGAGCGGCAAGGAAATTATCAAAGATTTGCTTTTGCGGTTACCGGACGAAGTTTCTTTACATCAGGTTGCGCAAGAAATTGAATTTATTGCGGTTATACGGCAAGGAATGGCGGAGCTTGATCGCGGAGACAGCGTCACAATTGAGCAACTAGAAAAAGAGCTGCCTTTATGAATTATGAGATAGCGCGGCCATTGCCAACCTGATATAAACTGTATCTAAACATGCCACGGAAAATTAGAGAATTAATATTTGAACTTGAGCAGTTCGGCTTTGTTAATCGAGGCGGCAAAGGCAGTCACAGAAATTTTGAACACAAAAAAGGTGTAAAAATTGCTATCTCTGGTTAGCTTGGTGACGATGCCAAATTTTATCAGGAGCGAGAGGTTAAACAGGAAATTCAGGAGTCAGAATAATGAAAGAATCAGCCCAATACCTAAAAATTGTCGAATGGTCCGAAGAGGATCAATGCTTTATTGGTCAATTCCCTGGCATCATCGGCCCATGTTGTCATGGCGACGATGAAGTGCAGGTATATCATGATCTATGTCAAATAGTCGATGAATGGGTTACAACCATGTTAGATGACGGCAAGCCTTTACCTCCCCCTACTGCCGGTCATAACTTAGCTTCGAAGTTATTGAGGGAAGCAGCCTAATCGCAATCTCAATACGATGGGTTTTGCGCCGCTCTACCCATCCCACGAGCTCACTGCATTAAACAAATTCAAGATACTTCTATGAACAGAAGATCCTTTCTTAAATCAGCGCTTTCCGGCGGTGCGCTTGCCTTTGCCGGGAGTTATCCGGTATTCATCGAGCGAAACATCGTGCAGGTGAATCGGTACAAGATTCCAATCTCTAATCTGCCGCTTTCGTTTCACGGGTTTACACTTGCGCACGTGACGGATGTGCATTTGGGTTATCTGGTCTCCCCGTTGTTTGTTGAAGAAATAGTTCACCGGACAAACAGCTTAAACACGGACGCTATCGTATGCACCGGCGATTATGTTCATGAACGGAACACGATTGAAGAAATCGACAAAGTATGGCCTATTTTGTCTAAGCTAAGCGCAAGGTATGGTGTCTATTCGGTGTTGGGGAATCATGATCATTGGGCCGACAATAGTAGATCCCTGTATTGGTTGGAACGATCAGGGCAGAATGTTCGGCATCAATGCAAGCCGATTTACAAGGGTCGCGACAGGATTTTGATCGGCGGGGCAGGGGACTTTTGGGGCGACGAGCTAAAAATCGACAAGGTGTTTTCCAGCTCGGATCAAGGCGATTGCAGGATACTGTTGTCGCATAATCCGGATTCAGTCGATACGGAGTTTGAAACGCCGCTGTCTTTGGTGCTGAGCGGTCATACCCACGGCGGGCAGGTTGTAATACCTTTTTTGGGGGCGCCCAGATTGCCGGTAAAAAACAAGGACTATTCCAGCGGCCTTATCGCCACGCCCAGAACCCCGCTTTTTATAAGTCGAGGGATCGGTTGGGCAATTTTGCCGGTGAGGTTCAATTGTTACCCGGAAATAGCGGTGTTGGAATTGGTAAATCCACGGTTGCTGGCATAACAATTTGAGCTTGGGAATCAGCGAATAAAATAATGAGGATATAACATAATGAATAATAAGAATAAGTGTTTGATCTTTGCTCATCGCGGCGCTAATAAGGAGACCGTTGCCATTGCCGAAAATACCCGCGCGGCTTTTAATCATGCGCTGCAATATCCGATAGACGGCATTGAAACCGATGTGCAGTTGAGTCTGGATGAGGTGCCTGTTCTTTGGCATGACTGGGAGCTGGATAAGCTGGGTCATCCTGGAAAAGGCATCGACGATTTTAATTTCGCGCAGCTTGAGCAAATGGATTTTGCCGGATACTGCTCGCCCGATGCGGCATCGGAAGGCGCGTTGAGCCTTAAGGAGTTTATCGATAGTTTCCGAGGGCGTTGCGGTCTGGATATTGAGCTTAAAAGTCGCGACGAGGAATCGCGGCAACGGCTGGAAACTAAAATCCTGCAAATGCTGGCGATCATCGGCACATCGGCGGCCGATGGCGTGTTTATTTCTTCATACAGTCTGCCCGGCCTGATTTTTGCCCATCAACACTCACCGGATTTGCCGCTTTACTATCTGCTGTCCGGCCATCACACCCAGACCGACATCGAGCTGTTCCTGAAAGAATACAGCTTTCTTGCCGGTTTTTGCCTGCCCATCGATATTCATAACGAGTCTATTGCCAAGCTTTTGCGGGAGCGGGGCAAAGGCGTTGGGGTTTATACCTGCAACAGTACTGAGGAGATTCAAAAAGCGCTGGATCTGAAGGTCAATATCCTGATTACCGATTACCCGCAACTGGCATTGCAGCTGCGCGATTCGTGAAACGGGACTTTGCGCAACTCGCCGACCGGCATTTTGATGTGCTGGTTTGCGGCGGTGGCATTTATGGCGCATGGACGGCTTATGATGCCGCTTTGCGCGGTCTGAAAGTTGCCATCGTCGACCAGGGCGACTGGGCCTCGGGAACTTCATCCGCTTCCAGCAAGCTGATACACGGCGGCCTGCGTTATCTGGAGTCTCTGGATTTCAAGCTGGTTAAAAAAGCCTTGCGCGAACGCGAGATGTTGAAGAAAGCCGCACCGCATCGTGTTTGGCCGCTACGTTTTGGCGTTCCGGTTTTTAAGGGCAGCAGGTTAAGCAATATTCGCCTGAAACTCGGTCTGACGCTTTATGATCTTTTGGCTGGAACGCCCTGCTCGGACCAAGCTCATCGTCGATTCAGCCGGGCTGCATTCGCGGAGCGTTTTCCCTGTCTCAATCCGGCATTATTAACCGGCGGTTTTACGTATGCCGACGCGCAGACCGACGATGCCCGTTTGGTCCTGGAATTGATCGATGGCGCGTTATCGGCCGGAGCGGTATGTGTGAATTACTGCAAAGTGACCGGCTTTATTGAAGATAAGGGACGAGCTTGTGGCGCTAAAATTCAAAATCAGGTCGACGGCAAAACAGCGGCCGTTTATGCCCGACAAATCGTTAACACAATCGGGCAATGGACAACTGAAGGCGATTGCAGATTAACCAAAGGCATACATTTAATCTTGCCCAAGGCACTCGGCAATGACGCGCTGTTGCTGACCGCGAAAACGGACGGGAGAGTGTTCTTCATGATTCCGTGGTACGGGCTGACGCTGCTGGGCACTACCGATACCGATTATACCGGCGATGTCGATCAGGTTTTTGTCGCAGCGGATGAAGTCGATTATCTGCTGACCGAGGCCAACCGGGTGCTTGAGATAAATTGGACTGAGGCTGACATTATTGGTCGTTACGCCGGCTTGCGCGTTTTAAAACAAAGCTCAAAAACAACGCCGTCTGCCGTCAGCCGCGACTGGGAATTGAAAGTCGCCGATAACGGTCTCTTGATGTCCATCGGCGGAAAAATCACTTCGGCGCGGGAGGATGCGGCGCAGATCGTCAATACGCTTTGTGAGAACCTGGGCGTTGACAAGCCTTGCAAAACTGACGGCAGGCCATTTCCGTGGCTGCCTGATCAGGATTATCGGTTGTGGGCGGATGCGGCTTTGCTCGAAGCTGTAACGCTGGGCATAGACAAAGAAAGCGCACAATGGCTGATACGGCGACACGCAAAACGCGTGTCGATGGTTTTTCAATTAATAAAACAGGATACCCCGTTGGCAAAGCGGATCATGCCCACGCTGCCTTTTATATTCGCCGATTTGGTATTTTGTGCCGGTCATGAAATGGTCGTACATTTGGAAGACTTGCTCAGACGGCGGATTCCCTTGTTAATATTGGCAAAAATGACTCAGTCCGAATTACGTTATCTCGCCGAAATGACTGCAAGAACGCTGGGCTGGGATGAGGCTACTTTAAATAACGAATGTGGAATGTGCATTAAAAAAACATGAACTGCGGACAATCCGGTTCTATATTTTTTTGAGTTTATAATCGACTGTGATACTCATTTATTGGAAGAGGATTAACTGGGATTTAGTCGCATTTTTACGGTGCTTTATTTTTCTGTAAAGGCTATTATTGCGGCTTCTTATAATTTAAAGAATATTAAATGACCACCCCAAAGGCTTATTTCTTGGTATTAACGTGCGGTTTTAACGAAAGATACTAGAAATGAAACGCATCTTGCCTGTCTTTTTTATCTTTTCTGTATTTATTACCGGAAGTTACTGGTCGGCCTATTCCAATGTAGGGTCGATTATCTATTTTTATAATCCGGAAACGAATATCAATAATTTTGCCACGTTAAAAACAGCTTTTGATACCTATTTGGTGAACCATGGCGGCTATTATTTCCAGCCTTTTGATAGCAGGGAAAATTTTGAAGCGGTAATCCAGGAAAAAAAAGGCGATATTTATTTATTATCCAGTTGGCATTTAAAGGCATTGCAGCAAAAAAATGTGCCGCTGAAAATTGCCTTGGTCGGCACGTCAAAGGGCAACACCATGCAAAGGAAGGTATTAAGTACAAAAAAAGATATTGTCGATGTCACTATGCTTAAAAATACCGTGGTTGCTGGCGCAGGAAGTGAAGAATACATTCACAGTGTATTGAAGCAAATACTCGGCAAAGAGCAGGAAGCGCTGCTTAAAGACATCAAAATACTTCTCGTGCCTAAAGACATCGATGCGATTATGGCGGTGGGTTTTGGCATGGCGAGTGCCGCCATTTCCGCAGAAAGCAGTTTGGATAAGCTGGCGATGATTAATCCCAATCAATTTAGAGAATTACATGGCTTGGGTTTTAGCGAAAAGGATTATTTATTGGTTGCGGCAACATTGAAAAAACCGGAGCAGCAAGAAGCGGAATTACTTGAAGTGTTACGAAAAATGTCGGAAGCCGATGCCGGTGGAGAGAATTTAAAGTTACTGGGCATAGATGGCTGGAGGGCAATGTAATGAAATGCTTCAATAATCGCCGCGCGTCTTATAAAGGCTGGAACCCACTATGAAAATAATGGATTTTTGTAAGGTCTTAATCCTATTGAGTGTCTTTTGGGTTAGCGCCGGTTTTGCCCTGCCGGGTAAGGTGCTGATTGTTAATAGTGATAATACCGTTTTTCGATATGAAACAATCGCCTCTGAATTTAAAAAAGTCTTGCAGCAAAACGCTTATCAATGGACTGAGTTTAATTTAAACAGTCATGCCGATGCCGAAGCGGAGCTGAAACAGCTTATCCAACAAGAAAATCCTGTGCTTATTTATTGCATAGGAACCAAAGCCTATTCGTTAGCGCGTAATGTTGCCTCTAACAAAAAATTGTTATTTTCAGCCGCTATTAATTGGAGAAGATTGGATATTGGCGAAGGAACTTATGGTGTAGCCAATGAATTGTCGTCTGCGCAAGAAATATCGTTGTTACGCTATTTCTTTCCAACGATTAAAACAATCGGCTTACTTTACAATGATAAATTCAGTCGTGAATACGTAGAAACCATTAAAAAAGAGGCCTTAGCCTTAGGCATAAATATCATTAACCAGCCCATTAATGATACGCAAGAGATCAGCGGGGCGCTCAATGAATTGCTGCCCAAAATAGATATGTTCTGGATTATTTCCGATCCGGTTGTTTTAAGCAGTAAAGCGTCAGTGCAGCAAATTTTTCAAGCGGCGCAACAACAGAAAAAACCGGTTTACGCTTACAGTGAGGTGTTTATAGAACAAGGCGCGGTGTTGGCAATTTCTGCGGATCTGGCAACGATTGGGCGACAGTCGGCAAGTTTAGCCCTGATGATAAATGAGGATAAAGTGCCGGAGGGGACGGTGCAAAACCCTGCGGGCTCAACGGTTACTTTAAACAAATGCGCTCTCGACGCATTACGATTCAGTTTTAATCAAGACGCCCTGGATTCGGTTAATAAAATTGTGGAGTGTGATAAATGATTAAATATTTATACACCCTACTCGTTGGCGTTTTGGTGTTGAATTCGAGTGCTTTTGCAGCGGCAGCTTCGAATGATGATCTGGAAAAGGAATTGGCGTATCTTGCCGCAGAACGGCAAGTCGTAATTACCGCCTCGAAAATAGAAGAGCATGTGGATAAGACTATTGCGACAACGACAGTCATTACCCAAAGCGATATTCAGCAGATCGGTGCGCGTAATTTGTTGGATGTGTTGCGCTTGGTTCCGGGTATCGGTATTACGCAAACGCAGATGGGGTGGCGTGAAATTGAAGTTCGCGGTGTTAAAACATTAACGTCTGAAAAAGTGCAGATTATGTTGAACGGCCATCCGCTGGATCATAATCTGCAGAACGCCGGTAGTGGTTGGGTCTACGATGATTTACCGGTGGATACGATCAAACGCGTCGAAGTGGTGCGCGGTCCGAGTTCGGCTTTATACGGCGCTAATGCCTTTCTTGCCGTTATCAACATCATCACCCAGAACGCCAAGGATTTGAATGGTGTGCAAACTTCAGCCGGTTGGGGCAGTTTCGATACCCAGCAATATCGGGCATCCTGGGGCAAGCAATTCGATAATAGCGCTGAGGCCGCATTGCATTTCAATTTTACCGATACTAACGGCATCAATTCGCCAATCCCGGCTGACAGCTTGAGTGTTCAAGGACAGCCTTCCTCAGCGCCCGGTAGAAGCCAGCTTACAGAAGGCCGTTATGATCTGGAATGGCAATTAGGTTATCAAGACTTTAAACTGGACGGACGTTATATTAACAAAAAAGCGGGCACATTTTTTGGAGCGGCATCTGTCCTTAGCGATGACAGGACTCAACAAGATTATAACGATTATTTTCTGCGCTTGAGTCGAACCTGGAAAATTCAAGATAAGTTCACGGTAGATACCCAAATATTTCACGATTTTTATAGCGCTGATAATAGATGGCAACTTGCACCGACCCAGTTTTTTCGTACCGGCTTTCAGGACACACGTACCGGTGGTGAAATTCAAGCTAATTATCATATCAGTGATACTCAAACCGTGATCAGCGGGTTTTCTTATGCAAAAGAGCAGCAGGGTAACCTTATTGATGAATTGGGAGGCGATCCAGAACACTTGATGCCGACATTGTCTTCTAGCGAGGAAAGAACACGTAGACGCTGGGGGATTTACATTGAAGATGTCTGGGACCCATTAAAAAACCTACGCATGACCTTGGGAGCTCGCTATGATAGATACAGCGACTTTGGCGGCACATTCAATCCTAGGATGGGCTTTAATTGGGAGTTTATTAAAAATTATTCACTGAAATTTTCTTATGGTACAGCTTATCGGGCGCCTGCCTTCGGTGAACTCAGCCTCGTCAATAATCCTGTAGTATCAGGCAATCCGATGCTTAAACCGGAGGAAGTTAAAACCTTTGAAACGGGCATTATTGCCCATCCCGTGGCGGGTTTGACGACCCAAGCTACTTATTATCACTCTGCAATCAATCAAATTATCTCACCGGTTTCCGGCCAAACAACGATTTTGCAGTATGCCAATAATGGCAGTTTAATCTCCGAGGGTGTCGAATTGGAGACACGTTATGATTTTGGCGGCAATCTGCAAGGTTCCTATATCAGCGCCAATCATGTCTTGCAGCATAGCACTCAACTTAGTCAGCAGTTAGCAGATGTGCCGCGGCATCGTACCAACCTGACAGCAAATTGGGCTTTCGATAATACCTGGAGCAGCTTTGCGCATATCCTTATCAAAGGCAATACATTGCGCAATCCGAGTGATACACGCAACAATGTGCCTGGATATGCCTTATTCGATGTAGGATTGCTGGGGAAAAACATGTTTGGGCAGAAAGTTGACATCAGTTTTAATGTCTACAACTTATTGGACAAACGGTATTACGATCCGGCTCCCACTAGCTTGAATTTTATAGGTGATTATCAAATGGCTGGAAGGGCATTTTTCGGGCATGTCAGTCTGAAGTTTTAATTTGGGATAGCTGATGTTATGCACGTCACATAACAACCATGAAAACACAAGGTTGTTACGCGTTTAATGAGCTTTAAAACGGCCTTATTTTAGTCGTTGCGTTTAAACGATTGTTAGATATTTAGCTGTAATTCGTAGGAAGGTGGATTGCCTATAGGCGAATCCACCTTCCGGGTTAAGTTTTTACCACCAGTAAATGTTATACATCTTATCTCTCCTTTGAAAAGTTAATGTAAAAAATCTCCGCTGATTGCGAAAGAGCAACGGTTTGCCCCATATAAACGCAGTCAGACGGGGCGGACCTGACTGCCTAACAAACCGAGTAGGGTACGTTATATCCTACATTTTAATTACACCTAAATATTCCCTATCCGTTGTAATGCGACATTAAATCGGGCAGTGGAGTATATCTAGCGGGAACAGGTACATTATCTTCAGGGAACGCAGCCAGAGTTTCTTGAATATTTGATAAAAACAGGTTTACGAGAACGGTATTTTTCAACTTTTCATAAGCACACAGGCCGATAATACCAATCTCTGTTCCTAACGATATGTTTTTAGCATTTTTTTCAGGATCACTATTTATATCGCTATTTGAGAATGGTTGGGCATCTTTTCTGGCAAGAAAGTTTATTGAATCAGGCCCCATAGCAACATAGCATTTTCTTGTTACGTTCCATGCTAACAGGCTTTCATTTTTATAATAGATAAAAAGTGTTTCATCTCCATTTGATACGGTGATTTTTCCAGCGTCAAAACCGCTTATTTTGCTCTCTTCTTTATTGGTGATTACCCCTTCAAATAATTTATAGCTAGGTAGTGAAAAGCTATCCAGAAATTTAAGGAATTCATTATAATTTTTGGATTCAATCATGTTCTGTCCCAGATTCCATGCAAAACCCACTGTCCATTGAATAAATTTAGCTCCATTTTTATCGGATAACATTGAACAATTTAAATCAGAGCCCTTCATCGGATAACACGCTATACCAGCTGTGCTGTTATGTGACTTGGCGAATCGCCGTGCCTGGTTTTCCGCATCCTCTGCATCTTTTACCTGTACAATAACTTTTTGATAATGCCCCGATTCATCTGTATCGGAAGTTAAGATAACAGGATTTAGGGGTAATTGATTAATATTGAAAAGATTCATGCTCATTTCCGGTACTGCTCTACCACAGGGATCACCGTTAATTACGGAAATACCCTTTCTCGCTGAAATTATAAAAGGAATTAGAGTATTCATTGCGCCCATTTCAACGGGCATTAAATAGCTTAACGGCTTTTGGCCGGATTGAGTTAGATAATCATTCATTTCACGGAAGGCATTTAATGAAACCGTTTGCCCGAAACCTTCAAATATTTTATCGGGTGAACCTAAACCCGCCACGAGGGATATATTTTTATTTGTCTCAAGGTTATCAGGATTTACATAGTACATAACATCGGCATCATTAATCATTTTGTCCATAAAAAGCAGGGCCATCCCAATTGGTCCGCCGCCGCCTGATGCTAAAAAACATGCGCCATATACAATGTAGCTAATATCTGTTTTTGTTAATTGATAGTTACCGAGGCCAAAATCTTTGACTTTATAGTCATTTTCACCCACTTTTTTTATCTGTTGGGACTCATTAAATGATGATTTTCTAAGTGAAATATCATTAAGCATGAAAACTGTTCCTTAAAATTGAATGGATTATATTCGTTTCTGTTGAAGCTTTATCTTCGTTAAATGCAGAAAAATTTATTGGTTTAGCTCGGATAAAATGTCCTTAACAGGACAAGGGTGATATTGTAAGCTATAACGTCAATAATATGTGGCAAAAGCTGACGCAACTTTCATTTTCAGTGTTTGCGTAGTGTTGTCGGCGGTTCGATTAGAAGCAAGAGAAAGCGCTTGCCGCCTCGAAAAATATTCATCAATTAAGATACTTAACTTATGCAACTAGACTTTCAATCTCCTGAATTTATAGCGAACCCTTACCCTACTTATGCCAGATTGCGCGAACAAGCTCCAGTCTATCTTTTAGAGCCAGGGGTTTGGTTAATAACCCGTTACTATGATATTGAGCAATTGTTGAAAAAACCTTTCTTAAACAAAGATGTTCCTTTGATCACCGATCAACGTTATGGTCGAGATATGAATGTTGAACCTGTTTATCGTATTCATAATAATTTTTGGGTATCGATGAATTCGCTTCGTCGGCGCAAGGTGATCGTCAAAGCGCTTAATGCGCGTAAAACAAGCGAGGTACGTGCATTGGTGCAAAGAAGCGCGGAGCAGTTAGTGGACAAATGGATAGATTGCGGGCAGGCCGATTTAATGCATGTTTTTGCTTATCCGTTACCTGTGCAAGTTATTTGCAATATGCTTAACATCAAACTGGAACAGAGTCTTGATTTTTTGGCGGAAACTAAACTCATGTCGAGAGCTGCTGAACCTAATCTTCTTACTGTGGAGGAACTTGATGTCGCTAATGCTGCGGCATTACGGTTGGAGGGGTTTTTTCGCGAAATTTGTCAGCAAAGACGCAAACAACCTGGGGACGATTTAGTTTCGCAGTTACTGGCAGCTGAGGAAGAAGGAGAGCATTTAAGTGAAGATGAAATTATTTCCAATCTTATTATATTGTTCGTAGCTGGATACGGAACTACCGCCAACGCACTGTGCAATACCTTACGGCTGCTCTTTCTTTATCCAGATCAGCGGGAGTTGCTAATTGCTAAACCAGAGCTTCTCTCCTGTGCTGTAGAGGAAAGCTTTCGTTTTAATTCTTCAGCGCCAATTACTTTCCGTACTGTTCAGGAATCGTTGAAATTGAATGGAGTTCAAATTGCATCTGGGGATACTGTCTATATCGCTCTTGATTCGGCAAACCATGATCCTGAAGTGTTTGTCGATCCTGATCGTTTCTGGATTGAGAGACCACCAACTGTTAAAAAATCACTTGCTTTTGGTCATGGTAACCATTATTGCCTGGGAGCTAAGCTGGGAACTATCGAGATAGAAGTTGCACTGGAAATCTTATTTCGCCGATTACCGGATTTGGCTATCGATAATATAGATCAATTAAAGTGGGAACAGACGTGGGTATTTAGAGGCCTGGAATCTTTACCTGCAAGATGGTAGAAATAATATCTTCTATGACAGGTAAGAGTTATCATCGGACTGGCCGGTAAAACATCACAGGCCGATAATTCCACAGTGACTCCATAGCTTTCAGCGCGGGATATACTGAAAATACGAGTTTGGCTCAATGGTGATTTCCTAGACTTCTACCCTTAGACAAAGAAGGTGACATGAATAAAACACCTTATCCGGATGACTGGCCTGATATAGATACCAAGCTCTACAATAGATCGGTCAAGTTGTTTAACGCCGTCAAAAACATGCTGAGCGTTAAGCTTGATCTGCACGCCGATCTACAGGTTTTGGAAGGCGATATCTTTTTATTCAACCATTTTTCCCGGTTTGAAACGTTTATACCCCAGTTTCTTATTTACGAGAAAACCGGGGCTTACAGTTGCGCGATTGCTTCCGGAGAGTTCTTTAAAGAAGACAATGTACTGTCGCGGTATTTAAAACATGTTGGTGTTTTTCCTCACAACCATGACCGTTTGTTTCCGTTACTGGCCGGGCAGATTTTGCGCGGTCGCAAGGTCATTATTTTTCCTGAAGGCGGCATGGTAAAAGACCGGCGGGTTATCGACAAACGCGGTCATTACAGCATTTACTCACGAGTCACCGGCAACCGCCGCAAGCTGCACACGGGGCCTGCGGTTTTGGGCCAGGGCGTGGAAACTTTTAAAGCGGCTATCCGTCATGCCCACAGCCAAAACGATGTTGCGCTGCTTCGGCAATGGAAAGATGTTTTACAAATCGACAGCATCGATCAGCTGATAGCGGTAGCGAATAAACCGACGCTGATGGTGCCGGCCAATATTACGTTTTATCCGATTCGTTCCTCCGAAAACCTGCTGTTTAAAAGCGTCGAGCTGTTTTCGAACGGTCTGAGTTTGCGTCAATCCGAGGAATTGTTGATTGAAGGCAACATTATGCTGAAGAATACCGACATGGATATCCGCATGGGTACTCCCGTTGATCCTTGTGCTGTATGGGGCTGGCGTAGCCGTTACCTGGTAAGCAAGATCGCCCCGGAAATTAACACCCTAGACGATGTTTTTACGCTGAATACCAGACCCCAGAACTGGAGGCAACGTTTGCTGGGCGCGTGTTTTACAAAAAATGCCCAAACTTCGCGCGACCAATATATGGAAGGTATTTATGCCAATGTCACTATCAATTTAAGCCATCTGGCGGCAACGCTGATTATGTACTGTATCGGTCAGGGGCGGATGTATATCGAGAAAGATAAGTTTTATAGTATTTTGTACGTCGCCATCAAGCACTTACAAAACAATACGGTGATTCATCTGCACCGGAGTTTGCTCAATCCCGATGATTATAGCGATCTGTTCAAAGCTGCTAACAAGCGTTTCGATTATTTCATGTGTGCTGCAAAAGAAGCCGGTCTCATCAAAGAAGATGAAAATAATTACCAATTTTTGTCCAAGCTGTGTGTCGAGTCCGACTTTGACAGCATTCGCCTGGAAAATCCGATTGCCGTTTACAACAATGAAGCGGCTCCGCTACATACCGTTCGAGATACCCTGATCAATGCCATAGCCGAATGTGCTCATGCCGATAAAGACAAATTGGCCGCCTGGCATTTTGAAGATGAATGCCGCACTTTGGCATGGGAAAAGCTGGCTTACTCAAAGCCTTTATTTGAAGATATTGGCCCGGATGAAGTCGCCGTTGCCGACCCTGCGCCTTTTTTTATCCAGCCGGAGCTTGCCAACGGCTTCGGCGTTTTACTGGTTCACGGCTTGCTTGCCAGTCCCGCTGAATTAAGAGCTTATGGCGAATATCTGGTTAAACAGGGTTACACGGTAATGGGTATCCGGCTGAAAGGTCACGGCACGTCGCCCTATGCGTTGCGCGACCAGAGCTGGCAAGATTGGTATGGTTGCGTGCAACGGGGCTTCAACATACTCAAGGTGCATTGTCCGCGTATTTTTGTTGCCGGTTTTTCCACGGGCGGCGCATTGGCGCTAAAACTGGCTACCGAACACTATCCTGAAATGATCGGTGTTATCGCCGTTTCGGTGCCGTTAAAATTCGTTAATCCCGCCTTTATGTTGGTGCCGTTATTACACGGCACCAACAAGCTGGTGGATTGGGTTTCGGCCTACGAAGGCGTAAAGCCTTTCATTGATAATGAACCGGAGCACCCTAACATTAACTACCGGAATACGCCGGTCAGGGCGCTTTATGAGCTGAGACTGTTAATTGCCCGGCTTGATGAGCTACTGCCGCAGATCAGCCTGCCTGTCCTGATTATGTATGGCGATGAGGACCCTATTGTTTCTCCCAAAGGTGCGCCGATTATTATGGATAAACTGGGTTCCAAGCATAAGAAAATACAACTCATTAAATCGAATCGCCACGGCATTTTAATGGAAAATATCGGTGGCACCTGGTCTGTGATTGATAACTTTTTAAATGAATTAAGCGTCTTACATAATAAAAATGGCACGTTTAATATTTTTAATTCACCACGAAGGCACGAAGAACACGAAGATTGACAGTATTGGAATCCCTCATTCCCATACGCCGCGTGGAAATGCAGTTTAGCCGCGCTTGGGGTTTACACGGAGCCCATGGGAATCAGGAAAATAGATGATTAAAGCTTTTTTCACCACATAAGGGTACGAAGTTTTTTTGGTTTTTCTTCGTGATCTTCGTGGTGGAAACAACAAATACGAGGACAGTAAAATGAAAAATGTAGTTATCGCAGGATATTGCAGATCGCCTTTCACTCCGGCGCAAAAAGGCCAATTGGCTAAAGTAAGACCGGATGATCTTGTCGCTCAGGTCATTCACGGCTTAATCAATGATACCGGGCTCGCCCCGACGGATATTGAAGATTTAATTTTAGGTTGCGCTTTCCCGGAAGGCGAGCAGGGCATGAATCTGGCGCGTTTAATCATTCATCTTGCCGAGCTGCCTGTTACCATAGCGGGCACAACCATTAACCGCTTCTGCGGCTCCTCAATGCAGGCCATACATAACGCGGCAGGCGCGATTCAAATGAACGCCGGTGAGGTATTTATCTGCGCCGGAGTCGAGTCCATGAGCCGGGTGCCGATGGGGGGCTTTAATTACCTGCCCAATCCAGACCTTTATAAAATTTATCCTCAAGCCTATATCGGCATGGGCGAAACGGCGGAAAATCTGGCCCTGAAGTATCATATCGACCGTCTGGCCCAGGATACTTTTGCGTTGGCCAGTCAGCAAAAAGCGGGAACAGCCCAGCAAAACGGTTTGTTTGCCACTGAGATCATCCCCATTAAACGAGCCGACGGCGAAACCGTTCAATACGACGGCTGTATTAGAGCCGCTTCGACGCTACAGGCGCTTGCCGAGCTGCAACCGGCCTTTCTTAAAAACGGCAGCGTTACTGCCGGAACTTCCTCGCCTTTAACCGACGGCGCGGCCGCCGTGCTAGTGTGTAGTGAGAAATATGCAGATGCACACGGTTTGCAAAAGCTTGCCCGCATCAAGGCCATCGCAGTATCCGGTTGCGCACCGGAAATCATGGGCATAGGGCCGGTCAGCGCCACCCATAAAGCCTTGCAACGGGCCGGTTTGACTTTGCAGGACATTGATATAGTCGAACTGAACGAAGCCTTTGCGGCGCAATCTTTGGCGGTATTAAAAGAGTTGCCGATTCCGCCGGAAAAGTTGAATCTGGACGGTGGCGCGATTGCTTTAGGCCATCCGTTGGGTGCGTCCGGTGCCAGAATTACCGGTAAAGCCGCCAGTCTGCTGAAACGGGAAAACAAGCAGTTTGCTCTCGCCACCCAATGTATCGGCGGCGGCCAGGGTATAGCGACTATTCTGGAGGCTATCTGATGAACATCAAAAAAGTCGCGGTGATTGGCGCGGGGGTTATGGGCGCCGGTATTGCCGCTCATATTGCCAATGCCGGTATCCCCGTCTATTTATTGGATATAGTGCCTACCCGTCGACAAGACTCGGGGCAAACGGGTGCTGATAACCGGAACAGTATTGCCGAATCAGCCATTGCCAAGTTACTTAAAGCCGAGCCCGCAGCATTCATGCATAAAAACTATGCCCGTCTGGTTACTCCCGGCAACATTGAAGACCATCTTGAATGGGTGAAAGAAGTTGACTGGGTGATTGAAGCGGTGCTTGAAGACCCGGCCGTCAAGCAGGAGCTTTACCGGAAACTTGATAACATCTGCGGCCCCGATACCCTGGTTTCATCGAATACCTCTACATTGCCGTTGAAACTGCTGACCCGCGGCATGCCGGACAGCTTTAAGCAGCGCTTCATGATCACCCACTTTTTTAATCCGCCCCGCTATATGCGCCTGTTGGAATTGGTTTCAGGTATCGAGACCCGACCGGAACTGGTTGCGGTTGTCAGCCGTTTTGCTGACACTCATTTGGGTAAAGACAGCGTTACCTGCAAGGATACGCCGGGATTTATCGGTAACCGCATCGGTATTTACTGGCTGCAATGCGGCCTGCTGGAAGCGATCAAACTGGGCTTAACCGTGGAGCAGGCCGATGCGGCGATGTCGACGCCGTTCGGCATACCCAAAACCGGCATATTCGGCCTGCTGGACCTGGTCGGGCTCGATCTTATTCCGCATATTTTGGGTAGCATGAAACTGGCCTTACCCAAGGAAGACGCATTTCATCAGGTTAATTATCTGCCCCCATTGGTTCAGAGCATGATAGCCGAAGGTTATACCGGCAGAAAAGGCAAGGGCGGTTTTTATCGTTTGAATGAAACAGGCGGAAAGCGCATCAAGGAATCCATTAACTTGCAAACCGGTGGTTATCAGCGTAGTGAAAAATTCGCCTTGCCGGATTTACCAAAAACGCAGGATGAGCTCGACAGCATGGATGCAGGAGGTACGACTCCAAGGATGGAGGAGGTAGAGCAACGCATGGAGCAGTTGCCGAGAGTAACGCAGGGAGCGCTTACCGAGAGGGCTTTTTTGTCTGGCGACGACGCAATCTGTCGATTTACCTGGCAGGTGTTGTCCGAGACCCTGGCGTATAGCGCCGGGCTGATTCCGGAGATTGCCGATAACATAGTCGCCGTGGATACCGCCATGCGCCTGGGTTTTAACTGGAAGTACGGGCCCTTCGAGCTGCTGGATCGGATCGGCGTGGATTGGTTCGTTGATCGATTGCTTGCGGAAAACCGTAAAGTGCCGCCATTGCTGGCAAAGCGTCACGGCCTGTACAAAATCGATTCCGGCAAACGTTGGTTTGTCGATTTATCCGGCAATTATCAGCCCGTCCGTCGAACCGACGGCATCCTGCTGCTGGCCGATATTAAATTGCGGGCTCCGGCGCTACTGGAAAACCCGTCGGCCAGCCTGTGGGATATTGGCGATGGCGTTGCCTGTCTGGAGTTTCACAGCAAAATGAATACGCTGGATATGGATAGTCTGGCAATGGTTCGGCAAAGCGTCGAAAAAGTCAAAAGCGATTTTTCCGCATTAATTATCCATAACGATGCCGATAATTTCTCAGCCGGAGCTAATTTAACCTTGCTGGTGCAAGCTATTCACAGCCAAGACTGGGCGGCGGTAGAGCGCTTGATAAAACAGGGGCAACAGACCTATCAGGCCTTGAAGTATGCGCCGTTTCCCGTGGTAGCTGCGCCTTCCGGGCTGGCTTTGGGCGGTGGCTGCGAAATTCTGCTGCATTGCGATGCCATTCAGGCTCATGCAGAACTTTATGTCGGTTTGGTCGAAGTGGGCGTGGGTCTGGTTCCGGGCTGGGGCGGTTGCAAGGAATATTTGCGCCGCTGGCTGGAATTTGCAAGACGTCCGGGCGGCCCGATGCCGGCCATAGCCCAGGCTTTTGAAACGATCGGTATGGCAAAGGTTTCCAAATCTGCGGCGGAAGCCAAGGAACTGCTGTTTTTATCGACTACCGACGCCATTACCATGAATAAAGACCGTTTGCTGGCAGACGCCAAAGCCAAAGCGTTACTGCTGACGCAAGGTTATACGCCGCCTAAACCTGCTGGTTTCCAGCTGCCGGGCGCCAGCGCCAGAGCTGGAATGGATGTGGCAATCAACAACTTGAAGTTGGTTGGCAAGATAACGGATTATGACGTGGAAATTTCGCAGCAACTGGCAGACGTGCTCAGCGGCGGTCTGTGCGACATCACCGAGCCGCTGACCGAAGACGATTTGTTAGATCTGGAACTGAACGCGTTTTTGCATTTGGTTCAGCAGCCAGGCACTTTGGCAAGGTTGGAGCATCTTTTAAAAACAGGTAAACCACTTCGTAATTAATCTCAAGGAACATCTCATGGCCTGGTTAATCGCATCATTCATTATCCTCGGTGTTTTGGCTTATGTCAGGGCATCTCTACGCTGGACTACGCTGGTTATGGTCGGATGGTTAGGGCTTTTTTCCTTGACGCAGGGAGGGAGTAACTTTGTGCTCTTGCTCTGGGTTGTTTTCGACGCTGTTTTTATCCCGCTCAATTTCCCGGCTATCCGCAAAAGATTATTCAGCAGCCTGATTTTCAAAATCATGAAACAGATGCTGCCGCAAATGTCGCAAACCGAACGCGAAGCATTGGAAGCGGGCAATACCTGGTGGGATGCCGAGCTGTTTTCCGGCGATCCCGATTGGAAAGTGCTGCTTGATTTGCCCGCCGCGAAACTGACCGCCGAAGAGCAGGTCTTCATTGACGGACCGGTCGAAACGTTATGCAGTATGCTGGATGACTGGGACATTACCCATAATCGCCGCGATCTGCCGGTCGAAGTATGGGACTACATCAAACAGCAGAAATTCTGCGGCATGATTATACCGAAGCATTACGGCGGCCTGGAGTTCGGCGAATACGCGCACTCCGAAATAGTGATGAAAATTTCCAGCCGCAGCAGCACCGCGGCCGTTACCGTGATGGTGCCCAATTCCCTCGGCCCCGCCAAATTACTGTTGGCATACGGCACCGAACAACAGAAAAACCATTATCTGCCGCGTCTGGCAACAGGCGAAGAAATTCCCGCCTTTGCATTAACCGGTCCCCATGCAGGCAGCGATGCCGGAGCGATGCCCGATACCGGCATTGTCTGCTACGGCAAATTCGAAGGCAATGACCAAGTGCTGGGCATACGGCTTAACTGGGAAAAGCGTTACATCACCTTGGGTCCGGTCGCCACAGTACTGGGTTTGGCATTCAAGCTTTACGACCCTGAACACCTGATCGGCGACAACGAAAACATCGGCATTACCGTCGCGCTGATTCCCACTAATACTGCCGGTATTTCAATCGGCACACGTCACTTTCCGCTGGATTCGGCCTTTCAAAACGGCCCGAACTGGGGCAAAGACGTGTTTATCCCGATGGACTGGATTATCGGCGGCAAAGAGCAGGTCGGCAATGGCTGGAAGATGCTGATGCAATGCTTGGCTACCGGTCGGGCGGTGTCGTTGCCTGCGCTCAGTACCGGCGCGGCAAAAATGGCCAGCCGCAATACCGGCGCTTATGCCCGTATCCGCAAGCAATTCAATCTGCCGATCGGCGAGTTTGAAGGCATTGAAGAGCCGCTGTCGCGCATCGCCGGTGAAACCTATGTTATCGATGCCGCGCGCACAGTGACTGCCGCAGCGTTAGATGACGGGCAAAAACCGTCGGTCATTTCCGCGATTATCAAGTACGAGCTGACCGAAAGAATGCGCCGGGTCATTAACGACGCGATGGACATACAAGGCGGTTCCGGGATTTGCCTGGGGCCTAAAAACTATCTTGGCCGGATCTACCAAGTGATTCCTGTCAGCATTACCGTCGAGGGCGCCAATATCCTGACCCGCACGATGATGATTTTCGGTCAGGGCGCGATACGTTGCCATCCTTACATCCAACGGGAAATGGAAGCTTTGGCTCAGGAAAATCCTGAATTGGCCTTGCAGCAGTTTGATGAAGTCCTGTTTGAACATATCGGTTCAGTGCTGCACAATCTGGCGGCAGGCTTTTGGCTGGGATTAACCGGCGCCCGTTTTATCGATGTGCCGGGCGATCAAAATACCCGGCGTTATTTCCGGCAGATTGCCAGGCTCAGCGTTGGCTTTGCACTGATCACAGATTTTGTGTTGCTGACGCTGGGCGGATCGCTTAAGCGCAAGGAACGAATCTCGGGGCGCTTTGCCGATGCCCTGAGTAATCTTTATCTGTGCTCCTGTGTGCTGAAACATTATCAGGATCAGGGTAGTCCCAAAGACGACTTACCGCTGCTGCATTGGGCCTGTCAGCAAACCCTGCATCGCGCCCATCAATCTCTGCTGGATATTTTTCATGCATTACCTGCGCGTAACCCGGCTACCGTATTAAGGGCTATTTTCCAGGTCTTGCCTAGGCGCACCCCGGCTTCTCTGCTCAGGTTTTTCCTTTTCCCCAGCGGCAAGTCCTACTCGCCGCCCGCCGATCATTTGATTCACCAGACTGCGGCTTTGCTGCTGAAAAATTCCCCGACCCGCGACCGCTTAACCCACGGTGTTTACATTAACCATAAGCCCGATGACGTCACCGGCAGAATCGAAGTCGCCTTCCAGGCAGTGCTTGACGCGATGCCCGTGGAAGCCAAAATCCATGCCGCGCAAAAGCAAAAACAGTTGCCGAAAAGCGCGATTCTCGATGTGCTGGATGCGGCGATAAGCAAGGCCGTTATCACTAAAAAAGAAGCCGAGTTGATAGTGACCGCTGAAAAAGCCCGGTTTGCAGCGATTAGCGTGGATGATTTTAGTCCCGAACAATTAAGCGGCGTTGGTGGTAAAATATAAAATAATCGGAATAATATTTAATTTATTAAATTGAATGACACTAAAGGGCGACCTCGGTCGCCCTTTATATTTTATTTTTCAGGAAGCATCTCAAATGAGCGTAAACGCATTGTTTTCAAAATCAAGGTTCACTATTGTATTGCTGTTTTTATTGATTAATTTAGGTACTTTTGCATTGCTCAGGGCAGCCTTGCTGATCAAGCAACTGGCCGACATTGACTCGCCCATTTACCAGATAGCGCTGGCTTTTCTTATCGGGCTAGTTCACGATCTGGCTTTTTTCAGTTATTTGCTAATCCCTTTTGTCCTGTATTTGCTGGTTCTACCCAACCGGATTTACCAAAGTAAAATTCATAAAATAATCGGCATTAGCGTATTTATTATCTGTCTATACGGCCTGTTTTTTATCGAGTTATCGGAATGGACTTTTTGGGATGAATTCGGAGTCCGGTTTAATTTTATTGCGGTTGATTACCTGATTTATACCCATGAAGTCGTTAGCAATATTATTGAATCCTATCCTTTAGGCTGGTTGTTATCGGGTATTTTAGTTATTACCGTAATTTGTTTTTTACTGGTAAGAAAAGCGTTATCGCATACGTTTAATGCTAATGAATCGTTTTTGTCGCGACTAAAAATTACCGGAGCCTTGCTGGTGCTGCCGATTATAAGCTACGCCGCCGTCGGTTCTACATGGTATCAATTTTCTAATAATACCTATCTTAATGAACTGGCCGCCAACGGCCCTTATCAGTTCTTTTCGGCTTTTAGAAACAATGAGATAGATTACCGGCATTTTTACAGGATGGGCGATGACCAACAGTTATCCGGGGTTATCAAAAAACAACTGAGTGCCGAGGATGCATCTGGGGATTTATATAACATCAAACGCATGATCAAACCGGCAGGCGAAGAAAAACGCCTGAATGTTATTTTGATTACCGTCGAAAGCTTAAGTGCCGATTTTTTAGCAACTTTCGGTAATAAAGAGAATATTACGCCGTATATGGATGCATGGTTTAAAGAGGGGTTATTGTTTACCAATTTCTACGCGACCGGTACCCGGACTATCAGGGGACTTGAATCCTTAACCTTATCCATCCCGCCCACACCCGGCCAAGCCATTGTCAAACGACCTGACAACGGTAACTTATTCAGCTTTGGCCGGGTTTTACAGCAAAAGGGCTACGATACCGCGTTTTTATACGGTGGCCGGGGCTACTTTGACAATATGAACGCATTTTATTCCGGCAACGGTTATCGCATCGTTGACCAAACCGATTTCATCCCGGAGGAAGTAACCTTTACCAACGCTTGGGGCGTTTCGGATGACATCATTTTTAACCGTACCCTAAAAGAAGCCGACAAGGATTTTCAAGACAACAAGCCGTTCTTCTTTCAGATCATGACCACCAGCAATCATCGGCCTTACACCTATCCTGAAGGAAAAATCGACCTGCCTTCAGGCAGCGGTCGGCAAGGCGCGGTTAAATATACCGATTTCGCGATACATCAATTTATTGAGCAGGCCAAAGCCAAACCCTGGTTTGATAACACTGTATTCGTGATGGTTGCAGACCACTGCGCCGGTAGCGCACGTAAAACCGAGCTGCCTGTCGATAAGTACCATATTCCGTTGTTTATCTATTCCCCTAAACATGTGCCGGTAATAAGAAATGACATCGTGTCCAGCCAGATTGATGTCGCCCCAACCGTGCTTGGTTTTTTAAACCTTAACTATGAAAGTCAGTTTTATGGGCGCGATATTATGCAGATGCATAAGGAGGAAGGCAGGGCATTGGTTAGTAATTACCAGAAACTGGGCCTGTTTAAAGACAATAAGTTGGTGTACTTGTCGCCCCAACAAAAAGTCGATGTGGTCGACGATCCTTTAGGTGCGCATACGCAGTTGGATATGAATGAGGCCGCCCCACTGGTCACGGAAAACATGGCTTATTATCAATCGGCTGATTACATTTGGTCGCATCGGCTGAGTCGGTATCAGTAATAACAGGAAAGTGCTATGGCACATAAATAAGCAAACGAAACTGTTTTTAAAGGATATAACCGGCTGATTGGACTGGATACCTAAAGTTGTACGAATAGAGGTCATCTGTCACAATAACGCCCATTTAGCGACTAACAAAAGGACAGCTCCATGGCTGAGATAACTGAAGTACCTAGCCCTTTTTGTGGTATCGGCACGGATGACCTGACCATTCAGGTTGACGGCATATCACTTAAGGTGGTTGAAAATGGCTGTGCGGTTAATTCGCCCGCTTTTGAACAGGCGATTACCGATACTTGTCCAAGAGTTGATGGCAAGGATGTCAGTCTGGATGTAGCCGTGGCAAGGGCGGCGGCGCTGTTAAAGAACACTAATCAACCGGTTATCGGCGGTTGCGCAACGGATGTCAACGGCATGCGAGCGTTGCTGGCCTTGGCTGATCGTAGCGGCGCGGTGGTCGATAATATGAATTTTACCGGCGCACGGAATAACTTTCTGGCCTTGCAGGATTCCGGCTGGATGAATACGACGCTGGCGGAAGTAAAAAACCGATGTGATTTGTTACTGGTGATCGGCATTGATCTGGAAGGTTTTTCGCCGCGCTTTTTTGAGCGTTATCTGTGGAATAAAGAATCCATGTTTATGGACGATACCGGCAAGCGTGAAGTTATCTATTTAGGGAAAGCGCCTTCAGGTAACGCCTCTACCTCGCCTGGCGGCCAGACAGCGTCGGTTTTTGAATGCGTAAACGAAGATTTACCGGATGTTGTTGCGGTGTTAAGAGCGCTGGTTAAAGGCAATCCGATTCGGGTCGATTCAGTCGGCGGTATTGCGGTTGCTGATTTACAGTGCATTGCCGATAAATTAAAAGCGGCGAGCTATAGCGTAGTAACCTGGGCGGCTGGCGCGTTGTCATACAGTCAGGCTGAATTGACGGTACAGACCATTTCTGAAATGGTTAAGGACATTAATGATCGGAATACCCGTAGCTCCGGCTTGCCGTTAGGCGGCAAAGAAGGTGATCAGACGGCTAATCAGGTTTGCGGATGGACCACCGGTTATCCGGCGCGCACCCGTTTTTCCAGCGGTTATCCTGAATATGATCCCTTTTTGAATGATGCCAATTTTTTGCTGGGCAATGGCGAGGCTGACGCTTTGGTTTGGGTGCAGGCATTTAATGCTAAAGCTGTGCCGCCGGTAACCGCTTTGCCTACTATTGTGGTGGGCCGATCCGGGATGACATTTGCAAAAGAACCGGATGTTTTTATTCCTGTCGGTACGCCGGGTATTGATCACGTCGGTCATGCTTATCGTATGGATAACGTGGTTGCGATACGACTGAAAAAATTACGTGAATCCGGCTTGCCCAGTACGTCTGACGTACTCAATGCCATTGATCAAGCTTTGTAGGAATATATATGTTGATTAAATTAACAGGTGGAGCTGTCTACGATCCTGCAAGTGGGGTTGATGGCGCGAAACAGGATATTTACATTCAGGACGGACGCATCGTCAACAAGCCCGCCGGTGACGTTCAAGTTGATAAAGAATACGACTTAAAAGGCAAGGTGGTGATGTCGGGCGCGATTGATATGCATACGCATATTGGTGGCGGTAAAGGCAATATCGCCAGAACTTTGTTGCCGGAAGATCATCGTGCCGATCCCGTTGCGCGCACCGATATTACCCGTTCCGGTTGCGGCCATGCGATGCCCAGTACTTTTGTGACCGGTTATCGTTACGCGGAAATGGGTTATACCGCCGGTTTTGAACCTGCGGTATTGCCGATTAACGCACGCCAGGCGCATATGGAAATGGCCGATATTCCGATTCTGGATAAAGGCGGTTATGTGTTGCTGGGCAGTGATGATTATTTGCTGCGCATGTTGACCGCCAAAAAAGATCAAAAAGCGATTAATGATTATGTCGCTTTTACCATGCAAGCCGCTAAAGCCATTGGCGTTAAAGTCGTTAACCCCGGCGGTATCAGTGCGTTCAAATTTAACCAGCGCAAATTGGAGCTGGATGAGCAAAACAGTCATTATGGTGTGACCCCGCGCGATATTCTGCGCGTATTGGCGACAGCGGTTAAAGAACTGGGCGTTACGCATCCCTTGCATGTACATGGCTGTAACCTGGGTGTGCCCGGCAACATGAATACCACGCTGGATACCATTCAGGGCATAGGCGGCTTGCCGATGCATTTGACCCATATTCAGTTTCATAGCTACGGTACGGAAGGGGATTTCAAGTTTTCCTCGGGTGCGGCGCAGATTGCCGAAGCCGTCAACAGAAACAAAAACATCACTATCGACGTTGGTCAGATTCTGTTTGGGCAAACCGTAACAGCGTCCGGCGACAATATGCGTCAGCATGCCAACCATAAACATGCCAGCCCGAATAAATGGGTGACGATGGATATTGAATGCGATGCCGGTTGTGGCGTTGTGCCGTTCAAATACAAGGACAAGAACTTTGTCAACGCGCTGCAATGGGCGATTGGTCTGGAAACGTTCTTGCTGGTCGATGATCCTTGGCGTATTTTCCTGACTACGGATCATCCTAACGGTGCGCCGTTTACCAGCTATCCGCATTTGATACGCTTGCTGATGGATAGAAGCTTCCGTAACGATGTGTTGTCCACGATACATCCCGAAGCGCAAAAAATGACGACGCTGGCATCGATTGAGCGTGAATACAGTTTGCAGGAAATTGCGATTATGACTCGCGCCGGTGCGGCCAGATTGATTGGCTTGCAGGATCGCGGCGGCTTGAGCGCCGGTAACTGGGCGGATATTACCGTTTATACCGACAATGTCGACCGGCAGCTTATGTTTGAAAAACCGGATTATGTGTTTAAGGACGGTGAACTGGTGGTGGTTGACGGTAAGGTCATTCATACCAAATGGGGTACGACTCATGTTGTTAAACCTGACTTTGACGCATCGCTGGAAAAAGATTTGCAAAAATATTTTGACCGGTTCATGACCATGAAACTCGGTAATTTTAAAATCAGTGATGATGAAATTACCGAGGATGGACGCGGCAGTTTGACGGTGCATCCGCTTAAAGGAGATGTGGCATGATCATTTGCAGCTTTATTGGTAATAAATAATGACTACATTAGCCTTTGATACTTACGCGTACATTCGTAAGCTGAAAGAGTCAGGTATAACCGAGGAACAGGCGAGGGCTCAAGTGGAAGCGCTAAGTTTGGCGCTTGAGCAGTTTCAATCTGAATTGCACTTGTCCGAATCTGCGACTAAACAGGATGTTAGAGAGTCTGAATTAATGCTGGAGTTAAAGATTGCTGAAACTAAAGCTGAACTGGTTCGCTGGATTGTGGGAGCTGGATTTTTACAAACGGCCTTGATCGCCGCATTATTAATTAAACTGAGCGCTGGAATATGATTATTAACGGTGTAGCAATAGACGCAACCTTTGCCGAAGCTTTCCCGATGAAAGCTACTCGCGCCATCATCACCGCACAAAATGAAAAATGGGCGATGATTTCAGCCCAAGCCATGACCGGCTTTGCCACGTCGGTGATTGCCTGTGGTTGTGAGGCTGGGATTGAGCGGGTTCTTGATCCTTCCGAAACCCCGGACGGTCGCCCCGGCGTGTCTATCATGATTTTTGCGATGGGCGGCAAAAGTTTGGCCAAGCAGCTGGAAACCAGGGCAGGGCAGTGCGTATTAACATCGCCGACTTCTGCCTTGTTTGCAGGAATTGATGGCGGTACACGCATAGCCTTGGGTAAAAACCTGCGTTATTTCGGCGACGGTTTTCAGGTGTCCAAGCTTATCGACGGCAAGCGTTATTGGCGCATTCCAGTGATGGATGGCGAGTTTTTAACAGAAGCGACTACCGGGCAAGTCGATGCAGTCGGTGGCGGCAACTTTTTAGTGTTGGCCGAATCCCAACCGCAAGCGTTAGCGGCCTGTGAAGCGGCGATTGAAGAAATGCGTAAAATTCCCAATGTGATCATGCCTTTTCCCGGCGGTGTGGTGCGTTCCGGTTCCAAGGTGGGTTCAAAATATGCGGCTTTGGGCGCATCAACCAATGACGCTTTCTGCCCGACGTTAAAAGGCATGACCAAAACCGATCTTTCGCTGGAGATTGAATCGGTCATGGAAATCGTAATCGACGGTTTAACCAAAGAAGACATTGATAAAGCCATGCGTGTTGGTATTCAGGCGGTCTGTGATTTAGGCGCTGCGAATGGCATCAAACGTATTAGTGCGGGTAATTACGGTGGTAAGCTGGGGCCGTTCCACTTTCACTTACAGGAGATTATGGCATGAGCGCTTTAACCTTTACGTTGAAACAAAGACCTGATCAACGCGTGGATATGTCGCCGTTGGTTTGTCAGAAGCTGGCTGATTTGGAGCTCACTGAAATTGGCGCGATTACCTTGCAAAATGGCAAGCGTAAAGTCAGGGTAGATGAATTATTCGGTATTACAGGTGCTGATGCGCAAAATATCGTGATAAAAAACAGCTTTGGCAAGCTCGATTTTATCGGTAAGGAACTGGATGGCGGGCGCATAACAGTCGAAGGCGATGCGGGGGCTTATCTTGGTTTGGGCATGCAATCAGGAGAGATTGAAGTGTCGGGTGATGTCGGTCTGTATGCGGCCTGCGAAATGAAGAAAGGTAAGCTGATCATTAACGGTAATGCCGGAGATTTTCTGGGTGCGGCCTTACCCGGCAACAAAATGGGTATGAAAGGCGGAACCATTCTGGTTAAAGGTAATGTGGGTGAGCGCGCCGGTGATCACATGCGTCGCGGCAATATCCTGATCGAGGGTAATGCCGGTGATTATTGCGGCTCCAGAATGACGGCGGGTACCATTGCGGTCATGGGGCAGACCGGCAGGTATTTAGGGTTTGCTATGCGTCGAGGTACGTTATTGTTATGGAATCAACCGCAGGCATCGGCAAGATTTAATGATTGCGGTGCGCATACTTTGGCGTTTTTGCCAATATTGTTCGCATCATTTAAAAAACTTGATTCCAAATTTGCAGACGGTTCTGCGGCGTTTAACCGGGTGCAGCGTTATGCCGGTGATATGTCGGAAATGGGCCGTGGCGAGGTTTTGGTTAAAGTAGGTTGATCACATAGTATTTAGGTTAGGGATAAACGAAAGCCTCAGTATAAAAGCTGGGGCTTTTTTATGGGTTCGTTAATGCATCTATCAATCTGTTTATTCAAGGTAGCATTCAAATAGAGTCATGGTAACAAGATTAACAACAACTAATCATAGTCGGGATGTTGCCGGGTTAAAGTACGTATACCCGGTGCTTTCCAGGCGAGCGGGCGGCTTGTCTATCGGTATTAATTTTAATACTAATAATGCCTGTAACTGGCGTTGCATTTATTGTCAGGTGCCTGATTTAAAAATCGGTGCGGCGCCTGACTTGGATTTTCAGTTATTGGAAGATGAGTTGAGGCTTTTTCTTGATGACGTGTTGAATGGAGATTTCTATGAACGTTTTCAGGTTGATGACGACAAACGGATCATTAAGGATATTGCTATTTCAGGCAATGGCGAGCCGACCAGCTTAAAAGACTTTGATAGGGCTGTGGCCTTGATTGGTCAGGTAGCGACGGAAGCAGGGGTTTTGCCTCAGAGTAATTTTGTGTTAATCACCAACGGTAGTTTGGTGCATCGACCTAGCGTCCAGGATGGCCTGAAAAAATTAAAGGAATATGGCGGAGAAGTATGGTTTAAGTTGGATAGCGCTACGGAAGAGGGTAGGGCTTTAATGAATAATGCAGGGCAAAGTTGCCAGGCGAGCGTGAACAATCTGCTATTTTGTGCAAAGCTGTGTCCGACAAAACTACAAACATGTTTATTGGATTACGATAAACAAGGCTTGTCCCTGAAAGAAAAAGACGCATTTCTTGATTTACTGAGGAGTATTAAAGCAAAGGGTTGTATGTTGAGAGGGGTGATGTTGTACACGATTGCGAGGCCGTCTCTTCAGCCGGAGTCGGGTCGACTGGAGAGATTACCGTTAGAGACACTGAATGTATTTGCTGATGAAATCAGGCTTTTGGGCTTTGAGGTTTTGGTGTGTTGGTGAGCGATGTGTTAGCCTTTTATATCCAATAGCGATCCAATGGTTTCTTTGTCGGCTTCAAGTAATTTAACAGCGGCAGAAGTTTCAAGTTCAGCTTCTTTTAGGCTGAGCACCGGTTTGATGATGTCACTGGATCTGAACTCTAAGCTGCCGACTTCATCATTTTGTACGGGCAGCCTAGCTATCACTTGAGCTGCATCCGCTGATTTATGTTGAGCAGTATTGATTAGATTGACTGCGCTGCTAGCTGGTGTGATATTCATTTAGTACCCCTTATTCATTGAATTGGCGTCAAGCTAATACTACATCGATATGGGGAATATGCAAAGATTGGATTGTGATTTTAAAACAGAAGTGCGAATAACAAAGCATTTTTTTAAACGATGAACGATTATATGCAAGTGGTCTTTTTGAATTTATAACTTGTTATGCTTGTATAATTATGGATATAATTACAAGTTCATTTAAAGTGCGAATGTGGCGGAATTGGTAGACGCGCTGGATTTAGGTTCCAGTAGGTTATCCTGTGAGAGTTCGAGTCTCTCCATTCGCACCACCCAATTCATAATTAAGAGTTAGCGATTCATCGTTAACTCTTCAGTTCTTTTGAGCCGTTTACCGGTATTCTATAAAAATTCTTATTTAAATTTATTTGAGGTAAAGAAATGCAAGTTTCTGTCGAAAAGACATCAGAATTAAGCAGAAAAATGACTGTTTGCGTGCCTGAAGAGGTTGTTCAGGAAAAAATGGCGGCACGTTTAAAGTCGTTAGCGCGCGAAGTTAAAGTTGATGGCTTTCGTCCGGGTAAAGTACCCCAGCATGTCATTAAGAAAATGTATGGAGATCGGGTTCGCGGTGAAATCGCGGGGGATTTGGTTGAAACTACTTATTTTGAAGCATTGAAGGAACAGGATTTAAGACCCGCCGGCTATCCGCATATTCATTCATCAGATGAAGCCGAAGGTTTCAAATATACCGCTGAGTTTGAGGTCTATCCTGAAATATCACTGGAAGGCGTTGAGCAAATTGAAGTGTCGCGTCCCGTTGCTACCGTTCAGGATGTTGATGTTGACGGCATGATTGAAAAGCTAAGGGCGCAAAAGAAAAGTTGGACTATTGTTGAGCGCGCATCTCAGGAACATGATCGGGTGACGATTAGTTTTTCAGGCGTTTCCGAAGGCGAAAACTTTACGGACGGAAAAGTAGAAAGCTATCAGGTTGAAATTGGCGCGAAACAAATGATTCCGGGCTTTGAAGAAAACCTGATTGGTCTCAATGCGGGTGCTAGTAAAACCTTTGAAGTGCCTTTTCCAGATGAATATGGCAATGAAAAGCTAGCGGGTAAAATGGCTGAGTTTGAGGTTGACGTCGTCAGTGTTGAAGAACCTGTGCTGCCGGAAATCGATGATGCTTTTATCAAGGCGTACGGTATTGACGGTTCGGTGGATGCGTTCCGTGATGATATCAAAAGTAATCTGGAAAGCGAGCTTGAACAGGCATTGCGTGGCAAGCTGAAAAACGCAGTGATGAATGCTTTATATGAAAAAGTTCAGATTGCCGTTCCAAATACATTGGTCGATCAGGAAGTCGAAAGTATGATGAAACCGTACATCGAAACTGCCAAAAGACAGAAAATGAAGCTGGAAGATTTGAAGCTGCCCAGAGATGCATTTGAAGAGCAGGCAAAGCGTCGTGTGGCGTTGGGCTTGATCTTAAGTGAAATTATTCATAAAAACGATATTAAAGTGGATGATAATAAAGTACGCTCTACTATTGAAGACATGGCGAAAAGCTACGAACGCCCTGGAGACGTTGTTGAGTGGTATTATTCCGACGATAGCCGATTGAACGATGTTCGGCAGATGGTTCTGGAAAACCAAACTATCGACTGGCTGGTTACGCGAGCAAAAGTGTCTGATGAAGCTATAAATTTTACTGATGCGATGAGCAAACAAGGGTAAGGAGTTTAGATGTATAACCAGTACGCAAGAAATCAAATGATGGCGCCGGAAGCGGCAGGTGGTTTGGTCCCTATCGTGATTGAGCAAACTGCTCGGGGTGAGCGCTCTTTCGATATTTATTCAAGATTATTAAAGGAACGGGTGATTTTTCTGGTAGGGCAGGTCGAAGATTACTCGGCTAATTTGATTGTTGCCCAGTTGCTTTTTCTGGAGTCGGAAAATCCTGATAAAGATATTCATTTGTATATCAATTCGCCCGGCGGTTCAGTAACGGCAGGTATGTCAATTTATGACACCATGCAGTTTATTAAGCCTGATGTCAGTACCATGTGTATTGGCCAGGCTGCCAGTATGGGGGCATTGCTGCTGACTGGCGGAGCAAAAGGTAAGCGCTATTGTTTGCCTCACTCAAGAATGATGATTCATCAGCCATTGGGCGGTTATCAGGGGCAGGCTTCTGATATTGATATTCATGCCAGAGAAATTCTGTTAATCAGAGAAAAACTGAATAAAATTCTTTCCGATCATACAGGTCAGCCGATAGAAAAGGTTCAGCAAGACACTGACAGAGATAACTTCTTAAGTGCAAATGATGCTGTTAGCTATGGTCTTATTGATCAGGTGCTGTTGAGTCGAACAACTGTTGCTGATAAATAACGGTTGGTATTTTTTTGTATTTCGATATATTCTTTGCTCAATCGAAAGTGAAAACATCATCTCTGGATGTTTGCGGGAGTCCAATTTATGAGTAATGACAAAAACAGCAAAGATGACGATAAACTGCTTTATTGTTCTTTTTGCGGTAAAAGTCAGCATGAGGTCAGAAAGCTTATTGCAGGGCCGTCAGTTTATGTCTGTGATGAATGCGTAGATCTTTGTAATGATATTATAAAAGACGAATTACAGGATGATTCTTCTTCTTTTGGTGGCGGTGAGTTGCCCAAGCCGAAAGAGATAAAAGAGGAACTTGATAGCTATGTTATCGGGCAGGAAAATGCAAAAAAGATTTTGGCGGTGGCTGTTTATAATCACTATAAACGCCTGCGAAGTAAATCTAAAAAAGATACGGTTGAATTAGCCAAAAGTAATATTTTGTTGATCGGACCTACCGGATCAGGGAAAACCTTGCTGGCTGAGACCTTGGCTCGCTTGCTGGATGTGCCTTTTACCATCGCTGATGCAACTACGCTGACAGAAGCTGGTTATGTGGGGGAGGATGTAGAAAATATCATTCAGAAAATTCTACAAAAATGTGATTATGATGTAGAGAAGGCTGAAACCGGTATCGTTTATATCGACGAAATTGACAAGATCTCCAGAAAATCCGATAACCCGTCAATTACCCGTGATGTTTCGGGTGAAGGTGTTCAGCAGGCTTTATTGAAGCTGATTGAAGGGACTATTGCGTCAGTTCCTCCTCAAGGTGGACGCAAACATCCTCAGCAGGAGTTTTTGCAAGTTAATACGGCTAATATCTTGTTCATAGTCGGAGGTGCTTTTGCCGGTTTGGATCGGGTTATTAAGGATCGTTCGGAGAAAGGCGGGATCGGTTTCTCTGCCGAAATAAAAACCAAAGACGAATCCAAAAATATTGGGCAACTCTTTGCCGAAGTAGAGGCTGAAGACCTGATTAAATACGGATTGATTCCTGAGTTTGTTGGTCGTCTTCCGGTTATTGCCACATTGGAAGAGCTGGATGAGAAAGCATTGGTGCAGATATTGACCGAACCTAAAAATGCGTTGATTAAACAATATAAGCATTTGTTCGAGATGGAGGGTGCTGAGCTGGAATTTAGGGATGATTCATTAACTGCAATTGCCCGTAAAGCGATGGAAAGAAAAACAGGTGCGAGAGGGCTAAGAACAATTGTTGAAAATGTCCTGCTGAATACGATGTATGAATTGCCGTCTGCGGATAATATTTGCAAAGTTGTTATTGATGGTGGTGTTATTTTAGGTGAGTCAGAGCCTATTTTGGTTTATGAAACCGAAAAGAAAAAGGCTTCTGCTGAATCTTAAGTTTTAAAACCTATTGCTGGATGATAAAAAAGGGAGCTTTTATTTTTTAAAGCTCCCTTTTTTTTGTGTTGGGGATACTATTTTGAGTCGTCATCCTTGCTATTTTAATTAACGTCCCAATAATCTTCTTTTACAAGAAATAGTTAGAAGGTTCCATTTATGGAAACGCACAAAATGACAGAGTTACAACAAATAAATGTACTGATTCCGGTGTTGCCGCTCAGAGATGTAGTAGTTTATCCGCACATGGTAATTCCCTTGTTTGTCGGTCGGGAAAGGTCGATTGACGCTTTAGATGCAGCGATGAAAGACAACAAGCAGATTTTGTTGGTTGCGCAAAAAGAAGCGGAAGTTGATGAGCCGGATATTGTTGATCTTTATGAGGTAGGTACTCTGGCTAATATCCTGCAGTTGCTGAAATTGCCTGATGGAACAGTTAAGGTGTTGGTTGAAGGGATTCAGCGTAGCAAAGTGTTGCATTATAAAGAAACAGAAGGTTATTTTTCTGCTGCGGTAACGGAAGTTCACAATATTTCAAAGCTAACCGAGCAAGAGCAGGATGTATTGCAGCGGACGGTAATTAATTCGTTCGATCAATATGTTAAATTGAATAACAAGATCCCTCCGGAAGTCTTGAATTCGTTGTCAGGTATTGATGACCCAAGCCGACTTGCCGATACTATGGCGGCTCATATGACTTTAAAGGTCAATGAAAAACAGGGTATTCTTGAAACCGCAGATATTGAAAAGCGTCTTGAAAATTTAATGACGATAATGGAGGGAGAGGTTGACCTTCTGGAAATGGAAAAAAGAATTCGTGTGCGCGTTAAGCAGCAAATGGAGAAGAATCAAAGGGAATACTACCTGAATGAACAGATGAAGGCGATTCAAAAAGAACTGGGAGATATGGATGATGTACCCAATGAAATTGAAGAGTTGGCGAAGAAAATTGAAAACGCCGGAATGTCAAAAGAAGCCAGAACAAAAGCGGATGCAGAGCTTAATAAGCTTAAACAGATGTCGCCTATGTCAGCAGAGGCGACGGTGGTGCGCAATTATATTGACTGGATGGTCAATGTGCCTTGGAAGAAAAAAACCAAAGTGCGACATGATTTAAAGCTTGCTGAACAGGTTCTGGAGGCTGAGCATTATGGTCTGGATAAGGTTAAAGAGCGTATCCTTGAATATCTTGCTGTTCAGCAGCGGGTTAAGCAACTCAAAGGGCCGATTTTATGCCTGGTAGGTCCTCCGGGCGTAGGTAAAACCTCGCTGGGAGAGTCCATTGCCAGGGCAACCAATCGCAAATATGTGCGTATGGCCTTGGGTGGTGTGCGGGATGAGGCCGAAATTCGCGGACATCGTCGAACTTATATAGGCTCTATGCCGGGTAAGATTTTACAAAATTTGTCCAAAATTAAAACGCGCAATCCGATGTTTTTGCTTGATGAAATCGATAAGATGGCTGCTGATTTTCGAGGAGATCCTGCGTCGGCTTTATTAGAGGTGCTGGATCCCGAGCAGAACCATACTTTTTCGGATCATTATTTGGAGGTGGATTTTGATTTGTCTGATGTGATGTTTGTTGCGACGGCCAATACCATGAATATTCCTCCGGCGTTGCTGGATAGAATGGAAGTCATACGCATCGCCGGCTATACAGAAGATGAAAAAATCAATATCGCAATCCGGTATTTGATTCCAAAACAGGTTAAAAATAACGGTCTTAAAGAGCGGGAAATTCAGATCACTGAAGAAGCTGTCAGAGATATGATTCGTTATTACTCTCGAGAGGCGGGGGTTCGAAGTCTTGAGCGGGAAATCTCGAAAATTTGCCGTAAAGTGGTTAAAGATTTGCTATTGAAACCGGAGAAAACCAAAGTCGTGGTTAATCCTGAAAATTTGGATAAGTATCTGGGAGTTAAACGTTTTCATTATGGTCTTGCAGAAGAGAAAGATCAGATTGGACAGGTTACCGGTTTGGCTTGGACCGAAGTGGGAGGCGAATTATTAACTATTGAAACGGCGGTAATCCCCGGAAAAGGCAAGCATTCGTCAACAGGTAAGCTCGGCGATGTTATGAAGGAGTCAATTGAAGCTGCGATGACGGTAGTCAGAAGTCGGTCGGAATTCTTGGGCATTGATAATGAGCTGTTCCAGAAGAATGATATCCATATCCATGTTCCTGAAGGAGCAACGCCAAAAGATGGCCCAAGTGCTGGCGTAGGGATGTGTACTGCTATTATCTCGGCCTTGACCAAAATACCTGTTCGAGCTTCTGTCGCCATGACGGGTGAGATTACTTTGCGAGGTGAGGTGTTGCCTATCGGAGGCTTAAAAGAAAAGCTTCTGGCGGCTCATCGCGGTGGCATAACAACGGTTTTAATTCCTGCCGAGAATGAAAAAGATCTGGCTGAGATACCGGAAAATATCAAGCAAAATCTGGAGATAAAGCCTGTTCATTGGATAGATGAAGTGTTGGAAGTCGCTTTGCAATATATGCCCATTCCTTTTGAAAAAATGGAAGCTGAAGAGCAAGGAAAAAATGAAACGGAAGCGGTTAAAGTAATAAAACAGGGTTTAACTGCGCATTAATTAATGTGTGGTTTTGTCGAGAAAGTTGGCAAAACCACAAAAATCATGGCTTGCAGGGTGGTTAGTGCTTGACACTGCGTAAGTGCAATTGTTATAAATACAGGTGTTTCTTGTGTCGTTGACGATGGGACGTAAGAATTATCACGCTGGTCTTCTAGAATATAACTTTAAAAATGACTTCCTAAGGGGGAATAATGAATAAATCGGAACTTATTGACGCTATAGCAGAGTCTGCTGAATTAACTAAAGTGGATGCGGGTCGTGCATTGGACGGCTTTATTAGCGCAGTTACAAAAGCATTGAGCGGTGGTGACTCAGTTGCTTTAGTTGGATTTGGAACATATGCCGTAAAAGAAAGAGCTGAGCGTAAAGGGCGTAATCCACAAACTGGAGCTGAGATTACTATTAAGGCTGCAAAAATTCCTTCATTTAAAGCTGGTAAATCTTTAAAAGATGCTGTAAACTAGGATTTCTTTAGTCGGGTGCTTAGCTCAGCCGGGAGAGCATCGCCCTTACAAGGCGAGGGTCGGGGGTTCGAACCCCTCAGCACCCACCAGACTTTGGAGTGGTAGTTCAGTTGGTTAGAATACCGGCCTGTCACGCCGGTGGTCGCGGGTTCGAGCCCCGTCCACTCCGCC